>JBNKOC010000018.1:0-22346 GCA_050294405.1 Fibrobacteria bacterium | reverse complement strand
CTTAAATCCAAAATTTCTTTCACCGGCCTATTTTTAGTTATTCCAGACCGACAAAATGCTTTGATGAGGAACCTTTAAGCCAGGTTCCAGGTTCGATGCTCCATCGGGCTTAACCAGTTCCGAAGCAGAGTATTTTGTCGGGCTGAGATAGGGCTTAATCAGTTCTGAAGCAAAGTATTTGCCGGGCCGGAATAATGTCTCAAGAAACTAGTCAGAATAAATGACTATATTTCCCAAAAACCCCATTAAATTTCCTGCAAAATTCGCAATTAAGCCTTAAATTTATTACAATTAGCGGGCCTTTTATTATGGCATTTTAAACCCATTTGAATTTGCAAAACAGATTCAAATGAAAATCCGGAAAAATTTATAAAATCACTCAAAAGAGCTATTTTTAAAAATTTTCCATAACCTTAACCCAAAAAAACGCAGGAATCCCATGTCAAAATTGTTGTACGGCTCCGAAGAAGATTTAAAAGAACTCGAAGCCCTGGAGAATCCCGGTTCCCAATCTGCAGAATCCCTATCTTCCGATTACGATAGCACCCTTACAGGTCTTGAAGAAGGTAAACTTGTTAAAGGTCACATTGTCCGTGTTACTGACACAGATGTATATGTCGATATTCGTTTCAAATCAGAAGGAGTTATTCCCCGTTCCGAATTTCGTGAAGCCGATAATGTTGAGCCCGGCACCGAAGTTGAAGTATCTCTCGAACAAATCGAAGATCAAGACGGTCAAATCATCCTTTCCAAATCCCGCGCTGATTTCCTTAAAGTATGGGATAAAATCAACGAAGCCTACGAATCCGGCCGCAAGGTGGAAGGCTATGTTGTTCGCAAAATTAAAGGCGGCGTAATTGTTGATGTACTAGGCATCGAAACATTTTTGCCCGGTTCCCAAATTGACCTTAGGGCTGTTCCCGATTTGGACAGCATGGTGGGAACTACTATTGAAGTTAAAGTTATCAAAGTCAATAAAATCCGTCGTAACATTGTGGTATCCAGAAGAGTTATTTTGGAAGCCGAACGCTCCGAAATGCGTCACCATATTATCGAAAACCTTGAAAAAGGCCAGGTTCGTGAAGGTACAGTTAAAAACATTACCGACTTTGGCGCATTTGTTGATCTTGGTGGCGTTGATGGCCTTTTACATATCACAGATATGTCCTGGGGCCGCGTAAACCATCCTTCTGAAGTGGTTAAACTGGGCGACAAAATCAAAGTTGTCGTTCTTGATTTTAACGACAGAAAAGAAAGAATCTCCCTTGGCCGCAAGCAATTAAACGATCACCCCTGGAAAAATGTTTCCAACCGCTATCCTGAAGGGAGCATGGTTAAAGGTAAAGTTGTTTCTCTTACCGATTACGGTGCATTCCTTGAAATTGACGAAGGTGTAGAAGGGTTGATTCATATTTCTGAAATGTCATGGACTCAAAACGTAAAACACCCTTCTCAAATTTTGAAAGTCGGCGATGAAGTAGAGTGCCAGGTATTGAAATTGGACGAAGCCAATCAGAAAATATCACTTGGCCTTAAGCAAACCACTCCTGACCCCTGGGAAGGAATTGAAGATGAATTGCCTGTTGGCTCCAAAGTTACCGGAACTATCCGTAACCTGGCTGCTTTTGGCGCCTTTATTGAAATTAAAGAAGGCGTAGACGGCTTAATTCATGTTTCTGATATGTCTTGGACCCAAAAAATCAACCATCCTTCCGAAATATTAAAGAAGGGCGACCAGGTTGAATTGGTCATCCTTGCAGTGGATAAGGAAAAAAGAAGAATCTCTCTTTCCATGAAACACTTACATGACGATCCTTGGGAAAATGTAAAAGACAATTTCCCTGTAGGTAAAGAAGTAAAAGGAAAAGTTATTCGCTTGTTGGACAGAGGAGCTGTAATCGCCCTTCAAGATGAAGTGGAAGGCTTTATCCCCAACGCAAAATTATCCACAGAAAAAATTCAAAAAGCATCTGATGCCTTCAAAATTGATGAAGAATTGCCTGCTGTTGTAACAGAAGTAGATTTTGCAAATCGCAAAATTTCCTTAAGTGTAGTAGACTACTTCAAAAATAAAGAAGACGCAGAATTTCAGGAATATTTGAAAAATCACCCTATTCCCAAAACAACCATTGGGGAGGGTCTTGATTTAGAAAAACAAAACACCTGATTCTTTTTTGCTTGATTTTAAAGCTCGTCTCCTAGAGGCGAGCTTTTTTTTGATTTTTTTTAAGTAGCCCGCGTTTTAAAGTTTATTTTCAAGCATAGTTTATGGCTCTATGTTATAGTAATTAGAGCCTTTTCATTAAAAGGCCACAATTATATTTTAATCTGAATCACAGCCTAATACCCAAAACCAAAAGTGAGTGTGAATGGCAAAATTTTTTAATACCCTTCCCCAATTTGTTGAATACATTTGCAAAAATTTTAACAGGGAAGCCTGTTTAGGTTATAAACATAATGGCGACTGGATTAAAATTTCCACAGAAGAGTTTGGAGTTCAGGTAAAAAGTTTAGCAGCCGGTCTTCGTGAGCTGGGCTTTGAAAAAAGCGATCGCATGGGTATTATGGCCCACCCATCGCCTTTTTGGATAATTATGGATCAGGCTGTGCAATATTTAGGAGGAGTTAGCGTTCCCCTGTTTCCCAACGTTTCAGAGGCAAATTTAGAATATGAATTAGATGAATCGGAAACCAAATGGGTGTTCTTAAGTGACATTTCCCAATGGGAATATCTGAAAAATTTTGAAGGAAAATTTAAAAAGGTTTTGTTTCAAAGTGGAAAACTGGACCTGGAAAAAATGACCACATTGGCTGAAGTGCAAAAACTGGGAGAAGATCCAGATAAAATTAAAGCCGTGGAAAAATCTGGAATGGAAGTCAAATCAGAGGATTTGGCCACCATCATTTACACTTCCGGTAGTACTGGTGTTCCCAAGGGTGTGGAAATAAACCATAGCAATCTGGTTTCCCAAATGGAGGCTGCAGGAATTCGCTTTCCCATTGATCCCGAGGAAGACCGATGTTTATCAGCCTTACCGTTGGCCCATGTATTCGAACGCATGGTTACCATGTATTATATGTCCATGGGCGTTGATCTTTATTTCGCGGAAGAAGTAAAAAAAGTAGGAGACAATTTAAGGGAGCTCTCCCCCACTGTTATCACTTTAGTGCCTCGATTATTGGAAAAAGTCTTCGCCAAAATGCAGGGCAATGTGGAAGAAGCCACGGGAATTAAAAAAGTTTTAGGCGCAGCTGCCTTACAAAGAGCTATTTCAAGAGAAAATTCCAGCCCTGCTGGCTTCATGGACAAACTATACGACAAGTTGGTTTATTCAAAAATGCGGGCCGCGCTAGGCGGAAATTTGCGCATAGCCATTTCAGGAAGCGCTCCACTGGCTCCTTCCCTTTATAATTTTTTCCTTAACATTGGAATCCCCCTCTATGAAGGGTACGGTTGCACAGAAACATCCCCTGTTTTGGCCGCCAACTTTCCGGGCAACCGCAAAGTGGGAACCGTGGGCAAACCGTTTCCGGGAGTACAGATAAAAATAGCCGAAGATGGCGAAATTTTAGCCAAAGGCCCCAATGTGATGACGGGCTACTACAAAAAACAGAAAGAAACCTCAGAAGTCATTGATGAAGAAGGCTGGTACCATACCGGTGATTTGGGGAAACTGGATGCTGAGAATTACTTGACCATCACGGGTCGAAAAAAAGAGCTTTTTAAAACTGTTAACGGAAAATATGTCTCCCCTGTTCCTATTGAATCCGCTTTAATAAACCAAAGTAAAATTGTGGATATGGCCATGGTGGTTGCCGAAGGCCGTAAATACGTAACCTGTTTGCTTTTTCCAGAATTAGAAACCATCGATACTCTGAAAAAGTCCTTTGGTTTGGAAAAGCTTTCAAACGAAGACTTCGTAAAAGCCGATGCCGTTCGCAAGAGCTTGCAGGAAACCATAGACTCAGTGAACAGCAAATTGAATCATTGGGAAAAAATTCAAAAGTTTACCCTATCCCACCTGCCTGTTTCTGCCGAATCCGGCGAATTAACGCCGTCTATGAAACTCAGGCGCCATGTGGTGGAAAAAAAGTTTTCCGGCTGGATTGAATCCATGTACGCCGAAAGCTAAAAAAATTAAAAAGTTTGCGTTTTTGCCTGAAAAAGGCGTAAAATATTAGTATCAACGGAATTTCCACCTTTGGAAGGGGTTATTGATTATGCATCCAATTCGAAGCGCCACAGTAGTGGGCAGCGGGGTAATGGGAGCCCAAATAGCGGCTCAACTTGCAAATTGCGGCATTAAAGTTTTATTACTGGATTTACCCTCTGAAGGAGGAGCGCGAAACAAAATCGCCGAAACAGCTATTGCCGGGTTAAAGAAGATAAAGCCAAATCCCTTGTATAGCAAAGCTTCATTACATCTTATCAAAGCTGGAAATCTTGAGGATGATTTGGAGGCGGCGGGGAAAACGGATTGGGTTATTGAAGCCATTATTGAAAAACTGGAACCTAAAGTCCAATTGTTTCAAAAGTTATCCAAGGTAATGAAGGAAAATACCATCATTTCTACGAACACCTCTGGAATTCCCTTAAAAACTCTGGCAGCAGGGCTCCCTGAAAGTTTTGGAAAACAATTTTTAGGAACTCACTTTTTTAATCCGCCTCGTTATTTACGCTTAGTGGAAGTTATCAAAGGACCGCAAACCTCTGAGGACACGCTAAAAAGAATCGACCATGTTCTCAATCACATCTTAAACAAAGTAGCTGTTCCCGCATTGGACCAACCCTGTTTCATTGCCAATCGAATTGGGGTTCATGCCATGGTAAACACTCAAAAAATCACTGACGAGTTTAAATTGACCATTGAAGAGGTGGATAAATTAACAGGCCCCTTAATGGGACGTCCCAAAACGGGAACTTATCGCCTGGCTGATTTAGTGGGGCTGGATACCCTGGCGCATATTATCAACAACCTAAATGAAACTTTATTAGGAGATGACAAAGGCTTTTTTGCTATACATCCCCAATTGCAAAATTTAATTGACCAAAAACTAATTGGAAATAAAGCTGGCGGAGGATACTACAAGAAAAAGGGCAAAGATATATATGGCCTGGATTTGGAAAGCGGTGAGCATAGAATATCTCCTAAGCCCGATTTCCCTGAGCTGAAAGGGGCTTTTAAGGCCGAAACATTGGATAAAAAACTATCTGCCTTGTGGCAGGCAGAAGGCAAATACGCTGATGCGGCCAGAGCGATTTTGGCGGAAACCATTGCCTATGCCGCTGAGGTTGCGCCAGAAGTTTCGGAAAGCCTTTGGGACATCGACAGGGCTATGGAACTTGGTTTTGGATGGGAAGCTGGCCCCTTTAGAACTTTGGATTTAATAGGTTTTGAAAACCTAAAAGAAATTTGGGAAAAACGCCAGATATCCTACCCCGAATGGTTGGACAAGGCCTTGGCTGAAGAGCCCAAAATATATAGCCTTGAAGGCAGCCAACAGTTTATCAAAACTATTTCTAAGGGTAAGCAGCCCCACAATCCTCCCGGATTTGATATAAAAATTCACAAACAAATCAGCCAACCCGTTTTCTCTAATCCCAGCGCTACCTTATGGGATATCGGGGATGATGTATGTTTGCTGGAGTTCCACTCTAAAATGAATGCTCAGGATTTACATTCCCTGCTGGCTATCAGCCAGGCTGTGGAAGTGGCCAGCGAAAAATTTATGGGTCTTGTCATTGGCAACCAGGCGCCCCAGTTTTGCGCCGGGGCTAACATCGGTATGATATTGATGGATGCCATGAACGGTGAGTACGAGAACATCGAATATGCCGTAAAATTATTCCAACAGGCTTCCATGAATATTAAATATGCTCCTGTGCCCGTGGTAGTAACTCCCCACAACCTGGCTCTGGGAGGAGGGTGCGAATTCGTAATACACAGCCAACGGCCAGTTTTAAGCCCGGAAACATACATGGGGCTTGTGGAAGTCGGCGTTGGCTTGTTGCCTGCAGGCGGCGGCACCAAAGAGTTGACCATCAGAGGTCTTTCTAAAAATACACCGGGAATTCCTCTCAACAACCTGGCCAAACTTTTTGAAAATATAGCCATGGGCAAAGTGGCTACCAGTGCAAAAGAAGCTTTTGAAATGGGATATCTGGATAAAAGAGCGGTTATTGCGAACAACGATACCACTCGCATAGACCAGGCCAAGGCCGAAGTTATTGCCCTGGCGCAAATGGGCTATCGGCCACCTGAACCTGAAAACCACATTGAAGTTTTGGGCAGGGAATCAATGGCGGCTTTTGAAACGGCTGTATTCTTAATCCAGGAGGCCGGGTTCGGAAGCGAGCACGATGCGTTTATCGCAAAGTCCATTGCGAAGATTATGTCTGGAGGCAATCTAACTCCCGGAACCCCTGTAACAGAAGAGTATCTCCTGGAATTGGAACGGGAAGAGTTCATGAAACTCATTGGCACTAAAAAAACACAGGAACGTATTGAACATATGTTAAAGAAGGGCAAGCCCCTCAGAAACTAAAATAATAACATGTCAATTTTAAAGGACCATTAGGAGGATATATGGAAGAGGCAGTTATTGTCTCCGCAGTGAGAACAGCCGTCGGCAAAGCTGGAAGAGGCAGCCTTGCAACAGCGCGCCCGGAATCCATGGCTGCTGATTGCGTGAACGAGGCTCTCAAAAGGGCGGGCCAGGTTTCTCCCGATGATGTGGAAGATTTAATTTTGGGTTGCGCCATGCCCGAAGGGGAACAAGGCATGAATGCGGCGCGAATGGTGGTATTGGAATCCGGCCTCCCCGATTCCGTATGTGGCATGACTATTAACCGCTATTGTTCTTCTGGCCTGCAATCTATTTCTTTGGCGGTGGACCGAGTCAGACTCGGACAGGGTCAAGCGTTTTTAGCTGGCGGTATGGAAAGCATGAGCCTCTTGCCCATGGGAGGAGTCAAAATAGCCCCTAACCCCCGCCTGGTGAAACGCCGCCCGGAATCCTATATGACTATGGGCCTTACCGCCGAAAGAGTGGCGGAGAAGTATAACATATCCCGGGAATCCCAGGACGAATATTCCTACAACTCCCACATGCGGGCCATAAAGGCCATTGAATCCGGGCTATTTGAGGAAGAAATCATGCCCTATGTATATGAAGAAACCACGCTGGACGCCAACAATAAGGAACAAACAATCCAAAAGAGTTTTAAAACCGATGAAGGGCCCCGTGCAGATACCACTGTGGAAGCCCTAACCAAATTAAAGCCTGTGTTTAAAATGAATGGAACCGTTACCGCAGGAAACAGCTCTCAAACCAGTGACGGCGCAGCCATGACCTTGATAACATCAGAAAGTTACGCCAAGGAAAAAGGTCTGAAGCCTATTGCTAAATTAATTCAATTTTCCGTTGCCGGAGTTCCTCCGGAAATTATGGGTATTGGACCTGCCTACGCCATACCCAAAGCGCTAAAAGCAGCTGGGATGAAACTTGAAGATATCGAATTGTTTGAAATCAACGAGGCCTTTGCCTCCCAAACCCTGGCTGTTTTAAATGAGCTAAACTTATCGCCCGATAAGGTAAATGTTAATGGCGGAGCCATAGCTCTTGGCCACCCTTTGGGATGCACCGGTACTAAATTGACAGTTCAATTGCTCCATGAAATGCGCCGCAGAAATAACAAATTCGGCATGGTGTCCATGTGTATTGGCGGCGGTATGGGAGCAGCGGGAATTTTCGAATTGCTCTAAAAAGCCCTCTCAGTCAAATTTTTGAACTTTTGAGAAAAGCCCCTTCCATCCGGGAGGGGTATATTTTTATCAAAAAAAAGGAGTTCAAAAATGATAGATCAACAAACCTCAAATTTTATCGATATCGCCCATGAGTTAGGGAAAACTTTCGCATCCAGAGCGGAGCAAAAAGACCGTGATGGCCAATTTGTCTTTGAAAATTACCAGGATTTAAAAGAACATCAATTTTTTTCGGCTGCCATCCCCCTTGAGCTTGGTGGAGGAGGCTTAAGTCACGATGAAATGTGCGATGTAATTAAAACATTTGCCCACTACTGCAGTTCCACCGCGCTGGCATTTTCCATGCACCAACATTTAGTTGCCGCCTCTGTTTGGAAATACCAAAACCAGGGCCAAGGTGCTGAGCTTTTAAAGCAGGTTTCCCTAAATCAACTGGTCTTAGTGAGCACGGGTGCAAGGGATTGGCTTGGCTCTAATGGAGAAATGGTAAAAGTAGAGGGCGGCTATCTTTTTAGCGCAAAAAAAAGTTTTGCAAGCCAAGCCCCTGCCGGAAATATCGCTATCACCAGTTGCCCTTACCTGGACAAGGATAATGAATGGAAAGTATTGCATTTTCCAGTCCCTCTCAACGCCACTGGAGTAAGCATTGCCGAAGATTGGGATGTTATGGGAATGCGAGCCACTGGTTCACAATCTATACATTTTGATAGAGTATTTGTTCCCGATTCCGCCATCGCCTTAAGCCGCCCCAAAGATGAATTTCATCCCGTATGGGGAGTCGTGCTCACGGTTGCCTTACCCTTAATAATGTCAGCATATGTGGGTATAGCAGAAAAAGCTTTTGAAATAGCGCTTAACATTGGAAAAAAATATTCACGAAACTCACGACAATTTCCATTTATGCTGGGCAAGATGAACAACAGTCTGCTTTCTGCCCAAACCCAGTGGCAAGCTCTTAAAAATTTAGCAAATGGATTTGAATTTAAGCCAAATGCGGGATTAGTGAATAAAGTATTGAGTTATAAAACCAACATCTCCGAAGATTGTAAATCCGTTGTGGCTCAAGCTATGGAGTGCATCGGAGGACAAAGCTTTTATCGTTCTAAAGGATTAGAGCGCCTGTTTAGAGATGTTCAGGCATCCCCTTTCCATCCGTTACCTAAATGGGAACAGTACCTATTTACAGGTAATTCCATATTGGAAGGCTGAATTCAGTCCCAAATAGATCAGTATAAGGCCCTTCATTTTTCTACATTAAATTCTTCTCCGGTTTTTAATTGAATGAAGGGCTTTGTATTAAATGAGAAACCTATACGACGCTGTAAAAGAAAGCCTCCATTTTAATCAATTCATAATAAATGAATTAGTATGCGTGGAATATACATGTCCTCTCAAAGACGAGCATTTAGGTGTCTTCGCCCATACGGATTATTTGATTCACGTTTTGAGTGGGAAAAAAACCTGGAAGACTATTCACGGGGTGTGGACTATGGAAGCGGGACAAACTCTTTTTGTAAAAAAGGGGGCTGCTATTGTCACTCAAAGTTTTGAAGATGATTTTTGCATGTTGGGATTTTTTATGCCTGATGGATTGATTAAAGAAGCCCTAAATGAATTGTCCATTCCCCCGCAGACTAGCTCAAAAATCAACATCCAGGATTTTTCTGCGGCCCGGCTTAAAAATATGGAATATCTGAATTTATTTTTCGATTCCATGTTGCAATATTTCCGTTCTTCCAAACAACCTCCTGATACTATCATCAAGTTAAAAATAAAAGAACTGTTATTAAACTTACTGCACCACTGCGAAGATCCTTGGATGAGAGAATACTTACATAGCCTTACCCGCAGCAACTCCCCCTCCCTAACCCATATCATGGAAAATAATTTTTGTTTTAATTTAAGTATGGAAGATTTCGCAAAACTCAGCCATCGCAGTCTTTCCAAATTTAAACGGGATTTTTTCAGCCATTACAATACAACACCGGGTAAATGGTTGGTGGAAAAAAGGTTGGATTATGCTTTTACCATGTTAAATGATTTAAATAAAAGTATAACCGAAATTGCATTTGATTCCGGGTTTGAAAACAGTTCTCATTTTAGCCGCGCTTTTAAAGAAAAATTTGGTTCTTCGCCCCAAGCCTTGCGAAAGACGCTCCAGCCCACAAGTTAAGTTGGCTAATTGCTATGCCCCATAGTTACACTAGATGAGGACCTGATTAGTCCTTTTTTAAGATTTAAGAGAAGTGTTTTTAGTGAAAAAAGGCCTTTTTAGGAAAATTTAAGCAATTTTAGGTAAATTTTATTAGTTATAATTAAGTTGACTTCTCCCCGGCGCCACCTATATTTGTATGCACAGGGGTTTTATTTGTTCAAAAAGCTGTTTTTTTAGAAAACAGGGTAATGGCATTTATTTCCTAAGTCATTTATAAAATTTTAATATCATTTTTCCGACCTAATGAGGAAGCATGGAGGGAAACCATTATGATTAAATCAATATTAGCTGGAGCCTTGGTGCTCAGCGCACTTTGTATAAACGCAGAAGAAGTGACTTGGCCAAAGCCGCCAAATGGATTTTCTTCTGCAAACAATAACATACCGCACGGGGAGCTAAGCAATGTTATTAATTACCCCACACGCAACTATGGCAACCGCCCCTGTCGCATTTATACTCCTCCAGGTTACGATGAAAACCGGGAACAAAAATACCCGGTATTGTATTTACATCACGGGATTGGAGGAAACGAAAGTGCCTGGACTTCATCTCAACCTGGTTTTCAAGAGGGAAATGCGGATAGAGTCATGGACTTTTTATACGCACAGGAAGACTTAAATGTAACACCCATGATTGTGGTAATGCCCATGGGAAATATGGAAAATACAAGTGGTGACACTTGGCAAAATTTTGAAGATGTTTTGAAAAATGATTTGGTCCCCTACGTGGAAGAGAATTACAACGCTTCCGGGAATCCCAATCACCGGGCTATTGCCGGGCTTTCCATGGGTGCTGGCCAAACCTTAAATTTTGGATATAAAAACCCCGACTTTTTCACCTGGATTGGCGCTTTCTCCCCTGCCCCAAATACAATATCTGCGGGCCAAACGATTCAGGACATTGATGCTGTAAAAGAAAACATTCATTTTAACTTCCTTGCAGCAGGAACCAACGAGGAAAATCCATTTTTAAGCACTGCCAGGGCTTACCACAATTACCTGGATCAAAATGGAGTGGAAAATTTAATCCTACAAGTTGAACCCGGTTTGGGCCATGAACTTCAAAACTGGAACATTCAACTTCATAATTTTGCTCAGCGGATTTTCACCAACATGGAAGTAGAAGACACAACCACTTTTGTGCAGTTACCTTCGGAAAGAAACGAAATCAGCGTAGATATTCCAGGTTTAAGAGTAACAAAATCCGGTATTCAGGTTATTTTACCTGGCCAACAACAAGGTCAATTTTATTCCATTACTGGTCGAAGAAATTCTATCCCCCTTAATGGAATTCAAAGATCGGCTATTAAACAAACAAAATAACAGCTGCAGAAATTTTATAGAAAGGGAAGATTAAGTTCTTCCCTTTTTTTGCATATTTTTTAAAGAGAAATTTCAATCGCTTCCAATTTTCAATTATTTTTTATTTGCAAAAATATGGAATTTCCGCTCTACCTAAAAATAGTTGGCCTAAAAATAAACGGGCATGTTTTCTTTGAAATTATGGCCCATATGGTTGGCCTGTTTTATTTCAGATATTTACGAAAAAAATCCTGGGACCATTTCTCCAAAAGACAAAGAATCCGTTTGATTTTTTATGCTGTGTTGGGCGCCATTATCGGATCAAAACTTATTGGAATAGCGGAAGGCATATTTACTGCCTCCAGTTTATCTAACATAGAAATTCACAATCTCTTTAGATCAAAGACAATTGTGGGAGGCTTGCTAGGGGGACTAATATCCGTGGAATTATTTAAAAAGCTAGCGAATATTAAAGAATCCACTGGAGACCTATATGTTTTTCCATTAATTACCAGTATTATAGTTGGACGCATTGGATGTTTTTCTGCGGGAGTTTTCGACGGTACCCATGGAACTCAAAGTACTCTTCCTTGGGCCCTCAACATGGGTGATGGAGTTTTAAGGCATCCGACTCAGCTATATGAAGTCTTGTTTTTATTTTGTCTTGGCTGGTTTTTATATTTTTTTAGGCACAAGCTTAAAAATGGAAATTTATTCAAATGTTTTTTAAGCGCTTATTTGCTTTTCAGGTTATTTATTGAATTTATTAAACCCGTTTCAAAGGTTGCGCTAAATCTATCAGCCATTCAATGGGCCTGCATTTTTGGACTTGCTTATTACTTAAAAGTATTTATCTTATCTGTAAACTTGTTCAGAGATAAACATGCCCGTTCGTGACTACGCCTTTTTGGAAATAACCAAAAGCCTCTGCCCCATTTGTTTGTTACAAATTGAGGCCAAAATTATTTTGCAAAAAAATAATATTTACCTCATTAAAAACTGTAGCGAACACGGTCATTTCAAAACACTAATTTCCGATGATTTGGAGTATTATAAGTTATGCCGCAGTCTAACCAAGCCTGCTGAAATCCCCTATCAATTTAATACCGAAATCAAATACAATTGTCCTTACGACTGCGGACTATGTCCCGACCACGAACAACATTCTTGCTTAAGCGTATTGGAAATTACAGACAGGTGCAATTTGAATTGTCCCACTTGTTATGCTGCCTCTGGACCCGATGTAGGTTATCACAGAAGTTTAGAACAAATAGATAAAATGTTCGACCAAATTGTTGCCAACGAAAAAGAACCCGATATTGTGCAAATCAGTGGCGGCGAGCCTACTATACACCCCCACTTTTTTGAAATATTAGACAGAGCTAAATCACGACCCATTCGGCATTTAATGTTAAATACTAATGGAGTTCGAATCGCCAACGACAAGAACTTTGCCAAAAAATTGGCCAATTACATGCCTGGCTTTGAAGTTTACTTGCAATTCGACTCCCTATCTCCTGAAAATATTGCCGCTTTGCGTGGCGAAAATTTATTAGAATCCAGATTAAAGGCGCTGCGGCATCTCAATGAATTAAACCTATCCACCACTTTGGTAGTCACACTGCAAAGAGGGCTTAACGATGGAGAGTTAGGACAAATTATTGATTTTGCGTTAAAACAACCCTGTGTGAGAGGAGTCACTTTTCAGCCAAAACAAATGGCTGGCAGAATCAGTCAAAACAACCCGGATAAAAACCGCTTTCCATTATCCGAAGTCCGGCAAAACTTGATTTCTCAATGCGACTGGTTACAACAAAACGATGTTATTCCCGTTCCCTGTAATCCAGACCACATCGCCATGGCCTATGGCCTTAAAACAAAAACCGGTATCCAACCCCTAACCCGTTATGTAGATCCCGTCGAATTAGCCCAAGGAGCAAAAAACACTATTGTTTTTGAAACGGATAAAAAACTTAAAGAACAAATTTTTGGCCTCTATAGCACCGCCAATAGCCCTGAAACGGCCTTCTCCAAATTAAAACATCTGCTTTGCTGTTTACCTGGCATATCCGCACCAAATATTAAATACGAAAATGTATTCCGCATAATTATTCTGGAATTTATGGATGTATGGAATTTAAACGTCCGTTCCTTAAAAAAGTCCTGCGTGCATATTGCCGATACCAAGGGAGCTCTGATTCCCTTCGAAATTATGAATATTTTACATCGACCGGGGCATATTGAAAAGCTTAGAAATGAAATGGAACTTAAATTATGAACATTATTAAAGTTTTATTTTCCAAAATGCAGCGCCATATCTTTTTAGTTGGGATTTTATCCTTTGTAGCCCTCGATGTTATTTTTTTTGCCAATTGCGTAATTCCCGGGGATAACCAACCGCCTGAAATCATGGAAAAGGGAAATTCCCAATTAGGGGTTGGAGGCCAGACCTTTTTGGGAATCTTTCCAGTGGAAGCCGCCGGTTACTACCGATACGGACTTGGTAACAATAAGGATATGGGTATTCGAATACATAATTTTTTAGACATGATTGGAGCCTTAGCAGATTTTAGAACAAAAACAAATGACAATGGAGATATTTTTAAATTGGGGTTCGGCTACTACACAAGTGATGCCGAGTTCCAACATCAGGCTTTGTATTTAGCTCCTTCCTACCTTTTCCGCTCTAATAAAGTAAGCTATTGGGGTATTAAGCTTAACAGTTATTTGTTCCCCAAACAAAATAGGCTTTATGCCCTTTCCTATGAAGACGAAATAGGCACTTCTTGGGCCTTGGGGCCCACTCTCACTACAGGTTTACAAGTAGGTCAGAAATTAAAATTTTATGCGGGTACCGAATTAGGAGCCGTATACCATAACAAACCCGATGTTTTTTGGCCTATAATCCAGGCAGAAATGGGATTAGGATACGCCTTTTAAAAGAGGTAAAACCAGGGCAACGATTATATTTTGAAAAAACCAAAAAAATTTTTGAGGCCGTCTTTAATATTAGCCATTTCAATTTTTTGCCTAACATCTTGTTTGGTTAACGAAAGTTTGGAAAAAAAAGACATTCCAGTTGATATTATGCTGGGGGGGCAAACCACAACTCTGGATTCCAGCTTTACAGCTTTCACCCACCCCGCCTCCAATTTAAACAGCCAAAAGTTCACCAATTTTTTTGCTGGCAATTCCCTTTTTAATAAAAATTGGGAAACGGCCCCTGCCAATAACACTGAGCGGGACGGATTGGGTCCCCTATTTAACGCCCGTTCCTGTATACGATGCCATTCCAAAGATGGCCGTGGCATGAGTCCCAATCCAGGGGTAGCCATGGAATCTATGTTATTGCGCTTAAGTATCCCGGGGGAAACTCAACACGGGGGCCCTATGCCAGAACCCAACTATGGAGATCAATTAAACGAAAGCTCCATTTTAGAACTGCATGCGGAGGCCAGAGCCCATGTTAGTTATATGGATTCTGCCGGCAATTACCCCGATGGCGAGTCATTTAGTTTGCGGAAACCCATGTATCAATTAACAGATGCCGCCTATGGCGATTTTCACCCGGAAATGTTACTATCAGGCCGGGTGGCGCCACAAATGATAGGTTTGGGGCTGCTGGAAAATATATCTGAGGAAGACATATTAGCCAATGAGGATGCAGAAGATAAAGATGGCGATGGCATCTCGGGAAAGGCCAATTATGTATGGAACCGGGTGACCTGGGCCAAAAGCCTGGGGCGATTTGGTTGGAAGGCCAACGAGCCTAACATGGAACAGCAAGTGGCAGGAGCCTTGGTCGGTGATATGGGCATAACCTCCACCCTCTTTCCCGAGGAAAACCACATGGATTCCCAAGGGTTGGATTCTTTTCCCCATGGAGGCGACCCGGAAATACCCGATGATGATTTGGCGGACCTGGTTTTTTATTCCAGGCTTTTGGCAGTGCCAGCTCGCAGAAACTGGGATAGTCCCTCAGCTATAAAAGGCAGCCTGATTTTTGATGAATTGAAATGTTCCAAATGCCATATCCGGCAATGGACTACATCGAGCAACAGTCCTATTCCTGAGCTAAACGAGCAAGTCATATTTCCCTTTACCGATATGTTACTCCATGACATGGGAGATGGGCTAGCAGATAACCGACCGGACTTCTTGGCTAATGGGCGGGAGTGGAGAACCCCGCCTTTGTGGGGTATTGGTATGTTTAGAACTGTAAACGGACACAGTCAATACTTACATGATGGCAGGGCCAGAAACCTGGAAGAAGCTGTTTTGTGGCACGGAGGCGAGGCGAAAAAGGCAAGGGACAAATTTATGAAGTTAAATAACAATGAACGGGTTAACTTAATCAGCTTTTTGAATTCCCTTTAGATTCCACCCTGTTTTTTAAAGCTCGATTCATTTCCATAAAGCCCTTTAATGTATCCGCCTTTAACAAGGGCAAAATAAGCCATACCAACCAGCCATTAAAATTTTCTCCATGTATTAGCTTAGTGATATTTTCATCCTCTTTCTCCAGAATAAAATAATGTTCACCTACAAAAGCGCCCGCCATCGCGGAACCTTTCCAGGAAAAACTTTTTTCCTTTTCCACTTTCTGAACGCGGGGAGTTATGACCATTTTTTTATTTTTGCTGCTAAAACAAAGGCGAAGGGACTCCCCCGCTTCAATATTCCCCGAAGCCTCAGTCATAAAGGGATTCCACTCAGACCATTCGCTTAAGTTACGTAAAACATTCCAAACTTTGGAAGCATTGGCTTCAATAATTATTTCGGTGCGGATTTTATTTTTGTTGTTTTCTGACATGTTACTCCCCCTAAAAGGCCCAGCCTAAATGAACCGTTGGAAAAATTTTAATAGGATTGAGATTGTATTTTTTCCTGCCAATTCCATTTCTGAATTATTAAAAATATAAGAATCGCTCATCCAGGGTGTAATATACAAACGCTTTAAAGTTCCATGTTCGGAGGCCCCTCCCAGCGCATAAGCCAATGGCTCCAGTTCTATTTCAAAATGCCCTGCGCTAAGACAAATAGGGCTGAGAATAATAAAACCAAAAAACAAATTTTTAAGAGAGTCTTTCATTTTTCCTCCTTCAAGGTTGTTTGAATTTCTCTTTAAAATTAGTCCAGGACCTCCCTTTAACTCATTAACAATTGTTAAGAAATGAGCCGCAAAGGCCTTTTTATTTTTTGCTTTTTCTTCCCCGGATTCTACTAAGAGAAACGGGGGTGATCCCCATATAAGTGGAAAGAATATGCTGGGGGATGCGTTGTTCCAGCCCGGGATGCAAATCAGCATAGGCTGTGTAGCGTTCTTCCGGCTTTAAAGAAATTAAAGAGGCAATCACTTTTTGGGCATGGCTCATTCGCATTTCCAAAACCTTGCGCACTAAAATGTTAATATCGGGAACGTCCTCATATAACGAATTCAAATCATCGTAGGAAAGCGCCAACAACCGGCTTTCTTCCAAAGTTTCTAAAACCTGATTGCTGGGCAATTGAGAAAAGAAACTTTCGTGAGAGCCAGCAAACATATTTTCTGTAAATACAAAACCAGTAATGTCTTTTCCCTCTTCGGTTATATAATAAAAGCGAAGGCAGCCCTTATTAATAAAATAAACCTCTTTGGCAATTTGATCTAATTTTACCAACTGGTAATTTTTGGGCACTTCCCGGGGAATTAGCCTATCTTGAATTTTTTTTCTATCAGAAGGTTTAAATTTTACCAGCGCATCTGCGAAGTTAAAAAAAGGCTCAAATATGTCGCTACTTTCGTTTTCCATTTGGAAAAAATTAATTGAAAGGCCGGCAATTGCGAGATTAATTTAAAAAAAGCTTTTGGATTTGGGTTTTGCCCGTATCTGAATCTTTCATTTCCACAAAATAAGGCGCTGAGGGAAGCACAAAGGTGCCTGGAATGGAAAACTTTACCTTTTTCATTCCCCTTTCCATTTTTCCGCTGGAAATTTTTTCTCCTAAAATGCCGTATAAATTTAGTTCATATGGGTTACTGCTTGCCGAAGAAAGATGAAGCCATACATCGTTAGTTCGGGTTCCCCGCTCCAACCCCTCAGGATACTCACTGCCATTCTCTCCAGGGTAAAAATCATATAGAACCATGCTGTTATTAAATGGGTTGCGTCCTTTGACTTTTAATTCCACTTTTCTAAGTACCCCGTCTCCGGTTATATACAGGGTTTTTCCTTCTGGCCCTCCGAAAATACAATTGCTAACATTGGCCGCATCCACTACAATTTTACCGATTTCAACCCCGGTGGAATCAAATACATAAATGGTATTGTCCCGGTAGCTTACACTGTATACATTTCCCATTTCGTCCAGGGTAATGCCATCGGCATCAACAGCAGGGCCTTCGGAATATTCCGACCTTACCATAACATCATCAATTTGAGTGTTCGGATTTGCGAGGTAATCGGGAAGTTCTACGGTGGACTGGCCCATGGATGTGCTTATCCACAACATCCATGGAGCCAAGAGCCATATTTTCAACCTGTTCCTATTCCGTCTATTCATTCGGATGAATCCCCGTTTGAAATTGCCGTTGCAGGTTGAATCAAAAGAGGTTCCCCCCTCCCGTGTTTTTGTCCCAAGTCTAAAGTACCCCCAAGTTTAAAATTTCGTTGGTGCTTTCTGCACTTTTTTAAAATTTATTACCCAAAGTCAGTCACGTCGTGCGGGGCATCTGGAATTTTTGCACCATTAGGGTTTATTCTCACTAATCTTATTGGTAGATAAACGTACAAGGCTTATAGATCGGCGCGCACAAATAAAGCCGAAATATTCCTAGTTTTTTTGTTTGTTGAGGCGCGGATTTCTCAATAAATAGGATGTACGCCGAAATAAACCGATAAAAAGAATTTTATGTTCCTAAAGAGGATATGTTTATATTGTCTGGCATAAGATGCAAAATTCAGGAACTCAAAAAATAGGCGTGTTTGATTCTGGCCTGGGCGGGCTCACTATTTTAAAAGCCTTGCGAGAAGTCGAACCCGAGCTCGATTATTTGTATTTGGGAGACAGCGCCAGGGCTCCCTATGGCCCCCGGGATTTTGACACCATACTGGAATACAGCCTGGAGGCCGTGGAAACACTATTTCAAATGGAATGCCAGATTGTGATTTTGGCCTGCAACACCGCCTCGGCCAAGGCCTTGCGCACCATTCAACAACGTTATTTGCCCAAGCACCATGGAGGGAAAAGGGTTTTGGGAGTAATTCGTCCTTCCGTTGAATATCTGGCAGCCAAAAGCAAAACAGGAACAGTGGGAATCTGGGCTACAGAGGGTACCGTGCTTTCAGATTCCTATAAAATTGAGCTGGAGCATTACGCCCCCCAAATTAAAGTGATACAACAAGCCTGCCCCCTATTGGTCCCTCACATAGAAACCGGGCCCGGCGAGCTTGGAGATATTGACCGGGCCATTGAAAGTTATTGGAAAAGCACCCTTAGACAATCCGATAATCTGGACACCCTTTTATTGGGCTGCACCCACTACCCTATTCTATTTGAGGAAATCCAAAAGGCCCTGCCCGCCAAAATCCATTTGATTCACCAGGGTATGATCTTAGGGCCCAGCTGGAAAGATTATTTGAGCCGGCACTATGAGCAGAGGCTTCGGCTGAGCCAGAACGGCAGTTGTCATTTTCTGGTAACAGCCAACGCCGAACGTTTTAGCAAGCTTGGCGGAAGGCTATTGGGCTTTCAACCACAATGCCAAAATTTTCGGCTAAATCCAAAAATTGTAAAACCTTACTGAGAATCTTAAATATTCAAAAAATCTCATCTGGGATACGCATTCTTATTACTTTATTTAAAGGAATTTGGTAATTTAAAATTCAGCCTTTTTTTGACCTCAAGGAGTTCCTTTAAAATTATATGCCTAGAAAACAATTAAATGTGGATAAATGGCAGGATTACCGCGGAAAAACCGAGGGGATCATGATCTACATGGAGACCTCTCCCACTACTGACCTGCCCGTACGCGATGTGCTCAATGAAAACGGCAAAGGTTTTCAATCTGAGCCCAATTACGAGACCAATTCATACGCCTTTTTCAGCTGTTGCAATTCAAAACTCAACAGTTCCATTCACAAAAGCAAACGACGCTATTTTTTCTTTGCCACCCAGTACAACGGTGCCTTGGAACCGTTTAAGGGCAAGTTTTTGATTGTGGGCTATATGCGAGTCGACAAGATTTTAGAGGTTCGAAAACGCCATATACGCCAATGGATGGAAAACAAAGAAGAAAACCAAAGCCCTGAATGTGTGGATCTTAAAAGCTGCTACGGGTACTATTCCCGGGAAATGCACTTTTACGCCCCTGAAGACGCCTTTGAGCTTAACGAAGAAATCATGAAAGGCTGGGGCTATAAAGGCCGCGTTGCCAAACATATGAAGCTTTCTTTCTCCCCCGAGCACAGCGAAGAACTGCTGGCCCACTTTGCCGCCAAATCACCTAAAGATGATGAATACATCGCTACTGTGGACTCCCTGCTTGAAGAAAAAGCAAAAATTTTAGCTGAGGCCGAAGCCGAAGAGGAAGAAGGCGAAGAAGACGACGAAGACTGGTAGAATTTTTTTACTGCTTTCACCCGCCCTTGCTTTTATAAAGCAGGGGCTTTTTTTTGCAAGGGCGATTTTTATCCTCCTGTTTTTTTGGGGGCAAATATTATTTTTGCAGCATGAATAATTCTGTAGAATCCAAAATTATACGGCTTAAAAAGATTATTACCGAAGCCAATAATAACTACTACTCTTTGGGCAGCTCTGGTATGTCAGATCAGCAATATGATTTGTGGTACAAGGAATTGGAAGCCTTGGAAAAGGATTACCCCCAATACTTGACTCCTGACTCCCCCACCCTTCGGGTGGGCAGCGATTTAAACCCGGCCTTTAAAAAAAGGCAACATGAATCGCCCATGTTGAGCATTTCCAACACCTACAATGAGGAGGATTTAAAAGATTTCCACCGCCAGGTAACCGATGTTATCGACGAAAAAGAATTGGAATATGTAGTAGAACTTAAAATAGACGGAGCTGCCCTTTCTTTGGTTTACGAAGATGGAGCACTCCTATATGCAGCCACCCGGGGCGATGGCAGCAAGGGAGATGATATTACCAGCAATGTTAAAACCATTGCGGATATTCCTCTGAAGTTAACTGGCCCTCTTTCTAAGGGACGGGTAGAAATCCGGGGAGAAGTATATATGACCCGGGAAAACTTCCAAAAACTCTATGAGTACACCCTGGAAACCGAAGGAAAGCAGCTGCAAAATCCGCGGAACACCGCTGCAGGGTCCCTTAAATTAAAAGACCCTAAAATAGCGGCTCGACGCAGACTCAACTTTTTTGCCTATAGCCTTTTAAATCAGGATGAGGAAAGTTATTACTGGGAACACCTCGAACTATTAAAAAAATCAGGCTTTCAGGTAAACCCCCATCGAACAAAAACCAAGGATGTTAATGGAGTCCTAAGCTTTTGCAGCAAATGGGAAACAGAGAGAGGGCAGCTTCCCTATGATATTGACGGCATGGTGATTAAGGTGAACAAGGTTTTGCACCAAAGCCGTTTAGGCTATACTGCTAAAAGCCCCAAATGGGTCATTAGCTATAAGTTTAAAGCAGAAGCTGCGGAATCTCAACTGTTAGATGTTAGTTACCAGGTGGGCCGCACAGGGATTATCACCCCCGTGGCCAATTTGAAACCCGTCAGTTTAGGAGGAACCGTAGTCAAAAGAGCCACCCTCCACAATTTTGACGAAATCAATCGTCTGGGACTTCAACACAAGGACTATGTATACATCGAAAAAGGCGGAGAAATCATCCCCAAAGTGGTTTCGGTTATTTTGGACAAACGCCCATCGGATTCTAAAGCCATTGAGGTTCCCAAACATTGCCCCGAATGCAGTTCGCCCCTGGAGAAAATTGAAGAGGAAGTGGCTCTTCGCTGTATGAACAGTGATTGCCCGGCACAGCTTCAGCGCTCCATTGAGTATTTTGTTTCCCGTCAGGCCATGAACATCGAAAATTTAGGCCCCAGTCTGATTGAACAGTTGTTAAGGGAAAAGTTAATATCCTCTGTTTGCGACTTATACAATTTAACTGTGGAGCAACTGTCTTCCTTAGAACGTATGGCAGAGAAAAGCGCCCGCAATGTTATTGATGCCCTGAAAGCCAGCAAGGCCCAAAGCCTGGAAAATTTAATTATGGCTCTGGGAATTCCCTACATCGGTAAAACCGCCGCTAAAACATTGGCAAAGGCTTTTAAAAATTTAGATGCTTTACTGGAAGCCAACCTAGAACAGCTGGTAGCTGTAAATGAAATTGGGGAGAAAATGGCCGAATCCCTGCTGGCCTACTTTTCAAATAGCAAAAACCAAAAATTAGTGGAAGATTTAAGAAAAGCAGGGCTTAATTTTAAATACATCTCCACCACCAAGGAAGTAGAGGCGGTTTCTGGTAAAACCTTTGTGCTCACTGGAACTTTGCCTAATTTAAGCAGAGATGAGGCCCGTAAAAAAATAGAAAATGCCGGGGGAAAAGTTTCCGGTTCGGTAAGTAAAAAAACCAATTTTGTGGTGGCCGGGGAGGCTGCCGGCAGCAAATTAGAAAAGGCCCAGAAGCTGGGTGTGGCTATTTTATCTGAAGAACAGCTTGTGGGACTTTTGTCTGGATAAGGGCCTAAAAATGGAAAAAAAATCAAAAATTCTGCTTTGCTAAATTGAATTTTGCAGAATAATTATTAATTTAACCTCTCCAATTGCGGGATTAGCTCAGTTGGTAGAGCATCTCCTTGCCAAGGAGAAGGTCGAGGGTTCGAGTCTCTTATCCCGCTCCAGAAAATGCTTCTTCGCTCATGGAGTGGAGGAGCATTTTTTGTATTTGGGGTAGTTTGGCTCTACCCCAATTAAGGGGGCATATTTAAATATTAACAACAAGTAGCTCTGATTCGTAATCTGTAATTCTTAAAGTTTCTGAATCCAAAAGCTCTCCTTGATATCATTTCCATCTTATTGTGGAAACCTTCTGTTATTG
>JBNKOC010000017.1:0-12100 GCA_050294405.1 Fibrobacteria bacterium | reverse complement strand
GGTTTATCTACATCAACCCGATGGATAGCTAACGAATATGGATTGGCTCTATTGGAAAGCCCTCCAGCCTGTTTTAAAAGAGAGGTAAAAGATTCTTTGGAATTTCGAAGGGCATAGCGACCGGGGCTATTGAATTCTCCAATAAAATTTACAAAACCTGGAGCTTGTTTTTTGGCGTCGCCTCTAACAATTATTAATGCACCGGGAACTATAAGTTTAGTAGACTTTAACGTTTCTTCGGAAATACTTACGGTGGTTTGGTTAACATATTTGTCGTAGCTGTCAAATTCCGGAGAGTTAATTTCCACCTTGGTGCTGTCGGAATTGGGTAGAAGCCCTCCTAATCTGTGGATAATAATTTCCAGGTTTAAGTCGGCACTGTAATCTAAAAATAGGGGAAGCCTACCTTCCATTAAGGCTATTACGGGAAATTCCCGATTAAATTCATGATAGCTAAAGGCAAATACCTCGTCTCTACGTTTAAGAATAAAATTTTCAGCTTTGCTCAATTGGATTTTGTGGTAGTTGATTTTATGGAAAACATCTCTGCGCTTAACGTAAACATAATCAAGCCCTCCGTCTTTAATGCCTCCGGCGCGGTTAATTACATTTTTTAAGCTTAAGCCATCCACATATAAAAACTCAAGGGTATCACGAACGAAGCCATGGACTCTGATAGTGGCGGAGTCCACAAATTCACTATCGTGGTATGTTAGTATACTATCCCGGTTTTCAAGGCTTATAGAAGATAAAGAAGCTGGGTCATCTACAGTAACATAAATGGACTGTAAGCCCGTTGCTGTTTCTCGCACAATTTCTAAGGCCTTATTAAAGCCTTTAGATAAGCCCCCTGCTTTTTTTATGACTTCCGCAAGGTTTTTGTTAGGGCCCAAAGCATATCGTCCGGGTACTTTTATTCCTTTACCCGAAATGGAAACTTTAGAATCCATATCCAAATCTTTTTTCTGAGTGGTAATTATATCCCCATCTTCTAATGTAAAGGATTTCCAATTGGATTGGTTCAGGTCTACATCAATGATCTCGGTAGTAGGGCCATTGTTTTGGCGTTTTTCAACAGGAATAACTCTTTCTACCTGCACAATGGGAGAAAATTTTTCGGCGCTAAAATCTCCTGCATATTGAATAAGGTCTTTTAACTTTTCGCCTTTTTTTATTTCGTAACGGGAAGGGCGTTTTACTCCAGATTTAATTTCGGCGATACCTTCTAAAGTGCTGTAAAAAATCAAATCGTTTTCCTGTAATCCCAGGTTGGGCATCTTTCCGGTATTTAAAAATTCGTACATATCTAACTTAAACACAATTTTTCCATCTCGTACAAGGCGAATATCTCTTATGGAGCCTAACTTAGCTGGCCCCTTGGATATCATCAACGCCTGCCAAAAAGTAAAGTAAGGAGGAACCAGAATTGTGCCTGGGTACCTGGCTTCACCTGAAATATTAAGCTTAACCGGGTGGGCGGATATAACTTTCGCCTCTCCTTCTACTCCTGCCATATCAGATACAATATTTTGAATCATTTGTTTTATGCGCCGGTTAGACATACCCTTTACATAGGTTTGCTTATTAAGGGGATCAATAAACACATAGCCATCCTGACTAACAGTGTATATTTTCTCGAGGTTGTAGCGGCCCCAAAGCCTCACTAAAATCTGGTCTCCAGAAACTACCTGGTAGTCTTCCGGCACATCGGCAACAGTTTCAATTTTGTAGTTTTGAGCAAACAAATGCCTGCCGTATATATCGTTGTTCAAACTATCCGGAAGTTTAGATAGGCTGTCTTGAATAGCTGCCAGAGAATCTTTTTTGCTCATGGTGAGGGAATCTTCTTTAGCCATATTGAAATATTCCAAGGTGTCTACGGAATAAGTGGTAAGCTTGGTTCTGAGTAAAGTGTCTTTTACAGCTCCAAGGGTATCGGACTTGAGGTAGGAATTAGGGTCCGCTGAACGCATTTCTCCAGATTGCTCCAATTCTTTTTTGACCTCTTCTCTTAAAGAAGGGTCATTTTTCAGCATTTGCTTAGCCTGAGAAATTTGGGCCGGAGTGAGATTTTGTGGGAAAGCTGAGGAAACAGCTAAAAGGAAAAGTGCTAAAATCAAATATTTCATAGGCTTAAGTATTAATTAAGTGGACAAATTACAATTTTTTGCTTAAAAATGGAACCTAATCTTGCATATGAGTTAATTTTCATTTAACAAATGGCATTGAGTTAATACAAAATCTGCACACGCAACATGGCAGTTTTGCTTTCTTCCCTTAACTCGCAGCCAGCTTCAAAAAATAACGACTTCCAGTTTATTCCGAAATAAGGGCTGATTACAACTTCGGGGGATCCCACGCCAAGTATAAACTCTTTAGGCAGGTTTTTTTTCGCGTTGGGTATAGAGTCTTGTAAATCGGAACCTAAATCAGTGCCTTTCCAGATAAGCTCCCCTTTTACGCTCGCATACACCCCAGCTTGGTGATGGGCATAAATTTTAGCCCCAAAGGACTGGGAATTAGGTCCTAATTGGTTTCCCAGTGGAACATGGAAATTAGCAGCTTGGGCCGAGTTGGGTTTGTAATGGGTATAAACCCAGGGTTCCAGTCGGGCATATTCAGCAAAAACTCCCCATTCCGAAGCATTCCAATTTTGGGCGTAGTGGCTACCTGCCAAGAAGGCCCATTTATTTCCCCAATCGTCGTTAAAAAGGGAGGTTGGAGATTGAATGTCATCAATTAAAAATTCCGAGTAGAAACGAAATTTTTGCTTCCAGCTCCAGGAAATGTCAAAAGATATGTTTCCATTGTTGGCCCGTTCCACACTATTTCCCTTCAAAATGTAAAGAGGAACAACAGGAGTAAAGGCAAATGGCTCTAAATCGTTGTAAATAATGAGCTGTTCGCTTACACCTAAGGTCCAGTTGTTTTTCAGATTTAATTCATAGCGGTGGGCAAATAAATTGCGGGAATCCCCAGAGGCTCGGAAAAAATTTTTGTTTTGATTGATGGAAAGTTGTCCATATACAGAAATAATAGAGAATGGTCCCAATTGGCTTTGAAAAGAAAGGTAGTTATAGGGTATGGCATTTTGATTAAAAGATAAATTGTAAAATTGCCCGGGGCCCCAATGTAATACATCTCGGGCCACTATCCATCTGCCCCAGGAAAAATCATAAGACATATTTGCCCGGTATCTGGAATAAGATACATAAGCCAGGGTTTCCGAATCCTCCTCATCCTGTACTTCAATAAATTCTCTATCGTAGCTGTTAATGCTGCCATCTTCGTGGAGTTCCACAAACATGCGGGCATCCAGGTAAAAGGAAAGGTGTTGCTTATTGCCAAAAAGAATTAATCCAAAATCCGTGTTTTGAGAATGGCTGGTATTGTATTTGTAATCCAATCCCAAAACGGGTTGAAAATTTAAATTTTCACCTTGGTTCTCACCCAGCCTGAGTTTGGAATCTTTAAGAGGAAGAGAGCTGGAATCCACAGGAGACAGAACGGCACGAGGAAAAATAAAGCTAGATGGCTTTCCATCGGTTAACATTCTGTGATATTCCCATTCTAATGGAAATGGACTTTGGGTTCTTAATGTATAGGGCCTGGTAATTGGCAAATTGTAATTTGCTAATATCGTGCTCCCATCTTCAACCTTAGAGGAAGATAAAACCGGTTGCCAGGCGAAAAAAAGCAGGCAAATAACACTTATGCTATTCCCAAAAAAAATCATTTGCTATAGTTGCTCCAATACTTTTGAAAAAAATGCTGGGCTCAAATCTTTACTGTAAAACCGTTTAAAATATTGCTGCCGTTTTTCCCTTCTTGGAAGCTCAGAAGATAATGAGGACAGAACCAGATCGCGAGCAACAGAATGCATTTTGCAACCCATAATAAGCCGTTGTTCACCGCTAAAAGCAGCGAATTTTTGTTTCAGCAACTTTTCTATGTGTGGGGGAGTATCATTCATAACAAGACTCTAATAATGATTTAACCTCAAGCTTTTCTGACCATTTAAGCAAATACTCTTTGTCTAATTTTCCATCTAATAAATTTCGAATATCCCTTAATTGCAACTCGGAATGAGAATCTTTTGCCCAAATTAATTTAGATAAAATCAAATCTTCTCGGGAAACAAGAAAAGTTTCAAAATTGTTTATGGTAACTCTCTTTTTGCGCTGGAATTCCAGTTTCCTAAATTCCTGATTTTTTTGAATAATGATATCCACCTTAATAATGCTATCATTGTGAATAATGTTAAACATAGAATGATTGGAAATTGCTTCTATAACCATATCTTTATCTATGTAAAATTCACTTTTAAATATTTCTACAATTCTGTCCACATCATTGATATTGAGCTGAATGACAAAATCAATATCACGGGTCATTCGCGGTATGGAATAATAGTTCATAGCCATAGACCCCGTGACCATGAAAGGGATATTGTTTGAAATTAAAGCTGTAGAAACATCTTCCAAGATATCAAGTTCATTTTTCATTTTATTCAACCTTAGAGGAAGATAAAACCGGTTGCCAGGCGAAAAAAAGCAGGCAAAACAAATAAGTAAGTTTAATTATTGAAATAATTTTCAATTACTTCCACAATCCTTTCACTTGCTTTACCATCCCAACCTTCAGGAATTCCGCCTTTTTTCCATTTTCCCTGCTGAATTTTTTGATAGGCAGCCAAAATGTTTTCGGGTTTAACCCCAACAACCTCATTGCTACCCACACTTACAGTAACAGGTCTTTCGGTATTTTCCCGGATAGTTATACATGGTATGCCTAAAACTGTAGTTTCTTCCTGTAAGCCACCTGAATCTGTCACCACAAATTTGGAATTGTTATTTGCACATAGCAAATCGTGGTAATTAAGGGGATCGCACACTTTGATGTTCGTCATTTTTGAAAAGGAATCAGCCAAACCAAACTCCTCAATCATTTTTTTAGTGCGGGGGTGTGCAGGAAACAAAATGGGGATATCACTTTGGATGGTATTTAAGGCCTCTAATATGCCCGAGAGAACGTCTTTGTTGTCCACATTGCTGGGGCGGTGCATGGTAAGCAGGGCATAGGCTTTTTCCTTCAGATTATTTTCGGCCAGAATTTTTGAACTTTTGCTTTTTTCAACATTGGCCAAAAGGGTATCTATCATCACATTGCCGGCAAAATGTATTTGGTCTTTTTTAATACCTGAATTTAAAAGGTTTTGGTTTCCTTCAGGATCTGTGGTAAAAAATAAATCGCAAATAGAATCGGTGACCATACGGTTTATTTCTTCGGGCATTTTCATATCCCAGGAACGAAGCCCCGCTTCAATATGAGCAGCAGGAATCCACAATTTTTTGGCGACAATAACACAGGCCAGGGTGGAATTCACATCGCCCACCACCACAACCATGTCGGGCTTTTCTTTAAGGCAAACCTTTTCAAATGCCACCATAATTTTGGCTGTTTGCTCGGCGTGAGAGCCCGAACCAACCTCTAAATCAATATCGGGTTTGGGGATGTTCAAAAGGTCAAAAAAGGATTTAGACATTTTTTCATCGTAATGTTGTCCGGTATGTACTAAAAAAGGCTGTAGCGATTGCTTTTTTGCAATGGCGTGCATCACAGGAGCAATTTTCATAAAATTGGGCCTGGCCCCGCAAACCAAAGCTATTTTGGGTAATTTATTTCCCATTATTTATTATTTTCCTTTCATTCAAATTTCTTCTGAAATTAGAATTTGCCTGCTTAATTTCCTAAAAACAGGCAAACAAAAATAACAAGATTTTTTAAGGATGGATATGAACAATAAAGTGGCATTGATTACAGGGGTTACGGGCCAGGATGGCTCTTATTTGGTGGAGTTTTTGTTGGACAAGGGTTACGATGTCCATGGAATTATTCGCCGCACCAGTTTATTCAACCGCGGTCGCATTGATGCCATCCAAGACGATGCTCGTGCAAAAGGTCAGGTTTTTAAGCTTTATTACGGCGATTTATCAGACTCCTCCAGCATTCACAGCATTTTGGAGAAGTGCAGGCCTTCTGAAATTTATAATTTAGCTGCTCAAAGCCATGTTCAGGTGTCCTTTGAAACTCCGGAATACACTGCAGATGTGGATGCAACGGGAGTCCTTCGTTTTTTAGATGCCATCCGCAGTCGTGGCTTAAATGACGCCCGTTTCTACCAGGCTTCTACTTCTGAATTATACGGTAAGGTGGTAGAAATTCCCCAAACAGAAAAGACTCCCTTTTACCCCAGAAGTCCCTATGGAGTTGCAAAGCTCTATGGATTTTGGATTGTAAAAAACTACAGGGAAGCCTATGGAATGCATGCCAGTAATGGAATTTTATTTAATCACGAATCCCCCCGTCGTGGAGAAAATTTTGTGACCCGGAAAATAACTCTGACTTTGGCAAAAATTAAAGAGGGCCTTGAACCGGTGCTTAAAATGGGCAACCTGGACGCCAAAAGGGATTGGGGCTACGCAAAAGACTATGTGGAAATGATGTGGATGATGCTCCAGCAGGAAAAACCCGATGATTATGTGGTGGCCACAGGAGAAGCTCATTCTGTCCGTGAATTTATTGAAAAAGCAGCTCCCTATGCCGGATTTGATATTGAATGGGAAGGAGAAGGAACCGATGAAGTGGGTCGGGATAAAAAATCTGGAAAGGTCATTGTTAAAGTGGACTCCAAATTTTACCGACCTGCCGAAGTGGAATTTTTATTGGGTGACCCGGCTAAGGCAAAAAAGCAATTGGGCTGGGAGCCAAAAGTTAAGTTTGAGAGTCTTGTGGATATTATGATGAAGGCGGATTTGAAATTGGCTGCGAAGTTGGCTAAGTCTTGATAGCGATATTGGGCTAAGTATTGGTTTAACCCAAGCCTAATCGAATGTGTCCTCTCCATTTAGATTAATAAATAAGGTTGGAAAGTTCTGATTAACCCTACAAAATTTCTTTTCCCCCCGTTATTGTGGTTTTCCCTTTCCTTTGGACAATGGGATTTTCCATCTTCACCCCAAAACCGGGAATTTATCAAACGGGTTCAAACCAGAAGTCAAAAAATTATACCGCTTCAGCAATTTCCCTTGCCTCAAAATGTATGGGAGGACTTTGTTAATCAAAATTTATTTACTCCAGCGGATAGTTATTTTTTTTCTACTTCCTTCCCTCGGTATGATAAGACGCTTTTATCTTACTCTGGGAAAAACAGCTTGAAATTTTCTCCAGTTTTTGAATTATCTCTAGAGGATACATCAGAATTTGTTGTTTCACCCTCGGTTGGGGGGCTACTTTTTGGAACCGTAGGTAAAAATTTATCACTTTACTCAAGAGCCAGTGTTCGTGTGGATTTAGCGACACAAAATATGTACCACCACCAATTCGATCCCTCCCAGGGAGAAACCTGTTCGGTAAGCGTAGACGGAACCCGGGATTTGCAAGCTGAAAGGACCTGCGCGACTTTTGAATCGTATTTTATTTGGAATTGGCAGTGGCTTTCGCTAAAAACTGGGCGGGATAAAATCCACATGGGACCAGGCTATTTTAGCTCCCTTACGGCTGGCGACCACACAGCCCCTTATTTTTTGCTAGACGCCCGGGTGGACTTTGCACCCTGGCTGCACCATAACAACATGATACTTCGCATGGTGGATTCGAATTATGATGTTCAAAAGTACCTACATATCCATAGGTTTGAATTTAAGCCCTCGAGAGCCTGGCATATAGCTTTTCAGGATATGGTGATTTATCAGGAAAGAGACATTGAGGCATCTTATATTTTACCATTAGTACCTTTAGCTTTTTTAGAGGACAATACAGGGGGAAGGGATAATGACGCCCTAAGCTTGGATGTTAGCTTTAGTGGAATTCGAAATTTTTCTCTGTGGGGTGAAATTTTTATTGATGATTTGCAGGATGTTACCAGCATATTCAGTTCTTTTTGGGAAAATCGCTGGGCGGGTTTAGTAGGTTTTCAGTTGACTTCTCCCTGGCTGAGTCAGGATTTTGATATTGTAGTGGAATACCATAGGATAGAACCCTGGACATACAATGGCCGTCAAGCCTATACCAGCTTTCGGCACTTTGATAAGCCATCAGCCAACATTTATGGACCGAACTCCCAATCTTTAAACACAAAAATATCCTACAGGCCAGTAAAATGGATTGAACTGGGAGAACACTTTGAGTTTTCCGAAAAAGGAACCGATAGAGGTTCCAAAATAGGGGAAATTCATGATCGTCAGGGCTTTGATGATCCAGAAAAAAAAGAATGGCTTGGGGGATATACAATTGATTTTCAAAGAATTGTTCATTCTTTGAAAATAAACTATGGATACAGATATCATTTTAATTTATGGTATTCCCAGGGTTTAAATATAGAAAATGAATTTGGTCTGACTTTTGGCATTGTTTTATAGGGATAATATGGAAAAAAATTCAAAGATATATATTGCTGGAATTAGAGGTATGGTGGGCAGCGCCATAGAAAGAGTTTTGCGGGAGCACGGATACACTAATATTGTAGGGCATTCTAGCTCAGAACTTGATTTAACCCATCAAAGCGCTGTGTATGGAATGTTTGCAAAAGAAAAACCAGATTATGTATTTTTTGCGGCTGCAAAGGTTGGAGGGATATATGCTAACAATACCTATCCGGCTGAGTTTATATATAGCAACCTATGTATTCAAAATAATTTAATCCATATATCATATTTATCCGATGTAAAAAAATTATTGTTTTTGGGAAGTTCCTGTATATATCCCAAAATGGCGCCTCAACCCATGAAAGAAGAATATTTGCTTTCGGGAGAATTAGAACCCACAAATGAACCGTATGCTTTAGCTAAAATTTCAGGATTGAAAATGTGTGAAGCATACAACAGGCAATATGGAACTAATTTTATTTCATGTATGCCCACAAATTTATATGGGCCAAATGACAACTATGACCTGATGAACTCTCATGTATTACCTGCTTTGATTAGAAAAATTCATGAGGCTAAAATTAATAATGAAAAAAGTTATGTAGTGTGGGGTACAGGTAAGCCCAAAAGAGAATTTTTATATGTGGATGATTTGGCAAGGGCATGTATTTTACTTATGAATGAATATAATGAGAACTCCACCATAAATGTGGGCACCGGGGAAGAAATTTCCATAGGTGAATTGGCCACTACCGCAGCAGAGGTTATCGGCTACAAAGGAGAAATTGTTTATGACAATTCAAAACCGGATGGCACTCCTCGGAAACTACTCGATGTTTCTAAATTAAAAAATTTAGGCTGGAAACCTCAGTTTACTCTAAAAGAGGGCATTAAAAAAAGTTATGAGGATTTTTTACAGGGAACAGTGCGTAGGTAAAATAATCTATGCTGGCATTAATAGGTATCAATTAAATAAAAAAGTGTCATGTTGTGAAAATCCCATTTAATATTCCCCTTTGTATTGGAAATGAAAAGAAATACCTATCTCAAGTTTTAGAGTCGCATAAATTTTCAGGAGATCAGGAGTTTACAAAAAAATGCCATAAGTGGTTTGAGGAAAGATTACCAGGTAAAAAAGTACTGTTGACAACATCCTGTACCCATGCTTTGGAAATGGCAGCTTTGCTGTTGGATATAAGAGATGGCGATGAGGTTATATTGCCCTCATTTACATTTGTGTCAACCGCTAATCCTTTTGTATTAAGAGGAGCAAAATTAAAATTTGTGGATATTGACCCTTTGATCATGAACATGGACTTAAATGAAGTTTCAAAGGCAATAACAAAAAGAACAAAAGCAATTGTCCCGGTTCACTATGCTGGTATTAGTTGTGATATGGATAAATTACTAGAAATTGCAAACTCTTATAACATACCAGTAGTAGAAGATGCAGCTCAGGGAGTAATGGCTAAGTATAAAGATAAGGCGCTAGGATCTATTGGTTCTATTGGTGCTTATAGTTTTCATGAAACTAAAAACTATCATTGTGGGGAAGGTGGGCTCATCATATTAGATGAGCATAAATATTATGAAAAAGGTGAAGTGTTACGGGAAAAGGGTACAAACAGGGCGAAATTTTTTCGTGGCGAAATTGATAAGTATACGTGGGTGGATATTGGATCCTCTTATTTGCCTAGTGAACTGAATGCTGCCTTTTTGTATGGCCAGTTGGAGAAAGCGGATCTTGTTTTAGAGAATCGGTTGTCTGCATGGAATTATTATTGGGATTTGTTAATGGATCTTAAAAATAAAGAATTAATTGAGCTACCCAATATTCCAAAATACGCTTCTCACAACGGACACCTGTTTTATATAAAAGTTAAAAATTTAGGTGAGAGAACAAATCTAATTGCGTTTTTGAGAGAAAAAAATATTGTAGCCACCTTCCATTACATACCATTGCATAATTCCACCGCCGGAAAAAAATTTGGGATGTTTATGGGGGAAGATAAGTATACAACGAGGGAAAGTGAAAGAATTGTTAGGTTACCATTGTATTACGGCATAACAAAAAATGAAATTGAATATGTATGTAGTACGATATACGAATTTTATGGGTTTAAAAATTGAGAGTGCTAGATATATATTATGAATAGTTTATTTTTAGAAAATAGGGTAAGAAATAATTTCGCTTCTTTAAATTTTTGGGGTTGCAGCAACTAAAGGGATGAATTTTTTCCAACAAATCGAGTGCAATAAAAAATATGCCTATAAAAGAGTCCTCATATTCGATAAAAATAAATAAAAATATCGCATGGATGTTTTTTGACAAATTTTACACGAAATTAATTGTTTTTGCAGTCGGAATTTATGTTGCCAAATATTTAGGGGCAAAGAATTATGGTGTATTGCAATATTATTATTCTTTGGTATTGCTTATTAAGCCTTTAGCAAATCTAGGATTAGAAAATATTATAATCAAGAAAATTGTGGAAAAAAAATTCCCAATGAAAGATACGTTGGAGACGGGATTTATTTTGAAATTAATTTCTTCAACTATATTACTACTAATATTCATCTTTTACTCCCTGGTTAAGCTGGAAAATTCAAATGTTATAATATTTAATACACTATTGCTTATACTTCTTTTCCAAAGTTTTAATGTTTTTGAATGCTTTTTCCAGTCTATCATAAAATCAAAATATTCAGTTGTCGCTAGGATTGTTGCTATTACCATCTCTGGTAGTATTAAAGTGATTCTTGTTCTATTAAATTCTCCTATACATTATTTTGCTGTTGCAATATTAATAGAGCACATACTTGTAGGGATAATTCAATATGTTATATTTATTAGATTGAATGGAGGTTTAAAATATCGATTAAATCACTCAATCGCTAAAGAGCTTTTAGCTGAGTCATGGTGGTTAATATTAGCAGGCATACCTGCAGTAATATATTTGAGAATAGATCAGGTTATGTTAGGGAAAATGTCAACAATGGAAGAAACAGGGCTATATTCTTTAGCGGTTAAATTTTCTGAAGTTTTTTATTTTGCTCCAGTAATAATTGTATCAAGCATACTTCCGCTTTTAATTAGGAACTTCAAATCAAATATCAATTCTTTTTATTTAGTAATAGAATATTATATTAAGTCCGTGACCTTTTTGTCGATATTTATAACTTCAATGGCCTTACTATTGAACGAAAAAATATTCTATTTCTTATTTTCAAATCAATTTCTAGGTATCGATAAAGTATTTATAATTCACTTGATGGCGCTGCCATCGGTTTTCCTAGGGTATCTTTTTTCAAAAATATTTATAATAGAGAATAAAAGTTTTTTAAATCTAATTTCCTCAACATCTATTGCAGTAATAAATGTGTTATTAAATTTAATATTTATTCCTAGGTATGGAGCATTAGGTGCTGCGGCTGCGACATCAATATCTTATTTTTTTAGAATTGTTATATCGATGTTTAATTCAATAACATTTAAAATCATCATAAATAACTACAAACATTTAATATTCACTTTTATCCCAATATTTTTAAGCTACTTTTATGTTTTAGGCATTTATAAACGAGAAATTTATATTACTTCAATATTAATTTCGATAACATCATTTTTACTTTTAGTGAAAAATTACTTTAGTCGAGAAAAAATAACATGATAT
>JBNKOC010000016.1:0-389177 GCA_050294405.1 Fibrobacteria bacterium | reverse complement strand
ATACACCAACCTTTTAATCCTTCAGGCCTAACCACCAGCTTTGCGCACCTAAAAATATTTTCCGCGAATTTTGTTCCTCAAACTCCAGACATACAAATGCTTTAATGAGCAACCTTTAAGCCAGGTTCAATATTTTACTCTGGGTAGGGCTTAACCAGTTGCGAAGTAAAGTATTTGTGGGACTGGAAGGACAAGAAATTATCGAGGTATAACCAGTCGCGAAGTAAAGTAGTTGTCAGTTTGGAGGAGTAATGATTTTAGGGACCTAACCCGTTTCAAAGTAAACAAGAATGGGGTTTCTAATTCCCATTCACGCATAAAAGGGCCAAATGCGCTTAAAACTCAAGATCACCCCGGGAGCCAAATTTGGACCCAACAAACTCTTGCATAAAAACCTCTCTCCCATAAAAAAATGATAAAATGCCTATATGGGATTTTTGCGCCTAGTTTTAATTTGGGCTTTTTGCTGCTATGGTGCCATGGTGGAGTTGCCATTTGGCACTAAATACAACGGCCGCGCCATGGGAGGCGAATTGGGCCTCGACCCTTATGAAGCCTATTTTTCCCTAAACATAGACCTTCGAAAGCGCTACACCATTCGGGAAATTAAAAACGACGAGTTAGAACTATATGGGTTGATGTTAAAAAACGCCTTTGTACCAGGATACTTTTCAGTTCAAGCCAGCAGTTACCCCCTTTTATGGACCTCCGCCTGGTTGCAGGACGAAAAACCGGAAGCTTTTCACAACATGGACTTTGCCAGCGGAGAGCAGAATGTTATGACATTATTGTCCTCAGAATACACGGACCCCTTCGCCTTTTCGGTCTTCCTGGGGGAAATAATGAATTTTAGAAAACAGGTATATGGCAAACCGCCCCAGAGCGGCTACGGTTTAATGGGATACATCCTTACTGTGGGAACGCTTTCCTCCTATAACAATGTATTACTTTGGGACAACTGGCTGGAGTTTAAATGGAGGGTCAAGGGCCTTAAAAAATACGAGGAAAAATTCAGAACCTGGGACATGATGTTAGGATACATATTCCATGAAAACCCCCAATTTTACAATGTTATGATTGTGGAATTGTCGCGACTCCTAAAAAGCCGGGAGAAAAAAATAAGCTGGCTCACTAACACAGAATTTAAAATCCACCTGGCCATTTCGCCCGACCTCAGCTTTAAAACCATCTGGAACAAGCAAGGTTTTGGATTTTCCACCGCCCTATATTATCCCGTTTACAGCAGTATGTATGTCAGCTTTGGCATGGGTATCCGCAGAGAGTTCATTAAGGACCCGCAAGGCAAACTACAAAGCAATTACCAGCTTCACGCCTCCCCGAGCCTGTCATTTTAAAATTCAAATTACATTTTATTTGGACAAAAGTATCCGACCAAGACCATCTACTTTTTTGGGTGACTCCGCCTTCCTGGGAGCTTGAAAAAACATCTTTCCATTTTGCCATGTTAATGCAGGTCCTGCATTAAGCTCCTGGGGTGATATTCTAATGGAAGTTGCGTTTGGATCCCATTTATACACCCTTATGTAATCAACTTCATAGCGAAAAGGAAGGGCTTCATCCTCTATGGTTCCCCCATTATTCCCCCCTAAAGCCTGATTAACTATCATATAGTGGGGCTCTCTAAAGGGATTATTCCCATTGACAAAAGTATTGGATAAATCTGTCTCGTTCATAAGCTCATCATCCACATAAAGCCTAATAAAACTGCTATCCCAGTCCATGCGCCAGACATGAAAAGAATCCGCCCAGGCTTCATTTACATTCTGGGTTTCTGTATCCCAGCCTCCGTTACAATTGTCACCGCAATAGGTATTAAATAAAATTTTTCCCCGATAATATTCCATCATATCAATTTCACCGCCGGTAGGCCAGCCCCTGCGCGTTCCTACCGTCCACCAGGCAGGCCAGCTTCCGCCACTGATGTTTATTTTAGCCCGTAGCTCAAAGCGCCCATATTGAAAATTTTTTTTTCCGCTAGTATGTATAGAAGCGGATGTATATGTATTGTTTTGGTAATTGTCTTTATGCACTTCAATTACCAGATGGCCATTTTCCACCCTGGCGTTTTCTTCCCGCTCCCTGGTATAATACTGATCTTCGTTGTTGCGAACATAGCCTGTTTCATAACTCCAAAATTCAGAGGAAGGCAGGCCTTCTTCTTCGAATTCCTGAGCCCAGTCTAAAACCCAATTGGCACTGGTAATTGAGACCAGTGAAAATATTCCAAAAAAAATTGGCCGTAGTCTTTTACAGACAAAATCGTTGAAACTCAAATTCAAACCCTCCCCCTTTTTATCCGTTGCCCAGATATGGGAAAAGCCCTCAACTACTTTCTCCATATGATGTAAATCCCGGAAGTCCCTAATAATATAGAGCCAAATTTTGAAATAAGCCGATAAAATCGAAAAAGGAAAGAAGTTTTTAAAATTGCAAATTGGGTAAAATTCTTAGGGACCGCTAAAAAGATAAGATCTGACCTAAGCGAGGTGAGACCTAAACCCTGAAATTAAACCCGACTTGTTTAAGGTTTTCGCACGGACCAGTTGAGGATAATTTGGGTTGCGTTTTTTTTCAAATATAAAAACAAGATAAAAAAAATCCCTCTAAACATTTATGTCCAGAGGGTTCATAAAAATCAAAAATTTTATTTAGCTACAGTCGGCCTTTTTTAGCCCCGCGCAATAAAGCCTTGATTTGCTTTTTAGACATGGACATGTCTTTTTTCTTTTTTTCCGGTGAGCAATCGTCGCAGAAAAAAACCAGTTCCTTGGATACAGAAGCAGCGCCCTCAAAGGTACCAGTTTGCATTATCTGGTGAGGCATACAAGGCTTTTCTTCTTTACATTTATGGCACTTAGTTACTGTGTGTTTTATTTCACCACGAGTTTGCTTGGCCTTGATTTTGTCTTTTCTATCAATATCATAAGCCCGGCTTAGAGCAAGGTTTTTGCGCAGGTAGCGGTCGTGTTCGTCTTTATTATCAAACGGATTGTCCAATTTTTATCCTACAATGTTAAAATTCAGTTTTCTCAATTGAATCTAATCGTATTTAATCCGGGAGAAAACCTTTTTCCCTTTTAATTTATCAATTCCGTTGAGAAAAGATAATTCAATTAAAAAAGAAAAACCAATTACGATGGCACCCAGTTTTTCTGCTAATTTGGAGGCTGCCGCCATGGTGCCGCCAGTGGCCAAAACGTCGTCCAGAAGCAAAACCCGGCTGCCTTTTGGCAAATGGCCGGTATGGATTTCCAGGGAATCGCTGCCGTATTCCAAGTCATAGCTCTCTTTTACCGTATCCCCTGGCAATTTACCCGGTTTGCGAAGGGGAATAAAGCCAGCATTCAGCTCCAATGCAACGGGAGGGCCAAAAATAAACCCCCTGGCTTCAGCCGATAAAACGTAATTGACCCCTTCTTGGGCAAAGGGCTCGGCTAAATCACGGATAGCCTGTCTGAAAATAGGTGGATTTAGCAAAATGGGAGTAATATCTTTAAAGCTGATGCCCGGTTTTGGAAAATCGGGAATGGTTCTTACAAAATCTTCAATTTTTTCGCTGGTCACAATCATAATCCAATCTCTGGGATAAGTGAATTCGCTACAATACTAGAAATTAAATAGGCCCCCATGGGCAATAAATTGGGGCCTTCTCGATGGAGAGCTCTTTTTTCGCCTTTTCCACTCCGGTGGCTTTGTAAAAACTCCCCGGCAGGGCTGTCGATATCGATTAATTGAATTTTAAGCTCCTCACAAATTTGCTTAAGCCCGCCGTTAAAATCAAGACAGCGTTGGTGAAGATAAGAGTTGCCCCGGTAAAATTCGGAAACCCAATTGGAAATAAAAATTTGTGCATCGCTCTTGCGCTTTAGAGTACTGAGGGCCTCTTCTGTTTTTTCCAACAAATACTGGGAACTGTGAGGAGCGTCCATGCCGTTAAAACCAGTGCCCAAATATATTAGGGAAGGTGCCCGACCCAAAACAATGGGAATACCGTGTTCCAAAAAGGCCTCCACATTTTCGCAGTGTTGTTTAACCGACTCAAATAAATATTGGGTTTGCGGGCAGGAATACAGTAACATGGACTCCAAAAGCGAAGCATAACCACCTGGCCCATGCATAAGGGAGTCGCCGGCTAAAACCAGTTTTTTCAAAGGGCTACTCCTTGGGCAAAGGGAGTTTGGTGGGCCCACTAGGACTTGAACCTAGGACCAAGCGATTATGAGTCGCTTGCTCTAACCAACTGAGCTATGGGCCCAAAATTTTTACAACAAGTTAATCAAAATAAACAAAAATTTCCAAGGTTTGCGTGTATACTTTCAAATTTTGTGTAAGTTCCTATCTATAGGATTTCCCTTTGCCAGGAATGGCTTTTGGTCTTACATTTTGATAAATCTCTAAAACACAAGTGAGGTATCCATGAATAAAATTTTAGCAGTGTTAGGGTTGTGTCTGTCTATCAGCCTTATTTCCTGCAAATCTGCCTATGAAAAACAGGGAGATAAGCATTTGGAAGCTGGCCGGTATATGAACGCCCTTCAGCGCTATAAATATGTAACTGAAAAAGGCAATGGCAGCAAAAATTTTCCCAACAATTTAGCCAAAGCATACATTGGGGCATTGGAACAAGCCAGCAATGAAGCACCCAGTTACGAAGTTTACGACAGTTATATGGAAAAAATCGGAGAATTGCTTCAACAAGGGGTTAAAAAGGAAACCGAAGAATTTTATGGGAAAACAGCCCTAAATATCGGGACCAAATTAATAGGCAATGACGAATTCGATTTGGAAGACCGTGGTTTTAAGTTTCTTAAAATCGCTAAAAAATACGGCGGCGCTGCGGCTGCTTCCCAGGTTGCTAAAATAGAGAGCGACTTTATCTCCAAATACCTTTCCATGGCTGAAGACGAATACAATTCAGCCAAAGGCGGAAATCCCGAACAGGGAATTGTGGCAGATTACCTTTTGAACAAACTCAGCATGTTTGTAGAGCCTACTGAAGAGGTGAACGAACTGTGGAGTAAAATTCGCGAAGCCAATCTTAGCACCTATCTTATGTACGACTTACAAGGGCTTATAGACCGGCCTATTCCAGCCATCAACAAATACGGAGTCCTGTTGGGAATTCGTTCCATAAAACGTTCCGGTGGAAGCACCGCTGTACAAGTCCAGGCCTATAACGGATCCACCACTCGGTTCAAATTTTTATCCGAAAATTTTGCATTGGTGGATGCCGAAGGTAACACTTACTCCCCCGCTTCCAGAAGAGGGGCTTTCTCCAAAAAAGATGTAGACCTTGGTGAAGAAACCGGCGTGGGTGAAATGACTTTTAAAGTTCCCGCGGATGCCGATTTGGTCAGCCTTCGTTTCGAACAAGACAATGTAATTTCAGAAAAATTTCTGCCTTAAGAATTTTTAGACGACTTCTAAAAATTAAGGAGTAAGGAACGTTTTTAAGCCGGGGTTTGTTAATCCCGGCTTTTTCTTTGGTACAAATTAAGGCGCAGGCCTTGGGTCCAGGGAATCTCAGGCCTTTTTTTCACCCATAAAAAAAGTTTCTCTCTTAAATTTTTTTGCAATTCTCCACCCAGAGTTTGCACAAATTTTTTGCCGGGGGACAAATCTTTACCGGGACTGAATAAGTCCTCCAGCCAGGGAACATCTAAAATTTTTCGGCTATTTATTTGTTTAAAACCCTCCTTAAGCTCAAAACCTTCTAAAGTTAACGGGGAATTTTGTTTTTGAGCCTCTGCTTCCCGGTGGATATTTTCCAGTTTTTCCAATTCTTGAAGCTCGCCCCCAGTTAACGCTCCACTGTATTCCAGTATTTTATAAAAAGGATGGTAGTGGGCTTTAGAAAATTCCCCCAAACATATTTTTAGCTGAGTATTCATATGTTTTTTGTCTTGCAGCAGTCGAAGTAAAAGTCCCTCAGCTCTTTTACCCAAATTAAACCCCAATACATGGTCAAAGCGCACAGCTTCTTTTTCCAGGTAAAAACTGGCAGGCATTTGATCCTCCTCCCACAAAAACACCTGGGGCTGGTTTTCAAATTTAAAATGAGCGCTCCAGTCTTTAAGCTGCTTCTCCTCTTTTTCAGAATAACAGGCGCTAAAAACCCCTCCCCTGGGCAACCAGCGCAAACTTTCCCAGGTTAAAAAACCCAGGTAGCCTGACAAATCCAAAAGCAAATCTTCTCTTTGGGGAGCTAGTTCTTTTAACATCAATTCCCTAAGTTCAGCCATCCATTGGCTATTGCTCTTTAAACTCCGGTTCACCCAATAGTCCCTGATGTTACTGGCCTTGTTCAAGCCATTGCTTTGGTTTTCCATTTCCAGAGCCGCACTAATTTGAAGCTCCCTTCGGCGCTGCAAATTTTCTTTTAAACTTTTTTCAAAACCCGAGTCACTGGGCTCATAATAAACCTTACCCTGCAACTCCCCGGGTAAGTACTGTTGGGCCACCCAATGGTCACGATAGGCATGAGGGTATTTATATCCCTGTCCATGGCCCAAATCTTCCCCATCCCGGCTGGAATCTTTTAAATGGTTGGGCACCTCGCTTTTTTGTCCCTGCTGCACATCGCCCAGTGCATCAAAATAGGCGAAGGCGCTATTGCTTTTAGGAGCATTGGCCAGATACAAACAAGCCTGAGTCAAATGAAACTGACCTTCGGGAAGTCCAACATAATCATAAGCCTGAGCCGCGTTCATCACCACGCAAAGAGCATTGGGGTCTGCCAGCCCCACATCTTCCGAAGCCAAAATTAACATCCGTCGAAAAATAAAACGGGGGTCCTCCCCGGCATAAATCATTTTTGCCATCCAATGTAAAGCGGCGTCGGGATCGGAACCCCGAATACTTTTTATAAACGCTGAGATACTGTCGTAATGAGCATCTCCATCCTTATCGTATAACACAGCCTTTTTCTGAATGCTCTCTTCGGCATCCCGCATCCCCACCTTAAGGGGCTGGTCCTGCCCTAAAAGCGGCTCTACCATTAGCTCTAGTGCATTTAAAGCCGCCCGCGCGTCACCCTGGGAACTTTTAGCTATGTGTTCCAGAGCCTCTTTTTCCACTTCCAGGGGGTGCTCCCCATAGCCCAGCTTGGGATCGGAAAGAGCTCTTTGCAAAAGCTGCATAATATCTTCTTCTTCCAGGGAACGCAGTTGAAACACCCGGGAACGGGAAAGAAGAGCCTTGTTCACTTCAAAAAATGGATTTTCCGTAGTGGCTCCGATTAATGTTAAGGTGCCATTTTCCACGTGCGGCAAAAGAGCGTCCTGCTGGCTTTTGTTAAAACGATGCACTTCGTCCACAAATAAAATGGATTTCCTTCCCCCTTGTTTTTTACCGGTTTCCGCCTTTTGGATGGCTTCACGGATATCTTTTACTCCTGCTAACACAGCATTAATAGCAAAAAAGTCAGCCTTGGTGGTTTTGGCTATAATTTTTGCCAAAGTGGTTTTGCCTGTTCCCGGCGGACCGTAAAAAATAAGAGAAGTAAGCTGGTCGGCCACAATAGCCCGTCTCAAAAGTTTACCGGGCCCTAATATGTGAGATTGCCCCAGTAAATCTTCCAATTTGCGGGGCCTTAAACGGGAAGCCAGGGGTTCTTTATTGGCCTTTTGATAGTCCAAAATTTCTTGCTCTGAGGAAAATAAATCCATAACAGCATATTTAGAAAAATAGCCCCCGTTTAAGCCTCAGAAAATTTAGGGCTTTTTCCACTTCATGCAGATTTCCCCAACCTTATGGAAGGGTAAAAAAGGGGGCAGGTGTTTTCGGCTCAATGGGATGGAAGTAATTGGAAGCTAGACAAAGCTAAGTAAAATATTAGGCAACCCACCCTTTCACTATGGTTTTTTGTAAACTCTTCTAACAAATTTAGTTTTTCATCCCAAAACTCCAACTTAAAGAACCAAGGTCAACCCGGCAAACATGAATATAAAAGAATATAATATATTCTTTAAAATATCAGAATTCGTCTCAAAATAAATTTGCAATTCAGCTTGTTTTAAAACTTTATTCGCCTTCGTCGTACTCCATTGCCGAAGTTCTCCCTTTTAACCTGGCCGCAGCTTCACGGATAAGTTTTATCCGAAGCGCAAAGCAGAAGAATGGCGTATCTAAAAATTAATGGATTATCTTTTCAATAATGTCCAAAAACTGGCTGAGTTCAAAGGGCTTTTGAATAAAGCCGGAAACCCCTTCGCGAATCAAATCTTCCGCATCCTCGTTAAGGCTAAGCCCGGTGGACAAAAGCACTTTTACATTGGGGTCCATTTGTTTTAAGTAGCGAAAGCATTCTTTTCCCGTAAGCTTGGGAAGATTCATGTCCACCACTACCAAGTCCAATTCTCCAGGGTGCTGCTTATAGTAATTTAACGCCTCCATGCCATCGCTTACGCTTACCACGTCGTAGCCGGATTCCACTAACATCTCCTGTAAAATTTCCAGGAGATCTTTTTCGTCATCCACAATTAGCAATTTGCCCTGACCTTTGGGAAGCCTGCGGCTTCCATCGGCCTCAGTTGCCGGCACATCTCCCACCACTGGAAACAAAAAGCGAAAACTGGTTCCCCCACCCAATTCACTAGATACATAAAGTCCGGCTTTTTGATCCCTGGCATTTTTAACCACATTGGAAAGCCCAAGTCCCGTTCCCTTGCCATCGGCCTTGGTGGTGTAAAAAGGCTGGAAAATCTTTTTCAAGGTTTCGGAGTTCATGCCTATGCCATTGTCTTTTATCACCAACTCCAGATACGGGCCACTGGGAATCTGGTTGTTAAAATGGTCCACCTCCGGAATATGAAGTCTCACATTGCGGGTGGAATAACATATTTCCCCCCCATTGGGCATGGCATCCCGGGCGTTAAAGGTTATGTTAATTACAATATTCTGGATAAGGGCTGGGTCTCCCTTTAAGGTTACGCAATCTGCCTGCAAATCCCGCTTAATTTGGAATTTTTTGGGTATGGTGTGGTATAAAAGTTCCAGCACTTCATCGAGCAGTAATTGAAAATCAAACTCCACAATTTTGGGCCGCCCGCCTTTGCTTAAAGACAACATGCGCTTGTTAAAAATTCCCGCCCGTTTGGTGATAGAAATAATGGTGCTCAAATATTTTTCCAAAGTGGGATTTAATTTTCCAAAACGATAGTGGGCTATTTCCGCTGTGCCCAAAATAACGCCCAACACATTGTTTACGTCGTGCACCACTCCACTGGAAAGCTCCCCTAACATGGCCATGCTTTGAGCCTTGCGAACCTTGTCTTCCAAAAAGGCCTTTTGTTTTTCCAATTCCTCGTAACGCCATTGGTTGTAGGAGTCCTCGGCCTGACGGTGGCCCTTTTTAATATGGCCCCGTAACTTTTCCGTAAGATAATCCGGGCTCACCGGAGGAAACAAAAACTCCACCCTATGGTTAAAATGGCCATCACTTAAATAGCGGGTTTCCTGCTTTTTATCGCAAACCACCAAAGTGGGAACCTCAAGAGGAGAATGTTGGCTAACCAGATATTCAGAATCCTTAATGGTGATTTCGCTTAAATGGACCCCATTTAAACTGGGGGCAAAATAGACCAGGGCTGAGGGCTTGCGATGCTCATACTCGCTGATGAGCTCTTCTGTGTCTTTAAAAATGGAAAACTGGAAGTCTTTGGCGTCTTTTATGAGATCGGGGATAGAGTTGTGGTTAGGTTGCTTGTTTAAAATGAAAACTCGGGTATGCCTTTGCCCCATACTAGCAAGCCTTTGCCTTTAAATAAACACCAGGGCCACCCCAATGGCCCCCAAAAATCAAATTACTCGCTTTCGGAAGATTCTTCTTCACCCGCTGATGCATTCCCAGCTTCCTCAGCCTCTGCATTCTCTCCGGATTCAGGGGCTGTGGCAGCGGCAGAAGAAGAATCTGCGGGCGGAGCATCGGATAGCTTGCCTTCCACATAATAACTGACTTTCTCTAAATTTCCTTCCTCATCGAAAATTTTATGGGGGCCATGTTTTACCCCATTCTCATAAGATATGTCGTGATGCACTTTTCCGCTCTGGCGATACCTCAAAAATTTTCCGTGCTGCTTGCCATCCACAAAATCCACTTCTAATTCCGGGGCCCCGTCTACAGACCAGTTTTTCTTTTTTCCGCTTAATTTCCCAAATAAATAGTTCTCTTCCCTCTCCATTTGGCCGTTTTCATAGTAGGACTTTTGGAGTCCGTGTTTTTTGTCGTCCAGGTAGTGAATCTCGTGCTGAAGCTGTCCATTTTCGTACCAGGATTTGTAGGTTCCGTTTTTTACGTACTCTCCAAATTCATCCTGGGTAACTTCATACTCTTCTTTCATCTTGCCATTAGGCCATTTGGATTTTTTAGTTTGGATTTTTTCACAGCCCCAAAAGGCAATTGCTGCTGCAAAACCAAATAGAAGTAACTTTTTCATTTTATTTTGCCTCCCATGGCAGGATATTTTTAAGAGTATTTTATTTATTATGGATTAACCTGGAGGAAAAAATCAATAGTCTTTTGGAGAATCCTTAGCTGTGGTAAATACAGTAAAAATCGGCATAAAAAAAGCGGCTGTAATACTCCTTTTTGCCGCCTTTGGATGCCTTTTATGGGCTCAAAACAAAAACACCGACCCTGGTTTAACCGGCGGGCATTCCGATAGCGCCCACACTTCAGCGGAAAGCACTTATTGGCAGGCGCCCAACTCCCTATCCTACCAGAAAGATAGCGCTTCAGCCCTACTTAAGAAAACCGGTAAAATAATTATGGAAACCCTAAATGATTTGGCGGACCAGATTGTGGGAGACAGCAGCAAAAATGACAGCAACGCTGAGTATTTGGCCCAGCAAATGCGCCTTAATTATCTGGAACAAACTAAGGATATCCATGTGCCCACCATCAAAGCAGAGGAACTCCTTAAAATTTATAAGGACAGCAACATTATTTTAGTGGATGTACGCGAAGAGGTGGAACAAAATGTTTCCATGTTGCCCGGGGCCATTTCGCCCTACGAACTGTCGCAAAATTACCGGGACCCTCGGTTGCTAAAAGGCAAAACGTTAATAACATATTGCACTATAGGCTACCGCTCAGGACTTTATGCCGAGGTGCTTTTGCAAAAAAAACTTCAGGTAAAAAATCTGGAAGGCGGCATTTTAGCCTGGACCCATGTTAATGGGCCCCTTGAAAAAAGCGAAGGCAAGGGCAAAACCTCGCCCACCAAGCAAGTGCATGTTTATGACAAATCCTGGAACTTTGCCCACCCAGGCTACGAGGCTAAGTGGTAATTAAGGCCTTATGCTAGCCCAGTTGTCGGCCACTTCCCTTGCAGGGGCCGTCGCATATACAACCTCACGGAGCCGACATTTTACACGCCAACATCATTGTAAAAACAGTGGGTGTTTCCTTTCTGATTGCGCCTCAAGGAAATCAAAATGTAATTCATTTTAACCTTTTCACAAGCCGCTCCATCCTCTATACCTTGAACTGTGGGCCACTGGAGGTGATTTCAGTCTCTTGGGTTACAAGAAATTGCGCAAACGCTAAAAAAAAAGAATGTATAGTAAAGCATTCTTTCAGAAGGTCGGGTAAAAAATATTGTGGAAGTAATTTGGCTGCTTTTGTCATTTTTTTTGGCCGGCATCATAAAAACGCCCCGGTTTTTTATCCAACTCCTGGCAGATATTTTTAACGGGCCACCCCCATCTTAAGGCTAATTTTACTATGTTAGCCGCATTGAATTAAAAAGGAGTGGCATGTGAGTGAATTGGCAGATATCGGATTAATTGGCCTGGCTGTTATGGGCGAAAACCTGGTTCTCAATATGGAAAGCAAGGGTTTCACAGTTTGTGTTTACAATCGTACCACATCAAAGGTAGATGAATTTGTAAATGGCCGCGGCAAGGGCAAAAAATTTGTGGGGGCTCATTCCATAGAAGAGATGGTTTCCAAATTAAAACGTCCCCGAAAACTTATGATGATGGTAAAAGCCGGCCCTGTGGTAGACGCCCTTATTGAACAACTCCTTCCCCACTTGGAACCTGGCGATATTATTATCGACGGAGGCAACTCTCATTTCCCAGACTCCAACCGCCGCAGCAAATATCTGGAAGAAAAAGGCTTGTTGTTTATCGGCACCGGAGTTTCCGGCGGCGAAGAAGGAGCTTTAAAAGGGCCCTCCATGATGCCTGGCGGCTCTGAAAAGGCCTGGCCCCATGTAAAAGACATTTTCCAAAGCATATGCGCCAAAGTGGAAGATGGCTCCCCCTGTTGCGAATGGGTGGGTCCTGAAGGAGCCGGGCATTTTGTAAAAATGGTGCACAATGGCATTGAATATGGCGACATGCAGCTTATTTGCGAAGCCTATCAGTTGATGAAAGAAATGCTGGGCATGAGCAACAGCGAAATGGCGGATGTGTTCAGCGAATGGAATGCCGGCGAACTCAGTAGCTATCTCATCGAAATCACCGCCGATATTCTGCGCAAGCAAGACGAAGAGAGCGGAAAAGAAGTTCTTGATTTGATTTTAGATAAAGCTGGCCAAAAAGGCACTGGAAAGTGGACCACCACGGTGTCTTTAGATCACGGTATCCCTGTGACCTTAATTGGAGAAGCTGTATTTGCCCGCTGTCTGTCTGCCTTAAAAGACGAAAGAGTTCGGGCTAGCGAAATTATTGGCGGCAAAACCATTCCTTTTACTGGAGATAAAAAAGAAGCTGTGGAAAATATCCGCAAGGCCCTTTACGCCAGTAAAGTTGTGTCTTATGCTCAGGGCTTCACCTTAATAGCCTCTGCGGCTAAGGAATTTGGCTGGAAACTCAATTACGGTGAAATCGCCTTAATGTGGCGGGGCGGTTGTATTATCCGCAGCACCTTTTTGGGGGATATTAAAGCAGCCTTTGACACCAACCCTGAATTGGAAAACCTACTGCTAGCGCCGTTTTTTGTGGAAATTAACGACAAATCCCAAACTGGCTGGCGTCGTATTTTAGCCGATGGCATTTGCCATGGAATTCCCACTCCGGCCATGTCCACGGCTTTAGCCTATTTTGACGGTTATCGCAGCGCCAGGCTCCCCGCCAACCTTTTACAAGCCCAAAGGGACTATTTTGGAGCCCACACTTACGAACGGCTGGATAAACCCAGAGGCGAATTTTTTCACACAAACTGGACTGGAAGGGGTGGAAGCACGGCTTCCAGCACCTATAATGCATAATTTTTATGGATTTTAATACAAAACTTGACCAATATTAGTGGGCGAATTAAATTTCCTCCCCAAAATTTAAGGATTTATCATGAAAACGGAAATGGTTAACAAAAACAGTTTGGTTCGCAAATGGCATATTATTGATGCCAAAGACCAGATTCTGGGCCGTTTGGCTTCTAAAGCCGCCTATATCTTACAAGGCAAAAACAAGCCCACATTTAGCACAAACATCGATGCTGGCGACAATGTTATCATTATCAACGCCAAAGAAATTAAAGTTACAGGTAATAAAGCGCTGGAAAAAACTTATTTCAGACATTCCACCTACCCAGGCGGTGAAAAAATTATCAGCTTTCAACAAGCCCTTGAAAAAGACGGCATTACCCCTGTGGTAAACGCCATTAGGGGAATGTTGCCTAAAAATTCCCGTGGCCGGGCCATGTTCCGAAAACTGCATGTATATGCTGGCGAAAGCCACCCTCATGTTGCTCAGAAACCCGAGCCCTGTGCCATCTAATTAAAAGGAGCCTATTTTTAGCTTATGACAGCAAAAACTAAAAAAAATACTAGCGCCGCTTACCGCGCCGTAGGTCGCAGAAAAAGAGCCATTGCCCGCGTTATCATTACTCCGGGCCAAGGTAAAAGAACAGTAAATGGCCGTTCCTTTGCCGATTATTTTCAAACTCCCACTAAAGAAGTGGTTGTAAATCAGCCTTTTTCTGTTTTGGAAAATTCTGACGAATGGGATGTTCGCGTTAATGTGAATGGCGGCGGAATCGCTGGCCAGGCCGAAGCGGTTAAATTGGGAATTTCCAGAGCTTTGGTATTATTTAACGAAGAAAATCGCCGTCCTTTAAGAGCCGCTGGCCTTTTAACCAGAGACTCTCGTTCTGTATTGCGTAAAGTATATGGCCGTGCAAAAGCCAGAAAACGTTACCAGTTCTCTAAGAGATAGTTTTTTATTTCACTTTTCGAGTTTCTTACTAAAGGGATCACAAAGCCACTTATTGAGAAACTCATTTTCACTTAACTAAGAAAAAACACAGACTGCCAACATATTTTCCTGCCCAATACGGGTGAAAAGCGGCAGCCTGGAAGTTTAAAAAAGGAAAAAACATGAAAGCACCAAACATTAAAGAAATGTTAACTGCTGGGGTGCACTTTGGTCACCAGACCTTGCGTTGGAACCCCAAGATGAAGAAATTCATCCTCGCCGAAAAAAATGGCATTCACATCATCGATTTGAGTAAAACTGAAAAATGCCTGGAAAAAGCTATTCAAGGCATTCAAAGAACAGTTAGCTCCCGTAAAAAAATTCTTTTTGTAGGAACTAAAAAATCTGTTCGCCATTGCATTAAAGAACACGCCGAAAGAAGCAATTCTTTTTACGTAACAGAAAGATGGTTGGGCGGCATGCTCACCAACTTCTCCACTGTCCGCAAGTCCATTGCCAAACTGGACAAAATTGAAAAAGACGAGGCGGATGGAGTTCACAAAGAACTTAAGAAAAAACAGGTATTGGCCATTAACAAGCAACGTCAAAAACTGGAAGATGTTTTGGGCGGTATCCGCAAAATGACCAACCTTCCCGGCCTTTTGTTTATCGTAGACATTAAACACGAACACATCGCTGTTCGCGAAGCCAAAAGATTAAACATTCCAATTGCTGCCATTGTAGACACAAATACAAACCCAGATGATATTGATTTTCCCATTCCCGGAAATGATGATGCCATCAAGTCTGTTAATTTGATACTTAACTACATTGCAGAAAATGTAATAGAACAATCCGAACAATTTAAAGACGCTGATGAAGCTCCAGCAACTCAAAGCTCCGCTCCGGATGCCAAAGCCGAAGAAGAAGAGGAAGCTGTAGCCGTAGCTGGAAAACAAGGAAAAGAGGGATAATAACATGAGTACTATTACCGCATCTCAGGTAAAAGATTTAAGAGAGCTAACCGGCTTGGGCATGATGCAATGTAAAAAAGCATTGTCCGAAACCGGCGGCGATGTGGAAAAAGCCGTTGAGCTTCTTCGCAAGCAAGGCGCTGCCGTGGCCGCAAAACGCTCTGGCCGCGAAGCCAAAGAAGGTAAAATCTTTTTATCACAAAAAGACAACGACATTGTTGCTGTTGAACTTAATTGCGAAACAGACTTTGTAGCTGCCAACGATGATTTTAATATGTTCGGCAACCTTTTGGTAAAAGCTATTTTGGAAAACAAACCTGCTGATTTAGAAGCAATGAAAACTTCTCAATACGAAGGAAAATCCATCGCCGATATCAACACCGAAGTGATTGCAAAAACAGGTGAGAACATCGCTATCCGTCGTTTTGTTCACGAAAAAACCGGACCTAACGAATTTGCCGAAACCTATTCTCATATGGGTGGAAAAATAGGAGTAATTGTTAAAATTGCAGCTGATAATGCCATTACTGATTCTGCTGCCATCGGCGAATTGGCCCGGGACTTGGCCATGCAGGTTGCTGCCACCAATCCTTTAGCTTTGGACCCTGAAGGCATTCCTGCCGACGTGTTGGAAAAAGAAAAAGAAATCTACAAAGAACAAGCCATAGCCGAAGGCAAGCCTGCTGAATTCGCCGATAAAATCATTCAAGGCCGTATCAGCAAGTTTTATAAAGAAAACTGCCTGAACCAACAAATCTTTGTAAAAGACTCTAAACTTACTATCCAAAAACTTTTGGAAAAAGTGGGCAAAGAGCAAAAGCTGAACAACCTGGTTATTTCTTCTTATCACCGCTTGCAATTGGGTGAATAAGAAATATGCCCGACAAAGTTTATAAACGCATATTACTCAAATTAAGTGGTGAAGCCCTGGCCGGTGGTCAGGGTACTGGCATTGACACCCACATTCTCCAAAGCATTTCCAAACAAATTGTCGAGGTCCACAAGTTGGGTATCGAAGTTGGAATAGTTATTGGCGGCGGCAATATTATTCGCGGTCTATCCGCCTCAGGCGAAGGTATCGACAGAGTAGCTGCAGATCATATGGGTATGTTGGGCACTGTTATCAACTGTATAGCCATGCAAAATGCCATTGAACAAAACGGAGTGAACACTCGTGTTATGACCGCTCTTAACATGAGAGCTGTCGCCGAACCTTTTATCCGTCGCAGAGCCGTTCGGCACCTTGAAAAAGGCCGAATTGTCTTATTCGGTGCGGGAACAGGCAATCCCTATTTTACTACCGACAGCGCCGCCACACTGAGGGCCATTGAAATTAATGCGGACATTATTATGAAGGCCACCAAGGTAGATGGCATTTACGACAAAGATCCCGTTAAATTTTCAGATGCTGTTAAATACGAAGCTTTGAATTTTACCCAAGTTATAAACCAGCAATTAGCTGTTATGGATACTTCTTCCATAGCCTTATGCCGCGAAAATAACATGCCTATTTTGGTTTTTGATATGAACAAAGAAGGCAACTTGCTCAAGGCAGCTAAGGGAGAAAAGTTAGGAACCATTGTCACTGCGGAGGAAAACTGATGGACCAGAAGGCCATTGAATCTCGAATGCAAAAAACCGTGGATTCTTTAAAAAAGGACCTGGCGAAAATAAGAACCGGTGTTGCCACACCTGCCATGCTGGAAAGCGTAATGGTAGATTATTATGGAGTTCCCACTCCCATTAATCATGTGGCCAATGTTTCTGTTCCCGAACCCAGAACCCTTTCTATCCAACCCTTTGAAAAAGGTATGATAGATGCCATTGAAAGGGCCATATCCTCCAGCGATTTGGGACTGCCTCCTCAAAATGACGGAGTAACCATTCGCCTGAATTTGCCTATTCTAACAACGGAAAGGCGCAAAGAACTGGCCAAGAAGGTTAGAGGCGTTGGCGAAGAAGCCAAAGTGGGTATTCGCAACATCCGCAGAGATGAAAATGACAGCCTTAAAAAGCAGGCCAAAGAAACGGGTGAATCGGAAGATGAACTCAAACACGAAAAAGACATTATCCAAAATTTAACGGATAAATACATCGGCTTCTTGGATAAATTGGTCCAGGAAAAAGAGAAAGATATCATGGATATCTGATTAAGATAACCGGTAAAAACATGTCTAAACTGGCCAAGGAAAAAAGCGAAAAAAGCTCTCCCCTAGCGGGACTAAATGGGGCCATAAATCAATTACCCAAGCATATTGCTGTTATTATGGACGGCAACGGTCGTTGGGCCAAAGCCAACAAATTGCCCCGCACCTTGGGACACCGCGAAGGCACTAAAGCCACAAAGCGGCTGGTTAAGGCCTGCGGCGAATTGGGAATTGATTATTTAACCGTTTATGTATTCAGTTCCGAAAATTGGCGTCGGCCCAAGCTCGAAGTCACAGCTTTGATGAAACTCCTCATTGAGAAAATCAAATCTGAAATCAACGAACTGAATCAGGAAAATGTTCGCTTGATGGCCACGGGCAATTTAAGCATGCTCCCCGAAAAAACCCGCAAAGAGCTGGAATGGGGCATGGAAAAAACCAGTCAAAATACAGGACTTAAACTGGTTTTAGCCCTTTCTTACGGTGGTCGGCAAGAAATTGTGGACGCTTGCAAATCCATCAGCAAAGACGTGGCAGCAGGAAAACTCGATGCCGATACCCTTAATGAAGAAGTTTTTTCAAAATATCTGTACTGCCCCGATGTTCCCGATCCGGAGCTCTTAATTCGCACAGGCGGGGATATGCGCGTGTCCAACTTTTTGTTGTGGCAAGTGGCTTATACCGAAATTTATGTAACCCCTACCCTATGGCCTGACTTTGACCGGGACGAACTGGAAAAAGCCATCGCCTATTATCTCAGCACCCAACGAAATTTTGGTGGGGTAAAGGAAAGTTGAGCACCTGCTCCAGCCTTGGCTAAATTATCTTTTGTACGGGAAAGATGAATAATTTAGCATTGCGTATAATTTCCGCGGTTATCCTCACGCTGGTATGCATTGGGGGAATTGTGTGGCACCCCCTTAGCCGTTGGCTGGTCTTTGCCTTTTTTATTGTGGGCGGCTCTTACGAATACAGCCTCATGCTAGCCAAAAAGTTTTTTCCCGAAGGCCCCCGCTGGAAAAATTTTTTGCTGCCTTTTGTGGTTCTGATGTTAGTGTTACCCTATTTGCCAGTTGTGCGGCTATCGGATTTGGGCTCCCAAATTTACAACCAGTTTTTTTATCTGTTTTTTGGATTAATTGGAGTGCTCTGCGCTTTTAAATGGGCCGTACTTTCTAATATTGCCCCTTGGATTTTTATGCAGGGCGCAGGTCTTGGCTTTTTTGGATTTTGGGTTCCCGCTCTTTTCCAATTGTCTGCAAAAGAGGTGGGCTGGGCTTCCAGTGGGCCCTTTATCTGGACGGCTTTTTGTATGATAACCGCCGATACCGGAGGTTATTTTGCTGGGAAATATCTGGGAAAACACAAACTATGTCCCGAAATCAGTCCCAAAAAAACCATTGAAGGTCTTGTGGGTGGTTTTGTGGCTACCCTTGCCCTTTGCCTTTGGGTGGGCCCCTTCTTTTTAAATTGGGGTATCTTGCCCAGTGTTATTTTTGGAATAGTTATGACCACCACGGCAGTGGTGGGGGATTTATTAATATCCTCCTTAAAACGTTATGTAGATGTAAAAGATGCTTCCAAGCTTATTCCAGGTCACGGGGGAGTATTGGACAGGTTCGATTCTCTGTTTTTTTCCGCGCCCTTTGCCCTTTTAATCTTTAAATTGGTAGCATAGTAAGCATGAGTTCCAAGCAAAAAAGTCTTTGCCTTCTGGGCGCCACCGGTTCCATCGGAGTCAGCACCCAGGATGTGGTACGCCAACACAGGGATAAATTCAGTATCCACAGTATGGCCATCCATTCCAATTGGAAAGGCCTGCTGCCCGCCCTTAAGGAGTTCGGGGTAAAGCGGGTATGTGTATGGGAAGAGAGCGCTTATAAAGAGTTAAAAAAAGAGTTTCAGGGCGAGGTTTTATTGGGCATGGAAGGCCTTTTAGAGCTTTGCTGCGACTCGGATATTTCCTATGTGGTAAACGGACTCGTGGGCTCCATTGGATGCCTTCCCACCTTAAAAGCCCTTGAATATGGAAAACAAGTGGGACTTGCCAACAAAGAGACCATGGTCATGGCCGGACAAATTATTCGGAATACGCTGGACAAGCATCCCGAAAGCCGCCTTGTTCCCATCGACTCCGAGCATTCGGCTATTTTTCAGTGTCTGGCGGGCCGTCCTTCCAGTGAGGTGGAAAATTTGATTTTAACCGCATCTGGCGGACCTTTTCGTAAAACCCCAAAAGAAGAGTTTTCAAAAATCACAGTAAAAGAGGCCCTTAATCACCCCACCTGGAACATGGGCCCCAAAATAACCATCGATTCTGCCACCATGATGAACAAGGGCCTTGAGGTTATTGAAGCCCACCATCTTTTTCAAATGGACTTTGAAAAAATTGAAGTGGTTATCCACCCAAGCTCCACAGTCCATTCCTTTGTTCAATTTCAGGACGGTTCTCTCATGGCCCAATTGGGGACTCCCGACATGAAATTGCCTATATTGTATGCCATGACTTATCCCGAAAGATGGCCGCTTAATATCGAACGCCTGGATATTGCCAAACAGGGAACGCTGGAATTTTTCCCTCCGGATATGGAAAAGTTTCGCTGCATAAAATTAGCCTACAAAGCAGGAAAACTGGGAGGTGTGGCTCCTGCAGTTCTCAATGGGGCCAATGAGGTGGTCGTGGACCAGTTTTTAAAGGAAAAGATTTCCTTTAACGCCATTCCTGATACTCTTGAAAATATTCTGGAAAATCATACAAAGATTGTGGAACCCAGCTTAGAGGACTGTTTAGAGGCCGACAACTGGGCCCGGGAAAATGCCATGTCTTTTTTAACAAGCCAATCATTAAAACATGCCTGATTTAAGTTTTGCACTCATTTGGCAATTTGCCACACAGTTTGTTATTGGCCTTTTAGGCCTTAGTTTTTTGGTTTTAATCCACGAAGGCGGCCATTTTTTCGTTGCCAAAAAATTCGGCGTACGCGTGAATACTTTTAGTATTGGTTTTGGCAAAACTCTTTTTAGTTTTAAACGGGGCGATACAGAATACTGCATCAAGGCCATTCCCTTTGGGGGCTATGTGGCCATGAAAGGCGAACAGCCCGGCGATAAACATTCTCAAGACTCCGATGATTTTTCTGCCAAGTCTATCCCTCAACGCATGGGCATAGCCTTTGGGGGCCCCTTTGTTAACATCGTTTTTTCTTTTTTGGTTTTAATAGCTTTGTTTATGATTGGCATGCAGGAGCCTGTTTCCAATGAAATCACGGTGGGCAAAGTTATGGAAGACTCCCCTGCCGAAGAGGCTGGTATCCAAACGGGAGATGTTATTACGCAATTTGGCGGCAAACCCATTGTGGGATTGGAGCAGTTTTTAAACGCCGTTGCTGTGGAAGCCAACAACACCCTGCCTATTCAGGTACGTAGAGGTGATGAGGTTTTGGATCTGACTATAACCCCCGAAATGCACGAAATGGGCTTTGCCATGAGCGGTATTATTCCCGGCCAAACCCATGTGCAAATTATGAAAGTGCTGGGAACTCCGGCGAAAAATGCGGGCTTTCAGGCGGGCGATAAAGTTATATCCGCCGAAGGTGTGGAAGTGGCTGATCACTCTTCCTTTTCCCAAATTGTAAATGCCAGTCAGGGCAAAGAATTAACGGTTATGGTGGAGCGGGAGGATGAAGAACTCGCCCTTTTCGTAACTCCCGAACTGGATGCCGAATCCAACAGTTATTTAATTGGAGTTCAAATCACTACCATCTTTAACACCCCTACCCATCTGGTTCGTCGGGGCTTTACGGAAAGCCTTAAGAAAAGCTGGGATGTTAATCTGCAAAACTCTGTGGCTGTGTTTGTAGTTTTAAAAGGCATCCTACGTGGACAAGTAAAACTAAAAGCCCTTTCAGGCCCTGTGGGAATACTGCAAATTATTGGCAACAGCTTTCGCCAAAGCTTTCAGGATTTCATCAAGTTTTTGGCCCTTATCAGCTTAAACCTGGGGCTTATTAACTTGCTTCCCCTTATTATCACGGATGGGGGTATTATTTTCTTTTTGTTTTTGGAAGCGATTCGCAAAAGGCCTCTGACCCTTAAAACCCAAATGCGCATCAATCAAATTGCTGTGAGCCTCTTTATAACATTGGCGCTCTTTATCACCTTTCACGATATATTGCGCATTCCTCTTCACTTGTATTAATCTTGTATCACTCCAGTTTTTGTGTGTTGGTTATGGGGGTTTCCGGCTGCGGCAAATCCACTTTGTCCCGTCTTTTATCTGTTGAGTTGGATGGGGAGCTGATTGAGGCGGACGATTACCACAGCGAAGAAAACAAAATGTTAATGGCTAAAGGCATCCCGCTGGAAGATAAAAACCGGGAGCCCTGGCTGGATGCCCTCAATAAAAAAATATTTGAAAACCAACAGCAACAAAAGCGAAGTATACTGGCCTGCTCGGCTTTAAAAGAAAAATACAGGGAAATTTTGTCTACTAACATCCACCAGTTTTTTACAGTTTTTTTAGACGGTTCTTATGGCTATATTGGCAAACGGCTGGATAAACGCAAAAATCATTTTTTTAACCCCGGGCTTTTGGAGTCGCAGTTTTTAGCGCTTGAGGTTCCCGAGAGTTGCTGGCGCTTTTCCATAGAAAATTTTTCTTCAGAAGAAATCTGTGCTCAAATTCTGGATAATTTGGCCGAGGCAAAAGGCCAGTCTGCGCTGGAATCCTGAGTAAATTTTCCAAAACACAAATCCCAGTACACCAGACATTTTAATCTTGAAAGAGATTTCCTATATTGTGGCCATGACTGCGATTCAAAAATTTTTGCGGAAATATGCTACCGGCCTGCTGGCGGCTTTGGGCACATTTTGGATTTTAGGCTGTGAAACCATCGATAATCCCAGTGACTTTCAGGTGGATTACACCATTGTTATTAAAGATGCCGAAACAAAATTTCCCATTGAGGGCGTGAGCGGGCGTTTTACTTTTTCCGATAAAAAGCGGGAATATTTTAAGAGCGACGAAGATGGAATCATTGAATTTTCCACCTATAGCTTAATGACGGACATGAGTTTTTCCGCCGATGGATTTATCCGCATGGATACGGTGGATGTGGTGCCTGCGGACTCCAACGCTCTGGTGAACTTTCGCAATTTAAACTTCTTTATGTATAGCGATACTGCCAAAATTGAAGATCCTCCTGAACCTCCGTCTCTTGACTCTACCTTAATAAAAAATTGGGTGATTCACTTAATGGACAGCCTGGCCCGGGAAGACTCCATCGCCAACGCCGATACATCAGCAAAGAGCGACCAAGAATAAAAATGCCTTCGGAAATTTTATTTCCTGGACATTCAAGTGCAATTAAACCAAACTTATAATTTAATTTAAGCTTTTATCGAGGCGGCAGGATGAGGACCGAGCGAAGTTTATTACATATAAATGAGCGAGGGATGAAGACGACAGCGACGAGAAAAGACAAGAGGAACTATGAAATATAAAATGGAGGATCTTGGCTTTTATCGAGGCGGCAGGACGAGGACCGAGCGAAGTTTATTGCTTATAAATGAGCGAGGAATGAGGACGACAACGACGAGAAAAGACAAGAGGAACATTTTATAATGAAGGACACGAGAAAAGTACTCATTCAGTGCACAGACCAGCCCGGCCTCGTGCATAAAATAACCGGCGTCCTTTACAACACCGGGCTTAACATTGTTTCTTACAATGAATTTGTGGACCCCAAAACCAAATCTTTTTTCAGCCGAAGCGAAGTGGAAGGCGCCTTTCACCAGGAAGCCGTAGAGGCCGGCCTTAAAACCATATTGCCGAAAGATGCGGTGTGGAAGTTGCCCATGCCTGGGCCTAAAAAAGTTGCTATCCTGGTTACAAAGGAACCTTATTGCTTGGTGGATATATTAGTACGGTCCCTTTCGGGAGATTTTCCCATTGAAATCTTAGGAGTGGCGGGAAACCACCCCAATCTGGAAAAATTGAGTGAGGGAATGGGCTATCCTTTTTCTGTAATCAGCCACGAAGGTTGCACTCGGGAAGAGCACGAAGAAAAAATATGCCAATGGATAGATAATCTTAATCCCGAATACATTATTCTGGCCAAATACATGCGAATTCTTTCTCCTAATTTTGTTTCCAGGTATCAGGGAAAAACCATAAACATCCATCATTCTTTTTTGCCCGCTTTCAAGGGAGCCAAACCCTATGCCCAGGCCCACGAAAGAGGGGTGAAAATCATTGGGGCCACAGCCCATTATGTTACTGATGATTTGGATGAAGGCCCTATTATTTGCCAGGATGTAATTCCCGTAAACCACCGCTACGATGTAAATGACATGATCCAAGCCGGACGAGATGTTGAAAAAAATGTTTTGTCCAAAGCGGTGCGCTTAGTTACAGAAGACAGAGTCTTTATCCATGGCAATAAAACCGTAGTATTTTTATAAAGCTCAATTACTCCCGGTTTTTACTATCCATCCAGATAGTTACCGGCCCGTCATTTTCAGAGATCACTAACATATCCGCGCCAAAGCGCCCGGTTTCCACCTTAACTCCCGAACTCTTTAATGTGTCTACCATTTCTTCATAAAGAGGAATAGCTATTTGGGCTGGAGCAGAGCGGGTAAAAGAAGGACGGTTTCCTTTTTTTGTGGAAGCGTGCAGGGTAAACTGGCTAACCAGTAATATACTTCCCCCAACCTCCTTTAAAGACAAATTCATTTTGCCATCCGTATCTGAAAAAATGCGCAGGTTAATGAGCTTTTGACTAAGCCAGGCTATATCTTCATGGCTGTCGGCGCTCTCGATTCCAATATAAACAAGAAGACCCGTGTTTATGGAGCCGGAAACCTCATTTTCTATTTTAACCTGGGCCGATTTTACCCTTTGGATAACCAACCGCATGTTATTAATTGGTCATTAATTTTGAAAGTTCCGCCAGGCGCTTTGTAGCAAACTCGCAACTTTTATCCGGTTTTTTTTTACAAAAGCTATTTTGAGAGTAATCCTCCCAGGCCTCTATTGTAAGGGACAACAGAGGCTCACTTTTATCCACAAAGGTATATTTGCCATCCAGTGAAGAGGCCCTAAAGTACTCTGCCTCTTTTTTCAACTCCGCCTTATCCATAATGGTTCCTTTGGAGGAATTTAAGGCATATTCCAGGCGCGTGACGGCCTCATCATAAAGGGCAAGTTTAAAATATACCTCTCCCAGATATACATCAATGGCGGGATCGCTAAACCCAAGTCGCAAAGACTCTAAAATATTCCGGGCCTTGGTGAACTGATTGAAATAGCTATAGGAAAGAATGGCTATTTTAATACGGCTTTCCAGATATTCATCTGGCCTTCCTCCTCTTTCAGGCGAAGGTACGGATTCGTAACGGCTAATGGCCGCCTTCCACAATTTTTTATCTTCCAGTTCCCGAGCCTCCTCCAGCAAAATGGAAGAGTCCAGCAATTGCTTTCCATTTTTTGTACTCACCAAGCCTGGAGTGCGAAAGTAAGCCATAAGCGAAAAACAAAGGGCCACCAATGATATAATCAAAGAAAGGCTAGGAAAAAACTTTTTTAAAGAAAATGGAACTTTAACCTTATCTCCCCTGCCCCAGCTTTCATAGGCCTGTATACATATTTTTAAATCCTTGATAATCTCTGAAGCGGAAGAAGGCCGATGGACTTTGTTTTTGGAAAGCAGGTTGTCCACCAATTCCTGGGTTAAAGGAGAAATACTGCGCCTTCTTTTGCGAAGGGGCATGTATCTGGAAGATTTTATCTTTTCCACCAGGCCAATTAAATTCTCCGCGGTAAAGGGCTTGGTTCCAGCCAAAAGCTCGTACATGACAATACCCAAAGAGAAAAAATCACTGCGGGCATCCATTGGCTTTCCCTGAATCTGCTCGGGAGACATGTAATGAAAAGTTCCCACCACCATGCCCTGCATGGAATTGGAAGTTAAATTTAAGGGTTTGGCCGCTCCGAAGTCCATCAGATAAACATGATTGGTTGGAGTGATAATAATATTTTCCGGTTTAATATCCCGGTGGAGAATCCCCTCGATTTTTCCGCTAAGGGTAGTTTGTATTTGAATGTTATGGGCGTATTCCAGAGCCTGGGCAATTTGCAAAGCGATGCTTAACACCTGAGTTTCGGGAATTTTAGACTTGGCAGATACATACTCCCTTAGGGTCATCCCCTCAATAAAATCCATTTCAATGTAAAAGTGCCCGTCTATTTCTCCGGTATCGTAAACCCTGCGGATGTTGGGGTGATCCAGCCTTGCGGTAAATTGGGCTTCTTGCTTAAAATGCAAAAAGTTTTCTTCCTCATAGACTAAAGAGGGCTTTAAAATTTTTACAACCCTGGGCAAGTCAAAGCTGGTATTGGTGGCTTTATATATATGGGCAGAGCCTCCTTCAGCGATTTTTTCCTGAAGCAGACAGTGACCCACGGTTTTTCCAACAAAGGGATCTTGTCCCTGGTTTTGAACTGCTACCACAGGATTAGCTGAAGTTGGCTTTTTATCCTTTTTCGTACCTGCAGCTGGCATAAACCACCTTTTTCAATGTGAAATCAAGAAATTATAAAAATTGCGCAAGGGGCAAGGCCGGTTTTAATTATTTCAGCATATATCCCTTAAATTCAGCGAAAAATTACCAAAATTTACAAAGTCCGGCTTAAAAATAAGCCTCTAATCAGGGCCATTTGTGAATATAGCGTTCCATTCTCTCCTGGTCCAATTCCCCTTTTCCCGGGGGAACATCCATTTCATAAACATCGCCGCTTTCACTGCGAAAATAAACTTGCAATTGCTTATCCCCAAAATCCGGCTGCAATTCCCCATACAATTTTTGCCCCTTTTCCAGGGCAGGTTCACCGTCCCTAACATACAAATCCATTTTAAACTTTTCATGGCTTAATTCCATAGGCAGTACCGGAGTTCCGAATTTTCGGGCGATACTTTGCAAAGCAGCGCGAACCTTTTCGTTTTTTTCCCAGGACTCTTTAGTGAACTGCCGGGCTCGTTGGGTATTCCCCTGTTCCCGATGATAGCGGATTAATTTATTCCAGGCTTCGGTGTTAAATGGATTTTTTTCCAAATCTTTTTCTAATTTTTGGGAATAGGATTGGCCTTCTCCATTGGATTTTTCTCCATCACCAGTAGCATTGTTATGGGATAATCCTTGTTTTGAGTTCAAATCAGAATTTGAATTCTCCAAATTTCCACTTGATGTTTTGCGTTCCGGTACTTTTTCAGTAGGCCTTATTTTTTTATCTGGCCCGTAGGAAAGAGTGCTTAACCAGTAAATAATTCCCACAGACAATAAAAGTCCCAGCAATACGACCCACTCCCGATTGCCTTTTTTTTTCTTTTGATTTTTGACGGCTGAAATTTGAGAGACCATTTCTTCTGGCGGTACATATTTGCGCTTGATAATTTCAACAGGCTTGCTATCTATTTTTTTAGCTGGTTCCTTTTTTTTCTGAGTAGAACGGCCATCTGTTTTTTCGGGAGGGAGCTCCACATATTTCACTATTATACTGCAACCCACTTTTTCCAATCTCTCCGCAATGTTTTTTTGCAAATTCAAATCCTGAATTTGGGGCAAAAGCCAGGGCAGTGCCTTCAATTGATTTTGAATGACCCCGGATGTTAAATTGGGAATTTGAGTGAGTATTCGGGTGACCTGAGTTTTTTTATCAGGTCCAGGTATTTTAGTTAAAATCAAGCGTTCGGCCATATCCTATGATTATCTTGTTTTAGCAATCAAAGTGCAATTCGCAGGGATTTTTTTACCACGGAATGAACCAGCTTTGTATTTTCCTAGGCATGTTTCTTTTTAGACCCCTTGAGGAAAAGGATAAAGCTAGTGTTTTTAAGTTGGCTTCATTGAGCGAGGCTGGACTTACTACCTTAACCCCAGACCCAAAAGTTCTGGAAAAACTCTTGGATGAGGCGCTGCGCTCTTTCAACAGCCCTGTTCAAAAACCGGGAGGCGAAACTTATTTATTTGTTTTAGAGAATTTGGAAAGCCATAAAATTTTAGGAACTGCGGGGATGGTTTCCAAAGTGGGAGGGTTTCAGCCCTTTTGGAGCTATCAAATAAAGAAAAAACGGCTTTATTCCAAATCTCTACAGTTGGGTAATGAAATTAAATACTTGCAACTCAAAACCGAGCACAATGGCCCTTCGGAAATTGGCACTTTGTTTTTGCACCCGGATTGGCGAAAAAATAATTTGGGCCGATTTTTGTCGCTTTCCCGTTTTATGTTTATGGCCAGTTTTCCCCATTTGTTTGAAAAAAAAGTCCTGGCGGAATTAAGAGGAGTGGTGGATAAAAAAGGAAACGCCCCTTTTTGGAATGCCGTGGGAAGCCATTTTATCCACCTGGATTACTCCAAGGCCGATTACATGACCATGTTAGACAAATCTTTTATTCAGGATTTATTCCCTAAACATCCCATATATATTGATTTACTTCCCGAGGACGCCAGGGATGTAATTGGGAAGGTGCACCCGGATACCCAGCCAGCTTTAAATTTATTGTTATCCGAAGGTTTTCAGCTTATAAACGAGGTGGACATATTCGAAGGTGGACCATCTCTTATGGCCCCTTTAAAAAGAATCCGCTGCATAAGAGAAAGAAAAGCATTTAACTATGAGGGTATTTCTAAAGACGATACAAAAACCGTTCCCGGCCTGCTTTCTCCAGCGGAGGATATAGCCCGGTTCAAATGTTATTTGGTGGATGTAAATATTAGAGGCAATAACATTTTCCTGGATAGCAATACAGCCTCAAGATTAGATTTAAAAACAGGACAAGAAATTCATTTCAGTCCCCTTAAAGGGAACAAAAATGGAAGTTAACATTGACGGCCTTCCCGGTCCAACCCACCATTACGGAGCCCTTTCCCGGGGAAATTTAGCCTCTCAAAAACACGGGATGGCCATATCTAACCCCAAAGCAGCCGCTTTGCAGGGTTTAAAAAAAATGGAATTCTGGATGCAAAAAGGCATTCCCCAATATTTTTTACCTCCCCATTTCAGGCCAAATATTCCTCTGCTAAAAGAGCAATTAAATATTGGAGGCAAAAATATAAGGGTATTGGAAAGGGCCTACGAAATAAACCCTCAAGTTTTTTCAGCAGCCTGTTCTTCTTCTTTTATGTGGACAGCCAATGCAGCGACCATTATTGCTAAAGAAGACAGCATAGCTCATAAACTACAGGTCACGCCTGCTAACCTGGAAAGCTTTCTACATCGCTCCCAGGAAACCAACACCACTGCAAAATTGTTGAAAAAATTATTAAGAAAACTACCCCATAACATACATCCTCCTTTACCCGTACAAAAAGGCCTTGGCGATGAGGGGGCGGCCAATCATATGCGATTGTGGCAAGCTGACGAGGGACCGGGGTTAAATCTCTTTTGTTATGGTAAACACAATAACCAATTAAAATATCCGGCCCGGCAAAGCCTGGCTTCTGTAAAAAAATTGTGTAGCAATATGAAACTTGAAAAAAATGCTTTTCTCTTTTTAGAGCAAAACCCAGGGGCCATTAATGCCGGAGTTTTTCACAACGATGTAATTGCCCTTAGTAACAAAAATGTACTCATCGTCCATGACAAAGCCTGGGCGGGTTTCAAAGATTCCATAAAAAAAATTCAACAGAGTTTTGAGAATCGCTGTCAGGCCTCCTTGCAACTTTTAACCATCAACCAAAAACAAATGTCCCTCAATAAAGCAGTGGGCAGTTATTTCTTTAACAGCCAGTTGGTGAGCCTTTCAAAGAAAGAATCACTATTGCTTATGCCCTGGGAATGCAAATCCTCGCCGGAAGTAGAAAAATTGCTGGAAAAATGGGCCGCATCCAAAATACCTCTTCCCCAATTAAAATACCTGAATTTAAGGCAAAGTATGAAAAATGGCGGGGGTCCCGCTTGCCTTAGATTGAGGCTGCCAGTCTCCCAAAAAAACTTAAGCTTGCTAAATCCCCGTTTCCAGATCACCCCCGATACCCTTTTATGGCTTCGCAACTGGGTAGAGGATTTTTATCGGGATAGACTTAGCTTAAAAGACCTCACAGACCCTGATTTGCTGGCCCAGTTGAAAAAAGCCCATGATAAAATGGCTAATTTTTTAGAAATTTGAGTTTAAAACACTGGTCAAGGCCCAAAAAAAATTTACAATAGCCTTTGCCTCAAGATTTTCCAAAGTCCCGGAAAATCTTTTTTTTGCACCGCTAATTGCACAAATATCTATAATTAATTGGGACCGAAAAGTCAGCCAAAAGTCGGGAGGGGTTGAAGAGCCAAATTGCGCTCCAACATTTTGTTAGGTTTAAAAATAATTCAATTTATAAAACCGGGCCTTTGGGTTTTGGGGATGGCGATGTTATGGACAACTCCTGCTGTTTGCCAGGAATCCTCAGGTCATTTTGAAGTGGCGCCACAAATAGGTTATGCGGGAGCGAGCCCCTTATTTGGAGTTACCGGAGCCATGAGTTACCCCAAAGTGGATTTGGAACTTTCCTTTAATTTAATAACCGGCAATTACACCACTTTATATCCATTAACCTTTGGCCTGCTTTTTCCCCTGGGAATTTTCCACCACTCGGTGCCCTACGGATTAATTGGCGGGGGAATGTCTATTACAGTGCCGGACAATGCCATTGGCGCTAAAACTCTCACCACTGGACATATATTGTTCGGAGGCGGGCTCAAGCATTATTTTAACGACTTGGTGGGCATCCGGGGTGAAATTGGCCAGATACTAACATTGGTAAAAAACAACAGCAGCAATCGGGATGAATTGCTCTTTTACCAAAAATTCACCCTGGGCATTATTTTGGCCTTTGGCAAAACAGAGCAGGAATAAATGATTAAAAAGCCCTTAACATTGTTTTTACTGACTTTTTTAATGTCTTCCCTATTCGCATCAGAAACATTGATTCTGGCCAAGGCCGGTTATAAAAAGACCAGCGCGGCGAGACCTAAAACGGAAGAAAGCACCAGCAAAAACATTAAAAAGGCTTTTCGCAAAAATCTGGATTTGCAGGAAATCTCTTTTAGCCTGGGTTACAACATTGTGGAAACCTTTGGGCGCACCCTGTATGCCGATGGTAAATACCAGTATTTTTTCAGGGGTAATAAGTGGTTTGCCGAGGCTGGCGTGGGAGCTGGTGGCTGGTTTTTGCTGGAAAGTGAAATTCCATTGGTCACTCAGGGCCTTTATGAAAGCGACTGGATGGTCAATTTGGACATTTCTTTGGCCAAAATCCTGGGTTCCGAAAAAAAACTGTATATTAGCGACTCCAAAAAGCGGCTTTTGCCTTATTTTATGGGTGGAGCCACATTAGTCTATCAGGGCGGCTTTTTCAATCCTGGCGGACTTTTGGGTTTTGGTGGTATTATTCATAAAGGCACGAAAAAAGAATTTTCGTTGCATTACGGCGTTAAAGACCGGATATATTTCCCCCGGGTATATCCATCCAAGTTTATCACCCATAATATCCATCTGTATTTAGGCTTTCAATACAGACTTGGAAAATAACATAAGAGCTGGAGGACAATATGCTAACACATATTAAGTTTTTGTCTGCCTTACTTACCGGGAGCGTATTTTTTATCGGTTGTTTAGATCCCGGAGACGAAATTTACGAGAAGTCCGCCCAGGAAACAGGAATCGTCTTTGTGCGCATCCCCAATCAGGAATTGCGCAACTTCAGACCCGACCACAGCAATGCGGATTTTCGGAATATCGAAGGCACTAACATCTATAAGCTCTCCCCGGCTTCACCCAGAGGCGATACAGTAAACCTTACGGGTAAATGGACTGTGGGGAGTTCTTCCACTTACTTTAGAACCCAGGGCGCCGCCATGGACCCGGAAATTTCCAGAGACAATAAAAGAATGCTTTTTTCCATGAGAATGGGTTCCTCCGACCCCAGTTATTCCAACAATGCCCGCTGGCATATATACGAACTGGATTTAATTACAAATGAGCTAACGCAATTGACTAACAATCTGGTGGGCGATAATTTTGACCCGGCCTACCTTCCCACAGGGGAAATTGTTTTTACCTCTACCCGCACCCAGATTGTGGATGAATACGAAAGGCGCAAATCCCCGCTTTTGTTTGTGGGAAGCGCTGAGCGCGATGACCGGGGGCACTTTAGCTCCGTGCGCCAGATTTCTTTTAACCAAAGTTTCGACCAAAACCCCATGGTGCATACATCTGGCAAAATTTATTTCTGCCGCTGGGAACATTTGGGAGATCCAAACAAAATGCCCATTTTTACAGTTAATCCCGATGGTACCGGACTTTTTGTTCTGTACGGAAACCATTCTCCAGTAGGAAACGCCTCTTTTCTGGATATGCGAGAAATGCGGGATGGACGTATGGTGGTTTCGGTAATGGAACGGGGTTCTGATTTTGCCGGTGGAGCCATCGGTCTTATTGATATTTCCAAATCCGATAACGCCTTAACCTATGTAACTCCCGGTGGCTCGCCTTACGATGGCGATAACGACCAATGGCTGTTTACCACCCCCCATCCCATAATGGATAACGGCGTGGAAAAAATTGTAACGGCCGCCGCCCAAGGCGTGGTTTTTGAAAACGGGAACAACCCCGAAGGTCCTGTTAATTACGGCATATATGTATTGGATAAAAAAGGGGGCCAACCCAAATTGGTGTGGGATGATCCAAATGGAACGGAATTCGACCCTGTTCCCATTGAACCTGCCGATTCAAAATTGCCAGTTCCCAAACAATTTCAAAGCAGTCTTCCCCAATTTGATCCAGGCGCTGCCGCTGCTAATGCGGAGCCTCCTACAGGATTCTTTTTTACCACCAATGTGGGTTTAAGATCTCCCAGCGATGGCCAAATGAAATCCGAAGAAGTTTCTGAAAAGGCCCGTTATCTGCGCCTTTTAGAAGCTATTCCTTTACCTGCCAATCGAGATAACCGGGGTGCGGAAATCGGAAACACCAATTTGGAAAAGCAAAGGGTGATGGGCTACGGCAGCATTCGGGAAGACGGCTCCTTTTCCGTTGAGGTTCCCGCCAATGTTTCCATGCACATGCAGGTTCTCGATGAAAACGCCATGGTAATTGTGAATCAACGAACCTGGGTTCAGGTTATGCCAGGCGAAAAAAGAATGTGTACCGGGTGCCACGCTTCCCATGATAATGATAAAACCATTTTTGATCTGTATATAGACGAATCAGTACATGATGAGGGTGAGGTCAAAAACATCAACCCTGAAATTGATTATATGTCCGGTTTTTACAATGCAGAAAAAATAATGCTGCATCCAGCAGCCATTAGTGACACTCTTGATTTTGCCGACAGGTACAACCCCAATAAGGAAAATACGGTTCAGGCTATTTTAGACCGAAACTGCACCGAATGCCATAACGCTACAGAAGCTGCAGGAGGTTTGAATCTAGCCTGGAATCCAGCTTTGGACCCGGTAAATTCAGATAATCCAGATAATAAAGATGCCCCCACTCATGTATATGAAACTTTGGCTCCCGATGATAGAAACAACAATACGGAAAATGGGAACTACAGTTTTTATGTAAGCGATGATGGCGCCCGAAGAAGCCCCTTAATGTGGGTTTTATTTGGCAGGCAACTGGATAAAGATCCAGGGGAAGACGCCCTCCATTCCAGACACACTCACGACCACACAGCTCTTTGGACAAAAAATTCGGAAGGTCAAATCGACCCATTCCTACCGGAAAATGTGGATCTGCTTCGCCTTATAGAATGGATAGATGGTGGCACCCAATATTCAAACTCAGTGGGATATTAAAGCTATGTTAATACCAAATCTGGCAAAAATTATGGGGGCCTTAATTTGTTTGGCAGCCCTTTCCTTTGGAGGTGAAGGTCCATTGGTTCTGCCAGATATTGAAGGGCCCTTACTTGGTAAAAAGGGAGTCAGTTCCCTTAAAAAAAACCAGGGGCAATTGATGTTAGTGGATTTCTGGGCCACTTGGTGCATTCCCTGCAGAAAGTCTATTCCCAAACTCCAAGCCATGCAGGAAAAATACCCCCAGCTTAAAATTGTGGGCATAAACCTGGATAACAGCTCCAAAAGCGCCGAAAAATTTATGGAAAAAGAAGGGGTTAAATTCACAAATATCCACGATGAAAAGAAAAAAATTGCGGATTATTATGAGGTTGAAGGCATGCCCAGTATTTTTCTTTATGATAGCTCCGGTAAACTTTTAAAAAGATTAGACGGCTATACAGAAAAAGATTTAACTGCCATGGAAAACGAAATAGAAAAAATCTTATCCCAGTTAAGCGCCAAATGAAAAAATCATCTTTAATTTTATCCACATTTTTACTTTTGTGTGTAATTTCCTGCGCCAAAGTTAAACCCTATGAAAGGGAACATTTATCTGATCCTATTATGGATTCACAAGGTTCGTTTTCAAAACAAACTCTGGAAGAAAAATTTTTTTCCACCATGGAAGGCAGCAAAGGATGTGAATCGGGTATTGCTGGTGGCTGTGGCTGCGCAAAATAATTAAAACATGAATCGTAACATAAACTCCCTTCTATTTAAAAGCATTGTATTGGTTCTGGTTTCCAGCGGTTTTTTACTTGCCGATAAAATCAGTTATAACGCCTATGTATTTAGCGATAATCGCAAGAACGAGGTATTTACCAGTTCCTTTGCCCTGGCCAAGCAAATTTTTGCAAAAACCATGTTTCTAATGGATGTGGAATTGGATCAGGTGACAACACCTCCCATTACCGATGGAGTCAGCGGGGCCTCCCGTCCTGCTTATGCGCCTGACAAAATCTTTAAAAAAAACCGCGGACAGGTTATCCTTGGGTTGGAGCAGGAAATTGGCCAAAACTCCACGCTTACGGCTAATATGTATGCCAGTCGCGAAACAGATTACGAAAGCCAAAGCTTAGCCCTGGCTTGGACTCAGGAAATGCTTCAAAAGAATTTAACCCTCAATTTAAGGGGGCAGTACAACCTGGACAGAGTGGGATACATTTCACAAACCCAAAACTATTCAGATTCGGTAAAAGAAGTTCGTTCAGGTTCTATTTCCCTTTCTCAACTCCTCTCTCCCACTACAATTTTATCGTTGGGCGCTGATTACTCAGAATACATAGGTTTTTTAAGCGATCCCTATCGAAGTGTGGTTGCCGCCGGGGATACCTTGCGGGAGACCCATCCCAACTACCGATATCGTTATGCCGGATGTTTAGGGTTAAAGCAATATATCCCTTCCATTAGATTTTCCTTTCATATTAACTACCGGTATTATATGGACCAATGGGAAAAAACCAAAAAAAAGGGAATGGAATCTCACACCATTTCCTTGAAGCTCAATAAATACGTCACAAAAAACCTGATTATATCTCCTAATTATCGCTATTATACCCAATCCGCCACCTATTTTAATAAAACCCAGTACAGTGGGAACGAATCCCTTTTCTCTAATGATTACAAGTTAAGGGCCTTTAACTCCAATAACTTTGGGGTTTCTGCCGATTATTACTTGCGGGGTTTGGGTGAAAAACGACCGGGATTATTATTTTTGGAAAACGCCAGATTATCCCTGGAATATTTTCGCTATATCAATACCCAGGATTTTTCCGCCAATATTTTTCAAACCACCCTGGCCTTCGAATTCTAATTCCGGGGAATCCCTAGGCTTTCTTCGGGCCTTTTTTTAAATTTTCCGGCCATGAAAGTATTAATTGTTGGATCCGGCGGTCGGGAGCATGCCATTGGTCTGAAATTAACTCAGTCTCCCCAAAATCCAGAACTTCACTTTGCACCGGGTAATCCAGGAATGGAACTATTGGGAGACTGCTATCCTGTTGGAGCCGAAGATATTTCAGGCCTTTTAAAACTCTGTCAGGATATAAAGCCTGATTTGGTTATCGTAGGCCCGGAAGTACCCTTGGTTTTGGGCCTTGCAGATGAACTGGAAAAAATGGAGATCCCCGTTTTTGGTCCGTCCAAGTTGGCAGCTCGCCTTGAGGGAAGTAAGGCCTTTTCCAAAGATTTTATGAAGAAGTACAAAATTCCCACAGCTGCATTTGAAAACTTTACAGACTATCAAAAAGCAAAAGATTATTTAAGAAAACATAAAGCCCCTATTGTAATTAAAGCAAGTGGTTTGGCTGCAGGCAAAGGGGCGGTAGTCTGTATGACCGATGAAGAAGCCGCTGAGGCATTGGATTCCATGTTAGGCCCAAACGCTGTTTTTGGCGAAGCAGGTCAGGAAGTGGTCATTGAAGAATTCATGCAGGGAGAAGAAGCGTCCCTATTTGTAGTGAGCGATGGCAAAAATTTTGTAATTCTCCCCACAGCTCAGGATCACAAACGGATTTTTGATGGGGACAAAGGCCCTAATACCGGAGGTATGGGCGCATACTCCCCCGCCCCCATTATGACTGCGGACTTAATGGAGCAGGCTATTGAAAAAATTGTAAAACCAAGTATTGAGGGAATGGCCAATGAAGGATGCCCCTACTTGGGAGTATTATACATTGGCCTTATGATTCACGAGGGGCAGTCCAAAGTAGTGGAATATAACTGCCGTTTTGGAGATCCCGAAGCCCAGGTCATTCTGCCTATCTTTAAAGGGGATTTACTGGAACTGGTTCAGTATGCAGTAGATAAAAAACTGGACAGCTACCAATACGACCAAACGGAAAACAGCGCCGCTATTGTGGTTATGTCTTCCGAAGGATACCCAGGCAGTTATTCCAGGGGTTATGAAATTGAAGGCATAGATTCAGAAAATATTCCATCAAATGCCCATGTTATCCACGCAGGCACCAAGTGGCAAGACGGTAAATTAGTCACATCCGGTGGAAGGGTATTAGGCGTAGTTGGAAGCGGTGACAACCTGGAAGCTGCATTAAATAGCGCCTATGCCGGAGTGGAATGTATAGAATTTAAAGGAGCCTTTTACCGAAAAGACATCGGTCAAAAAGGTTTAAAAAGATTAACAAAGGCCTAATTTGGAAATATATTACCAAGACCCTTCTGCCGCAACATCCATCGCCAATGCCCTTGCGAAAGGACAATGTATTCTCTCTCCCACGGACACAATTTACGGATTGGGGTGTGATGGATTAAATCACGAGGCCGTGGAAAGAATCAGGCAATTAAAAGGACGAAGTGCAGACAAACCCTTTATTCTTTTGGCCTCCAGCCTGAGCTTTGTGAATACCCATTTTCACTGCGAAGGAATACGAGAACAATTGGTAGCTCTGTGGCCCGGGCCTTTTAGTGTTTTGCTGAGGCCCAAAACAAAATTCTTGTTGGAAATAGCCCCTGACAGTGGAAAAATTGCCGTACGTATTCCCAAGGACCCATTGTTCCAAAATGTTTTCAAACTTTGGGGCGGCCTTATGCTTAGTACTTCAGCAAATCAAAGTGGACATCCTTATGAACATAGCTGGGAAAACTTAAAGAAAACCTTTTCTGAGGGGTTGGATTTATGGGTAAAAAAAGATCCGTACCCTCCAGCAAAACCTTCTTGTTTGTTGGATGTGGAAGAAGGCCAATGGACAATACTCCGGGAAGGTGAAATACCTCTTCCCTTTCCCATCGAAAAATTAGCCAGCTCCTGAGCGGATCCTTGATTAAAATTCGTCTCATTATTTAAGGGCATTATCTTGTTAAAATTGATATTTTAATGCCTTCTTTTCGTCTAATAATATGAAAATTTTAACAATTATTTTTTTCAGCTTCCTATTATGTGGTAACCTGTGGGCTAAAAAGGTCAAATACATGGGCCCCGACCATGTTGATGTCCAGGACTCAGTTAGTTTACGGGACATAAAACAAAAAAGCTTAAGAGTTCCCGAGTCCTTATTGTTCGATATCAACTGGGGCTTTATAAATGCTGGCCAAGCCAACTTGGAACTACTACAAGGAAAAAAAGAAAATCACTGGAAAATTCAATCCAGAGCCTGGTGCAACGATTTCTTCCAGACCTTTTATCCTGTACACGACACTATTTTTTCCATTATTGATAAAAATGGAATCTATCCTATTCATTTTGAAAAAAATTTGCATGAGGGAAGTTATGAAGCCCATATAAAATCCTGGTTTGATCAGGAAAAAAATACAGCCTGGCTTCAGGATACTGTTGTGGACATTAAGCCTTTTACACACGATATATTGTCGGCCTTTTATTTTATCCGAACTCAAAAATTGGAAGTGGGAAAAGAATTTACCATGGCTGCGGTGAGTGGAAAGAAAAAATACGACTTAAAGGTTATTTGCCATAAAAAAGAAACCATTTCCGTGGAAGCGGGCACCTTTAAAACCATTGTGGTTGAGCCCAAGGTAACAGGAGTTGGACTTTTCAAAGCCAAGGGCAAACTTACTATTTGGCTAACGGATGATTACCGCCACATGCCCGTAAAAATGACCAGTAAAATTGCCGTGGGTTCTATTACTGCTGAGCTCATAAAATATTCCATTCCCAGCGGTTCAAATATTCCTCCCTCCCCTTAAAAGCAAAAAGTTTCTACTTTTTTGCCTTTATAGCCAAATAATTTGCCAATAAATGATTAGAACTAAAATCAGGTTAAAAACAATTTTGTTAATAGGGTTTTGCCTTCTTGTGAGCTTTTCTCAGGATTTTCCTTTATTGTCGGAAAGTACTCAGTATAACAACGGAAAAACGCCCTTTAAAAATGAATTTGTATTTGATAACCAGGGAAACCTAAGTCAGGTTTACCAATTAAAAATTATTGCAGATTCCACGGACACCGTATCAGGTGTGGAATATTTTTATAACAAAAAGGGTCAGGATTCCCTGCAAAATATTTTTTATGGAAATGAAACCAGCCACCGTCAGCTTAAATTTTACAACAGCAAGGGACTCCTTAAAAAAATTGAATATTTAAAAAACGATTCTGTGCTTAGCCATTACGACAGTTTGTTTTATAAGGGAGATACTCAGCTAACTCAAATAAAAACCTATTCCGGCTCGAGCATCAAACACATCAAAAAGTTTTCTTATTTGCAGGAAAAACTGCTATCTGAATTTTATTACGAAGTTTCCGATTCCGGCGAATTATTAAAACAGCTTAAACTCTATAAATACAATAGCGAAAACAAAATTTCCCTAATTGAGCATCGAAAGGTCCTGGAGGGTATCGACATGTTTGTGAAGTCCACCCGCTTTCAATATTTTGAAGGAGAAATTCTTTGGATAACCAATGCCTGGGAATTTGGAAGCGAAAGACAGCTTATTGATTCCAGCTTTTTTGAAGGTGCCCCCAAAGAAGGCATTGTGAAAACATATTTTTTTAATTCCGACAAAATTTTGGAATATATTAGCACCCAGGAATATGACAATAGCAGCCCGGTACGCCCCCCCCCCGAGACGGGTGTACTTCAGTTTAAATTTGCAAATGGACTGGCTAACATCATCACTTCCAGCCAGGAACCCCTCCACTTTTATGTATTTGATGTAAGAGGCAGAGTTAAATTCACCCGCTTGGTAAAAGGGGCTACAGCTTACAGTTTTCGCCTTGCTGAGCCGCTCAATCACGGGCTCTACTTTGCAGTTATTAAACAGGGAAAAAAATCTTTAAATGTAAAGTTTTCCCATTTTTAAGGATGGCGTATGTTGTTTAAAATTTTATTTTCCGCATTTGGCCTTTGCCTTGTAGGGGCATCGGCTTTCCAAACTGTAATTCCTGTTGTTCAGGATAAGTACCAATCTTCTCTTACCCAAAATGGTAAATCTCAATTTTTAAAGGTAGGTGAAGAAAGCGACCAAAAAAGCTGGATGATTTTTCCCAAAGAATTTCTTCCGAACAATAATTATACCCAGGCATTTTTGGGTTTATATGTTTCCTCAATTAGCGCCGGGGGTGATCTGGAAATTAAGCTGTTTGAAGTGGACCCTATTTCCGATCCCGAAACCAATTTAACCTTAAACCCCGGGGATATTTCGGAAACGGAAGTAATCAGTCAGAAACTGGTATCTGATGATGAAGGAAGTTTTAAACTCATTGATATAACAACATTGATGAAATCGGGAAGTTTTACCAATTACATTGGAATTGTTCTTGAGAGCGGCGGCAGCCTTTCTGCCAATTTCGACTCCCGGGAAGGAGCCAGGGCCCCCATGTTAATGCTAATTGTAGAGGAAAGCGAGGTAACTCTCCCCACTTGGGTAGAAAACAGCGGAGAAGCTCAAGGGGATATTAGCGGCACCTTTCCCAATTTAAGCATTGTGGATGGGGCTGTAAGCGAAGCCAAATTAGCAGATAATGCTGTTACAGAGAATAAAATAGCGGACAACTCCATTTCTTCCGGCAAAATTCAGGCAAATAGTGTTACCTCAGCCAAATTAGCAGGAGGTTCAGTGGATTCTTCCCATATAAAAAATGGAAATGTTTTCGGCTCAAAAATTGCAGACAATGCTGTTACTGTATCCAAAATTGCCAATGGTTCTGTGAGTAATTCAAAAATTGCCACCGGTGCTGTTAGGGAGGACAACATAGCCACCAATGTTGTGAGCTCCACAAAAATCAAGTCCGCAAGTATTTTAGACAGCCATATTGTTTCCATAGATTACAGCAAAATTAATAATACAGCGCATACACATGATAACGAAGACTTAACTCCAAATTCTATCTCCACCAATATCTTTTCTATGAGTGATCCCAACCTAGGCACTTTTAACATGAAAATGATGGTGTGGGAGTTTACTATACCTTCTGCAAGCCTTTCAGGGCAAAATATTACTAATATCGAACTCGACGGTAGCTCTAGTTTGTTGCCTTGCCCCAATCCTGCCGGAATACTTTTTATGACAGGAACATTAAAGCAAGGTGATAAATACATTCCACTTGGTGTTCTAGGAAATAATAGCAGTAGCAACGAGCGCTGGGAAGTCACTTATTCAGAAAGTAGCGGTGTGGACAACGATATTTTAACTTTGGTTTACAATAGTGCTGTTGCTTTAAATCCGGTTAAAATAGTTTGCTTTTTTATTCCCTCAAATAATTAATGGGGATTTCACAAAAATCCAACTTTAAGCGAGGTCTGTGTGGGGGAATCAAGAAGCCTAAATTCAAGTTCTAGGCAAACTTGAAGGAAACATTAGGAATTTGTAACTGCCATTAAAACGATGAGTGTTAAGAATTTAAAAATACCTATCCTTTTTTCTTTATGTTTGATGGTTAGCCTGTCCAAGGCTGCCGTGGTAGAAATTATAGAACCAGATTTTGAGGAGGGAATGTTAAAAACAAATGTATCCCCACTAAAAATCTCTTATATAGACGGGAATAATACTTTAGACACCAGCATTACCCTCAAACCCGGAAACAACCTCATTGAAATTGTTAGCGGCACAGATGATGTTCTCAAGCTTTCTGTGGATTTTAGAAAAATGCTAACCTTTACCCGGAACTTTCCGGTGGATGATGTTTATTTTACAAATAAGGAAGATTTTAATTTAAGCTATTCCATTTTATTTGAAGACAGCTTGGGTGACATTTCCAATGAGGAATTTATTATCCCCTGGCAATTAGAAAATCAAGGCGAAAACAGCATAGTTATAAATGAACGGGATGAATATGGCAATTTCATTGAGGATAATCTGGTGGCCCATTTGGATAGCCGTCCGCCCGAATTTGAATTGCCTTCGGATTGGATTCGATTACAAACTAACCTGGATTCTAACAATTTAAGCGTCCAAATACTTCCCATAAAATTAATTGATCCTTCCGAACTGGAAGAAGTAAAAACGGTAATAACATATTATATGGATGATAAACCTACCGAACTATCCGAAGTTATTTTGTTTGGCGATTCCACATTATCAACTAGTCTAACCCTTCCTCAGGTGGACAGTTTTCATTTAGAAGTTAGGTTTATGGACAAAGCTACCAACGACACAACTATGGATTACAGTTATAAAAAAGATATTAGCGGACCCGTCTTAGATTTTGACAAAAATATAAATGTAAACATCTCCAACGGAAATTTTTCCCTAATAGACTTGAAAATCCGGGATTCCAACCCAGTGGATTCTGCTACGGTGGTATTTTATCCGCAAAGTGATTCACTGAGAGAAGAAGCCCTGGAATTTCAGAGTGCGGACAGCAGTTACTCCCTGAAAAGCAGCTTAAAACTTACAGGACAAAAGTTTGAATTTGTGATTAGAGCCAAAGATAAATTTGGGAATAGCTCCGAAACTTCGGTACAAACACTAGCACCTCAAAGTACGGAATTCGAATGGAGAAACAAAGCTTCTAAAAAATGGCATTTAATTGGCTTTCCCCGGCCCATTGCCACCGAAACCTGGCACCCAGATAACAAGTCTGAAAAGTCTTACTGGAAATTAGAAAACAATAAATTTGTTTTTCATGAAGAAATAGACAACCTAATAAAGCCCGGGCAAGGATTTTTGTGGGGCTCCTGGGAAAATAGCCTAAGCTTTAAGGATGACTGGTGGTACGAGGAAGAAGACTCGGTGGATGTTGTTTTTGGCTGGAACATCATTTCTATTAAATCATCCAAAATCCAAAACATTCCAAAAAACCTTGCCAACAAAACATTGCAACTGGTTTATCGGGACGGGGCCCCAAGTCTAATAGGCTTAAACGAAGGAGACAGTTTAAAACCGTTCACAGGATATTTGTATTACAATGGAAACAATAACATAACCAAGGTTAAATTTTCCGGAAGCGAGCAAACGGCCAAACTATCCTATTCAGAGAAAACGAGTCGAATTCAATTGATGGAACAATATTCAGGTTATAAGGTTTATATTGATAGCAAGGAAAATATTCCATATATCTCTCTTCCACAAATGGAGGAGCATATGTATATCGTAAAAAAAGATAAAAAATGGTTGCAGCACAATGCCTTAGACAATAAACCGGTCAAATTAATATTAAAGACCAAAAAAAATATCCATTCGCATTTTGTCATTAGTAACCTGGGTCTCAGTGAAAATTACCAACTCATTGAAGCCCAGTCTGGTAAAAATGTCTTATATAAAGACTTAAACCTTCTTGCGGGAACCCATGAATTCCTATTAATTAACAACTCTGCCGGCTTGGGAGCAACACTCACTTTCGACAACCTCCATTTTAACATTTCGCCTTCGGAAGCCCCCAATGTTTATAAACTGTACACCAATTTCCCTGAAAACATACTAACATCAGTGGGCTTTGAGCTATTGGTTTATAACACAAGGGGGCAAAAAGTGGACCAAAAACATTTTATAATCTCCGCTCCCAAGCAGCTGTATTTTTATGATGCTGCCTCTCTACCCAGGGGCAATTACTTTTACACCCTTCGCTCCGGGATTTTCGTTCCCCAACCTTTTCAAAAACTTTTGGTGAACAAATGATTGCCATGGTTAACAAAATTGTAGTTGGGTTTTGCTTGATGTTAGCTAGCTTTTCCTGGGCCAGCACCAGCAACTGCCTTAGCGATCCCGATTTTTTCCAATTTTTAAATGGGAAAATTGGAACTGGCAACCCAACAAAACCAGAGTTTTATTTAATGGAATGCGACACCATGATTATCAACAAAGGTATCACGGTACAGCTGGCGCCCAACACCTACCTTGCCTTTGCAGATCCTCAGCCCCACAATGTTTTAATTGTTAAAGGAACCTTGATAATTGAGGGAGATAACAACAAAAAATCATATATCAGTAATTCCTTGGACACTGTTCTTTTTAGTCCCTCACATTTAAAAGAAAATTGGGGAGGCATATTAGTGGAAAAAGAAGGCCAGCTAACCTTAAACAACGCCATGGTGTATGGCGCTCCTGTTCCTATACATGGGTTTTCCCGTGACATTCAAATTTCCAACAGCTACTTTTACAACGCTAATAACATCATAAACTTTTTGGGAGAACCTCTTGATCTAAATTCCAACAAGTATCTTGCCGAGTTTAATTTGGCCGCTTACCTGGACAACCAAGCACTAAAGGAAACACCAGCTCCAAAATCCATTCCCGAATCCACCCAAGAAAAAACGGCTAAAAAAAAGCAGCAAGAAAAAAGTTTTTGGAAATCTCCTTGGCCCTATATAGGTCTGATAGGAGCTACCAGCGCTGCCGCAGTTTACCTGGTGTTGGACCTCTCCGAAGATCCTTCCGAAAAAAGCGGGGACAATTCCAGCCTTAGCGCCGATGAGTTTTACGATCAACCCAATGATTTAAACGACCAACTGGAAAGCATAGATCCTTAAATGGACTTCTAATTGTTTCTCGCAATATTCATCCAGCGTTTGGATAATTGGTCTGCTGTCATAAATTTGCTGCTTCGATTTTGTGCTTTTAGCATCAGGGCAGTGAGCTGCGGGCTACCTGGATTCCGGCGTTTAATAAGTTCTGCTTTTAACAAGTAAAAAGCCGGGTCTTGACTGTTTTGAAGGACTTGGTTTATTAACTTATATGCAGCTGTCGCATCTCCCGATTGAATCAAGGTCAAAGCTTTCTCATAAGATTGCTGTTCTTCTGTTAAAACCGGTGTTGCCTTTAAAGCTTTGGGAACTTTTTTAACCAAAGGTTTTTTACTAGCTGGTTTATTAGGAGCAGCATTTTTTAAACCCCCAACCGGCAAAACTTCCTTTTTTTCGTTGGATTCCCCTGAAATTTGGCCCACTGTCTGATTTTGTGACAGGTTCTTATCCTGCATTAAGAATTTGGCCAAACCGCCTACAGCCAGCAAACCGACCAAAGCCCCCACAAAACTTAAGCGTCTTATTTTTTTTACATCCCTGAGGCCAATATTATCCGGAGTTCGGTTTACCGCTTTTAAAATTTTGGAAGTATTCTCATTTAAAATTCGCACAATTTGCTGAGGGTTTTCCACATTTGCAGCTAGTTCTTTTAGAACTTCAGAGGTTTCAGCGCCCCCAGACAAAATTTCAAAAACTCTTTTTACTTCTTCCAGCATTTCCCCGGCATTTTGATACTGGTTGGGAAACTTGTTTTTTTCCAGATTTGGAAAAATTATGGATTTTTTGATTACCAACTGGATTAAAGGATGAAACACCTTAATATCCTTGTACAATTTTTTATAGGTTGCCTCATCGCAAATGGCCATTAGGTTTTGGCGGTAGTCCTTGTTATTGATGTGCGAATAGCCAGTGAGCAATTCGTACAAAAAGCAGCCCATGGAATGCACGTCATGCTGGGTTTGCTTAAAGGATTTCCAAAAAATGTTGTTTTTAGTTTGTTCTTCTTTTTTTAAGAGCCGCATGGGGCTCATGTATTTTATAGTCCCAATAATTTGGGTGTTGAGGGTCATACTTTGTTTGAAATTGGTTCGGGCAATACCAAAATCGATCATATGCACTACGCCCTCATACTCGTGATCAATTCCAAGCATTAAGTTCCCTGGAGAAATATCCCGGTGCGCCAGCCCCTCCACTAAACCTTCTCCCGGAAGTTTTATTTTAACCTGGTGCACATAGGCAAGCGGCTCCAGGGCAGAGGCTACAATTGACAAAGCTGTGAGTGGATTTAAAATTTTGGACCAAGGGCAATTTAGCTCTTCTTGTTTGGCCCGGTACATTTTTAAAATTTTATTGAAATCATAGCCGTTAATAAAATCGATAATCATGTAGCGATAGCCATAGGCCTCTCCCTGCTCAATCATGTCTACTACCTGGGGATGCCTTAAGCGAGAAAGGATAATACCCTCTCTCTTGAAACTTTCTATTTCCCAATCATCCTCGCTATCAAAGCTAGATTTGATTTTGGAAATTTTTACAACACGTTCTTTTTGAATTTCAGCATCGAAGGCTAAAAAAGAGTAACCTTGACCACCTGCTTTTAAAGGCCTGTGGATAATACAAGTCCCAAATTTCTTCCCAATAAATTCGTCTACATTAGTTGCCATTAATATTTTATTGCCTTCATTGCCTCATGGAACTTTCCTGTAGTCTCGGAAAGAAAATCCTGTTTTTTACATAAACTTAAATTTTAGTAACTCTTACCTAAACTTAAGAATTTTACGTCACAGCTTCTAATGAGATTTTGTACCGCAACTTCAATTATCTATTTTTTCCATAAAGAATGCAAAACTTCGACAAATGTCATTTTTAATGACTTTACAAATAAAAACAGTCACCATGCGTGACTACTACCTATACACATTTTATAAACAAGGCCTTTTTTTACGATTTTAAAGCTATTTTTTATTGGTATGTCATTTGCTTAACTAGGGACTTGAATTATAAAAGGAAAGAAGAAGAAATGATATACGAAAATTCAGATGCCACAGTTAGAAGATACCTGGACGATATCCGAAAGACTAATCCTGTTTCCAAAAAAGAAGAACAGGAATTGTTTCGTCTTTGCCGCGAAGGCAACGCCAAAGCCAGAGCTACTCTTTTAAGTGCCAATATGAGGTTTGTATTGAAGGTTGCCCTTCAATATCGTGGTTGCCCTATTCCCCTTCCCGATTTAGTTAGCGAAGGAGCAATGGGATTAGTTCGCGCCATCGAAAGCTTCGACCATACCCGCGGATTAAAGTTCATTTCTTACGCCGTATGGTGGATTAAGGCATACATTACCAGAGCTATTAATGAGCAGGGTTCCTTGATTCGTCTTCCAGCCAACCAGCACCTTCGGGTTCGCAAGGCTCTTAAAGAAAGTGCCAATGGCGGAGAGATTAATGATGAAATCAGAGAACTCATTAAATTGGGTGAACGTGGTGGTTCTTTTGACGCTCCTTTGTCAGAAGGTTCTAAAATGACTTATTCTGAAGTTATTTCTGACGAAAAAGCCGGTTTACCTGATAACAATGCCGAAATCAGTGAAGTTGAACGTTTTACCAGAGAATTGTTAGGCGAAGTTCCTGAAAGAGAAGCCAAGGTTTTAAAAGGTTTGTACGGAATTGGCTTCGAAGCACCTCAAACTTTAAGAGAAGTTGGTGATAGCCTTAACATTTCTCATGAACGCGTTCGTCAATTGAGAGACCAAGCATTACGTCGCTTGAAAAAAAGTAAATTCAAGGATATCCTTGCTGAAAAGCTGGAAGGATACATCGACGCAACTTCATAACTCAATTTCATAAATTAAATTTCAAAAACCCTTGGGAGAAATCTCAGGGGTTTTTAGTTTTTAGGGCTTTCAAGTATTTTACATAAAATACTTGTTGTTTTTTAATTCTTTCATTAATTAGGGAGAAAACATGGCATATATAAAAACTGAAGCAGGTATTACAAATATAGATGGCGGTGCAGGCGGAAAGCTAATTTATGTTATGACATACAGCAATGATTCCCCAGGCTTACAATTAAGAGGTGCTTCTTCTGTCAATGATAAAGTCAGCATTGAATTTGTAGGAGATGGAAGAGGCGTATGTTCTAAAATTCAAAATGTGGTAAAAGGAGAATCAAGCGGCTCCGCCAATGCTGGTGACTTGGAGTTTTTTACGGCAAATAAGGGCACACTTTCCAAGCAAATGACTATTGATAAAAATGGCTATGTTATTTTGCATAACTTGCCCACAAACCCACCCCCGGTGCCTGGAGCTATCTGGAACGATAACGGAACTCTAAAAGTCTCTTAATATTCGAATAGCTCAACAAATCCCGTTTCATCATAAACGGCAATTTGATTTGAGCCAGGTAATGATACGCCCGTGTGAGTTTTTGTATTTAATGACAATCCATCATATAGTTTGATTTTATGTTTAATGGAATCCGCTTCATCAATTACATAGGCAAAATTACTTCCCAAAACAATTACTTCTTCATTGTTTGCGGAGATCCTTAACCATTCGCTACTTTGAAATGGCAAAGTAATTTCGCTTATCATTTCAAAATCATCATTGTAGTGAATCAAATTTGCCTTGCTATCAACTCCTGACTTTTCCAAAACATATAACCCATTGGAATTATAAACACTGCCCCATAGGGCTCCAAATGGGGTCCCCTTTTTATCCTTTTCTGAATAAGTTTCAAACAAATTACCATTTAAATCATATTCATAAATTTTTGAAGAAAAAAGATCCGTGAGTAATAAATGTCTGTTAAATACGGATATATTATAAAAATCCACAGGGATATTGAATTTTGATACTTCATCTCCCTCAAAGCTAAAAATGGTAAAATCATAATTTTCATCTACCACCAGCAGAGAATCCTTTCCCAAAACCTTAACTACATTAGTTTTATATATATCATCTAAAGCTGTCCCAATATTCCATTGGTTAATAACCTTAGCTTCCAGGTCATATTGGATGAAATTTCCATTTAAATCAACTTGGAAAAAGTTCCCACTATAAAAGTCAATTCCATAAACTGGGTTTTCAAATTCTATGATCTTTTTTCCTTGTCCGGTTAAATCTGTGATTTTCATATTTAATTCAGTTTTGTGAGGTAGATATATTTCCCCCAAATCAACTTTCTTTCCAGATTTAATCTCAAGTTCCTCCGAATCCCAAACTTCATAAGAATCCAAAGTGGATAATATTCTTAAATTGTATTTTCCTTTTCCCAAATCAGGAAAAGCAAAGACCCCGTTAGAGTCGGGCATTGTTAAATGAGACGTTCCCAGAATAAACACAAACACCGTTCTTAAATCATCTTCGGGAAGAAGAACCACCTTAGCTTCTAATTTTCCAGGGGTGCGTAAGGTATCCCTTTGTTTTTTCAATCGTTCTTCGTCACTAACATTCACCGAACTGCGGAATGAAATTTTTCCGTCCTTATAGGCCTCAATGTTGTAGTCGCCATCCTTTAAACCGCCTAAACTGTAGCGACCATCATCGTTAGTGAGTGTGGTTTCACTTCCGCTTCCGTTAAAAGTCGTTTCGGAACCAGAGCCCAACAATTCTGTTTCAGAGCCCGAACCTCTAAACGGAATATTATCGGCTGGGGTAATATAAACTCTAGCTCCCGCTACAGGATTTCCCTGCTCGTCCACTATTTGGGGCCCAATAACTTTAGGTTGAGGCTCTCCTTCCATCAAACAAGAGGATAAAAACAAAACGGCTAAAACCATTAGGCATGCATACATCCACCCAGGCAAGCGCACCATTTTAAAGCCCATCCTCAATTCGGGTTAAGGGAAATATTTGAAAATTCATCTGATATACTCTATCTACAGCTTTGTCCTGCTCCGCTAAGGCTAATAAATCCTTTCGCAATTTAGCTATTTTTTCAGAAGCAGATTCGTAGGATTTCTTGGAAAGAGTCAAGGTTACAGTAGAGATACTTCTGTCTTTGTGCAACTTTCGAGTTCCCCGAATAGCGTCCTTGGCCAAATCTATGGTTGCCAGTTGAAAATTAGCCACATTCATGGATTTAAAGTCGTTCCCAGAAGAAATTATGGCGCTGGTTTGGTAGTAATAGCCATTTTTATCTTTTCGGATTAAATCGCATTTTTCCAAAACCTGAATAGCTTTTTTGGCTTGATCTTCTCTTATGGGAGGGTTTAATTTACGGGCCAATTCTTTGAAATTGTCTTTGAATTTGTAAAAATACAAAAGCTCGCGAATTGCGGAAAAATACCAGGTGCTGTAAAACTCGTGCTGCTCTTTTTCCAAAATTTTAATATTGGTGTTTTTAAAACTGAGCATCTTTTCATAGTAATGGTTTTTTTCCTCTAAACTAGTGGATTGATTGAAGTTCACCAAAAATTCAAAATATTCTTCCTGATTGCGTTTGAGCTTTAAAGCCTTTGAGAATTTTAAAATTAATGCAGGCGTTAAATTCCTTTTACCGGCAATAACATCGGAAAAAAAACCCGAGGAGTTTATACCTGCTTTTTGAGCAAAATAGCGATGAGAGAATTTTTTATCCTTTTGCTTTTGCTCTTTATAATAGTCTTCCAGATAATTGCGGTAATCTGAATAATTAAAAATATCGGTCATCAGTTGGTTTTCTGCTCTGTTTTATTTTTTAATTTACACTTTTTTCAAATAAATTGTGAGCATTAATAAATATACCTTTCCTTAATGAAAGATCCAAGTGAGATTTCGAAAATTTCTGTCAGCTTGAAAGCTAGGTTGCTACCTAACCTAAATATCGGCTAAAAATGCTTTATTTTCAGTATGTAGGAGGCCGACAATCATGGGGAACGACTCCATTCAAAAGTGATTTAACATCTAATAGCTGAATTGGTTTTCCCATTACCGCTTTAATGCCCATTTTTGTGAGTTGAAAAATTTTAGAATTTCTCTTATTTTTTGTGAGCAAAATTGGCTTTGTACTTTCAGATAAAATAGGAAGCTCCGAAATACAATCCATAAAAATCCGTTCTTCCAATGGGGGATCGATATCCAGTACAACTAAGGGTGGTATTTCTTCCTGAACCCATTGCAACAACTTCTCCCCATCATCAAAAATTTCAAAATTGGCTACTCTCTCTCCTTCACGCTCCACAAAGTGGATAGTTTTCGGATCGATAGAAAGCAATCCAACGGAAGCTAAGTTTTTGTTTTTAACCTTGGGAGGTTGAGCGAACTTTAACTTGGGAAGAGGCTTTTCAGCTTGTGGCTTATGGGGAATTATACTTTTGCGATGATTTTTTAAATGGTTGAGTAACTGTCGCCTCTTTATTTCAAAATCGTCGAGCACCCAATTATTATACCACAATTTGAAAATTTGGTGGAGCCTAGGAGAGTCGAACTCCTGACCCCAACGCTGCCAGCGTTGTGCTCTACCAACTGAGCTAAGACCCCAATTTTCATGGCAAAAAATAATTTGATTTTCAGGAAAGTCAAATTTTCCAGAGATTTCTTTTTTTTTCTTTTTTCGTTCATAAAATGGGCTTTCATTACAAGTTAACCAATGGTTTATGTATTTTTATGCCATGCAAAAATTCCGAAGCCTCCTTTACACTTATATCAATTTTGCTTCCAAAAGGCACTGGCTTGTTGTTTTAATAGTTTTGGGGTTAGCCCTTTGGTGCGCTTTAGGACCATTGGGAAAAATCCGGCTTGACGCGGACTTAGACGACTTGCTCCCCCGAAACACCCCTACCATTTTGGCAATGAAGGAGTCTAACCAGCGCTTTGGAAGTGCGGACTTGTTTACCATCGCCATTCAAAGCGACTCACCAGTGCTGGTGGCAGACATTCAACGGGAAATAAAAAACCAAATTGAGAAGAATTGGGAAGACGCCCTGTATGTCCAAGATGAGCGGGACAATTCTTTTTTCGTTAAAAATGCCTTACTTTATTTGCCCATCCCCCATTTAGAGCATATTCTGGAAAACCTGGTGGATCTCAAACTGGAACTGGGTAATAACATCCCACTCGTAGTGGATCTCTTTGAAGGCTTGGATGAAGAAGAGGACAAACCCAAAGAAAGGGTTTGGTTTGATGCCTCCATTGCCCAGGAATTGGGACTTCCAGATGAAGCTGCCGATGCCTTTACCAATTTTTTAAAACCCAAAGAAGAAAAAGGGGATAAAAAAGCATGGAATCCTAAAAAAAACTTACCAGACAGTTTAAAAAACAAATTAATCGGCTACCACCGGGATGGAACCTGGAACGGAGTAGTGCAAGCCGCTCTCAAATATCCCAGTAGTGACACAAAATATGTGAAAGAAGTTTTGGACCGCACTGAAGTTATTCTAAAACCCATCCGCGAAAAATACGGCGATAAAATTGATGTGGGGGTGGAAGGTTCCTACCAGAGTTTGCAGGAAGTGGAATCCCTGGCCATGAATGGCATTATCTCCACTTCCATCTCCATTGTCCTGGTTATATTAATCATAGCCTGGTATTTCAGAAGCATCGGTGCTTTTATCGCCATTATTGTTCAGGTTATTGTGTCCTGTATGTATACTGCGGCATTTACCTACTATGTTTATGGTAGGCTCAATATGTATACAGCCTTTGTGTTCGCCATTATTCTTGGAATGGGAATCGACTATTCCATACACATTATGGGCCATGCTCAAAAAGGTGTATTCAAAGGACAAAGCTGGCAAGAATCATTTGTGGATACTCTCCAACATATGATAAAACCCATATTGCTTGCCGCCATAACCACTATTGCCGGATTACTTACTCTTTTAGCAGCGAAGTTTGTGGGTTTTTACGAGTTCGGCGTAATTGCCAGCGCAGGAATTGTTTTCAGTGTTATCACCGCCTTCACCTTTTTACCTGCTTTGGTGTTTTTGTTTCAAACCTTGCGTAAAATTCCCATTTTGGGGTTTATTTTAGCTCTCCCCACCAAGGCTCCGAAATTTTCCATGTTTAGCCTTATCCCGGAAAAAAGCTGGCCTTCCGTGCTTAAAAAAGGAGCTATTACCATTGCGGTTGGAAGTCTTATTCTGACCATCTTCATACCTCAAAATGAATTTGAACACGATTTTAAAAACCTAAGGGACAACCGGCCAAAAGATAAGGGAAGCAATCGCCATGTTGGTGTCGCCATCCAGAGCAACCGCAAAAGCAGCCAACCCATTGTAGCTTTAGCTCAAAACCCCGAGACAATGGTTCAACTGCACGATACCCTTTTACACCGGTTAGCTGTGGAAAAAGACAGCTTGCTAAGAAGCTTTTTAACTCTATCTACTTTTGTTCCTCCCGAATCTCGGCAGGAAGATAGAATGGAAATCATAGAAGAAATTGCTGACGAAATTTCCGCCAGAGTTTTTGACAAGGCTGAAGGAAAAGACTCCATGATGATTGCAAAGCTCAGGGACATGACTGAGGTGGAACCCTTCGGTGCAGAAGAGATTCCTCCCTGGGCCTTAAGGCTGGTGCAGGAACGGGACGGTAGTTATGGAAAAATTGCCTTTATATACGGCAGCTACAATTCCTCAGACTCCCGTGAAGCAGCCAAGTTTCAAGACCGATACGGACATTTCGAATTGAATGGGGAGCATCTCAAAATGTATTCCAGCAGTTTTATTTACGCCGACATAATTCGTCTGGTAAAGTCCGACAGTTTAAAAATGGCTTGGATGATTTCGCTTATAATCGCTCTTACACTGGCCTTAACCCTCAGGAGCGTCAAATTATTTATCATTTCCATTCTCGGATTATTTTTAGGCATATTCTGGACTGTCGGCTGGATGGGGCTTTTAGGCCTTAAGCTCGGTCCATTTAATTTAATTGTCATTCCTTCCCTACTTGGAGTAAGTGTGGACTCGGTTATCCATCTTACTCTGGGATACCAGCACTACAAAAAAGAAAATTTGGCTGAATTATTTTCAGTAACAGGCTCACTGGTTAGCGCCTCAGTAATAACCACCTTAGCTGGTTACGCAGGAATGTTATTTACCACCCACCAGGGTATTGGAACCATAGGACAATTAGCCATTACAGGATTTTTTGCCTGTCTGGTGGTGTCTTTGATAATAACTCCCTGGGCTTGTCTTAAACTTAAAGCTTAAAAGGATTCATAAAAATGGCCGCCCATTCCAGACTGCATGTACTTCAGGCTATGCAACATATTTCTGTTATCCCGGTATTTTACCACGGGGATTTTGACACTGCCGCTAATATCGTTGCTGCTCTGGCTCGTGGGGGAGCTACAGTGGTTGAATTTACCCACAGAGGTGATTTTGCCCAGGAAATTTTTGCAGAACTTATTAAAAAATTCAGAGCGGAAATGCCTCAGGTTATTTTAGGGGCAGGCTCCATCCCCGAAGAAATCACCGCGGCAACTTACATAAACAACGGCGCCAATTTCATTGTTTCGCCAAACTTTAAAAGGGAAACGGCCCTTTTTTGCAATCGCCGCAAAGTGGCTTATATGCCAGGCTGCGGGACTGCCACAGAAATTGGCAATGCCGAAGAACTTGGAGTGGAAGTCTGTAAAGTTTTTCCAGCGGCCCAAGTGGGTGGTCCTTCTTTTATTAAGGCTATAAAGGGGCCTATGCCCTGGTCTCAGCTCATGCCCACAGGTGGCGTAGAGAATAATTACGAATCCATCTCCAGTTGGATAAAAGCCGGTGCCTGTTGTGTGGGTATGTCCAGTTCGCTGATTCGCACAGAGGTTGTAGCTAAAAAAGACTGGACCCAGTTAGAAGAAGACAGCAGAAAGGCCATTAATTTTGCCCGAGAAGCAAAAAATTAAAGCATTGGGCTTTTCCAACCTCTTTTCTTTGGATTTATTTAAATTTTAAGAAGAATCAATTATTGGGGCTGTTCTTCCATGCCTTCTGGCATATTTTTAAGCATTCTATTATTCATTGGTCTGAACATAAATGTTCAGGGATTTGGAAAAGTTGGCCATGAGGTGATTTCCAATATTGCAGAGGCCCATCTCTACCCAGGAACAAAAAACCATTTAAAAAACCTGATTGGTCGAAAAACCACTTTAGCCGAAGTTTCCAATTGGGCTGATGACATAAAAGGGAAAAACCCCTTATCCAAATCCTGGCATTATGTGAACATCAATATTGAAGACAGCGCCGTTTCCTTCGAAAAGTATTGGACCTCCGTAAATATTATTTCTGTTCTGCAAAATGAGATAAAACTACTTGGCAATGTGAATGCCACCCCAAAACAAAAAGCCGAGAGTCTGAAATGGATTGTACACCTTATGGCCGACCTCCATCAACCTCTACATGTTGGTGACCAAAATGATATGGGAGGCAATAAGACCACTATTTTTTACGATGGCAAGTTTACCAACTTACATGCCATGTGGGACAGCGAACTCATTGACCACCATTTTGCCAACGGAAAAATACTTCAGCATGAAATTATGAAACAGCTGGAATACGAAGAGGAGCTGGACCAGTTCACCAAGGGAAATATTGAAGATTGGATTTTAGAAAGCCAAAAACTAGCCCGACAATGTTATGTTGTGGAGATGATTACCATTGATGCTGGAGATACCATTTTTATGCCTCCTAGCTACGGGACTAAGAGTTTAATTCAAATAAAGGGGCAGGTAAAAAAGGCCGCTCTCCGACTGGCTAAAGTGCTAAATGATATTTTTGCTGAGGAAGCCAATTTTTATAGCTTTAAATACAGCTGGAGCATAAATTCAAAAATGTTTCACAAAGCAAGTTGCGGCAACATATCAAAAATAAAGCCGGAAAACTTGTGGGTTTCCGACATACCCCCTTACAATAAAATCCCCCATACCAAATGCCTGGCCAATTTCCATATGCCGGGCTATGAGCTAAAAGCCGAAAAAAAGCTCTCGGAAAACGATAATTAAAATAATTTTCCCTCTAAAATTTCGTATAGAGAGTTTCTTTCCAAGGGTATTTTACCTTGAGACTCAATTAAGTCCCGCAAATTTTGCGACGAAATTTTTGGGTTGGCATCGCCTCCAGCCATGGAATAAATTTTAGTGGAGTCATCAATGGTGCCATCCAAGTCATCTACCCCATAATCAAGGGCTTTAAGCGCAGTTTCCATACCTAACATCACCCAATAGGCTTTTATGTGAGGAATGTTATCCAAAAAAATTCGGGAAATAGCAAAATTCCTGAAGTCTTCATCTTCGGAAACTTCCGGCAATTCGCTTAAGGCATTATTCTCGTTTCGATAGCGCAGGGGAATAAAGGACATAAAACCCCCGGTTTTGTCCTGCAATTCTCTTAGTTGGTTTAAGTGGTCTACCCTATGCTCAAAAGCCTCCACATGTCCATATAACATGGTAGCGTTGGACTTAAGTCCGATGTTGTGCGCCAATTCATGAATTTCCAGCCATTGGTGAGCCGGAGCCTTTCCCCCTGCAATTTTTTTGCGTACTTCAGGATTAAAAATTTCAGCCCCACCGCCAGGTAAAGAGGCAAGGCCTTTGTCCATCAGGCGTTTTAAGGTTTCTTCCAATGTAATGCCACTTTTGCGGGCAAAAAAAGCTAACTCTACAGCAGTGAATGCCTTAATGTGAAGTTCCGGCCTTAAAGTTTTAATAAAGCTGAGCAATTCCTCGCCGTATTCCACGCCCCTATCCTTGTGAACCCCGCCAGTAATATGAACTTCTGTTAAGGCCCCAATAGGATATTTTGCCAACATGGATTTAAGATCTTCAAAGCTGAATTCCCAGGCACCATCGGACTCACTGGCCAAAGGAGGGCGATAAAAAGCGCAAAACTTACAGGAATAAATGCATTTGTTAGTGGGCTCAAAATGAATATTTCGGTTGTAATACACCTCTTTTCCAAATCGCTGTTGCTTTAGAAAATCTGCCTGGGTTTGTAACCAGGAACTTGGCGCATTTTGGTACATCCAAAGGGCTTCTTTGGAGTCGATGCGAATGGCTTTTTGGATTTTTTCTTCTAAATCCCTGAGGATAGACTGATTGCTTTCTGACATTTTATGCAAAATAATAAAGTACAGGCAAAAACGAAGGCCAGGAAACCGAAGAGGCTTATTTTAAGGCTTTTTGCGGGAAAGGCAGTAAAATTAAAAACTGTAAAAGACTTTCACTTCGGCCCAAAGGTCTTCAAATTCCTGATCCAGTTGATCCGGTCGAAGACTCCATTCCTTGCGCGCCATAGTCTCTGTATACAATTTGGAGTTAAAACTGTAGCGCAAACGCATTTCCATACTGTAGTCATTTTCCCGGGTTTTACCTCTGAAAGTTTCCTCTTGCACCACATCAAATAAAGAATCCGGAGTGCTCAAGGTAATAGAAGTGGAATTTTTAGCATTTTTTCCAACCAAAGCTCCGTCATCGTTGGAGTAACGGTAGTATTTTGTGCCCTGGCTTAACACAAACTTTCGTTCTTCGTCTTCATCGGTAACTTTTTGTTTCACATTTCCTTCCAAGGTTATAGTCAATTTGCGGGGAATCGCTTTCCAAACGACTTTTTCTTTAAGGTTCCAACTGCTTTGGTCTTCTTCTCTTTTAATTTTATTTTTCAAGCTATACTTAACATCAAACTTGTTCGTAACATTCCCCATTTTTAAGCTTAAGGCGAATTTATAATCCTGCGAAAATTCATCTTCTCCGTTTGGATAAAAGCCCAAGTTAACTAAGGTGGAGTCTTGCAGAGGGTAATTATCCAACACGCCGGTTTTCAAATATTCGGACATATCGTTTTTCCATTTCCAGTCGCCTTGCAGAGAAAAGTTGCCCAATTTGGAAAAACGGTATTTTGATTTTAATCCCAGGTTATAGCTCAATTCCTTGTCATCTAAAACACGGGCCAAGGGTATTTCTTCCCCCTCCTCATCCAGTATGGAAGAACTGTATTCATCCGCTAAATCGCCATCTATAAAGCGGGGGGAATTGTTGTAGCTAAACTCTCTTCCCACATTGCTCTCGGCGTCAAAATAAGGATCCCCATACACAACATTGGTGTCATTGGAAAGTTCTTTTCCTCTGATTTCTGATTTGTATTGAAGGCCAGCCTTAAATTCGAATTCAGTGGTGGAAGTCATGTTATAACGGTTTTTGTAATTGAGCTTGTGCGTAAATTTAGGGCGAATTGCATCTTTATTTTCCTGTTTTTTCTGCCAGCTATCATCGGCAAGCAATCCGAATTCACTGCCCTCGCCAAAACCCAAAAGGTTAAGGTAACGCCCATCGGAAGAACTGTTCTCCACGCTTAAAAAATAGTCCAGGTTTAAATTGAGTTTGGAGTTTAAATCACGGCCATACGTCATTTCGTATTTTCGCATATCTTTGGTGAGATAGCGGTTGCCGCCTGTATAATATTCATTACCCACAAATACATAGCTAAAATTAAAAGCATTTCCTTTGATGTTTAAATCGGTGCCAACGCGGGCGGCCATGCCTTGGTTGTCCCAGCGAAACCCCAAGTTTTTGGATTCGTTTAATTCATCCTGAATTTCCGGTTCTTCAATTTCAGCATCGGCCATAATAGCCTCAATTAACTCCACCCTGCGCTGGTTTACCTGGGAGGGAGTGAGTCCATCCTCATTCACCAATTCCGCAGAATCCAAAAGGGCAGTAGGAATTAAATTAAAATTAGAATCTCTGAATGTTTCTCGCGTAGTGGGTTGGAGCAATGGAAGAAAACCGCTTATTTCAGTTTCAGACAATTCATAACCGTAGAGTTCAGAAGAAAGCACCCGCTCCAAAGCTTTATTATATGCCAAAGAAGTAGAGTCCACTGTTCCCACATTGATTTCTCCAAAAAGGGTAATGGCCTCATCCATCAATCGATACTGGGTTTCCATGCCCATCAAATTCGACAACAAGGGAGCGTCCGTGGTAACTGCTGTGGAAGAAAGGGAGTTTCTCAATATCCCGTCCCGCTTATCATTGCTATATATGTATTTGAAATTTAAGTCCCAGTTTTTTGTGGGACTGGCCTCTATTTTTGCAATCCCAACCAGCTTTTGCGCCACGGCGCTTCCAGCAGATTTGCGTTCGTTGTAACTGCCCAAAACACGTTCACCTTCATCGTAGGGCCTTTCAGATTCTCCAAAGGTAGCGCTTATTTTAAGACGGGCATTATCATTTCTGTCTTTAAGCAAGCCCAATCCGTATTTAACGCCTCTTACCTGCAATCCCGAAATAGAAATTTCAGAACCGCTCTCGCTGAAATCCCCCACCCCAAAATTATTGGGACCTATTTTTGTTTTTAGCGAAAGCACATCCAGCTGAGCTGTGCCCCAATCGTCGTATTTAAATTCAGCATTTCCATCAATGGAATAGCCCGCCATATCCAGCGTTGTGTATATACTTGCAGTGTGATAAAAACCTGGTATTATCCGGTTTTGTGGCAATTGTTCTCCTGGCATCACGCTGTCTGTGGATGTGGTTATCATATCCAGAGTTGTGTTTTTAGGAGTAGTGGGATAGTGGTAGCCCTCTCCAATGGTGACGTTACCAATTAGTCCTGCGTAAGCCCCCCCATCTTTGGATAAAGATTGCACTCCCCCCTTAAATTCTTTGGGAGGTTCCTTCGATTCCTGGCTAGAAACCACTTTGCTTTTTCTTTTGACCTTTACCGCTGCGGGCTTTTCCACCAAGGCCTCGATTTTTTCCCGACGTACCGATTCCAGGTTGGTTTGGTTGCCTTTAAGGCCTGCAAACACACTGGAGGACATGGGGCTGCTGGAAACCACTCCAATTCTGTTTTTAGTGATTTGGCTGCTTTCCAGTGTCAAGGAGACGCTGTCCATTAAAATAAGTCCTCGGTCATTGGATTCCACTTTGGATTGCCTTAACAGAAGTGTTCCGTAATCCAATACAGAAATACCATTGTGATTGCCATATATGTTGCTTCTCTCCACCACAGCCTCTCCGTAATCTCCCACTTGTATACCAATCAAATGGCCGCCAAAAATTTTGCTATCTACAATCTCCACATTGGAATTTTCCAAATAAAGGCCCCGCACGGAGTTATTGGAAATTTCGCAATGAGAAAGGGTTACAGCCCCGTCTTTCACAACCACGCCATAATTGGAATTTTGAATATGTACATATTCCAAAAGGCTGCGCTCCCGGCTACGGAAAAAAATCCGGTCCCAATCCCAGTTGGCTTTATCCTTTTTTCCCGACTTAAAAACAATGGGGTATTGTTCCGTACCTTTTGCGATTATTTGCCCCTGGACGGTAATCGTGGTGTACTCCCCGCCCACAAATACAGTAACGCCTTTTTCAATAATAAGTTCCGTTCCCGACGGGATAATCAAATTGCTGGTGACTATGTAAGGAGATTCGCTTATCTTTAATGTATCTGTAAGCGTTCCAAAAATCCGAGTGCCTTTGAGATGCGCTGTAAAGGGATCAAAATCAGGGCTCTTCCATCCCTTTTCCGGTTCCTCAGATTTTTTAGCTTCCCCGGCCTCAGCAACCGGAGGCGCTAACGCTTTAGCAAAATTCGGCTCCGCAATTATTCTGGAAATACGTGCTCCCCAAGTGGGAAGGGCATTTATGACTTCTACTTTTCCCTGTCTGAATTTTTGATCTTTTTCAAATGCCGGACTTTTGGTGCTGGCTTCCACAACCTTAACATCCAGGGCATAGCCCCCTCCTTGCCTTTCTATTTTGCCTATCATGGAAAAATCATAACCAAGGGCTTTGGCTATTTCTGCGGAGCATTCCACCTTGGAGCATTCCATTCCCCTTTTGTACAAATCAGATTTTTCCTGGGTGTGGTTTTCAGGTATTTTGGATTCATTTCGGATGTAATTAACACGGATACCTGGAGTGGATGTCATCTCCAAAAACATTTTTTCAGTGAGGTTTTCAGCAATAGTCTTTTTAGCATTCACAACATCTAAAGTAAAAACCAAAACTTTTTTTTCCGATTTTATATTGGCCGTGCTTTGGGATGCGGAATCCTGTCCATATGTTAATGCCACCATAAACATTAACGAAAAAAATCGGAAGGCTGCCCTAAGCAATTGAGAATCCTTAATTTAAGTATTACCCTTCCATTATATTTCTCAAAAACAATAAGATTCAAGCACCTTTTTTAATAAAAAAAAACCGGGGAACAGCTCAGTGTTCCCCGGTTTAGAGGAGAAAAAGCCAGTTTTTCTATTTCATGGTATAAGTTCTGGTAATTACCCTTTCCGGGCCAATTTTCGGCATCACTTTAATTGTTATGACATTCACTTTGTTCTTGACCAATGGTAAATCGTTGAATTCGAATTCAATATCATCAATTTCCAAATCACGCCAAACTTGTTCCACTTGATTGGCTTCATTGCGGATTCGTACCTCTTTCAAATAGCGGAAGTCATCGTCTGGTAAAGAGCGAATGCGGATGCGAACATCATCTGTGGGACTAAAATCCTCATCGGGTATGTGAGGAGGCAATGGAACCACCTGATTAGCCCTGGGGTTGATAACATCTATAGCCCATTCCACGCGGGGATAATATTCCACCGACCTTCTTTCCCACACTAACAGATTTCCCGCTAAATCCCGGGCTTCTACCCTGTAATCGTGTATCCCTGGCGTTAGCTGAATGGATTGGGAAAAACTTCCTTCAAAACTAAAGGATTCTTCTTCACTTCCATCCACCATGTAAATAACGGTCACTTCATCTCCCACATCGTCTGAGAGGCGAATTTGCAGGTATTCATTATTTTCAATACTGGGCTCTGTGAGGAATTTAGGCTTATTTTTATTGATTTGAGGGCTTGCTTTATCCACCTCGACTTCAATAAGCTTCACAATTTCATCTTCCCCATCGGAGACCACTACTTCAATTTCAGTCAGGTCATCCCAGTTTTGTTCGCTAAAGGAAACAGAATGGATAAATCCCCCTGCGATAACAGGTACCCCTTTTCCATTTACTTCCACAACAATATCCTGTCCCCCTACAGTTCCCTTAACATCTAGTTTTTCTGCCTTTTGCAAGACACGGGTTGGAGTGCTCATTGTAAAGGTCAATGGTATTCTGGGCCTGACATATTCAGTTTCCACCTCACCTATCACTTCCTCTTCCCCGTTTAATAAGCAATATACCTCAAAAGAGCGGGTGCCCTCTTCTTCTGCAGGCCAGGATGCGGTAACGGACCAAACACCTCCCCTTGCAATGGTGCTAAAAGAACCGATTTCAATGGTGGCCCCATCATTACAAGTACCTGTAATGGTGAGTTTTGCCTCCTGCACCGTCGCAGGCACCGCATTTACTTTTCCCAAAATGGGTTGTCTTGGAATCACTCTGATTATCGGCACATCCACAGAAACTTCCTGACTGCCGAATACGGCCACAACTTCCAGTGTGTAATCCCCTTCTTCAGGAGGGGCTTGAATGGAGGTTGACCAGGCGCCAGCAGCGTCCGCTTTGGCGGTTTTCCCCTGCACCGAAATTTCAGCGCCTGGAATGGATGTTCCGTTTACTATGATGCTCGTTGTGGTTATCTGAGCCCCACTGGTGGGTGCAACTACCGTTAATTTGAGTTCCTCTTCAGGTATGTTAAAGTTGATTTCCTTGGTTAAGGACTGATCTCCCAAAGTGGCCTCCGCAGACAAAGAATAACTGCCTGGAGCTTTGGGTGAAGGCATAGAAAGGTTCCAGCTACCGGAAGCAGGTACTACCGTGGTCAAATCATTAACCACAACTTTTGCCCCTGGGGTTCCGGTTCCGGAAATTTCCACTGTAGATGTTTTGATGGTAGCCCCATCCGCTGGACGAGACAAACTGAATTCCAAAGGAATAACTTTTGCGACAACGCTAATACTCACTTCTCCGGCTTGGGTTTGCTCCCCAAGTGCCGCTTCCACTTGGAAACTGTGCTCACCTACAGCCAGATTTTTAAAATTGGCCACCCATTTTCCCGAGCTTATTTCTGCCGGAGTCCCATTAACGCTAACACTTGCCCCGGGAGTAACAGTTCCGGCAATGGCTACTTCGGAGCCTTCCGGCAATTCCTGTCCAGAAGATGGCCCTGTAATGGCAAATGTCAAAGGGACTATTTTTTCAGGGACTACAAAAGAAATTTCCTGACTAGCAGACTGATCTCCCAAACTGGCAGATACGGTTAATGTATAGCTTCCAGGATTTTTTGGCGCATTAAGGGAGAGTTTGAAGTTTCCAGAAGCATCCGCAACAGCTTCCGCAGTTCGGGCTGTGATTTTTGCTCCCGGTAAACTGGTTCCCGAAACCGTTAACAGAGCTTCACTTTCCACTTGCTCCCCATTGGATGGACTGGTGACATTTAACGTCAGACTTGGAACATCTCCACCTACATCCTCATTGGCTTCGCCCTGCGCTGTGCTATCGCCTTCTTGTCCACTAACATCTGTACCCGCCAGGTCGCCTCCGGCGTCAGGCCCATCGACCTCTGTATTTTCAGGAAGCGGTTGGTTTTGCCCAGTCGCCACGGTATCTTGCGCAGAGCCCTGCCTAGAAGCTGTTGTATCCACAGCACCCTCTGCCCGGGTTTCAACGCTATCCTGTTGTACTTTATCTGCTGCAGCCAGAGTGTCCTTTTTGGTCTCGACAGCGGAACTCGTATCCACTTTGCTGCTGTCCATCTCCGGTGCTTTCTCAAGGCCGCTGCTGTCAGCGGGAGCCAGTTTAGCTGTATCCGTTACTGCTGAGTCCAATACCTGTTCCAGATTAACCTCGGCAGTATCTCCCTTGCCGATGGCTTTAGTAACATTGTTAACCACTTGAGTTAAAGCCTGGGAATTTGTCACCTGCTGAACCTTAAAACCCTTTGGAGTCTGAACCGCAACATTCAAATCTTTAATTAAAACGGGCTTTCCTCCGCCTTTTGGCTTCAATTCCAAACCACCTTCTTCCAAATAGGCAAAGGTCTTTTTACCGTCTGTTCCGATTCCGCCCGCTGTTCCACGAATCGCCGCAGTGGCTGTTGGAGTTTCAAACACGAAATCGGAGCGTTTGCTAGCCAGTTTTTTAATGTTAAACAGGACTTTACCAGTTTTAATATCCAGTTTGGAGTTGGTTACCTGACCATCCCGAACCAGTTTCGAAAGATCAACTACCGAATTTTCCTGAATGGTGAGCACAGAGCCATCATCCAACAAGATTTCAACACTGGATTCCACCAATGTCCGTATAACATCTTTTTCTTTAAGTTTAGTGGTTTTCCGGACGGGTTTAGGCTTGGCCTTACCTCGTTTAAAACTAACATCGCCGGTGACCATGTTTACGGATAATTTCCGTTCGGCTGCCCAGCTGACCTCAAGGGCCAACATTAAGACCAGGCAAAAAACCGCCATAGGATGTTTGGACACTTTCATGAGCAAAGCTCCTGATTAAAATTACAATTAGTCACGAAAAGATTTTCTTTTGATTATACCACCGTGAGGGTTAAAACAAAGTGATTAGAATCACAATTTTACCCTTTTTTTTTGGCTATTTTCCTCAAAATTTTAAATATCCCTTTAGTTTTTGCGGATTTTATAGAAAATTAGGAATTTGAGCTGTATTATAGCTGTGGGACTTTACCCTTCACAAAAAATGAATAAATTTATCAGCTTTAATGGAATAAAGGACTTTTAAAATGGCATCAACTATAGATGAGATTACAATGAACTTTTCTGATGAAGAGGGTACCCAATTGGTAAAAGAACTGGATAAGAAAATTTTATCCAAAGGCGCCTGGACCACCATCATGTTCAAATATCAGGATTTAGACAAAAACTCAGGGGAGTTTAAAGCCCCAAAGGTTTCAATAAGAAGATATCAAAAAGTAAATGGCGAATTTCGCAGCAAAAGCAAATTTAATATTTCCTCCGACGCTCAGGCCAAGATGATAATTGAAACTCTAAACCAATGGATTGCCGACTAAAACCCCTCACTGGTTCACTTTGATTTCGGTCCATTTTTCAGACGTAAAAAAATCTGCCATTCCCCGAATGGCATTTTTAAAAAAGCAGGCTCAAAAAATTTTAAAAGGCGAAAAAGTTACTGGCCATTTTAATTTGATTTTTTGTGACAACCCTTATATCCACCATCTCAATTTGAATTTCCGAAAAAAAAACAAACCCACTGATGTTCTGGCTTTTATTTACCCAAACGAAGAAATAGCCGGAGAAGTCTATATTTCTATTGAAAAGGCAAAAACACAGGCGCCCGATTGGGGAAACAGTTATTATATGGAATTAAAACGCCTGGTCACACACGGTTTTTTGCATATTTGCGGTTACGATCACATAAAGGCCGCTGAGAGAAAAATTATGGAATCTAAAGAGCAACACTACCTTGGCTCCTGAAAAAGTCATATATTTATAGCAATGGCCTTTTTCCACACAGCTTTTTCTCCCTGGAAAGTGAAGTAATCCCGAGTGGACACCGACTCGATAATCTACGCTGCGCTTTTTATTTGGGGCATATTTTTTAGTGGTTGGCTTGCGGCTATCCGGAACAGCTTTGGCATTTTTAAAAAATTTCAAGACAGAATTGACGATCCTGAAAAATCAAAAATCTTAAGTGACTGTGTGGATCTCTGGAAAAAAGAGGGATTCACTGAATTGCTTTCTTTAAGCCGATACATATTAGATGCTCTGGTGATCTTAAGCGGGTCCCTGTGGGTGTCTTTGTTGCTGGAAGGAAAACTGCCCTACCCGCTTTCTTTAGCTTTGGGATTACTGCTTGCCATTTTAATTTCCTATTCTCTCTCCCACCAGATTATGCCATACATGGGCCAGGCCATGGCGTTAAAACTGGCAAAGCCCATGTATATATTCTTTTCTGCCTACTGGATTTTATGGGGATGGGCGGGAAAAATCATATCCGGTTTAAATAACGCTTTGCTTAAGAATTTAGGTTTTCACGGAAAATTTAAGATTGTCACCGAGGAAGATTTAAAAAAATCAGACACTGTGGAACCGCGCTTTGGTTCCAGCGGCCTGGAAGATGAAGAAGTGGAAATGGTTCAAAATATTTTCAATATTGAAAATATGAAGGTCAAGGAGATTTTTACTCCCCGGGTAGATACCATAGCTGTTGAATTAAACTCCAATTATGAAGAAGTAATAGACGTTATTCGAACCCATATGTTTACCCGAATCCCCGTATACCACAAAAACATCGATGATATCAGGGGGATTCTCCATGTTAAGGATTTGCTTCTTTTGGATCAAAAACTAAAAGAAGAAAACTTTACCTTGGAAGCCATAATAAGACCCGCTTATTTCATTCCCCGTTCCAAAAAAATTAAGGACCTCATGGAGGAATTTAAGAAAGACCACAACCATATAGCCATCGTGGTAGATGAATACGGAGGAACCGCCGGACTTATCACCATGGAAGATATTTTAGAGGAAATTGTAGGCGAAATTCAGGATGAGGATGATGTGGAGCTGCCAAAAATTATAAAAATGGAAGAAAACGCATATATTATCGACCCCATCATTCTTTTGGAAGAAGTAAATAAAGAAATTGAACTCAACCTTAAGCCCGATGAAAAAATTGACATTGACACTCTTGGGGGCTATCTCCAATATTTAAGGGGATCTGTGCCTTCTGAAGGCGATATAATTTCCACAAATGGTTGTGAATTTAAAATTCTAAAAATGGAAGGCCAAAGCATTGAAAAGGTTAAGCTTGTGGTCAGCCAGGCGGAAAATCAAAGTTAAATAATTTCCGCCTTAAATTTTTTTAATTTAAGGGCATGAAAAAACAGGACAGGGAATTCGCCTTTCAAGAGTTGGTAAACCGCAGCCTTGCCCAATATCAAAATAAATTTCAGCTTAACAGTTTTTTTTCCGCTGAACATGTTATCAATGACACATTGTTTCATGAGAAGCAACGGCTAAAAAGAGAAGCTCCTTCAAAAAAAATTCTTGAAGAGAGAATTTTCTGGCGGCAAATTTCCAACAAATTCACAAAAATTCCCCGGCAGGAACAAGAAAATTTACTTAAGAATATTATCTCCCGCTATGCCCAGGAAATTATCGGAGGGTACGATCCCCGGTTGCAAAACCTGGTATCCAAAATCCTTCCCCTTGGAATTCGCAGTGTATTCAACAAGCTTTCGCCTCTGAATTATTTTGAAAATACCCGGGATCAAGCTTTTGGGAAGTTTTTAGAAATCAGCGGCAAGGTCGAAGAGGTCCAATCTTTGGCTAAAATGGGAACACTTATATATACTCCTACCCATCATTCAAACTTTGATAGTATTGCCCTGGGCTACAGTTTGTTCCAAATATCTGTGCCCCCTGTTATATATGGGGCTGGATTAAATTTATTTTCAAATCCTGCCATAAGCTTTATGATGAACAACCTGGGCGCTTATAAGGTGGACAGAAAAAAGACCAATGAACTTTACAAGGCCACTTTAAAAAATTACACCGGACTTTCCCTGGAAATGGGCTACCACAATTTATTTTTCCCTGGAGGGACCCGCAGCCGCAGTGGCGCCATTGAAAGAAAATTAAAATTGGGACTGTTGGGCACTGGTCATGGGGCTTATTGCAACAACCTTATTAATGGAAAAACCAATCCTAATATTTATATCATTCCCCTTACCGTAAACTATGGATTGGGCCTTGAAGCCGAAACTTTAATCGAAGACTACTTAAAGGAGACTGGAAAAAGCAGATACATCATTGTGGATGATGACTCCAGCAAACATTTTAAAGTTTTGCGATTTATGAAAAAAGTAGGTTCATTGCATTCCAAAGTTCATATTCATTTTGGGCAGCCATTGGATTTATTTGGAAACAAAGTAGAAAAAAACGGGAAGTCTTATGATAATGGGAAAAGAGAAATAGACATCGCCAAATATTTTTATTGTGATGGAAAAATAACCCAGGATACCCAAAGAGATATGCAATACACCCAAATTTTGGGCAAAAAAATTCTAAGGGAATTTGAAAGAGGCAATGTTATATTATCCACAAACATATTGGGAAGGGCGTTTTGGAATGTTTGCCGAATTAAAAACTCCCAGTGGGATAGATACAGGGTTTTAAGGCAGGAGCAGGTGGGAATTCCCTATACAGAACTTATACATCATATGGAAATACTTAAAGCCAAGCTTCTGGAAATGCACCAGCAGGGCGAAATAATATTGGACAAGGAATGCCAAATAAAACCAGCTTCAGACTTATATTTAAGTGCGAAAAAACAGCTGAACTCCTATCACGGAAATAAAATTTTGTGGAGCCAGGACCATAAACTGTTTAGCAAAAACCTGAAAACCATATATTACTATTCAAACAAATTGAAAGGTTACGGGAAATTTAGCCCCAGCTATGACTAATGCAAAGTTATCTATTTCTGTTTTGGGGGGAGGAAGTTTCGGAACCGCCCTTGCGGAAGCTATTGGCCGCAACAACCATTCCGTTACGCTCTGGATGCGGGACCAGAATGTTGTGGATGAAATTATGCAAACCCATGAAAACACCAAATATTATCCTGGATACAAGCTAAACTCCAATATTAAGCCCACCACGTCCGTGGAAGAGGCTATCAAAAGCAAAGAGCTGATTTTTTATTCCCTCCCATCGAAAATTTTTAGGGAAGTGGCGAACAAAACAGGTGATTACACAAACCCAAGTCAGATATTAATATCTACCACCAAAGGTCTGGAACACCATAGTTTTAAAACCATGACCGAAGTGCTGATGGACGAAACCAACTGCTTGAAATTGGGAGCGCTTAGCGGTCCGAACCTTTCGGGGGAAATGATGGATAGGCTTCCCACCGGAACGGTAATCGCCAGTGCCTTTGATGAAGTTATTAAAAAAGTTCAAATGGCTTTATCTTCAAGTTCTTTAAGGGTATATGCCAACAGAGATGTTCAGGGTGTTGAATTGGGAGGAACCTTGAAAAATATTTACGCCATCTGCTCTGGTTTGATTACAGCCCTTCATTTTGGAGAAAACACCCGCAGCTTAATGATGTCCAGAGCCCTTGCTGAAATGAGCCGCTTTGCATGTATGTTTGGAGCGAACCCATTAACTTTTATCGGCCTTTCTGGAGTGGGAGATTTAATCGCCACCTGCAGTTCGAGACAAAGCAGGAATTTTCAGATTGGTTATCAATTGGGTCTGGGTAAAAATATTGAGCAAGCCAAAGAAATTTTAGGTCAAACAGCTGAAGGCATTAGAACCATTGAAGTTACGAAGCAAAAAGCAGACGAGCTAAAATGTTATATGCCCATATTGGATGGAATGTATGCCATCGTATATGAAAGAAAGCCCGTTAAAGAAGTATTGGAAGAATTGATGAAGCTGCAACATCAGGAAGATGTGGAGTTCAAAACACAAATAATCACAAAATAAAGCCGGTAAGACAGGCTGGATTACACTCCAGCCTGAAACCTAGCCTAAGCAAACATTTTTTTGATTTTACCAAACAATCCCATTTTTTCCGCAGGCGCCGAATCCACAGATTTTGCTCCCTCCTGCATAACCGAAGAAGCGACTGTGTACACCTTAGTCCAGGCTGTTTTGGTTTCCGGGGTAAAATAACTTCCAAGTCCCTTTTCTAAAGTCCAAAGAAGAGCCTTTCCCACTTTTCCATAGTGGATATCTTCAACACCATAGGCCACATGTTTAGCCCCAAGGTCTTTTAATACCGGAACCAGGGAATCTAAATCTTTTAATGTAGAAACCATAACTCCCAATGTTTGCATCAATTTATTTTTTTGCTCTGCCATATCTCCCTTAAAGAGCGGTTTTAATTCCGGAGCTATATCAAAAAGCCTGTCATAAAACAAATCTGCAGCTGTATCTTTAATGGGAACCACTGAGTTCCAGCTGGATTGCACCAACTCGATATCTTTTTCGGTTAACCCTTCTGATTCACCACTTACCTCTGAGGCGGCTTCAATCATCACTGAAGATACCACTGTGTAAACTGCCTCCCATGCTTTGGCCACTTCAGGAGTATAAGCTCCTGCCAAACCTGTTTCCAAAGTATACAATAGAGCCTCTCCCACTGTTCCATAATGTTTGTCCTCAACTCCATAAGCTACATGCCGTTTTCCTAAGTCCTGAAGAATAGGAATCAGATCGTCAAGATGGTCCAAACTGGAAACCGCCACTCCAAGAGTCTGCATCAGTTTTTTCTTTTGCTCCGCTAAATCGCCTTTAAACAAAGGCTTTAAGTTGGGATCCAGTTCAAAAAGTTTATTGTAAAAAATATCGGCGGCTGTATCTGCAATGGGGACAACCGATTTCCAGGTGGATTGAACCAGAGCCTTTTGCTCAGGTGTTATGGGTTCATCAGATTTGGAATATGTGGTGATCATGGTTTCAGCCACGGCTGTATACATATCCGTCCAAGCCTCCTTGGCTTCAGGGGTAAAGGCCTCTCCCAACCCTTTTTCCAGGGTCCATAAAAGAGCTTCCCCCACAGTTCCGTAATCTTCTTTCTTAACTCCATAGTGAATATGCCTGCTTCCCAAATCAAGAAGAATGGGTTTTAAGCCTTCAAAATTATCCAGACCTCCAATGGCCGCAGCCAGAGTTTGCATAAGTTTTTTACCCTGCTCCTCCATGTTGCCCTTAAACAGGGGTTTTAAGCCTGGGTCTAATTCAAACAGTTTTTGATAAAATAATTGTGCAGCAGTTTCGCTTATTTTGGAAACTTCTTTCCAATTAGAGCGGATAATTTCGATTTGATTCGGGTTCATTTTTTATCTCCTTTATTTACTTTTACTAACCATATATGTGACGGCCGCCCTTATATCCTCATCGGATAATTGCTCATTGCCGCCACGAGCAGGCATTTGAGTATCCGGGCTGCTACTGTAACCATTTAATGCATGCGAAACCAATGTGTCCAAAGGCTGGCCCACTCGGTGTTGCCAGGCTTTTTTATTTCCAATAGGCGGTGCCCCACCTACTCCCTGAAGATGGCACACCTTACAATTTGCTTTCCAAATTTGCTCACCTGGAGAAATTTCTTCTGCCACTTTTTTTTCAGCGGCAGTTTCTTCTTTACAGCCTAGTAAAACCATTAAGACTAATTTGGAAATCAAAAATGCAACTAAAATTTTCATAAGGGTATCCTTATTACCACTCCTCCCATAACTTCGCCAATTTTAAAATCTGTTCGGGGGGTATCTTTGTGCTCATTATGACAATCCACGCAGGCAGGAGCAACAGCAACATCAGGGTAAACAGCTGTGTAATACTTTTTACCTCCTAATACTTCTTCTCCATAAAAATTTTCGCCTGGATTTGCGGCGATGTATTTCAAACCTTCTTTTTCCACATCGGTTTTAGGGGAGTTTTGTTTGTTGATGGGCCATTCGGAAAGTAATGAATAGCTAAATGAAGTATCTAATTCAGAACTCAATTCCGAACCCATGCGAAACATTTGCGCAGGCAATGGCAATGCCTTCTCATCCTCAAAATGCTCGCTTGCTTTGATGACTTTGTCCACCTTGGTCAGACGCTGAATTACTTTTTTAGTGTAAACTGTTCGGTCCGCTTTCATCACCGTATGCAAAGCATCAGCCATTATTTTGGGAGAAATTCCAGATTCTTCCTTTGCCGCACTTTCTTTCTCACAGCCGGAAATAAACAGCGCCAATGTTAGTAACAAATATCCTCCTGCAATGGCGGAAATGATTTTTTTAGTCGAGCTTTTCATTTGCTTCTCCTTGTTTTTTTGGGGGGTTTGGGTTTTTGGATTCCATCTGACTTATAACCCAGTCAATAGACTTTATGGTTTGGCTGGGTTGGCTATTAAAATTATTTTCAATTAAAAGAGAATCTGCTAAAGCTTGCAGGCTAAAGGGAAGCCCGTGGCAATTTAAGCAACTTGTGCGAATCATTTTTTCATTTGGCCTTAGGTTGTTATTTTGATTGTGGTCTACCCAATAGCGGGTGGAATCCTCAGTTTCTATTCTAGGCATGTGGCAGCTGGCACAGGACACGCCGCTGCCCGCCGGGGCCTCTCCGGCAAGTTCTTTTTGCCATAGAGTGTAATGTTTACTTTGGGTATAGTTTTTCACATGATTGCTGGCATGGCATTCCATACATGATTCCACGGCGGCCCTTTTTGTATTAAAATCATGGGCCTGGTGGCAGGCGCTACAATCCATTTGCCTGTGGGCTGCGCTTTCTTGCATTGGAATCCGGGCATCAGAAACCTTCATGGCAGCTAAACCCTGAGCCAGCCGCATTCCATGACGGCCTTCTAAAAAGCCCTTGGCTTCAATTTCATGACAATTTTTGCAGGATTCAAATACAGGAGAATTGTTCCACGCTGCTGTATTTTTTCCCTTGCTATCAATAGCATTAAGGTGGCAATCTTTGCAACTAACATCATTTAGAAAGTGAATATCTGCTTTGTAGTCCAATAAAATGCTATCCGCATATCTTATATCGCCAGGAACACTGACAAGCTCTTCCATGTTTTTAGTAGCCTGAGGACTTTCCACACTGTCCCTTACAGGGCGAATTCTATTTTCAAAAAGCCAGGGATCTTCCGTGTGTTTTTCCAGGAAGGCGGTATAAGTGCCCTGGTTATCGTGGTAATTATGGCAACCCGAGGTTTGGCAAGAATTAAACTCCAGATTTTGATGTGTGGGTCTTTCTTCAGCAATATCCTGGTGGCAATAAGCGCAATAATCAAGTGGAAGCGTAACTCCCATTTCCCTTGTCTCTCTGGGCCTGTGTTCTTTGTGGCAAGTCGTACAAAGCATCACATTGATTTGTTCCAGTTTATTGGCATTGCGGGGGTCTCTGAATTTTTTTTGAGGATGAGTGTCTTTGACCCGAGTCAACTCCTCCTCATGGCATTTTAAACAGGCTTCCTGAGTTACTCCTTTCCATGGGTCGTGGCATTCAGAGCACTTCATTTCTATTTGATAATGCCCGGAACTTGTCTCTCCAGGCAAATAAAGTTCGCTCAACTTATTTTCAGAAAATAAACCATAACCCAACGCCACAATCGTTAAGACAGAAAGCAGTCCAAAGGCCAAATAAAATATGGAAGAAGGCATCAATAATAATAAGAGGTTAAAATGTGAAACACTAACATAGCAGGAAACATCCAGGTGCCCAAAATATGAACGAGGACGACGGAACCTTTCAAACTTTTACTGAATGGACTTGTTTTATAGCTTTCAAATGCCACCGACAAACCCGAAAAAGCTCCGGCTACACAGGACAAAACAAACAATACATTCAAAAACATATTTAACCCCGTGCCAAATCTAAGCCCGCTATGCAAAGCAAACACTGCAATAGCTATGAGAGCAAGCAAGGCGTGAATAGCCCGCAATATTTGGAATTTGAATTTTTTAAACCACTGTAGTCTTTTTCTGAGAGACATAAACAGGCTTACAAGGATTGTTCCCAAAAGGCTAAACCCGCTGATTTGCTTCCACTCAGTCTCTTTCCAATATGCCTCCAGTTTAAACAGTTCGGTTTGGACAGATTCAGAAAACGGCAGTTCAGGCAATAGAAAATAAAGAATTGAAAAAACAAGGCTGAACCCGGACAAAAAAGCCAGGAGCTTCCAGGAAGCTTTTTCCGGAACCGCTGTTGAGGATGGGTCTATTAGCTCCTCTATTAAAGGTTTGCAGGTTCCGCAAACAGTGGATGCGCTTGTTTGGGAAGAGATATCTTTAAAATCACAAACGCCTTTCTCAATTAAGCTGCAAATTTCTCCTTTAGTGACTCCGCGGCAACTACATACAACTGCGTTTGCAGCCCAATTTTGGACTGACTTGTCTTTTCCCAGTTGTAAGCTCCCCATACTTTGAAAATTTTTAATCTCCTTTGGTTTAAGAGTCGTTTTTGTGTTGATATAGGCCTGGATTTCTCCCAGCTCTTTCCAGGGACCAATGGAAAGAACACCAATCAGTTTCCCTTTTTCGGTAACCAGGCGCCGGTACTGGGTTTCTGTTTTCCAAATAAGGTGGGTGGAGTCCGATAAAAAATCTCCATACATAGCCAGTTCAATCCCAAAAAATTTTAATGTAGTGGATTGATCCGCGCCCTGGAATTTAGCTTTTTTTCCTCTCAATTGAGAAATAATAACATCTGCCATTTGATAGCCAGGGCTTGCCAAACCATAGCGAGTATTATTGTGCACCACACAATCTCCCATGGCAAATATGTTTGAAGAAGAAGTTTCTAGATTGTCATTTACCTTTATCCCTCCTTCAATATGGCAATCCAAGGCGGCTAATTTTGCAAGCTCATCCCTGGGGCGAATACCAGCGGTGAAAATAATAACATCGGAAGGAAGAGTTGAACCATCTGAAAATTTTGCCACTAAGGAGCCGTTTCTTCTGATATGGGTTATTCTTTTTTTAAACAGAATATGGACGCCTTCGGCTAATATTAAATTTTTTAAGATTTCCGCCGGTTCGTCACTCAGTTGCCTTGCCATTAAATTATTCGCATTACAAACTATGGTAACATCTTTTCCCAGATCTAACATAGTTTTGGCTATTTCTATTCCCAAAAACCCGCCACCTATAACCATAATTTTAGAACAATTTTGCGAATAATTTTTTATGGAAATTAAATCTGAAATGTTGCGATATGTAAATACGCCTTCGTGTTTTTTTCCCCGAACAGGAGGGACAAATGGATAGGCGCCTGTAGCAAATATCAAATAATTGTATTCGATTTCCCTTCCTGAACTGGTTCCGATTATGTTTTTATCTTTATTTATGTGGACAACCTGTTCACGAGTTACAAGAGCGATTTGATGGGTGGCATACCAGTCGAAATCTTCAAGCCATAGTTCCTTTTCATCTTTTAGCTGGAATAAATCAGTCAAATGTATTCTATCATAGGCAGGTTGGACTTCCTCGCCTATAACCAATAATTTGAATTCCTTATTCAAGTTGTATTGAATGCATTTTCGTAAGAAATGCATACATACCATGCCATTTCCAATGATTACAACTCGCGGAACTTTTCCATTTCGTATGGACGCCGCCGAATTACCGGAAGTATTTGGGGTACTTAATATCATAGTGTTCCAGCGGTAATTGGGCTCATATGTATAGAAGAGCTAGCAACATTTTCCTGAGACCGCTATGAAATTTGGCACACAGCCCTTTAGCCCGATCTCTATTACCAATCTTTCGATCTCCGGTTAATTATTCTTTGCTTATAAAGGGCAAAGGGCCGGCCGGACCGGTATTCGATTGCTACAACAACACAAACGCAAAAAACAGGCCAGATAATGAATACAAAAATTGTGTCATTTTAAGCCTTTTTTAAATCAAGCATTCTTAAATTGTCAGAAGATTGTCATTCATTGTTATTTTTTTTCCAAATTGATAAATCAAACAAATATGAGAAATAAACTTGCGGAAAAATTATTATGGCTATCCTGTATACTTCTTTTAATGGGAAGAGGCCTTGAGCATTTTTTTTGGGATGCGCCTTATCGGGAATTATTGTGGAAGGAATCTTTTGTCCAGCCCATTTTGAACTTGTTCCATATAAGCTGGAGACAATGGTCTTACAGCTCAGATCACCACATTCGCCTATTTACGAAACTACTGGGAACAGGATATATTGCCGCAGCCGTCTTTTTGATTTTCCAAAAGAAATTCAACAAACTTAAAATTTTAGTACTAACCATATCCTCCGGCGGCTTGTTGTTTTATTCCTATTTATTTTACCTATCCAAATTATCCGCAAATGGCGCTTTTATTGAAATGACCCTTCAATGGGCTCCTCCCTTGATTTTGATGTTTTTTTATGGAAACAAGAAATCCCCTGTTTTTTACCTGCTCATAAAGTTATGCCTGGTGGCTGTTTTTGTGGGTCATGGGTTGTTTGCCATCGGCTACTACCAAGTGCCTGCCCAATTTTCCACCATGGTGCAAAGGTTAACACCCCTGAATGAATACTCAAGCATTGTGATTTTTTTAAAAATGGCAGGAATATTAGACATTCTCGCAAGCTTTGGAATTTTCTGGTCTAAAAGCGAAAAAATTTGTTTGTGGTATATGGCCATTTGGGGCGCTCTCACAGCCCTGGCCAGGCCTCTTAGCTTTATTGACCCCTCTATTTTAATTTTAAGCCTGAGAGAATGGATTCCCGCTTTTCTGGTAAGGCTTCCCCACTGTCTAATCCCGCTATTTTTAATAATTGAGATAGGCCATGCTAAGAGACAAAAAGCCGCTTTGCCCTAAGGCCTTGATTATCTACCTTAATAATACTGGGACTGGAATGGGACATATTAAAGTAAAATCGCTTTTTAGCTTTTTATTTATCTTACTTGGTATATGGGGCTTTTCTCATAGCCGCACTGACAAGTATAGGACCGTATTTGCAGGAAATCCATCCAGTGAAATAACCATTGCCTGGAACCAGCTTGATGGAGAAAAGCCCATTGTATATTATGGTTTAGAAGATTTTGGCCAAGACACAAGCAAATATGAACATAAGCTAATCCCCCAGCACAGCAATTCGCATAAGGAAATGAATAATCACTTTGCGCGTCTAAATAATTTGGCAGACGGGCAGGTTTATTACTTCGTGATTGCGGACAACAACTCCCTTAGCCCCCGATTCAAATTTCGCACAATTGCCCAATATCCAAAAGAATTAAGTGTGGTCCATGGAGGAGACAGCCGGAGCAATAGGACTGGCCGAATTTCCGTGAATAAGATGGTCAAAAAATTCAGGCCGCATTTTGTGGCATTTGGGGGGGACTTCATCAATGTAAGCGATCCCCTTTCCTGGCAATATTGGCTTGAAGATTGGCAACATACTATTGGTGAAGACGGGCTTATAATCCCCCTTATTCCCACCCGGGGAAACCACGAAACGGATGAAGATGTCCATAAGCTTTTTGACACCCCAACTCCTGACAATGTTTACCCCATTAACATTGGAGAAAATTTTTTGAAATTGTGGGTACTAAATTCGGAAAAAGGAAACTACGCCGAGCAGGCCAAGGCCTTAAAAGAAGATATGGCTCAAAAAGATTTTCAATGGAAGATGGCCCATTGGCATTCCCCTATTTCCCCTATTGGGCCGAAGTCTTTTATGCATGGCATGTATGATAACTGGTCCCGGTTGATATATGACTTGGGATTCCACATTGCCGGGGAATCCCACTCCCATGTGGTCAAACGCAGCTACCCTATAAAGCCCTCTGCTGTTTCACCGGGAAAATATACCCGGGATGATGAGTGGGGAACCATTTACATTGGAGAAGGCTGCTGGGGAGTACCATTAAGGACGGTGCAAAATATATATGATTGGGTCCAGGGCTATGGAGCCTTTCATGAGTTTAATTGGCTGCAATTTTCGCCTGAAAAAATAAATCTATTAACCATTATGGTACCCGAAAATTCAGATTCCATTCCGTATATTAGTTACGATGCTCCATTTACACTTCCCAATGGAGCTAAAATTTGGCAACCCCAAAAAGGGGATGCCATAACACGAATTTATCCCAGAAAAAAAGCTATCAAAGGTTGTACCAAAGAAAAATCAAAAAATTACAACCCGGAAGCAAATATGGATGATGGCAGTTGTTTTTTTGACCAGCCGGATTTTAAGTTCAAGGGCAAAAAGGAATTTTTTTCCAATATTGTCGGTGATTCTGAGTTTCCTGTTTTGGAAATCCACTTAAAAAATAAAGAAAATTTTCTTTTAAAAGTGTCGGACAAGCGGGGACAATTAATTTTTAGCAAAAAAATATCCCCTGAATTTTTTCAGTTGAGAGTTCCTTTAAACAAAGGAACAAAATTACAACACGGCATCTATTATGTTAGCATTGAGCAACAAAAAATATTTTCCGCCCAATCTGTGGTGCACTTGCCATTTTAAAAGATGTAATTTACAGCTTTAAAATTTCTTCCAACAATTCAATGGAGCCCTTTGAGTTTGCGCTTTCATCCGGATAAACATCCTTATACAAATCCTTTAAGCCCTCTGAATCATTTTCCATAAACAAAGACCAGGCGTAACTTTTATTTAAGTCCGAAGAATCTAAATCAAAATCTGGGCCCAGGCTTATTTTTTCCTCAGACAACATTGCCTTCAAGTTAGCAAAGTTTGCCAAAGCATCTGAATAATTCTCCAAAGCCAAATTGGAATAGGCAAGGCCAGCCGCAAAGCACACACTTTCCGAATTAGCTTCCAATCCCCCTTCAAATTCCTCTTGGGCAATTTGGAATTCATTTAACCGCAAGTTTGACCAGGCTTTTCCGCAAAGAGCTTCTTCGCTCTTCCCGTCCTCTTCCAATGCCGCTTCAAAAGAACTTTTTGATTTGGAATAATCAGTATCCAAAAAGTAATCCCAACCCTTGCTTAAGTGTAAGGTCAATTCTTTATTTTCACTATCTTTCTTTCCGTCAAAACAGGCTACTAAAAAGGCAAATAATACCAAGTATGTAAAATATTTCATGGTTTCCTCGCAAAACTTTTAACTACTATCCCTTGCTTTCCATCTGAATCTCTGGCTAAAATCTGCAAAGAATAATTGCCTGGAGCCAGGTCAAGAACTTGGGCGCTGAAACGGGTTTTAGAATTTTTTATAGGACTAAAAATAATAGTCTCTGAATTGTCCTCATTTTTAATTCTGGCATCAATGGAATCCACTTGGCTTTCAGCCTCCATATATAAATTTAAAATAGCAGGTAACATATCTGTTTGAAAAACGGCAGCCGAGACTGAGATGCTGTCCTGACTGCTTGCCATATCCGGAAAACCTGGAAGAGCTGCTACCCAGTTAGCGGCATCGTTTCCATAGGATTCAATTTCAACTCTTTTTAAGGCGAACCCGATGCCATCAGCATCAGTAGGCCAAGGAGCATTATCTGAATATTTCACCTTATCCACATCCATATAAGGAACAACCTCTTTCATAGAGGAAGAATCCACAAAGGGCTCTTCGGGTTTTTTTAGGGTTAAAGTTTCTCCGCCATTAGACAACTGCCCTTTGGAAATCACAAGCGGTACGGAGGAATTGATTTTATAATGAAGGCGAAAATCCAGTTCGTTTTCAACTCCCATGGCCACAATCAAACTGGCCTTCGGAGCTATAGAAAGCGCAGCAGGAAAATCAAAATTCAAACCTGAAACTTTCCAACTATTTTGAGGATAGTCGGGATCGTAAAGGGGTATTTCCTCATCTGTAATATTTTCTATTCGAATATATTCAAAGCCTTCCAGGCCCGGATTGTACATTATTTCGGAAATAACAAGAGGGCCCACCAAAGGAGTGGCATTTTCACTGCCCAATGTTAATTCTTCTAAAATTGTATAGTGAATTTCTCCTGTGGAGTTTTCATAACGCCCGAAGGATTGCCCATTTTCCAATTCGCCAAATTCCACACCATGAACATACCCGGTCAATTGGCCAGCGCTGTCCGCTGAAAAAATAAAGGCTTCCCCTCCATGGGCCCCGAGGGCAAAACTTCCCTCAGAGTCCGGTTCTGCATTAAAATCGCTTTCATCAAATACCAAATATTCTCCCCCATTAATAATAGCGGAATCGGGTATCCTGTATTTTTTAGGCATATTTTTATTGTCGCTAAGGAACCATCCGCCAATGTCAACGGCATCTGTCCCCGGGTTAAAAATTTCAATAGCATCCAGCTGCGGCAAATCGGTATGTGTCAGTAATTCTGTAATTATAATCGGAGCAATATCAGCTGCGACATCCTCTTCACCTGGCTTCCCATTGTTAAGGGAAGACACACTCCAATTAGAGGCGAGCTGAGTTGCAAAAAGACTGTCCTGATGTATGGCCACCAAAGATGGCCCATTTCCCGCAGGGCCCAATGGCCAGGGAGGAGAGGCTGAATAATTTACAGAAAACAAAACAGTGTCAAGGGCAACATCCGAAATTTCAACCTCTTCTCCGCTATTGCTCAACTGGCCCTGGAATTCATCAAAGGCATTAAACTGATAGCGATTATAAAACTCCACATAGTTGGAAGCCAAAACCAAAAAAGAATCCGGCGCAATAAAATCTCCAGCCTTGAATTGATAATCAATACCTTTGGTAAAAGATATGTTGCTGAGGTCCAATGTATCGCTTCCAATGTTTTTAATTTCGATAAACTCTAATTCCGTATGGCTGACAGTATCTGCATCCAAAGGAAAGTAATGGATTTCCGTGATAATGATTTGGGAAAAGGCGAAACTTGCCCACCCTAACATGGCTAAAAAAAACAAAGAACTTTTAAACATAAATTTTCCTAATCCTAAGGCTTGTTAATGTCTTGCCCTAAATTTACTGAAAACAATGGAGGTTGTGAATAAAAACTTATGGTCCAAAACCAAAGGCATTTGGTCCACAGATTATTGCCTGCGGAATAATCCTTTCCCCAATCTTCATACTTAAGAATTAAGCCAAAATAGCCAAATTTTCTGGGAAATTTTCGTCAATATTGTACTCCAATTGGTGAATAAATACACATACTCCAAAAGCCAAGTGAGTAGAAAAAATCATGGCCTACTCTATATTTTAAAACACACTTCCTTTTGAGGCAACAAACTGGGCTACGGGGGTGATCTTATTATTTTTTATTCCCCAAATTAGCTATTAAAAAAAATTGAACCCGTATATATTAGAATTATGATTAAATCCAAAATAAAATTTTCTTTTGTGACAACCCTGTCTTCCCTGGTAATTCTTTCCTGCAACCTATCCTCCGATAAAAAGGAGGATGAAAAAAACTGGGAATGCCAAATTAAAACCGATGAAAGCCCAAATTTTTCAACTCAAATTGGATGTGAAGAGGACTTCCAGGCTTTATCGTCTGAGCCCCTGGATGCCTCCATACCTGGGGCCATATCACTAAAAACAGTTGTGGATTTAGAGGATGGGGAAAAACTTTATTTTCAAAACAGCCAAAAATATCAAATACATTGGGACTTCACCTCAACCAACCTATCAGGCGATGGGAAACCCATTGTCCCCCCACTATCCCAGTTTAATCAGACTGAATATTATAGTCCCAACAGAAGGTTTATCCTGGGGTCCATAACATATTACGAAAGTTCAGACACTTGGGCCTATGAAATTGCCCCCTACGACAACGCCTCCGCTGAAATGATAGCCTTAGCTCTGGGAAAAATAATGGAGTCCGCATACTTCGGAGAGGAATTAAAATTCCACCCCACCAGTCTCACCATAGAATTGGAAGCCAAAAAGCTTTCTTCTGAGTTTAAAACCATTTCCACCCAAGAGTTATTCAAGGACATTACTTACCAACCACTGAATTATGGAAAAAGCCTGGGAAGGCTCATTTTTATAACCGCCAAAGAATTGGAAACAGAGTATGTTGGTTTTCGCGATATTGTAGTGTTGGATGCCGTTCCCAATGATATTTCCGTTGTAAATGGAATTATAACCCAGGAATTCCAAACTCCGCTGTCCCACATTAACGTGTTGTCTCAAAACAGAGGCACTCCAAACATGGGCCTAAAAGAAGCATTTAATGATCCGGAGCTCAGAGCTCTGGAGGATAAGTGGGTGGAGCTGGAAGTCAGCGCTTTTGACTTTAGCATTAAAGAAGTAACCGCTGCAGAAGCCGACGCATGGTGGGAAGATCATAAGCCTGAAGAAGTACAGGTTCCCAACCTGGATTTGGACACAAAAGAACTCAGAGACATTGAAAATATTTTGGATTTAGAGAACCTTAGCTTAGGGGAAGCTCTCAAGCAAGCCATTCCCGCTTATGGAGGAAAAGCCAGCCACTTTGCAGCCTTTCCACATATGGACAATGAAAAAGTGCCTTACCCCAAAGCCTTTGGTATCCCGGTATACTATTACTGGCAGTTTATGGAACAAAACGGCTTCAACCAACGTGTAGATGAATTTCTGGCAGATTCTCAATTTCAAGCAAACCCAACCTATAGGGATTTAAAATTGAAAGCCCTGCGCGCCGATATGATGGATGCCCCGCTTGATTCCGCATTTGAGACCGAGTTAATGGAAAAATTAAATAATGAATATCCCGGGATAAAAATGAGATTTCGCAGCAGCACAAATGCAGAGGATTTGGACGGTTTCACCGGAGCAGGATTGTACACTTCGAAAAGCGGGGATCCCAATGACCCATCAGATCCTGTAGACGATGCCATCCGGGAAGTATGGGCCAGCGTTTGGTATTTCCGAGCTTTTGAAGAGAGAAGCTATCGCAATATAGATCATCAGACCGTAGGAATGGCTCTTTTAGTTCACAATTCCTTTCCCGATGAAGAAGCCAACGGTGTGGCCATTACGGCAAACCCATTTGATCCCACAGGAAGCGAACCCGGCTTTTATGTAAATGTTCAAGAAGGCGAAGCTTCTGTGGTGCAGCCTGATGTTGGTATTACCACAGACCAATTTGTATACCATTTTGATATGCCAGGCCAACCCATTGTTTTCATTGCCCATTCTTCCCTTGTTCCTGAAGGGCAAAATGTTCTTACCACGGCTCAAACCTATAAGCTGGGAATCGCCTTAAAAGAAATACACCGCTTTTTTATGGGGCTATACGGAAGCGATCCAAACAAATGGTATGCCATGGATACGGAGTTTAAATTTGACCAGCCCATTGGCGCCGATCCCAATTCAGAACCAAAGCTGATAATGAAACAAGCCAGACCCTATCCGGGCTGGGGCTCCAATCAATAACATTGCGTTTTGCTGTGTTTTCTAAACCCAGCTTTCTGCGGGAAGTCGATTTGACCAACCAGAATTCCAATATCCCAAATGATCCAGAATCCCGCTGGCGTATTTTGAAAAACCTCTGGTTTTTAAATTGAAATGGCGTACCAAATCAATCATCCACAGGGGAACATAGTTGGTAAAACATTTCAATTCCAATACCACTTCACACTCGGGCTCAAAGCTATTGCTGTGATCGTAATGGGTCATTTTTGCATCCACTGGAAATAATTCATACTCTCTCTGTTCCATGTATCGCAAATCAATGTCAAAGGTTGCCCTGGCATAACTATCTACCAGGGATGCATATGCCTTACGCCGATATTGAGTCAAGATTTTTGGAGTGGCTCCATAGCTATAAACCATGCGCTGAAATAAACGAATATTTTTATTATCCGATAAATACTTATCATCTGAAACAACACTTTCTCCTAAGTAAGCCGGCCAATCCTCTCCATTCACAAAACCTCGGTACTTTCGCAAATAACCAGACACCTTTTGCTTGATTTCAAAAAAATAGGGCGGGCCTGATTCATTTCCATAGGAACGAACCCTCAAATTAAATCGGTTTCCTGTATCGTCTAGCCTGTTTTTTAAAAACATGAATTGAGATGTATCAAAATACAAGTTATTGACGGTATAAAATTTATCGGGGCTTTTTGCGGAGTAATCATCCATTTCGCAATACACTTCCAAATAATCTGAAATGGGCTCTACTAAATATTTAGGAATGATAAACTTTATTTCAAAGCGCTCAAGGCTGGTTGGAGTTTTTTGCTCAGCCATTTCTAATTTATAACTTCAAAATTATCGGATAAATAATTTTTCAGCGGTGTTTCGGAAAGCTTCCCGGTAATATCCATCAACTTTATGTACGATTTATAGATTTCAAAACGCGCCTCTGATTTTCTCATGTTACTTTTAATGGATGCTTCCCTGGTTCTTAGTAATATCAAAGGATCTATTCCCTCAACCTGCAAATAGGTTTTTAACGAACCTTCGCTGTTCAGTTCCTTTTCCCGCATTTCCAAAAGCTCAATGCGCTTTAAGTCCCGCCGGATTTCTTCTTGTAAGTTTCTAATTTCCTGGTTTAATTCAGACTTTAAATCTTCATAACGGCCTTTTTCTGCCAAATAATTTAGCTGCCTTCTGTTTATGGAAAGTTTGTCCTGATTCACAAATGGGATGTTAAAACCCAACTGAAAAGAAAGAGAACGGTTGAGATCATACGCCTTTCCTTCTCTCCTGTCCTGAATTTGATCCTCCATTTCTCCGTGATCATACGACAACTCCAAAAAATTAAATAGCTTGTTTGTTTCGGCTTTTTCCAAATCCAGTTTTTTGTGGGAATTTTCCAAATCAAGTCGCTGGGTGGTCAGATACAAGTTATTAGTATCTAATACAAACAAATTCGAATTTATTTCCTTTTTTAGGGTTTCCACTTCAATTAACCCCGCGGAATCAAAATGCAGGCTATCTCCGGCACTGATGTATTGTTCTATTTTTCTTTCCAGAGATTTTATTTTAAACTCTGTTTCAATCAATTCGTCTTTGGTTTTTGTGAAATCCTCTTCCGCTTCCATTAAGTCATTAAAATCGAAGTCCAACTGAGCGCTCTTTTCCGCCAGTACATTGATCCTGTCTTGGAAAAGGGTATGCAGTTCTTTTACAAAACTCAATTTTTGCGTTTGGTACAAATGGTCGATAATAAGATTGTATCTGCTGCGCAGGGCTCGATTTAACAACATAGAGGATTTTGTTTCGTTATACTTTAATTCTGAAAGAGCCACATTTTTCCTGGCTTTCCATTCTCTAATGGAAAAAGGGGAAAAACGCAAGGAATATTTATGCCGAGCGAAACCCTCATTATCATATCTCAGTTCCATTTCCTCGATTGGGCTGCTAGGTGTTCCTGATTTGGATAAGGCATCCACCTTCTTTTCCTGGTATTCTATAACATAATCCTTCTTAGCTGTAGCCAAAAAATCGGAGATCTTAACATTTAAACCTTCCGCCAGGCACACTCCATACATTGCCCAAAATCCCAAAACAACAAATGTAATTTTCATGGACTTGAGGCCTGAACTGAAACGCCTGATGTATCGCCGGACTGGGAAAAGCTTTTAAATGGGTTGAGCTCTGGTTCTATCATAACCTTTTCACCAAGCAAAAAGCTGTTCTCTTCGGGAATTTTTATAACAACTTCCCGTCCCCAAATTTGTATATCTTGTCTTTTGCGCAATCGAATTGGGTATTCCACTATACGGCTTCCAACACCCACAATTTCACCTTTGACATAGTTTGATTTCCCACTCGTGGAGAAAACTTTAACACTCTGCCCATTTTGCACTTTGCTATATATTTTTTCATGTATGTAGCCTTTGATATATGATGGAGCTTTATTGTGCAATGTAAGCAAAGTGGTAAATGGAGAGACTTTTTCTCCTTGTTTATAGTTTACCGAACCTATTACCCCTTTTATTGGACTTGTAATTTTAAGTTTAATTTCATCCTCTTTTAACAAGGCCAATTCCTGCTCCAAACTATTTATCTTGATGCCCAGGGGATTTTCATCTTTAGACATTCCCGATTTTAGCTCATCAATTTGCATTTGAATTTGCCGCAAAGAGTGGTCCATTTCATTTTTTAAATTTTGGATTTTTAATTGAATTGGGTTTATTGGATTGTTATCCTCCCCATTTTTTTTAAGGGTATCAATGCTTTTTAATTTTGAAGTCAGTTTTTTATTGAGTTCGTATTGCGCCCCCAGCTCCCTAATTTGGGTTTGAAACTCATCTTCCCGGGCGGCTTTTTCGGCTTTAAGTTGGTTTAACTTATATTGCAGGCTGCCTGTATTGAGATCATTTTGCGCCTTTAGTTCATCAAGCTCATGGGAAATATTATTTATTTTCAGACTGAGTTCAGGATTGATCAACTTTATCAAAGGATCTCCTACTTCTATTGCTTGGCCCTGTCCCACATAAATTTCCCCGACCTCAACCGCATTTTCAGAATTTATCGCTATTTCTCTGCTTTCTGCGATACCAAAAAATATACTGGCCTTGTTTTTGAAGTAAACCGTTATAGACATCACAGCCAGGATTGTTAAAATCAATACAAAATAAAAAGCCTTCATGTTTGTTCCCTACAATTCAATGGTGGCGTCCTGAAGCAGGAAGTTCACCCCTTTTATGCTGGGTATGGTTTGAACATTTTCCACAAATTTGGCTTCATCAACTTTGGGTTTAAGTTTAATATGGTAAGAGTGATCCAGTCGATTTCCCTGCGCCAATTCCCTCAAAGAAATAAGGGCGAAATTTTGGCAGGATTCCGTTAATATTTTTTCCAGCTTTTGTTTTGCCTCTGGCAAATGTTCAATATTAAATCGCAACATACCATCAAAGGAACGGGCGCGGCCAAAGGGTGATTTACTAAGTAAAAAAGCCGCCCCGCAAAAAGCAATTGTTCCCACAGTTCCTGCGCTATACCCGTATACACCGCATGAAATACCCGCTCCCAGAGCTGCAAACATAAAGATTATATCTTTAGGATCTCTAAAATTTGTCCGGAAGCGAATAATTGCCAAAGCTCCAATCATAGCCAAACCCCTGGCCAGACTGTCTCCAATAGCCTGCATAATAGTTGCAGCCACAATGGCTCCCAAAACCAGAGCCTGAACAAAATTCCTGGAGTAAGATAACCCTTTAAAAGTCTTTTCGTAGGTTATGGCGATGGCAGCGCTTAAAATAAAAGACAAGAAAATGGCATACACCACCATAATTAAGGTGGGATTGGCGGAACTTGTTTGTAAGGTGAGATAATCCAGCATGTATATTAGTCGCTTTCCAAAGGAATGTTATTTTTACTTTCCGGGCTTGGTAACATGGATACGAAATTATCACTACCATCCGGGGAACGTCCCAGTGAGTTCCCATTAACCCAAACATTTTCGTCCCATTTTACTTCATCTGCCAGATCCCCCTGGTAAAAAAGTTTAAGCTCATCCTTTTTGCCTAACTTGAAGGGAACATAATATTCGGCCCCTGTATAGGGAGTATCCACAGCCAATATTCGGATAAAATCCCCAGAGCTCAGTACAATATCTGGAAGCTCAGCCGGTATTCGCCCACTTTTTCCATCCGCCAAAGTGTATTGCTCAAGATTTACATCAGACTTGCCTGCCGCATAAAGTTCCAGCCAATCGTCCTCTGTATCACTTTGGGCCAGGATCTCGTTTATTTTAAGGCCATCCGGATTGTTAAACTCGCTTTTTGCAGGACCTTTGTCCAAAAGGCAGTTTTGCAGGCCCAGCCCAAAAGCTAAGAGTATTGGGAGAGATAGTTTGGAGCTTGGCCAATTTTTACCAACCAGATTCTTTAATCCGCCCCATTGCTCCAAAGGAACAGTCCCCTTCTGACCGGTATTATTAAACAATTTTCCTCAATTCCAAAGATAAGAAGGGCTGAAAAATCTGCCCTTAAATTTTTAGCTAATATTTCAATCCTGTTTCCTTATTAAAATGGCAATAAATTTGGATTTTCGCGATAGGCTTTTTCCAAAATTGTTCTCTAATTAGTGAATTGACAGGTTTATTCAAAGCTCCGCCATAAGGCTTTTTTAGCAAATTTGGAAGGGCTCCAAAGTTTGAATTTTGTGGGGAAAAAACTGTTTACTCATGTGTATATTAAATAAACTTTTTGGCTTTCGGTTGCCTTTCTGTCCTTAAATTTCCAAAATTTTGAATGGCTTAATGTTTGCTTCCACCTTATATTAAGGGGAATTAAAATGCGTGCATCAAAAGCACGTCCAAAATAAGGAGATAAAAAAATGATTCGCAAAAGCATGGCTTTTTGGGCTGTATTATTAATAACAGGAGTTATTTGGGGACAGCCTATAGAAAAAACCGGCAATTGCCCTCAGTTGACTCGTTACGATGCACCACAAGAGGACGATTGGTTACAATTTCCAATTAAACCAGCAGATAGAAATACCTGGGGAACCATTCAAAACTCTTTGGATCCTCAAGAATCAATCAACTGCCTGTCCGTACCTAGCGGTTTGAAAGCGCAAATCGTGGCGTCTCATCTTACACCCGGGGACGGTGAAGGCATGGCCTATTTGCAGTATTTTACCTTTGACGAAAGGGGCCGTGTTTGGGCCTTGGACGTTCGCGATTACCCCTATCCAATTGCCCAGAACAAAGCAACCGGTGGCCAGGGAAGAATATTAATTTTCGAAGACACCGATGGTGACGGCGCCATGGATAACTTTAAAGAATTCTACAAGGGGTTGGTTATCCCCACTAGCTTGGCCTTGGTAAAAGGCGGCGTGGTCGTAACCGCTACTCCCCAAATTTTCTTTATCCCCAACAACAACGACGTTGGCGGCACTCCCGAAGTGCTTTTTTCCACTGGCGATCCCAACACCACAGGATTTGATACCCACGGTCAGTTAAACAGTCTTATGTATAGCTTGGACAACTGGATTTACGGACAAACAGGCTATAACGGATGTAATTACAACGGCACCAATTGTGGTGGCGGACGTGTATGGCGCTTTAGACACACAAAAATCGGCCATTCCGAAAACGCCTTCCAGGTTTGGACCACCGGACCTGCAAATGCCGCTGGAATTGGTCAAATGGAAAATGGAGAAATTTTCCAATCCGCAGCGACTGTTTCCATTTACAGCAGCCACTCTATTCGCAGAGGTCAATCTTCCATTGGTCTTGTTCCTAACCGTGCCGATTTTTACCCTCCCACAAACGACTTGTATCTTTGGGAAGGTGGAAATAATGGAACTTCCGTTCACACAGCAGTTTCCGGCCACGACTTTTATACGGCCCGTTTGCTTCCTTTGGAATACAATAAAAGGCTATATGTTTGTGAAGGAGCTACTAAACATTGCCGTCAGGACGACCTGGAAGTAAGCTCTGGTGGCGGCCAAACTGGAAGTACCTGGAAAGTGAACCAAAGAACTCAGGCCGCTTCGCGTATTATCGGTTCTACCGATGCATGGTTTGCTCCATTAAAAGTAAGAACAGGTCCCGATGGCGGGCTATGGGTTGTGGATTGGTACAACTATCTCTTTTTGCATAATCCTGCTTCCCCTGGTCTTGGACAAACAGGGGCGTGGAGAAATGAATTACGTCAAAAAGAAAAATCTCATATCTATCGCATTATTCCTGAAGATGGAAACGTAGATCCTTACCCTGCGTTGGATAACCAACAACAAACTTTGGCTGCTTTAGGTCACAGCAACTTCACCTGGAGACTTTTGGCCCAAAGAAAGCTAATTTATGGCGGAGCTAACGCTGGTTTACTGGACACATTGGAAATGATCTTAGATAACAGCCGTTATGTGGATGAAATGGATAATGATCCCATTGTGACTCATGCGGTTTGGGTATTAGAAGGTCTTGGCGAATTGGAAGACAATCCAAGCCGTTGGGGACCCAAAATGCAAGCTCTGTTAAAACACCCCGCTTGGGCTACCCGTCGTAATGTTCTAATGGCTATGCCTAGAACTAGCGCCACTTCCCAGGCTATTGTGGACGAATGTGCGGTTAACGATGACCATGGCCACGTTCGCTTACAAGCTATGGTCGCTTTGGAAGAGTCACCCAATGTAAGTGGAGAAACTGCCTTGTGGACCACCTTTGATGGAGTGGACAATTACATCACTTCAGCACGCCAAGGAGCTGGTGTGGGAACATCACAGTCCCGTCCCTGCACACCTGATTACGATGCCGAAGGCGAAATGTTCAGCCTATCTATAAATTCCGCAGGTCCAGCTATCGCCAGCTACAAATTGCAATTCAATCAGTTTTCAGATTACATTGAATTGTTGCCACATGGCCAGCTGAACAGTGGAAAGATTCATCTTTACAATATTTCTGGTAAAGAAGTTTTTCAATCCAGTTATGACTCTGAAGCCAGAAGCTGGTCTAACAGCAAAATTAAGGGACTTAATCAAGGTGCCTACACCTATGTTTTCAAAGATTCCAAAGGAAGCCAGCTTTCTGGTCGCCTGAATGTTTTGAAATAGTTTTTAACTCTTTAAGAAAAAAGCCGCTTGAATAAAGCGGCTTTTTTTTTGTCCGTTATCCAAAAGTTTCTAAAAAACTTGTATTTGTGCTAAAAAATTAAGGGCCTGTTTGGATTTTTTTACCTATCTTAGAGGCAGATGCACTCGGGGGGGTAAAATCGCCATCGCTAATTGGCTGAATTAGCCTGTTTTAGATTGGTTTTGCCTTTTGCCTGTTTTAAGGGGATTTAACCTATTGGCTATTTTGGGCAAAGCCAATAATCAAGGAGATACAAGAATGGTTCGGATTGGATTGGTTTTTAGTGCTTTCATAGCCATGGCTGGAATAACCTGGAGTCAGCCTATTGCAAGTAATGGTAATTGCCCGGAGCTCACTCGTTACAACGCTCCTCCTCAAGATGAATGGGACCAATTTCCTACACAGCCTCAACCCACAAATTTATTCCCTCCCGGGACTCTTCAAAATTCTCTGGACCCACAAGGCTCCATTAATTGTTTGTCTGTGCCGCAAGGCCTAAAGGCTGAAATTATAGCCTCCCATTTGACTCCCGGTGAAGGTGAAGGACTGGCCTATTTTCAAAACTTTGATTTTGATGAAAGAGGCCGTGTTTGGGCGCTGGACACACGTGATTACCCAGGGCCAATTGCGGCAGACAAAGCCGCTGGCGGAAAAGGCCGGATATTAATTTTCGAAGACACTGATGGTGATGGAGCCATGGACAGCTTTAAAGAATTTTATAAAGGGCTTACTGTTCCAAACAGCATTGCCATAGTAAAAGGCGGTGTGGTAGTTACCGCTCACCCTCAAATCTTTTTTATCCCCAACAACAATGATGTGGGTGGAACACCTGAGGTCTTATTTTCCGGTGGTGGAGCCAATTCCACCAGCTTTGACACCCACAGCCAAATGAGCAGCTTAATGTATAGCTTGGACAACTGGGTTTACGGCATAACCGGTTGGGCAGGGTGTAATGTTAACGGTGTGGATTGCAGTGGTGGCAAAGTTTGGAGATTTCAACATACTAAAATCGGCAATAGACAAACAAAATTTGAAATCTGGACCGGTGGAGTTCCAAATGCTTATGGTGTTGGACAAATGGAAAACGGCGAAATCTTTCAGTCATCAGCTACCACCAGTTGGTACAGCCAGCACTCCATTCGCCAAGGTGAAGATGCCATTAAATTAGTTCAACAATATGCTTCCTTTTATCCTCCTACTACTGATTTGTATTTATGGGAAGGTTCCTCTTCCGGCCCCTCTGTTCACACCGCAGTTTCCGGGCATGATTTTTACACAGCCCGATTACTTCCTCCCGAATTTAACAACCGTCTGTATGTATGTGAAGGAGCCACTAAACATTGCCGCCAGGATGATTTGGAAGTGGATGGAAGCACATGGAATGTTACCCCCCGCACACAGGCTGCCTCACGGATAATTGGTTCCACAGATGCATGGTTTGCTCCTTTAAGGGTTAAAACTGGCCCTGATGGAGGACTATGGGTGGTAGACTGGTATAACTATTTATTTTTACACAACCCAGCTCAACCCCAAATTCAGGGAACCTTTGCTTGGGTTAATGAACTACGCACTAAGACCAAATCTCATTTATATCGCATTATTCCAGAGGATGGAACTGTGGATGCCTATCCCCCAATGGAAACCCAAGACCAGTTAATTGCAGCTTTAGGCCACAGCAATTTTAACTGGAGATTATTAGCCCAAAGGCATTTAATATATGGCGGAGCAAACGATGCGCTTTTAAATCATTTGGAAGATATTCTGGATAATGGACGCTTCGTGGATGATATGGAAAACGACCCCATTGTTACTCATGCCATCTGGGTGCTGGAAGGTTTGGGAGAACTTGAAGATAACTCTTCTCGTTGGATGCCTAAATTACAGGAATTGTTAAAACACCCCGCTTGGGCAACCCGTCGTAATGTGTTACGTGCCATGCCCAGAACCGCCGCTTCCGCACAAGCTATTGTGGACGAATGTGCTGTAAATGACGATCACCCCCATGTCCGCTTGGAAGCTTTGGTAACTTTAGCCGAATCCCCCAATGTTAACGGTGAAACGGCCCTTTGGAGTAGCTTTGACAATGAAGATGAATACATCACCTCCGCTAGGCAGGATGCCGGTATCAACACTGCCGGAACCAGACCTTGCACACCAGATTATTTACCTGAAGCCGCAGAGGCATACAATCCAATCGAAATTATTGGTGTTAAACAAAATAGCATCCCAAAATATGCTATGCGTTTTAATATTTTACCCAATTCCGTTGAACTCTTACCCCATGGCCAATTGGAATCCGGCGTAATTAGGGTATACAATCTAAACGGTAAGGAAGTATTCCAATCCAGCTACAATTCAAACAGCCAAAGCTGGAGTCAAAGCAAAATGGAGAACTTAAGCCAAGGGGCTTACACTTACATTTTTATGGATGTAAACAACAAAAGCTTACGGGGAAAACTTAATTTCCTAAAATAAATTCAACCTTTTAATTGCATTAAAAGCTGCCTCGCATAAAGGCAGCTTTTTTTTGTCCAAGCTTAAACTGCAATTTTGAGTTTGCCAATTCTAGTAATGATGATATTTTGTTATCATTATTTAAATCATTACAAAACGGCTTAATTCCAGCTAATGGCACAGACTGGATATCCCATAAAATCATCTTTATACTCAATATTGCATTGCTCGGAATTTTCTTTACATAAGCCAAAACAAACATGTAGGGGCAAAAGATGTTCTTCCCGAGGGTGGCAAAATAAAGCACCTGGGGCATTCTTCCAATTTATTAGTGCTTCCTTTTTGTTTTCATAACTCTGGTTTTCATCTCTAAACATATTAATGAGCCAACTATTAAATTGCATGGCCTGATTTTGGCTTTCTTTTGAGAAGGAAAATAAAGCGCGCATGTTATGAAAGGATAATCCCGATCCAACCACAAGAATATTTCTATTTCTAAGTTCAGATAAGGCCTCCCCCAAATTAATATGGGATTCAGGATCTAAATTTTTCAAAAGAGATAATTGCAAACAAGGGATATCCGCATCGGGATACATAAGTTTTAAAGGCACAAAAAGCCCATGATCATATCCACGCTCAGAATCCTGCTTATAATTTATTTCGGCGTTTTTTAACAATTTGGAAATTTCCTCAGCCAATTCAAGTGCTGCGGGAGCTGGATATTTTATTTCATAAGACTCCTGGGGAAAACCATAATAATCGTAAAACATGCCAGGGTTTGAATTTGCCTGAATAGTGGCGGCTTCTTCTTCCCAATGGGCGTTGATTACAAGAATAGCTTCTGGCCTTGAAATTTTAGTTGGATAATTTTTTAAGAATCGAATTAGGGACTGGTGGCCCGGATCTCCCAATAGTGGAAGGGGACCTCCCCCATGGGGTATGTATATTACCGGCGCCAACATGCTTTTTATTTCCATAAAATTTTTCTCTGTTAAAAACTTATCTTTTATATGCCGCATTATCAATGATATGCCATTCCGCATAAAATTTCATTAGTGAAAAATTTCAATCAGATATGAGGAAAAAAAATAATTATCCAGGCTTTGTTTATTTTAATTAAACATTTGTGCAAAATACGCAAAATGGAATTACCCGGGAATACCCATATTATGAAAAGGAGGTTTAACATGAAGATAGGAATTAACAAATTTCGTTTTAATTATTTTGCCCGAAAATTCACACTAGGGTTATTTTTCCTTGCAGCAACGGTTTCGGCCAGAGAATTTTATGTGTCCCCCAACGGTGAACCAGATGCATCAGGATTAGCAGAAGAGCCATTGGATGTTTCGAGTGCCTTAAGCAAGGCGCAAGCTGGAGACATCATTTGGCTCCAGTCCGGGATTTACAGCCTTAATACCAGCTTGTTAATTAATGCCACGGGGGAAGAAAATAGCCCCATAAAAATGCTCGCCATAGAAAATGGAGAGGCCATATTTAATTTCAGCCAGATGGAAGAGGACCCTTCAAACAGGGGGGTAATTATGGATGGAGACTATTGGGAAATTTCAGGATTGGTTATTGAAGAAGCTGGCGACAATGGAATGTTGTTGTCCGGGAGTTATAATCAAATTAAAAACTGTATATTTCGCAAAAACCGCGATTCCGGTCTGCAATTGAGCAGGTATAACACAAATGCTGAATCCATAGAGGATTGGCCCTCACACAATTTAATTGTTGGATGTATATCCCATGATAATTCCGACAGCGATCATGAGGACGCAGATGGCTTCGCTCCAAAACTAACAACAGGTGTGGGCAATGTTTTTCGCCATTGCATATCCCACCACAACATAGACGATGGATGGGATTTGTATGCCAAGTCAGAAACCGGTCCCATTGGTGAAGTCACTTTGGAATATTGTATCGCCCATAACAATGGTACTCTTAGTGATGGCTCCAGTTCTGGAAATGGGGATAAAAATGGCTTTAAATTGGGAAGCTCAGGAATTTTAGTGAACCATAGGGTCATACATTGCGTTGCCTTTAATAATGGCAAACATGGTTTTACCGACAATGGGAACACATCCAGCATACAATTTTTTAATAATAGCTCCTATAATAATGGGGACTATAATTTCCATACCAGAGATGGAGCCAGCCACCAATTTGCGAATAATCTGAGCCTGGGCGGAGGGCATACAGACAGAATTGTAGGCAACCTCATTGGACCAAATGCCTTAAATGACCAGGACACAGAATGGCCTGTTTCCGTTTCACAGTCAGATTTTGTATCCATGACCCCAGGTCCCAATGATAACCCTTTGAGCAATGGATTCTTACAGCCAGTAGAAAATGGAATACTTGTTGATGCAGGAGGAATTCTGGAAGGTTTGGACTTTGCCGGTGAAAAACCTGATTTGGGAGCCATAGAGCTTGGTCTGGAAATAGTTAAAATAACAGGGGGCAAGGAGAGAGCTTCCCAAATTTTCTATAGCCGGGGCAAACTTTTTATGCACTCCCGTAATCCAGACCCCGGTATTTTCGTGTTGGATGTTTACCATATTAACGGAACACATATATACAGAAGAAAAGTTAGTGGCAATGAATTATACCAGGGTCTGCTAATTCAAAATACAGTTAAAGGGAATAGCCTTGTTTTGAAGTTACAATCTCCAAAAAAAAGCTATAACCTGCTGATATTGCCTTAATTTAAAGGGGAAGGCAAAATATCACCTTCCCTCTTAAATTTTTTGCAACTTTGGGGCAACAAGGGCTTTAGCAGTAGGAGTGCTCTGCTCTGCCAAAGAAGAAGCCCTTCCCTCATAAATAATATTCCCCCCTTTTTCTCCGCCATCCGGACCAAGCTCAACAAGCCAATGGGCATTTTTAATAACATCCATTTGATGCTCAATGACAACCATTGTGTGGCCCTGTTCCACCAACCGTTGCATTACAGAAAGCAACATGGAAATATCAGCCATATGGAGACCGGTGGTGGGTTCATCTAAAATATATAGATTATGTCCCCTGGAAGATTTGGCTAGCTCGGCGGCTAGTTTTATTCTTTGAGCTTCTCCTCCTGAAAGGGTATTTGCAGATTGCCCTAATTTCAAATAACCCAGTCCCACATCTTCTAAAGTTTTTAAGTATTTTGCGATGCTGTTTTGAAAACTGAAAAAACCCACGGCTTCACTGACTCTCATCTCTAATATATCGGAAATGGACTTTCCTTTAAACTTTATTTCCAGAGTGTCTTCATTGTAGCGTTTGCCTTTGCAACTGTCACAGGTCACCCAAACATCCGATAAAAAATGCATCTCCAACTTAATTTTTCCCATGCCCTCACAACTGGAGCAACGCCCCACACCCATGTTAATGGAAAAACGGGTGCGGGTAAAACCCTTGACCTTTGCTTCGGGAACTTTTGCAAATATTTCACGGATTTTATCAAAAGCTTTGCCATAAGTGATTGGATTCGATCTGGGATTGCTACCCAGTGGGCTTTGATCCACTAATATGAGGTTTTTAATTTCGGAAGGCATTTTAAATTTTCCGCAATTTTCCGGCTGGGAAGTTTTTTTAGCTAAGGCCTTTTCTACGTTTTTAGCCAAAACATCCATCACCAAACTGCTTTTTCCGGATCCGGAGACTCCGCAAAAAACAGTTAACATATTCAAAGGAATTTTTGTGGATATACTTTTCAAATTGTGAATTTGGGCCGCTTCAATTTCAATAAACTTTGTGGCCTCCTTAATATTTTCTGGAGGCTTCCCCACCTCAATAAATTTTGAAAGGTATTTTCCTGTTTTACTGAGGGGCATTTTTTTGATTTGCTTAGGTGTCCCTGTGGCAATGACCTCTCCTCCAAATTCACCTGCCTCAGGCCCCATGTCCACAATCCAGTCCGCACTTTGAATCATTTCTGGATCGTGCTCAACCACCACAACTGTATTACCCAAATCCCTGAGTTTTTTTAATGTATGTACTAATTGCGCGGTATCCCTTTGATGCAGGCCTACTGTAGGTTCATCTAGCACATATAAAACGCCTTCCAACCCAGATCCAATTTGGCTGGCCAGGCGGATACGTTGAGCTTCCCCGCCGGAAAGCGAACTGCCCGTGCGGTGAAGGCCTAAATATCCAAGACCAACCGAGTCCAAAAAATTTAGACGGCCCGTAATTTCTCTAAGAATCTGTTCTCCAATTAGTTTTTCATAGGCGCTTAACTTAAGGTTATTAAAAAAATGAACGCAGGAGGCTACAGTCATATTACTTATTTCCCCAATGGTCTTTTGATGAAAGCTGACTTCGCTAAACGGCTTCATCAGCCTCGAACCATGACATTCTGGGCACAGAGCGTCTTCCACCAACCTAGCCCGACCCACAAGCCAGGTTAACGTATGATGGGAAGCAAACCATTTTTCCGCCAAAAATAAAAGTCCCTTCCATTGGGCAGAATATTCATGACTTGCTCTTCGGGTTCTTCGTTTTATATTCAAGGTTTCTAAAGAACCGTAAATAAAATCCTTCTGATGTTGTTTTGACAAATCAGAAAATGAGGCCTTGGCGTCATAACCCCAATCGGCGAGTTGGTTTTTTAATAAAGTATGGTAATATCCTGTGCGTCTTTTAAATTTCCGATTGAGCGGCGATGTTATTCCACCAGACAACAATGGGGCACTGGCATTGGAAATTAAGGCTCTGGGGCTTATTTGTTGCACATTTCCCAGCCCCTGGCATTTTGCGCAGGCGCCCCAATGGGAATTAAAAGAAAAGTTACGGGGCTCAATGGCATCCCGCATGAAATAATGACCCTCGGAGCAAAAAGGCTTAACTCCAAAAAACTCTTCTTTTCCATCGGATGTTTGTAGAACGCATATGCCATGTCCCTTGTCCAAAGCAGCTTCGATTCCTTCCGTAAATCTCCCTCGATTGGATTCTTTGAGATTCAAGGAATCTATATACAAGCTAATGGAATTGGCTTTTATGTTTTTGGGAAGCTCCTCCTGCTCCACAAACTTGCCATCCAGATAATATCGGCGAAAACCCTGTTCTCCCAATTGAGAGGCTGCTCCAGTTAGATGTCCGGGTGTATCGAGATAAAAATCGTGATCCACATTTTTCAAATACAGGGGTGCCAATATGCGAAGGTTTTCAGAAGCGTATTTTTCAAAACAACTTTTTACAATAGTTTGCAAAGAATAGAAATCCAGTTTTTTGGAACAGTGGGGACAATGTATTTCCCCCAGGCGGGCGTATAAAAGCCGGAAGTAGTCATAAATTTCGGTAATGGTGGCCACAGTGGACTTGGAACTTCTACCGGCAGACTTCTGATCGATGGCAATGGCTGGGGCAAGCCCCTCGATAGACTCCACATCCCCCTTATCCAATTGCCCGACAAACCTGCGGGCGTAAGTGGACAAAGATTCAATAAAGCGCCTTTGGCCTTCGGCAAATAAGGTACTGAAGGCAAGGGAGGATTTTCCACTGCCTGAAACCCCGGTCACCACTGTTAATTTATTTTTGGGTATCTCCACATCTATGTTTTTAAGGTTATGTTTATAACCTCCTTTTACCACGATGTTTCTGTGTTGCTGGCCTATTCCCTTTATTTTGGAGGGCCTGCCCTGGGGTTTATTGTCCAACACCGCTTTTAAGGCTTTTCCAGTGTGGGACTTGCTAATTTTAGCGACCTCCTCCGGAGTGCCTTTGGCTACAATTTGGCCTCCTTCATCCCCACCCTCTGGACCCAGGTCTAAAATGTAGTCCACGGTTTTAATTACATCCAGGTTGTGTTCAATAACAATGACTGTATTGCCTTTATCTACCAAAGACTGGAGGGACTCTAACAACTTGGCGATATCGGCAAAATGAAGCCCTGTGGTAGGTTCATCCAACAGATATAAGGTTTTTCCCGTTCCGGGTTTTTGCAATTCAGAAGAGAGCTTTACCCGTTGGGCCTCTCCACCGGATAAGGTGGTGGAAGGTTGGCCGAGCTTTATATATCCCAAACCAATTTTATCCATCATGTCCAGCCCACGCATTATTTTAGGCTGAGCTGAAAAGAATTTACAGGCCTCAGATATGGAAAGTTCTAATACATCATAAATATTAAGCCCTTTATAATGGACTTCCAAAGTGGCATCGTTAAATCTTTTCCCGTTACATTCTTCACATGGAACAGATACATTAGCCAATAACTGCATTTCGATTTCTCTAACGCCCGCTCCTCCGCAATGTTCACAGCGTCCCCCGGCTACATTAAAAGAAAAGCGGCCTTTTTTATAACCTCTGATTTTGGATTCGGGCAAGCCGGCGAACAAATCCCGAATATGGTCAAACACCTTGGTGTATGTTACGGGGTTGGATCGAGGAGTTCTGCCGATGGGAGTTTGGTCTATTTCCACCATCCTGTCGATGTGCTCCAAGCCCTCCAGACTCTTAAATTTCCCGGGCTCTTCGCCATTTCCATATAACTCCCTGGCAATAACCTTTTTTAATATGGCATTAATTAAGGTGCTCTTCCCCGAACCGCTCACCCCCGTTACACCAACAAAGACTCCAAGGGGAAATTTGACTTGAATATTTTTTAAATTATTTTCCGAAGCGCCTTTGAGCTGGAGCCACTGTTTACCGGGTTTTCTTCTTTTAGAAGGAATTTCAATTTTAAGGCGTCCATTTAAGTAACCTGCGGTTAGGGAGTCTTTATTTTTTTTAATTTGGGAAAAACTGCCCTCCCCTACTATTTTGCCGCCTTCTACACCGGCTCCAGGGCCAATATCCAATACATGATCGGCACTGCGCATGGTTTCTTCATCGTGTTCCACCACAATAAGGGAATTGCCCAAGTCCCTCAAATGAAAAAGCGTTTTTAGAAGTTGTTTATTATCCCTTGGATGCAGTCCAATTGAAGGTTCATCCAGAACATACATTACACCCTGCAAACCCGCGCCTACTTGGGAGGCCAGCCGGATTCGCTGTCCTTCCCCTCCGGAAAGAGTCACTGCTGAACGGTTCATGGACAAATACCCCAGCCCTACATCGTTTAAAAAGCCAAGGCGATTTTTAATTTCCTTAAATATTTCCCGACCCACTTTATGTTCGTATTCACTTAGTTTCAATTGGGAAAACAAGCTATGCGCCTGGCTAATGGACATGTTGTTGTATTCCACAATATTTTTGTCTCTGAAAGTCACAGCAAGGCTTTCGCGACTCAAGCGCTTGCCTTCGCAACTTTTACAAACGCTTCTACGCATATATTTTTCCATCATGGGAATGCGCCAGCGATCGTAAACCCTTTGCATAACCTCAATAACTCCTCTTATAGGCCGGTTTTCGGATGTTACGCTTTTCCGGTATTTTCTATCTCTCACTAACTTGAATTGCAGGCTTTCATCGGAACCCCATAAAACAATGTTTTGGGCCTTTTTAGATAGGGACTTCCAGGGTTTGTTGAGACTAAAACCATATTTTTTGGCTAAAATTTCAATTTCCTGAATCCCGTAATGGGAGAAAACAATGTTGCCATTGTCCGTCATTGATTTTATCGCGCCTTCGGAAATAGACAGGTCCGGGTCGGGGATAACCAAATCTGGATCAAAATCCTGCTTGTAACCCAAACCCTCACATTCAGGACAAGCCCCCTGCACCGAATTAAAAGAAAAAAAACGGGGCTCGATTTCTGGAAGCGAAATGCCGCATTTTGCGCAGGCAAGTTCTGTGCTTTGAACCAAATGCTTATTGCCCTTTTCACCGCTTTTCTTTTTTAATTTCAACTCGCCTTTTTCCCCTTCGTCCCGAACTATTAAAAAAGAGACCATGCCATCCGCCAACTCGACGGCCTTTTCAATTCCTTCCCGGATTCTGGGCATGTATTTAGGTTCCACCTGAAGCCGGTCTATAATGGCCTCAATAGTGTGTTTTTCATAGCGTTTTAACTGGATGTTATCTTCCAGCAACCGGATTTCTCCATCAATGCGGGCTCGTAAAAAACCGCTACTCCGTAAGCTGTCAAGCTCTTTGCGGTACTCCCCTTTTCTATCTATCACTATGGGAGCCATAACCATAAGCTTTTCCCCAGGGTAATTGTATTCCAATTGCGAGGCAATTTGATCCACAGTTTGGGATTTAATTACATCGCCGCAATCCGGGCAATGGGGAGTGCCCAAGCGGGCGAACAGTAAGCGGAAAAAATCGTAAACACCGGTTACCGTTCCCACAGTGCTTCTGGGATTTCGGTTCACTGTTTTTTGATCGATGGAAATGGTGGGAGAAATTCCCGATATATGTTCCACCTCAGGAGCCTTCATTTGCCCGATAAACTGGCGGGCATAAGAAGAGAGGGATTCTATATATTTACGCTGTCCCTCTTGAAAAAGGGTGTCGAAGGCAAGAGAGCTCTTCCCGCTGCCGCTCACCCCGGTTACCACAACGAGGCTATCGCGAGGAATTTTAGTAGTTATATTTTGAAGATTATGCTCTTTGGCATTAACGATTTCGATTTCTGTTCCCATAAGGAAACAAAATAATGCTTTTGAAGAGACAATTCACTAAAAAACTGCACAAATGTGCAGTTTAGTATAACCAATTATAATTTATCGGAAATATTGCGTTCTAATTTAGCCAAATCGGCGCTAAAACGGCGTATTCCATCGCTTAACAAGTCGCAAACGCAGGCGTCTTGGTTCACCAGCCATCTCCAATCTTTTTCTTTGAGTTTGAGTTTGGTGAGGGGGATATCTTCTCCCATATCCGTTGTAAGTACCCGGGGTAAATCCTGCTGCATGCCGTCCAACTCTTCCAAAAGCTTCGGGGCAATGGTGAGCAAATCGCAACCCGCCAATTCCATAATTTCACCCACATTGCGAAAGCTGGCGCCCATAACTTCGGTTTTGTAACCAAACTTTTTGTAGTACTGATATATGTGTTTCACGGATATTACGCCCGGATCTTCAATGGCTGAAATGTAGTCGACACCTTGATCTTTTTTATGCCAATCTAAAATTCTTCCTACAAAAGGAGATATCAGGGTAACGCCCGCTTCGGCGCAGGCGGCAGCCTGGGCCATACCAAACAAAAGCGTTAAATTGCAATGTATGCCTTCTTTTTCAAGCTGAGCAGCTGCTTCTATGCCCTCCCAAGTGGCTGCGATTTTAATCAAAATACGATTGGAATCGATACCTGCATCCTGATACATGGAAATAAGCTTTCGGGCCTTTTCAGTAGTCGCATCTTTGTCAAACGACAGACGGGCATCCACTTCGGTGGAAACACGCCCGGGAATGATTTTTAAAATTTCCAGACCAAAATTTACCGCCAGCTTATCCAGAAAATGCTTTAATTGTTTGTGCCGTTCCTTTTCAGATTTTTTCGCGTCTTCCAGCGCATCTTCCAGTAAAGGCTGGTACTCTGGCTGCTGTATGGCCGAATATATAAGGGATGGATTAGTTGTGGAGTCTCTGGGTTCGTATTTTTGAATGGAATTAAAATCACCTGTGTCGGCAACCACCACGGTCATAGATTTTAATTGTTCTAGAACAGATGCCGCCATAAAGACCTCCTAAAAGCATTTTGTATTTGTTATTAAACTATAATTGTGAAGTCCTAAGATCAATTGAAATACAATTGAATAACCAGCATAAGGTTGGACTGTAACAACTACTGGTGAGTTTAAATTTATTACCTTAAAAAAGATATATTTACAGTGATACTTTTTGAGCCACGGCCTGGATTTACAGGATCAATAACCCAGCGACGAAGAGTAAAACCAAGGGAAATATTTATTTGGCTGCTCTCATTTATTTTTTTACCGGCTATCAATACGGGCACTAATTCCATCTCTACCCTGGGAGAATTTTGAGCCCCATACCAATGGAACCGGGAATGGCCTCCTTTGATTCCAAGTTTGGCAATATTTTTTTTTGAATTTAATGTTCGAATCCATCCCAGCTCAATTTTACTGTCTCCCGTTGAGATAGGGGCGGATTTTTTAATTTTAAAAAGGGAAATATTCAAATTCCCATATACATAATTAGAATTAAATGACTTGTATATACGCCCATTTATTCTAAACATCCCCAGACCGCTCCAGGGTTCCAGATTAAAATTTTCCACGGAATCGGATTGGGGAAATTCCGAGTTTTTATGGGGGGAATAAAAACTCGGAACAATAAAAGCCATTTCCACCGTTCGAAACAATCCCCTTATGCCTAGTTGAAAATCTCCCAAGCCCTGACTGGATTGAGCAGGCCAGGCTTTTTCTTCTGGTCCATAGTTGTAAGAATGCAGGTAATTGTAAAAATAGGGCAAAGACATATATACATGGTATCTGGATAGGGAGGTTCCCAACTGAAAATAAAAATTGGAGTGGGTCTTTCTGGCCAGAGGAAAGACTCCTTTTGATTTCCACTCCTCAATTCCTTGGCCTTCCCAATAGTGAAAACCCCCGTAGTACCCCAACGCCCAGTTTACATCTCTTTTCTCCCCAAACAATAAACAGGGGAAAAAAGTCCAAATCCAGGCTATTTTATAAGTGCAAAGCCAAACCCGCATATAATTTTCGTAGGGATTTAAAAGAAATTGTTACGGAAAAAGCGGCTTTCTTATGCAAAATCAATTTTTATCCCGGACGCTCTAAATCGAAAAAGTTCAAGGGATATTTTTTGTTTACAAACAACCCACCCCCTAAGGATAAAAAGTTCTTTAATCGATTTCGATACCAATTTTCAGAACGCAAAAAAACTTTGCCATCGGACTGTTTTACATCGCAGTTTTTTTCCCAGTCCCGTTTAGTTAAGCATTCCAGATACAAAAAAGCCCTCGACAAGCTATGTATGTTTTTAAGCGCCTTGGAAGCTTCTTTATCAGACAAATACTGAAGCACTCCCTGGCAAATAATTAAATCAAATTTGTGCCGGGATTTAAACTCGGCAATAGAGGCTTGCTTCCAGCCATATTTTTCACATAAGTAGGAGCTGTACTCCACTCCCACATAACTTGCTTTTTTCCATTGGCGGGATGTTACTTTTTTCCAATGCCCCACTCCGCACCCCAAATCAAGAACCTTATTAATATCCCCGTCTAAAAATTTTATATAGGAAGCTACGAAGGCACCCAAAGTTAAAATAGATTTTTGAGAATTCACCCTGGTTTTAGGATTGTGATAGTATTTTTGATAGTACTTTTTATCAAAATAATCCGGTGCGAATTTTATGTTTGCAGACTTATTGGCAGAGGCCATATTCGTATTTCCATTCTTCTGTTATTATTCCCTGCTCTTTTTTTATTACGTATGCTGGCAAGCCCCATTTGTTAAGTTCCCAGAGTTCCGTATCTGTTAGCTGATCCTGCTCTGTGAGGTTTTTCTTTTCCAGTTTTTTAGGCTTGTCCAACCAGTGCCATTTGCTTTTTCCAATATTTTCACCGTTCAGGTAATTCGATACATCGGGAAACAACGGTCCTGAATTCCATTGGTACAGACTTTTGTACCATACCCCATCCACCCAGCTTTTAATTTCACTAAGCCTGTTTTCCGAGTACTTAAACATACTGCTATCTACTAACTTTTTATCCTTAAACTTCTTTTGCAAAATCAAAAAACCATTTTTATCCCGAAGGCTTTCATAATAAATATCCTTGGAAAAATTGCTTTGGGAACTTTGCGGTTCCCCCTTGGCATTGTATTTGGTTTTTTCTTTAAAAATTATTTTTCCCTCTGGGTCAAAAGATTTGTACAATACAACCTGTCCATTTTCTGAAAGATGTTGCTGGCTTTCTAAATACCAGTTTTCCTTTTCCTGCTCAGATTTTTTCCAAATTTTTACAGAGCATACAGCTGCTTTTTTATAAGCATGGGCCCAGTTGTTTTCCAAGGGATTTGCCAGGCTTGCACCAAAAAAAGTGCAAGTTATTAAGAATGTTTTTAGGAAGCTTCCAAAAATCGGGCGTCGCTTCGCTCCTTCAATTTTTAGTTTTCTCTCAATATAATTAGGGGTTGGCTCAGCCCTGGCGATTTGTTTCGCAATTAACAATTTCACAAAAACAAATTGGGATTAGATTTTTTAAGCACTTCGGGCTTTTTGTCACCCACAATAACATCCCACCAGTTAAAGTGCATGGCTAAAAGATGATCCAGTTCCCGTGTATTTTTCCCCGAAACATAATCAGGAGCCTCCGGCAAACAAAAAGCAGCTTTTTCCGAAGCCTTTAACATATGTAAGACCCCATCTGAAAACCCCTCTCCGGCGTACGCAATACAACCTTCCATGGGCATGGCTTCCAGGTCCTGAAGGGCATAGGGGATTTTTTCATCCACTGTGCCTGTGGAGCCCTGATATTTGCATTCTATCACAAAGGCCCTATTGGTTTTAGGTTGAAGGATTAATATGTCTACTCGCCTGTTTTTTCCAATAATGGTTTTTCCAGCGAATACTTCGCGATAAATTTCTATTTCTCTATTTTGATAGCGATATAACAAGTAATCTGTTATCAGTTCAGAATATTCATGGCCGGTCATGATAGCTAGATAAAATTTATTCTTCTTTAAAACCCAAAGAAAGACTGTTTATACAGTAACGTTTTCCTGTGGGCCTGGGACCATCATCAAACAAATGCCCGAGATGAGATCCGCAACGGGCGCAAAGCACTTCAATGCGCTCCATGTTATGAGAGTTATCTATTTTTAATTCCACATGTTCTCTGTCTAAAGTCTCAAAAAAACTGGGCCAGCCAGAACCAGAATCGTATTTATCCGCTGACTTAAACAGGGGTAATTGACAGGCTGCGCAGTTAAAAACGCCTTGTTTATCCCAATGGTAGTATTTACCAGTAAAGGGAGTTTCTGTGCCGCTCAACCGGCACACTTTGTACACATCAGGAGACAATTCTTTTTGCCACTGTTCATTGCTTTTATCCATTTTTTCCATGTTACATACCCTGCAAATACTCTAAGAAACTCAAAACAATATCCGGAAATTCCCTGCTATTGTCCACTTATTTCGCATTTTTTTAATTGAGAATGATTTTTTGTGACTTTTGTTAAAATCATTAGCTTTCCCATTTTTAGAATATATATTCAAACTGAACTTAATAATATATTCTAATATGTGTTCTGCTAAAAAATCAGGTTATGGAAAGTCAAACAAAAGTAAAACTTCCCTTATAACCGAAATCAGCACTTTTTTTCCTATACTTCCGCCCTATGCGGCCTCTTCCAGCGAAGCCTATTTATTATGGGATTCCGTGGAAAATTTAATATTGGATATTAACGATAAGGCCTTAGAGTGGACCCAATTAAATTCGCTCTCCCATCCTATACCCCTCGACAATATTTGGGAAAAAGGCGCTCAAGTACTTTTAAAAAAATTAAAATCTGATTTAAAAAAAGAAAGTTTTCCAATTGATTGTGGAAAAATCAAAGAACTGCCGGGTAGTCCTGGTTTAGAGTTATTTCCTTTTTCCCACAAAGAACAAAGGTATTTTGTTTTAAAGCTCCTTGCCCCACAATCGGCCAAACCCCGCATTCAAATGTCCAACGCCCTTCAGGCTTTGGATTCCATGCCTGGATTTGCCTATCAGGTTAAAGGTGATATGGATGGAAAATTTGTTTCCCTGCAATCGGGCTTAAAAGAGTTTTTCCCCAAACCCGCCTATTGGATTGGAAAAAACTGGCAATCCTTAAAAAAGTTTATCCACCCTGAGGATTGGGAATCATATAAAGAAGAGTTACAGCAACATATTCAAGAAAACAAAAGCTGGAAATTAAATTACCGGATGATTCAGGACGAACCGGATTCTGAAACCTGGATTCTGGAATCGGGCACCCGCTACCAGGATCAGGAAGGCAACTGGATTATGGAAGCCTTAGCTTTGGATATTAGTGAATACAAAGCGGAGTCCCACAAATACCAAACCATTGCCATGCACGACGCTTTAACAGGACTTCCCAATCGCATTTTATTTTTAGATAGACTTAGCCAATCCCTGGCCAAGGCCAGGCGCACCGAATGGCCCTTTGCGGTATTTTTTATTGACCTGGACGATTTCAAAGCCATTAATGACCAACATGGCCACGCTGCGGGGGACGAGGTATTGGTGGCCGTTTCTGAGCGGCTTAAAAACTGTTTAAGAGAAACGGATACCGTGGCCCGAATTTCCGGAGATGAGTTCACCATCCTTTTGGAAAACACCCAACACAAAAACTATTCGGAAATCGTTGCACACAAGCTTCAGGAAGCCTTATCCAAGGCCATTCCGCTTCACAACAAAAAAGAAGTGCACCTAAGCGCCAGTATTGGCATTTGCCCCTATTTTAAAGGGGACAATGCCAATATTTTACTGCAAAAGGCGGACTCTGCCATGTATATGGCCAAAAAATCCGGAAAGTCCAAGCACTATGTTTATGGCCAGCTTTTGCAGCAGGCCCCATAAATACATAGGGGGTCTCTAAAAATTGATGATCGCCACCTCGGGCTATTTCAGTTGATACAAATCCCAGCCATCCTTAATAACACTGCGCTTGTATTGAAAACCAATAACATTGTCCATATTGTTTTGGGAATAGACTAAAATTTCACCGGGAACAAAACCCAGCATTAAACTTTGGCCGCAGTTTTCCACGGCATTTGCCGATAAAAGCCGGGAGCTAAAGGAAAAACCCTTAAAAATATTTTCAAGTTCAGAAATTTTGTTCTGATACAATTGGATGGAATCTTTATCCATGGGAAAGTCCTTGGGAATTTTCCAACCGGACTCCATTTGGAGTGGAAAACTTTGTTTTGGTAAAGCCGCCGAATCTCCACAAGGAGAAAACTCAACCCGCTGGCGGCCTTCCGTAAAATTCAGATTAATGCTTTTCATATTACTTAAAAGAGAGGCCTTTTCGATTTCTTCCACAAAGGCCAAATAGGGAGAGGGCTCTTTATTGCAGGCAGCCAATAAAATCAACCCCGAAAATACCAACCCAATTTTGATTTTTATCCGCACAAACACCTCCTGAAAAACTCAAAATTCCAAATACAAAACCTAATAAAAAGCGGGCTTAGAGGCGAAATCTTTCAAAATTAGACAAGAAAGGGATTTTTTTTTTCCTTTTAGGGTCCTCAGGGTTTTAAACCAGCATTAAAACAGGAATTTTTATGATAGTCGCCAGTAATGTATCTCTCGCTTTTGGAAGTCAAAATCTATTTAAAGAAGTCAATGTGAAGTTCACCGAAGGAAATTGCTATGGAATAATTGGCGCCAACGGCGCGGGCAAATCCACCTTTTTAAAGATCCTTTCGGGGGAAATTGAGCCCAACACAGGGGAAATAGTGGTGGATAAAAAAATGCGCATTGCAAAGCTAGAGCAAAACCAGTTTGCCTACGATGAATTCACCGTATTGGACACGGTGTACAAAGGCCATATGCGGCTTTTTAAACTGATGAAAGAACGGGAAGAGCTTTATAGTAAAACAGACTTAACTGAAGAAGAAGGTATGCGTGCCGCTGAAATTGAAGGAGAGTTTGGAGAGGTCAACGGTTACGAAGCCGAAGCCGAAGCCGCTTCCATGCTTAAAGCTCTGGGCATAACAGAGGAATACCACTATCGCTTGATGAAAGATTTGGAAGCCGGTGAAAAAGTTAGAGTGCTGCTTTGCCAGGCACTTTTCGCCAATCCCGATATATTGCTTTTGGACGAACCCACAAACAACCTGGATATTCAATCTATTAAATGGTTAGAAGAATTTATTATGCGGTTTCCAAATGTTGTGATTGTGGTTTCACACGATAGGCATTTTTTAAACCAGGTGTGTACACATATTGCGGACATTGACTACGGGCAAATTAAGGTATTTCCTGGCAACTACGACTTTTGGTATGAAATGAGCCAATTGTATGTGAAGCAGCAAAAGGATATTAACAAAAAGAACTCCGATAAAGCTGAAGAACTTAAAAAATTTATTTCACGCTTTTCTTCGAATGCCTCGAAAGCCAGACAAGCCACCTCCAGAAAAAAACTGCTGGAAAAGCTTACCTTGGAAGAAATGCCCAGAACCTCCCGCAAATTTCCCTATATAGCCTTTAAACCGGAAAGAGAACCTGGCCGGGTTATTTTACAGACGGAAGGGTTGTCCAAAACCATAGATGGCGAAAAGGTTTTAAACGACTTTACTCTCAACGTAAACCCTGGCGACAAAATTGCTTTTGTGGGTTCCAATGATATAGCCAAATCCGCCTTTTTTGATATTATCACTGGCGAGGAAAAGGCTGACAAAGGGGAGTTCAAATGGGGTGAAACCATTACCCCCAGTTACTTTCCCAAGGACAACTCTCACTTTTTTAATAATGATTTGAATATTCTGGATTGGCTCAGCCAGTTTACCCAAATTGATGATGTCACTTACATTAGAGGTTTTTTGGGCAGAATGTTGTTTTCAGGAGACGAGTCCCTGAAAAAAACCAAGGTGCTCTCCGGTGGAGAAAAAGTGCGCTGTATGCTTTCAAAAATAATGTTGGAAGCGGGAAATGTGTTGGTATTAGATGAGCCCACCAACCATCTGGATTTGGAAGCCATTACTTCCCTGAACAATGGTCTTATTCAATATGACGGAATCATTTTGTTTTCCAGCCACGACCATCAGTTTATCAACTCCACAGCCAACCGAATTATCGAATTGACTCCCAGTGGATATATCGACCGTTATATGACCTACGACGAATATCTGGACGACAAGGATGTGAAATCCAAGCGGGAAGAATTAGCCGCAGTTTAATGCTTAAAAAGGGTTCCCAGGTTTTGCCACGGGAACCCTGAAATTTATGCAATGGTTGGATGCAATCAGAGATAAATTTATTTCACTAACATATCCTCAAAAAGAAACAACACAATAACATTTAAGCATTGAATTAGCAGAAAACTTAAGCTTTTTGTCTTTCTCTGGCTTCGTTTACCTTAATGGTACGACCACCAAATTCAGTCTGGTTAAGTTTTGCAGCGGCTTCTTCTGCGTTTTCCATTTCTACGAAACAGAAACCTCTTGGACGTCCGGTTACCCGATCGTTAATCATGGCTACGCTTGACACTTCGCCATATTGTTCAAATAAACCCTTAATGTCTTCTTCTGAACAAGACCAAGGGATGTTTCCGACGTATAGTTTTTTTGGCATATTGCCTCCTTTTGAGTAAAAAAATCTAGCCTATAAAATGTTAGTGAACAAAAAATCGTTAAATAATTATTGAAACCTGAATGACGCTTGAAGGGGAAGAGCAGAAGTAAGGGCAAAAAATTCCATGAAAAAACCAAGGCTGCTAAAGATGGCTAGCCCATACATAAAAAAGATTAATTTCAAGAAGCTTTGTAAACAAATTATTGGAATAAGCCACTATAACAGTAGCGAAACAAAGGTTTCAGGGGTATGTTAATACGGGAGGGCAATTTTTTTAAAGCGGAAAACATATGATAAGAAGCGGGAGAGAAATTTTTTAATTCAATTAGAATTGGATTGTACCAATAAGCCTTTCAGAAACTTAACTCTATAAAGATACTTTATATTTCACCTTTTTTCTCAATGTTTTTAAAAATTTCCTGAATAAATTATAAATTAACCTCCTGGTTTTGGAAAAAAGGCCTTTTATATAAAAAAAACGCCATTTTCTTTTTTTAAATAAATTAGGCTTTCTGGGAATTATGGTTCGATTTAACAAAAATGACAGTGACATGCTCCGGGTTTTGGCCTCTGTTTCGGTGGTTTTAGCACACTGTGTCCATGATTGGGTGTCGCGTTTTGCCCTAACCCGGAACATTATTTCACTGGAATATTTAAGCTGTGTCGTGGATCAATACACTCGTTTTACTGTTCCCCTGTTTTTGTTTCTATCGGGTTATGGCCTCACTCTACAATTTGAGAAAAAACAATACCCCTTAAAGCAGTATTATAAATTCCGCTTAAAAAAAATTATGCTGCCCTTTATATTCCTGTCCCTCATTGTAACCTACCGCCACGTGGGATACATAGAAAAGCTTGATTGGTCAGGAAATGCTCTGGGAAGTTTTTGGGATTTATTCCAGTTCTTCTTTTTTACAGGCTTTGACTACCAACTTTACTTTTTAATTGTCATTTTCCAATTTTATCTCATTTACCCCTTTATATATCGATTCAAAAATTCCAGCCTTTTGTTGTGGGGTTCCTTATTGTTGCATTTGTGTTTCATGTCTCCCGTGGAAACTTATTTGCATTGGATGGGGCTTTCCCTCCCCAAGCTCCACCACAATGCTCTAGTTTTTTACTGGCTTTACTGCTTTGCGGGTGTCTATGTGGCGGCAAACTTCGACAGGTTTCAGAAATTAGTAGACAGGTATAGTTTTAAACAAGCTGTTTCCATCTGGATATTTCTGTTTGCTTTTTTAAATATGGAATTTGCCTGGGGTGTATTAGAGCAAAAAAAGCCTATTTACTATGTGGACCATTTTAACCGCTGGTCCGTGGTTCTATTTTGCATGGCCAGCCTTATGTTATACACCAAGTCCAGGCATTTTTTAAACCGCGAATTTTATTCCTTAAAATACTCCCGTATTATTTTCACCCATATTGCGCCCTATACCTTTTTCGCCTATCTGTGCCACACCCACTTTTTGCGCTGGGCAGATCACCAGTTTCCCGAAAACAACTTATTTGATATGTTCCGAAGGGTGGTCATAGTGGTAGGAGGAACCTATTCTGGCGGATATATTATCCATTGGGTTTTTGAAAAATACCCCAAGTTCACTTTTTTATTCGGCCTTCCCGGAAAAGAGTTTAACTGGAAAGAATTTCCCCTGGCCAACATTTTAAGCCAAATTCTGCCTGTATATTACGGCAAGAAATTTATGGATTCCATCCACAGTTTAAAAGTTCCCGGCCCTTTAGGCCGTTTGTTAAGGCTGGTGCTTTACCTTACTCTAAGCTCACTTTTACCCCTACTTTGGGGTTTCTATAGAGCCACTGGACGCAGCCCGGCAAAAAGCAGCGAAAATTTTTAAGCCTTTAAAAATTGGGATCGCGGCATTAGGCTGATTTAAAAATGCGGGCCATATAAATAGGCCCCATACCTTCACATACATCTGGCCATATTTGCCAGCCATGTGTTGTGGCCTCCCCCTCTTCCAGGGTTATTTTTTCCACTTCAATTTGCAGAGAAAACCTTTCTTTGGCTTTTTCAATAATCCCATCATTTTCTGCGGGATTTAAAGCGCAAGTACTGTAGAGTAAATGCCCACCTGGTTTTAAAATTTTTAGGGCCGTTTTTATAAGGCCCCATTGTTCTTTAGCCAGTCTTTGGGCCCGGCTGGAACTCCATTCTTTTAAATGTTTGGGAGCTTGCCATACATGGCGTTCCGAACTGCAAGGCGCATCCAGCAAAATTTTATCAAAGCCCTCGTTTCCAAAAGCATAGGGCTTTTTCCCATCCTGACCGGAGAGTTTAACATGTTCCCGAAAATTTAAAGGCACATGTTCTTTTAAAACCTTTAGCAACCTAAGGCGCCTTGTGTTAGAAACATCATTCAATAAAAAATGAACGTCTTTCCCATAGCGTTGTAAAAGGCAAAGGGCTTTTCCCCCAGGGGCAGAACACATATCCAAAAAGTTTTCGTCTTTTTTCAATTCCAATTGGTTTGCCGCTAAAAAAGACGCTTTATCCAAAAAATAGGGAGCCATCCCCTCAAACTCAACTTTGCTGTACTGTGTATCCTTCCCAAAGGAATTTTTGAGAGACTCCCAGCGTCCCCCCAAATGGCCCAGGTAAAAAGATTCAAAACCTTCCGGGCCCATTAACTTAGATGTTTTTTTTCCCATTCTTAACAGGAAGATAAAAACACCAGACACAATTCGCAAAGCAGGCAGATCAAATTAGCACATCCCCCTAAAAATTGTATATTCCCTGTATGCCTTGTGAACATTTCCAACCTAAAGATTTAATAGCGAAGTCGGAAGAATACCTTGCCGCCCAAAATTTGAAATTAGCCGAAGTGGAGGGCTTCCGTTTTTCTTTCTGCGAAAACATAGACTATTGGGGAGCCAAGAGTATTTTAACGGAGGTTTGCGTGAAGGATGGAAATTGGGTTATAACCAAAATCGAGCGCAATAAAGAACCTGTGGCCGAAGAACAAACGGGTTTTAAAGTGTTTGCTGCAAAGGCCGCCTAACTTCGCCTTTTTCCCTTAAGTAACTGGCCAGCTCCAAAAGCGTCTTTTTGCCTTGGCTGGCTTCCCGGCAATTGGCCAGGCTGCCCCTTATTTTGCGGGCTCCGGGAACATGGTAAAAAAGATTAGATACATGGCGCAAAAGCCAGTGGGGCTTAACTCCCAAAGCAGTCTGTTCCTCGAAATAGGGGATGAAATCTTCCAGTATTCGGGCCCGACTTGGAGTTTCAGAATTTTCTCCATATAACAAGTTATCCACTTGAGCAAGCATATACATATTGTCGTAAGCATGCCTTCCTAACATCACCCCTTCGAGTTTATGCAAGTGGCCTTCTATTTCTTCAAAACTTTTTATACCGCCGTTAATAGCCATTTCCAACTGGGGAAAATCCTCTTTTAACTGATAAACCCGGTTGTAATCAAGGGGCGGCACTTCCCGGTTTTCTTTGGGACTCAAACCCTTAAGCCAGGCTTTACGGGCATGTATAGTGAGTTGGTCTACTCCGGCATCTACGATACATTGTGTGAACTTTTTTAAAAAGGGATAGCTGTCTTCATTATCCACGCCAATACGGGTTTTCACACTAACGGGAAGCTTTGTGCCTTTCTTTAAAGCAGCCACGCATTCGGCCACCCTCTCCGGATTTTTCATCAAACATACCCCGAAGTCGCCATTTTGCACCCTATCCGAGGGGCAACCTACGTTGATGTTAATTTCATCGTAACCAAAATCTTCAATGGGTTTTGCGCAAAGAGCCATATCCTTGGGGTCGCTGCCCCCGATTTGGCACACCACGGGGTTCTCTGAGCTGTCTTTGCCCAGCAATTTGTCCAAATCCCCCCGTAATATGGCCGGCACCGTCACCATTTCCGTATACAAAACCGAATGCTTAGATAACATACGCATTACATAGCGACAATGGCGGTCTGTGTACTCCATCATGGGAGCTACCATAAATCTTCTGTTTATTTTTTTTACCGGCATCAAATTCAGCTACTGATTTTTATCTGTTTATAAGAAAGATTGGAAAAGGAAAAATAACAAGCTTCCCAAAAAATGGCTTTTGGCTCGTTTTTACCTTTAAATTTGCACTTATCCACAGCAATCAGCAACTTTAGCTTCAGGGTTTAGACCCTCTAAAAAAACTAAAAATATTTTGATTTAAGCGAAAATAAGCCCTTTTTTTCACTTTTAAATTTTTTTAAAAAAAAGTGCTAAAGTTTTTCAAAATCCTTCCGATAAAAATAAAGGGTATAGTAGATTCGGTTCATTGGGGAATAAACCTTTTCTGCTACACGTACCCTTGCGATTAGAGAGAAGGAATGGCTTTGCGCCAGACCTTCCAAAACAGGGACGAAACACATAACAAGGAAGGTCGATATGATTTCCCATATACAGAATAATCCCTATTTCATACTAGGGGAATTTTTGCGCTCCAATCAGGGGCAACTCAACGATTCACTGTCTAAGCTAACATCGGGGCTTCGGGTCCAATCCCCAAGCGACGATCCCGGTGCTTATTTTGTAGCTCAAAGCTTAACGCGCCGGGCGGAAACAACCCGCAACCTGGCAAGCGAATTGGATGATAACATCAATGCTTTAAAAACAGCCAGAGATAGTCTAACGGAAATCCGCAGTCTTCTGGAACAGCAAAGCGAATTAGCCGATGATGCGGCCAATACCGATGATGATACGCTAAGGGCCATATATGCCGATGAATTCGATGAAATCAAAGGACAAATCGATACACTGGTGAGCAGTTTTAATTTTAATGGGGATAACCTGTTAAATGCAGCCCAGACATTTACGGTCCAGGTGGATGAAAACACCAGCGACACCATAAGTTACGACTTATTTGATACCACATTTGGAAATGCCACAGGTCTTAACCTGGGTAACGACGGGGGCGATGACTACAGCACAGCCACCGGAGTTTGGGAAGGCAGCGGAGGAGGCGATGCCGCGGAAAGAGCCTCGGCTCAAAATTTCCACGACGCCATTGAGGGCACCCGCCCTGATGATAGCAGCGCTTCCGGGCTTGCTCAATTAGATAGAAACTTAGCTCGCATATCCAATACCATAACATTGCTGGAAGGACGGCAAAACTCTCTTACGAACAAAGCCAGTAACTACGAGGCGGCAAGCTCTGCTTTGGTAGGGGTGGACGAGGCAGCGGAAACAACTAAGTACACCGCAGCTGAAATGATGCAACAGGCAGGGGCATATTTTTTAGCCCAAGCCAACACACACAACAGCTTTGTAACAGGGCTTTTGTTCGGGTTTAATCCCAAATAAAAATAAATAGAATACCTAAAAATGGAGGTTTTTGTTTTTATCCAAGGCGGACGACGACGAACAACCGGAGTTTATATTAAATAAATGAGGATTGTGAGGAGGAGTTCAACGCAGGAGAAAGGCAAAAAGCTCCATTTTTAAGCGGCTTTATATTGGCTATCTAGGAGCCTGTCGGATTTAAGCTTTGCATAGCGAGGCTGAGCGAAAAATCGCAGATCAAGGCGAGTTTTGCGGACCTAATAAGGCGAATTACGTCGAAAAAGAACAACGCCGAGCTATGATTTTGCAGCCAGCCGTAGTGCGAATGTTAAATCGGACAGACTCCTTACTCCACTTCATTAGTAGGGCGGCCATTTAGGTTTTTTATTTCCTGCAAGGCCCGCTTTACATCGACAGGATAATTGGCAAAAAAATCATCCAACCGGCTGAAGAAGTTCTCTACCGATTCGGAACGCAAAACCTGGTTGCGGGGCTCTATACATTGGGGAAAACCTTTTAAAACTCGGGCAGCCAACTGTTTTAACCTACCCAAAGATTTTTGAGGCTTTTTAAAGTCCTCCAATAAAAACTCGTGGTATTTTAAAAACATATCTTTCAAGATGGATGAACTGGGCTCTTCCACTTCCCTACCCTCGTACAAATCCAATACTTGAGAAAATAAAAAGGGATTGTGCATAGCTCCCCTGCCCAAAGACACTCCCTGGACTCCGTGCTGGTTCAATCGCACCACTGCATCTTCCAGGGATAACACATCCCCATTGCCCACCACCGGAATGCCGGATTGCCGGGCAGTTTTTTCAATAACATTCCAATCTGCAAAACCTTTATAACCCTGCTCCCGGGTTCGTCCGTGGATAATAAAACATTTAGCCCCTTCTTCTGTGGCTATGTGATTAGCCTCCAACACATTTATCTGGCTGTTAAAATAGCCGATGCGCACTTTAACGGAAACAGGAAGGGATACCGCTTTAACCACCGAAGCTACCACCTCCCGAAAATGGTTTAAATCTTTTAACAGCCCAGAGCCGCATTGTTTGCGGACCACCCTTGGTGCAGGACATCCTGAATTGATTTCCACATAATCGGCCCCCGCGGCTTCTGCCATTTGAGCCGCTCCATACATCTCATCGGGCTCCCCGCCATAAATTTGGATGCCAAAAGGTTTTTGATTGCTGTCAAAACGCATCTGTTCCAGCGACTTGGGATTTTTTTTCAAAAGCTCCGAAGCGGAAATAAACTCCGTCACCAAAGTGCCGGTGCGTCCGCCTGTTATATATGTTATCAAGCGACGAAAAGACAAATCCGTTACCCCATGCATGGAAGAAAGCAATACATTGGGGTAAATATTAAGGCTTCCCAATTGAAAAGATTTGGGAATACCCCCCGCTAAGGCCTTTATATCGGGGTTTGCGAGGGGTATGTGATGGACCATTTTAATTTATCAGGAAGCCTGAACGGATTCCCCCGCATACAAGGGAAACTTTTCGCACATTTCCAATACGCTGGCTTTAACAGATTTAAGTTTAGCTTCGTTGTCGTGGCTCATAATGGCGTCGTCAATAACGCCAGCCACCCAATCCATATCAGAAACAGATAGGCCCCTGGTGGTAATGGCCGGAGTTCCCAGACGAATGCCTGAGGGATCCATGGCTTTTCTCGTATCTCCGGGAATAGTACTACGGCTGCAGGAAATACCCACTTCATCCAAAGCCTTTTCCGCAATTTTTCCGGTTAAGTCTTTAGAGCGCAAATCCACTACCATTAAATGGTTGTCTGTTCCATCGGTGCAGATTTTATAGCCTCTGTCCATAAGCCCTTTGGCCAAAGCCTGGGCATTAACGATGGTATTTTTTGCATAGCTTTGGAATTCAGGGGAAAGAGCTTCTTTAAAACACACAGCCTTAGCCGCATTAATGTGATCGTGAGGGCCGCCCTGAAGGCCTGGAAAAACGCTTCTGTCTATGGCTTTTTGGAAGGGCTCCTTACACATAATAATGGCTCCCCGTGGACCTCGCAAGGTTTTATGTGTGGTGGTTGTCACAATATCAAAAATAGGAACGGGATTCTCCAACGCTTTACCCGCTATAAGGCCTGCAATATGAGCTATATCGCCAAATGTTATGGCCCCGATTTCATCGGCAATAGATTTAAAAGCCTGCCAGTCGATGTTTCTGGAATAGGCTGAAAATCCGGCAATCAATAATTTCGGTCTTTCCTTAAGGGCGATTTCGCGGACTTTGTCCATATCAATTAAGCCCGTATCTTCTTCCACGCCGTATTGCACAAAGTCGTATAACATTCCCGAAAAGTTTACCGGATGCCCATGTGAAAGATGTCCCCCGTGATCCAATTTTAAACCCATCACTTTATCGCCTGGTTTTACAGTAGCAAAATAAACCGCAGAATTGGCCGGGCTTCCTGAAAGAGGTTGGATATTAACATGTTCCGCGCCGAATAATTCTTTGGCACGATTGATAGCAAGGGCTTCCACCTCGTCTATAATTTCGTTTCCAGCGTAATACCTTTTGCCAATGTATCCTTCCGAATATTTATTGGTGAGAACGGTACCCATCGCTTCCATCACTGCCTTGCTGGTGTAATTTTCCGAAGCAATCAATTCCAGCCCTTGTTCCTGACGGGTGGATTCCCGTTGGATAGCTTCAAAAATTTCTTTATCGGTGGATTTTAATTCGTTCATTTTCTTCCTTTAGGTCAAGTGTGGTAATCTGCGTTAATTTTGATGTAATCGTAAGTGAGGTCACAGGTCCAATAGGTCCAGGAAGCGTCTCCCAGGCCAAGCTCTACAGATAATAATATATCCTTTTCTCCCATTTTGTGGACTAAATCCGCCTCGTCGAAATCTGCCGGGCCCCCGTTTGTAAAAACCGGAACAGCACATAGGCTTATATTGATGCTATCTGGGTGGAGTCCTGCGGACACGCTACCCAAAGAGGCCAATATTCGTCCCCAGTTTGGGTCCCGTCCAAAAATAGCTGTTTTAACCAAAGGAGAATTGGCCACTTGCCGGGCTAGCTTTTTGCCCACTTCTGCATTGGGAGCCCCGTTAATATCTATTTGCACAACCTTGGTGGCCCCTTCCCCATCGGCCACAATTTTTTTGGCCTGTTCTATACATATGTCGGCTAATGTATCTAGCACCAGCTTTTTATCTTCCTCTGAGAGCTTATCAAAGTCAAGGCCCGAGGCTCCATTTCCCAAAAACAGCACAGTATCGTTAGTGCTCATATCCCCGTCCACAGTAATGGAGTTAAAACTTTTGTCCACCACTTCCCTTAGGGCTTCTTTCATGTTGCTGGCAAACTTTAAATCGCAAATAACATAGGCCAACATCGTCGCCATATTAGGCTGAATCATGCCCGCGCCTTTGCAAAAGGCGGTAAAGCTAATTTTTTGGCCTTCAATAAATATCTCACGGGAAGATATCTTGGGGACTGTATCGGTGGTCATAATGGAAGCCGCGAAACCATTGGGATTATTAGGCCCGTCTGGTAAGGACAATTTTTCTATACCCGCCTTTAACTTACCCATGGGAAGCTGCTCGCCAATAACACCTGTGCTGCACATTAAAACTTCAGCCTTGCTCTGGAACTTTTCTTTTAACATCGAAACAGTTTCCAGCAAATTATCCATACCAAGTTTTCCGGTGCAGGCATTGGCATTGCCGCTATTGACTAAAACCTGGCTTACCTGGTTATTTTGGGACAGGCTTTTTTCGCAATAGATAACGGGTGCCGCTTTCACATCGTTTTTAGTAAAAAAGCCAAAAGCAGTAGCCGGAGGTTCGGAGTGGATAAGCCCCAAGTCGTGGTTTGCAGAGCTTTTGATACCGCAGTGGAGGCCCGTTAGCCAAAAACCCGCGGGCAAAAGAATTGTTTCTTCCATAGGCGCAAAATTTAATCGAATTTTCAGGGATTTCCACCTAAAAAACAAGCTCCAAAAGGGCTAAAGCCCTTTATTTCAAAGGCCTCCCAAAAAGCCTATGGATTTATGTGAAAAAAGTCTATATTATAAATAAAGAGGTCCTACGAGAGGATTAGTTAAAAACAATTATTAGAAATTTTAATTTTTAACGGCAAAATCGCAGAGAAATAGATTTTCCCGTCGGACTAAAAATCAAATACATAGGTTTTTTATGGAAAATAATTTTGAGTTGAATTGCTATTTCTCAGCTGTATCTGCCAATTATGACTGTCAAAGCTTTTTAAAGCCACTGCAATCGTAGAACCCAAACCGAAATCTTAAACCTTACAACCATTGGAGCCTTTCATGTCAAATGGAAATATTCCGATGTCTCAAGAAACTTACGACAAATTAAAAGCCCAGCTTGATGACTATAAAAAAGTGCATAGGCCAAATATTATTGCAGAAATTGCAGAGGCCAGAGCACAGGGTGACCTGAGTGAAAATGCCGAATACCACGCTGCCAAAGAAAAGCAGGGTGAAATCGAAGCTCAAATCGCCATTTTGGAAGACAAGTTGGCTCGGGCTGAAATTATCACGGTTTCTGCCGCCGATAGCGATCACATTATTTTCGGCGCCACTGTACAGGTTTTAAATTTGCAATCTAAGAAAAAGCAAACCTACACATTGGTAAGCCCCGATGGCGTTGATATTTTAGAAGGAAAAATCAGCGCTCAGTCCCCCATTGGCAAGGGCCTTTTGGGCAAACGCCCCGGGGACAAAGTGGACATCAACACACCTAAAGGAAAACTGGAACTGGAAGTTCTCAGCTTTGAGTAGGGAACCCCTTGAGCCAGTCCCTTCCCTTTTTTGCTTTTATAGGCAACGATAAACTTTTAATCCGGGATAAACTGGAGAGCACCATCAACTCCTGGTTGGGAGAGGATGCCTCCGATCCCATGTGCAAAGATGTGTATTTCGGCTCGGATATTTCCCAGGAAAAGATAGAATCAGCCTTTCAAACCGTGTCCATGTTTGCCAGCAAAAAAGCCCTGGTGCTTCGGGATTTTGAAAATGTGGATATCAACACGCAAAAAAAGCTTTTGCCCATTTTTGAAATTCCCAACGAAAGCACCGCCGTTTTTGTAGCCGCCGAAAAATGGGATGCCCGTTCGGCTCTTCGAAAGTTTTTTAAGGAAAAAGGGTTGGTGCAGGAATTTAAACTTCCCTATTCCAATAAAATTCCAGCCTGGATAGTGCAACGAGCCAGAGAAAAATACCAGCGCAAGCTTTCCATGAACGATGCATATATGCTTTGGGAATACATTGGAGACAACACCCAGGAAATAGATTTGGAACTGGAAAAGCTGGACAATTACATTCCCAAAAACGAACCCATTAGTTCGGATAAAATCCATGAACTCACTCTATCTCATAGGGATGCGCACATTTTTGAAATCCAAAAAAACTTTGGATTGGGCCTGAAAGGCCCCGCTCTAACCGGCATTACCAGGATGTTGGAACAGGGAGAAGCCCCTATAATGATTTGCATCCAGTTGTTTAATCATTTTTTGCGTCTGTTAAAAATTCGGGAACGGCTGGACCGCGGGGTGATGCTGCAAAAAATTCCTGAAGAGTTACGCATCAATGATTTTATATTTAAAAAAGAAAAATTTATGGAACAGGCAAAAAACCGATCCATTTCCAGATTAAAAAGATCTTTGGCTTATTTGTCTCAAATGGAGGCAGACTTAAAGCAGGGTGTTTATAATCAGGAATATGAAATTGAATTGCAGTTTGCCCGTTTGTTATAATGCTTTATAAACGAAGAGGAGTCTCATGTCTAGCAACGCAGCCACAGAAACACGCATAAAAACAGGAAGCAGCGAATTTGACAAGATGTTAAATGGCGGCTTTCTGCCTGGTTCCGCAGTTTTAGTGGAGGGCGCTGCCGGAACGGGAAAAACCACCCTGGGTTGCCAGTTTTTAATGGAAGGCATGAAAAAGGGAGAGGCCGGGCTTATTGTTACTTTTGAAGAATTTCCCGAACAATATTACGACTGCGCTTTAGAGTTAGGCTGGGATCTACGGGCTATGGAAAACGAAGGCTTGTTGGAAGTCATTTTCACCACTCCCTCTGAATTTGCGGACATGGTTAACGAAGACGAAAGCCCGCTAGTGCAAATTATCGAAGACAAAGGAATCAAAAGGGCTTTGTTGGATAGTGTCACAAATCTGGAAAAACTGGCTGGCGACATTGGAGATTTGCGCAAGCTGGAAACAGATGTGGTAAACTTTTTCAAACGGGAAGAATTGACCACTCTTCTTTTAAAAGAAAATCGAAACATTTTGGGCGGCTGGGATATCAGCGCCAACAAAATCCCTTTTATTGTGGACTGCTATGTTATTATGCGCTATTTAGAAATGAAGTCCGAAATTAAAAGAGGGCTTATGATTTTAAAAATGCGCGGAAGCAACCACGAAAAGGAAATCCGAGAATACGTTATTAAGGAAAATGGCCTGGATATTGGCTCCCAATTTGACGGCGTTTCCGGCATTTTTACGGGACTGACCGTGGCCACCGGCAAAGGAAAATAACCCCCCCTTCCAGATCACCCCTGTTGCCAGGGTTTTATCTTGTATTTATATTCGCAACCAAATGGTTGCATTTTTTCTCAGGAATGGATGAAAGACCAGAGGAATTAACCCTTAAATTGAGGAAACAGAATCATTTGAAACGAGATGTATTTGAAGCTCTGGCGGACCCTACCCGAAGAGAAATATTGGTATTGCTTGTATTGGGGCCTCTTACGCCGAAGGATGTTGCTGGAAATTTTAAAATCAGCCGTCAAGCCGTCTCTAAACACATAAAATATCTGGCAGATTGCGAGTTAGTGGAACCCCACCCCATTGGCAGGCAAATACATTATCAAATTCAGGGCGAGAAACTAAAAGAAGTGGATACATGGCTAAAGCAATTTAAGTCGGTATGGAACAGCCGCTTTAACCAGTTGGACAAATTATTGGCTGAAAACAATCTCAAAAGAAACCGGAGTGTTTAAATTATGGAATTCAATGTGGACAAAAAAAATTGCAAGGTGCAGGTGGTAAGGGAATTCGCCGCGCCTTTATCGCAGGTATGGGATGCCTGGACCCAAAAGGAAATTCTTGATAAATGGTGGGCGCCAAAACCCTATCAGACAGTAACATTGGGTATTGACTTCTCCACAGGTGGGTATTGGAGCTATAAAATGCTGAGTCCCGAGGGCGATGCTCATTATTGCCGGGCGGATTATTCTGAAGTTATTCCTCAAAAAAGTTTTTCCGGGCTAGATGCTTTTTGCAATGCCGAGGGTAATATAAACATGGATTTTCCCCGTCAAAAGTGGAACGTGAATTTTGAAGAACAAGGCTCCAAAACTGTTGTCACCATTGAAATACAATATGAAAAACTCGAAGATCTGGAAAAAATAATAGGAATGGGCTTTAAAGAAGGGTTCACAATGGCCCTTGGGAATCTGGACGAGCTTTTTGCAGCATCAACTACCGTTTAATGGTTGTCCGGATATCAGATGTGGCTACTATGTTTACCTTTCTTTAGGTAACATGTGGGAAAAAAAACAGATCAATAATAAAAAGGAAATTTAATATGACAGTTCAAATTAAGATTGAAGCCCAGGTAAATGCTCCTGTCCAAAAAGTTTGGGAATATATGAATTCCCCCCAGCATATTACCCAATGGAATTTTGCCGCTCCTGACTGGCATTGCCCCAAAGCAGAAAATGATTTAAAAGTGGGTGGGAAGTTAAAATCTCGAATGGAGGCAAAAGACGGGAGTTTTGGCTTTGATTTTGAAGCCATATATAGTGAAGTCGTTGAGAATGAAAAAATTTCCTACAGCTTGGGAGATGGAAGAAAAGTTACCACTCTTTTTGAAGGCAGCAATGGCAGCACAATAGTAACAACGGAATTTGATGCCGAAGAGGAAAACAGTCCCGAAATGCAGAAACAAGGCTGGCAGGCTATTCTTAATAATTTTAAAAATTATGTGGAGAAAAATTGATAGTAAAATACGCGGAGACAGAATATTATCAAATATTAAAGCCAGATAGAGTGGTTGAAATAAGCCCTCGCAAAGATTTGGAAAAACATTTCGATTTTTCAAAACGCTGGGTTCGTCAAATAGCCGATAATTTTCAAAATGTATGTTATGCTGCTGGCAAATGGAGTGTCAAGGAAGTTATCGGCCACCTGGCAGATTGCCATATTTTGTTGATGTATCGAATGTTAAACATTGCCAAACAGGATTTTATAAATATTCCCGGGGCAGACGAAAACTTGTGGGGAAATAAATCGGAGCGAGAAAACCTTTCTTTTGAAATAGTTAAAAAACTGTACCTCAGTTCTGCCGATTCCTTTTTAAACCATGCCCTGCTTATTCCTGAGCCGCAATATAGCTGTAAAGGGATTGCCAACGGCTTTGAAATTTCCGTTTACGAATTTTTCTATTACGCCATTGCGCACGAGCGGCATCATTTTCGGATGTTAAGAGAAAAATACGGGGTGGTATGACGTAAACTCTTAAAAATAGATGCACCCGCATCAGACAGGGTCTGCAAAACAGAACTATTCTCCCTTAAATCTCAACCAGTGTAAGTCTCCGGAATTTTTTAACAGAATTTAATAATGGATAAAATACCCTAGTTGTATACCGCGCAGCTCAGAACTTCCGGCCATGTAACTTTGATATCCTAAAGAAATGGATGTTCGGGAAAATGAATATCCAAATCCAAAGTTATATTCCGAGGCTGAGCCGTTTTCAAAAAAGCTGAATATGGGCCGGTAATAGATAATCCAGTTATTAGGAAAAGAAATTTTCGCAGGAAAGGTAAAATTTAACCCTAGAGATTCCCTTCTTCCCACCAATTGACTGGCCCCCATACCAAAACCCAAGACAAAATAGTTTCCAAAGGACATTCTCCATAATCCCGAAACAGAGTTTAAAAAAAGTTTATCCTTAGTTTTGTTTTCAAATAAAAATACATGGGAAGCCTGGGCGCCGAGAGGACCATATCCGGACTCCAGATAAAACTTTATGGATGCGATATCCCTATTCACAACTCCGCCGGACAAATCAGCTTGAAAAAAAGGCAATAAATAGTCGCCTACATTTCTGGGTTTTACAGGGTAATCCATATCCAACACGGTTGAATCGGACAAAGCACCCATTCTGGCAAAACTGTACTTCCCCCCCGTCACAAAAAAGTGGCCAATTATGCGGAAAAAAATTTCGGCCATTGCTTCTCCAAAACTTGAACTTTCGGAGTCATCATCAACATCATTATATTCCTCTTCAGCAGAGCTCCCTGAATTCTCATCATCATTTTCTTCAGAGTCTCCAGTGGCATTCTCTTCAAACTCTTCTAACTCTCCACAGAATAGATTTGGTGATCCCATAAAAAGAGCAATTAGGAATAAAAATTTAAGCCAGTTAAAAGCCATAGTATTTTTTAAAGCCGAGTCAAAAACTTAAATATGCAAAAGATTTTGCACAATTAAAAGCCTGGACAAAAGTTGATAGGCCTAACTTTTACATCAAGGAACAAGGCTGCCGTAACAACGCAGAAACTTGGCAAAATAAAAATTGATCTTAGGGGATGCAGAGTAAGGCCGCAGGATTTGTGAAGGGCAAAAATGTACTATGTGTACATTGAGGTCGGCGCAAACCCGAGAACGAAGCTATGCGCCTAAATCACCACACGAAGTGAATTTTCTTTTTAAAGAGGAGAATTCAAGGCGGAGCGGGAGGTTGGTCCGCAGGCGTACACAAATGTACGTCGAGGAACAAGGCTGCCGCGATAACGCAGAAGTCTTCCTTTAAAAAGAAAATTCTTAGAAGAGGCTGGATAGTGAGGCAACCTGAGAATAATGCTCCTTCAAATCCTCCACCAAAATGGCATCGGATTTTTGCAGCATATCCAGGGCCTCGCATATATTATAGCGGGTATTGTATGTGCCCACCACATCGGGAAAGCCCGCTGTTTCCACAAAAGTTTTGTCGTGGGGACGTTTGGAAAATACCTTATAGCGAGTTACTTTATTTAAGAGAGTAAGCCTTAAGGAATGCAACCTGTCTCTTTGAATGGTGGAAAATTTTTTGTGGGCCACATGGGTGGTTTTTGGTTGGGGAATCAAGTTTTGGCTCTCTAATTTTTGAACCTGCTCCCGCAAAAGTTGTTTTTCCCCTTTGGGAATTTCCACCCCATCTTCTTTTAACACATGCATAATATCATCAAGACTATGGCGGAAATAATTTTCTTCCACTTTATTAAAATCAAACTCCCCTTCGGGAACTTTGGCTTTTAATTTTCTGGATTTTTCTTCCAGCTGTTTTTCAATTTTTTCAAACTGAGCTTTGGCAGCTTTTAAATGGCCGCAAATTTCAAACTCCCTGCCATGAGTTGCCAAGGTCAGCAAATAATTTTTTCGGAACTGGGAAAGCTCCGACTCTTTTATTCGCTTGTTTAACCCAGGCCAGTCCTGTGAAAAAAATTCCATAGCTTATAAATCTAAAGTGGGGTTAGATGTATCTGGAAGCCCATGTAACAGAACTTCCCTGGTTTTTAAACTGTTTTCAATTAAAATTTCAGTTGCCTTTTCGTGGAAGGCCTCTAAAGTTTTATAAAGTTTTTCAATAAATTCGTTTTGTTCTTCCGATTGCTTATGGCCCGAATCCAGCTTTTCCATAATATCCAAAAGAGATGTGTTTAACATTTCAATTCCCGCTTGCAGGGAACTTTGATTTAAATGCTGGATGGTGCTGGCCTCTTCCAATAGTTTTCCGGCATTGGCCAAACCTTCGGAAACTCCCGCTAATTTTTCCACTGCCGCGGCAAAATTTTGACCCTGGGATTCGGCCATAGGCTCCACCTGGTTTTTCAGCAATTCCTGCAATTCTTTTTGCCCTTCCATAAGAGCCGCCATTTCTTCCCTGCCTTGGGATAACATTTCTTCCAAACGGCTACCCAAATTATCGATAGAGTTGGACAACATGCTACTATCGCCAGAGGCGCTATCTGAAGATAAGGCCAGGCTCTTTATTTCTTCCCGGTCCAATTCTCCCTGATTTTTTAATTCATCCACAATTTGCTCGGATTGTGCGGCAAGGTTCTCTAACATGGAGCCCTGCTGATTTTGCAACCCTTCCGCCAATTGATTGATTGTGCCTTTAAGTTCGTTAAGGGATTGAGAAATATTTTCACTAAAAGAAGACATAGCCTCGCTCAAAGCTTCTTGAGTGGACTCACTTCCATTTTCCATTAGTTTTTGACCTAGTTCCTGAATGGATAGCTTCATGCTCTCAGCCATTTCCTGAATTCGGCTCTGGCTGGCTCCACTTGCCATTTGTAATTGTTCGTGAATGCCATTGGCCAGGTTGCGAATTTCTTCGGCAAGTTGGCCGGAATCGTTATTTGAAAATTCAGAAAGCTTTTGCAGTTGCGCCTGAGAGTTTTCCCTAAAAGAATTTCCCAGTTCGTTTAGGGATTCTTTATTTTGGTTCGCCAAAGAAACCAGAGCCTCTTTTAATCCAGCCTGATTTTCCTCAAATTTACCGGCAATGTTATCTAATGAAACTTGCTGGCCCTGAGTCATTTGTCCAACCACTTGTTCCAAGGACTCCCTTTGGCCTTGTTCCAATTTGCCAATCATTTTTTCCAATGATTCAGCTTGGCCCTGTTCCAGACCACGGAAACCTTCGCTGATTTTTTCCCCCAGTTTATCCAAGCCAGCAAAATTTTCTCCAATTTTATTTCCCAGTTTTTCAAGCTCTTCGCTCTGCTTGTTTGCCAGTAACCCCAGGTTTTCTTTTTGGGCATTAGTCAATTCTTTTAACGCTGCCTGCAATTTTTCCTGTTCTGTTTTCTGGGATTTAAGTTCCGCTAGAATATGATTTAAAGTGGAGCTTGGTTTTTCGCTTTTTAACTCTGCCAGAATATGCTTTAAGGCTTCGTTTGATTTTTCACCCTGAGTAACCAGTGGGCTGGTTTCATCTTTATGGCCGCTGATGTTCCAAATTAAAGATACAAATGCGCCGCCCAATCCGATAACCGCCAAATACAACATAGGTGTAGGATGCTCCACAGGCAGACTCCCCAACATTCCCACAACAGCCACTATTATAAAAATGGTGGCCCAAATACTAACTGCTTTTCCTGTGTTTCCTTTAGCTTGTGCTGACATGAATCGGTTCCTTAAGTTTGTGGCTGAGCCTTTTGCGAGCTTTCAATTCCCCGCAAGAGCACTCTCCATTTGTTTTCAAAAAGGTTTACTTTTAGTTGAATAAATTCCCAAATAAAATCGGCATTAAAATGCATAAAGCCTTCTATACCGTTGTCGTAATGATAGGGTTTGTACCATACATGCGCCGCACGACGATAACATTCCACATCGCTGGCGTAAGAGTTTTGAAAGTCTAACTTAACTTCCCGAACAAATGCCTTGTGGAAAAGCTCGGGCAATTTGCGGCGGATTTCCTTAAACTCATTCATTTCCTTGCCCCGCAAAGCTTCCTCTACCAGAGGCAGCAATTTACTATGGTTGTCCACAGAGGTCTGCAAATGCCATTCCCGGGCAATGCGCTCCTGCAAACGGCTAAGGGCCCCATCAAAAAGAGCCACAATTCTCACGCCTTCTGCCACGATATCTTTGGCGATAAACTGATAAAAGTTTTTGGCATCATCCTGGCTTCCAGTGCCTGCTAGACACCAACGCCCTTCCCTGTTTTCAATCCAGTTGTATTGTTTTAAAGTGGGAAGCATGGTTTTGGTTTGAAGCCGGTCCGTCCAGATTTTGATGTAATCGGCCAGACGCTTGTGAAAATCCACCAACAAATTCTGAAAATCAATGTGGTGCTGTTGGTAAATGGAAAGGCAAGAAGGCGCGCTGGGAGCCTCTTTATGGGAAATCAGCTCATCCATAAGTGCTTTCAAAACCACAATATGATTGTCTTCGGCGGTGCGGGCCATAAATTCCATTTCGCTTGCAGGGGGATTTTGCTTTAATCGCTCACCCACGCCTTGCCCCATTAACTGCTTGTATAAATACTTAAATTTGGAATTCACTCTTTCCTCGCCGACCAGAAAATAGATAAACTCCCCCAGCTTGGGAACGACCCAATTTCACTTTTTCGCAGCCTTGAGGCTCTTGATTTTTTTGGGTTTTAGGGCAACTGAGTGTTTTAAAAATTCCCATTTAGCAACAAATCAGGACCCAATTTTTTATCGGCTAAAGCCCGAGACCAAATTCGAGACATTTTTTAAAAGCCTCTGGTATGGGACTTTCCAAAAGGAGTTCCACTCCCTCAGAATCTTTTCCCTTTAAACTTTGAGAGTGGAGGTAAAGTCTTTTTTTAGCTCCCAACTTCCACAACTTTCGGTTTTCCCCAAAGTTGCCGTATTTAATATCTCCAGCCAAGGGAAATCCCTCCGCTGCGAAATGAGCCCTAATTTGATGCATCCTTCCCGTGTGGATTTGTACCTGAACCAAGCTTAATTTTCCGAAAACACTTAAACGCTTAAAATGGGTTAGGGCCGACTTTGATTTTGTTCCTGAAGACTTGGAGCCGAGCTGACTTTTGCCGCCCTTGTGGGCGGCCTCTTTTTTTTCCAGTTCATGGGAAATGACTCCTTTTTCCGGAGGAGTTCCCAAACAGATGGCCAAATAAAATTTTTCCACCTTTCGGGCCCTCCACTGTTCTGTCCACCAACGCAGGGCTTTTCCTGTTTTGGCTATCATCACCAGGCCCGAAGTGTCTCTGTCAATGCGATGGATTAAAGAGGGTTTAAAAATGGAATCGGATGTTTTTTTTCCACGGTTTAAAAAAACCCGGGCCCGTTCCACCAGAGAAGCTCCGAGGGGAACCCCAGAACCGGGCTGCACCGAAATGCCAGGAGGTTTTTCTACTACCAAAAGATTTTCGTCTTCATAGGCAATCCCAAAGTCAGATAAAAAGGCCTGGCTAATGGAGGAGGGGCTTATTTTGGACATCTGACCGCCGGACACGGACACATTTTTTTGGGGAGAAGTGCTATTTAATTCTCCTTCTTTTAATCCATACACCCTGAGCTCTTGCCCAGCTTGAATATAGTCTGCCTTTTTTGCAGGCTTGCCATCCAGCTTCACTTCTTTAGTTCGAATAAGGTTATAAATCCTTGAAACACTTAAACTTGGAAGAATCTTTTTAACGTACCTATCCAGGCGCTGACCCCCATCATCAGGGTGGATTTTAGCCTCAAACAGCATGTGCCACCAAATCCGCCAATTTTAAACCATCAGCCGCCGAGGACACAATCCCCCCCGAATAGCCGGCTCCTTCCGCCAGAGGAAAAAGGCCTTTGGTGTTTGTGGACTCCAGAGTTTCGGGATTGCGGCTTATGCGAAGGGGTGAACTGGTGCGGGATTCCGGGCCAATCATAAGTCCCTGTTCAATAAACCCGGGTATTTTTTTATCAAAATTTTTAAGCCCGGCTTTGAGAGCCGCATTTACCTTTTTAGTAAACAGGCCATATAAATCGCAGGGAACCAGCTTGCGCTGAAAAGAGCTGGGGGGAAGCTCTTCATCTTTTTTCCCTGCCAAATAAGCCGCCACAGTTTGTGCGGGGTAGCTAAAATCGCCTCCGGCCATTTGAAAGGCTTTATGTTCCATATTTTCCTGGTAGTACATGCCCCACAGCTCTTTTTTCTCCCGGGGGGCGTTTGGTGGCAGTCCTGCTTCAAAATCCGAAGGGTCCACAGGAACCACAATGGCTGAATTGGCAAAGCGGGTAGCCCGACTGGAATAGCTCATACCATTAACGCAAATACCCTCTGGCGAATCGGCGCAGGGCACTACCACACCTCCCGGGCACATACAAAAAGAATAGGCCCGGTGCTGCTCGGATTTAAAAGTCAGATAATATTCCGCTGCCCCAATGGCTTTGGCATCCACCCTTTCTCCCAATTGCTGGGCGTTAATCAGGCTTTGGGGATGCTCTACCCTAACTCCCACAGAAAAGGATTTGGGTTCCAGAGCCACGCCACTTTCCCATAAATTTTTGTATAAATCCCGGGCGGAATGTCCCGCAGACCAAATCACATTGTCATAAGATTTAAACTCACCAAAAACATTTAAACCTTTTATTTTTCTATCTGTTACAACAATACCATCAACTTTTGCATCAAAAAAGTATTCCACCCCAAGGGCTTGGCTTTTTTCCCTTAGCTCGCTGACTAAAAACTGAAGCCTGTCCGTTCCAATATGGGGACGACTCAAATAAGCGATTTCCGGAACTGCACCACATTCCACCCAAATGTCCAGAACCTGTTGGGTATAGGGATTGTTATTCCGGCAGGTTAACTTTCCATCGGAAAAGGTGCCGGCCCCCCCTTCCCCAAAAAGAATATTGGACTCGGCGTTAAAAATATCCTGTTTTACAAATTTACGCACATCCCCGGCCCGCTTTTTAACTTCACTTCCCCGCTCGTACACATGAACTTTAAAGCCTTTTTTTGCCAGAGCATAAGCTGCGAACATTCCCGCGGGACCCGCTCCAATTACCGCCACAGGATTATTTCCCCAATGGAGTTTGGGCTTTGAGGCAAAGCCTTCGGGATCTAATTTTTTAACACCCTTTCCCGATAACTCCAATTCCGAAGAAAATTCCAAATTGTACTTATAAACAGGGCGGTTGGCCTTGCGGCTATCCAGGGAAAGGCGGCTTATTTTAAACTCCATTAATGATTTTAATGGAATTTCATAACGCCTGCAAAACAAAGACTTTACAGAATCGGCATCAAGCTTTTTTCCATGGGCGAATTCATTGATTTTGTACCTGTTCATAGGTTAGGCCAGTTGTTATCCAGCTAAAGAAAATCAATTTAATGGAAATAAGAAAATTTTTAAATGGAAAGTTTTGCGCTTTCTGTTTGCGGCCTTTTATTCAACACCCATAGAAGCGAAGTGAGGCCCAATTTTTTCTACGATGTCTTTGATCACTTTATCCGAAGAGAACAAGCCAGACTCAATTTTGAGCTTTATCTCCTCCACCGCCCTGCGGCGATCCTCGCCCTCTTTGTGGAGAAATTGTCCTCTTTGTTGATTGCCTTCCATGGTCATCCTTTTTTCTATACTTCGGTTTTTACAGAAAATTCCTGAAGAAAAGATTGGAATTTTTTTATCTGAAAGGGCAACCCAGCAATTGACCTGTCCAACTCAATGGTGGTAAGGGATATTTTTTAAAATACAATGTGCCCGGTAAATTTGTTCCAATAGCAGCATCCGAGCCATTTCATGGGTCAGCGTAAAATCCGACAATTTCATGTGAAAGGCCACTTTTTTCTTTAAGGCTTTAGATAGTCCGTGGCTGCTTCCTATTATAAAGCTTATCTGGCGCTGGGATCGGTTTTGGAATTCCTTGATTTTATCGGATAAATCCAATGATTTCATAGACTTACCTCTTTCATCGAGCAAAATACAAGAATTCAGGAAACCCATTTTCTTTTCAATTTCCAAGGCTTCTTCTTCAAGGCGAGCTTGCCCATCCACAGCCTTCCCATCTTTGATTTCCAGAATTTCCAAACTGGCCATTTTAGAAAGCCGGGAAGCGTAATCCTCAGCCAAATCTTTTAAGGCAGGGTTTTTCATTTTCCCCACACAAAGAACCAAAATTTTCATGGAGCTATTTGCCCATAGCTAGCCGGGTAATCAGAAAATCGTCAAAGCCCCGTTCTGTCATGGATTTTTGTGTTTTCTGTAAATCGTAGGGAACCCTTACTATTTCCACCTCCAGAGTTTCCGTATCGCAATAACACCAGGAGGCAGCGGTATGTCCATCACGGGGCTGGCCCACACTTCCCACGTTTACCAGAATCCTTTGGTTTTCTTCCAGTTTGTGATGGAGCTTTTCCGAAACGTAAAAAGCCTGCTCCCCTTCCATGATTACAATCACAGGTAGGTGGGTGTGGCCAATAAAACAAATGCGCTGTTGGAAATAACTAAAAGCATCCACTGCCTCGTCCAGAGTGGCAATATAAGTCCAATCCGCTGGTGACCTGGGAGAGGCATGTACAAAAGTGACTGGCGGCTCTTCCACCAGATAAGGCCATTTTTGCATGGTGTCTGTGGATTCCGGAGATAAAACCTCCCGAGTCCATTCAATAGCGTTCTTGGCAAAATAATTGAATTGGTCCGAGCTCTCACGACCAAGAGCCACAGAGTCGTGGTTACCCAAAATGGCAACAGCACTTTCCTGCTCAATTACCTTAATACATTCATTGGGAAATGGTCCGTACCCCACCGCATCGCCTAAACACACTTTTCGCTCCACCCCACGGCCATCCATGGAATTCATCACTGCTTTTAGAGCTTCCAGATTAGCATGAATATCAGAATAAATACCGTATTTCATATAGTCCTAATTGTATAGCAATATAAACAATTTAACAATGGATGGTAAAAATGTAGCGGGTATTCGTTGCATGATTAAGTAGGAAAAGGTACCATAAAATCAGTTTCAGGTAAACTTTTTCAAAAAAGTAGCATGGCAAAAGTTCTAATTGTAGAGGACAATCCCAAAATCCTGGAACTTTTGGCTAAGCTCAGCTCCAAATTAGGCTACGAAATTTTAAAAGCATACAACGGAAGAGAGGGCCTTGAGCTTGTTGAAAAAAATGTTCCGGACCTCATATTAACGGATATTTATATGCCCCGTATGTCGGGATTGGAAATGTGCCGCCACTTAAAGAGAAATAGAAAATTCCACCACATTCCCATTATTATTATTACCGCCTCTACAGAAAACCCCGACCTGGTAAAAGTTTTTGAGTATGGCGCCAACGCCTGGATTAAAAAGCCCTTTAGCCTCAGCGATGTTACAGACTGTATCAATGAGGTGAAACAGGAAAAAAGGTTTATGGAAAAATCTAGAATCCTGGGGGACTGGATACATTTTAATTTAAAATCCAACACTGATATTTTAAAAAGCACCAACCGTTTTATGGAAAACCTCCTCAGCCACAGCAGCCTGGACTCTAATGAAGTTCGGGAATATTGTTTTGCGGTAAATGAAATGATTTTAAATGCCATGGAACATGGCAACAGATTTAGCTTTGAGAAAAAGGTGGATGTATCTTATGTGATGTTTAAGGATAAGGTAGTGGTTAAAATAAAAGACGAAGGTACCGGCTTTGATTACAAACAAATTCCCGACCCCATCACCCACCCCAGTCAGGTATTGGAAGAAAGAAACAAAAACGGAATTCGCCCGGGAGGCTTTGGAATCCACCTGAGTAAAAAATATATCGACCGGATGGAATATTCCGATTCCGGAAACGAATTAATTCTCACAAAATTTTTAGATACGGCAAGTTAGAGCCCTCCAACTTTTTGCATATTTTTTTTGCCAATACCTTTATTTCCATTTTTTTTTTATTAATTTCTTGCCCGTTGGTCACGTTCCCATCGTCTAGTGGCCTAGGACTCGGGATTTTCAGTCCTGCAACCGGGGTTCAAACCCCCGTGGGAACGCCAACAAAACTCCCCCCACTGCAAAAAATTTCCATGTAAATTTTAAGAAATTTAGTTTTTGGCGTTTGCTTATATGCCATTAAAGTTTCAGGGGTCGCTAAAATGACGGGTTTCTGCAATTTTCGAAACATTGGACCCAATTTTTCTCCAAATATTCGGCGATTTTATGAAAAATCCACTGCGAATATTTTTTTTTGAACTTATTCTTATAAAAAAACTAACCGGGGGGTTTTTTTAATTTGGGGTTTGAAAATTTTTGGATCTATCAGGTAAATTCTACAAACGCCTGATTCAACCTTCGATTAATTAAATCTTCAATCTACAGGTAGGATTTTCGAGGAGGAAAATATGGGGAGAAAAATCACCATTACGTGGTTTTTTTTGTGCTTTATGTTTAGCGGGCTATACGCTCAAAATGAACTAAGGTGCGATTTAGTGGGAGAGCGCTGCATTGATTTAGCTGCGGTAAACGGTCAGACTATAACTGTTCCCAGCAACACAACCAGAATTGCCAGAGACCAATTGAATATTTGCGGCGATGCCTTTCAGGTAAGAGACCCGGTGGATATTGTTATTGTGGTAGACCAAAGTGGCTCTATGGCATACAACGACAGCACTTATTACTCTCCCATAGCGGCTAGTTATGCTGTTCAAAAAATCGCAGAGATAAACAACGCTTCCGCTGTGGGCTTGGTTCCCTTTGCCGGAGGAAATTGCACAGAACGCGCTCCCCTAGCTTTAACCACTGCTGAAAATTTTACCACTGTACTGGGCTGGATTGCTTCTGATATTGCCGATGGAAATGGAGCTGCCATTGATCCGAGTGTTACTTACGACCCAAACAATTGGCAAACCTATGAGGGTTTACGTGGCACCATAGATTTGGAATGCCGCATGGCCACGCCTGACGATGAAAAATTTGGCACCCAATACACCCCTGCTCTGTCTGCTGCGGAAACTTTGGTTCAAGCTGGCCCGAACCAGAATAAGGCCATCATATTTATCACCGATGGAAATCCCAATGATAATTCTCAATTTAACAGCTGGGTCAACCAAGGTGGTCACCCCCCTGTGTACAGTATCCGAATTGATGGCACCATGGAAGGGGATAATGCCAGAACACTTATTGACTTAGGTGAAGAAACTGGTGGCGGATACTTTCCGGTAGAAGCCAATGCGACCGCTCAATTGGATGAGGTTGTACTGGCAATTATTAATAATATTTTTATCACCGCTCAGCCAACCTGGACCCAGGTGCAAAATATTACAAATGGCCAAACTGCCATTGCAGATGGTGCAGCCAATCATATTTCAAATGGTGGCAGAAGTTTTCGGGCAAACCTTGATGATATTGTAAGCCTTAATCCTGGGCTAAACAGCATTAAAGTAACCAGCCGCCAGGAACAAAATGGAGTTCAGGATACTAAGGAAACCTCCTTTATAATTGATGTGAGTGGGCCCGCTTCCACTGCCGGAGACTTTGAATTGCCGGATTCCCTGTTTAATATCGAATGTGTAGAACCTAGCGATATATATGCTACAAATGAAAATTACAACATTATTCAATCCATAAGCTTCGAAGCCGACCAATTGGGGGTTTTGCTCAATACTCCAAGTGGAGTGCCTTCCGCTATGGTTACCATTACTTCTCAGGTAACTGGCGATTCAGAGACCCTGCCCCTTAGCCAGTTAGACCCAGACAGTTTCAGGGAGCTTTTCAACTTTACCCGAGGCGCTGCTGTGGCTGGAGACGGAACCATACAAAGCGGGCCAAATGATGTTATAACCATTACCTGGGTGCATCCCAGAGACCCCCGGGATATTGCTACGGTTTCCATTAACGTAACCGCTGGGCCAGTTGCCGAAGTTGCCGAAAAAATCCCATCTGACTTTAAGAAATATATTGTAGCAGGTACAGGAGAAATAAAAACATTTCCCGATACTGTTTTGGTTCGGGTATCTGAACCTCTGGTACCTCGTGGAAATGTCCAGGACCCCTGGACAGATTTATTTCTCTTCTTTAAAGATTGTCAGGGCGACCCAATACCTGTGCAACTGGAAGCTGTACCCACTGTATCCGAAGATGGTCTAACATGGACCTTATACACCCGTGGAGATGCTTCCAACTTTAATTTGGGGACAGGTGATTGCATCATCCTCAATCCCAACGCGGATTATCAGGAGATGACTTCTACTCCAGAACTCATTCCAGTTGGTGGCCGCGACTCCAAGCTTCACGAAGTTTCCTCTATATTGGTAAGAGATGTAATTGGCAGCGACAAAGAAGAAACCTATGTAAAAAGGGTTAACGATTCCATTCCAGTTATTGATGTGGATGCCGGTTGGGTCGTAGTGGATCACCGCACTGCTGGCGAAATTGTGGAATGGATTCCGCCAGTGACCTTAGATGAAACAGGCAACGTCAATAATATTTGTACAGACTCTTCCCTTTCAGCTCAGGAACCAGTTAGAGCCCTGCAAAACAACTGTTTATCCTTAGTGGCTGTGCACTCTGCAGAGCGCTATACGGCCACAGTAAACATCTTTGATCACCTTGGCAAATTTATCCACGCTTCTCAGCAAAACTTTGGCTACTGTGGAGAATTAGCCGCTGACAACCGTCAGGATCCAGCAGGTTATAAAAGCTTTTTAGTTTGGAATCAAAAGGACGACAACGGCCAATTTGTGGGCAGCGGAGTTTATATTTGGAAAGTTCTATATAGATTTGAGAACGGCAAAACTTACGAAAAAGAATACCGACAAGGTATTGCCAGAGAAGCAACCCCAACAGCCATGTGCTGGTCCATGTAAAAGTTTTATTATCTCCAGCATAAAAAGGGGGCCTTATTGGCCCTCTTTTTTATTTTAAGGCAAAAATGAGGCAGGCCCCTGGAAACCGGGGCCTGTTAGTTGGTTTGATTTTGATATTGAGGGCAAGAATCGTAACCAAGAGGGTAATTAAAAATTAGTCTCTATTTTTTGCTTATAAAAGCAAAGTTTAAAAATAGCTCATCTTTCCGCTCACATTTTGTGAGCGTTATTTAGAGCAGTTTCCAGAATTAAATACCTTCCGCTACAAATAAAGAATAACTTTAAAATGATTTTGTTGGTTTGTTAAACCAACTCTAGAATTCGCGCAGCCGCCCCCACCCGTAAGGGTGGGGGTATTCTTTTTATATCCAATTCTATTCAGCTAATACTCGAGACTTTGATGCTTGCATTTTTAAAAGTGAATATTGGCATTAGATTTTAAAGTTGAAGCCTGTGGAAAAAGGACAAATATATAAATGGTTTCGCCAAGATTAGCGCCCAGCTCATCTTGAGCTTTTTAAAATATCGTCTATCATTCCAGTTCTCCTTATTCAAGTTTAGAACTGGTTCGAAAAGTCAGTCAAATAGGATAAAAAATTATATCCAATGTCTTTTTGATTAACAATACTCTATTTAAAAAGCAGCCTGTAACTTGAACATGTAATACCAATGGTTTTTATCCACCAAAATAGACTGTTCAGTTACTACTCTGTTTCCTCGGCGCCCACGCAAATGATCACTGGCAATTTGAGTTTCAAAGGTTAAACCATCCATAATTTTTCGACTCAAATAAACGGACCATTTAAGGTCGTCATTTTTCCAGTCCTCAGGATCATAGCCTTCTAAAGTGTTATAACTAAAATCTGGGGTTGGAGTTTGGGAATATTTCGCTTCTCTATAACCATTAACAAATTTTGAAGGAAAGTATTCAACTTCAAAATTCAAGTCGTTTAACAACCCAAAAGTTGGTAAGTTTAGACCAAACATTACGGCTAATCTTTCCATTCGGTTTTCATAGTATATGGGTTTATTTTCAACCCCCATTAAAACAGCTTCAGAATAAATGTTAAAATTACCCACATCCTCTGATTCCATTCCCAGAATGCTGTTAAAATTAAGAGAAGCAAACAACAAAGCGTTTATCCCTTTAAAAGAATAGTTCTCATATGCAGGTTTACCTGCTGATGTTGAGTCCACTTGCCAAGCCTTTTCCAGGCTATCCACTAAGCCGGCTACATCTGCCCAATAGTCCGAACTAACAGTGTCCATGTCTTCCAGAGCACCATCGGAAAGGTGATAATAATACTCCTCATTAAAGGTGTAGTTTACCCCTTGGTAATTAAAGTAACTGTTTTGAATAGAAGTAGGAGTAGTATTACTTGGAGTTATAGGAATTAACCTGTTAAATTTTAGCCCAGTTCCAATGGAAAAACCACCTAGTGACAATTTTGCAAGATAAGATAGGGAAAAATCGTGGAGGGGGTATGTTTGCCTTTCGCTAGTTAGAAAAATGCTATGGGAAAATATTTCACCAATATTATGACTCACAGACAATCCCAATATACCCATTACAGACGTATTAACTGTGGTCAAGGGGTTACCCGTGATAATGTAATTCGGATAAGTACCAGTTCTAAATAGGTATTCTCCCAAGTTTTTGGACAAAGAGTACTTTAAAGGAAAATATCCAAAGTTTACTTTCGCAACAGGAGCTTCTGGATCTCCAATTAAATAGTTACCATAGGCTTTTGTAATTATCGCATCACCATAAAAAACCAAAGTCCCCGGATCTGTAGCCCTTTCTGGCAAGGCGTGCCAGAATATTCCACCTATGCCAAAATAGGCCTGAAAATTATCGTCCTTTTTTGCCGTTATTTCAAACATTCCTCCAAACCGTTGCGCCCATTGATTATTTATCGTATCAGTACCTAATTCCACACCGCGCACAATGCTTCCAAATTCATAAAATACTTTAGGAGATTTTATTTCAATATCCGAATCTTCAAGAGCATAGATGTTTGCACTAAAAAATGAGGTAAAAACAACCGCAAAGGCTAAGAGTTTTTTCATATGTGTTTCCCAGATTTAAATTAAAATTTAATAGGCTTTATAATTTCAGTGTTGGTAACCGTAACCCTAAGGATTACCAAACCAAGATTATTGCCATCCAAATTTAATAAATATATTTGACCATTTTTAGAGAGTTTTATCTCTCTTCCATCAACATGGTATGCTGCAACCTTTTTATGTGCGAAATTCAATTCAAACATATATTCATTTGAACCAGATTTCCATTGAACTACTTCCAAATTTTTCCAGGAATTGGGATCATGGATAGATACTTCCGTTTCACAAGTAGAATCATCGACTACAGCAGTTTCATCGTAATTAATAGCCTCGGGATTGGTGCATCCTCTTTTTCCAAATACGTAGTCCTGCGGTAATTCATCAGGCCACTGACCATCTGGAAACTCTTGCAAAAAGGGATGGATCTCTAATGTTTTAGCTTTTAAATTTCTAAAAGTCATACCCACTTCACTATGATGTTGTAACAGAATACTTCCTTCATGAATATCGTAATAATTCCCATTATTTCCATCTGTGGAATATTTACTGGCATCATAGGCTCTCTGGAATTCTTGAGTTCCAATTTTATATTCCAATAACTTTTTCCCATTTCCATAATGAACGTAATTGCTGTCATAAACAATAACTCTCAGCTGGTTCCATTCCCCAGGAGGGTTATACCAGCTTGTTCTTAAATTCTCTGTTACAGGAAACATTTCATAGCATGCGCCGAATGAGTGAATGGCGTTTTTACAATCAGAATTTTGATCGGCGCAAATTTGAACTTCTGGACCTGATCTTTTTTCCCAGTATTCAATGGCCTCTTCCCTGTATCTTAAAAAAATACCGCTATTTCCATCCGGATATATAGAGGCGACTTCCGCCTTAAAATCAAAATTTTTGTATTGGGTATCTGTTAAAATAGGAATTTTTTCCCCACCAGCTACGGTCTCTATTCTTGGGCCTAAATTTCCATCTGACTTTATTTCCCAAACACTCGTCACACGGTTTAATCGATATCCATGCCAACCATCAAAATCCTGGCCATTCCAAAGTAGATCATACCCAGCCATTTCTTCCAACTCGGAAAGTTGGTTAGCTTCTTGCCCAAAACCTGCCACAAAAAATCCGGACAATAAAATTGATGATAATATGTATCTAAACATTATAAAACTCCCCATTTCACTTATTTAATTAAAGCTTTCTCACTGCTTGGCTAAAAGTACCCACGTCAGTCTTTACTTTTAGAAAGTATACGCCTTTTTGCAATTCAGGAGCCAAAACTTGAGTTTGGCTGGCTGCATTGAAACTGTATTCCTTAATTTTTTCTCCATTTAGATGGAATAAGGAAACTTCAGCCTTTTCTTGTTGAGAATCAAACTGCATTTCCCAGCCTCCCACAACAGAGCGGATATTGAAATTCTGGGAAACCCTTTCCCCTTTTACAGAAACTTCTTCTTCAATGCCATTGTCCACTTCAAATGGTTCACCCTCTCCCAGCGCATTTAAAGTGTACCAAGTTTCTGTGCTCCACAGCTGTTTTCCATCCCCAGAGTTAACCCCATTGACTCTGATGTATACGCAGTGGTTCAAGCGGAAATTACCAATTTCTAAATACACAAGTTTTCTGTCGTCACTAACACTGACATTATTGATTTGCAAGTTGTAGGTTCCGACTTTATTTCCACCACCGTATTGTTCATTTGGCGCAAAAGTCCAGGCCTGAGCTACGTAACTGGAGGCATTATTAGCTGCATTATTCACAGGATGCGTGAATTCAATGGTCATACCATTGGGCTTGGAATAAACTGCTTTTATCTCAAATGTTTCCTCATTGGTAGGAACCAGTTTTTGAAAGGCTGTTTTAAAACCTCGCCAACCCCAATTATTCTGATCTCCTTCGCCCGTTCCTCCGATGTATAGAGCACTATCCGGTCCCCAAATCATTCGATTGATACCTGCTTCGAGGCCGCCTATGCTGCGCACAACTCCCCCTTGGAATTCTCCTTTTACTTTTTCCAGATAAACTCTTTGGATTCCACCGTAAGCCACATCGCCGATATACATTTGATTTTTAAAAATACCGTGAGGAATTAACAAGGGTTCCGTTGGTGAAAGACCGATTAAACCCTGAGGAAACCAAACGGCCGGAGGGGTATCTTCGTGTGATTTCCACTCTTCCAGACGGGCCACTTCTTGAGGAGTCCAATTGTTAGCCGCAATTTCCTGACGATGGCCATAAAAATTAAATTCGTCTTTTTTAATGTGCATCAATTTTGAAGAAGGCAGCCAGGCGCCCTGGTTATCCGCATTAAACATTTCCCCTTCTGGGCCCCAGTTTAAACCATTTGGAGTTCGTAACCCAGCTGACATAACTTCTGCTTCGCCGGTTTCTTCGTGAATTTTATAAAAGGCACCCCGGCCAGGGTTAATTTGATCAATACTAACAGTCCCTTCTTTACTGGCAGATAGAGCCCCGTAAAAATACGGCGCTTCGTATAACAGACCGAAGAAAAATTCATGGCGTCCATGCGTGGGATGATTAAAATCTTTAATAACCCTCACGCCTTCTGATTTTCCATCTCCATTGTCATCCGGTAGTACTTCGTATAGGGTTTCTCCCCCACATACAAATATTTTTCCATCCACCACTTCAAGACCAAGAGGATCTGTAAGACCCTCTGCAAAAAGCTGGATATTAGGTTGCTCATTTTCAAGGTTGGTAATCTTATATAAACGTCCACCAAACTGAAGGTTGTGCACCAGATTGTGGTCTCCGTTCCAGTCGAGAATTAACAAAGTGTCTTCACTCAACCAACGCATGCCACTAACCTTAGGGGTAAAATTATTAGGCCGAAGAGATACTAGATCAAACCGTGGATTAACGGTTTCCAAGGGTTGCCTATCCCCCTCCCGTTGCGCCCAGCTGGAAGTTAAGAGCAGGGTGGAAAATACGGTTGCTTTAAAAACAGCTTTCCAATACTTGTTTTGTCCGTTCATTGTGATACCCCCATTTTCAATATACTGTAAAATATATGGCTTTTGAAAAACCCGCAGTGTAAATTTTAGTCAAAATCATGTTTTTTGTATACATTTTTTAAAAACAAAATCAGCTTTTTTTGTATTTTTAAAGGAATTTTTTCGAATTTTCAGCTTTTTAGAACTGTTTAAACAAAAAAAATTATATCATTTTTTGTATACAAATTTTTTCCAGTCCAGCGGTCAGAAAGTCCCACACGCAAAAGAGAAAAATAAAGGCGGGCTAAACCAAAACAATAAAACTTGGCCCGCTTGGTTTAATTATGGAAGGCTTTCAAACACTGCCATTGACAATATTCAGAAACTATTCCAGGGTATACACATTTTCCGGAGTCATCAAATTCATATACATGAGCTTGATATATGCATCCGAATGGGCTATGTATTCTACCCTGGCCTCATCAAGTATGCCTTCAAAGTATATGCTTCGGGGATGAGGGTCCCATCCGCCCAATATGCCCGAACCCAACACCCAATAACCCTCGCGTGCGGATCCATATGTATATCTGCCGTCAGAAATTTCCAGCTCCCCATCCAAATACAATTTCATCCCTTCCGAACTCAATGTTGCAGCGGCCAAATGCCACTGACCGTCATTTACAACATTAGTCCCGGAAATTATTTGACGGTGGGTATCGTCAAATTCCTTGTCTTTAAAAGCGATGGAATCTTGCTCCAGCAAATACCACTCTTCCAAAGTCAAACTGTCGTTAAAAACACCATAATTCAAACGGCCATCATTGGACATCCATATTTGCCTCTCCCCATTTTTGTGGAGGCCGCCGATAATTTGGGGGTTAGAAAGACCTATAAGCCTTCCGCCCGACTGGGTCTCGGTTTTAAACCATACAGATATGGTGTAAACATTGGGATTCCATTGGACCTGAGTAGAGGTCATGTATTGATTTTCTCCGTTCAACTCATAACCCTTTCCGGCCAATCCATCTATACTAACATCACCGCCGCTGGCATTTTGCAGAGCGCCATTGTTATTGCTCGCGGAAGCGTCTGAAATACTGTCTCCCATGCTTTGGCTAAATTGCCAAACAGCCTGATAAGATTCTTCTGAGAAAACGGACTCCGGATCTGACTTATCTTCCGCCAATGGGTTGCCCCAATAAAGAGTAAAACTTCGTCCTACAGAAAAAGCAGAAATATTGCTTATATGCAACCATATGGCAGCTCTGCTATTGGTTGCATCCCAGCTTTCTATTTTATACTTAGCCAACACACCCTCACTATCCAGAATTCGAAAATCTGAACCATCCTCCTTGGCCTCAGAAAAATCAAAGTTGCGACTGTTAAGTTGCAGTAGAAGGGGATAATAGTTTTCCAAGGCATTAAAGTTTGATTCTGCCAGGGCTTTTAAAATCAAAACTTTGCTATGTTGCCAGTTCTCATAGTTTTCCAAATTAATTCCGTTTAATACAGACTCTTCTTTGGGTTCCACTTTAACTTCCCATTGAGTCTCGCTGATACTTTCTTCTTCCGGGGAAAAAGCCATAAGCTGGTAATTCCCCTGCGGCACATTAGATATTTCAAATTTTTCGGTTGCCTGGTCTACTTGGGCGCTGTGGATGGTTCCCACCAACTGAACATAAACCTGTACATTACTTTCGGGTAAATTAATTTTTCCACTGATTTTTCCCACGGAAGTGAGAGTGGCCACATTCAATACATATTGAGTTGTGTCCGAGTCAATGGCAATATTTTGCAGCACCGCCCTATCATTGTTGTCGTACACCTCAATGTTATACTCCCCTTGCGGCACTTCATTTATGGTAAACTCACCCTGGCGGTTGGTAATAAAATCATAAACGGTGACTCCGGAATCTGCCTGTCGGGTTTTTAAATAGCCGCTCGGACGGATACTTACCTGGGCATAGGCTGCGGGATCTCCATTTTCAAAACGGTAGGCTGCGGTTAAAGAGTTCCCGGTATTAGTACCAGAACCTCCATCCACAACGGTTAAATCATTGCCCCCGCAACCCCATAGCATAAGGATAAGCAAAAAGCGCAACCCTTTTTTTGATTTGCGGAAAACGGAAAGCATCATTTTCTCTGCTCCTGCTCACCCAAATCAGATAAGGGAAACATCTGAAAGTTTAGCTGGTATACATCCCTCACACCGCTATCCTCCCGAACCAGAGCCATTATTTCTTCCCGAAAATTCTCTATCCTTTCAGATAATTTTTGATAACCTTTAGGAGATATTTTCACGGTCACAGAAGAAATGTTTCGCCTGTCCGTGGGAAGTTCTTCCAAGGCTTTCAACGCCAACTCCCCCATTTTTTTATGAAAATTTCGAATACTTAAATTTTGAACTTTGGGATTCGCCTTTAACAAAGGTGAATCCTGCTGATAAAACCCCTCTTCATCCAGTTTAATAAATTTCAAATCTTTTAATAATTGAATGGATTTTTTCACATCCTTCCCGGAAACGTGGGGATGTACACACCTTCCCAATTCCTTAACATCAAGATTTTCCGGTAAACCCACTACCAGCTCACGCACCACGGCGTTGTACCAGTTTGTATAATATTCATATTGGCTGGTACTTATTTCCGCTGTATTGGATAAGCTTCGGTAATTAGCCAATAGGCCAAAGTAGTAGTTTTTCTCAGGCGTGCTTTTAGCCTGTTCAAACAAAACCAAAGACTTAAAATAAGCCGCTTCCTTTTTTTTAAAGCCAAAAGCAGTTATAATTTTTTCGGTGGCGCTATGGCTTAAGTTTCGTTCCCCATCCATCACAAGCTTAACGAAATTAGGACTGGAAAAACCAAGGGCTGCAGCCATAGAGCGATGGGTAAAGCCCTTTTGTCCTTTTTTGCCCTCTTCATACACATGACGTAAAAAGCCCCTGTAATCGGAAAACTCAAAAATTGAGTATTTTACTGCGGAAAGATTTAGTTCCAAGCCCTGCCCCATTTAGGCTATTATAGTCAATGCGGCGCATTTCGGCTTATTATTTTTAAAAAAGGGCTAATTTTGTGTATACAAAAGAGCTTTCCAAAAAAGAATTGCCCTTATTTTTTTTTAAAAATAAGCAATTTTTTAAATATTTTCTAAAATTTCCCAAAAATATCAAGGAAATATTTGTATACAAAATTTTAAGGGGCTTTAGTTTTACTCAGTAAGATTAGCCCTCGCCAGTCCAACGAAAATGCAACCAGCCAAAAAGGCCCATTCCCAGCAAAGCTACAAGAAATACCAGAGGTCGACCCTGCATAGCCACAATAAAGCCAAAAATTCCCCAGGCAATCAACCCGTAAAGAGCCAATGATTTTTTCCCTTTTCTTTTCATACCCCATAAAGATTCAAAGATTTTTTTAATTTGGAAAGGAACCACAGGATGGAAAAACAACCATGCCCGAAATATTAAAAACCATATTGCTTGTATCTCTGGGAGCCAGCGGCGGTGCTTGCCTCAGATATGCTATCAGTAAAGGCTTAAGCCACACTCCCCAACAGTTTCCCACATTTATTATAAATTCTGCAGGCTCTTTTTTGATGGGTATCGCAGTGGTTCTCATTTACAAAAAATTGCCCGAACCCTGGTCCGCTACCCTTGCCCTTTTGTTTATTGCCGGTTTTTTGGGTTCTTTTACCACCTACAGCACTTTTAGCAAAGACCTTTACCTCACTTTAGATAGGGGGTTTTTTCCCTTTTTATTTTTTAGCCTGTCACAGGTATTGCTTGGCCTTGGTCTCTTTGCTGCCGGATATAAGGGAACTCAGTTTTTTTTCCACTTGTAACACACTATTTATTTTAGCTGGTCCGTACCGGAGCCTCTGTTTTCTGTCTTTCTCTTTTCCCTGGGGTTGATAGGAAAAAGTCAAAATTATAATTTTGGATATGGCCGAGAACCGGAAGGGATTATTAAAAGCAAATAAAATCACTCCCTCTCCCCTGCGCGCTTTAAACCACAGCTTTAAATTTCAATTTGCAAAGGAATGTTATTCCCATGGCTAAAATTTTACCGGATATTTCCAGAACATTTTCCGAATATCTGATTATTCCCGGTCTTACCCGAAAAGACAATATTGATAAACCCATCTCTCTTAAAACTCCCCTTGCCAAATTCAAAAAAGGGGAAAGTTCTCGTCTTGAAATTAATATACCAGTAGTGTCTGCATCCATGCAGTCTGTTTCAGGTTCGGAGCTTGGCATTGCCCTGGCGAGGCAAGGAGGTTGCTCTTTTATTTTTAATTCGCAACCCATCGCCAAGCAAACTGCCATGGTGGAAAAAGTGAAAATGCACAAAGCCGGTTTTGTAAAATCCGATTCCAACTTAAAACCCACAGATACATTACTCCATTTCGTAAGACAGCGAAAAAAAACAGGCCACTCTACCATGCCTGTCACTGAAGATGGCGGGCCCAATGGTAAAATGTTGGGAATTATTACGGATAAAGACTTCTGGGAATTTGAAGAAGACTTGAACTCTACCGTTTCTAATTTTATGACTCCCATGGAAAAAGTCATCTTCGGCAATGTGGGAATAAGTTTGGTAGAAGCCAACTCTATTTTGCATAAAAACAAAAAGCAATGCCTTCCCATTTTAGATGAAAATGGAAACCTCTCCTCATTGGTGTTCACAAAAGATTATGTAGACCACCAAAACAACCCCAATGAACTTTTAGATGCTCAAAAGCGCCTAGTGGTGGCTGCAAGCATCAACACCCATGATTTTAAAGAGCGGGTCCCCGCCCTAATAAGCGCTGGTGCCGATGTGCTTTGTTTTGATTCCTCAGATGGCTATTCCGAATTTCAATCCGAAGCCGCTCTTTGGATACGCAAACATTATGGCAACAATGTGGTCATTGGCGGAGGCAATGTGGTATCCGGCGAGGCTTTTCGCTTTTTAGTGGAAAAAGGAGATTTAGACTTTGTAAAAGTTGGCATTGGGGGCGGCTCCATATGTATCACCCGAGAGCAAAAGGGTATTGGCAGAGGCCAGGCAAGCGCCTTAATGGATGTTGTGAAAGAAAGAGACAAATATTTTGAAGAAACCGGGATATATGTTCCTGTTTGTTCCGATGGTGGTCTGTCCAACGACACCCAAATTATTATTGCTTTGGCTATGGGCGCTGATTTTGTAATGCTGGGCCGCTATTTTGCCATGACTTTGGAAAGCCCCACTCCTAAAATCACAATCAAAGACAAGCTGTACAAACCCTATTGGGGAGAAGGCAGCAATAGGGCCAAAAACTGGATGCGCTACGGTGAAGATGTAAATGAACAGGGCCTCCAGTTTGAAGAGGGTGTGGACGCTTATGTTCCGGTAATGGGTTCCATCAAAGAAGTTTTACCAGTCACTCTCAGCAAGCTAAAATCCACCATGAAAAATGTGGGCACCAATACTTTAGCCGAATTCAGAGAAAACGCTGTGCTTACCCAAATATCTCAGCAATCCTTTATTGAAGGAGGAACTTCCAACGTTGAACGGTTTGAGCAAAATCTGACCATCGACAACTAGGAGACCTAGGCTAACATGCACGAAACATTAGCGAAAACCATCAGCCAACTTTTCCCTGGATTAGAAAACCCAAGCCTGGTAACCTATGTAATAGCAGGTCTTGGTATCGTAATTTTCAGCATAGCTGGCCATTACATCACTCGCAAAATCTTTTTGCAAGCCCTTGTATTTGCAGCCAGCCGCTCTAAAAACGAATTTGACGATGCTCTTATTCAGCATAGGGTCTTTGGATGGGCCGCCCATATTACGCCGGCCATAATCAGTTACATGCTAGCCCCTGCTATGCCTTTGTTTCAGGAATGGATTCAAAGGTTTTCCCTTTCTTATATGTCTGTGATGGCCATTTTCGCCTTGAACAGTTTTTTAAACGCCACCAGTGATTACTACAATACCCTGGAAATTAGCCAGCGACGCCCCATTAAAGGATACATGCAGGTAGCCAAAATTCTGGTTATCTCTCTGGGTATCATATTTGTTATCACTAACCTCATGGACAAATCCCCCTGGAAATTTTTGAGTGGACTAGGGGCAATGAGCGCCATTTTACTGTTAGTATTCAAAGACTCCATTTTGGGTTTGGTTGCGGGCATTCAGTTGAGTTCCAACAAAATGGTTAAAATTGGCGACTGGATTGAAATGCCCAAATATGGAGCAGATGGCAATATTATTGAAGTGGCCCTCACTACGGTTAAAGTCCAAAATTGGGATAAAACCATAACCACCATTCCCACCTATTCCCTTGTAAGTGATTCATTTAAAAACTGGCGCGGAATGTCCGAATCCGGCGGCAGGCGAATTAAGCGTTCCATATATATCGATATGAATACCATTCGCTTTTGCACCGTGGAGGACATTGATAAATACAAAAAACTTGTTCCTTTAAAAAAATATCTGGAAAAGAAAATCCCCGAAATAGATTTAAGCAACAACAGTATTGCCAAAGAAGACTTAATTCCTCCCAATTTAAGAAGGCTTACAAACATTGGAACCTTTCGAGCATATGTGGAAAGCTATTTAAGGCAAAACCCCAAAATCCATATGGGGATGACTTTTTTAATCCGCCAGTTGGAACCTGGTCCCCACGGCTTGCCTTTAGAAATTTATGTTTTCACTAACGACAACGCTTGGGTTAACTACGAAGGTATACAGGCAGATATTTTCGACCATTTATTGGCTATCCTTCCGGAATTCGACCTAAGGGTTTTTCAAAGCCCATCTGGCAATGACATCCGTGGAGGGATACGCAATTTGGAAAGTTTATTACAAACAAAAACCTCCTAAAAAAATGAGCGAAAAACTATTTCTCAGTTTTGAAGGCCTAATGAAAGATTCTTTTCTTTTGGCCAAAAAAATTTTGGATTCTGATTTTAAACCTGATTTTATTGTAGCCCTTTGGAGGGGCGGCAGCCCTATTGGACTTACCATTCAGGAGTTTTTGGATTACAAAGGCTATCCTTCAGATCATATCGCTATTCGAACCAGTCGCTACGAAGGAATGGAGGCCCAAAATTCCATCCGTATCCATGGGCTGGATTATATTGTGGAAAGGGCTAATGCTGAAAATAAACTATTAATTGTGGACGATGTGTTTGACAGCGGGATTACTTTAAGAGCCGTCATCCATAACATAAGGGAAAAATCCAGGAAAAATGCCCCTAAGGAAATTAAAACAGCCACTTTGTATTACAAACCCTCCAAAAACCAAACTAACCTGGTTCCCGATTTTTACCTCTATAGCACAGATAATTGGATTGTTTTTCCCCATGAACTCAAAGGTTTAAGCCTTGAGGAAATAAAAAAATTCAAAGACCCATCCCTCTCCCAACTTTTTTAATTTAAAAGGGTGGAAAAATTTAAGCTTCTTTTTGGGCTGTTCTTATGTTTTTGCCCCCAGTTTATTTGTGCTGACCCGCCGGATTTTTCGCTGGAAAAGGCTTTTAGCCCAATCTTCCCCAACGGAACCATTGTAAAGGTAAAGGAAATTTTTGAACCGGAAAACAAAAAAAATATCGAATTCAGATATAAGCTGTTTGTAAACAAAAACGCCTCTGCCATTGGGCTGGAATACAACAAAGCCCCTCTTTTTCCCCATAAAAAAATTCTCTTTAAACGCCATGGGCAGGATATATGGACACTGGACGAGCCCATGGGCAGACTCCGCAAAAAATCCCGGCATCAGTTTGTGGAACCCATTAATTACAACGGCTATTCCTACAAATACTTCTTTTTACTTCCCATGTTAAACGACTCCCTTAAGTTTGTGGAATCCTATAACAAAGAAAACATGAATTGTTATAAATATTTAAACCCTTTTCCCGACTATGAAGAATTTATAACAGCTTGCGCCACAGACAGTAGCCAAGAGTTACATCAAATTCAATTTTTAAACCGCTACGATAATGTAAAAGCGAAAATAGAGTTAAACCGATTAGACAGTAGCAAAGGCGAACAAAAATGGGAATTGCTCCTGGAGGCCGAAGAGGGTCTGAGTCGAATATATATATCCAACCCCAAGGATACGGTATTTCCCGCGGATTTTAAAAAGGGCTTAAGCCTAAATTAAATCTAGTTCAATCCAAAAAAACTGATAAGGACTCAATGATAGATTGCTTACATCCATTTCCTTACCAGAAATAATATCCGTCCCTTTATAATCTGAAGGGCCTTTCCAAATCTGATTTTGAGCGCTTACATTATGAACTGCTAGAATAGTTTGGCCGGAATCTCCAATTCTTTTCAGCGCAAAAATTTCTTTAGGACTGTTTAATATTTCTTGCTGTGATAATGGGTGGAAGGCTTTTTGTTTTCCTCTTAACAATAACAAAGCCCTGAATTTCCCAAAGAAACGGGAACAGTGCTCATCTTTCTCAAGTCTGCTTAACGCCTCGGAATAATCCCATTTTTTCCGATTCAAACTGCGGGGCATATTGGTTTTGGCGTAACCTTCATAGTCGTTTTCACAAGCAAATAAGCTTTGAATGTAAACGCCTGGCATTCCCATAAAACTTAGGGGAACAACCTGTGACAATAAAAATTTATCATAACATAAGTCCAGGTTATTCTTATCCTCCGCAGAGTTCAGCAAATCGAAATAAGTTATGTTCAGTTCATAGGGGCTTACGCTTCCATCGGGATTTTTCTTTTCCCCGATTTTTCCTCCATTATCCAGAGTCCTTTTTACCAAAATCCCAACCTCTTCTGGAGGAAGAATTCCTTCCAGGGGACGCACTCCCAATCCGTCGTGGGTAGCTGTTATATTTAAAAAAGTGGTTTGCTCGCTGATTTGCTCCAGCCCGGCGGCCCATTTAGCAAATGTTTGGCAATTTGATGTTAATATGGAATAGGCAATAAGAGGGGCCAGGGTAAAATTATATATCATTTGGGCCTCGTCACTCCCGTCGCCAAAATAGGCCAGATTTTCATGGTGAGGCACATTGGTTTCCGAAAGCAAAATCATTTCTGGAAAAGCCAGATTAAATACATCCCGGATAAGCTTTACAATTTCGTGATTTTCCGGTAAATGAGAACAGCTAGTGCCTATTACCTTCCAAACAAAAGGAACGGCATCCAGACGAATCATTTTAGCTCCCATTTTGGCATAGAATAACAAAACATCCAATATTTCCAGCAATACCTTAGGATTTCGGAAATTCAAATCCACTTGGTCTCGGCTGAAAGTAGTCCAAAACCATTTGGGGCCTGCGTGGGTTTCAAATTCATGTAGCAAGGGCAGATTCCGGGGACGGGTTACAGAAGACAAATCCACATCAGGAGAGCTGGTTACAATAAAATCTTCATATTGGGGATCTCCCTGGCATTGGCCAATCATATACTTTGAAGAGGCGGATACATGGTTGATGACCGCATCAAAAACCAAATTGCAGTTTTTTCCCAAAGCCTGAATATGCTCCCAGTTACCCAGTTCAGGATTCACTTCTCTGTAATCCACAACCGAAAAGCCATCGTCAGATGTATAGGGATAAAAGGGAAGAATATGAATGTAGTTAAATGCCCCTTTTAGTTTTTGATTGTAAAAGCCGGTTAAACTTTCCAGGGGAGCCCGTCCTTTATCTTTCAGGGAATCCCCATAACAAATTAGCAAAGCGTCTTTTTCACTAAAGCTCCAACTGGAATTGCTATTTGAATTATAAGATTTAGCCAGCTTTACAATATCCCCACTTAGCTGTTCAGCAACATTCTTGGGAAATAATTTATTTAACCGGTTTTTAATTTTATTTTGCGCTTCCATGTTAATCCTTCCTTCCCGCTCGGGGACTTCGCAAATAGCTGTTAAGAATATTAGCAATCAATTCGGGATATTCCATATGGGGGTTATGGCCTTCCACTGGCAATAATCGGAATTGGGCATTGGGAAAAATGGATTTTAGTCTTTGATTGTCTTCATGGGATAAATATTGGGATTTGTAAGAACGGATAAACAGAACGGGAAGACGGTTTCCAATTTCAAAGGGAACCTGATACCCCAGAATATGCTCCTGGTATTTTTTCAATATTTGCAGATTTAAATTCCAACTGAATTTCCCATCTTCATTTTTTTTAATGGTAGTCGCCAAATATTGAGCCCATTCCTTTTGAAACCCCATTTGCAAAAAATCGTTTTTTATTTGCTCAAAATTTTTGGACTGTTCCAGAGGGTATTTGCTCATGGAGTGCACAATCTTTAATGGAGGACGCTTATTCCAAGGGCTTATTTCTAAAACCACCATTTTTTCAATAAGCTCTGGAAAGCGAAGCGCGGCCAGCAAAGCCACTTTTCCTCCCATACTATGTCCCACCAAATGGCAACGGGATATAGATTGCTGTTTTAAAAAATCCAGTAAATCTTCGGCCAAATCCCAATAGCTATGGCTGTCAAAGTAAGGAGATTTGCCGTGATTGCGAAAGTCAAGCAAATAGGCCCCATCCCCTTTATCTATGCGCTTCGCCACGGATAGCCAGTTTTTATGATGTCCCAAAAAACCATGCAAATATACGATGGGAATTTTTTGGGCAGGGTTTATTTTTAAGTAAAACATTAGGATTCTTAGGTTTAAAAAGTATTTTTTTTCCTTAAATTATTCAGGGATATGGTAAAAAAAGTCATTTTCGTTTGCGCTGGTAACATTTGCAGAAGTCCTCTGGCCGAGGGTATTTTTATCCACAAGCTCAAACAAAAAAATATACTGCATAAATACGAAGTGGATAGCGCTGGCACGGGTGCCTGGCATGTTGGCGAAAGACCTGACCCCCGCTCCCTGGAAATCGCTGCGGAACACGGGGTGGAGCTGCCTGGGGTTTCCCGGCAATTTATGTTAAAAGACATTAAGGACTTTGATATTATATTGGCCATGGACTCTTCCAACTACCGAGACATTAAACGCATGTGCGATCCTGTTGATTTTGAAAAACTGCAAATGATGCGGGATTTTGATGTAGAACCTCATATCGGCCAAAGCGTGCCAGACCCTTATTATAACGGGGGGAATGCCTTTAATCAGGTTTATGATATGTTGGATGTATGCTGCGAAAACTTAATCCAACATCTGGAAAACACAAAATAGCTTATGATAAATTCCTCGGGGGCATATACATGGCTTTCGGAGGTGGAAAAAGAACTCTCCCAAATTTTCGGTTCCCAATATAAAATTGAAGCCATTGAACCCCTTTCAGGGGGCAGCATCAATGAAGCGGCGCGGTTAAAATCCAACACAAACGATGTTTTTATAAAATGGAATCAGGTCTCAAAAATCGCCATGTTTGAGGCGGAAAAAAAAGGTCTTAGCGCCTTGAGAAAGGCCAATAGCTCCCTTGCCATTCCCGATTGCCTTTCCGTTGGAACAGCGGGTGGCTATTCCTATTTGCTTTTAGAACATCTGGATTTTATTTCCTCCCAGCAAAAGTATGAAGAAAATTTAGGAAGAGGTCTTGCTCAATTGCACAAAAACACCCATGCTTCTTTCGGATTTGAAGCAGATAACTTTTGCGGAAGCACTCCCCAAAAAAATGATAGGCACAAAAGCTGGCGCCATTTTTATCTGGAAAACAGGTTACAGTTTCTCTGGGACAAATTGTTAAAGAGAGGCTCCATATCCAAATCCCAAAACCAACAGTTTGAGCTTTTTAAAAGGGCCGTACAACTCCAGCTAGAAACCGATGCCAGCCCTTCCCTAATTCATGGGGATTTATGGTCGGGAAATGCTGCCCCCACAACTAAAGGCCCGGCTATTTTTGATCCTGCCTGTTATTATGCCCATAGGGAGGCCGAACTGGGCATGATGTTGTTATTTAGAGGTTTTGGCTCCAGGGTCTTTGAGGCTTATGAAGAAGAATTCCCTTTGGAAAAAAATTGGAAAGACCGGGTTCCTCTCTATCAATTGTATCACCTTTTAAACCATTACTGGTTATTTGGTGGAGGATATGGTAATTCCGCCCTATCCATCATTAAAAAATTTGCAAAATAACTCCACTGCCCTAGACTTTCCTTTGAGGATAAATATTTTTTGTTTCTTATGATATCTTCGGTAAGCCAATTTGATAAAAAAACCGTTCCCAGTGCCAGGGAAACTTCCAACTTAGTAGTGGGTCGTATCCCCTATTTGGTATGCGCGCCTTATTACGGCGAAGAAGTTATAAATAACGGAGATTTGGATTTTAAAGATGGCTCCCCCAAGGAACTCAACGACCAATTAAGAAGCGGTGAAATCGACTGCGCGCCATCTTCCTGCATTGAATACGCGCGAAATTCCGAGGACTATTATATCGTTCCCAATTATTCCACTGGGGGCCGCAGCAAAATTAAATCTGTTTTATTTTTATCCAACGTGCCCTTTCAAAATATCAGCGGACGAAATGTGCTGTTATCCCCGGCGTCAGCCACCAGCAATGTCCTTTTCCAATTGCTGTGTTCTAACTATTATCAAGTGAAACCCGTTATTAACGGAGACGACTCTCCTGTGGGTACCGTGGCCATTGGAAATGAAGCCCTCCAATCCTCCTACCACGGGAATTGGAATTATTGCTATGATTTGGCTGAAGAGTGGTACAAATGGCAGGGGCTTCCCTTTTCCTTTGGGCTGTGGATTGTCCGAAAAGAAAGCGCTCAAAAAAAGGCCCAAAAAATCAGCTCTTTTTTGAGTACCCTGGAAAAATCAAAGGAAAATTTCCTTTCGAATTTAGATGAGGCCATCGAAAATTGGAACAAAATTTATCCCATAAGGCTTCCCCACCACGCTCAGGTGGCCTTTTTTGAAAGTGCGGATTACCGTCTCACTCCCAATCATGAAAAATCCCTGATTTTGTTTTTCAATTTGGCCTATAAGGCTGGCTTTTCTCCAGAGTGCACCACTTTAAATTTTTTGCCTGAGTAAAGCCGAATCCCCTATTTAAGGGGGTCTAAAAATTGATGATCGCGGCATCAGGCGAGGCGTCGGAAGAGGTCCCCTAAACTTTTTCCCGGATATCCGAAAAATATTTATATTGGAGTAAATCGCCGGGGAAAATTTTAAAATGGGATGTATTATGAATGTTAAAATTTTTTTGCTGGCCTTCGCTTATCTCTTATGCGCAACTGGCTTTAGCCAACTTGCTCTGGACACAACCATAACACTTTCCGCTCCAGAATCCGAGTCTGTTACATTGGGGTTCCCCCAACTTGGTTTTGATTTGGAATACCGCACGGAGCTGCGCAGCCCCTGCCCCAACCGAATTCTGGAGGGTGATTTATACAGTCCAGATACAAACAAAGCAAAAGTGGAAAAAGACCCTGAAGCAGCCGCTTCTTTATTTTTTATCATCGACAATTGCAGCAGCAACCCTAACATAGCCAACGATGTAGAGGGGAAAAAATTTATTGTGACCACACCAACTGTTACATATGGCTTGGTGCTGCACGCAACAGCTAATAATGGAATTCAATTTGAATATACTGTTATTTCGACGGCTATTGTTAACATAGCTCCTGATTGGATCTTTCCTAAAGATGCCAAGGCCTACAGCCTGTCAGGCAGAAAGATACCTCGCAATTCCCCATGGCGAAACCAGGTAAAACTAATCCCTTAGCCCTAATAATTTCCACAAGATAGAGCATTTTTTTTAAATATAAAAGGGCATACTCCAAGGAATCGAGAGGCCCTTTTATGAGCAAGTTAAAAAGCAAAAAATTATCACTAACCAGTCTCATCTTAATATGGATGGGGTTTGGGTTTGTATTGGGAAGCATCATCAACGCAATAGCTGAACCTGGCAATGCAATTGACAGCTATTTGGTAAAAGGAGTTTTTCATGTGGGGGGGGCCTTATTTGTAAAATGCCTGAAGATGTTAGTGGTGCCCCTGGTCACTTTTTCTCTCATAAGTGGCGTCTGTGGCCTAAAAGATGTTAGAGCTCTTGGCAGAGTGGGGCTTCGCACCTTCCTTTATTACCTGATTACAACTGCCATTGCCATCAGCACCGCGCTTGGGCTCGCCTCCATTGTTCGCCCAGGAGTGGGATTTAGCATGTCCAAAGGGTCCTCTGATTTCAATCCTTCAGAAGCGCCGAGCCTCTCCCAGGTTTTTATTGATCTCATCCCCGGGAATCCTATTAATGCTTTTGCCAATGGAGAAATGTTGCAAATCATATTTTTTTCCATTTTATTCGGAGCATGTTTATTAGCCCTTGGTCCCAAAGCCAGCAAACTTAAGGATATAAATGAGAGCCTCAATGAAGTTATGATGAAAATGGTGGACTTCATTATGAAAATGGCTCCTTATGGAGTCTTTTGCCTTATGGCAAAAACCTTTGCCGAACAGGGGCCTTCCCTTATATTACCTATGGCAAAATATTTTTTCACGGTAATAGGCGCCCTGCTTATCCACCTATTTATTACCATGCCTCTGATTTTAAAATTTTATGGAGGTTTAAACCCCATAGTATTCTTAAGAAAGATGCGCTCGGCCCAAATATTTGCTTTTAGCACGGCCAGCTCCAATGCAACCATTCCCATTTCACTGGTCACCGCAGAAAAAAAACTGGGCATACCTCCCTCCACGGCATCCTTTACCATCCCCTTTGGGGCCACCATTAACATGGATGGTACAGCCATAATGCAAGGGGTGGCTACCATTTTTATAGCCCATGTATATGATATTCCCCTCGGCATGCTGGATTTTTTAACTGTAATTGGAATGTCGGTTTTAGCTTCTATCGGAACAGCGGGCGTACCGGGTGTAGGACTCATTATGTTAGCTATGGTTTTTCATCAGGTGGGTCTTCCCGTTGCCGGCATAGGTCTGATTTTAGGCGTAGACAGATTGCTGGATATGTTAAGGACTGCTGTTAACATTTCCGGAGATGCTATGGTTTCTTGCTTGGTGGCAAAAAAGGAAAAGAACTTAAACGAAAAGTTATTTGATAACCCAAAACCCGAAGAGGCTTAAAAAATCAAAACCTGAGGTCTTTAGGGAAAATAGAGCGTATCGGAGCGGATAGAATCTCCTTCCACCCAATCCCAGGTTTCCATTTTAGTAGCAAAGGGCGGAGGCCAATTGGCTGGCGGAGAAGAAATCCTTCCGGGCAAACTGGTGGTATCCTCAACAGAATAAAAGCTGCTACGCAATGTATCAATAACAAGCCCGGTAAAATTAATTTTCCCCAGATTTTCAAAACTTTGGGGATGAATAACATACGCAGAATCCATTATAACGTTCTCTGCAAATTGGGTAATTCTGCATATGGGTTGCGGAGGCACAAATTCATAAAAAACCCGTATGGGCATTCCCCCATCGCTAGAACTAAAATCCAAAAAGAAATCGTACCCTCGAATATCCAGTTTCCACAATATGGCATCCCAGGTCACAGTTCCCGTATCGGAAAAACTACCCGGACGCTGTGGGTCTATCCTTTCAGTGGGTATATAATCCAATAGGTACTTGGGATAATCCACTAATTCACATGGGCTGTTTAATACCACAGGCGCTGTAACTGTGTCCTGTAGCATAGTAAACCGGCTAATGGTGGGAGCATAGCCCAAATCCCTAATGTCTACGGAATCCTCATAGCTAAGATTATCCACTACTAAGCTGTCCCCGGTGATTTTAGGTTCTACGACTTTGAAAATTTTTCCGGATCGCATCATAATGCGGGCCGAATCCAATTCCACCAACCCATCTACCTCAAAATTATTGCTTTCCACATTGGATTTAACATCCGTACCAGGGATGTAAATAAAAATTGGGTCTTCCCATGGTTCGTTTAAAATAAGTTCCCCATTATAAATGTCTGTCATTTTAAGAGGAATTTCCAACACATCCAAAGTCAAGCCATTGCGCTCGATATGCCCTTTGCCTTTACTGAAAGTTAAACCGCCAACAAATCCTCCCCGTTGGTTCTCCCTAAAAACAAAGTTAAAGCTAGAAGACAAACTTTCCTCCTCAAGGGGAATTAATTGGGAACTTTCTAAAATGTTTTCCATGGAATCAATGGATATAACCAACTCGCTGTCATTGGAAACAGCAAAACGGGCCAAAGGTTCAGGGTCTATGATAATGTTTTGCGAAGAAGCAAACAGTTGGAGCTCCCCATTGGCCAAAGTGCTGGTGTTATTTTCAGAAAACGACAGCACAATTTCCGGGTTTTCGGTTCCCGAACTTGTGCCCGCAGTTTGGGGATTACAACTCAGAATAGCCCATAATAATGAAATGGCCAAGGAACATGGCAAAGCCCACGAAAATTTGCGATAGCCAATCATAGCCTGGAACCTAACTCAACCCCTAATGCTTTTTACTGTTGGGAAACAATTGCATGCAAAGCGTATAAATTCTATCCTCCCCCGAATCTCTTTCAATTATATCCCGTAACTCTTCCTGAAAAGAGCGTATTCGTTCCTTAATATTAGAAAATCCCTCCCGAGAAATGGAAAACATTAACACATTGTATTGGCGGGAATCTGCCTTAACCTTGGTTAGGTTATCCTTAGCCATATCAATAAGAACGGTATTATACGTACTGGCCACCATTCCTGAAAAAGGATTCTCGGTCACAATATGCTTTTGCGTCGCAGCATAGCCATTTGCCGTTTTATGGATAAGCCCCAATTCTAAAAGCAGGTTAATGGAGGCTTCCACCTGGTTTTTCGTAATTTTTGGAAAAATTTCTTCCGCAATTTTAGAAGGGTTTCTCTCTTTTTGATTTATCCCGAAATAGGTCCAAACTGCAGAGTAATACCATTTTGTATAAAACTTGTATTGGTCCCTGTGAATCACCTTTGCTTTGGAGCCTCTGTATTTAGACAACTTTTGGAAGAAGTAATTTTTTTCTTCCATACTGCGAGCTTGGTTAAACTGCACCAGTAAATCCAGATAACTGAAATTTTGGTCTGATAATTTGAGAACATTATTCAACTTCAAGACCAATTTTTGCGGCAGGTTCTTTTTACCGCTTACCACCTCGGACAAAAAGCTGGGAGAAGAGAGGCCTAAATCCTTAGCTAATTTTCTTAAGGAAAAAGATTTAGAAGTTTGCTTTAAATAAGCAAAATAATCCTTTAAAAAGGCCCTGTACTCAATATAATCCAGGATTTTGGGGGCTTTGTCCATAACATTAATATACCTCAAAAAAAAATGAAAAGCTCGTGCGGCACTTAAATATTGTGGACAAGGGACGTGGACCTCAAGGCTTTTCTCAAAAAGCCCAACTTTTTTTAGCCAATTAGGAGCAAAATTTAGCGAACAAATTTAGCCGCTGATTTTAGTTTCCCCATTTACAGTGGAGACTTTTTCCCTTTCTTGCCCGGGAAGGGGATTGCCTTGCAAATCAAAACCCAGAGCTTGCATTAATTCCATGGAATTCATGGCATCATCAAGAATCTGGATTTGCTCCTGCAAACGGGTCAACCGGTCTCCCGAAAGTTTGGGAGTGGCAATCATGCGTTTTGTTAGAGGGTTAATCCATCTACCTTTATGATTTTTAAAACCAAAATGCAAATGAGGACCGGTCACGCGGCCCGTGGCACCCACCTTGCCAATCATTTGCCGGGATCTCACTGTTTGCCCACGACTCACAGACCTTTTGCTCAAATGCAAATAGTAGGAAATTGAATTGTCGTTATGCCGAATGGCCACCTTATTACCACTATATTGATCATAAGTGGATTCCACCACCTTGCCCTTAGCCACAGCATAAACCGGGGTTCCGGTTCTGGCGCTGTAGTCTACACCGGCGTGCATGGCCTTGCGACCTGTAACGGGATGAATCCGCATACCGTAACTTGAAGAAATATGCAATCGATCTATGGGATAGCGCAAGCCAGAATGAATCAAAGCCTCTCCCTGTGGGGTATAATGGGCATTGTATGAGGATTTGGGATCGGGATCTTCATAGCGATAAGCGTGGAAAAATCCTACTTTGCTACCATCGTAGGAAGCATATTGAACCAGGCCGTCAATGCGTTCTTCCCCAAAAAAGCGTTCGGAAAGCAGAACTTTAAAGCGATCTCCCTCTCTGGCATCCGTTCTGAAGCTAATTTTACACAGTAACACACCGTTAACGACCTGAGTTAAGCTCTGGGGAAGCCCCTTTTCCAGCAACATATCATTTAAGGAAGAGCCTGCTTTAATTTCTCCTTCTACAATCCGGTATTTTGTTTCGGTGGGAAGTTCTTCATAAGCATACACAAGGCTATCGCCTTCGTTTCTCGTAAGACGGTGGAAAACAATGCTATTGGGATGGTAAAGAAAAGACAAAACCCGACTGCTGTCTGCACTTAATTTTAATTCTAGCTCTTCTCCGGCAACAATGTTATCCAGTTCCACGTTGTCTTTCAACAGATTAATGAGCTCCAGGGACTTCGCCTGGTTAAGGCCCATAGCCATTAGAGCCTGAAAAAAACCCTGCCTGGGAAGAATTTGTCCTTTAACTAAGACATCTTCTTTTTTTATTTCTACCGGTTTTTCTGCTGTAGCAACGACTTCGATCTTATTTTCGGGAAGTGCGGCCTGTTTGCCCGTTCCCTTTGTGCAATACCATACTCCGGCAATAATACCTGCAGCAAAGCTGGTACGGAAAAATATCTTGGAAAGGATTGCAACCTTTGTCATATCTCTTTTTAATTCCTATCCCCCGAACATAAATAAATCGGGGATTTGCTCCAAATACATTTATTTTTCTTAAGCTTTTTATTGCGCTTTTTTCAATTGTACTCTTATAAAAATTCAGAATCCCTAAATATTGTCACTAAAATTTGACTTTGGCATTAACAAATCTCATGAGAAAACACATCAATTAGACAAATTGGCAATTTCTCTCTCAGCCTTGTTTTTACTGGATGAGCCATTATTTACATCCCTTAGCCAAAAATTACAAAGCAGGAATCTGTGTTTGACTTTAAATTCAAATTAACTCTATAATGTACCCAACTTTTGTTTTGCATCCATTGGGAGGAATATGACTTGGTATAAATCTTACAATCAGAAGTTAGCAAGTCGTAATAGTGTTTTAATAGTGGATGATGATATGGACTGGGTGTACCTCAGCAAATATTATTTGCGCAAATTGGGATTCAATACATTTGCAGCTCTGAACATTGAAGATGCCATTTTAGATCTGGAAATGGAGCCAAGCATTGGCTGCATCATTTCCGACTTTTACCTCCATCAGGAAAATGGTGGAGAGTTGGTTTCCCGCGTAAAACAAAATCCTGAGTTAAAGGAGCTACCCATCATTTTATGCACGGTCAATGGCAACGATCCCTCCGTACAAAAAATTCCCAAAGACCACATCCATAGCATAATTGAAAAACCTTTTAATGAATATATGCTAAAAAAAGTTTTAACTTCCTGCGGGATGATGCAGGTTCGTTTTTCTCCGTAAAACAAACCCCTTGCGCTTCTTTTCTCTCGTTCCATTTTCTTTTTACATACTGGTAAAAAAATTACTTAAACAGTATTTTTTGCAGGGTTTTATCGCTTTGAGAGTTCCTTAAAATTGCAATTCCCATAATTTCAGTTATATTTTAGCCATTAATAGGGGAGTTATTATGGTTAGGATTTTATTGACAACAACGTCATTTCAAGACACACCCGGCTCCCACCACGAAAGACTAGACAGCCAGGGCTTCGAGGTGGTACGAGCAAGAGGCCCATTATCTGAAGAGGCCATTTTAAATTTGAGCGGGGACTTTGACGCCTTTTTATGCGGCGATGATGTTATCAGCAGGAAGGTTTTGGAAAAAAGTTTGCCGAGGTTAAAATTAATCAGCAAATACGGCATCGGGGTAGATAAAATTGATGTAGAAGCTGCCACCGAATTGGGAATTCCCGTTACTTTTTGCCCGGGAGTAAACCACACAACTGTCGCAGAACATTGCTTTGCATTGATGTTAGCACTGGTTAAAAATTTAGTTCCCGAGGTGGATTACACCCGTCAGGGACAATGGAAGCGCTTGATTGGAAATGAGATTATGGGCAAAACCATCGGAGTGCTTGGATTGGGGAGAATTGGCAAAGAAGTGGTAAAACGGGCCAAGGCCTTTGGCATGCCCTGCATGGGTTACGATGTATATTGGGATGAATCTTTTGCCGCAGAATATGAAGTCCAAAAGCTTTCCGCCGCAGAAGAGCTGTTTTCAAAATGCGATATTATATCCCTCCACACTAATTTAACAGATTCCACCCGGCATATAATTCGGGACGAAACTTTAAAATTATTCCGGGAAAATGCCATTGTAATCAACTGCGCCAGAGGGGAACTGGTAGATACAAAGGCTATGGCTAAAGCGCTTCAAGATGGAAAAATAAAAGGTTATGGCACTGATGTATTAGATGAGGAGCCTCCTGCTCCTGACCACCCCTTACTTAAAATCCCAAATTGCATTGTAACCCCTCACATTGGGTCCCGAACCCATGAAAGCGTACAAAGGCAAGCCGGGATGGCGGTTGAAAACCTGATTCTGGCCTTATCGGGAAAAAAACCCCTGGCCCAGGTAAACAAAGTTCCGGTTAAGGCGGTTTCCTAGATGTCAGATACATTTTTTATCGTTCCAATAGACAGGCACAATCAGTTGGTTGAAAAAGCCTACATGAAAAGAGGTTACTCCCAAAGTGAAGCTAAAATTGCAGCAGAATTCGCCGCAAAAGCCTCCTGGCATGGGATTAGAACCCATAATGCCATAAAAGCCCTGCATCTGGACCATTTGTTTGGAAGCGGCGCGCAAGGTTGTAAACCCAATGTTAGCATAGAAAAAATTCCCGGACGCTTTAAGGCCTGTGAAGTTTGGAACGCCAACAGAAAGTTGGGTCAAGCGGTGGCCGAAGAGGCCATGGCAAGGTGCATCGAACTTGCCGATGAGTTCGGAGTGGGAACAGTTTCTGTGGACAATGCCTTTCACTATTTGTGGGGCGGTGGATATGTAATGGAAACCGCAAAAAAGGGTTATATTGCATACACCAATTGCACCGCAGCTCTTGCCGAAGTGGTGCCCTTTATGGGGAAAAACCCTACTTTGGGAACAAACCCCCACAGTTGGGGCTTTCCAACGACTAAGGCCATTGGTTTTCCAATTGTAATTGACTGGGCCACTTCGGTTATGGCTATGGGTCGGGTACAGCAATTTAAAAGGGAAAAAAAATCTCTTCCCGAAAATGTAGCGTTGGATGCCAATGGCAGCATGACCACCGATCCCGATAAAGCCGTTTCCCTAATGACTTTTGGCGGACATAAAGGCTATAGCATGGCTTTAATCAATGAAATTGTTAGCTCTTTTATTGGAGGCTCCCTGCCTACCCTTCGAAGCATATGGAAGGACGATGGCGAAAAGCACAGCCCCAATTTCTTTTTCCAGGTTATCCATCCGGAGGCATTAAGCTCGAGCAGTTTTGCTCAGGGTCGCAATCAAATACAAAATGTTGAAGCTGTAATTAAAAACATCCTTTCCGGAGGAAATGAAAACTGCCTTCTTCCAGGAGAACTGGAAGCCAGAGCCGCGGCTCAAAGCGAAAAACAAGGCGGACTTTTATTCTCCGAGGCAGAGATTGAAGCCTTTAATGAAATTGCAGAAGAATGTAACGAAGCAAAATGGGAACTTAGCTCTTTTTCAAAAAGCCAGCAGTAACAAAAAAGTTTATGAATTCTATAGAACAACTATTTGGATTGGAAGGCAAAACTGCTGTTATCACTGGTGGGACCGGGGAGCTATGCGGCTCCATTGCCCAAGCTTTTGCTTTAGCTGGAGCTACCGTTATCATTGCAGGAAGATCTGAAGAAAAGGCCAAACAAAAGCTGGATAGCATAAAAAAGCAAGGGGGACAAGGGCACTTCGTCCCACTGGATTTAAATTCTCCTAATTGCTTTCAGAATTTATTATCCGAAAGTTTAAAGTTAACCCCTCAAATACATATTCTCGTGAATGGAGCTGGAGTCAACTCACCCACTCCCTTTCTGGAGGTTGCTGAAGAGGAAATTGAAAATATTTTTAATATTAATTACAAAGCTCTTTTTAAAACCTGCCAGGTTTTTGGAAAATATTTTTTAGAAAATAAAATTCCCGCCTCTATTATTAACATTGGAAGTATGAGCGGCTTAATTCCTCTTTCTAAAGTTTTTAATTATTCTGCCAGCAAGGCCGCTGTACACAACCTGTCCAAAAATCTGGCCAGGGAATGGGCGGTCCACAACATTAGGGTAAATACCCTGGTGCCTGGTTTTTTTCCCGCTGAGCAAAATAAAAAAGTATTAAATCCCGCGCGCATTGAATCCATTATGGGGCATACTCCCATGAAGCGTTTTGGAAGTGCTGAGGAACTTTGGGGAGCAGCCCTGCTATTAGCATCTCAAAAAGCGGGCGGCTTTATTACAGGACTTGAATTAGTAGTAGACGGTGGATTTTCTTCCACTACTATTTAACATCGGTGAGTTTTATGAATTTTATCCATCCAGACTTTTTACTCCACAGCGAAGAAGCGAAAAAACTTTACCACGATTACGCCGAAAGCTTGCCCATTATTGATTACCATTGCCACTTATCCCCCAAGGATGTTGCAGAAAATAGACGTTTTCAAAATATGTATGAAATTTGGTTGGAGGGCGACCACTATAAATGGAGAGCCATGCGCTCCAACGGGGTTGAAGAAAAATTTTGCACGGGTGATGGAGAGCCATACGAAAAATTTTTGGCTTTTGTTAATACAATGCCAAAAGCACTGCGAAACCCTCTATATCACTGGAGCCATCTGGAATTAGCCAGATACTTTGATTATTACAAATTAATCAATGAACAAAATGCCAGAGAGATTTGGGATTTAGCTGAATCTAAATTAAAGGAAGATACATTAAGCGCCCATGGAATTTTAAACTCCTTTAAGGTTAAAGCGGTATGCACAACAGACGATCCTGTCGATGATCTTAGCTACCATTTGGAAATTCAAAAAAGCCAGCTCAAAACAAAAGTCTTTCCTACCTTTCGTCCGGACAATGCCCTTAAAATAAATTTACCCGGATGGAGGGAATGGGTGGCTAGACTTGAAAATGCGGCCCAAATGGAAATCCGGAATTTTAATGATTTTTTAGATTGCCTCAAACAGCGCCATGATTTTTTCCACAGTGCGGGGGGCCGTTTGTCTGACCATGGGCTTCCCTACTGTTATGCGCATCCCTGTAGTGAATCAGAGGCTTCCGCGATATTTACAAACGCCCTGGCCGGTAAACATGCCACCGCCGAAGAGACAGAAAAATTTTCGTCTTACATGATGTATTTTTTCGGGCTTTTGGATTCCGAAAAAAACTGGACAAAACAATTGCATTTAGGGCCCTTGCGCAGCAACAACAGCGCTATGTTAGCTAAGGCAGGTCCCGATACCGGGTTTGATTCCATCGGCGATTACCCGCAAGCGGAAATGTTATCCAAATACCTGGACAGCCTTTGCCGCGAAAACGCCCTTCCCAAAACCATTTTATACAACATTAATCCCAAAGACAACTACACTCTGGCCACTATGATTGGAAATTTTCAAGACAGCAGTTATCCCGGTAAAATCCAGTTTGGTTCCGGCTGGTGGTTTTTAGATCAAAAAGAAGGTATGGAATGGCAAATCAACGCCCTTTCCAATTTAGGTTTGCTCAGTCGTTTTGTGGGCATGTTAACAGATTCCCGTAGCTTTTTAAGTTACCCCAGACACGAATACTTCCGGCGCATTCTATGTAACATATTAGGTCAGGATATGCAAAAAGGCGAAATCCCCAATGACATGGAGCTGGTGGGTAAAATGGTGTCGGATATATGTTACTACAACGCCGAAAGTTATTTCGGTTTGCAGTTGGATTAATTAAAAGGTTTTAATTTAGGCGACTTCTTTAGGGGCAAAGATATTTTCTTTCCACCCTTTAAGGCCGACTCATATATAGCCAGTATAATTTCCACCGACTTGCGGGCCTCCTCACCTGTAATAGCTGGCTGCTCTCCCTTTAAAATAGCCCTTGCAGCATCTTCAAAAATATTTTTGTGCCCTTCATAAGAAATAGCTTTAGGGTCTGCTGCCCCCACCCCTTTTTTATTGGCCTGCTCTCCGTAGTCAGCCAGGATATTTTTATCTGCCTTTAAGGATTTTTTGAAATCCCAAACTTTAAAACTGTCGTCTTTCATAAAAATGGAGCCTTCCGTTCCGCACAAATGAACTTCGGCACCATGTCCCAGGTTGGAATAGCAGGAGGTACTGCCTTCAATGGTTCCCATAGCTCCATTTTTAAATTCCAGGATAGCCACTGCAATATCTTCCACTTCAATGCGTTCGTGAGAAGCCCTTTTTGCAAAAGCGCAAACGGATTTTACATCGCCAGCCAAATGATACAACTGGTCTATAGTATGTATAGACTGGTTCATCAAAGCTCCGCCGCCATCCAGCTTCCAGGTGCCTCTCCATCCCCCACTGTCATAATAAGCCTGGGTTCTGTGCCATTTAATATAGGCGTCTGCCATCACCAGTTTTCCCAATCGGCCTTTGTCCACTGCCTTTTTGAACTCTTTTACAGAGGGAAAGAACCTCCTTGGGTGCACTCCTGCCAGAACCACTTTGTTTTTGCGGCATGTTTGTATCATTTTATCAATGCGTTCCAAATTTACCTCAAGAGGTTTTTCGCAGATAATATGCTTTTTCTCTTTGGCTGCTTCCAAAGCCGGTTCCAAATGGGCTCCACTGGGCGTGCCAATAGTTACCACATCCAAACCCGGATGCCTTAAAAATTCAGCATAATTTACATAAAACTTACATCCATATTCTGAAGCTAATTTTTCGGCAGATTTGGGGTTTAAGTCAAAGACGCACTGCAAATTGCCATTTTTCATAGCTGTAATCGCCTTGGCATGAAAATGACCAATCATGCCGCAGCCCACAATTCCAAATCCCAAAGCTTTTTTTGATTTCATATTATATGGCCTCCATATTTTGAAAATTGTATGTGGGTAAAGGTTCAAAGTCGGAGTTAAAAGCCAACTCTCTGGCTTTCGCCAATAACTTATATTTTGAGAGAATATGGTTTGACTCAATGGAATCCATTTTTCCCTCACTCAAATTATTCAGATACGCATCTCTTACTTCGGCGAAATGCTCCTCATGAGTAGTTCGCAATACATCGGGAATTTTTATATGAATTCTGTCCCCCGATTTTTGGGCCTTTAGCCCGGAATATCTTTGGTCTTGGTTTTTTAATGCCCCATTTACTTCGTCAAAAACCCTTGAGAAGTTTTGTTTAGGCTCAATATAAAACTCAGGTTTAAAAGAGCTTTCTCCGGTTTGCTCAATTATCAAGTTAGACAAGCTTCCTCTTATGAGGGAAAAATGGGTGTCCCCACCGCCAACCGGGGGCTCCAAATTCCAAATGACTTTAATATGTACAGGAATGTTATTGAGCCGGTACTTTAATTCCCCATTGCAAAAATACAGCAATTGATTATCCCTTATATAAGCTTGTAAAAAATCGGGGAAATCTTCATTTGTAATTGATTTAAATTTAGTTTGGGAAAGACAGGTATACCAGCGCCTGGCATCCTGCAATTCCAGATTTTTGCCAAACTCAATGGGCTCCCCTGAAGAGAGCATCCATTGGACCATATCCGCCAGGTGGGTAGTAACGTCTACTATCCCCTCACCTTGTATGTTAGTGTCAAAATACCAATTGGGACGCCTTAAGGGTTTTCCATTTACCATTTTATATAAGTGATGTACGGATTCTTTGTATATACTGGGATATTCATTAGAATCAGGTGCCATTTCACCAAAAATTGTTTTTTCTTTTAAAAATAATTTTTGAAGGATAGTGGTGATTTCAAATCTTTCCGTCATTATATCTCTGACTAAAATATCGGTATGAGAGCTGGCCTCTTCCAAATGTTTTAAATTAGCTAAATCCGTAAGCCAGGGTTTATCAGCTAATACATGAATTCCGGCTTTAGCGATTCTTGAGATGTGGCTGATTTTAACATTATTCTTTCCGGCTAAAATGGCCACATCCCCATTTTTATCCGCAATTAATTTTTCCAGATAATCTGGGCCGCGGTACACATGTAATTTCCAATTGGTTGGGTTTTCTTCCCTGGAATTAAAATCTGAAATAAAATTTTCGAAATTTTTTAATTCGGGGCTGTCTTCACTATATACATATACATCAGATGACAGCAACGAATGGGATGAACGCAGCGAAAGCGCTGCGTGAAAATGACCGGGATTGCATATAAGCAATGTATACTTTTTTTGAGTATCCACTTGCGCCTCCGGGTAAATTATCTGACAACCCGGGCGCTTGCCCCAGCCACTAATTTTTCCACCTCTTTTAAATTAGCCATAGATGTATCACCAGGCGTAGTCATGGCCAAAGCTCCATGAGCAGCTCCGTAATTTACGGCTTCCGAAATTTTTTCCTTAAACATGACTCCGTAAATTAAACCCGAGGCGAAGGAATCTCCCCCCCCTACCCTGTCATAGATTTCCAGTTCTGGCCTGTGGATAGCTTCCGCGAATTCGTTATTATGCCAGGCAATAGCTCCCCAGTCGTTTACGGTAGCAGATTTAACAGCCCTCAGGGTAGTAGCTATTACCTTAAAATTGGGATAAGCTTTGACCACATTCTGAATCATATCCTTAAAGCTGTCAATTTCCAAATCAGTAAGATTGGCATCAGCCCCTTCCACTTCAAAGCCTAAACAAGCGGTAAAGTCCTCTTCGTTTCCAATCATAACATCAATAAGCGGAGCTAATTTTTTGTTTACTTCCTGAGCTCTGGCTTTGCCGCCAAAACTGCTCCATAGGCTAGGTCTATAATTCAAATCATAAGAAATAACAGTGCCGTGTTTTTTTGCACATAACATGGCCTCTTCCAAAACTTCGGGAGCAGTGTCGGAAAGTGCGGCAAAAATACCTCCCGTATGGAACCAGCGCACGCCCAGTTCACCAAAAACATATTCCCAATCAATATCGCCTTTTTTAAGCTGGGAAATAGCCGTATGCCCCCTATCCGCAATTCCCAATGCAGATCGAACCCCAAAACCTTTTTCTGTGAAGTTTAAACCATTGCGCACATTTCGGCCCAGACCATCAAAAGGCACCCACTTAATATGACTGACATCCACGCCGCCCTGCATAATTAAATCTTCCACCAGGCGGCCTACATCGTTATCCGCTAAGGCAGTGACCACTGCCGCACGCTGGCCAAAACATTTTCTAAGACCTCTGGCCACGTTATACTCTCCGCCGCCTTCCCATACTTGAAAGCTGCGGGTTGTGCGAATTCTACCCTCTCCCGGATCCAATCTTAACATAATCTCTCCGAGTGATAAAATATCATATCTACATTCAGATTTTTCTTTTAATGTAATGATTGACATAATTTCCTTTTATTGATTGGTTATAGTCTGTTTACAGTTAATCCGCCATCCAGATAAATTGCCTGGCCTGTTGCATAGGGCAACCCCCCTTTTGCTAACATGGCAACGGCTTTGCCCACATCTTCCGGCGTGCCCCAGCGCGGCATCAACAATAAGCCCTCAGCGATTAATTTATCGTATTTTTCCGTAACTGCTGCGGTCATATCTGTTTTTATTATGCCAGGCCTTAATTCAAAAACCGGAATTCCGTGCTGTGCCAATCGAGTGGCCCACAATTGGGTAGACATAGAAATTCCAGCCTTAGAAATGCAATAATCTCCCCTGGAAACAGATGCAACTGTGGCCGAGATGGAAGATATATTTACAATGCTCCCGTTAAAATTTTTAATTTTATTCTGAGATTCAATCATCCATTTTGCCATGGATTGAGTTAAAAAATAAGGTCCCTTTAAATTTACGTTGATAATTTCATCAAAACTCTCTTCACTGGCCTCTAATATATCGGCTCGTATCCGGGGAGCCATGCCTGCATTGTTTACTAATAAATTAATATAAGGTAATTTAAGTTTAAGCTCTTCCAGTAACTTATGCCTTTGCTCTTTAACAGCCATATCGCATGCTGTGTATATAACATCGGGATATTGTTTGATAAAATCAGATGCTTCTTCAGGAGTTTTCCGTCCACAAACAGCAACCTTCCAATTTTCCTTAAGCAGATGTTTTACAATCCCAAGGCCAATTCCCCTGGAACCCCCAGTAACCAGGGCTGTTTTTATTTCTGCATTGGAATTGTTACCGGACATTATTTCTTTCCCCCAGCGGCGCTAAAAAAGCAATAATAACTGTTATCCAATTTCATTCTTTGATAAAGAAGTACCGCTTCTCTTAAATGATAATCCCCCCACATGGAGGACTCACCCATAGGTATTTTTTTCCCCGGAGGAATATAATCCCAATTTTTAGGCCGATGGTATACCGAATGCAAAAGCAAACCTTCGTGCCCTTCGTCAAAAGACAAATAAGGTTCTCTTAACAAAGTAGATAAGATGAGTTCAGCAAAATTCAAATACTTTTGAGCTTTTGAAGAGTCCTTACATAATTGGGAAAGCCTTAAAAATCCCTGGGCAGCAATTGCCGCAGCCGAAGAATCCACAGGCTCATTATCATTATCGGGTTGAGAGGGAATTTTATAATAATCTCCTAGATTGATTAATCCAGGCGCACCTGTATCCCAATACGGCACTCCATCCGTGGCTGAATGGGCCATAAAAAAATCAGCGGTGGCATTTGCCATTTTGAATAATTCCTGGCGAATGATATTGCCGCCATGCAAACCTTCAAACTCTTCTGCCTTTAAACTGTTAAAAAACTCTAGCTGTTCTGAAGCACCTAATAAAATCCAGGCTAGTCCCCGGGTCCAGGTGCTAAAAGCAGAATATCCCTGTTGGGTACTGGGACAACGGTATTGTTTATCATTTACATTAAAAATGGATTCATGTGCCACTCGGCCCCTTATATCCCAACTGTCCCTGCCTTCGCCATAGTAAACATTGTATTTAGAGCTGGCCAGAGCATGATGAATAATCCTTTGTAAAAAAGAAATTTTAACGTCATTTTCACCCATAAAATTATGCCCTAGTAAGTAAGCCATTGATAAAGACCTTAGGGATCGAATGGTATCTGCAAAAAGAGACTGAGGCCCATTAAAAGAGTAAATGTATCCCAGACCATCAGCTGTAGCTGACCAACGCCTGGCCTGAACTACGCCACTTACTTTTAAAGCCAATTCGTAAAAATGAAGTTCCCATTCATTTTGAGGGATTTTTCCCTCAAGTATCAATCTTCTCAAGGCCCCATAAGTACTAACATTGTTAAAACCGTGATCGTGAACTCCCCCATGACTTACATGGGGAGCCATTTTAGCGATAGTATTTTCCCGCCCCATTTCTAAAAATTCTTTTTCCTGGCAAACGTCGAATTGCAAAATAGCGGATCCGAATTGAAACCCCTGGGTCCATTCGGTCCAACCTTGATCCACATATTTCCCCATTTTGGTAAAAACAGGAGAACCTTTTAATTGGCCGCTTCGCTTTTGAAGCAAGCGAATCTTTTTACCTGATATATCCCAGAAATTATCCAGAGTGGATTTAGAAATAGCTGTCATAGTCTTACAAACCTTTTGCCTTTGGTAAATGTATTAAAAGAATTTTGCAATCTTCCATAGCCCGGTAAGTATGTTTTAATACCCCATCAAATTGAATGGCCTCTCCCTCTTTTAAAATATGAATCTCTTCGTTTATATTCATTTCCACAGAACCGCTCAAAACCCAGCAGGTTTCAATATCATTATGGTGTACTTCGGGACGACTTACCGTGGCCCCTCCAAGAGCTGAACCTAAAAAACACTGCATGTTTTGATACTTAATATACTGAAACTGGAAACTTCCTGATGTATAATGTTGAGCGGAAGTAATTTGCGGGTTTTTTGCCTCAGCCAATCCCAGCAAATCGGTAGCAGTGATGCCCAAAACCTTCCCCAATCTGTAAAGGGTGTTTATTTCAGGGCTCGCCTGGTTCCTCTCAATTCTGGAAATAACAGCCGTGGAAATGCCTGATGCCTCTGCGACATCCGCAATGGTTAACCCTTGCGACTTTCTTAAATCCCTGAATATGGAGAAGTCATAATGCATCCCGCCATTAGATTCATTGTCCATACATCCTCCTAGTTATTTTCCATCTTATTTTTTTTTGACATATAAATTTGACCTAATATTACCGCCAGAGCAAATAAGATAATGGCCCATTTTCCAAAGGCAATATCCGTATTTCCAATTTTCATGGATTTGGTCCAGGCTGTATATATGGCAGCGGTTCCTGTGAGGAATAAAGAAATACCCATTAAAATATTCCATTTGATTCGTTGCCCCGCCTGAGGCCTGTTTTCTCCCAGTAATTTTTTGGAATTCATCATTAAAAAGAAAGTGAGATAAGCCACTGGAAGCAATACATATCCAAAAACGGAGGTGGGTATGGCCAAATAAACCAAAGACTGTCCAGACCATAAGAAGGGCCATAACAAACCTGTAATTGGAGCCAAAGTCCCCAACCTGTGCTGCCAGCCTCCATGCTCAAATCCAAATATTTCGCAAAACACAAAGCCCGATATTAACATAAGCAAGCTAATGGTGGACATTCCCATAGCCAATACACCCAGCCCAAAAACGGTATTAGCGGTGGAATTTCCAACCAGGGCGCTTAGTGACTTGGCGAATTGGGCGTTGCTTCTTGGTATTAACATAGCGGCTATTTTCATTTCCGCTTCTTCCAGCTCATTATTTCCTCCAAGGGCTGCGTTGCGCTTGGAAACCTGGCCATTATAGGCTCCCACAGTTTTTGCCATTGCCGGATCGGAATTCAGTTCAAGTTTTCCATTATTTTCAATGAGCAGTCCATCAAAGGCCTTTCCGTGGAACATAGATGCGGAAGCTATTACCACACAGGAAGTAGCAATCAAAAAAGGAACAATCATACCAGTGGACAAATCAAATATGGCAAGCCCCCTGAAGTTTTTATCCCACTTTTTGGAAAGAAGAGAATAAGGCAGCAAAAAAGTCATGTTAATTCCCACCGCGGCCGACGCAGCTGCTATCATGCGGCTGCGTTGAGCTTCCAAAATAACAGCCTCCCAATATTCTCTGGCCGGTTCGAAAACAATAGCATTTAATGCTTCCTGATAGCTGGGGGCGGGAGAAAAGAAACTGGAAGGGTTTGGGATAAATCCAAGGATAATTTGACCAATGGGTAAGCCTTGGGGGCTAAACAACAGTTTTACCACCACACCCACAAAGCTGATTACAATTAGCGCCACCACCAATTTCAAGGCGGTTTCGTAAATTTTTATTCCCAGACCCTTACTGCCGTAAAAAAAAGTAATGGAGGTCACTACAATAAGTATTAAAATGGAGACAGTGTACTTGGCCCCCAAGCTTTCCGGATTATCAAATAAGCTGGGAAAAAGATTTTGGGTAATAGCTCCATAGGCCAGAGAATATTGAGGAAGAACCCAAACCATATTTGCCATTAAAGAGGCTATTATCCATCCCCAGGCAAGAACAGGGTTAATATGCTCCCGAATCCCTTTAAAGGGGCTTTGGCCTGTGGAAAGAGTCACATAGCTAATGGCCGACAACATGATTACTCCCAATATCATGGCCAGTAATTGAACCCATAACATGCTGTATCCGCCAATAACTCCTAAAAACAAAGCTCCGGCTAATGAACCTCCACCCAGAGTAATAGCGCTTTGAAGCCAACCTGGTCCAGAAAGTTTGATGTATGTTTTTATTGTGGCTCCGGCACCTTTGCTCTGAGCCTCTTTTAACATTTTTTTCTCAGCCTCAAATTGGGATTGTGGTTCACTCATATATTTTTCTCCATTTCCAGCAACATTTGGGAAATTCCGGGATTTTCCATATCCAGGGAATTCATAAAATTAAAATCCGGAAAATTTTTAACGCCAAAAAAACAATTATTAATTTTTTCCAAATCCAACTCGCCTTTTTCAATATGGACCACTGGTAACCCAGATGACAGAGTATACATATTTCCATATTCAGCAGTAAGACTGCGGCGTTCTTTCTCAGATAAAAACTCCGAACCTCGAATGTAATGGTGACCATTCCTTTCGCTGTGTTCAATTCCAAGGGCTGCGGCCACACATAAATCCTGATGTAGGGGTACAATGGGAACGTTGGTTAAATCTTCACTGGACAAAATAAAGTCCAGATCATTATTACAGATGTATCTGTAACTGCTTAAGGTTCGAAATACACTTTTACAGTTTTTTGCTGATATGCCTGAATACCCCAAACGGCGCGCTTTAACTAAAGCGTCTTCGGAAGAATCCGATTCATCGATTATCACAGGAATACCGCTTGATATTTTTTCCATCCAGGATTTTACAGAGTCTTCAAGGGCGCAAGCCCTGTAAACGGGTTGTTCCACCCAAAGAAGTTTATTCCAAAAGTACGCCAGGCCCGGTTCCTCTTTAGCCAAGATTACAAATTCATAAAACTCTTCCATGCTTTTGAATTGTTCGTTGCCATCCAGACTCAGCTTAAAGTCTGCGCTTTTATGGCCCAATAGGCTTTCAATTTCTAACAGCCTTTGGATGCTTTCTTTTATTTGCCCATTGATTTTTATTTTTAAAAATCGGGGCCCATAAAAGCCTAAAACTTCTTCCAAGCTTTCTGGAAGGCCATCCCCCACTGGATTTAAAACATCTTTAGCACAAATCGCATCGCTAATCCCCACTGTATGTCGATATCCAATTTTAGATAAAGGTTTATCGGGAAGTTTTTCCACGGGAAAGTTTTCCATTCCAAAAGCATTGAGTTTTAATAATTCAAAAAAGCTTTTGTTTTCCAATCGACAAAAACCATCTACCAAGGCATTGTCAAAAAAAGCCATTGCCGCACTTAAAATCAAACCATCTAGTTTGCTCAAAGACGATTCCTTAAAGGCAAAGTCCATAGCTTTATGCACCTTATATATGGAATTGTATTTGTTTTCCAAGACAAATTTCCGGCAAAAGGAAATTGCGGAAATAATATCCCTTATGTTACTTTCGTGACTGGCCTCTGGAGACTTGTCGAACCACAGAGGCGGAATGCCAAAAGCGCTTACTCCTTCAAAATGTTTTCCATCTTTTTCAGCAGTCAACTGATGGTAAAGAACAGGCATAGCCCGCAATACGGAGCGGCCAAAAACAAAGGGAATCCGGGTTTTAACCACAGTGTAGTAAAATTGGGATTCCGTTATGCTAATCATGGGATAATTTATGACAACTGGGCTTTTGAAACCGAAAGAAGGTCTTCTATATTTTCCAAATCCACCCAGGCTCTGTTTTGATTGGATTCTAGGGCCCTTTCGGCCAGCTGTATGCCTTTGGAGCCCTCTGCTAAATTCCATCTGAATTCTTCATTGTTACATACATGCTTTAAAAACAATTCCCATTGAATTTTAAAAGCATTTTCAAAGGATTCTTCCTTGTAAATTTCTTCCCATCCTGAATCGTAAATGGTGCCGTCATCTTCATCAGGGTTCCAAATGAAACGAGGTGTATTTTCACCCGTTTGCACCCAACATTTTGTAAGCCCTGCCACGGCGGAAGCCTTGGTCCCATCTACCTGCAAGGTGAATAAATCGTCCCGTTTCACCCGTGTGTTCCAGCTGCTGTTGATCTGGCAAATAGCCCCGTTTTTCAATTGAAAAGTGGCAAAAGCAGCGTCATCAGCCGTACAAACATAAGGCTTTCCGTTTTCGTCCAATCGTTCTTTAATTTGAGTGTCTGTAGTACATGAAACAGACTCTATTTCACCGAACAAATTATCAATAACATAGCGAAAATGACAGAGCATATCCACAACCAGGCCTCCCCCGTCTTCTTTGCGGTAATTCCAGCTAGGCCTCTGGGCGGGAACTTTTTTCCCATCGAATACCCAATAGCCAAACTCACCTTTAATGGAAAATATCCGGCCAAAAAAGCCTTCATCAATTTTTCGCTTGAGCTTTATCAAGCCGGGCAACCACAATTTATCCTGAACGACACCGTTCTTGACACCAGTTGCCATAACATCACGAGCTACATCAAGGCTTTCCTGTAAGTTATCGGCTATGGGCTTTTCGCAATATATATCTTTGCCCGCTTTAGCGGCCAGCCTTAAAGCATCTGGCCGGAGAGAAGTGGCCTGGGCATCAAAGTAAATTTTATAATAGGGGTCCGCTAAGCAACTCTCCAGGTCTGTGGACCATTTTTTAACAGAATACTCTTCTGCCAGCTTTTTAAGCTTTTCTTCATTTCGGCCCACTAAAATGGGATCGGGCATTATAGATGTTTGGGAATCCAGCGCCACGCCGCCTTGTTTCATAATAGCTAGTACGGAGCGCACCAAATGTTGGTTTGTGCCCATTCTCCCAGTAACTCCGTTCATGATGATGCCAATTTTTATCTGTTTCAAAACATACCTTCCCTTGGTGTTGTCAGGATTTTAAAGCTCTGTAGGATTTGATAATTTCTTCTAAAAAATACGCGGGATCTTCCGCCCACCATTTATGGGAAAATATTTCCACCTCTTCAAAACCGTTAAAACCACTGGCCTGCACCCAGTTTGTAATTTCTTGAATAGGGATACATCCTTCCCCCATCAAACCTCTGTCATTTAACATATCTTCCGTGGGACTTTTCCAATCGCAAATGTGATAGGCAAAAAGCCAATTATTTTCACCACAGCGTTTGATTTCTTTTTCCAAATCCGGGTCCCACCAAAGGTGGTATACATCCACAGCCACCCCAACCAGGGGATGGTTTATTTCCTCGCACATGTCGTTGGCCTGCTTTAATGTGTTTACGGCGCTGCGCTCTGCCGCATACATGGGATGCAAGGGCTCAATGGATAATTTCAGCTTATACTCTTCGGCTTTGGGCAATAGGGCGCGAATTCCATCCACAATTTGCCGTCGGCTCTCTTCCAAAGACTGGCCCGGATGGGCACCGCAAACCAAAACCAAACTGGGGGCACCCAGAGCATAAGCCTCTTCCATAGCCCGCAAATTTTCCCTTATATTTTTTTGTCTTTCTGCGGTGTCGCTGTGGGGGAAAAATCCGCCCCTGCAATAAGAAACCAAGCTTAGGCCCGAATCTTCAATTTGTTTTCGAACCAAGGATAAATCTTTTCCTTCAACAGCCTGGCGCCAAATGGTAATACCCTTAACGCCTGCTCTAGGTAAAGCAGTTAAACACTCCTCTAAAGACCAGGATTTTAAAGTAATGCTGTGCACACACAGCCCGCTCTCAAATTTCCTAGTTTCCAAAGTTTTGTGAAGGTCAACCCCGTTCGTATTCACAAGAAATAATTTACTGTAAAAAATACATTTTGTCAGTTAATTTACTGTATACGCTATACTTTTTTGAAAATTATTATTTCATACGAATTGAAATAGCTTGAATTAACCGGTTATTTTAAGCTTTTCCTTTATGTGGCACCCGGGGTGATCTTTTCTGGCCTTCTGAAATTCCAGAAGCTCCAAAAACCATTTTAAAATACCCTATTTTCTCGAAAAACAGAACTTTTTGCCATTTTTTTCCAGCGATTGCTGTTGTAATTTCAGAAAGTTCCCCCCTATAATTAATGAGGCGTTTCCATCTGATTGGGTTAAAAAAAAGTGAAGGAGGAAGTTATGTCCACCCCTATTCCCACAATTCAAATATTGATGGTTGAAGACAACCCTCTGGATCTCCACCTAAACCAAACCTACATCCTGGACGAACTTAAAAGCCGACCCCATTTAATGCACCCCATATTTTTTGTGGCCAGCTCCTTACAGGATTGCCTGGATTTCTTAAAAATAGGCCAACCCCAGGTTATACTTTTGGATCTGACCCTGCCCGACTCCAAAGGCCTTTCGGGATTTTATGAAATCAGCAAATACGTACCCCAAACCCCCATTTTGATAATCAGCGGTCTTCGCGACGAAGAACTTTCCTTTAAGGCCGTAGCTGAAGGAGCAGCCCAATACCTTTTAAAAGGGGAATTTGAAGGAAAAGAGCTGGTTCAGGGTATTTTAGATGCCCTGGAATTATCTCAAATTTTAAACGAATCAGAAAAAATCACCCCAAAAAACTTTCCCCACCCTTCCTCATAGACCAAGCAAATCCCAACTTAACATATTTCTTGCTTTATAACCCCATACTTTTTATTGTATTCCTATAACAGATGACGGGGGTTTTCATCTTAAAAAGGTTTTGCGGACTTCCTGGCCTTAATTTAAAGGCCTTCCACAGATTTTCCCCAAATATAGCATACATCCCGATTTCAAAAAGGTTAATAACATATACATAACATTTGGAATTAATTTCTGGATATTTTCCATGGGAATATCTTATAATCAAGGGGGAGGGTTTTATGGTTAAACAAATATTAACTGTTTTGTTATTGATTTGGGGAACCGCTGGAAGCAGTTGGGGAAAAGATATAAAAGGCTTCCGGAAAATCGTGGACTATGATGGAACAGTTCGCACTTACCTCAACGGAAAATTGCATTCCCTGGATGATGCTCCTGCAGTTGTCCGCCCCGACGGAAAAAAAGAATGGTACCAAAGCGGTAAATTACATCGCATTAACAAACCCTCTATAATTTATGCCGATGGAGGAAAAGAATTCCACCTCTATGGCAAATACCACAATGCCAAGGGACCGGCCATTGATTGGAAAGATGGGAGGAAAGAATACTGGCTGGAGGGCAAGCGACATCGGGCAAAAAAACCTGCGGTTATAATCCCGGGGCAATACAAAGCCTGGTATCAAAATGGAAACCTCCACCGGGAGAATAAGCCGGCCATCCAATGGGAAAATGGAAACTACGCCTATTTTAAAAATGGAAAATTACATCGCATTGGAGACAAACCCGCCGTAAAATCCGAAGATGGACTGGAATGGTATTTCGAGGGAAAACGGCATCGCCTTGACGACAAACCCGCTGTGGAATTTAGAAGCGGCCATCAGGAGTGGTGGATAATGGGTGTTCGTTCCCGATTGAACAACAAGCCTGCGGTGGTTATCCCCAGAGTCGCCACTGAATATTATCTGGACGGAAACCTGCACCGCGTGGGAGGGCCAGCCATTGATTCGGCTAATGGATACCAGGCTTGGTACCAATCCGGCAGAAAGATAAACCGACACCATCCCAATAACGGAGCTTACATGGCTTCCAGCAGCAGGGAAAGCAGACCGAAAAAACAGGAAATTTCTGCTAAGCTTAAGTGGGAATTACGCAGCAAAGGCGTCTGGACCAGCGAATAGGCACTTAATTCCATAGGCCGGTTTTCAAACCGACGTAATTATTCTAGATTTTTTTAAAATCTTGCATTTAAGGTATTTCTTTGAAGGCGAAAGGCCGTTAGGAGAATAATTACATGATAGCAAAGGTCTCAAGCGTATCGAAAACCCCGGTTAGCCCTACCACCAAAGTGGTTAAAATTTTCACTGCCAGTTCCGAAAAAGAAACGGTCACGGCGCTATTATCCAAAGCGGGTATTAACATCAATGGAAACCAGCCCTGGGATATCCGCGTTCTGGACGAAACTTTTTACCGCACCGTTCTTTCCCAAGGCTCTTTGGGCCTTGGCGAGAGCTATATGGATGGAATGTGGGAATGCGATGCCCTCGATGAGTTTTTTAATAAGATTTTAAATGCCCGATTGGAGAAAGAAGTCAGACCCCTATTTTTAATGGGACAAGTGCTAAAAGCCAAAGCACTTAACCTTCAGGACAAAATCCGATCGAAAAAAGTGGCGGAAGTTCACTACAATCTGGGCAATGATTTTTATGAAACCATGTTAGATCCCTGGATGCAGTACACCTGCGCCTATTGGAAAAATGCCAAAGACCTGGAGACGGCGCAAGAAAATAAACTCCATTTAATATGCCAAAAACTAAACCTAAAACCTGGCGAAAGGGTTTTGGAGCTGGGTTGCGGTTGGGGAGGATTTGCCCGCTTCGCCGCCACTTACTACGGGGTAGAAGTTGTGGCCTATAACATATCCCGGGAACAGGTTAAATACGCCCGGGAAAAAACCGAAGGGCTCACTGCCGAATTTCGCTTACAGGATTACCGGGATGCCAAAGGCTATTACGACAAAGCCGTGAGCATAGGTATGGGCGAGCACATTGGATACAAAAACTACCGCAAATTTTTTGAACTGGTTAATGCCCGATTAAAACCCGGAGGGTTGTTTTTATTTCACACTATCGGTAACAACCGCACCAGTGTGATAAGCGAACCCTGGTTAGACAGATACATATTTCCCGGCTCTTTGTTGCCTTCTATGGCGCAACTGACCACCGCCTTTGAGGATTTGTTTGTAATGGAAGACTGGCACAATTTTGGCGCCGATTACGACAAAACGCTAATGGCCTGGAATGATAATTTTAAAGAAGCCTGGGAAAAAGAAGGCAAAGCCAAAGACAAATTTTACCGCATGTGGGAGTATTACTTGCTGATGTGCGCGGGTTCCTTCCGCAGCCGTAAGAATCAATTGTGGCAAGTGGTGTTATCCAAAGGCGGTGAAAAGGGTGGTTACCATTCCATTCGATAACTCGGTTCAGTTATTTCCAAAAAACTACCGGGACAAAATAACAGCCTTGCAAAAAAGACTGGATACATCAGACTCCAATGATTTTGGGCTGCAAAAATCCACTTCTAACCTGTTCCGCCATCGGGCGGCAAAGTCGGGGAATGGTTTTAACTTAAGCCATTTTAACAGTTACATTCAAATCAACCGCCAAGAGGGTTGGGCGGATTTTGAGGGTATGACCACCTACGAAAACTGCGTGGCGGCATTAATCCCCAAGGGTTTTATGCCCACAGTGGTTCCTGAATTAAAAACCATTACCATTGGAGGAGCGGTTACCGGAATTGGCATTGAGTCTTCCTCCTTTAAATTCGGTTTAGTGCACGAAACAATTTTGGAGCTGGATATTTTAACTCCTGCTGGGCAAATTATAACAGCCACTCCCCATAACCAATACCAGGACTTGTTTTACGCCTTTCCCAATTCTTACGGAACTTTGGGCTACGCGCTTCGGGTTCGAGTCAAAATAATTCCCATTAAACCCTATATTCATTTGCAGCACCACAGTTATAACCAAAGCCAGGAATTTTTAGAGGCCATGGAAAATTTTTGCGGGCAAAAAGACCAACTGGATTTTGTGGAGGGAGTGGTTTTTTCCAAAAACCAATATGTTATCACCACGGGGGCGTTTTGCGATGCGGCGCCCTACGCCAATGATTATAGCTTTATGAACATATATTACCCAAGTCTGCTCAGCCGCAACGAGGATTACCTTAGCGCTAAAGATTACATCTGGCGCTGGGATACAGATTGGTTTTGGTGCAGCAAGCATTTTTTGGCTCAAGTGCCCTGGATTCGGAAATTATATGGCAGGGACAGGTTGCGCTCCACAACATATTGGAAAATACGTTCCAAAGCTAGCAAATTGGGCATCACTAAAGCCCTGGATAAAATAACCGGTAGAAAAGAAGCCATTATTCAGGATGTGGAAATACCCTTTGCAAACAGCAAAGCATATCTGGACTTTTTTCTGGATAACATACAGATTTTGCCGGTGTGGGTTTGCCCTACCCGGCAATTAGATTCCAAAAAAAAATACAGCCTCTACCCCATGGACCCAAACTCCCTATACCTTAATTTTGGGTTTTGGGATGTGGTTCCCACTAACAAGGAAGCGGGATATTACAACAGGCTAATTGAAAATAAGGTCCGGGAACTTAAAGGAAAAAAATCCCTGTATTCTGATTCTTATTACAGCGAGACTGAGTTTTGGGAGCTTTACAACGGGGATGTATATAATGAATTAAAAGCCAAATACGACCCTAAGGGACGCCAGCCTAGTTTATATCAAAAATGTGTGAGGGGGGCTTAATGTATATGGGTTACCCCGGATTTTACTGCTAGCAATCGGGAAACACTAGTTTCAAATCCGGGGCGATTTGCCCTAAACTATTTATTTTTGTTCTTTTTCTTTTCGGCTCTGGCTTCGGCTCTTTCCATTTTAGCCTGCATTTTTTCGGCTTTCTTTTCGGGGCCTCTGGCTTTGCTTAGTTTTGCTTCAATTTCATCTTCGTCCAGGCGATAATCTTTGCCGGGCTTCAATCCCAATTCCTTGGTGATTTTTCCCCAGCCCATTTTATCTTCGGTCTTCATGGCTAGAATTTCATCTACAGTTTTACCGGACTTTTCTGCCAACACTAAAGCGTGGTGTATTCCACCATAACCAATTTTGTAGCTGTCTTTTAAAAAGTCTACGGAATCTGCAGAAATTTCAAACTCGTCGCCAATCTTGGAAGCCTTGTTGTTATCTGCCTCTTCAGCAACTTCTTCCTGATTTTCCTCTTCCACCTCTTCTTGCGCGTAAAGGGGCAGGGAAATAAATAAAGCAAATAATATGTGTTGGATTTTCATTTGCGTCCTCCTGTATTACACAAACTTTACGAGGAGGACTTAAGAAAGGTTACATATCTAAAAGCTTTTTTTCTTTTTTTTCTAGAGCCCTTTCTTTTTCTTCCAGCTTTTTTTCAAGCTTTTGGGCTTTTTTATCCAGTTTTTCCTGCTCTTTTTCTGCTTTATCTTTGGCCTTAGCTTCCATTTTCTCAAGCTTTTTGGATTTTTTGTCTAAATCCGCAGACTTGGGCTCTTTTGTTTTTCTGGCCTGCTTTTCGTGAACTGGCTCTGGCGCAACTTTAGGTTTTTTAGCCACATGTTTGGGAGCTTTGTTGTCTTTCTTTTTATCCTTTTCCTTTGGATGTTTGTTCAAGCTCTTTGGCTTTGTTTTCTTAGCTTTGGGTTCAGTTGGTTTATCCTTAACATTTGCTAAATGTTTATTTGCCGCATCCGGAATACTCTTTGGCTGTGAGGCCCGCTCTTTTATCAACAGAGCCTTTTCGATATTTTTATGGCCTTCCATTTCGCTGGAAATTTCCTGCAACTTTAAAAACCTCTGCTCTAAAGCCTTTAAAATTTGAGAACTGGATTTTCCCTTGGCCAAACCCTCTTGGATTTTGCGTTCCAGCAGCTCTTTGGAATGGCCTTGGGCCTCGGCTTTTTCCAGTATGTATTGAATGGCAGATTCTGTTTTGGGATCTAAGCCGTCCCAGGCAGAAAAACTCAATCCAGAAAAAAGGATAGATAGGGTAAATATTTTGGACAACAGACTTTTCATACTAAATAAGCACTGCGGAATTTACCCCACCAAAGCCATCCTCCACCTGAGTTTTATTATTTGGATCCAGAACCCAGTTATCACCATTCACAAGCAACTGGTATTGGTAATATCCCTGCTCCAGGGGAATACGAATAGCCCAAAATCCATTTTCATCTTTTTTCAACAAAAGGTTAGATTTGTTCCAACCATTAAAATCGCCAACCAAGGCCACAGACTGGGCTTCGGGCAAATACAAAGTGATTTTTAATTCCCTGGCTGAATCCATTTCTTTCGAAACCATAGACTCTTTAGCCATTTGCTTTAGATCCGATACATTTTTATTGGATATATAGAAGTAAGAGCCCAAGGCAAAAAGAGAAATACCCGCCGCCATAGCCACAGGCTTCCACCAATTGACCCTGATAATTTTTTCTTCAAGGGTATCTTTTTGCCGTTCTTCCTTAAGGGCATTGAGCACCCGCTCTTCCAAACCCTCGGGAACGGAAATAAATTCGCTGAACTTCATTTTTCCCACTAGACGGGTCCAGGCCTTTACTCTGCGATGGCAGGCCTCGCAGTTCATGGCGTGTTCCAGAATGTCTTTGGGAACAGCATCGCTTTTTCCCTGAGCCAACTCGTCCAGGTAATCGTATATTTGTTCGCAGTTAGACATCGAGTTCCTCGGCATATCCCAACATGGCTTTGCGGGCCCTGTGCAGACGCACCTTTACCAGAGATTCGTTAATTTCAAGTATCTCGGAGATTTCCGCAATATTCATGCTTTCAAAATAATAAAGTTGCACCACTTGCTTTTGATCTTCTGTTAGATTTAAAATAACTTTTTCCAATAGCAACCTATCTTCTATAACATCATTATGCTGGGTTGAATCCGATACCAATTCTGTATCCACCGCTTCTTCTCCTTTTCTCTTTTGCTTCCGGTATGCATCTCTGGCGCTATTTAAGGCAATGGTGTAAATCCAGTTTTTTAAATTTTTCTCTTCTTTATACTTATCAATATTTTTATACAGCTTAATAAAGGTCTCCTGAACCACATCGCTGGCTTCCTCCGAATTCCGCAAAATGCGAAACGCTATGCTGTAAACCAGACCTGTGTATTCACGAACCAGGTTTTCAACCCACTCCTCCTCTTTACGGCCCATAAATCCAGCCGCTAAAGTTAAAATGGGCTATATAACTAATATACGTTAGCAAATAACAAGCGGTTACATTTGCAAAGCCTAAATAAGCAAACTTTTTCATAAGTTTAAAAAACCGCATTTTTTCACTTTAAAATCCTCAAATAACCCTATTTGACTTAAAATTGGTAAACCAGACCGGATTCCAGGCGGAAAGCGTAAAACACAGATTCGGACAGTCCAAAATTTTCTGAATAGAAATTAGCCATCACAAGTCCGCCCACTACCCACTCCAACTTCTCATGAAAAATATGATAAAAATTTAATTGAAAATAAGTCATTTGAGCCCTTGGGAGGACTTCACTCATATCCCCTCCACCATTTCCATTTCCAGGGTTTGGATTGACATCAGTGGTATCACTGGCCTTTCTCTTTTTTTCCTTTTGCCCCCCACCTTCTTGCGACATTAGAGGATAACTCCGGTTACTCAATTGCCCGGCTCCCAAGAGGTAATTGTTGTCATTTAAAAAATATATGCCATAGAATTGGAGCCCCACAAAATTATATGTATAGAGAGAGTCGCTAAAATTTCTTCCATAATTTAACCCCACAGAAGGGCGAAATAAGGGCCAGTTGGTAAAACTCACAGAAACCTGGGACATTAATTTAATATCCCTCCTGTTGGCTTCAAAATCCTCTGTATACATACAGGAAAGCTTTGCCCGAAGGGGATGCTTCCATTTAGTTTTAAACCCTCCCCGAGCCGCTCCATAAAAACTGCTGCCTAAATTATCCAAATCTTCGTTGCCGGTTTCCCTGGAATAACCCAGAGAAACTTCCTCAAAAAAATTAAGCTTCGGCTTGGGCTGCATAAGCTTGGAACCCAATTCAAAACTGTGGTTATGTGCGGAGTTTAAAAATAAATCTGTGCTGTAATCCGCAAAAATTTCGGGACGGCCCCATTTTATTTTGGGAAGGGAAATACTACCGGAGATTTCCGGGGTAATAAAAAAATCTGGCCCCGTTTCTCCGCTTTCCAAATTGCGACCGGTTTCCAAACCTCCAAGACCCTGGAATTCCAGGTTGTAGTCCAAAGCCAAAGCATGTCCAAGGCTGGCAACTGCCAGCGCAATAAAAAAATTCCCGATTTTCATTTAATTCTCAAAGAATAATATCCTTTTAGCCTGCCTTACAGGCAAAAAAATATTCTTTGCTTTTTTACAAGTGTGTGACAAAGGCAAAGGCTCTTTAATATAAATTAGGGCAAACGGTTTTTTGCTCTTTGCCCATGCCATTTTACAAACCTGGAAAAAAATGGATTCCTCTAGCCTTTGCGCTGGTTTTTAACCATTGCCTATACTCCACCCATCATTTTTCAGGAGCTAAAACCCTGCCCGCAGGAAGCAGCCAGGTCACCCTGGGTGGCGGACGTCAACCCTTGTGGAAGTGTGTGGAAATAATCGCCGATACCACGGGAAACGCGGAGTGGTGCGGGCAACTAAATGGAACAGGCAGTTTTGAATACAGTTCAGTGAGCTACATTCCCAAGGGCAGTTTTAATTACCGGCTGGGAGTTAGGGACAACTGGGGTCCCTTCAAGGGAGTTGAACTGGAATGGCATTTGGAACTTCCCACGAACCCGGCTTCCATGGAATTTAAAATGGCATTGGGACTTCCCGGAATTTCTAAGCTGCCTTTATACCATAAATTGTCCGCGGGTTGGGGCATTGGCATCTGGGCAGACAATTCTTTTTTTGGCGAATATGCCCTTAGTCTTCCTTTTAAAAGTCACGAATTGTTTTTTGCCGCCAGAGAAACCTGGCTTGCTACCCAGGTGAGCGAAGTTTTAAATGAGGATTTTGAAGATCCCCTGCCCCGAAAACAGGAGTGGGTCTTTCAACTGGGCTCAGGTCTTGCTCTGAGTTTACCGGAAATTCTCATTTTACCCGATGTTATTATTCCTCACCTTAATATGACATTTCCCCAAATTGCCAATGGCAATCGAAAAATCCGCAAGGAGGATGTGGGTCCCTTATTGTGGGATTTTAATCTGGGGGTGGCGTGGAAGTTTTAAAGAGCTTTTCCTTGCCAAACCCAGTAGTCCTATTTTTATTAGGTGTTATAAAAAACACCCGCATAGTTTGGATATCCCTTTATTTTTTCTCCTTCAGCAGCCAGATATTTGCATCAACCCAAACCAAATCAAAAACCTATGCAGACTCAAGCATATATGAAAGCCCCAACACAATCGGAACTGCGGCTGACAGTCTCCCACAAACAGATAAAACATCAGAAACTGTTTTAGATAACCCGCCAGAAACATTGGGGAAAATACCATTTGTTCACGACAACCGCCCCCTGGACAGTCTAATAGCTCCTGATGGAAGCGATTCTGCGAAAAGCGAAACTAACATCAATCCAGAAATATTAAAGCCGGCTATTCTACCAAAACAAGCTAAAACTATAGGTAAGGCTTTTGTGCCTTTGGAGCTAAAAACCCATAGGGTAGTATCAAAAAAAGTCCCTGTGGAGAGCTTTGAGTTGGAAAGAGAGCATATTAAGATTATGTCCTCCACTATGGGAGATCCCATAAGAAGTCTGGGACGCACCCCGGGAATACAAAATCAAAATGATTTGAATGCTAAACCATACATCCGTGGGGGAAAATGGGAAGAGGTGCGGGTCTTTTTAAATGGCATTCCCATGTTACAACCATACCACACTGGCGGAGTATTTTCCAATTTCAACCTGGAAAGCGTGGAAAAACTGGAATTGCGCTCTTCCTTAATTCGGGCGGAAGAGGAGCAAGGGCTTTCGGGGCAAATACTAATTGATTTGCGCCAGCCATCCACGGACAGCCTGCATTTGTTTGGAGAAGCCAGTATGTTGCGCAGCAACTGGTATGCTGAAACCCCCATTTTAAAAAACAAGTTATCTGTCCAGGGCGGAGGGCAGTATTTTTTGTTTGGCAAAACTCTCCACAGTTTACTTACAGGTATATCCTATACATCCTCTGACAGCAATTTTAATTCGGACATTGAAAGCTATAAACAGCGGCTTAACCTTCCCGAATTCCAGGATCACCAATGGGGCCTGTTTTACACTCCTGCCGAAAACCACTATGTGAATTATTCCGGATTTATAAGCCAGGACGATTACCAAATCGTAATACCCGCCGCTCAAAATATTTTACCCAAACCGGACCCCACCTTAAACCCCGGTTCCAATGTTATTCCCGATGTAAATTTATTTCCCCGCCAGGAAATCAACCGCTCCAAAAAATTAGCAGTGGACTCTCTCTCCCAATTACAAGTAAAGGGACAGGCGCATATTTTGAATTACCAATGGTATATAAATGACCATATGTTATGGACTGGATCTGCTGGATACCAGCAATTGGGCCAGAACGTGCTCTTTAAAGAGGGGTTGGAAGTGGAAGGGCCTCTGGCCATGGATTTGCAACAACAGCAAGTAAATTTAAAGTCTCTCTTAAATATCAAAACAAAGAAAAACCAGCAATACAATTTGGGATTTTCCCTGCAGGAAAACAGAAACAAGTACCTGGCTCAAATGCCCTATCCCCTTTACGATGTGATTTTAAACAGCAACATGGACATGTTGGATGCCCTTGGATTTTATACCAGCAAAAATTTTGAAATCCAGCGAATAGATTTAACCAAGGGGACTTTTGACCATTTAGGAGAACTTCCCCTGCGCATACAGTTTAACCATCTGGGGGAATACAAATCCCAAACTCTTGCCGGATTTGCAAGCTGGGAAGGAAGTTTGAATCAAAATTCACATTTGTATTTGGGCAGCAGAATGGAGAGAGAGAGCCTCAGTGAAGAAATTTTCTGGAACCCTTCGGCCCAATACGCCCACAACTTAAATCCCTCACAGCAAATTCAATTTTCCCTGGGACTTCACAATCAGAGTTTTTTGCCCTTTTACCAAAGGGCTTCCAACTTTAAATTAAAGTCCGAAAAATCCGCCAACTTCAATTCTTCCTATTCCTGGGACATTAGTCCCAAATACCAGATTAAGCTGGGGGCTTATTATAAAAAGTACTGGGACCTGGTAAACCCCATTCTTATTCCCCAGGGGGAAATAGACGCCCAGAGCCTTTTGATTCCGCGGCCATACTCAGGAATTTCCCCAGAAACCCAGATGTACCTAAGGGACTATATTAAAAACTCAGGTGGCCTTGCAGGCCTCAATGAAGAACAGACTTCCCAGGCTCTTTTTCTGTTTGGAGACCAGAATATCAGTTACCTCAATGAGGGCAGCGGACAAGCCTTTGGAGGAGAGTTAGGCTTATACTATCAATATTCTCCTACCTGGTTTGGCTGGGTTACTTTGGAGGCCAACAAAAGTTATAGAAAAGATTCTCCCAGAGAAGTTACTTATGAATACCGCTACTTCAGGCCCTGGGCCATGAACTGGATAAATTATTTTAAAATGCCCAGCCAATACGAAATAAGTTTTTCTTTTCAAATGGCTGCAGGCCATCCCTACACTCCATACTCTGGAACTTTGCAGGATGATCCTAATTTATATGGAGAGCAGGATTTAATATACATTGGCCAAAGAAATTCCGGTGAACTGGCTGTGTATAGCCGGGCGGATATCAGACTTGGAAAAAACTCGCGTTTGTTTGGTTACTCATTAAAAACATATATGGAAATTTGGAATGCTTTTAACCGTCCCAATTATTTTTCCCGGGATGCAAAGACCGGACAACTTAAAGCCGCGGAGCTTAACTGGCCCTTTCCCTTTTTGTTTTTCGGTTGCGAAATACAAATTTGATCTAAATCACACTCCCTTTCCCCTGTGACCCAGGTCACAGATTGCCAGATTCAAAAATAATAGTTTTGTATCAGATGTTTAGTTGTCTTATACATCTATCATTTTTTGGTTAAACCAGGAGGAAAAAATGAAAAGCATTATTTGGATCGGTTTCGTAGCACTTTGGGTAGGATGTGGATTTTGGGTAGCTTTATTGCTTGATATAGTAGTGAACCTGCCAAAACTAATTACTTTAAAATTCCTGGAGCGTTCTAAAATACACTTTGGAATTGTGGGGGGCTGGCTGGATGTATTTTTAAGAGTGCTGTTTAGAACCTACCGCATTGTGTAGGTTTTATTTAAATTAACCTCCAGCATGGATGTAAACAGTTTTAAGGAAATTTCCACTCGATTTAAACGAAACCCCCTTGGAATGGTAAAAAGGGTCCTTTATAAATACACATTGGGCCCCCTCAAATATGGAAAAGGCAGCGATTACCAGGCTAAAAAATATTGGGATGACAGGTTTACCAAATTCCATCAGGATCATCTGGCCCCGGGAGATGAGGCACTTAATGAAGAAGAAAATGTTGCCTATTACAACGCCTGCAGGGATAAATTCCTATCCTTAAGCCAAAAACACCAGCTTGATTTTGCAAGCCTTAAAATTTTGGAAATTGGGCTGGGAAATGGCTTTTATACCAAAATATTATTCAATAACGGCGCTAAAGATTACACCGGTGTGGATATTACCAACAGCTTCTTTGAAAAATTCGAAAGCGAATATCCTGGTATTCATTTAATCCAGCAAGATATTTCTGTAGAAGAACTTGAGGGTGAGTTCGATTTTATTCTTCTAATTGATGTCATCCAGCATATTGTGGATAAATCCAAGCTGGAAAAAACTTTTGCCAATATAAATAGAGCTCTCAAACCAGGAGGATATTTCATACTCACTCCGGTTTTAAACATGGATAAAAAGCATTTCTTCTATTTGCATTCCTGGTCCTTGCAAACAATTATGCAATGTTTTAAAGGATTTCTTTTTACAGATATTATTCCATTTAAAGAATCTTCACTTATCCTTTTGCAAAAGCCCGAAAAATAAACTGCTTTTTTTATTGCCACATACTTTTAATTTTTTGAACTTTTTGTCTTTTCACCTCTGGAGGATTCATGAAAAGGTTGTCCACACCTTTGGAAAAAATAAAAAGTCATTACGATGTTGTGGTTATTGGCTCTGGATATGGTGGCTCCATTTCTGCTTCCAGACTATCCAGAGCAGGGTTTTCCGTAGCCCTGTTGGAAAGAGGTAAAGAATTTCTCCCCGGTGAATTTCCCGATACCTTAGAAGAATCCACCCGGGAAATGCAGGCAGACACTGAGTTTGGCCACGTGGGTAACCCCACTGGGCTTTATGATTTTAGAGTAAATAAAGAAGTAAATGTATTTCAGGGATGTGGATTAGGCGGCACCAGCCTTGTAAATGCCAATGTATCCCTCGAAGCCGATACAAGAATACTGCAGGATAAAAGCTGGCCCTCTGAAATCAGAGGCAATGCCCAGGAATTCGAAAAATACTACAATATCGCCCGTGACATGCTTAAAGCTAACCCCTATCCCGGTGAAATAAACAGTCTTAAAAAGCTGGCGGCCCACGAAAAGTCTTCCCAATTCCTAAAGCAAGACTCTGAATGGAGTCACTTGGAGTTTAAAAAAACACCTATCAATGTAAACTTCGAAGATAAGGTGAACCATGTTGGGGTTTCTCAAAAAGCTTGTGTATTATGTGGAGATTGTGTTACAGGCTGCAACCACACTTCCAAAAATACTACTCAAATGAATTACCTTCCAGATGCAAAAAACCATGGCGCCGAAATTTTTTGCCAGGCAAATGTGCACTATGTGGAAAAAGCTGGAGGAAACTGGATTGTTCATTTTCAACCTGCCGCTGCCGGAAGGGAAAAGTTTAAGGCCCCTCCCCTATCGGTGAGTGCGAAATTAGTGGTTGTGTCCGCAGGAACATTAGGTAGCACAGAAATACTCCTGCGTAGCCGACAACATGGTCTAAATACTTCTTCCCAATTGGGTAAAAAATTTACAGGCAACGGTGACATCCTGGGTTTTTGTTACAATGCCGATGAGGAAATAAACGGAATTGGATTTGGCGACAAAGAACCTGAATCTATGGACGCTGTAGGACCATGTATCAGTTCTGTTATTGACGCTCGAAAATCTCCAGCCATTGAAGAGGGTTTTGTATTAGAAGAAGGTTCTATTCCCGGCGCCCTGGGAAAAATGTTAGCAGGGGCTTTTGCCGCTGGAGCCAAGGCTGTGGGCAAAGATACCGATTCTGGATTTAAAGACCGGCTCCAGGAAAAATGGAGGGAAAGCCTTGGCCTTTTAATGGGTCCATACAAAGGTGCTGTGGATAATACGCAGACCTATTTGATTATGTCCCATGACGGAAGCGATGGCGAACTCGTATTAGAAAAAGATAGGGTTCGTGTTAAATGGCCAAGGGTGGGAGATCGCCAATTTGTAAAAAGAGATAACCGGGCTATGGAAAATGCCGCCAAGGCTTTGGGAGGCACCTTTGTTAAAAACCCCATCACCAATGAATTGCTAAATAATCAATTAGTTACGGTTCATCCTTTAGGAGGATGCCCTATGGCTCAAAGCGCCAGCGATGGAGTGGTCAACCACAAAGGCCAGGTGTTTTGTGATTCCGAGGGAACGGATGTATATGAAGGGCTTTATGTTAGTGATGGTGCCATTATACCCAGAAGTTTGGGGGTAAACCCTTTGTTGACTATTTGCGCTTTATCCGAGCGGATCTGCGAACATATTGCCCAGGACTATGGCAAAAGCTTTAATTACGATTTTACCCATACCGATGCCAAATTCGATACTACTAGCCAAAAACTGGGAGTCAAATTTACAGAAAAAATGAAGGGCTATTTTTCTGCCGATGAAAAATCAGATTTTTCAAAAGGCTTTGAATTGGGCAAAGCCAGCCCCGAAAAAGGATATTTTGAATTTGTTTTAACTATTGTTTCTCGAGATGTGGAAAAGATGGTGTCTGAACCTGGGCATCGAGCCTCCATTTTGGGAACAGTAATTGCGCCTTCCCTGTCTCCAGAGCCTTTAACTGCCAGTGATGGACTTTTTCAACTGTTTGTTAAAGACGAAAAAGATCCCAACACCCGCTATATGAAATACAAAATGACTTTGCATTCTGCCGAAGGCAAAGAGTTTTTCTTTGATGGGTATAAAGTAGTACGGGACGATAAAGGTTTTGATATGTGGGAGGATACTACCACTCTTTATATTACTGTTTTTGAAGAGGACAAAAAAACCGTGGTGGGCAAAGGCATCCTCAAAATAGCCCCAGCAGATTTTATGAAGCAAATTACTACTGTTCAAGCCGTAAATGCAAAAGGGCTAAAAGACAAGGCAAAAGCCGTTGCTACTTTTTCGGCTTTTTTCAGTAAAGAAGTTCTGGAAATTTATACTTAATCCGGAGGAAGCATGTATCAAAGAGAAATACCCTTATACACTACCGAGGGAGTCCCCGACTGTGCCATCGAAAATATCCCGTTTAACACCGAGGATAAACTTGGCCTCAGTTTCCAAAGGTTTAAACAAGACGAATCCGATGATATCGTGGTAATAATACATGGGTTAACCACTTCCACGGATATGTTTATAATGCCCGAACATTATAATCTTGTAAAATTCCTCCACGACAACGGTTATAAAGATGTTTTTTGCCTGGATTTTCGCATGAGCAACAGGCATAATTACAACTTATCCCTGCACAATTACAATATGGATGACATCGCCATGAACGATTACCCCGCAGCCTTAAAGGTTTTAAGAGAGATGGTTGGTGACAAAAATATCCACGTCATATGCCACTGTCTTGGTTCAGCTTCTTTTATGATGAGTCTGTTTGGAAAAGCCATTACGGGTATAAAAAGTGTTATTGCCAACAGTGTGGCTTTAACCCCCCGGGTACCCACTTGGTCTAAAATAAAATTGTCCATGGCGCCCTTTATGGTGGAAAAGGTTTTGGGAATAACATATCTAAATCCAATGTGGTCCGAGGATCCTTTTCTTTCCAGAGGAAAAATCTTTAGCAAAATCAATTCTTTATTTCACCGGGAGTGCGATGTGCCAGCCTGCCATATGTTAAGTTTGCTCTGGGGAACAGGTTGGCCTGCATTGTATAGCCACGACAATTTGCACGATGTAACCCACAAACGGGGAGGCGATTTATACGGAGGAACCAGTATGAATTATTACCGCCATGTTCTTAAAATGGTGCGCAATAACAATACTGCTGTTAAATACAAGGAAGATGATTCAAAATACGCTTCCCTGCCTAATAATTATTTCGAATACGCCGAAGAAATTGAAACACCTGTATTATTTATGACAGGCAAAAACAACTACGTTTTTACCGATTCAAATATTGAATGCCATAGGCGCCTGGAAAAAATTGTTCCTGGGCGTCATGAGTTACATGTTTTTGATAATTACGGTCATCAGGATGTATTTATGGGCAAAACCAACCACTTGGATATTTTTCCCAGATTGGTTCAATTTTTAGACAAACATAAAAAACAAAAAAACAGCGCAACGCATAGTGATCCACTTAACGTAGCTGGATAGGAGTGATATGGACATCAAAACCAAAATTGGATTATGGATATGTAGGGCTATCGCCTTGACTTTTGCTGTTTTGGAAACCCGGGGCTGCCTCCGGCATTTTAAAGAAGATTGGCCCCACCACGCCCAATTCCACCAATTAACAGGACTTGCTTACTATTTAGGCTTTACCCTTTTCTTTATTCTAATTACCACAAAGCCTTTTCAAAATAAAGAAAAATGGGCTTGGTGGTCTATGTTGATAATGGGAGTATTTACCCATGGAGGCCATATTATTGTGGACATGTTTACCAATGGTCTTCGAGGCGGCGGCACCTCTCAGGGTTCGGGAATGATGTTTTATTATTTAACCATTGCAGCCCTTGTTCTGTACATAATCGGAGCCATTTTAGCCCACCCCTGGTTTAAAAGAGCCTAGTTTTCCTGGAAAAATTAATTTAATTCAAAAAAGGCTCATTTGAGCCTTTTTTTATACTTAAGATATTGATCCCATGCATAGTTTGCATATCAAAAAGTCCAAATAACTTCCGGCTTAAGGACTAAGCGCAGCAAATACCATAATCCGGCAAAATATCCCGCAAAACCCGAATTCGGTGCACTTGAATTGCATCGTGGAACAGCTTCCAGTCGGATTTCAAAAACTCGCTGCTGTAACTGTATTTGTTATCCTTCTTTTGAATATGGTCCTTATCTTCAAGGGCTACGTATTTCCAGGAGTTTATACCTTTGGGAATATAGCCTATGTATTCAGAACCAAAACTAAAATCACCTTTGGAAATAGATTCAATCCAAAGTTCTTCCCTTTTTTCGCCATCTCTATCGATAAACTGAAGAAAATTGGATTCTATTTGCTTAAAGTCTTTTTCTCCAATTTTTTCCTTTACCTCTAAACTGGAATTACCCGCTTGGAAACGCTTCATAGCGACAAACATATGTTCGATGGCTTCTAAAAAGTCACGAGTATTGTCTCGCACAATACGCTCTCCCAATCCGTTATGGTAATTCCATTTTAAAAAGGGCATATCGGGATGGGTTAAAGCGGCGCCATGGCCCAATGGAAAAGAATCCAGAGTCCGGGATTGCAAACTCTCAAAAGCGTCACCGAAAAAATTTCTCAACCTGTTTGCTATCCCATCGCTATTGGGATCATTATCTTCCAAGTCTATAACTTCGTTTACCGTATGGCATACTCCAGCAAAATTTTGATGAGCCCAGGTATCGGCATACACATGCATGGTAATTCCCAAGCGGTGGAGGGCATAAGGCCGATAATTTTCATCAATGCAACTGCGTACCACATCTTGGGCAATAGGGCTGTTTGGTCTGCAAACTAATTTTTGAATAAAAGAACCATCCGGGTTTTCCCCGGCTGGCATCATTCCATTTCCAGGTAAAAAATGAAAAGGAACCCAAACTTGATGGTTTGCTAGTTCTTTAAAGTTGCGGTAATCCAACATTTTATGGGCTGAGCTGATACGCTCATAACCAGCGCCATTGCTAAACTCTATCTTTCCGGCATTGGTGGCGTCGTCCACGTACTGAGAAGAATAGGCAATAATATTAGCCTCATCGTAGCTAAATCCAGCTAGGCGAGACACCACATATGTAACTGCATGATGAAAATCTATTTGCACAACCACCTCTAGTGAGTTAAATCCAAATAAAAAAAGTAATACTTTCTAAAAAATCTCAACAGTCCCAAAAAAAAATTAAATTGAGTAAACAATCAAATTGCAGTGAACCTGAAATTTTAACGAGGTTTTTATGACTTTATCTCATTTTTCAAAAATTATGTTCTTTGGATTCATATTGATGTGTCTGGGGAAAAGCTTTAGCGCAGAGCTAATAGATTTCGGAGAAAGAAAAACCAGAAAAAGCCCCGCGCCTGTTTCTAAACCCAAAGAAACAAAAACTCCAAGTTATGTATTAAAATTTCGGGAAACCATAGATACCCTCAGTTGTGAGGCCCGTTCAAAGCTGCGTCAAAAAATGCTGGACAAAATGGATACCACCAAAAGCAAAGAAACCCTTTCTTATTACGAAGTTCTAATTCTTGAATTAACCGATTCTATCCGTAGCCGGGATTGTGGAAAGGAGGATGAATAATCATGTTAAAACTAATACTCAGCTTCAGCTTGTTTTTTTTAATGGCCAGCCTTTCCTATTCCCAGGATGTAATTGAGGGCCTGCTTGAAGAAATAGATCAACATATTGAAGAGTACGTCCCAGCTCCTGAAAACGCAGACGAGTATGCAGAGGAGGCTGCTGCTGAGGTTTATGAAGATGTTGGCGACCCCTATATGTCCCCTGCCCACTATCGTATCCAACTTATCAAAGGTATTTTCGTAGCCACTCCGGTTCTGCTTATTATTTGCCTGGGCTTTTTGAAAATGGTTACCGGTAGTTCGGCCCACAATGTGGTAAATGCCACAGGCTTAATACTTGTAATTCAGGCCACTATGTTTATTGTAATTGCAAGCCCCAGCACAGAGGCTTTAACGGCTGCTATAGGTGTTTTAGGCGCTATAATCGGTTATTTATTTGGGGCAAATATGCGAAAACCCGATGAAGGAGAAAAAAGCAGCCCTTCCTCCACTCCCGCCTAAAAAGTTTTCCCAACATCTACTGACAGGGAAAAGCGGGAATAAGCAGTGGCAATTTGATTAAATTGCCCACCTGCTCTTACAAAATAATCCCTGGCAAAGCTTTTTTTATAATCTGATTTTAGCATAAGCCCTATGCCGTATTCCCCAATTGTAGAAGCGTCATTCACAAATTGAAAAACTGGTCCAACTTCCAGATTGCATCTTCCATTAAATATATCCGCTGATATAAGTATGGGAATGGCATGGCTCAAAAACACTTGAGGGCTAAAATAACCTCCGCCATAAGGCTCCTGGAAATTTTCAGAAAGCCCCGAATTGTCCGTGGCAAAATGACTAAAATAAAATTCATATCCCAGCCCTCCATCAAAACTATTGTTTTGCAGCAATTTGGGAGCCCGACCGAAAAAAGATGTATTTACGGTAAAGTTACTGGGCCGTTCAATAGAGCTTACCCAGCCTAAAGAGGATTGCCCACCAAATTGAATTATTTTTAAAGGGTAATAAAAGTTGCCCCGAATGAACTGAGCCCTCGCCCCTCCTCTTTGGGCCGCTTGTCCGGGAGCAGAATAAGTAGTATCGCCTATTATGGAGAGATAAGATTCGTAAACAATATTCCTTGAAATTTCCGCCCCCCAACTCCCCTTTCCCATAAGCTTTAAATAAGAAAACTTAAACTCCAAACCATCTCCCAGTTTTGGCGCGCTATGAAAATTTATTGACCCGGTTATTTCAGTATCCTTATCTTCAAAATACCGTCCTTCCAGGCCCAATAACATCCCACCTTCGCCATCCTTGGAATTAGCAAATTGTTCTCCGCCTACATGAGCAGATAATAAAAGTTCTGTATTTATCTCTACCTGAATATTACCAGTAAACCTGTTTGCAAATAAGCCGTAACCCTCGCCAGGTTGGTATATGCTTTCCAGTTTCCCGTAAGCCTCAGGTTCCCTGCCTTTATTCAAATCTGATTTCAACTCTTTTATTTCTGAACTTCCCGGGTTATACTTGGCGGCTAAAGAAGCGTGTTGCCTCGCCTTTTTAGGTTCTTCGTTCCATGCATACATCCTGGCTAACCCCGCATGCGCCTTGGCATTACTGGGTTCGGAGCGCAAAACCTTTTTGTATTCAGCTATGGCTTTTTTGGAATTTTTCTTTTGAGAGCCCAATAAATTAGCATACTTTATACGGCTGTTAGTATCCCCCGGGTCTTTATTTAAAATTTCTTCATATACATCTAAAGCTTTTTCCCGATTGGAATTTTTCTTTGCCAAATGATTCCCATAGGCTTTTAATACTTTTAAACTGCGCCTTTGGCTTAAAAGTTTTTGGTATTCCTTCTTTGCCTTTTCATATTCTCCTCTATCGCGGGAAAGGGCATTGGCGTATTCATACCGCAAATTATGATCATTGGGATAAAACGCCAGCGCCTGTTCAAACGCTTTAATGGCCTGCTTATAGTCTCCGGGACGGCGGGTCCATAACATGGCGTATTCTTTCCATAGTTTTGCATTTTTTCCATCTTCCTTTAAGATAATTTGGTAGTGCTTTATAGCCTCAGTCAAGCTCTCATCACTTGCCGAATAAAGCCTTGCTAATTTATATCGATAGCCTAAATCATTTTTGTATTTAAGTCCCCATTCATAATATTTTATGGCGTCTTTTTTCCGATATTGATAGCGTTTCCACTGCAAAACATCCCCCAGCTTAAATGCAGTTTGGTACTCCTTTTTAAATATTTTCAAAAGCTGTTCGTATTGAGAAACCGCCTTATCCATAAGACCTTGTTTCTCATAAGCCAAGCCCAGGCTCAATTGGGCTTCCTTGTTTTTTGGGTTAATTTCAACGGCTTTTTCATAAGCTTCAATAGCGGCTTTGTAATTGCCTATTTTCATATTGCTCTTGCCGCGCATTAAATACCAGGATTCCTTAATCCCTGCCGCTTCTAAAAAACTGGAAAGAACCAATAAAAATATTAGCAGCCGTGAAAATAAAAAACCATTTGCCATTTTATTTTACTTCAATAGATTTTTTATCTGGGAAAAATCCTTTTACCAATCCGATAAAAAAGCAGGCTGCCAAAACCAAATTGTTTTGGGTATGTTTTTTATGTATGTCATCCCAACATTCTGGATTCGCAAAGCTATTCAATAAAAGCTTATGTCTTTGTTGAGCTTCCAAATCTGAAAAGCGAAAACCCTCTTTTTTTACCCATATGCCATTTGTGCTAGTGTGAATTTTTTGAGCCTTAATTTTTAAGTCCCAATTATCGGGAAAAATCAAGGTCACATCCTTTGGGCTGACTTCCGACTTGGGTATTTTAATATTAGCGCCGCTTAGGCTAATATCCACAAGTGTTCCCTGAATTTCGTTTCCCTCAGAATCTTTTAGTTTAAGGGGAAGGGAAAATTTAATTCTTTCTTCATCTCTTTTTTGAGGCCTTTCCCAGGCAATAATAACAGAAGCGGCCAGGAATAATAAGTTGTATAAAGCCCAGCTTATGTTAAAGAAGTAAGCGTCTTTTTCAATATCAAAGTAATAAAACTCAAACAGCCCCTTTGCAATTCCAAATAAAGAAATCCCAATGGCAATTAAAGTCCATTTACTGCTAGCCCAATCAAATTTTCGTTTTTCACTTCGAATTCCCTTGGGGGTAACCTTAAATCCCAAAGACTTGGGCAGCAGCATCTCAAACAAAGATAAAAACAAGGGGATAAATATGATATTTTCATAAAGGCTACCAAATAAGGCCCGGGGCCATCGGGGTATTAACGATGCTGTAATTAATGGAAGTATTAACATATAGGGCACTAAGTATCCCAGTAAAACGGAAACCTCGGAAAATATGGGATGCCAATGGAAAAACAGGTAGAACAACGGTGTCGCCCAGAAAACAATTTTTGGTAAGGGAAAAAAGAAATAATAAAGGGAGCCAAAATATCCCAATCTTAACCGCCAGTTTAACCCCTTTTTAAAAAGAGGGTTGTCTTTAAAAAAGATTTGCAAACAACCTTGCATCCATCTCTGGCGCTGAATGATATAGGAAGATAAATTTTCGGCGGTCAGCCCCACGGCCAAATCTTTATTCACAAAAGCTGATTCCCAACCTTTGGAATGGATATACATGCTGGTATGTATATCCTCAGTGATGCTCATTAATTTAAAGCCTCCGATTTCTTCCATGGCCTTTCTTCGAAACACCGCTCCACTGCCCACAAAAAAACTCCCCCCCCAGGCATCTCTGGCAGATTGAACTCCATGGTTAAATTGGTCCGCTTCGTTGGGAACCATTTCCGGCAGTTTTAAGCAACGTTGAAAAATATCCTGGTTAAAAAAATGGTGAGGAGTTTGCAGAATCCCTAATTTTTCATTTGAAAAATGAGCTACGGTTTCTTTTAAAAAATTATTTAAGGGAATATGGTCCGTATCAAACACCACAATAAGCTCTCCCTGACTTTTAGTCATGGCGTTATTAAGGTTACCCGCTTTGGCATGTTTTTTAGGTCCCTTAATATACACAGCTCCCAATTTTTGCGTAAGCTCCCGTACTTCATCCTTATGGCTGTCATCACATACATAAACTGTTTTATTGGGATAATCCATGTTTAGGGCTGCCACCACTGTCTTTTCCAGAATATCCAGGGGCTCCGAGTAAATGGGGATAAAAATATCCACAGAAGGAAAATAATTTTGAGTCTTTGGTTTTTGTCGTCTAAAATTATTTTTAAACCCCACTTGCACTAACAAAAATATTACCGTGGTAAAACAATAAAACTCAGCTATCCATAACCCAATACTAATTAGAGGGCCAAATGTTTCTATAAAGTTTAAACTGGAAAACAACCTCCAAAGCATATACCGCAAACATACCAAAAAAGCGCAAACCAAAAAGGCCATATGGAAGTAGCGGGCATAGGGAAAGGAAACGTATTTTTGGAGGAAAAATAAAATAAAAGATAACCAAAAAAGAAATACAGGAAAATGGTTTAAAAAGCCCTTTACATCAAAGGGGTACAAAAAGGCGAGAAACTCATTAAAATGCCTAACTTTTTGTAATTCAAAAGCTTTGGAAAACCAAATCCAATTGTGAAGGTAATATGGAGTTTGCTGGCCAATTAATGCTTTTTGAAATAAACTATCTAATACATATGTCTCCAAATCCCTGGCAAATTCAACGTCTTCTATTAAAGCTAAACTGTGAAGCGTTGCATAAAGGGGAAGCCCCTCTAATTTAGATAAAGCCTTTCCTTCTAAATTGTAGTTGTCCAATATGCGTTTGCGGCTCTTCCACTCTTCCTTGAAAAAAGCCAACATTTTTTTTCGCAGAGGAGCCTGGTCTCTATGATTCCACTTGGCATCCACAGCCGCTCTCCAATACATGGGATAAGCATCATAGCCAAAATTATGGGGTTTTTTAGAAATAACTTTGCTGCGGCCCCAAAAATTCTTTTTAACAATATCTGGAGGCTTTAGCTGGAAGCTCCCGGAGTCCACATTTAAATAAACTTTTATGGGTGGAACGGATAATTTTTCGCTTTCAAAAATCCAGTTCCATAACATATAACTTCCGTCTACCAATTTTTCCCAGGGCCTGGAACCATCCACCTTTGAAAACTCCTGGTAGGCATAGGGAGCAAGGTAGCCGGTATGTATAGTGGGGAATTTTTCATCCTTCGCCCAGTTTCCTCCGACCAAAATAAAATTATCCCCTACGGGAATAACTTCCTTTTCCCATATATCTTTTAATAAGGGCCTTGCATCCTCTAAATATTTAGCGTCATCAAATTTTCTGGCAGCCAAAACCAGGGCAAGAGCTATATCTACGTCCGCATCCGAAGCGGAATTTGGGTCTAATATTTTACCTTTATATTTCCAGGCGAATAAGTGATCTTCCTGCCGTTTTAAATTCGTTTTAGTCCAGACCCATACACTATCAAATACATCCCTATCATCAGCCCACACAGCTCTTAGCATGGCATAACTCTGACCTTCCGAGGTAGTTATTCCTTTCTCATCGCGGCTAATAACTTTTCCGGATTCAATGTAATTGAATTTGTAAAAGCTCCATAAACTCTGAAGGCTATCCAGTTGAGCGATTTTATCTTTGGGCTTTTCCTTAGAAAAAACAACAAAGGGGCATAGGGCAAAAATCAGGGCTGCAACAATTACAATTTGGCGAGCCATTTATTTAATAAGGCCTATATTATCAATGGACAACTCGATGTTGCTATGGGGTTGTCCTAAACTTTGCCAATTCAAACTAAGAACAGCTTTTAAAGCCGTGTTTAATTCAACTTTGTCCCCCCAGCCTTCCTGGCTCAATTCGGAAAAAGAAATTTGATAATAGGTCCAGTTTGAAGAGCTTACAAAACTGTATCCGAAATCATCCTGATCCGGGGTGGCAGAAGATTTTATTTTAAACCGATAATTTTTGCCATCGCCCTTAGCCCAAAAGCCAATATGTTGGTAGGCAGCCAAATTCACAGCAGATTCTGTTTGGGACAAATGGGTTCCCAATCCAACGTAGCCTTTGGAATAGGTTGTAGTGACCTGGCCTGTAATGCGGGCGCATTTTTCGCCCCCCTCGGCAGAACCGTTGGAAGGCTGAAAATTTATGGGGATTACCTGGGAACTCCCCCCTAATTCCTTATCGTTATAGGTGAACCAATAACCGTTATAGCTGTTGAACCGGTCACCGTCTTCAAAATCATCAATATGGTATGAATAATTTTTAGTGCCGTTTTGGGAATTGGAATCTGTGGGAGAATCCTTAATGCAGCCCGTATTCAGAGTCAGAAGGCCTAAAACCACGGGAAATAAGTATTGTACTTTGTTTTTCATAATGGCTGAGGGAAGCGGCAAAACTCCCACATAATTGGTGGAAATATTGACCTAAACTGTTCGCTAAAAATGGCTAAAAGAAGAGATGAACCCTTCTTTTAGCATAGAACTTTATTTTTTGTGTTCATGAGGCGGATAATAACCAGAAATGGCCTTTATGGCATCTTCCAGGGCTTTTCCGTATTTGGCTTCGCTATTTTGCTTGGCCTTCATGGCCGCTAAAATAACAGCATGATGCTTAGCCAATCTTTCTCCATAATCTTTCATATCTGTTTTTACCCTTTGGGTAAGGAAATAATCGGATATGGTGGAAATGATTTTTTGAGCATGGATTTCCTTGTTTTGGACCCAACGAACCAATTGGTTCTGAGATTGAAGGTCTGTTTTGCCTTTTAACTCTGCAAGTGTGGCATAGGCTTTGGAAACAGTAGCTGCATCTTCCAACATGGATTGCACTCTGGCATGGTCATCATAAATTCCACAGGGTATTTGGCAGTGGGCAGCTAATTGTTGAGGCAGCACAAATCCAAGTGCCATAAAAGCTAGCATAAGAATTTTAATTGACTGGATGCGATTCATTTTTTCCTCCCTTAAGTTTTCAAAACCATCAAGGTAAAAAAAATTATATCCCTGGCCATTTCAAAGTAATGCTGCTGTTGTTTTTCCTATCTGAAATTTGAATAAAATTTATGCCCGCTAGCAATTTTCCCTTGGGAATTTGCACCCAACTGCCATTAGAAATATTCTGAGAGTGTAAAACTTTTCCACCTATATCCCGTAGTTGCAATTCCAAACTTTCGCTTGAAAAAGGACTTTTAGCAAAGAGGCCATTCTCTGCGCAGTTAACTTCCCAGTTATTTAATTCAGCGGTTTTCTTTTTATTGGAAACAGAAACTGCTCCAAATTCATACAATACAATTGGGCTGGGCTCCGGGTAAGGTGGATTATATGCTTGGTCTTGATTTATAGGCAATGTTTCCCAGCGCATGTAATAGTTTCCATGCTTGTGCCAATGCAGTTCCATATTGGGGAATGAAGACTGAATTTCTTTAAGAGAGTCCAATAATTCAGAAGCAGGGGGTTCCCAATTTTCTCCCTTTAAAGTTTCGGGATTGAGTTTCCAAAGGCCTTCTCCAAATTGTCTGTGAAAATAATTTTGCAACAGGTTTCCATCTTCATCCAGATAGGGTTGTTCAGCCCCAACATCCAAAGCCAGTGAACCTTGTCGGTCCAAGTCCCATTTATAGCTATTCCAGCTGGAACTTTGATGTATGCTCCAGTTGCCGTTTTCATAACGGGTATTATAGAGCTGGCTGACTCCATTTCCATCGTATTTGTGATAGTACAAAATAGGCCTATTTTCCCCATCAAACCCAACTCCAAAAGACATGTTAATAAGGCCGTTACCGGGTCCGACTCCATCGGCCACCACTACGGATACATTGGGATTTATGGGAATGTTAACAGCAGTTCCATTGGCTGCCTCCCAGTTCAAAAGATCCGGGCTTCGAATGTAGGACAAATTAAAGTTGGTATTGGCCACAGGCGTTTCCCGCCACATCCAGGCAAGGTGAAAAAAGTCATCTGGACCCAACAGGGGCGCACTGTGATAAGCATTAACCTGGCCTAACCCATCAAAAAAACCAGACTCAGTTAACCTGGTCCATCTTTTTTGCCCAGTATCGTATTTATTCCAAATGGTGCTCCCATTTCCGCTGCCCCCATCCCTGTATTGGAATATAAGAGAGGAGTCCGGCATTTTTATAAATATGGGATAGGTAACGCTGTTTTCCCGGTTACCCACCATGCCGGGAGTTTCAAAGTCGGATATATCCATAGAGTTTCGGCTGCGAAAATAAATCAGGGAAACGTTGTGCATATTCCCGCTCACATGGATAAAACCATCTTTATCCACTGCCAAGTCTACATAGTTATGGGAATCCCATCCCACCGTGGAAGGAAGCTTTTTAATTTCCCAATTTCCACCGGCCTTTTCCCGCATAGCAACGGACATGACCCGGTCTTTGTCATAGTAGGCAGCCAACAAGTGATTTTCTGTTTCTTCAAAATCAAAATTAATGTGAAGGGCGGAAAAAGTTTCGTCAATAATGGAAAACTCTTTAATCTCCATTTCTTCAGCCTGGAGCAAGGCGATTGAAAAAAGAGGAAGATAAGCTAATTTGGCTAATTTGCGAAAAGAAGTACTAAAATAAATAACCATGGCATCCCCTCAAACCCCCTTTTAATTTATTATAAAAAAGGGCCCGGTCAACAGAATGTATGGACTTTGTAGCGGTTTTTTTAACCAAAATCTTAATTTGTATTTAATCGGCAGTTTATGTTAGACAAATCTCATTCAAAAAACCCTATCAAGATTTCCAGTAAGGATACGGAATACATTTATTCGGTTATGCCCAAAAAAATAGAGGGCGTAGAAGAGGTTTGTGCAAGGGACAATTCTGGAATGCCAAGGGTTATCCGTTGTGCTGCCGTTATAAGAAACAAACCATTTTCAACATTATATTGGTTAGTCAACCCTATAGATATACATGAAGTTTCCCTATTGGAATCAAATGGATACATCACTCAAATTGAAAAGGCAATTGAGGAATTCCATTCATTGCGTTTGGCATTAAATAAGGCGCATCGTCAATACCAGAGGGAGCGGGAAAAACATATAAACCCGGAACAAAAGCAAATTTTAAAAACTTTAGGGTTAGAAAATGTATTTGAAAAACGGGGTATCAGCGGCATGGAAGACTTTAATTCTGTAAAATGTTTGCATAGCCATTTGGCCCAGCATTTGGCCAGCTATAATCCCATTGGCCAATGGACGGAACAAGCCATCCAAAAAAAAACTCCAGAAGAGCCCCTGGAGTTTTTCTCAAGACTTTTTGAGAATTAATTAAAGGTGATTTTTACTATTCTCTAATGCTCATGGCCGGGATGATGAACATGGCCATGGCTTATTTCCTCTTCGGTGGCTTCGCGAATATCTTCCACAGAAACATCGAAATTTAGAGTTTTACCAGCCAGGGGATGATTGCCGTCTAAAGTAACAGAATCGGACCCCAGCTCCTTTACTTGCATCCTATGATGCCCGCCATTTTGGTCAGTCATGGTAAAGGACATACCCACTTCCAGATTTTCCACTTCCTTAAAAGTTTCGGGTGGTACCTTGTGGATATTTTGATCATTATACTGACCATAACCCATTTCAGGAGGCACAGTTACAGAAAATTTATCTCCTACAGACCTTCCATTTAACGATTCCTTTAATCCCTGAATAAGTCCCATATCCGCATGTAAATAGGTGAAAGGTTCTGCCCCAGTAGTGGATTCGATAATTTCCCCATTATCGTCTTTTAAAGTATAATGGATGGATACGACGCTATTTTTTTCAATGACCATTTTCTTCTCCTCCGGAGCTAAAAATACCTTTGGCGAAAGGCAAAACAATTTCTTGAAAAAGTAAGAAATTAAACGCTTTTCCGGGAAAAGAAAAAAGAAAAAGGAAATTGCAAGGCTAAAAATAATAATAGTAGAATTAAATCAGCGCGAATTTAGAATTTCATTTTAGCCAAAAAAGCCATTATGCGCCAAAAGCCATATAATCCATTATTCCTATTCGGAGCCTTTATTCTTGTTGCTAACATTAACATTTTACAAGCTGCCAAAAAACCGGCCTTCCTTTCGGGAAATAAAGCCTCTGCTCCACTCAAAGTTTGGGTGGCTCCCACCATCAATACCAATGACAATAAAATCCTTCCCTTTTCTTTGAGGGATAAGTTAATTGGTATTTTGCCAAAATACGGCAAAGTGGAACTTGCTGCGGATAGTGCAACTATCAACCGGACCTCCATGTATTACGGCGATGAAACTTCTATTTGTCTGGATTTATCCTGCATTTTGGAAGTGGGACGCCAGGTTCAATCTCAGCGGGTTCTTTATAGCCAAGTTACACCTAATGGAAAAAATTGGAATGTGGAACTGCGCTGGCTTGAATCACCAAGTGGTTCTGTTATTCGTTACAAAAGCAAGTTGGTAAATGTTCATGACACTCCAAACTTAAAACAAGAACTTGAGCAATTGGTAGCTCATGTTGTTGGCCGCAAAAAAATAGGGGAAGAAAATAAACAGAAACCTTCCAGCTTTATAGTCAGACGAAAAATGCAAAATCCTAAAGGCGCTCCCAAAGAAACTGCTGAAAAATCGGGCTCTTCAGCATGGATTTGGGTCACAGGTGGTTCCTCTGCCCTGGCAGGTATCGCCGTCGCGGCCTGGTATTTTATTCCAAAAGAAAGCTCCACGCCCAAAATAAATATGAGCCGCGAAGTTGTCTTGGAATAAAAAATGAAACCCTACATATACCTCCTAATAACCCTAATTTTAACCTCCTGCCTGATGAATAACGAGGATGATGTTCAATATATTTACGATTTAAAAATTCAAAGCGAAAATGAAGATGTTAGCATAGATAGCGTTGAGGTCACCGTGAGGGCCAATGGAGATACCATCCTTCAAAAAATGTACCACAAAGAAGATATTAGCAAAAATGTGGTTAGCATTGTTTTCAATGCCAAGCAGAGCGACGAAATAAAATTGAGTTACACGGCTTTTTCAAAAGGCATAAAGATATATGAGGAATCAGAAGAGTTTGAACTAAATGATGCCAAAAAAGAATTAGAAAGCGTTAGTGTCATTAAATTAGATTCTTCTCTTGTACAAAAAATCAACAACCAGGATAAGTTTCCGGAATTTATTACCAAAGCAGAAGACTTTCCTGATACACTTAGCTTGGGTGAAATATTTAAATTTTGGATAGAGTTTAATGATTATGAACTCGATGGCATTGGCCTGCAAACAGATGTAAATGACCTAATCATCAAAAAAGATTCCATATTCTTTCAGCCCACAGAAGAGCTGTTAGGAGAGCAAAGTTATGTGATTTTTCTAACTGATTCCCAGAAAAAAAATTGGGATACCCTGATTTGGAACTTTCAAATACTGGATACAAATCACACCCCTATTTTCATTTCAAAACCAGATGATTTTCCAACAACCCTTGTAAGTAACATAGAATTTAAGGCCAGTTTATTTTATGAAGATGTAGATGGGGATAGCGTGAACTGGTCTGTATTGCAGGCCCCTCAAAGCGCATCTCTGGACAAAGGAGTTTTTAGTTGGACCCCGCAGGATAGCGATATAGGGAGCATCAGCATTGTAATTGAAATTTACGATAACAATGACGCCAAGGATACTATAAGCCTGGAATTTATGGTAGAAACGTTGGGGGATGCGCCCCTCATTACTAATAATCCGGCAAACTTCTCTGGAATTGAAGGAGATAGCGTAACTTTTAAGGTTATTGCCTTGGGCGAAGATCTTCAATATGTGTGGGTACTAAATGATGTCATTATTGATAGTGCGACGAGCGACCAATTAGTTTTATACAATTTGGGGACAAAAGATTCCGGTTCAGAGCTGTTTTGCATAGTATCCAATGATTTTGGAAGCGATACCTCAAAAGCGGCCAGCATTGAAGTTGGCATCCTGCCTCCGAACATCATTTCTGAACCCGAAAATGTGGAGGCCCTTAAAGGGGAAAGCGCTAGTTTTGAGGTCCAGGTTGAAGGAGATAATTTAAGTTTTCTTTGGCAGAAAAACGGAGTTGATTTAAATGGAGAAACATCCGATGTATTAAACTTGGAAAATATTTCTTCCAATGACTCGGGATCTGTTTTCCGATGTATTGTTAGCAATGGATCAGGTAACGACACCAGTTCTTCCGCTCTATTGGAAGTGTTCGTGGCTCCTAAAGTTTTAATCTCACCCGGTTCCCTTTCTTTAATGCCAGGAACCAGTCAAACCCTGGAAATCAGCGCCGAAGGGAGTAATCTATCTTATCAATGGCAACTAAATGGTTTAAATATAGCATCTGCGAATTCCAACCAACTTCAAATTGGGCCTGTAGATATAACAAATGATGGGGACATTTATCGTTGCATAATATCCAATAATTATGGAGCAGATACAAGCCTTGCCGCTCTGCTAAACATAACAACCCAGGTACAAATAAATCAAGAGCCCCAAAGTGTAAACCTAATATCCGGAGCAAACCATATCTTTACCGTAGTTGCTTCCGGTTCGGGATTAAATTACCAGTGGTATTTAAACAACAGCCCCGTTTCAGGTGGCAATTCCAATCAGCTGCAAATTGGGCCTGTAGACGAAACGGATAACAATAACGAATATTTTTGTATTGTTTCAGATGGTATCAGCTCGGATACAAGTAACATTGCAATTGTAACCATTATTAGCTATAACCAAATTATGGATGCAAGAGACGGGCAATCCTATAATACCATTGCAATAGGTACACAGGAATGGATGGCTGAAAATTTAAATTATGAAGACCCAAGTCAACAATCCTGGTGCTATTCAAATAATTCCAATAATTGCGATGTATATGGAAGATTATATACCTGGGATATAAGTATCTCCAGCCAAAATGCGAATGGGAATGATATTTGCCCCGAGGGCTGGCATTTGCCTTCTCGCTCTGAGTGGGACGATTTGACAAACTACATTTCTTCTCAAGGTTACGCCGGAAGAGAGGGAGATGCCCTTAAATCTATTTCCGGATGGAATAACAATCAAAATGGAAGCAATGTTTTTTCCTTTAATGCACTTCCAGCCGGATTTAATACTAATACCAACGAATTTTCCGGCTTAAACGTGGAAACTGGTTTTTGGACCAGTGAAGCGCAGAATGGGGTTAGGGCCTTCTTATACACTTTAAACAGTTCTGGGCCTCAATTTGTACAGAGTTCTTCAAGAAAGTCCGATGGGTACAGCGTTCGCTGCTTAAAAAATTAATTCAAAACTAATTCTTTAATTCAGGTGAAATCTTTTCGTGCATTAGATGCACCAATCCATCGGACAGCCCCACAACAGGCACGATTAGCTCTGATATATGGCCATACTCCATTATGGTTAAAAATATTTTAGCCGCTGGCACAATAACATCCGCCCTATCTTCTCTCAACTTATATTTTACCATCCTATCCACAGTAGAAAGGGCGCTTAATTCCCCATAAAGCTTTTTGAGCATGGAATAGCTAATATTTTTATTGGCCTTGCTTTTCGCCAGATTCACCAACTTATTAATATTTCCGCCACTGGCGATTCCAACCACAGATTTTTGGGGCCCAACCAAGCTTTCCACCCATTCAATTAAACGCTCCCACTCCGACTCCTTATCTTTATTTTTTAATATTCTAACCGTACCTAAATTAAAGGAATTGGAATGTTTGGGTTTTGTTCCACTAAAAAGCGTTAATTCTGTGCTGCCTCCCCCAACATCAATATATAGATAATGTTTATTTTTCTTTAAGAGTTTCTCAATATGATTGGAGTAAATAATTTCTGCTTCTTTTTTTCCTGAAATAATTTTGAGAGGAATACCGGATTTATCCCTAATTTTAGCCAGGACAGCTTTTTGATTACTGGCATCCCGCATGGCTGAAGTAGCGCATGCCATCAAATCTAAGGGCTTATAAAATTTAATAATATGCTTGAACCCCTCCATAACCTCGCACAGCTGCGTGATTTTTTTTGCACTAATTTTACCATTGGTAAAAACATCTTCTCCCAATCGAAGTGGAATTCGCACCAAACAATCTTTGTTATATACCCACTGTTTTTTGGTATAAATAACACGAGATAAAAGTAAACGAACTGCGTTAGAACCCACATCAATGGCTGCGAACCTTAATTGTGGTTGATTTTGAATTTTTCTTTGGAGGCTTGATTTAATATTTTTCTTATTTCCCATTGAAACCGAATCTTTTTTTCCCCTTTTTCAGGAATTTTAATTTCATTTTTATTGAGATCGTTCAAAAGCCTGGCTTTTTGATTGTCCCTAAATTGTAAATTAAAATATTCCATCAGTTCCAGCTTCAATTTTTCATCAAAAATGGGAGTTGTTATTTCTAGCCTATGATCAAGATTCCTGGGCATCAAATCAGATGATGTAATAAAAACTTCGGGTTTCCCCCCATTTGCAAATACGAAAATTCTGGAGTGTTCCAAATACCTGTCAATAATTCCAATAGCCTCAATGTTCTCACTTAAGCCCTTAACCTGCGGCACCAGGGAAAACATACCTCGCACCGCTAGTTGTATTTTAACTCCGGCTTTACTTGCCTGATATAACATTTTAATGGTGTTGTAATCTGTAAGGTTGTTCAGCTTTATTTTTATATAAGCTTCCCCCCCTTTCTTCGCATTTTTTATCTCCCGTCGAATTAATTTTTGAATTTTGTTTCGGGTATTGTAGGGGGAAACCACCAGATGCCTAAAATTTGGAATAATAAATTTGGGATTGATAATGCTAAAAAAAGTAGATATGTCATTTGTAATTTGCGGCTTGCATGTAAACAAATGATGATCTCCATATAATTTGCTGGTTACTTCATTAAAATTTCCCGTGCCGATGATTCCAACTTTCTTTTTTGCATTTCGGTTTTGCATGGTTATAAGACAGGTTTTTCCATGTATTTTTAGTCCGGGAAAACCAAAAACAAGTTCGGCCCCTTCTTCCTTTAATTTATTCGCCCAATATATATTGGCTTCTTCATCAAAACGGGCTTGAAGTTCCATGCAAACCAGTACTCTTTTTCCATTTCGTATGGCATTAATTAACGCATTAACCACGCTGGAATTTTTTGCCACTCTGTATAAAGTAATTTTTATGGAGACAACATCTGGATGAATAGATGCTTCTCTCAATAAATCAATTACATAATCAAAGGAGTGGTAAGGATAATGGAGTAATACATCTTTCTTTTCAATAATTTCGATTAAACTGGGACTATTGTCAAAATCTGGATAAGGAATGGGTTTTTCATTTTTATAATGGAAACTATTTCTTCCTAAAATGGGAAAACTCATGAAATCTTTGATGTTATGATTTCTCCCGCCTTCTATTAAGGCATCGGAATTTTTAATTTTTAATTTCTTGCATATGAATTGCAAAAAATCATCTGGTATTCCCTTTTCGTATAAAAATCTTACTGCATTTCCTTCTTTTCTTTGTTTTAAACTTTTAGATATTTTATTGACAATACTTTGAGATAAATCGGCGCTAATATCCAATTCCGCATCTCTGGTAATTTTTACAACATAAGATTCAATTTTTGATAAATGGAAAACACTAAAAATATCGGCCAATCGCCTTCTAATAACATCCTCTAGCAGAATCACCTGGTGAGTGCGCCCTACCTTGGGAAGAATTACAAACCTGGGTAAAACATCAGTGGGAATTTCCAAAAGACAATAAGAGACTTTTGAGTTATCCTCAAAATGTAAACACACTCCCAAATACAAATAGCCATCTCTTAAATCAGGAAAATCTTTTAAATCGGAGACTATGATTGGGAATAACTTAGGGCGAATCGTTCGGTGAAACAGATTTTTAGTATAAACTTCTTGATCTGGATTTAACTGTGTTTCATTAATCAAGTTGATTCCAGCATTGCCCAACTCCTTTATGAGAGAATGGAAAGCTTTATCAAATTTCTTTTGCTGCTCAGCGGCAATTTCTCTAATTTTTTTAAGAATTAATTCAGGGTCTTCCCCTATGAGTTTAACTGCGGACTTTCCTAATTTAGCTAAACGGTTCAGCGTGGCTACCCGAACTTTATAAAATTCGTCCATATTGGAGGAAAAAATACTGAGGAACTTTAACCTCTCCATTAATGGAACGGATGGATTTTCAGCTTCCTGCAATACCCTACCGTTAAAGGAAAGCCAGCTGATTTCTTTGTTGATATAACTTATTTGACTTTTCATATAATCAAATAAATCTAACAACCCACGAAATATTTATGTTTCAAACCTGTTTCAAAAAACGCATGTAATTCTTTTCCAGTTCTTTTTTTCGGTCGTTAAAAACAAATTTTTCAATAATTCCATCTGACTTGAGGAGAGATTTCCAGCTGGAGGCGGCAATATATACAAGGCCGGAGGTTGGAAAACGGCCGGGAAATTCTGGCCATAAATAAGAAATAAAGTTCGACAATCCGGGATTATGGCCCACAATAAGAACGCGGCTAAATTTTGAGGGCACTTCACTAATAATTTTAAAATATGTTTCCAGTGAATTATCTGTGTAGATCATTTCTTTAATAATGGTTTTGGGCCAGTTTTTGGGATTGATATTTTGCAATAAAGCAAAACTTGTTTCTACAGTACGGACGGAATGGCTGCAATAAATACATTCCAAATCAGCTAAGTTAATGGCCTGATTTTCGGCAATACTACATATATCGCAATAACCTTTTTTAGTGAGATTGCGATAAAAATCCAAATGTGGTTTATAATCCTGCTGGGAATGAGCATGGCGCAAAAGTATTAGTTGAACAGCCATTTGTTAGGAAAGTGTTAAGATTACAATTCGTTGGTTTTTCAATTTCATTTCAAAGCCGTGGATTTCCCGGATATCATTGTTTCGAACAGCAAACATCCCTTTATTTAGATAAACTTATTATAGAAAAATTATTTTGAAAGAAAAGCTATTTAAATTATACCTTAGCCTCGCCCGCAAGAAGTTTTTAATTCCCTTTCTTGATGGGCTGGTTAACATCGGTCGCCCCAGCGAAACTTTATTCCCCGAAGAGTTAATAGACCAGGGGTTGGGTTTGATTTTATCCGGCCTTAACAATACCATGGCCATTCAAAGTAATTTGGATTGGATATGGCCCTTTTGGATTGAATCCCAGCAAAACCCATCTAACCCTGGTTTTATACCCACGGGCGTAAATTTATTAACCGTAAATTTATCTCATAGAAACTGGACTTCATTGGGAATTGGTGGAAGCAAACATGAATCCATGATTGATCCTGTGGGAATGTTAACCCTAAGACCCTATGGCTGGTCCGTTTTTCCTTACATCTCTTTTGAAGAAAAGCAATACTTTCCACCTAAAATTTCTAAGAATATCACACAGGAATTGGAAGAGCATTTATATCCAATTGTGAACACTCATTATAAGGTTATTCCACAATTAAATTGGAGTTCGCAAACCGCCGCAACTTTGGATAAAGATGAAGAAATTATTGTATACCAACATTTTATAAAAAACCTGTCAAACAAACCCATTAACTTAAAATTTGGTATGTCTTTAAGACCGTATAACCCCCTAACCATAGGGCATATTAATAAGATTAAATACAAAAACAAATTATGGCGTATAAATCGCATGCCGGGGCTACTGTTAGGTGAAGAGCCCGACAGAATAAAAATATCAAATAGGTTGGCAGGAGATACTTTAACATCTAAATACTCTGATACAAAAGAGACTCAGCGACTTTCGAAATCCGGTATTTTATCAGCTTCATTTGAGTACGATATCAGTTTAAAGCCAAACGAAGAGAAAACCATAGAAACTTTTGGGACTTTGTTCCATAGGCAATCGCCACCTCCAACAAGGTTTGATGTAAAGCGCCGTAAGAACTCAAAAAATTTAATTCAGGCATTAAAAGAGCAAATTGAAATTGCGAACAAAACCCAAATGCAAATTTCTATTCCAGATAAAAAGTTAGAAAACTCATTTAACGCCATACTCAATCGATTACATGTATTTGATGATGGAGAATATTACACTCCTGGAACTTTCCTATACCACACCCACTGGATACGTGACTCCGTTTTTATAAATACGGCATTTGAAAATACGGGACTTAGCAACAAAATGGAAAAAAAATTTAACCATTGGATGGGGCTCCAATCCAGAGATGGATATTTTAAAAGTCAAAATGGTGAATGGGATAGCAATGGGCAGGTTTTATTTTCAGTAGTCAACCATTTTTTGCGTATAGCCGATTTAGAAAAATTATCAAAATATATGCCCAAATTAATAAAGGGAGCGAAATGGATTGAAAACATGTGTAAAAAGTCTCGGACTCAACCTTCACCTCATTACGGATTATTGCCCGCAGGATTTTCTGCGGAACATTTTGGACCAAATGACCACTATTATTGGGATAATTTCTGGAGTTTGGCCGGACTTGAAAAACTTTCCATCGCCATTAAAAAGCTCAATTACTCTTCTCACGATAAATGGATAGCTGAATTTACCGAACAATATCTAAATGATATTTCAGAGTCCATAGACAATTGTTTTTTGAGGAACGAGGAAAAGGGCTTATCCTGCTCTCCTTATAGAAAGCTGGATTCCGCCTCCATAGGCAATTTAGTCGGAATCACACCTCTTGGTATTTTCACAGCCGAGGAACCCTGGGTAAAGCCTACTCTTGAATTTTTATCCAAAAACAATTTACAAAACAATTTATTTTTCCAAAAAATTATACATACTGGCAAAAACCCCTATCTGAGTGCTCAATTGGCAAAGGCTCAAATCCATGTTGGAAATGAAAATGCGGCCTTGGAAATTGTTTCCTCCCTTTTGGATCATGCCACCGAAACATTTACCTGGCCCGAGGCTATCCATCCCATAACAGGTGGAGGCTGCATGGGAGATGGAGATCACGGTTGGGCTGCAGCAGAATATGTCAACCTCATACGGGATATGTTTGTTACAGAGCTAGGTGAAACATTAGTTATCGCAGCCGCTGTTCCTGAAAACTGGTTTTCTATTCCAGGTTCCATAAATATAAGAAATGCCGCCACTAATTTTGGAATGTTAAGCTATGACTTAACCTGGAATAATGAAGAAATGCTGTTTAAATGGGATTATACACAAAACAAATTAATGCCCGCCTTGAAAACAGTACTTAGATTGCCCCGATTTTTTGGAGGTAAACTTAACAAACAGCCAGTTTCGGAATGGGAGCTTCCCTACCCTCAGGGCGAACGCTCTTTCCCAAAAAAATCCTTGTTTTTAAACGAATATACATAGGTAATTCCATGCCAAATACATTAAATCATTTTCAAATTCAAATTAGGAAAGCTTTTCAATCCAAGCTGGACGATTGTCTTTTTAAATACCCTCGGGAAAATATCTTACAGGCAGATTTACATTGCCACGATTTAAACAGTGATGTTCCTGATGAATTATGGGGGAGAATTCTTGGTTTGCCAGAAACCTGGCTAGCTACAGATAAACTACTATCTGTTCTAAAGTCTAATGGATCCCATGTGGTTACTATTACAAATCATAATAATGCGAGATCTTGCTGGGACTTAAAAGACAAAGGCCAAGATGTTCTGGTTGGCGCCGAGTTCACCTGTCACTACAAAACAGAAAATGTCAGTATGCACGTGCTTACCTACGGGTTTAACCCTGATCAGGAAGAGAAATTAAAAGATTACCGTCATGACCTTTTAAAATTTATGAGATATGCTTCCGAAAATGATATTCCCACCGTATTACCTCATCCACTGTATATGTATAGCAAAAGTAAATCCTATTCTATTGAATTGTTTGAAAAGTTAGCTCTGATTTTTGACAGATTTGAAGTTTTCAATGGCCAAAGAGATGTATGGCAAAATTTATTGGCCTGGGATTATGTAGACCAGATAAATGAAGAGAAAATCACAAATTGGAGTAAAAAACACGGTATCAACCCTTTAGACTTCTGCCAATTCCCTTATGAAAAAAAGATAACGGGGGGGTCAGATGATCATATGGGCATTTATGCTGGCACCACCGGAACTTTTTTTCATATTCCAGATTTAAAAGAAAATCAAAAGAAGTTTTCGAATTCTCAATTAGTTTTAGATGCTCTTAAAAAAGGTCAATTCGTTCCCTTTGGCTACGTAGGTAGCGAAGAAAAATTGTGTACTGCTTTTTTAGATTATTTTTGCCAGGTTGCTCTATACATGAAAGACCCTGGTTTGATAAGGCTTATGCTCCACAAAGGAAATCTTCAGGAAAAAATAATGTGTTTGGCCCTTGGAAATGGGCTAATGGAGCTTAACAGGCACAAGTACACCAAGCAGTTTTTAGATGCCGTTCATAACTCCTTTCAGGGAAAACGACCTAAGTTCTTGATAAAATGGACTGTCTCAAAAGACTACAAACCTCTTGTGAAAAAAATTGATAGCATTGCTAAAGCAAAATCTGAATCTCCGGATTTATTTAACAGCAAGCTAAAGCAACTAGTGCCAGATCTTTTCCAGGATTTAAACAACATCATACTTAGACGAGTCAAAAATAAAATTGAATTGAATAACATTGATTTACCGATTTTTAAAAACAAAATGGAAAAGTTCTCCGAAAAGCTGGAATTGCCTATGTATTTTCGATCGCATTTTAATTCTAACGAAAACATGGGGGCAGGGAGTTTTAACATATCCTCCATTATGGATAGTTTGTCCTTTCCATTATTAGCTTCCGGCATTTTAGCTGGAGCAACTTTGGCAACATCAAAAGTATTAAGCAATAATAGAGATTTCCTCAAAAAATTTGCTCAAAATATAAATTCTCATTCCCCGGAAAAACGTTGCCTATGGCTTACAGACACAATGGTTTCTAATAATGGAGTTGGGTTGGTTCTAAAGGAGTACCTACGAGAGATTCAAAGGTTAAACCTTCCAATTGATATTCTAACCTGCCATCCTGACATGGAATCAGAGGAGCACTTAATCGTGATAAAACCAACGGATTGCCTAAGTTTTTCAAATTACCCTGAGCAAAAGTTCTATCTCCCCAACTTACTAGATATACATAAGATTTTTTACGAAAACTCATATGACAGACTTATTTGTTCTACTGAATTGCCTATGGGGCCAATAGCCCTTTACTTAAAACATGCCTTTAACGTAAAAGCATTCTTTTACATGCATACGGACTGGCTCGAGTTTTTAAGAAAAACAGCGCGTTTAAATAGAAAAGCCCTGGACAGGTTTCGAAGATTGTTTAGGGCTTTCTACCAGCAATTTGACGGGATTTTTGTGTTAAATTCCGATCAGGAAAAATGGTTAACAGGAAGTGGGATGGGCTTTGAACCCGACAGAGTGCACAAAACCAGCCATTGGGTTTCCGAAAAAATAAAAGGGCAAAACATTTTAGGACGGTACTCGGATAATTTAAAAGCAGCCTTGGATATATGTTCTTCCTCTCCCACTCTTTTATTTGCAGGGAGAATAAGCCAGGAAAAAGGGATATTTGATTTACCTGCCATAATTGAAAATGTCCGGCAAAAAATTCCAAGCTTAAAAATCATTATAGCTGGCACCGGACCAGATCAAAAAGAACTTATAACCCGTATGCCAGAGGCTTATTTTACAAATTGGCTAGACCCAAAAGAGTTAAGCGTTTTGTACCAGGCATCTGACTTATTGATACTTCCCTCCCGTTTTGATACGTTTGGTTGTGTAGTTTTGGAAGCGCTTCAGAACAGCCTTCCCGTGGTTGCCTATAATACAAAAGGACCAAAGGATATTATTGTAAATGGCAAATGCGGATATTTAGCTAAAAACAAATACGATATGGCCAAGAAAATTATTGACTTTTTTGGTTCGGCCGACACATTTGAATTTAAAAAACAAGCCAAAATAAGGGCCGAATCTTTTGACTCTGGAGAAATATTAAAATCCTTTACTGATAAACTTGGATTGGACTTTTATCCCAAAAAAACAGTTAAAAAAGCCATGCCTATACCAACAAATCAAATTTTTCCATATTTAACCAATCTGGAATCCAGCCCCAGGTCTACTTATAACTGAATGTGGGTAGAGTGCCACTCTCAAATGGAAATGTATCGAACCAAGAATTAGTATCGAGATGGATTCTAAACATATTTGAAATATTCTTTCTTTAAATTAAGGGTATGTTATTTCCAAAACAGCTCAATATAAAAACTACCGGGGTTTGCAATGCCACTTGTTCTTTTTGTGGCTACAATAAGAATGCTCTAAAAAAAAGCATACAACAAGGACAAATTCCATTTAAGCTAAATGTCCCCAAATTTATACAAGACCTTCCCAAGCTAAAGAAAAAGGGAATTGGAATTCTTCATTTCACCGGAGGGGAACCTTTTTTAGAGGCTAAATTTATTGATATTATCACCCGTGCCAAAAAATTGGGTTTTCAAGTACGAACAGGAACAAATGGTTCTATGCTCAATGAAGACATGGTCAAAAAAATCAAGGACTCCGGGCTTGATTTTTTATGGTATTCCCTTGATACCTACCCTTATATTGATCATCTAACTCATCGAGGATTTGAAAAGGCTCAGAATAAAATGGAGAAAGGAATAGAGCTCCTGCACAAATACAATGTGAATTTTTTTGGGCAGACCGTGATTTCAAAAGTATTACCGACCAATCAAGGTCTTCCGGATTTGGAAGGCCATATAAAATATTACAAAGCTGTTTTTGGCATTCGAAAGTTTGTTTTTTCTTATCCCATGTATAGACCATATTCTTCACAAAATCAAAAGCACTTGGCGACTTTGGGGTCTAACTCTGTTAATTTTACTACCGCAGAGCTTATATCCTCTTTGAGAAAAATAATGTGGCTAAAGAAAAACTACACAGATGTTACAATAATTAACCCTTATTTGTCCTTATTCCAACAAATTGAAGAATTAAAAGGGGCTAAGACAAAAATAGGCTGCTATGCGGGCAACTCCATATTTTTTATGGGTGAAGACCAAACAACTTTAAGGCCTTGTTATACATTTAGCGATGACATAATTGACAACATAGACAACAAGCCCTTAAAGGCCAGCAAAAAATACCGGGATTGTTCTTCTTGCATGGACCAATGTTTTAGAGATCCAAGTATTGTTTATTCTGTGCTGGACAACCCCCAAAAATTTATGATGAATTTGATTAACAGCCGCACTTCCCTTTCTTATTCTTTGATGGATTTGTGGGATGTGGTTTCTCATAAGGGATACAAATCCTATGCCGCTTAAAATCCTATATGGGGTTCAGGGTGAAGGTAGAGGGCATGCAACTCGCAGCATCCACCTTATAAAGGAATTGAGGCGCCAAGGATATCAGGTTAAAGTTGTCACCGGAGGCGAGGCACTTGATATTTTCGCCCAAAATAAAATTCCTACCTACACCATTCCCATCTTAAGATATTTTTATAACAAAGAAGGCAGCCTTTCTCTTTTTCATACTGCCACAAAAAATTTCAAAATAGCTCTTTCTATTTTTCTGGAAAAAGGCCCCACCTTTAAAAACCTGAATACCATTTTTAATCTTTATAAGCCAGATTTTGTTATTTCAGATTTTGAGCCTTATGTATGCAGAATGGCCAAGTTAAATAAAGTGCCTATTGTGTCTGTAAACCACCAAACTTTTTTAACTCAAACTCAATTGCCTAAAATAAATTCCTTTCGGAAAAATTTTCAAATTAAAATTTTCCAGTTCTTTATTAAAAAACTAGTACACAGTCCCGATGTGAATATATGCAGCAGCTTTTTTCATTTTCCCAAAAAAAAGAATTCCAATACACGTCTTGTTGGGCCTTATATTAATACTCAGAATTTTGATGATTTCAGTAAAAAACAAAATCAGATCTGCGTTTATCTGAAGTCTCAGCATTATTTAAAGTTTCTTCTAAACACCATAAAAGAAAGCTCCAATTATAATTTTGTCATTTTTTCCAAATGGAAAAACCTGCCATCTGGCAGCCAGATCGTGATTCCAAATATTCAATTTGAACAAATAAATCAAAAAAAGTTTTTAAATACATTGTCTCAATCCAAGGCATTAATTACAACAGCTGGAAACCAGGTTTTGGGTGAGGCAATATATTGCGGTGTCCCAATTTTAGCATTCCCGGAGCCTAACATTGTAGAACAAGAGTTGAATTCCCAAGCCCTAAATCTAAGTCAATTCGGTTTATCTTTTGAGTTAAAGAAATTTAACAAAGATTTTTTTGAATCTTTTTTAGAGAAATTCCCTAAGCGATTGCCTACTAACAAAACATCCTGGAAAGAAAATTATGATGGCACAAGAGCAACCATGAATGTAATTAATAATTTCGCATTTAATGGGGACGGAAAAGCTATCCTATCTTCACAAGTTGCGCCAACCCATTTCCCGGAATTTATAAAAGCAGCTTCCTAATTTAAAACATATTCTTTGGAAATTAGTTCTCTTGATGTTTTTGCCATAACTTTCCTATTTAGGAAATGAGTTGCGGATATTCCTTCCAAAAAGCGCAGTTTTGCAGAAATACTTTCTTGTTTGGATAATTTCAGTAAATGCGGGAAAAACTTATGTTCTCCATAATAATGGATAATTGACTGTGAGTAGTTGTTGATAATTTTCTGATTAAGTTTAGTATATTTCAAACATATGGGGTATACAGGAACGTTAAATTCATACGCTATCTGAAAGATCCAGGGTTTAAAAGGCAATATTGTCTTTCCATCTGTGCTTGTGGCTTCTGGAAATACAATCACATTAAACCCTTGATCTAATTTTTCTGTAATCTGTTTTAAATCATTTGCGATGTGTCGACCATTATTTCTGTTTATAAATATACAATCTGTCAAGCGGCAAATTCTGCCAAGGACCGGGTGGGTGTAAACATCTGTAGAAGTCACAAACACCCCATTCAATTGGCTAAATATTATCAGGGGGTCGAGATATGACAAATGGTTGCAAACAAAAACCCCATTTCCTTTAGGGCTTCCTTTACACTCCACTTGAACATTTAATCTGTCTAATATTTTTCTGGCCGATTTACTTACATGTTGCAGGAATTGTGATTTGGATTTTGACTGGTATATTGTTTTTTTCAGTAAACTTAATCGAATGTATTCATAAGAAAGACAATGTAATAAACTTAGCGTTTTCCAATGCATAAATTCATTTAAAGAAATTTTTTGAAAAATTTTGGATTCAAAGCAGAAACATCCAACAAAGTAAAATAATCATAAGTTCCAAAGTCCTTATCATAGGCGGGCTCTCCGCAAATTTTACATCCCATTTCCAAATACCCTCTCAGCAGCGGGGGAAGCAGGCTTTTTATTTTGGGATTAACGCCTTCTGGATTTTCTTTTTCCTTTCTGGCAGATTGATAAAAACCTGCCTCAGGTTTTATTTTAGGAGTGACCCTAAAACCAGCCTCAACCAAATAGTTATCCATTAAATAATTTTGAATACTAACCGCAGAATTCAAGGGATGGCTGGGGATACTGGAACAGCCAAACAAATATTTTGCTCCTGAATATTTTAAATATTGAGCTATGCCCTTCCACAACAACTGCAAAACGGTTCTGTTCCTAAAATCCGGATGGATACATGCCCTTCCAACTTCCAATTTAATATCCTCGATAAACAGAATATTTGAGATATCAAATTCAGAACCGGAATAAAAGTCATGGTAGAAGCTCGAGCAAATAAATCGGTAGGTTCCCACAATTTTCCTGTTCTTTTTGTTCATAACAATTAAATGATCGGCCATATAATCGTATTTGTCCAAATCAATTTTCCAACGCGGGTCCTTTACCTTATACTCCAGAAAAACTTTATGACGCAATTGCAATGCTTTAATTACATCAAATATATTAGAGGCGACTTTTACATGATAGTCACCGCTGGAAAACTCAAATTTTATTTTGGGCTTAAACCCTAAAAAGGAAAATCCGCCTCCAAGGCCTAATACTGTGAATAAATGGCGGGATGTTTCGGGCGCAGTTGCTTGAATTCTCTTGACCATAGGCTACCTTTTTTATTTTTAAATGTATCTAGGTCAGATTTCACAAATATTTCTATTCTAACAAATTCCTTTTTCTGATATTAAATTTCAATTTACGGTTTCAAATCCATTTCAAAAAACCTATATTCTTTTCATCTCGAAATAATTAAGGAGGGTAGGTTGGCTGAAACCATTAAAGCATTTTCCAGCGACATTGATAACACACTAATTGGAAAACCCGAGGCTACAAACAATTTCAACCTTACCTGGAATTCACTCAGGCCCGAATCAAAACCTGTTTTAATTTATAACACTGGGCGCGTCCTAGAAAGCGCGAAATTAATTGTCAAACAAACAGGTTTGCCAGAGCCCGATTTTTTTATTTGCGGTGTGGGAACCCAAATTTACAATGTGAAAACTGGAGAAATGTTACCTAACTACCACAACCATTTAAAGCAGAATTGGGATAAAGAGCTTGTAGCAAGGGCTATTTCGAAAATGCCACAAATTGAGCCTCAGCCAGAAAAAGTCCAGGGCCCATTTAAATCATCCTGGTTTCTACACCACGGTTCCCTTGAAGATTTAAGCCGTCTCAAAGAATTTATTCAAGCCGAGGGTATTGATGCCCATATTATATACTCCAGCGCCAGGGATTTGGACATTGTCCCTAAAAACGCAAACAAGGGCAATGCCTTAAAATGGTTGCTTGAATATTTAAACATTACTCCACAAGAAGCCTTAGTTGCTGGAGATTCTGGCAACGATTCTGCCATGTTCCAAATTGATGGTATAAGAGGTATTCTTGTTGAAAATTCCGAGCCTGAGCTATTGCAACTCATGGGACCAAATATGTATTTGTCTAAACATGTATGCGCCCAGGGAGTGCTGGAAGGGCTTATTCATTTTAAAGTTATTGATAACATCACCGTCGATAAAATAAGGAACATTACAAACGATCAATACTCCCCTGAAATCCTTAGGCTGTTTACCAAAGAAAAAACAAAATTAAGCGACGAGGAACATAAGTTTCTGAATTTAGCATACAAAAAGGCCTTAGAGGTTATTCATCGGAATATTTCCGAAAAAGGTTTTAGTGCTTGCGACATTAACTCCAACTCTGCCACCGGTACAGACGAAAATTATTTTAGCGTCTGGAGCCGTGATGGATGTATTACAGTTATTGGCACCCTGGGTTGTGACGACCCTGCCATACAAAGATGCCAAAAAAGCACATTGCAAACTTTATTAAAAACCCTCTCTCCTATAGGCCAAGTACCAAGTTACGTGGACATTAAAACTGGTAAAGCCGAATACAGCGGTTTGGGAGGAATAAGTTCTGTTGACAGTAATCTTTGGTTTGTTATTGCATTTTATGAATATGTTAAACACTATAATGACATGGATTTTTTAAACAGTTCCGTAGGCAAAATAAAAACTGCCATGAATTGGCTGCTGGGGCTTGATAGCAACAATGACGATTTATTGGAAATACCGGAAACTGGAGATTGGGCAGATTTATTTGGTTTTAGCTACCATGTTCTTTACGATGAAGTATTGTGGTTTAGAGCAAATATGTGCTATGGCTGGATTTTGGAAATGCAACATTCCTATGAAAAAGCAGGTAAATATTTTGAAAAAGCCAGCATTATCAAGGAGGCCATATTAAAGAAGTTTTGGCCCAGCTCCAGGCAAGCACCCGAATCCTTTGCCGATACCCAATCTTATTTAGGAGATGTTAAGTACCTTTTACCTGAGGTCTCCCCCTTCAAATACAATTGGCGTTGCGATGTGTACGGGAATATCTTAGCTGCCTTATTTAATATTCTAGATGTTGGCAGGGCTAAAACTGTTTTTAGATTTTTATGGGGAGTGGGAGCCAATGAGCCCTACCCCGTCCGGAATTTATACCCAACCGTGCACAGCGGCGCTCACGACTGGAAAGATTATTTTGTTATTAATTTTCAAAACTTACCAGATCATTACCACAATGGCGGAATTTGGCCTTTTATCGGAGGCTACTGGGTTCAATTTGTAAACCACCTGGGACTTTACGATGTTGCCTGCCAGGAGTTATTAAAGCTTGGAAAACTAAACCAGGCTGGCACCTTTGAAGAGTGGGAGTTTAACGAGTGGGCCCACGGAAGAACTGGCCGCCCAATGGGAAAAGCGTTTCAATCCTGGTCTGCAGCCAATTTCATATTAGCCTATAACGAACTAGGCCTTTCTAACCTGATAGATTAATGTTCCGGATTATTTTTTGAGGGTCTTGTTTGAAGGCCCTCAAATTCAGTTTTTGCTTTTTCAAAATCAACATCACTGGGATCTACAAAACGCTTCTTTTCTTCCTTCGGAAGATTTTGAATTTCCTTTTCAATTTCATCCATAAACTGGGCGGTTTGTTCTTCAGTCATTTTTCCGAGAATTTTTTGGATTTCTACCAGGCCAGACAGGTTCACCTTTTTAACACTGTTGAGGTAATTTAAATAGGCTATATGAGCTATGTCCTTTAGAGAATATTGCCTTCTATTGGTTTGGCTTCGATTTGGAAGCAGCAAACCATTTTCTTCATAAAGGCGTAGCATTCGGTGTTTTATCCCCAAAATATCCGCAACAGCACCAATGGTAAACAGCGGTTTTTCTTCATTAATTTTCCAACTCATGGGCTCAAATGATAAGCAAATATTTCCCAAATGACAATTAACTCCTCTTCAATAAATGACAAAACCTACTTTTATTTTGATATATTATATATCATTTTATTGATAAAAATTCTTATAAAATTATTTTTATCCTCCTCCTTAATAAGCAAATAATTAATCGAAAATAAAAAACATAAAGAATTATGGCCATTTTTTTCTTTTTTTGACAGATTTATGAAATTATCTTATTATTTTATAGTATAAAATATATCTTTTTAATGATATAATTAGTGTCTAATAAAAAATAGATTATCTAAAAAACAAGGAGCCATTGATGACCTGGAACGACCCAAACGGAAAGAGAATTTTAATAAGCTCACTTCATGGATATGTAGCCCTCCAACCACAATTAGGAAGACCCGATACCGGGGGTCAAGTGGTATACGTTCTGGAAATGGCCAAACAGCTCGCCGAAATGGGCTACCAGGTGGATTTAATTACCAGAAGATTCGAAAACCAGCCTGAAATTGAATACAGTAATTATGGAATCAAACTTTGGAGAATTCCTTATGGAGGCCCAAAATTCATAAGGAAAGAAGATCAACACGATGTTATCCACCAATTTGTGAATAATTTTTTAAAAGAAGTAGATGCAAAGGGAATTGAATACGATTTAGCTTATTCCCACTATTGGGATGCTGGCTGGGCGACTCAGGTTATTGCTGAAAAATTGGGCATTCCCCATGTTCATGTCCCTCACTCCACTGGCTGGCTTAAGAGAAAGTTAAACAAGGGAAGCGAACAGAAATACCGTTTTCATGAAAGAATTCAAAAAGAAACCTGGATGTATAACAGATGTCAGTCCTTAATCGCCACTTCGAACGAACAAAGAGACATTATGGCTGAAGTGTACTCTGTTCCCATCCAAAAAATTTCTGTTGTCCCTGCTGGTTATGATGTATGCCGTTTTTACCCTCGTACCGAAAAAACCATTAAAAAATTTCAGGAAGAAAATGATATACGTTCAACTGATATTTTAGCCATAGGTCGAATGGCTTATAACAAGGGCTATGATTTATTAATAAAGAGCTTACCATATGCATTAAAAGTTAACCCGGAAATCAGGCTGCTAGCTTGTTTCGGTGGGAAAAATTCAAAAAGAGACGAAAAGAAAATCAATGAGCTCAAACAAATGTCAGATAAACTGGGAGTGTCCCAGAATATTGTATGGAGAGGCTATGTATCAGATAACGACCTCCCCCTTTATTACGGTTCAGCCGGTGTTTTCGCACTTTCATCAAGATACGAACCCTTTGGAATGACGGCTGTGGAAAGCATGGCTTCAGGAACTCCCGCTGTTATAACAGAAAAAGGCGGCCTTAAGCAGTTTTTAAATAAGGATCTTGCCTTCCTTGTTGAAAACCCAGAAAACCCAAGAGCCTACGGCGAGGCATTAGCCAATGTTATTCAAAATGAAAAACAAAGTGATAGTTTGAGGAAAATATGCGCCGTATACGCTTCCAATCATTTTTCCTGGGAAAAAATTGCCGAACTCAGCTGCGAGACTTTTGATTTTGAATACAAGTCAAAATTTCAAAAACCCAAAAGCATATATAGTTAGGGTTTCAAAAGTGAGTGAAAACATTCTTTGTATTGGAGAATGCATCATGGACATTCTCCCGGAAGGAAACAAAATTGGAGGAGCGGCCTTAAATGTGGCCGTTCATTTAAAACGATTTGGCAACAACAGCTATTTTATTACAGCTTTAGGGAATGATCAGCATGGCGGGGAAATCCAAAAGTTTATTGAAGATGAAAATTTAAAATCCGAAATTTATGTTTCTTCAGAAGCCCCCACTGGCACAGCCAGAGTCCGATTTAAAGATGGCGACAACCATTTTGAAATTGACCCCAAGGCGGCGTGGAAAAATATCAGCCCCAACTTGCAAATAAAAAATACAGAGAACGTCAGTTGGATTTATTTTGGCAGCTTATGCATGTTTTTTCCAGAAAATCATACCCTTCTAAGCTCGATTCGCAAAAAACATCCCGGCGCAAATGTATTTTGCGATATAAATTTAAGACCTCCCTTTTATCACAAAGATAGCCTGGAGTTTTGTCTCAAAAATACAACAGATCTTAAAGTGAATGAGAAAGAACTGCTTATACTAGCCGATTACTTTTGCACAGCCTCTTCTAACGAAGAAAATTTAAAAAACATTTTGAACGAGTTTAATCTGCGCAATATTATTTGCACTATGGGCGAAAAAGGGGCTATTGCACTTGACCATAAAGGTGAATTCCACAAAATTGTCCCTGGGGAAATTTTATCTCCGGAATCCCAGCTGGCTGATACAATCGGTGCTGGTGACGCCTTTTCAGCAGCTTATGTTAATGGAAAAATATCCGGCTTAAGTTTGCATAATACATTGGATAGCTGTTCAAAATTCGCCGCAAAAATATGCGCCATTCAAGGGGCCATACCAAAGGGGAAAGATATATACCTCTCCCCCGTGTCTTAAAGCTTATTTAACATTTACGAAATACATAATATTTCTATCTACTTCGTTTGTGAGTGGTAAAACTTTTGGAACTATTCCTCCTGAATTATCTCCCAAAATTCCAAAGTCATCATCATTTATTATGGCCAATAACCCTGATTCAGGATAATACTCAAAGCCTTCAGGTTTATCATGGGAGTAACCCTCCATGCCGTTTAGCGCACTGAACAATAATTTCTTTTTCACGGGAACAATCCCAGCAGCTTTTATTTCTTCCAGACTGCATTCTTCCAGAGTTTTTCCCCCAATCATCAGACCATCTTCTGAATCCGAAATATCGCTAACATCTGTTGCTTTTTCCATATCAATTATATAAAACTCTTTGTAATTTGAACCATCGGAAGGAAAACCTCCATCCCGCTCCAAAACCACAAATTTAGATTCTCCCAAACTCCTAATTTCACTATTGGATAAACCTGGAGCATCCTGCATATATAGGAATTGCTTACTTTTGCCGGAAACAGGGTCTAACCATAATATTCTTGTTATAGCTGATGTTGACCGAACAGCGCTGCTGGGGTTGTCCAAACTGGACTGCATAATGCCGACCAATTTTCCAGATGGAGTTTGCGTTAATCCCTCCATACCCCTATTGGCACGACGCCTTTTTAAAACGGAAGGAAGTTTACGTCCCCCCTCACCTGTTCCATAGGGGTTAATGCGCTCGATTGTTTTTCCCTCTGCATCCAAATGGACAATATGGGGGCCATATTCGTCACTTAGCCAAAAACTTCCATCTTTGGAAGCAACCAATCCTTCCGGATCTAAGCCATAAACATCCTCTCCTAAATAATTTCCATCCAAATCTTTGGCTATTTCTCCTGTAGAACCTGTGCCGATTGGATTTGGAAGCCCGGTAATATTATAGCCCTCTGGATTTTTAATGGGTAATGAAGATGTTTTAACCATTCTATTGCCGTTAAGCCTGAATAATCCGATTTCAGGGGTAAATTCAGGAACTGGAAATATTTTTACACTATTCCCATTTTCCTTAACCCCATTTACATTGGGGCCTCTATCTGTCATCAAATAAAAATATCCAGCCAAATATGGATGTGCAGCCATTCCAGAACCTAATCCCCCATGATAAATCTGAACTCCCTCATGGTTCAACAACTCCTTTCGGTCAAGTGTTACAGGTTCCTGAACTCCCAATTCTCCAATTTCAAATACAGAAATTGTTCCACTGATTTCGTTTGAAGATATCAGCAAAGGTTTGTGACTAGGGCTTTGTGAGGCATTAACAAAAACCAAACCCTCTACACCCAAATCCCCAGCTTCCTCAGATTCTGCTTCTACATTAAAATTGCGATTATTAACATAATTTAAAAATTTCACTTTTCTGGGATTGGTAATGTCGTAAGCCATTATTCCACCAATTCTTTCTAGCCCAATAAAGGCAATAGTTTTGCCATTTATTTCACCAAGGACAAGCGCTTCGGGTTCAGGGCCCTTATCGTCACTGCGGCCATCAAAAGAACCATTTTCATCATTCGTTGAATTAAAATCATTTACATACACACTGGAAGTAATTTTCTCAAAGTCATCTCCGCTATCATACACTTTTTTTCCGTAGTGGGTAAAAATGCTAAAAGACCTTGCTCCATAACTCAATATTTTTTGAACCTGATTTTGATCATTAAATTTATTTAACGCAGAAGTTGTTTTTAATCTTCCCAGATTTTCATTTGATTGTAACTCGCTCACATCCCCAAAAATAGCAGGATCTAATTCTAAATCCTTAACTCTGAGTTCTTCACTGTACCCATCGTAATCACGGGAGTCACCTTCATTGGCGGTCACAATAAATGTTCTGCCTTTAAAATTATAAGAGCTAATAGCGTCAGGCATATACATTCCATAAACGGGCCAATTATTAATGTTAATTTTGTCATCCTTATCACTTGCATCCAGACCGTAACCAGGCTCGGAAAAGTCCTTTAAACCTAAAGGCAAAATACGGATACAATAGCCATGCTTAATATCAATTACGGCAAGTGCATTATTCTCTTGTAAAGAGACATAGGCAAAACGATTATTCGCATCGACTGTTATGTACTCTGGCTCTAAATCCTGCGCCACGGAAGCACCAGGGCCATAAATACGAACACCTTTATGCAATAGCCATTTTTTATATTTGTTAAAGCGGCCAAAAGAAACCTGACGGGCCTTTGCCTTATGCAACCCGGCAGAAATATTTACAATAGTGACGCTGCCTTCAGGATCCACAGTGTAAGAATCATTGGGCTCCCCCTCATTTGCAGATAAAATGTACTTTCCATTGGGGGAAAAAGTAACCATATCGGGAAGGGCTCCGGCCTCAAATTCCTTCAGGTAATTTCCATTTCCATCAAAAACAACAATCAGCCCTGGATCCTGTTTTACATTAGCCTCGATAGCGGCTACCAACATATTGTTTTTAAAAGCTACGCTGTTAATGCCTCCACCATAGGGGCTGCAATCAATATAGAAATCATGGGAAAGAGATAAGTCTTCATTAAGGCTAATGACATCAATGCCATTTTTTTCCGCGTTAGTTACAAATATTTTTTTCTCCAAGGGATCAAAAGCAGAAATTTCAGCAGCCCCCTCGTCAAAAGCACCTAATTTTATAGATGCCTTGGGAACAATAGTCATTTGCATAGCAAATGACGACGTGATTGAAAACAAAAGAACCCATAGATAATATGGCATAGTATATCTCCTCTTATAGCTTAAATTTTTCCAAAAGCTAAATCCGAGATGTTTATTAATGATTAAAGCTTTGTTTAAATTGTGTTTCAATAAAAGGTTTATGAGATAAAGCACCCCCTTTTATGGCGTAATGATTGGGCGTAAATTTTGCTTTGATATTTATGTTTGGCTTTAGATTTAAAGGGAAGCCTGATAAAAATGAAGGAGGGGATTCAAATGTCTCGAAATTGGGAGTTTTGTCCAACCTTTTTTCGTTTCAAAAGAATGCCCCTTCCTTTAACAGGTCTTCTTATTTTCTCATTTTTGCAGAGTGGCTGCCAAAATGTCAGTAATGATTCTGGGTTCCAAGTTGAACAAGCAAGTTGTCAAAGCTGCCACCTATCCCCTCCAAACTCTGGTATGCACAACTTCCACTTATTTGAGCAATCCGCCTCCTACCAAATCTCCTGTAAGGATTGCCATGGAGGTTCCATTATAAAAATGCCATGGATACATGAGTTCAAGAGAAACTATCCTCGTAATTTAGGGGGATACCAAAAATTAAAGGTATCTGGAGACAGTTTATATTTAGACAGGGTTATTTTTCAGGAAAGAGAATACAATTTGTGCGAGGCCAGAATTTCCAACGACAGCTTGTATGTTGGTAACTTAGATAGCCTGACTTTTACGGGTTATACTATTGGCCCCTTAGACAAAATAGTTTGGTCAGATTCGGGATTCGAACACCACCCTCTTGATAGCGTTAATAGCGCTGACAGTTTGATTTATTTGAACCCTGTTTTTTATAATACATGCGGTTTTAAATTAAAAGGAAAAGAGATTTATACCCGAGAAATAGGGCCTGTTAACCATTTTATAGCCATCATTCCCAAAGTAGACTATACATTGTACGAGGACAACCAAAAATTTGTCGCCAGGGTCCCGGCCTTTGATCAAAAGTACATAATCAATTACAACCTAAAATCTGTCGTGGAGCCCCCATTTGACGACTACCCAGAAGATATCTTGGAGGAATTCAGCACCTTTATTAAAGGTAAGGGACGTTTTTTCTTATTAAGCAACAATGGAACGCTTTCCCAGATAAAAGAGGATACCCTATACACTTTGGAAAAAGATTCCTCCCTGGATTATGACAATTTACAATTAACAACCACAAGCTCCCTGCATGGGAACGGCAAGTTGGATATTGAATTTTACAACATGGAGCATACTTATTACAAACAAAGACTGGTAAGCGCAGACACAGATAACATAAGTGGTGACACCACCAGATTAATTTACCAAACCCTTGGCGCCTGGAACCCCATAAAAAAAACATGTTGGAGTTCTGGAGTATATAACAACGGATCCTGCCATACCAAAACTTTTTACGAAACGCCTTGGTACCCAGAACATATGTCACTTACACCACCCTGATTATGAAAAAGTTAAAAAAAGCCGATCTATGGGGCAAAACTAAGTGGTTACTACTGGCTTCCACCGCAATTTTAACTTTACATGGGGAAGCCCCAAAAAACAGCCTTCAATTTTATTACCAAAGTTACCAGGACAATAACAAACTAAGCGTAAACCAGCCTTACATAAATCTCACAAAAAAAATAAACTCTAGACTAGAACTTGGAGCACATTACACCCTGGATGCTATTACTGCGGCCTCTCGAAAACCCTTTAACCCAAAAACCCTTCCAACTGAACCATATTCCCCCAACGATAGCATTGATGTTGATGCCTTTAGTTCAGCATCTATTAGATGGGTTACTGGTAACTCTGAAAACATTTATTATAGTGGCCTAGAATCTCCCAATAGCTTATCCTTAGATGCTATTTCCGGAGCCAGTCAAAAGGAAAAACGACATGAATGGGGAGGGCAGTTAAAACTCTTTTTCAAAAATTTTTTGGCGGGAATCAAATTAGGGTACAGCAAAGAAACAGATTACGAATCCACCAATGCCGGAGCACAGGGAAAAATAGACTTATTCAAAAAAAACCTTTCTCTTGCTTTGGATTATTCACGATATCAAGATAAACTTGAACCTATTGATGAAAGCTTTCGAAACGGGCTAATAAGAAAAAGATATATTGATAACATAAAAGCAAATGCCACCCAAACCCTATCTCCCTCCAGCTTAGGGCTAATTACTTATAACCTCATACTCTCCAACAAATGGGGAAGTTGGGATAATTCCAATGAAAAGATGTTAGGGAATGTTTATTACCCTGTGCTGATATCAAGCTCAAATAACGATGCAGAATCCGGGGGAAGCTTTATTTGGGAAAGTTATCCTGAGGAAAAAATAGCTCAATCTTTAAGCTTAAAAATAATTCAAGGTTATCCTACCTATGGGCATGATGGCGCTGTGCACTTAGAAACTTCTATATATAGCGACAACTGGGGTATTCAGGCCGTTTCTGCAAAAGGGATACTAAAACAAAACATCAGCAGTAAGTTTTTTGTGGATTTACAATACAGGTACTACTATCAATCTGCTGCATTTTTTTACCGGGACAATTATTTTGACTATAACTTAAACCCCGAACATAAAGACTATTTAAGTTACTATACCGTAGACCCCGGACTTTCTTCCTTTTATTCCCAGCTAGCAAAATTCCGCCTGGTTTTATTGTTAAATAATTTTGAAAAAAGCATTTCCTCCCGTGACTTCGATATCTATTTATCGCGTTTTGAAATTGAAATTTCAAAATATACCCGAAGCACTTCGAAGGATGCTAACATAAGGTTACGCAGATTTGAGTTTTATGATAAAAAAGGCCTGGAGGCCTGGGTTTTTCGTACAGGAGTTTATTTTAACTATTAAAGAGATTTAATATGAAATATGTATGCTTGCTGCTTTTATTTTTCTTTTTGCTTCACTGCTCCAAAGTCCCGCCTTACGCTAGGGGCAAATTAGCAGAACCCATTATGCAAACTGATGAGGACGCCCTACCTATCCAAATGGAAGAAAAAATTTTGTCCATACAAGAGGGAGCTCAAGGAATGGGAGCGGCCTCTTCCGGCGGAGGCTGCGGCTGTTAAAAACAAATCGCTTGTGTTTTTAAAATTTTGGCAATAAATTAGGGTTAACAGGGATTCGGGAAGGGGATTCCATTTTAGTAATTTGGATTGCAATTATTTGCGATTTGGGCTCCATTTTACCAACTTCAGCCATTCCTGGGGAAGGGTCCAATTATGATTGACTCAAGCCAATTTTTAAAACATGTTGCATTACTTTTTCTTATTACCGTTTCCCTCCCATTCGCTCAGGATCCAAATTTTCATGTTTATCTTGCCTTTGGACAAAGCAATATGGCCGGAGCCGGGAGTATTGAGAGCCAGGACCGCGAAGTCAGCTCACGATTTAAAATGATGGCACCCATGGATTGTGGGAGCCGGGGACATACATTTGGCGAATGGTACCCTGCTATTCCCCCTCTATGGGGAGGTTGCAACGGAGGAATCGGACCTGGCGATTATTTTGGCAGAACCCTGGCAGAAGAGCTCCCCGATTCTATAAAAGTAGGTATTATCGTTGTGGCTATTCCCGGATGTGACATCGCCCTATTTAACGATGAAGGTTTTGATGGTTATGATACATACAATTATGTTCCTGGTAAATACAATGGAAGCGCCTACGCCTGGATTTTAGAAATGGCGAAAAAAGCGCAGGATACAGGAGTTATCAAGGGCATTTTATTGCATCAAGGCGAATCGAATAACGGAGATAGAGATTGGCCAGAAAAAGTAAAACGCGTGTATAATCAATACATAAGAGACCTGGAGCTAGAAGCCGAAAAAACACCACTCTTAGTTGGAGAACTCTTATATGAAAATCAGGGGGGTACCACAGGTGGCCACAACTCTATAATCGCAGATGTGCCTGATATTATTCCCAATTCCTATGTAATTTCTGCGGAAGGCCTAACAGGAAAAGATCAGTTTCATTTTGACTCTGAGGGCAACCGGGAATTTGGCAGAAGATACGCCGCCCAAATGTTAGAAATTATTGAAGCACAAAATGAGGATAGTACTGGCACGGAAATAAAAACACCTTTTAGCAATACTGAGCCTCAAATTGTTAATAAAAATTACAGCATATTTGTTTCTGGAGAATTCCAATATTCCTTGTTTGATTTAAAAGGAATATTAATTTCAAAAGGATCCGGTAAAAATAGCGTTAATATTTCTCCTTCTGTTAAAACTGGAATGTATATCCTTAGAGTAAAACAAATTAATCAAATCAGCCAGAAGAAGATTTTATTGGAGTGACCCCTTAAATTACATCAACACTATGTCCTTCTACCTCTATCCAAGCTGAGGTTGTTTGTGGCTTTGGCCTCATGGACATTCTCCATTACCGGCGCAGCCAAACCCTCTCCAGACTCAAACCTATCCATTCCATGGCAGCTCTATTAAACAGACAATGGGCGTGGTCTGGTGGTTTGAACAAGCAAGAATTTGGCGAATAATGTCAGTAACATAAAATATTAGCTAAACATACCCTAGCTTGGGCCATGCTGATGTAACGCATATTTGAATAATACCCGTTAATGTGCCCGGTTCACTCCTAAAAGATGTGGGTTATGGTTAAAGCCTGATCAGTGAAGGGAAATATGGACCCGGAAAGACCTGGAATTGTTCCCAACTTGATGTTGTATTAAAGGCGCATTTTTAAGTATTTTTTAATTAACTGTTCACTGGGTATCCCTGATCCAGCCTTCTTCCTGAGTTCAATAAATATGACTTTTGGAATATTAGGCGTACTTCAGCTTGCTTTTTTATAAAGCCGCAGGTAGATTAAGTGTACTGAGATGGGGGCATCAAAGTTTCTAACAGTCAATTAAGGGAGGTGGGTTTTGTCTTATAAATTTATTGGTTATATCGTTTTGTCTGTATTGTTGGCACAGGCGCAAACCATCAACTTGCGCGGAAAAATTACTAACGGAAGCGGACAGGGGATAAATGGGGCTGTTGTCACATTATTGGGAAAGGACTTAAAGGATACCACGGATAATAATGGAAATTATGTTATCGAACAAACCACAGTTGCTTTAGCACCGGGAAAGTCAAATCCAAAAGGAAATATTTCACTAAGCAAGGGTGTATTGGAACTTAACATTAACGAGCCATCATCTGTGAAAGTTGAAATCTTTGATGTTGCCTCTAACTTACTGAAAGAAGAAGTATTGCCGGAGGTACCGACTGGCAGCCATCAATGGAATTTGGCGGATAATTTCGGCACAGCCAGTTTGCTTATTGTTCGTGTAACTGTCGGGGAAGTGGTGTCTACCATACGGTACTTTCCTCTTTTCAACGGCAGATATTCTGCGCATCTATTATCTGAAGAGGCTTCATCTTCTGGAAAAAGGTTGACAAAGGCTTTAGCCGCCGCGGCAGTGGATTCTCTAGAAATCAAGGCCAGTGGTTTTGGTACCAAAATTGTGGATGTATCCTCCTTCGAAGAGACCGTTGATGTAAGCCTCAATCCAGCTGACAGATGGGGCGGTCTGGGTAACTCCCCGGTTAAAAGCGCAGGTTGCGGGAAAGAATTAGGAAAAATCAACAAGTCGGATACTTACCATATTTCCAGTGCCGGGGGTAGAGGAGATTACATTGTCGATCTCCCGAATGGTTACGATAAAGATACTCCCTACCGATTAATTTTCGGCATGCATTGTATGGGCGGTACCGCTCCAAGAGTCGCTGCACCCGATAATGGAGATGATTTGAGCGCGTATTATTCCCTGAAAACACAGGCGGAAAAAGACAATATCAAGGCTATTTATATTGCCCCACAGGGAAATGGTGACGGTACCTGGAACCCCCCAACTGACCCTCAATTCTTTATTGATATACTGGATTTTGTTGAGGAAAATCTCTGTGTTGATACAACGCGGGTCTTTGTCGCTGGTTTCAGTTTCGGAGCAATGTTCTCGTATCACCTTTCGCTGTCATATCCCGAACGAATACGGGCAGTGGCCACCTATGCTCCTGCCAACTGGCATTTCGATCCTCAGCCAACCAACAGGCATATACCTATTGCCTATTACCAGACCACGGGTACCGGTGATCGTACCTGCAACTGGATTTTTGATGATGGTCAGAAAAAAGGCGGCAAATATTGCCTCCTCCAGCATGCTCAAGACAATGGCTGTGATACCAGCGAAGAAATCAAACTTGCAACCAGTAGCACACATGTGGTTACTGAATTCAAGGGATGTAATGAAGGTTACCCGGTTAAATTCAGCTCTTTTAATGGAGGGCATCAGGCCATGGCATCGGATCCTGGTTCAAATGTAAACTGGGTAGAAGTTGAAACCTGGGAATTTTTCAAGCAGTTTTAATGTGCGGACCCTTTCTAGGGTCAAACATAGCATTAAAAAATTAGCAGGCCGTAAAATGGCCTGCGCAATTTTAAATTAGGCTACAACCCATCAATAATGGAAATCTCTTTGGATTTTTTTTAGTATCCAAGCTCTGGCAATGTATAGTTCAGCCACATGAATACCTTCCATTACCGGCGCAGCCAAACCCTCTCCCGACGCAAACCCATCCTTCCATTCCATGACAGCTCGGCTAAACAGCCCAATCTTGGAATGAGGTAAGTCTTCAGCTCAATTGGCGTGGTCTGGTGCTTTGAACGAACCAGTAGAGTCCCTGCCACATCGCGTAATTGAACTTCCACGGGTTCCCCGGCTGGCAGCGGGGGCAAGTGCAAAGAAAGGTGATCTCCTTTTCTGAATATGGAAACATCAAAATTAGGCAAGTTAGAATCTCTCAGGCCAACACTTTCATTGGGCAAGGTGATGTTAAAGATTCCTGAAAGACTTTCGGTTCCCCCACCTGCAAGCGGAATGATTCGTGCGGCCGCCCCGGGATCGCTAGCCGCTATATCTCCGGGAATATCTGGGTCCCCTTCAAAGTATAGTTGGGTCACCAAGTCTGCCGGATTGCTGGCAGCTTGAGGCGATCGAATGCGAAAATGTATATGCCTCGGTCGGTAACTCGTGCCGTTCAGGTATTTTCCCGGCAGGATAGTGTCAAAACTGTATCGGCCCTCGTCATCAGTAATTAGGGTCCCCCAGAGCCTCGAGGCTTCAGGATTGCCTCCGTCGAAACAGGAGGGTTGTGACGGGTGTATGTAACAGCCTGCATCTGTAGCCTGCCAAACCTCAAGAATTGCCCCCTTAACTGGACCGTTACAGTCCTTCACTGTTCCCGATATGAACAGCGGTTGTCCCGGTTCTGAGGGCGAGGCGATTTTAGCTCGTTGGGGAGCATTTTCCAGGTAAAAAGGGCCGTAGCCGTAACGGTCTGGTGTGGTGAGCGAACAGGTTTGCCCAATTAGCCATTTGGGAAGGGCAAGAGCTGTAATTCCCGAAGCTGCGGTGCATATGAATAGCCTTCTCTGCATATCAGAAGTCCCCCTTCCGGGCAGGTTCAATGTGATGCGGAGAAACAATGATTTTGTTAACTGGATTTTCCCCTGTCCAAATAATTCCCACAGCCAAGAACGCCAAAATACAATTTCTACTTTAAGAATTATTTTAGTTAATTTTTCTATTATAGGTAATCTTTTTAAAACATTATTGTTCTCATTTGAGAACAGATTACATCAGAGATACCAATCTTTCCCGATTGACCGGATTGGTCTAAGGACTAAATTCCTGAAAAATTTTAGTCCTTTAAAATAAATTCAATCTATTTTGTTAGTGCCCTCCTTTAACTAAATTCCATTCTACTGAGTGGGTCCTAGCAATTTGGTGTCCTTGCTAAGCATTTTTTGGACAGCTAACCCAATGTATTTTACATTTTATTTCAAATCTGTTTAGTTGTAGTTTGATTATACACATAGGAAAATCATGAAACTTAAAGAATTGAAAGAATGGTTAATCCCTCTGTCGACCTTTATTACCCTAATATCAACCTCAGCTGGAGTTTGGATTTCCCTCAAAGAATACCGCTTAAAACTCCAATCTGAAATTCGCCTAACAGAAAGTACTCAGGCGGAAATGGACATCCGCCTGCTAAAGCTTTTTACGGAAATTACCCACATTGCCACTGGACGAAAAGGGGACGCCTCTACCTTTTCGACAGAAATTGTGGAAAAATTATTTGAAAACAATGCCATCACAGCAGAGGATTTTAAAAACCTTGATGTTTTAAGATCTAAAATTGCCACCGCGGCATTTGTCGAGCCCGTTGTCGGTTTATCTTCAAGAGATGCCGCATTCGCTTCCATAGCCACTCTGGGCATCCGGCATGATGTTCTCAGAGAACCTGCCATTCAGGCCTTAGAGTCTTTCAAGGCATGGGCCCCTGACATAAGCGAGAGATATTTAAAAAAAATTCGAGAATCAAAGTGAATTTAAGCTCATAGGGCTCCTAACCTTACCCCCACTTTATACATGAATATGTTTACGCCAGGGTCTGGAGTAATTCTAAAAAAGCCTATAAACAACTCACATGCTAAATATCAAACATCGCCCGGTTATTGTGTAGCCCCCTTAACAAAACTCCCTCCTAGTCCTATCCAAACTGCGGTAATGTATGGCTTCTGCCACATGAACATCCTGAATATCTTTCATTCCCTCCAAATCAGCTATAGTTCTGGAAAGTTTAATAATCCGGTGATAAGCCCTTGCCGATAAACCAAAATGACAAACTACATCTTCCAGCATTTTCCGGGCTTGGATATTTAAAGCACAATATTTTTTTAAATGGTCTAAATTCATTTGCCCATTGTGGCTAATGCTTTTCTCTTCTCTAAATCGTTCCCATTGGATTTTTCTGGTATGGGAAACTCTCTTTCGAATACTTTCCGAACTTTCTGGAATTTGTGTAGAAGTTAGTTCTTCAAAATTTAAGGGGGAAAGCTCTATTTGAATATCAATTCTATCTAATAGAGGGCCCGAAACTTTAGCCAAATACTTTTTAATATCATTGGTGCGGCATACACAATTTTTTTTAGGGTCTAATAAATTTCCGCAGGGACATGGATTCATGGCTCCCACTAATATAGACTGGCTGGGGAAAGTTATGGTTTGGAAATTCCGATTAAGGGTTACCCGTCCCTCTTCCAAAGGCTGCCTAAGTCCCTCTAAAACAGATTTTTTAAACTCGGCCAATTCATCCAAAAACAACACACCATTATGGGAAAGGCTTACCTCTCCGGGTTTTGGAATATTGCCTCCCCCCACTAAAGCCACATTACTTATTGTATGGTGCGGAGAACGAAAAGGTCGGAAAGTCATTAAACCTAGAGGTGAAGTTAAGTTACCCGCTGCACTATATACCATAGTGGTTACCAGGCGTTCCTCTGCTGTCATATCTGGCAATATGCCAGGCAAACTTTTAGCTAACATAGTTTTGCCACAACCCGGACTTCCAATAAATAATATATTATGCCCACCTGCGGCAGCCACTTCTAAGGCTCGCTTGGCTTCTTTTTGACCCTTGATTTGGGAAAAATCAAAAGATGCCCCACTGGCAATGGAATTTGGGAGCCGGGATTTAATGGGTGCAATGCTGGGCTTGTCTAAAAACAAATTGGGTAATTCTTTTAAATGTTTGATTGGATATAGAGGAAGATTTTCCACCGCGCTAGCTTCGGCCCAATTTTCCCGGGGAAAGACAAAACCACTGTACCCATTGGATTTTGCGAACATGGCACTGGCCAAGGCACCTTTAATACCGTATACCCCACCGTCTAAGGACAGTTCTCCGGCAAACAAAAAAGGATGTATATTCCCTAAATCCAATTGTTTGCTGGCCAATAACATTCCAACTGCAATAGGAAGATCAAAAGAAGTCCCCACTTTTCTAAGATCCGCCGGGGCTAAATTAATAGTGGTTTTCTGGCTGGGAATCTCATAGCCTGAATTTTTTAAGGCCGAAAAGACGCGCTCACGAGATTCTTTAACAGCCCCATCGGGAAGGCCTACCATGCAAAAAGAAGGTAGACCTCCGCTAATATCCACTTCAATTCTCACTAATTGGGAATCGATACCAATAAGAGCCGCCGAATGGATAACCGCTAACATAGACTAGCCGGAATAGGGAACTGTTGAAGATAAAACTTTGATGTACTCTTCCAACACCCTGTTTTGAAGAGACTTTCTCAAGCGAAAAGAGAATACATCATAGATTTTAAAGGGAGATCCCGGCTCTTGATTAGGAAAAGAAAGAAAGTGGCCAAATTGCCCCTTTATTATTTTCATGCCATTTAAAACCAATGAGTCATTTAAAATAACCTTGACTCTGGCCCGTATATGGGAAGTTAAGTCCAAATCGGGGTAAATTTTTATACTGGTGGGTACGAGTTCTGTATTGTTCATAATTTCTCCGTTTTTTAAATAAGCGCCCGGATAAATCCGGGCATGGTTTTTAAGCTACTTTTTGCTGCGCTGTTTTTAATGCGAACTCAGACACAACTTCATCGTTGATGTATTTTCTCAATTCAGATGTAGTTGGGTGGCATACATCGTAATATTTTCCATCTTCTTTTTTATAATCCTGCGGAAAGGATATAAAAGGGCCATGTATGCCATCGAATATGCGTATTCCCTGAATGATAAACTGGTCATTAATCACAACTTTTGCGAAGGCGCTAAGCTTGCTATTCCCATTTTTTTTAACGGGATAAACCATTACTTCTGTTATTTGCATACCGTTTACGGACATTTGTTTCTCCTTGGTTTTGAGTTAAGGGACTTGTGGTTGCACGAATCCATTGCCGAAATCAGCAATACTCCACTAAAATGCAAAGGCGATGCCAGTTTTTAAGAGGCCTTATTTAACGCTATTTAGCGTTATTTGGGTACTTTAGCTGAGATTTCAAGAAAAAAAAAGTTTTGCGAAGTGCAAAATTTCCCCAGATTTTTGTGCAATTTGCACAATTTGCACACATTTTTGGAAGGCCGTGACGAATTAATCCTAAAAGCAGATGAATGTATTCCAATTAGACCCAAATAAATTGTTACCCACCCTAAGCTTTTTAGATATATCTTAGTCTCGTACAAAATTTATTTGTAAACTATTCCAGGAGTTAATGATACTAAAGTCATTACACAAATGTTTGAGGGAGACTTACCATTGCTGGATTTATTAAAATCAAATAAACATTCCGAGCAGACTTCTGAGTTAAACGCCAGGGTTCCCCTTATGTTAGGGCCCATTATGAACTGGAAAAAGGTAAAACACAGCGACTATAAAAGTTTGCGATCCAAAGTGAATGTGAATGAAGAGGTTAGCGCAGTAACCAGCGCTAACTAGAACCCGCTAAAAATCAATTTTGAAATAAGTTCTAATAAAACTCTTTTCCCCAAATTTCTTTTATTTTTTTACTGAGCAAATCAAGTTCCCGCTCGTCCATTAACAAAGATTTAATAGCTTCCATTTGGGCTTTTTGCAATCCCTCTTCTACAGATTTACAAATTGCATCAAAGGAGTAATAAGGTTCTTTTTTGTTTCTATCAAAAAGGCGAATATGAGCTTTAATTTCCATACGCCGCAGTTCACTGGCCAATTTGGAAACATACATCTGGTTGGCTTCATACAAATCCACTTCCAGTATCAGAGGAGAGTTTTCGTGAAGGGGTATATGGCTCATTTGGAAGTTCTTTTGCAGGGTTTTGAAAGCATCCAAGGAGTCCACAACAATAGAATCGGACATTTTAACCCGAAGACTTACAGATACTTCTTTTGGAGGTTTTTCACCATAACAAACATAAACCATAAGAAAAAATAAAACAGGATAAAGCCGGTTCATGTTCGCCCCTTTTTAAAAATTATTTTTGGAGCCCGATTTAGAACACACCACAAGTCAAGCCCCCTTACTTCAGCCAAGTCTCCCCTATAAGGATTGATCATTCCAAAATCATGGTTTTCCGGTTCTGGCATTGGGCGGTGCAAGCTCTTTTCTAAAATCATTTTTTCATGATGGAAACTTTCCATAATGCTATATCCCAGACAGCGCAACTGGTCCTCATGAACCAATTGATCCAGCGCCCAAATGGGAATGGATAATTTTCCCACTTCAATTTTATCGCTACGGACCTTTACTTTTACTTTATCATTGCCAAATAATTTTGCCTGAGGCTCCACTAACCTGTTTTCTTCAAAGGGTGCATTGGACCAATTTTTTACATTCTCAATTTCAGAGTCGTCATACTGCTTTACAATGTTTCTGGCTTTTTGCGTTAGGTCTTCCGGTTGAAATTCATTCATACCCAATACCAAATGGGCCTTATTAAAATAAGCCCCTACCCCCCCCATTACCAAAATCACACTAACTCCCAAATCCTGGTAAAGGTTATTAATGGAATCTATAAAAGGAGATATGGGTTCATTTTCATCCGCAATAAGCGCCCGCATAACGCTATCCCGAAACATAAAATTTGTGGCACAAGTATCTTCATCCATCATCAGCACTTTTGCACCTGCGGATATGGCCTCCACAATACTTGCGGCCTGGCTGGTACTTCCCGAGGCATTTTCGGTGGAAAAATTTTCTGTTTGCTGCCCGGAAGGAAGGTTATGAATAAAAGGAGATATATTCACATTGTTTACCACTCGCCCGTTTTCTGCCCGAATGCTAACAGAACTTCTGTCAGATATCACAAACTCCCGTCCATCGCCTTCTATATGGCTATATATGCCATACTTAAGGGCTTCCAACAGGGTTGATTTGCCATGGAACCCTCCGCCAACTATAAGGCTTATTCCCTTTTTAATGGCCATTCCCGAAATCTTACCACCATCGGAAAATGTATACTCGACCTCCATGTTTGTAGGAGATTTAAAGGGTTGCGCCTGGTTGGAATTCATTGGTAAATCGGACAAGCCCGACTCCCTTGGCAAAACAGCGCCATTGGGAACAAAGGCTATGTATTGAGACTCTTCAACCCACTTGCGCAGCTCTCTTTGTTTTTTAAAAACGGCTATGTGCTTTTTTAAATCTTCCGCAAACCAGGGTTGGTAGTACAAATTATTTTGCAGGATATCCGGAAGTATAACACATAACATCTCCAAAGCAGACTCGCCATCTATCTTGCGAAAATGGGCCGGTAAACCTAAGCGGATGCGAACATATATCTTTTTCTTATAAAAACGAACCGCAGATCTGGACAATATTTGTTGCCCGGGCTCAGATACAAAAAACTTGCCCCCATTACCGGTACAATCAAATTGAGGGCCATTGGAAAAAGCTTTGGATAAAATTCGACACAAAAAATCCCCAAGCGCTATCTGGCACTCTTTATCTTCCAGCCACTCCTCCGGAAAGCCCGATTTTTCAAAGGGAATACTAATACATACATTGCTCGGATTGGCGTAGGGGTCACCCTGTATATGTTCAAACACAATGGAGAAATCCACATAATTATAAGTGCCCTTGAGACCTTTGTAAAAGCCATAGGGCTTTTTGTGGATAGATTCCAGTTTTTCTTTGAGACGTTTCATTGAACCGAGGTTAAAATTTAAATACCGCTAATGCGCCTAAACCATCTTCCAGATACATGGGAGCCAGACTCCAGCTTGATCTTGGACTTTGATTTTTTGAGTTGTTGTCGTTTGCAATTAGGCTATCGCCCTCATTGGATAAATTGTTGTTGCCTTCGGCCAATCCCTTAACAGAAGTGGTTCTGTAAACATGCAGGGTATTTATTAGCGATGCTAATCTTCCCAATAATAACCCTCCCACTGCCCAGGTTACAGCCACTTTAGCCCTCCCATAGGCTTTGGTGGTGTGGATAAAGGTCTTCCAGTTTTCCGTATTTTCAGGAACTGCCGCAGAGCCAAAATTCCAGTAATTTTCCTCTGTAGCGGGAATATCATAGTCGCCATCCCTTTTACCCGATAAAATTTGATCGTGTTCATAGCTGCACTTGCAATGATGTATTTCCTGATAGGAGCGATATTTTGTTAGAACACTTAAAAAATCAGCATCTGCATCTGTTTTTTTTAGTCCCGCATATTCTCTGGCGTAATTCCTGGCGGATTGCAAATAAGATTCCCTGGCCAAATATGAAAACCAAAGCGCCCCCCACATTCCCACTTCTGTTAAGAAAAATATTTTGGATGCTTTTTTTTCTTCCAGATAAAATTCACCGGAACCAGGGACCAGGGCAGAAAGACCCAGAGCCAATGTTAGGGACTTACCCACATTCTTAGATTGGGCTGTATCAATTTCCACTACAAAGTCATCTTCGAAACTGGGCTGGGCCCAGGCTCCCAGAGCAAGGTAAAAAACCAAAAGGAGCCCTTTTAATAAACCCGAATTCATATTGTGGATATCATGTATAGCAAAAAATTAAAATGGCAAACTGGCCTGAATAAAGGATTTTGGATACCAACCTTCAAAGGCTACAAAACTGTCCAGACGAACTCTGTCCCACCAGCGGACTTCTGTTTCGTAGAGTTTTTTGTTGTGAAAGCGAGCCGTTAAAGCCGCATCCAACGCACTCACTAAGTGATTGATAACCATTGCTCCTAAAAAACCAGCCTGCATACGGGAATATTCCGTGGCCCGGTTCCTCATTTTGCGGTAGGTATCTCGATTTTCACTTTCTCCCACAATGGATGTATCTGTATATATAATATTTTCCGCATCATCCCAGCCAGGCAGGTACTCGTTGTGTTTGCCAAGAAGCTCATAAAAAGCATGTATGTTTTGAAAGTTTTCCCGACGATAAATTCCTATGGAATCCGCGGAAAGAGGATCGCTGTCATCATAACGCTCGTATCGGCTTTCTTCATAAAAGGCAAAAAGATCATAGGCCTCGTCAGGTTGATAAGGTCCAAAATCTATACATGTTTGAAAAGCGCTGGTGGCTCGGGTATCTTCTGCAAACACCGCCCGGCAAAACTCCTCGCGAGTAGGGGCTACATTTTTCATTTCTTCTGGATTCCCGTCAAAAGGATTTTGCAAAGACAAGTCTCCGTAATAATCTTCGTAGCGGCCATGGCTCCAATGTTCATCAGCGTATTTTTCATATTTTTTAACTTGCCTGTCGTGCAATGTAACTACATAATGCCTCCAGCCTAAGGCAAGACCTGTTTCAATGGCCACATACATACCCGCGCGCCAATAGCTGCCCACATAGGCTTGCCCCAACCCCGGCAGAACCAGCGACATAAACAAAGCCTTTTTGGGAGATTTATATCTTCCCTTCATGTCATCTATGGTGTTTACCTGTGAGGACCTCACAGCAAGCTCGCGCTTTTTAGGCTTGGGCTCTGCCTTTGGTTTTACAGTTTCCACCGGTGGAATAATAAGGCTGTCTTTTTTTGCTGGCAGGCTATCTGGCTGTTTGGCAAGCGTGGAATCGGCATCCAAGGTATCTTTATCTGCCTGTTGGACCGAATCAAAAGGAGCGGCAATAACATTGCTATCTACAACAGTGCTGTCCATGGCCGTTTCCCAACTGTCCACCTTGCTTGTATCAGAACTGGTAGCTGCAGCTGTATCCTTAGGCAATGGTTCTGAAACTTTAACAGAGTCAACAGCATCGGATGCTGATGTTTGCACGGTATCTTGCTTTTCTTCTTCTTTCTCTTCTTTGGGCTCGGCTACTTTTTGGCTTGCGCTGTCTTGTTTCTCAGTGCTTTTTTCTTCCTTTTTTTCTTCTCCAGCCTGAGTTTCCTGGGAAACGCTGTCGCTGCCAGAATCTTCGCCAAAGGGAGCGGGAATTAATTCTTGCCCATTTAAAATTGGGGTGAATGCCCAAATACAAACAACAAAAAGAAAACAGTGGCTTAACTTATTTTTCAGCATGAAATCCATGGTCCTTTAAGTTTAGGAATATACAAGTCTTGGCCTTCAAAACCAACTATATGCGCTAAATTAGGGCTTTTGGAAGGGAAAAAATTCAAAGACCCAAAACATCAAACATAGTGTAAAAACCAGAAGATTTGGTAGAAAGAAAAACCCCTGCCTTAACCGCCCCATTGGCAAAAGTACTTCTGCTATGGGCCATGTGTTTTATTTCAATTCTTTCACCGTCGCCAGCAAAGAGCACAGTGTGATCGCCCACTATATCGCCTCCGCGCACCGCGTGAATTCCTATTTCGCCTTTGGGTCGAGCGCCCACTAAACCCTCCCGGCCATAATTGGCAACGGAACTCAGATTTACATCGTGGCCCTTGGCCACAGCCTTTGCCAAACCCAGAGCTGTTCCGCTGGGAGCGTCTTTTTTGTGATGGTGGTGAGCTTCCACAATTTCCACATCGTAATCAGTTCCCAATACCTTAGCCACCATTTCGCTTATTTTAAAGCTGAGGTTCACTCCAAGACTCATATTGGGAGATAAAACAATGGCCATATTTTCAGAGGCTTTTTGGATAACCGCCAATTGATCTTCGGAAAAACCAGTAGTGCCAATTACAATTTTGGCTCCCGCCTCTTGGGCAATACCAATGTGCTTTATGGTAGCCTCTGGAGCGGTAAAATCAATAATAACCGCGCCCTTTTCAGCTACTGCGGCTAAATCATCACTGATGATCAAAGGCTTTCCTGCAACCTCGATGTTTGAGCCTAGATTGGGAGAAGAGGAGGATTCGATACATCCAATGACTTCAACTCCCGGGGTTTGCCCGCAGGAATTTAAAATCATCCGGCCCATACGGCCGGCGGCGCCCATAACAATTATTTTTGTGCTCAAGCTAAAAAACTATTGAAATTAAGATTTGGAACCTTTGTCAGATTCGTCTGCAATAATCCACAGTTTAACGCTAACTTCAACATCGGGAGGCAATAAAACACTAACATTGTACATGCCAAGGGTTTTAAAAGCTTCGCTGATTTGAATTTGCTTTCTATCAATTTCAAAGCCGGCTTCTTTTAATTTGGCGGCAATTTCCTTAGCTCCAACACTTCCGAATATTTTGTCTTCTTCAATTACTTTAGCAGCAAAAGTAATTGATGCTTCTTTTAACTTTTCGGCCAAAGTTTCCGCAGCTTTTTTCTCTTTCAAATAAAACTGTTCAGCTGCAGCCCTGTCTTTTTCTAAAATTTCTTTGTTGTGTGAAGTTGCCAAAGATGCCAATTGACGGGGAAACAAAAAATTCTGGGCGTACCCATCTTTAACTTTTACCAGGTCCAGGGCTTTTCCCAGGCCCTTAACATTGGATTTTAAAATAACTTCCATAATTATCTCTTAATCAAAGGTTTACTTGGTTTGGCTTTAAAATCAAACCAAACATCAAAAACTCCTACTAACACCGCAATTAGCATTAAATGCGGCCAGGCCCAGAAAATTAATAGAATTAGCAAAAATTTTAAATAGGCTGGCCATTTATCTTTCTTTTTTGCACGGATTTTAGTTAAAATCACGCCTAATCCCCTCAGAAAAAACACGGGGGAAATAATCAGCAACAGGGCAGTACTCAGCCAATACAGCCCTTCATTTGGCCCATCCCAAACATAAAGTGAAGTGGCAAGGCCCAATAAGGCCCCGATTACAGGCCAAATTGTCCAATCCTCAAATTCAAGCTGGCTCACAGAGGGCATTTCCAAAGCAAGCCCACGGCTTTGCTGAATTTTGCGAAGTACAAAACCGGCCACAATCAAACGGGCGGACAAATCCAAATACCAAAAGTTTGCCATTAAATTGCTAAAAACAGCCGTTAAAGTTTCCCGGGTAGCTTTTAGATTACTCACTTGTCCCTTAGCCGGATCTCCCATGGTTTCAAATATGGGGTCGAGAATGATGTTTATGGATTCGATAGGCAGTGGAAAAAATAAATAATAAGCCCAGGCGAAAAGAACCGGCACATGACAGGCGTAAAAAATTTGCATCACAGGCCAGTTTTTGCGAATACCGTAAAATAAAACCAGTGCGGGCCCTAGAAATGTGGTGAACAAAAAAATGGAGAGAAAGCCGCTGGGTTGTCCCAATTGAGATACACTGCTCAGGCAAAGGGCGGTATTTCCCAAAAGTAAAAAGCCCCAAACCAAAATTTTATTTTGTTTGAGGCTTAAAAAAAGCGCCGGAAAATAGCCGTAATACACGATTCCCATCAGGCATACGGCTAGAATGTTTGTGATTAAAGCCAGAAAAAAGGCTCCCTATCCATTATTTCATATTAGTGGCAATATAAGGCAAAATGGCTAAATAGCGGGCGCGTTTTATGGCCTGGGCCAATTGACGCTGGTATTTAGCGCTAGTGCCTGATATACGACGAGGAATGATTTTGCCGCGTTCATTGATAAAACGACGCAAAAGTTTTTCATCTTTGTAATCGATATATTTGACTTTATTCTCGGTAAACCAGCAAACTTTTTTCTTTTTGGACTTTTCGGCATTCCTGTCGTCCATTTTGTTGCCGCGACCATATCTTTCTGCACTCATGCTACCACCTCTTTTTCTTCTGCTTTTTCTTCAGTTTCTTCCTTTTTATCTGCGGGTACTCCGCCTGGGAAGTCAGCTATGGTAAGCCAGCGCAAAATATTTTCGTTAATGCGAAAACCCTTTTCCAGTTCACCTGGAATTTCGCTTTCGGATTCGTAATAGAAAACGCCATAATCACCATGGGTACGACCATGAATTTCATAAGCTAATTTTCTGCGTCCCCAGCGGTCGAGCTTAATAAACTTCCCGTTGGATTCTAATTTTGCTTTAATCGCATCGAATTCTGATTCTACCGCTTCGTCGGGAATCATGGCGTCGACTATCACCACTGTTTCATACAAACGTGCCAAAATAAACCTCCTGTGGACAAATGGCCTCTACAATGAAGCAGGATTTGTTGAGGCCCGAATGTAATATTTTCCTGGAAAGGCTTCAAGCCAGGCGGAGCCGGGTTTATAAAAATGCGCGGTACTTTTATCGGGCAAGCCCCGGAAAAATGGGGCTCCTGGATGAAATTCTGAAATCAGTTTTGACCCTGCATCATTTTGCGAATGGCCTCTTGCTGTTCGGGACTTAGGTTTTCAAACATCTGTTTTAAATTCTGGATATTCTGGGGGCTCATTACAGGGTTGTTTTCTGTTTTTTTAAAGTCCTTGGGTATTTCAAAAAGAGAAGACGGATGTTTTTCCTTTTTAATTTCGGTGACAGAAAAATCTACTTTTTGGCCCTGATTGTCCTGCCACCACATTTTTAATGGGAAACCTTCGAGCTTTTTATCCTCAAGGGCCTTAAAAATAGCCTGTTGGTTGGAACTGGATTTATTTAAAGCCTGGATTTTTTTAAGAGTGCCGTACAAATCAATATCTTTGGAAACCCACAACTCGGACTTAAAACCCTTCCCCGTTACGGAAATATGATTGCAGTCGTATCCCAATATTTTTTTCGTCCCCAACTTTTTAACTTCCATTTGACCAGGGTCCTCCCCTGCTCCGCTTTCAGGAGTTTCAATAACACGGTAGGTTTTCATGCCTCTATCTATTTGGATTATTTTAGACAGCTCGTCCATTTTAATAAGAAACTCCATTTCCATACGGAGCTGTCCTAACCCCATGTTAACAATACTCAACACCGCCTCTTTGGAAATTTTCAAATCAATGTTTCCATCTCCCTGAGCGGTTTTCATATTCATCTTGATGGTTCCCTCGGTAAAATTAGGGAAGGCAGACAAACTGAATACAAAAAGAAATAGAAAGGCTGCTTTTTTTAACATGTGGGACACTTCCTTATTAAAACAAAACTCAAAGACCCAAATAAATTAAAAAATAATGGGAAAAAAACGGCCCATAAAAACCAATATTGGCAAAGAAATGTTTTCCGCAATCCCGGAGAACTTTGTATTTTCAAGCTCGGAAAGGGAAGAATGGGTAAAATTCATGAAAAATAAACGCACCTTTAAGGCTGCTTCTTTGCTTGTGGGCAGCCTTTTTGCAATAAACATTTTAGGGCAATCCAACTCTGTGGCCCCCCGGCCTATTTTAACCGGAACCACCCCTAACATGGCAGCCAAGCAGGATATTTCCGACAGAAATTTAAGCTTGGGAGCTCCGCGCTTTGTGGAACCATCCCTTTACAACGCCTTTGATCACAATGGCTCTCCCTTAGGATTAATAGAAAGAGAAAAAGGGGGCGTTCACTTGGGCCTGCGTTATCTTGGCACATCGGAAACAGATTCCGATAACGATGTTACTTTTAACAGCAATAATATTATTCTGCCCATGTTTGGTTTTACTATTCCCGACATATTAAGCTCGCGTTTTTATTACCGAAACATATCCGATGAAGTGGCCGAAGGCGGCAATGACAACCACCTGGTACTTCGCTCAGGTGGCATGGATTTAGCCTGGGGCTCCAAATCAAAATATTTCCAAATGGGGCTTTCCCTCCATGCCATGATGGGAGAAGCCAACGATTCTTTGGGCAATAAACGCTTTTTATTAAATGTACCCAAATTCGATGTGAGCATGGGCAGCCAATTTCATCCCACAGTTCGCTTTGGCATACATTACGGAGCGGCAGCTTCTTTGGACACTCTAAACAGTGCCAGCGAAAACCCCAAAACCTGGGAGCGTATCGGGGATGTGGAATTTCCCAACTGGGGTATGCATTTTGACGTAGGCGATACTTCCATACTACCCCTTCTAAGTAACATCAGTTTAAATTTTTACAAAATGAACCAAATCGGCACCTGGAAGCAGAATGTTAACAATGTAAACGGCAATGAATACCAGTACAACCCCATTTGGCACTCTGGCCATGACTTCCGTTGGAAATCCACCTATTACTTGACCAATCACGGGTTAAAATACTGGCCTTCCCTGTTAATTGAACAGTGGAACCGCAAAGCAAAACGCTACCGTCATGGTGATGATAAACAAGACCCTTACAGCAAAGGTGTGGATTGCGTAACCGGGACTGTTTGCAACGACCCCGACAACATATTTGATCCCTTCTGGAACGGGGACGGCACCACTCACGAATGGTTTTATTCGGGCATTAATTTTGGTCTGGGTGGTTACATTCAAATTTTTGACTATACAGATGTTTTTGCCGAATGGGAAATGCATACCATCAGCTACGAAGGCGAAGAAGATAAAAACAAATTCTACAACCGCATATTAGTGGGGGCTCAGGGAAACCTGCACAACATCCCTCAGTGGAATGTGCCTGAGTTTTTGGAAATTTACTTAAGGGGCAGTTTTAGCACAGGTGAAGAAAACTCCCTTATCAACAGCTTTCACCCCTATCAGTTCGAGTATTACGACAGATATACTGTAAACCTGGGAAACAGAGATTACACTACCCCAAGCAACCACCAGCCTGAATTTGGCACCACGGTGGATTGGTTCAGTTTTAACTTCGGGTTTGGGGCCGGGTTTTATAAAATCTTTTCCGCAGATCTTTATTTCAGCTTTTACAACAAAGATTTTGGAGTAGACAAATTCTCCGGTTATGAATTGGGAACCACCACCCAACTCAATTTTTAATTTCTTCTTTGCATCCGTTTTGAGTCAGTCGCCACTGGGAATTGTGGGGGCTGGCAAAGTCGGCCATCCATTTAAGCTGACCTGGAGTCATTTTACATAGGCGATTGTTATCCACTGATAAATAATCCCAGGGTGTTAAATTCACAATGGCAGAGGGTAAGTTTTCCAATTGATTGTTATTGAGATATATCCATGTGAGTTGGGCCATTTGGCCAATTTCTTCCGGAAGGCTTTGTAACAAATTATTGGATATATCCAGAAATTGTAAATTGCTCAGATAGCCAAAATCCCGGATGAGCCCAGTTAAATAATTTTTATACAAATAAAGCTGTTGCAAGTTAGAAAGGTTTCCAATGCTGGCAGGTAAGGAAGTGATTTCATTAGCCCCTAAATCCAGGTATTTTAAAGAAATCAAATTTCCAATACTGGAGGGCAATGTTGCCAACAAATTTTGCCTTAACAAAAGTTTTTCTAAACCTTCCAGCCCCCCAATTTCCCCAGGCAAAGTATTGATTTTATTCGAACTCAATTCGAGCAGTTTTAAATTTTTTAGCTTGGCTATGCCTCCAGGCAATGTCTCCAATTGATTAAAGGATACGTCCAGTTCTTCAAGGCTTTCCAAACCGCCTATTTCGTCGGGCAACACTTCAAAGCCGTTGATTTTTAAATTTAGCTTTTCCAGCATTTTAAGCTTTCCAATTTCCGGAGGCACTGATTCCAGATTGTTTTCGCTTAAATCCAATTGGCGCAATTGGCCTAAATCCCCAATATGTTTGTCTATGTATCTCAATTTGTTTTTTTTAAGAGACATTATTTTTAAAGACTTGGATTGGGTTATTCCCTCTGGAAAGTGTTCAAATTTGTTCAAATCCAGGATGATGTATTCCAAGTCCGAAATTTTGGAAACCGCGGGGGGCAGGCTGTCTAGCAAATTTCCGCTTAAATCCAATGAATTCAAAGCAGGTAAAAGCTTGATGTTGCCCGGTAATTTTCCCAGACTATTTTCACGAAGCCCCAGCCAATTGAGTTTGGGCAAAGACCACAGATGTTTAGGGTAAGATTCGGGTTTGGAAAGGTAATTTCGGCCTAAATCCAGGCGTTCCAGTTTGCGCATTTTTTTAAATATGTCTGGCAATATGGGAAGCTCATTTTGGCGCAAATACAATTCCTTTATGTTCTTAAGTTTCGCCATTTTTTCCGGAAGGCTTTGCAACCTGTTTTCATTGAGGTCTAATACTTCTAATGATTTTAGTTTGCCGATGTTTTCAGGAAGCGAAACAAGTTCGTTTCCACTGAGATTTAAACTTTTAAGCCTCTTTAGTTTTTTAATGCTGTCGGGTATGTAATGGATTTTATTTTTGTAAAGATTCAATTGGCTAAGCTCTTTACATTTTATCAAAACTTCGGGAAAGCGAGTGAATTCATTGTAACTTAAATCCAGCTGCTTTATGTTTTCCAGGTTTTCAAAACTGCCAGGCAATTTTACCAGTTTATTTTCCGAAAGGTCCAGTTCTTCAAGACCTGTTAAATTTCCCACCGCCTCTGGTAGGGCCCTTAGTTGCATGCGGGATAAATTAAGGCGAATAATTCTTTTTGAACCCTTTTCATAGCGATTGCCATTTTCTGCCGCCTGTGTATTCAAGCTGCCTAATATTTTTTGCAACATTTCCATGTCACAAGCCATGTCATCACAGGGCTTTGACCATCCTGCACGCAGTAAAACCAGGATAAAGACTATCCAGACAGATTTGTTCACCTTTAAATGGTACTGCTTTTTATCCCCAAAAAGCTCTAGTTTACCAGCGATTCAGCCTGTTTTAGGCGGTTTTTTACTTCAACACACAAGCTCAAAGGCCCTAAAGGCAGAGCATGGGGAAGCAGGGAAAAAACCCAATTGAGAAGGTCTGGTTTAACAATCGCTAAAAATTCAAAAATTTCGCCTTTTTTTCCGGTTATAAATTTGCCCGGCGGATTAAAATGGCTTTCTTCCAATATGCTTTTTACCCAACCAGATTTTATGAGCAATTGAATTTTTTCTGGCCTTTCGTGGGCTTGCCTGGGAAACTGCCCAAAGCAAAACTTGTAATAATCTTCCGGCCTAAAGTTTTTTGGTACAAAAGTTTCGGAGATTGTTTGGCATCGCTTTATACGTTTAATGGAAAGGCTCTTGAATACATTGGGCTCAGAATCATCTTCCCCTATTAAATATAGACGTCCTACCCTTAAACTTAATTTATAAGGTGAAAAAACAATCTGGCTTGGCTTCTCACCCGCCGCCTTATAACTCAAATTTAATTTTTGAGAAAGCTGAATGGCCTTTTCCAAACTGGCCAACAACTGGGAAGATACATCTTGCTCTGAAAAGGGACCATGATCAATATGATAAACGCTAGTTTTGGATTCAGGATTGGATATGGGATTTTGTTTTTTACCGTTGTTACCCAACTGTTCCAGAAATTCAATAGCCGCCGAAATGTTATGCACATATTTGGGGTTTCCCCAGGCGTGTAAGTCTGCTTTTATTTTTTCCAGGGACTCGATAAGGGCTTTGGGCGGGCTAAATTCAGGACTCAAATAAAACCTGGAAGGTTCATTGGAAGCTGAACGTAAATCCAAAACAGGGTAACCGGATTTTCTTAAATCAGATATATACCTTTTGATGGTGCGGCTATCCACCTGAAGGGAGGATGCCAATTGGCTTAGCCCCATACCCTGAGGGTGGCTTCTTAGGAGGCCTATTAAAACCTGGATACGGTTAAACTTGTTGGCCACTTTTTTGGGAAGCCTCGATGTATTGGGCAAACATTTCCAATCTGCCAATGACTTTTTCTTTTCCCAAAACTTCCATCATTTGAAAAAGTCCGGGGCCAAAAGAAACTCCGGAAATCCCCAATCGAGTGGGGTGGATAAGCGCTCCTGCTCCGGGGAGTTCCCAATCCTCTTTTAGCTGATGGTATAGTTTTTCAATATTTTCTGCACTAAAAGATTCCAGGCCTTTCAACTCAGAGGACAACATTTTTAGATGTTGAGGCGTATTTTCTTTAACCCTTTTCTTAAAAGCTTTTTCCTCATAGGCAGTTGGCTCTTCAAAAAAGTAGCGGGCCATTTCATATATCTCAGTGGTTTTTTTTACCCTTTCTTTTAATAGGGCGCCCACAGAGGAATAATAAGTTTGCCCCCATTTCTTATCCAGGTTTTCTGGTAGCGAAGCCTCCAGTAATTTTCCCATAGCCTCATCGGATAAATGCTGTATATGTTGGCCATTCATCCATTCCAGTTTTTGGGTATCAAAAAAGCAGCTCTTGGGATTTATCTTTTGCAGGGAGAAGCTGGCCACCATTTCCTCCTGGGACATGTATTCCCTGTCATCTCCAGGACTCCAGCCCAATAGGGCTAAAAAGTTATTAAGGGCTTCGGGCAAATAGCCCAGATTTTTAAAATCAGCAACGGAAGCAGCCCCCTTTCTTTTGCTGAGCTTTCCCCCACCTTCCGCCAGAATGACCGGAAGATGCACAAATACCGGCGGAGTCCAGCCAAAAGCATTGTATAACAATTGATGCTTAGGGCTACTGGGAATCCACTCTTCTCCACGCATCACATGGCTGATTTCCATAAGGTGATCGTCCACCACATTGGCCAGGTGGTATGAAGGAAAACCATTGCTTTTATAAAGCACAATATCGTCCAAAACTTCGTTTTGATATTGAATTGGACCCCTTAACAAATCATCAAAACTGGTGGTCCCCGTTTCGGGAATTTTTAAGCGAATAACATATGGCGTATTATTTTCCAGTAAAGTTTTTCTTTCTGCCTCCGGCAAATTCCGGCAATGTCTATCATAGCCAGTGGTTTGGAATTTACTTTCCTTTTGTTTGGCCCTGACTTCTTCAAGTCTTTGGGCCGTGCAAAAACAGTGGTATGCTTTTTCTTCTTTAACCAATTGCTCGGCGTATTTTCGGTACAAATCCAACCGTTCAGATTGTTTATACGGACCAAAATTTCCGCCTTTACCGGGGCCTTCATCCCAATCCATACCCAACCATTTGAGCTCGGATTTTAAATTTTCTTCCGCCTCGGCGCTATAACGTGTTTGGTCCGTGTCCTCAATGCGCAGTATAAAGTCGCCTTTTTGATTTTTGGCAAATAACCAATTGAATAGGGCTGTTCTTGCCCCGCCTACATGTAATTCTCCTGTGGGACTAGGTGCAAATCGGACCCGGACCCTTCCAGGTCTTTCTGTGGAATTTTCAGTCATGTTAAGAAACCTTTTGAGATTTTAGCATTTTGCCCCATGTATCTTTGAGGCTTACAACTCGATGGAACACAGGCTTACTGCCATTTTGCAGTTTATCCAGATAAAAATAACCCACCCTTTCGAACTGGCAGCGAAAACCCTCTTGTTTATTTAACAATTCAGGCTCTACCAGAGCGTTTTCAATAACTTCAAGGGAATTGGGATTCAATGAATCTTCGAGGCTTAGGTCTTCGCCTTTGGATTTTAATTCTTCAGCTGTTAATAGCAATGGCTCAAATAAGCGAACTTCAGCGACACCGTGTTTTGCCTCACACACCCAGTGGATAGTGCCCTTAACTTTTCTGCCATCAGGTGTTTTACCCCCGCGGGTTTCTGGATCGTAAGTGCAAATCAGTCGCTCAATTTCTCCTGTATTTTGATTTTTCACCACTTCCTTACAACGTATAACATAGCCATAGCGTAGGCGCACCTCCGAGCCAGGACTCAATCGAAAATATTTTTTAGGAGGGTTCTCCATAAAATCATTTTTATCGATGTATAGAACCTTTCCAAAAGGTATTTTTCGGCTTCTCATAGAGGCGTCTTCTGGATTATTTTGGGCTTCCAGCTCTTCTATTTCATTTTCCGGGTAATTTTCCAATACCACTTTTAGGGGACTCAAAACCGCCATCAAGCGTGGGGCAGATTGGTTGAGCTCATCCCGGATACAGCTTTCCAGCAAGGCCATATCCACGGTGCTGTCCCGTTTAGCCACCCCAATTTTATCACAAAAGACCCGGATGGATTTGGGGGTGTATCCCCTTCTACGCATACCGGAAATAGTGGGCATTCTGGGATCATCCCAACCTTCCACCCATTTGTTTTCCACCAACGCCAACAGCTTTCGCTTGCTCATTAATGTTTGAGTCAAATTCAAACGGGCGAATTCAATTTGCTGCGGTTTGGAAGGAGAGCTAACATTGTCAATGACCCAATCGTAAAGTGGGCGATGGTCTTCAAATTCAAGTGTGCAAATAGAGTGGGTGATTTTTTCAATGGCATCGGATAAACAATGGGTAAAATCGTACATGGGATAAATGCACCATTTATCTCCCGTTCTGTGGTGGTGCACATGTTTTACCCGATACAAAACCGGATCTCTCATATTTAGGTTACCGGAAGCCATGTTTATTTTGGCACGCAACATAGCCTCGCCATCTTTAAACCCGCCATTGCGCATTTTCTGGAATAGCTCTAAGTTTTCTTCCACAGAGCGATTGCGAAAGGGGCTTTCTTTACCGGGTTCTGTTAAAGTGCCCCGGTATTTTCTAACCTCTTCGGGACTTAACTCACACACATAGGCCAATTGTTTTTTAATAAGTTCTACAGCAAAATTATAAAGCTGTTCAAAATAATCGCTGGCGTAGTATTCATTTTCGCCCCAATCAAAGCCCAGCCAAGCCACATCTTTTTTAATGGAGTCAATATACTCCTGGCTTTCTTTTTCTGGATTAGTGTCGTCAAAACGCAAATGGCAAGGGCCTTTTTGGTATTTCGCCGAAATACCAAAATTCAAGCAAATAGACTTGGCATGGCCAATGTGTAAATAGCCATTTGGTTCCGGAGGAAACCGGGTTACAACCCTACCCTGGTTTTTACCAGCAGCCAAATCTTCGTCAATGCGGTTATGAATAAAGTTACTGGCTTTGGCTACTTCGGGGGCAACGTTTTCCCCAGAAGTATTGGCTGGAATGTTGGGATCCACTATTATTTTCCTTTTGAAACTCACAGCGGAGAGGGGGGGATTCGAACCCCCGGTAGGTGTGACCCTACAACGATTTAGCAAACCGTCGCCTTAAGCCACTCGGCCACCTCTCCGGAATTGGAGCGTTAAAGTTAATTTAATCCTTTGGCAAATCAAGATTTTTAGCCAAATATTCTCGCTGCCAGATCACCCCGGAAGCTTTATAGATTTTTATATAAAACCCAAAAAAAATCTGAGAGGCAGCATATCCAATTAGAATATTTAAATTTTACGGGGAAAGATTACTTAATTTATGAATACTAATAGCATGATACGAGCCAAAACAACTCTCTGGCCTAAAAGGCTGCTTAAAATTTTTGCCATCCTTGCCGCCCTTGGGCTTTTGGCTTTTGTTATAACCGTATTGCTAATTTTTATTTTTAGCAGGTTCAATCCCAACAATCAGTTTTCCAAAGAAGCTATCATGGAAATTTTAAGCAAAGAAACCGTGGTGTATTACAGCGATGGAAAAACGGTAATGGGATCGTTTTTTGAAGACATCCACCGGGATTATGTGCCCTTCGACTCCATCCCCAAAACCATGATACAAGCCGTAATATCAGCGGAAGACAAAAACTTTTTTAAGCACGGCGGCGTGGATTACCGGGCCATTTTGTATGCCATAGCCGATGATATTCGCTCTTTTTCTTTTAAAAGAGGGGGAAGCTCCCTCACCCAGCAAACAGCCAAAAACCTTTTTCCCAACCGCTCCCGCAATAAATTTCAAAGGCTTTTGGCCAAATTTCCCGAATTGGTAAACGCTTTTCGTTTGGAAAAATTCTTTAGCAAAGAAGAAATTCTCGAATTTTATTTAAACCAGTTTTATGTTAGTGGTAACGGCCATGGAGTTGCCATTGCGGCCCGTTATTTTTTTGGAAAAGAATTATCGCAATTGGGACTTGTGGAGCTGGCTTTTATCGCCGGAAGTGTGAAGGGCCCAAACCAATACAACCCCTTTATAAGCCGCTCAGTGGAACAAAAAGAACTTAAATACAAAAGAGCAAAATCCCGCGTGAAGTATGTTTTAGACAAAATGTGGGAAAACAAATACATCAACGATGAACAATACAAAAAAGCTGTTAAGGACAGCATTCCTTTTTCAAAAGGCAGCTTTCGCTTTAAGCTCTCCACTAACATTGTGAAAGTGCGGCAATTTATTGAGCGGGAAAATATTATGGAAATATTGGAAGACTACGGAGTGGAAGATTACGCCTCTGAAGGTCTTAAAATATATACCACTCTCGACCCCAATTTACAGGTAGCCTCGGAATACGCCACCAATAAAAACTTAAGCCAGCTCAGCATAATACTGGAAGGGTACAACCCTCCTAAAAACGAATACATGAACATTGTACCCGAGATTTTACCGGGAAGATTTTATGTGGCCAAAATTTGTTCAACCCAATTGGATAAAGGAAAATATCCTAAAATTCAGGTTCAAATGGGAAGTTCCAAAGCCTGGCTTTCCCAGAACTCCTTAAAAGAATTTTTTACCCTATTGAATTGGCACGAAAACGGAAACAGAAGCCCCATGAAGGAAGCCGAATGGAAAAAGTTTTTCCACAGCCATTTGCAAAAAGGCAATTTGATTCTTTGCTCCAGCCCCATGCTATTTCCTCTGGACAAAATTTATGAGGGAGAGCTGGAGTTTGAAAATACTCCCAAGCTCCAGGGTGGTAGCCGTATATTAAAAGGCGGAAAAATTTTGGCCAATGTGGGCGGCTTTCGCAATGTAGGTTACGACCGCGTCAACCAGGCGGTGCGTCAATTTGGTTCCACTTTTAAGCCCATGGTTTATGCTGCCGCTTGCGCTGTGGGCTGGACCCCCATGGACACCCTTCACAACTACCGCCAACTTTTTAGACTGGGAAATACTTTTTATTTCCCCCGACCCGATCACGAGCCCGAAGATTTGGTGAGCATGGCCTGGGCGGGGCGCCGCTCTGAAAATATTGCCAGCGTTTATTTGCTGTACAACTTGCTTGCCAAATTAAACTTTAATGAGTTTTGGAAGATTGCCAAAACCTATGGCATACACCCCGATGTATTTGAAGGCAGCGGGCAATTTACCGAATTTGTAAGAGACAGTCTTGGTTTTTTACTTTATGAGCCCCGCAAAAATGATATACGTTTTGAAAAAGCCAAAGAGGAATTTGCCATTGATTTGGTGTTTGACGGCAGGGATGAAGAAGCGGCCTATTTAAAAAATCTGCCTTACGGCTGGGGTTACTCTAAAGAAGCAGAAAGCCTAAAGGGCTCCAGCAAAGAAGAAAATATTTTAAGGCGGGAAATTTTACAGGAATGTTTTTTAAATTATCTGGAATTTGCCAAAGAGCGAAATTACAAAGCCCTATACATCCATCCGGCCAGCCATAAACTTTCTTATTTCACCAAAAAACCTCCTGTACATTGGAGCCTCGCCGATCCAGAAGCCAAAAACGAGCTGGATGAAAATCTATACATCAATGAAAAGATTTCCATTAAGTCTATTTTTGAATTAGAGAAAAAAATTCCAAATGTGGACTTAGGTTCCAATTCCTACGCTCCCGAAAACCTTTTTTATTCCCGGGAATTTAAAGCCCTGGTTTCACTGAAATATATGGTTGAATTCGCCAAAAAATTGGGAATCACCCACAAGATGGACCCGGTGCTATCCTTTCCGCTGGGCTCCAATGTTATCTCCCTATCGGAAGCTACAGAAGTATACCAAACCATGAAAGATGGGGTTCGCTATGTTTCCGATAAAACCGGCGAGTCTCAATTGTTAGTGGAAAAAATCACCCTTCCCAATGGAAAAGTTATTTATGAAGATATTATGGAAGCCGAAGAAGTTTTGGACTCCAAAACCAAGTGGGGAGTTCAATCTATTTTGCGAAATATCGTGGAGGGTGGAACAGGACGTAAAGTTAAGGAAGAGGTGAAGGTTAAGGTAAATGTGGGAGGCTCTGATTTAAACTTAAGCATTCCCTCTTACGGTAAAACGGGAACCACTAACGATCACAGAAATGGCGCCTTTTTGGGTTTTATCAGCGGCCCTTTGGGTAAAAACCGAGGGCTTTCTGTAAAAGATGGTTTTGCCATTGGAGTCTATGTGGGCTACGATGATAACAAAAAAATGGAGCACAACGGCTTTCGGGGGTTTGGCGGCACCGTATCTCTGGATGCCTGGATACAAATGGCCAATGCTATAACCCAGGCCTTTGATTATGCGGGCTCCGTAGACAAATTCGACTTAGGTCTGCAAGTTGACCCCCATTGGCCTTTAGAAGATGAAGACCTGCATTCCACCATTAAAGTTAAACAGATAAATGGCCTTCCCCTTTCACAAACATCTGACTCCAGCTCTGCTGCCAGTTATTTTTATTTAAGAGAGCCTTAATATGAAAAATTTAATATTACCCGCCCTGGCCTTGTTTTTATTTAACTGTAGCCAAACCGGCCAAAAACCTCAGGTCCATCAAAAAGCGCCTCGAGTGGAAAAAGCGCCGGCTGATTCCGGAGAAGTTATAAGCCCTAATGGGGACAGCCTTGCGGCCACTGAATCGCAAACCGACAGTATGTTAGTAAGTTCCCCTGAACAAAAGCCAGAGCCCAAGGAGCCAAAAGCTCAGGATTCCCTACTGCAAGCAAATTGCGGTATTAACATGCCCAGTGAAAAGAAATTAATACCCCTGGATAAGGCTCTGGACTGCGTTCAAAAAATCTCCGGGGAACCCGATGTTATTCTTTCGCTGTTAATCTTAAGCCAACCTTCTTCTAATAATTCTGTATCATTGTTAAAACGGGACTTTCTTTTGGGCAAGGCCAACTTCGCTTTGGGAAATATAAAAGAAGCGGCTGAATATTGGAAAAAAATTCAAAATCAGGAACCGGCCATCAACCAGATTTTAGAAGACGCCAAAAAGAATAGCATGGTATCGGGAATTATGTCCCAAACTCTCCCCTCCCAAACTATGACTCAGATTGAAAGGCTAATGCAGGCGGTAATTCGCGGGGCCCACCATCCTGAAGTAAGTAAAATTGCCGTGGATATTTTGGGAACCCAGCCACCAGAAAATATAAGGACAGAAATAAAAAAACTGGTTCAGGAAACCTGGGAGCGTGACCTTAAAAAAAGCCAATTAGAAATAGAAGCGCTTAAAACAGAGTACCAAAACAGCCAAAACCTCGAACTTTTTCAATTAAAGCTAGCCAACCTTAGCTCCGAATATTCCCACTTGCCCCAACAGCCCTTCCAACAAGCTGGTGTGCAAAATTATCAGGGTCCCAGCGGCTCAAGTCCCGAAAACCCCGAAATTTTGTATAAAAATGCCGATTCCCTGGTTGAAAAGGGAATGATTGTGGAAGCCCTGCCTCTCATTGCTCAGTTAAAAGGGAGCCCCTACGAAAATAAAGCAAGGGATTTGAAAAACACGGCCGGAGAACGTTTTTGCATTGAAAAACGGAAAAAAGCCTCTGAATATTTTGCAGCAAAAAAGGGCCAATCTCCTCAAAAACAGAAAGATTTACTGGATAAAGCCGCCCAAGAATTGGAAAATTGTTTAACCTACTTCAATGACATTGAAATAGCTAAAAAAGTTCGAAAAAACTTAAAAATGATAAAAGATCAAATAGCAGGGCTCGATAGCCAATAGTGGTGTTAAACATTTAATATGTATGTGAAGAATTTTCCAGTTCATAAATTCTGGCTATTTTTTGGAAAACTCTTCTTAATCCTACAGCTAGCCCTTTTTTCCACTTGGGCCCAAACCGAAGAAAGCGAATCTGAAGAGGAAGCCAGCAACGCCAGCGCCGATGCTCCTCAGGAGGGAGAAGGTCCCAATGCCATTTCTGTAGCATTTGGAGGTAAAATCCAACTCCAAAAAGAAGGCGAACGCATTTGGAAAAAAATCACCCGCAAAATACGCATAGAAGATGGCGATTTAATTAAGACCGGCTATAAATCATACATCATCATCCGCATTGATTTAAAAAACCAAATCATTATTGGCTCCAATACCAAGGTGCTGGTTAAAATGCCGCCAGTGGAAAATGGCAGCGGCTTTGTGACAACCCTCACGGTGTTTGAAGGTGGATGTTATATGACATGGGAAGGTCCAAATGAGGTTCAGGTATTCTCCAATGATGGTATGGCTGCCTCACCAAAAGGGAGCTTTTCTTTTATCTATCAAAAGGATTTAAATAAGACAAACATCTTCGCCACTTCAGAAAATTTAATGTCTCAAAATATAAGCCTGAAAACTCCTATTGAGATAACCAAAGGTAACTTCACAAACGTGGAGCCCGACAAAAACCCCACAGAGCCAACTTTAGTAACCACTGAAATAACCGATTTACTGCGCCAGTATTTTGGGGATAAATTTGTGAGCAACGAGATGGAAAAATTCGGGATAAAAGCCCAAACCGAAAAAATAACCAGCAAAGCTGTGGCTGAAAAATCTGTGGAAGAGGAGAAATACGAAGAAGATATTCGCTTGAAACCCTTTTTTAAATTGCCCGAGGTTTTGGAAAAAGTCCGAAAGTCCGATGGAACTACCGGGGCTAATGATTATGTTCCTCCATTTTGGTTTGACAACCTGGAAGACCACAAATATTACACGGAAACCCAACTGTTTTTTCAAAGTGCCTCCCCTCAGGAAGGCGGGGTATCCCACAACGGAATTCGCCTTCGCGGAGGCGCCAGCTTTGGATCCCTGCGCTTTGCCATTAACTTGCCCTTTGAAACCAGTAAAGATGGCCACAGCCTGGGTTTTACTGGCTTACAGGGAATATTGGATAAAATTTATTACCTGGATTATAGTTTGCCTAAAGTGGGGATGGATATTCACCTTGGTCCCATACGTAAATTCACCCAGTTCAAGGGGCTGTTGGTAAAAGATTTTTCCAATGAAATACATAGCCAAATAGCACAGCCTCTGGGTTTTATATTCAACTGGTCTATGTCCGGCTTTTCAGATTTCAGAATGTATGCTGGTGATCTGGCGGGTTTTTCCCCCATGGGTCTTAGCTACTTTTATGATAATGGATACACATCTATTGGGACAGCTATGGTGTTTGATTGGAATCAAGGAACAGGGCTCACCCTTGGGGATGGCCTGGAAAATTACAGAGCTGAAGAAGAGCCTAACGTGGATGTGGCTTCGAGCACAGCTTCCATTTGGGCTATGGAGTTTTTTTTGGAATTCAATTTTATCCAGGAAAGTTCTATTAATGCTTTTGGTTATCTTGGCTCTGCGTTTTTATTTTCGGGAGCTTTTGGCTATGAAGGACTTGGCGTCCAATTCCCGGGAATCAGCATATTTTATAAAAAGTTCCATGGCTTTATAGAGGGTTATGGTTCCCACAAACATTTCCACCCGGGTTATTTTAACGATTTTTATTATGAAGACAGAGCCAGAGTCCACCAAACCTTAAATGGCACCCAGGCTTTTAGTTTAAATGAAGTACACCCTCCCCTCAATAATGCCAGAGGGCTTAGAATGGGATTGGAGTGGAGATATCGTCCCAGGCTTTGGTTTGGATTTTCCTATGGGCAAAATTTTGCAACAAAAAAGCTAGGAGACTTGGCTGAAGTTTTACGTCCTGAGGACAAACCCCTTTACGAGGCCCTACCCGATAGAAATTTGCGTTTCAGAATTTTTGGAGGAAACGACCTTATCAACGGGTTGAAACGAGTGGAAGTCTACTACCAGCTCCAATCAGGCCAACTTTATTTTGCTCTGAGAGATTCTCCCAAACTGGATTCAATTGTTACAGATACGGTGGGATTAGCAGAAATTCCAGATTATGCTAACGTGCTAGATGACACAACCCTGGTAGATTCAGCGGTAATAGAAATTCCCTTTGAAAATAATTATCCTTTTCTTTCTTCAGTACAGAGCGAATCGTTTTTTACTTCGCTCAATGCCAGTTTTGGGGTGAAGATTGAATATGGAGTTTTACAAAATGCATCGGTGTTGGCAGAGTTCCGTGGTTTTTCCCATGACTTTTCAGGCAATGCAATCTATGAGCCCGGTGAGTTAGTATCGGAATTTTCAGCCACATGGAAAATGAAATTTTAGCCAGCTTTCCCCATGCTCAATTAGGAGAACTCCTGCCCTTAGCCTTTGAAGAAGATTTAGGGCCGGGAGATGTGACTTCCTTAGCCACCATATCCAAGAACTCTCAAAGCAAAGCCCAGCTTATCTCAAAAGATAGCGGAGTTTTATGCGGAACGCCAGTGGTAAAGGATGTATTGGATTACTATAAGGCCACAGTAGAAGTGGAGTGGTTTGCCAAAGAAGGGCAGCTTATAGAAGAAAAAGAATTGATATGTGAATTTCGGGGTAACACCCAACATATACTTTCCTGCGAGCGGATTATTTTAAATTTTATGCAATTTCTTTCCGGAGTGGCCAGCTCTGTCCATATTCTCCAATCGGCAATTTACAATTCAAAAACCAAAATACTGGATACCCGTAAAACATTGCCCGGTTACAGAAAGCTGCAAAAATATGCCGTGCTGGTGGGAGGTGGGCTAAACCACCGACAAGGGCTTTACGATCATATTTTGATAAAAGACAACCACAATAAGGCTGCTGGGGGAGCCCGTCAGGCAGTGGACAAAGCTTTTGAAAGCTATGGCAATAAGTATACTATTGAATGCGAAGTGGAAACTCTAGAGGAGCTCAAATCCCTTAAGGGCAGCGAAGTAAATTGGATAATGCTGGATAACATGGATAACCAGCAGCTCGAAATTTGCATTCAATACATTAGAGAAAATTTTGGGCCCGTTAAAATTGAAGCTAGTGGAAATATGAGCCTCAACAGAATTAAAACCATGGGGCATCTGGATTTAGATTATATTAGTGTGGGGGCGGTAACTCACTCTGTTAAAGCATTTGACTTTAGTTTGAAATTTAGGGACTAACAACATATAAAGAAAATTATGCATCTGGTTGTAGACATAGGAAATACCAATATTGTTATGGGGGTATTTAAAAACGGAGAGTTGGTACACCGATGGCGCATCAATACCATCAAAAACGCCACCACCGATGAAATCATCCTTCATTTAACTGGCCTTTTTCGTCAAGACCTGCGACAAATGCCCCAATTTAAAGCCGTGGCCCTTGGCTCAGTTGTTCCCTCTATTAATTACCCCTGGAACAATGCTCTGGAAAAAGTAACCCATCAAAAACCCTATGTGGTAAACAACAAAACAGTGAAGACCTTTAATATTGCTTATGATTATCCTGAGCAAATTGGGGCCGACCGGCTTTGTAATGTTTTAGCTGCCCAGGCCTTAAAATTGAACGAAGCTGTAATTGTTGATTTTGGAACAGCAACTACTTTTGATGTATTTAGCCAAAACACTTACTGGGGCGGAGTTATATGTCCCGGAATTCAAACATCGCTTATGAGCCTCACCCATAAGGCAAGCCGCCTTGCCGATGTGGAACTTTATTGGAATACCACTGTTGTGGGAAAAAATACAGACGATGCCTTAAGAAATGGAATTCTTTTCGGTTCTTTGGGACAGATAAAATTTATAGTTGAAAAAATATTAAAAGAACAAAAAATGGATAGAGCGCAAATAATCGCTACGGGAGGTTTGGCCAACTTATTTAAGTACGAAGGCGGCCCCATTCACAAAGTGATTCCCGATTTAACCTTAATAGGGTTAAACCATTTTATTTCTTTAAACTCTTAAAAATAGGGATTTTATAAATGAAAAAAATTTTGGTAACCGGAGGCGCTGGATTTCTAGGCTCTCATTTATGCGATAAGCTTTTAAAAGAAGGGCATGAGGTTATTTGTCTCGATAACTTTTTTACGGGTTCCAAAAACAATATTGTGCACCTTTTAGACAATCCCAAATTCGAACTCATCCGCCACGATGTGACCGAACCCATTCTGGTAGAAGTGGATGAAGTTTATAATATGGCCTGCCCGGCCTCCCCTATTCATTACCAATACAATCCGGTGAAAACCGTAAAAACCAATGTAATGGGAACTATTAACATGTTGGGCCTTGCCAAACGCACACACGCCAAGCTGCTACAAGCCTCCACCAGCGAGGTCTATGGAGATCCCAATGTGCACCCCCAAACTGAGGACTACTGGGGCCATGTTAACCCTATTGGCATTCGCTCTTGTTATGATGAGGGCAAACGCCTGGCCGAAACACTTTGTTTTGACTACAATCGAAAAAATCAGGTGGATATTCGGGTTGTGAGAATCTTTAATACTTATGGCCCCAGACTCCACCACGCCGACGGAAGAGTGGTTTCAAATTTTATAATTCAGGCTCTAAAGGGTGAAGACATTACAGTTTACGGAGACGGCAACCAAACCCGCAGTTTTTGTTATTACGAAGACCTTCTTGAAGGAATTGTGGGCTTTATGAATAACCCCTCTGAAACCGGCCCTGTAAACATCGGTAACCCCAACGAATTTACCATTAGGCAATTAGCCGAGAAGGTTATTGAGCTTACCAACAGCAAAAGTAAAATCATATCTTTGGCCCTGCCCAGCGACGACCCTAAACAGCGTCAACCTGATATTTCAAAAATAAAATCCATAACAGGTTGGGAGCCCAAAACCCAGCTTGAAGAGGGGCTCAAAAAAACTATCGAATACTTTGAGAAAATATTGCCCTCTCTGGAAGGCTAGTCTTTTCCGGCAAGCTGGGAGTATTTGCTAAAATACTCTTGGCTGGCTTCCAGATTTCCGCTTTGTTTATTGGCTTGGGACAATAGCCAATAAGCCCCCTTAAAATTCTTATCCAATTTTAGAATTTGCTGAGCACAGCTAATGGCTTCATCCGCGTTTCCCATTTGCAAATGGCTGCGGCCCTTAACCAGTAAGCCTTCTGTGTTTTGGTTTAAATCCAGTGGAGATAAGAATTGCAGCGCTTTGGTTGGTTCATTTAATTTCAACCATAATTTACCCAACTCAATGTTATTAGATTCATTCAAGGGAAAATAGCGGAAAATATTTTGTCTTTGAATTAAAGCTTTTTTGTTTTTCCCTGTTTTCTCATAAACATAAGCCAGTTGTTCTAGAATTGGAAGTTTGCGAGGGTATTTTTTAATTCCAGTTTCAAAAATCTGAGTGGCCTCCTCGAATTTTCCTGTTTTTAAATTGCTTATCCCCCAAATCAAATAGAGGGAATCTCTTACGGGAATGCTATTTCCCACCTCTTTCCAATAACTATCCGCCTTCCAATGTTTGTCTGTATGGAAAAGGCTTTTGCCATAAGCCCATGCAATTTCCGGGTACATGGGAGAGGCGGAGTTGGCATTAGCTAACAGAGCCTCTGCCTTGGAATACCTGCCTTTGGCAAAGGCGGCAAGACCCTCAAAAATTTTTAAAGTGGCTGTTTCTGTGGGGTATTTTTTTTCCGCCAGCCTGTCCAATTGTTCAACCCGTCCCAATTGCCAAGACGCCTCTCCGCAATAATTTATCAATTCCGGAAATTTAATAAGCTCATTGTCATCAAAACATTTTTGAAACATATTCTCCCAATCCTTGAGGGCGTATTGGGATTTCCAACCGAATTGCCGGGCTTCCTCGGGAAATTTTTCACCGGATTTGCTAAAGTGAGAAAGGGCTTCTGAATAATTTTTTTGGTTAAATTTTTCCAACCCACGTAACATCTCAATAGAGTCTGGAAAATATTCATAACCTGCATAAGGCAAGCTATTGTTACCCTCATCCGCTACCCAGCCATTTTTTAATTTGATTTTGGAATATACATAGGAGGAATGCTTATCGGGATATAGGTTGTAAGCTGTTTTAGCATGGTGCAGGGATAAGGCCAAATCCTTTTCCTCCAACAATTCCGCCAACATCAAATGAGATGTATAATCTACGGGGAATGCGCTTAAATGTGTTCCCAAAAATTCAACCGCTTTTGCCAGGTGGCCACTTTGCACCAAGCCATGGGCAAATTGCCGGGCTAGTTTTTGGTTGGGGTCTTTAGCATACGCCCTCTTCCCTACTTCTATGAACCTGTCCCAATCCTGTTTGTGAAAATAAAATTCAGAAAGCTCTGTTAAATTGCGGTATTCATCATCCAATACCGCCAAGGTCTCTAAATAAACGGATAATTCCTTTGTAAGGTTTCTGGCGCGGAGTTCATCCACAATTTTCCGTAATACATATGTATCTGAAGGAGCCTGACGGAAAATTCGCTTAAGTTCCAATAAATATTCTTCCGTATTTGTCAGGTCTAGTTTTTCCAACAGAAGCACATATCGCTTTCGCAAAAAAAGATTGTTGGGCTCAGAGCGTAACTTTGCCTGGGTATAATATTTTTTAGTTTGTATACTTAACGCTTCATCGGGAAGCGATAAAATAAGATTTATAACCCTGCTGTTTTCATTGCTGTTCTTATAAACCGATTCGGCAATTTCCAGAGCTTTTTCATATTCTCCATCCCGATACAAAAGATAAGCATATTCAAGGCCGGCTTCCGGCGAATTTTTGGCTTCATATACATCTTTAAAATAATTTTTCGCTTCTTCCCATTTACCCAAGGTTAAAAAGTTTTGGGCTAACTCTAATTTAGCAGAATGATTCAAAGGATAACGACTGGTCTTTTCCTGTAAAATTCGCGTCAGGTTTTCCCGGTCTCCTTGCTTGCGATATAATACATGCAATTCATCCAATACTTTTTTTGAACTCAATCCCATTGCCAGCAAAAATTCCAAAGATTCTTTGGCTTTAGAAATCAGCCCTGCCCTATGGCAAACATCCGCATAAAACTGATGGTGTTCCACATTCAGAGAATTTGGCAATATTTTTTCCATTTGATTGGAAGCCAATATCAGGGAATCCTCCTTTTCATATATTCGGGCCAGATTGTAAAACAGCTCTTCTTTTGAAACCTTATCCAATTCCTCCGCCTTAACAGATAAGTATAGTCCCTTGGCTTCTTCAAATTTTTGATGCTTAAACAAAAGAGCGGCCACAGAATAAGCATCGGAAAACTTCCAGCCAGGATATTTAATTAGGCTGGTAAAAATGGGAACGGCTTTGTTTTCCATATTAGCACGAACTAAAGCCTGGGCATATAAATTCCTTTCTTTGGGGTAACCCTTCATTTCCTCAAGAAAAGCCTCTCCCTCTTTTGAAAGAGTTTCCCAAAAGCCGTTAAAAAACAGAGCATACAGTCGAGGCCTGTACTGAGAATAGTTTTCCGACAAAACTCCATCGCTTTTTAGGCCATGCATATAAGAGGCTTCCCATTCCCCTCTTTCGAATAGCACTATGGAAAGAGCATGACGGGCAATTTTGTTTGCTGGATGTTCTTTTAACAAATTCCGGCTTATTTTTTCCATTTGCTCCAGATCCAAATTTTTTATGGCTTTTTTCAGAAGCGTTTCTTCTTTTTGCCAACTGTAACTAATGGCTTTATTTTTTGATTCTAAATCTCGATAAAAGCTAAGGGAATCCGTCATAGCATTTTTTTTGTAAAATCGAATAAGTGCGCTTAGCGCTTTTTCAGAATATTCAGGGTTATGGAGAAATTTCTTGAGATAACTCTCCGCTTTGCGAAAATTGCCCCCTTCAAAATAAAGGGCTAATTCCCAGAGCAAAGGACTGGTTGCCTCTCCGGAATTGGCAAACTGCTCAAGACTATTAAAGTAGGCTTTTTGGTTCCCTTCCACATCCCGATGCAAAATGGCGAGCCAATAATAGGAGCTATCCGCACAGTCTGGTCCGTTCAAGCAATTTTGAAGCTCCAATAGGGCTTTTAAACTGTCTCCTGCAGCCAAGTAATCCAGCCCATTTTGGTAGGAACTAGCGGCTCCTTGCCCATTCTGAAGCATCAAAAGACCAAGCAAACCAAAAACTTTAAAAGACTTCATTATAATCTCCAGGATGTTATGGAGATTAATTAAATTTAATTTTAAGACTATCGCAACAACTTATTGAAAAATATAGCTTTACAGGGTTTTATACAGAGAAAGTACCAAAAAGCTAAAAAAACTAAATTAATCCAATTTCTGAGCCAAACAAAACCAAGGCTTCCAACTGGCCATAACTCCTTCTCCAAAACTATAGTGCTTTTGGTAGCAATCTAAAATTGAGTTGAGCTGAGATGGAGTTAAAACAGGACCAAAATTTCCATTGGCACCAATATTTTTGAGAGACTTTAAAAAGTCCATTGGGCTTCTGTAATATTTAGGAAAGTTTTTTTCCCTAAAAGCCAGCATTCTGAATCCATTGGCATCTAAGGCTTCCTGAATTTGTTTAGAAGTGGTCCCGGGGTTGTTTAAGCTAACGGGTAAATTCGTAATCTTAAGAACATTTTGCAATTCCGGAAAATTGCCCGGAGAAAAAGCCGACATAAGCAGATATCCATTGCTATTTAAAACTTTATGGCAGTTTGAAAAATGGGCATCTAAGTTTTCCACCCACTGTAGCAGGGCGTTGCTGCAAACCAAATCCGCTTGCATGGGGGGAAATGGCCCCTCTGCATCCAAAACCCTCCAATTAATGGAGCCCTTCAAACCAAAAACGGGCAAATGGTTTTGACATTCTCCTATCATGGCAGTGGAAATATCGGAAATTTCAAATTGGGATTCCGGAAATTTTTTAATGAGAGCCGATGTTAAGTGCCCGGTTCCGCACCCCAATTCCAATACAAATTTAGGATAAAACTCCGAAGGCAAATACTCCACCAGGCTCTGGGCCATTTGTTTTTGCAGGCCCGAAGCCATATGATAGCTTGTGGCCGCTTTGTGAAACTTTTTTTGCCGGTAATTCATTTCCATTAAAGTATTCATGTTGCTTTTGATAACATTTCCATTATGGTATTTGAATCACTAAAAAACGGCAAGTGGCTGCTGAGTTTATAATGATTGGGAAAAGCTTTAATAATTTCTGGCAAAAGCTTTGGAGAGACACTATCGCTTTCGCAATACCCAATTTTTAAACTCGGACAGGCGCGCTGAACATGAATCCACTCCACCCAAAATTTCCTCAAATATGCCAAAGAGCGTTTTAATTGTTCTGCATTAAAGTGAGTCGTTTTATCCAGCCACTCCATTTCCAGGCTTTTGGAAATTTTAACATCCTTCATCATGGACTTTAAAAAATCCCGAATCACCTCTTCCCGGCGTACCAAAAGTTTCTCTTCCATACGAATAACAATTTTTTCAGGCCAACCCATAGGTCGGCGGCAAAAATTGAATATGGGATTCAAACTAATGTATTGGACATCAGGCGCTGGCCCATGTTGGATTAAAAAGTTATGCATAAGAAGCGAACCCAGCGACCAACCTACCACAGTACTCCCCGCTTTATTCCAACTTTTTAAATTTTCATTGACCTGTTCCAACTCCATACCATTCCAAAAATGATGTTTTGATTTAGGGCTTATTTTATCGAACAGTATGGCCCAACTATCCAGAGGGCTTGCCCAGCCTCCAATCCAAACAATATCTTCCGGCATTTGATTACTATACATGATTATGGGTGGCCTTCCATAAAATCGCCAATACATTCTGAAAAATCTTCTAGCTCTTGCATCGTCATTTTTGAATGCAAGCTAACTCTTAACCTGGAGCTATTTTCAGGGACGGTAGGCGGGCGAACAGCTAAACACAAAAAACCCTTTGCAGATAAAAAATCAGAAGCTTCGGTCGCTCTGGAGTCTTTTCCCAATATTACTGGAACAATATGACTTGTGACTTCTTTCAAAATAATTTTCCGCTTTAAAAATAATGATATGGCCTGATTTCGCAAATCAGAAAAGCCTTTAATTAAGGAGGGTGATTCTTCTATTATTGCAATAGATTCCAAAGCTGCAGCGGCAGAGCCGGGGGGAAGCGCTGTGGAATAAATAAAGGGTCTGGCGTGATTTATTAAATATGAAATGATTTTTTGATTGGCGCACACAAAAGCTCCGTTTGAGCCCAAAGCCTTTCCCAAAGTGCCCACCACTACTAAATTCTCGTTTTGATATTTGGAAATAAGCTTTGATATTTCCGGATAACCGCCAAAAGAATGGGCTTCATCCAGTATTAACATAAAACCATAAATCTTTTGAAGCTGAAACAGTTTTTCCAAATCAACAAAATCCCCATTCATACTGTGCAGAGTTTCAGTGACCACCAGAGCGTTTTTTGTATTAGAGCTTTGCTTTAAAAGTCTTTCTAAATCTTCAAGGTCGTTATGGGAATATCTTGATAATTTTTTCAAATGATAATACGCTCCATCAATAAGAGAGGCATGGGCAAGTCGGTCCATGAAAATATTTTGAGACAACTCTCCTAAACATCTCATCAAAGCCAAATTGGCCATATATCCCGTATTAAAAAGCAAACATGCTTCACTTCGGTGGATTTGCGCCAGCTTGCTTTCCAAATTGCGATGGTATATGGAGTCTCCTCCCAGCAATCTGGCTGCACCGCTGCCACTGCCTTTTTTACTTGCCGCCAGACAATAAGCTTCCACCACTTTTTTATGACGGGATAACCTTAAATAGTCATTGCTCCTAAAATCAACTTTGTGTTTTGGAATTCCCGAGTTTTCTAGGCTGGGAATCTTTCGCAAACGGCTTTTTTCATCCAGGGATTTCAGCCTATCTGAAATTTTATCAAGGAACATAGCTGCTATTTTAAGCTTCCGAGCAAAAGGCCGGCGGCCAATTTTTTTTGGCTTTCCCCATCCATAGAATGTCCAAGGGCTAAGTCAGGAATATAGGGAACATGGCCCAAATATTTTATTTCTCCCAATTGCTCAATGGTTTTTATGTTATCCCTAAAAATTCCAGGAAGCTCAGCTTCCAATTGGCAAGTCACAAAACCGCCAAGCTGGGCTCCTAAACTTTTAAGCCAGCTAATACTCAAAAGAGAGTGGTTTAGGGTTCCCAATTGAGGAGAACAGGCCAGCACAAACTGCAAAGAACTGTCTAAAAGCAACTGGGTTAAGTTATCGCCTTTGCGGTTGTAAGGAACAAAGGCTCCACCAGCGCCTTCTACTATTACTAAAGAAAATTTTTCGCACAGGTGTAAATAATCTTCCTTGATTTTTGCCCCTTGAATTTGAACGCCCTCCATTTCTGCTGCCAAATGGGGAGACACCGGGTTTTTAAAATGATAACTGTTAAAAATTTTTCCCTTTAACTGGGGCAACCAGGCATTCATTATGGAATAATCCGCAGGGTTATGCATATCCTTTACATCGCCCCCACACTGCACAGGCTTGTAATAGCACACATTTTCTTCTAGAAAATGGCACAATAGCGCCAGGCTTAAACCTGTTTTGCCCACATCCGTTCCGGTGCCTGTAACGAAAATATTCCGGGTCCACTTTTCCATGTTTATTTATCCAAAATAGTACAATAATCAAAAATTTATAGAACGGATATCAAAATAAACTCTTTAGCCGGGGAAGGTATAAAAACAGCCCTGGAGGCCTTATTGAAAAAGGTTTTTTTTTAAGTTACATTACGGCCAAATTGGACGATTAGCTCAGCTGGTTAGAGTATCACCTTGACATGGTGGGGGTCACTGGTTCGATTCCAGTATCGTCCATTTAAATGGGCTCTTTAAAGGAATAAACAATCCATGCCTGATATAAAATTAAAATTGCCCGACGAAAGCGTCAGAACTGTTCCCAGTGGCACCACTGCCCTGGAAGTTTTGGAGGATTTTCCCTCCTCTTTAAAAAAATCAGCCCTAGCCGTTAGATTAAACGACAACCAGTTGGACTTAACAGCAGTACTCACGGAATCTGGCGATTTTACCATTATCACAGGCGATACTGATGAGGGCCTCGAAATAATCCGCCACTCCAGTGCCCACCTTATGGCTATGGCTGTTAAAAGTCTTTTTCCCGGAACCAAACTCACCATCGGCCCTACCATTGAAAACGGGTTTTATTACGATTTCGACTCGGAGCATGTTTTTACTCCCGAAGATTTTGAAGCCATTGAAAACAAAATGCTGGAACTCAGCCGGGCCAATATTTCCATTAACCGCCAGGAAATGAAAAAAGAAGAGGCTATAGAGTATTACAAAAATGTAGACCCCGACCCATATAAAGTGGAGCTCATCGAAGAATTCACCACTCCCACAGTGTCCTTTTACCACCAGGGAGATTTTAGCGATTTATGCCGGGGCCCCCATGTGAACAGAACTTCTCAACTGCAACACTTTAAGTTGTTGAATGTAGCGGGTTCTTATTGGCGGGGCGATTCTTCACGGCCCATGTTACAGCGCATATACGCTACAGCCTTTAACGATAAAAAGGCGTTAAAGAATTATTTAAACTTTTTGGAAGAAGCCAAAAAAAGAGACCACCGGGTTTTGGGAAAGGCCCTGGATTATTTCCACCTGGATGGAGATTCTCCGGGTATGGTATTTTGGCACCCTAAAGGATGGCGCTTGTACCGTACCATCGAACGCTATGTTTCCCAAAAAATTGAGGAAAATGGCTATGACTTAATTAAAACTCCCGAAGTGGTGGGCGACACCCTTTTCCAAAAATCCGGACATCTGGATAAATTTTCGGAAATGATGTTTCAAACCACATCCGAAGAAAAAAATTACGTCATCAAACCCATGAATTGCCCCTGCCATATTGAAGTTTTTAAATCCGGCACCAAATCTTTTCGGGATTTACCCATTCGACTAGCGGAGTTTGGCAAATGCCATCGCAACGAATTGGCTGGAACCATGCATGGGTTAATGCGGGTAAGGGGTTTTGTGCAAGACGACGCCCATATTTTTTGTACTCAGGATCAAATCACCAGTGAAGTTTCTGAGTTCTGCAGGCTGCTAAAAGAAGTATATAAAGATTTTGGCTTTGAAGATATTTTGGTGAAGTTTTCCGACCGGCCCGAAAAAAGACTGGGAGACGATGCCACCTGGGACAAGGCTGAAGAAGCGCTTCGAGAGGCCTGCGAGATATCCCAGTTGGAATACGAAATGAACCCTGGAGAAGGTGCCTTTTATGGACCTAAACTTGAATTTGTATTAAAAGATTGTCTGGGACGTTCCTGGCAATGCGGAACTATTCAGGTGGACTTTCAACTTCCCGGAAGATTGGGTGCCGTATACATGGATGAAAAAGGCGAACGCCTTCACCCGGTAATGCTCCACCGAGCCATATTGGGTAGCCTGGAACGCTTTATTGGAATACTCATTGAAAATTTTGCGGGAGACTTGCCCTTGTGGTTAAACCCAAGTCAGGTTCGCATTTTGCCCATTTCCGAAAAGTTTCAGGAATATTGCACCGAAGCCGAAAGGAAGATAAAAGAAGCCGGCTTAATCTGTGAAGTAGACACCAGAAATGAGAAAATTGGCAAAAAAATACGAGATGGGGAGAAAGACAAGGTGCCCTATTTGCTAATTATTGGCGAAAAAGAGGTAGAATCTGGAAAAGCTTCCATAAGAAAGCGAAAAGTTGGAGAGATTGGAAGCCTACCACTAGACGAAATCGCTGAAAAACTTAAATTAGAGGTTTTTACCAAAGGCACGTCGCCTTTGGCTTAAATATTTTTATTAATAAATTGTCAAATTTTAGAGTTTAGGAGGAATTTGCTTAAAAAACACAAGGGTCCAAAAGTTCGTGTAAACGAACGAATCCTATACAATACAAGTGAAGTTCGGGTTATAGGCGCCGATGGCAGTCAGTTGGGTATATTAAACACCCACGAGGCAATCGCTAAAGCCCGGGAAGTCGGATTAGATTTAGTGGAAGTATCCGGCGCTGCCAGACCACCTGTTTGCCGCATCTTGGACTACGGCAAATACAAGTACACCGAGGCTAAAAAAGCCAAGGCGGCAAAGGCAAAGCAGCATGTTGTTAAGGTCAAAGAAATCAAGTTTCACCCGAAAACCGATGTTAACGATTACCGTTATCGAATGGAACAGGGAAAGGTTTTTTTGTCCAAGGGCTTTAAACTAAAAGCCAGTGTTGTATTTAGAGGACGGGAAATGGCCCACGTGGAATACGGCAGCCGTTGGCTAAAGCAAATGGAAGAAGACTTGGAAGGCGTGGGAGAATTGGAATCTCCAATGAAGCAGGAAGGCCGCAACTTATCTGCTATGTTTGTGCCTGCCAAGGGAATTGCCAAAGCAGCTGTTAAAAAAGAAGCAGATTCCGGCGACGATTCTGATTTGGACAACGATGACGATTTAAACGAGGAATAAATAACTAAACAAGAGTAGCATTATGCCAAAAATGAAAACACACAGTGGCGCAAAAAAAAGATTTAAAAAAACCGCCACCGGAAAAATCAAACGGGGTTCTGCAGGATTGAATCACATTCTTGCTAAACAATCCCCAAAAACCAAACGTCAGTTGGGAAGTCCCGCCCTGGTTTCAGAGGCAGATGCTCCCAGAATGAAACAACTTTTAGCCTCATAGAATTTTTCAGGAGTAAATTATGCCAAGAGCGAAAACGCGAGTACCCTCCAGAGCCCGGCGCAAAAGAATTTTAAAAGCCGCCAAAGGCTATTATGGAAGAAGAAAATCAAATTTAAGATTAGCTAAAGAAGCGGTGGATCACGCAGGTCAAAATGCATACATCGGCCGCAAAGACAAAAAAGCACAATTTCGCCAATTGTGGATTGTTCGCATAAATGCAGCAGCCCGCGAATTGGGTCTTAGCTATTCCAGATTAATGGCCGGACTTAAAAAAGCCGGTGTGGAGCTGGACAGAAAAGTGCTTTCTGATTTAGCTATTTCCGATGCAGCAGCCTTTGAAAAGGTGGCTTCATTGGCTAAAGCAGCCTAAATTTTATTTTACTGCTTACATACATTTGGATATTGCGGGAGCCTTAGGGCTCCCTTTTTTTATCCTTCCCCAGGATGTGTAGGGGCTATGCGCCATTTTTATTATAATTAAGGGCCTTATGAGTAGTATACAAGAATTATCAGAGGCTTTTGAAGCCGAAGCCAAAAAACTGGAATCCGAACTGAGCTCCGAGGCTTTAAAGAGTTTAAAAGTAAAATACTTGGGCAAAAAGGGAGATATTTCGGCCCTTATGCGTTCCATGGGAACTTTAACACCCGAAGAACGGCCCGCCTACGGAGAAAAAGTAAACCAACTTCGGGACAAAGCCACCCAGGTTTTAGACGAATTACAAAAAAAACTGGATGAAAAACTATTGGAAGCTAAATTCGCCTCCTCCAGTTTAGACACCAGCCTTCCCGGAAAAAACAATCTGCCCGGAAGCATACATCCCCTCAATCAGGTCCGCGGCGATATCATTGATTTTTTCCTTAAAATGGGATTTGAAATTGAAAAGGGCCGGGAAGTGGAAACGGACTGGTATAACTTTGAAGCCCTTAACATTCCTGCCCACCACCCAGCCCGTGACATGCAGGACACCTTTTATGTGGATGAAGGCGTAGTACTCCGAACCCAAACTTCCGGTGTGCAAATCCATGTTATGGAAAACAAAAAACCACCTTTAAAGGTAATTGCTCCTGGATGTGTATACCGAGCCGATAGCGATTCATCTCACGCCCCCATGTTCCAACAAGTAGAGGGTCTGGTGGTGGACAAGGATATTTCCTTCGCCCACTTAAAAGCGGTGCTTTACAGTTGGGTGCGGCATATGTTCGGCCAATCGGTAAAAATCCGGTTTCGCCCTAGCTTTTTTCCATTTACAGAACCCTCCGCAGAAATGGATGTAACCTGCTCTATTTGCGGCGGAAGCGGTTGTAGAGTTTGCAGTCAGACAGGTTGGCTGGAAATTGGCGGCTGTGGATGCGTAGACCCAAATGTATTTGAAAATGTGGGCATCGATCCCGAAGTGTATTCTGGTTTTGCCTTTGGCTTTGGCATAGACCGAATAACCATGATAAAATACGGCATTCCTGAAATTGGATTGCTCACAGGAAACGACAACAGATTTTTAAAACAGTTTTAGGTAAATCCCAATGTTAATCAGTTTAAATTGGCTCAAAAAATATGTGGATGTAAATGCGGACCCCGAGGAAATTTCCCGGGTGCTTACCAATTTAGGATTGGAAGTGGAAGAGGTCCAATTTGCGGGAGTGGATTCTCCCCTATTGGTATCTGCCTATGTGGAATCCTGCGAAAAACACCCTGATGCGGAAAAATTATCCCTGTGTAAAGTAAACGATGGCAGTGAGAGCTTTCAGGTTGTTTGCGGCGCCCCCAATGTAGCTGCGGGCCAAAAGGTTATCTTCGCTAAAGTAGGAGCGGTGCTTCCCGGAAATTTTAAAATTAAAAAAGCAAAAATCCGGGGAGTGGAATCTTTTGGCATGATCTGCGCCGAGGATGAAATCGGATTGGGAGATTCCCACGATGGAATTATAGAACTTCCTGCCAATACCCCATTGGGAATTCCCCTTAAAAATCTTCCCGGATTGTGCGATGTTATTTTTGATATTAGCATTACCCCCAACCGGCCGGATGCTCTTTGCCATTTGGGGGTTGCCAGAGAATTGGCTGCTTTTTACGGGCTCAAAATGAACAACCCGGTTCCTCAAAAGGTAGAGGCTGCAACGCCATCCAACTCATTTTCCATTAAAGTGGATAACCCTGAAGCCTGCAGTATGTATACTGCTAAAATTATTAGTGGTGTTAAAGTCGGTCCAAGCCCTGGGTGGTTGGTGGACGCATTAAAAAGCATGGGGCAAAAAAGCATCAATAACATTGTGGACCTCACCAATTATGTGTTATTGGAAACAGGCCACCCCTCCCACAGTTTTGACTTAGACAAATTAAATGGCCCTGAAATAATAATCCGCAATGGAAAGAGTTCAGAAAAACTGCAAACACTTGATGAAGAGACCAGGGAGTTGGACAGCCGGGACTTGGTCATTGCCGATTCCAGTGGCCCTGTTTGCCTGGCCGGAGTTATGGGCGGGGAAAGCACAAAAGTGGACGAGACAACCAGCAATATCCTCTTAGAAGTGGCATATTTCGATCCGGCCACCATTAGGGCTCAGTCCAAACGGCATCAGTTGATTTCTGATTCTTCCTACCGCTTTGAAAGAGGTATCAATCCCTTGGGTATCGAGCAAGTCAGCGCTTACCTGGCCCATCTAATTGTGGATGTAGCCGGGGGAAAAATTGCGGAAAGCCCCAGCTCCTTTGTATCAAAGCAGCATCCCGTAAAACCAAAAGAAATAAGTCTTCGGTTGGACCGGGTTAAAAAAGTTTTAGGCCATAGTATTCCCAAGGAAGATATAAAAAGAATGTTGGAAGCCCTGGAAGTGCAGGTAACCGGTACAGACAAAGCAAAAGAAGCCTATACTTGCCTTGCCCCTGGCTTCCGCCCGGATTTGGAACGGGAAATCGACCTTATTGAAGAAATCGCCCGGCTTCATGATTTTAATAACATACCCGATATATTGCCAAGCTTTCCCATGGCCACAGGTTTTTTGCCGCCTCTGGAAGTGATTTCCAACAAACTCAGAAACCATTTATCCTCCTCAGGTTTAAATGAAGCCTTGAGCCTGCGTTTTGCTCCTGCTAACCAGGGCGAGAGCCTGCTTTATTCCAAAGAGGAACAAAAAGAAAAAATTATTTATTTGAAAAACCCTTTAAGTGAAGAGGGAATGACCTTGCCTATTAACATCCTGCATAATTTGTTGCAATCGGTTTCCAGAAACCAACGCAACCAGCAAAAAGACTGCAGGCTCTTTGAATTGGGAAAGGTATTTTGGTCTGACGCCAAAAAACGGGATGCCAAAAACCCCGGAGTGATAGAGCAGGATATTTTGGGAATCGTGCTTTGCGGACAGTGGCCGGCCCTTAGCTGGAAAAAAGAAAATTCGGAAGTGGATTTTTACAGCATCAAAGGCCTGGTAGAAAACGCTTTAGCCAGCCTGGGCTATGAGGCTGAGTTTAAATATCCGGCGAATGCGCCATATTTGCATCCCAAAGAAAGCGCAGAAATTTTGGTAAATGGCCAGGTTCTTGGCTCACTGGGGAGCCTGCACCCCATTGCTGCAAAAAATTTCCAAATAAAAGGAGAATGCCTGGTAGGAGAAATCAATTTGAATCTCTTGCTGGAACAAAAAATAAAAGCCAAACAATTTCAGAGCTTCAACAACATGTCCAGCGCCACAAGAGAGATGAATATTGTAGTAGACAAAACAGTGAGCCATGAACAGATATTGAGCTGGATGCCTTTAAGGGAAGCTAAGTTTTTGCAAGGAGTAAAATTAAACTCCATTTACGAAGGTTCCGAAATTGGAGACAATAAAAAGGCCCTCCATTACAGTTTTACCTACAACCACCCTGAACGCAGTTTGAAAGACGAGGAAATCAATAAAAGCCAGAAACGCATTTCCGATAAGCTAAGCGAGATTCCTGAAATATCATTTAAATAGTTGCAAAAAAAATTAGAGGCCAATGCGGCAGATTTTGTGTTATGGGTTTGTAAAATACCCGGGCCAGCTCAAAGTCTTACTTGACAGGGGATATACAGGATTATTTATTAATAGGTATTCACCTAAATGCGAGGTCACAACATGGAAACCACACAATTTGATATATTAGAAGAAAAGGTAATGTTAGCGCTGGATGTTATTGGTCAGCTCAAAGACAAAAACCAAGATCTTCAGGAAGAAGTTAAACGGCAAATTGAAAATTCGGAAAATCTCAACCTTCAGATTTCGGCAAAAGAAGAATCCATCAATGAGCTGAACGAAGAAGTTTCTCAAAAAACACAATATATTCAAACTCTTGAAGATAAAATCAGAGGAAAAGAAGGGGACATCGAGAAGCTGGAAAACGAAATTCTGGAAAAAGAAGAAATGATTCAAAAATTAGAGAGCGAATTTTCAGAAAAAAGAGATAATTTAAGTAAGGCTGGAGAAAGAATTCAGAATTTGATTTCCAGGCTTGATGAAAAAAAATTAGATGAAATAATGGTTTGATAGGCCAGGTCTTTCACACAAGCAGGTTTCCATGAGCGAAATGATACATACCCATAGAGTTAATATCTGCGGGGAGCAATTCCAGATTAAATCCGATGTGCCAAAAGGTGAAATTGAAAAAATCGCAGGCTACGTGGATTATAAGGTGAAAGAACTAAATATCAACCATTTTAATGGAGATAAGCTAAAAGTTTCTATTTTAGCAGCCATGAACATTGCCGGTGAACTTTTTGAAGCCCGTTCCAAACTGGAAAACCTGGAAAATATGTCCCAGAATTTGGAAAACCGGGCCAAAAATTTAAGCCAGTCTCTGGAAATGGCAACCGGTTCTTAGAAAGCTCTGTCGCGCGGAATTGTATGTGGCTCGACCTTGATGCTTAAAAAACAAAATGGCTTTTCTTTCGCCTCGTGCATGCCCTCCTTGAGGGGGAAGTACTAACCGGGAGAGGGCCTTTAAACGTTTCGAATGGAAGGTTCGAAACACTTCGATTCCATCTGCGACGGAGCACTCTAAGAACCGATTTTTCGGCAATTCTTCAAATTGATTTACCGGGCAGCGCCATTATTATTTTTGGCTGTTTTAAGGATTAATTCCATATTTTTGCTATCTTGATAGCCCTAGGAAAATTGCCCATGATAAAAACCGGATTATTCGAAAGTTATTTAAAAGAGGTGAGCTCAAAGGTAAACCATTATCTCGAAGAGCACCTGCCCCAGCCCAATGGCTATGCCAAAAAGCTATGTGAGTCCATGCGCTACTCTGTTTTCGCAGGGGGAAAGCGCATTCGCCCCGCTCTGGCTTTGGCCTCTTTCGAAGCCTGTCAGGGCAAGGGAGACAAAATATTCCTGGCCACCAGCGCATTAGAACTGCTCCATACTTTTTCCTTAATCCACGACGATTTACCCTGCATGGACGATGATGATTTTAGACGGGGCAATCCCACAAACCACAAAGTTTTTGGAGAGGCAGCCGCTGTTTTGGCTGGAGATGCCCTTTGTATTCTTGCCTTTCAGCTTTTAAGCAGAACAGGCCACCCGGAAAGCATTGAAACCCTCGCCTCCGCCCTGGGTATTGATGGAATGATTGGCGGGCAAATGGAGGACATTCTGGCCGAAGGCCAAAGGGTTTCCGAAGAAACCGTAGAATATATCCATATTCACAAAACAGCCAGACTAATTGAAGCATCCATTGCTATTGGGGCGCAACTGGCCGGAGCCGATAAAGAAACCATTGATAAACTTAGCCTTTATGGCAGAAAAATTGGCCTCGCCTTTCAAATTGTAGACGATATATTGGATGTGGAACAAACTACGGAGGCTTTGGGAAAAGATGCGGGTTCTGATTCTGACAGAAATAAAGCCACCTACCCTGCTATCTTAGGGCTGGAAGAATCAAAAATCCGGGCTCAAAAGCTAATGGATGAGGCTATTTTAACTCTCCATAGCCTAAATATGGAGACAAAAATTTTAGAAGAATTCGCAAAATTTATAGTTTTCAGGGTAAATTAATTTAGAGATAGTGATGGGAAATATTTTGGAATCAATTTCAGGCCCTCAGGATATTCGGGACCTGGACGACACACAATTAGAACAGTTAGCTGCTGAAATCAGGGATTACATTGTAACGCATGTATCTACCAAAGGAGGCCACTTTGCTTCCAACCTGGGTTCGGTGGAACTGACTTTAGCGCTACACAAGGTATACAACACACCAACGGATAAGCTTATCTGGGATGTTGGCCACCAGGCTTATCCCCATAAGCTGATTACCGGCCGCTATAATTCATTTCACAGCCTTAAAACTTACGGTGGGCTCAGTGGTTTTTTAAAAAGAAGCGAAAGCGAATACGATGTATTTGGCGCTGGACACGCCTCCACCTCCATTGCCGCTGCTATGGGTTTTGCCAGAGCCATGGTTCACAACAAAAAAGACGACCATGTGGTGGCTGTAATTGGCGATGGCTCCTTAACCGGTGGTATGGCCTATGAAGCTTTAAATAATGCAGGAGTCAGCGATTGCAAATTAACCATTGTGCTCAATGACAACACCATGTCTATCGCCCCCAATGTGGGAGCGGTTCACAAATATCTTACCAAAATTATTGCCAATCCCACTTACAACAAACTGAAAGACGAAGTGTGGGAACTCACAGGCAAATTTTCCCAAAACTTTTCAGACCGCTTGCGCAAGCTGGTGCGCAAAGTAGATGAAGGTGTAAAACATATGGTTTTGCCCGGAGGTTTTTTTGAGGATATTGGAATCCGCTATTTTGGCCCAATCGATGGCCATAATATTGCTGAGCTTACAGAAATATTTGAAAACATAAAAGATTTAAACAGGCCATCCATTGTCCATGTTATTACCGAAAAAGGCCGTGGCTGGCAATTGGCAGAAAAAGACTCTTACAAATGGCATGCTTCCACACCTTTTGATCCTTCATCTGGGGTTCGCAAGGCCACCAATACCATACCTTCCTTCGCTAAAGTATTTGGTCAGGAGTTAACGCGCTATGCTAAAAAAGATCCAAAAATAATCGCCATCACTGCCGCCATGCCAGACGGAGTTGGGTTAGATGCCATGCAATCTGAATTGCCTGAGCAAGTATATGATGTGGGTATCGCCGAACAATACGCAGTAACCTTTGCTGCTGGATTAGCTTGCGAGGGCATAACCCCCGTTTGCGCCATATACTCTACATTCCTGCAACGGGCTTTTGACCAAGTTATACATGATGTAGCCATTCAGAATTTAAATGTTGTGTTTGCCATGAGCCATTCCGGTTTGGTGGGTGTGGACGGCCCCACACACCATGGAGCTATGGATTTATCTTACCTCAGGATGATTCCGAACATGGTTATCATGGCCCCCGCAGATGAAAACGACTTAAAATCAATGTTGCTAACTGCCCTTGAATACAAAAATGGCCCTATAGCTTTTCGTTTTCCAAAAGGAAATATCCTAGGTGTGCCCGAAAAACCAGCAGCTAAATTAAAAATTGGAGAACCGGAAACCATCGAAAGCGGTGATGATATTGCTATTGTGGCCGTAGGCCACATGCTTCATTACGCCACAGAAGTGGGAGCTAAGCTGAAAGAACAAGGCTATTCCTCAACTATTGTTAATGCCAGATTTGTAAAACCTCTGTCAGAAGAATTCTACAAAGAACTATTTAGCCGTCATTCCTGCGTCCTTACTGTGGAAGACAATGTAGTAATGGGCGGCTTTGGAAGTGGCGTATCCGAACTTATGTCAAAATTGGGCATTTACAATGTACCCATAAAACATGTTGGTATCCCCGATAAATTTGTAACCCATGGTTCTATTCCTGAACTCCATGCTGAACTAGGCATGGATGCAAATGGAATTTATAAAGCAGCTCTGGAGCTGATAAAAGTGAGCCATAGTAAAATGGTGGAATAACACCTAAAAGAGTTTAAATATAATGCCTAATAACATCCCCCCTAAACGGCCCTTCAAAAAATCCGGGCCTAAACGTCCTTTTAGCAAAGGCCCTGGCTTTAAATCCCATGGAAAACCTGATTTTCGAAAAGACTCCCGTGGGGACGATGGCTCTCCGCGCAATTTTGAAAAAAGAGACAGGTTTAAAAAAGAAGGTCGGGACAATTATAAATCGGGCGAAAAACCCAGCTATAAAAAAGAAGGGTATTCTTCTCAAAGTTACGATAAAAAGCCTCGTTATAATTCAGAAGGAGAGTCAAATTTTAGCAGAGGAAAATCAAATTTTGGGGGCGGTAACAAACCGCGCTTTCGCCCAGAAGGTAGATCTGAGTTTAATTCTGAAAGAAGATCCCGGTTTGGAAACGATTCCAGGGTAAACAAGCCAAGACGTTCCTTTGCCGAACGCAGACTTCAAGCCGAAAAGCTCACAGGAGAAATCCAAAACACCCAGGTTGATGAAGAAATTGATTTTCCAGGATACATTAAAAAGTACGCCAAATTAAAAACAGAAAAATTCCGCCTGCAAGAGTCTAAGTTTTTAATTGAGGGACCTAAATTAATTGCCGATATAATCGAAATTTCACCCAGTATTTTTGCCGATGTATTGATCTCAGAAACATTTACCGATAATTCTTTTTTGCAGCTAATTAAACGTCAACGGGTTTTACACCGCATAGTGCCTCAAAAGGAACTAGATCATTTATCCGATGTTCAATCCCCGCAAGGCGTCATTGGAGTAGCCCATTTTTCCACGCCAAGGCCAAATTGGTCCACAGCTCGTTTCGCCACTTTACTCGATGGAGTTCAAGATCCAGGCAATATCGGAGCGATTTTTAGAAGTTCCTTAGCTTTAGGAATGGATACCGTAATTTTAGGTAAAGGCTGTTGCGAAGTACATAATCCAAAAGTGGTTCGAGCCTCAGCTAGCGCTTTTTTGAGAATTTCTTTTGAAGCAGGAGTTGACCTTTCTGCAAAAATCAAATTTCTACGGCAGCAAGGCTTTACTATTGTTGGCACATCCCCTCATTCTTCAGTAACATTAGACACCATCAAACTAAAGAGAAAGGTGGCTTTGGTATTGGGAAATGAAGGTGCAGGACTTAATGAAAAAATCGCCTCTCAATGCGATGAATTGGTAAAAATACCCCAGGTTAAGGAAATGGAATCCTTAAATGTGGCCGTGGCGCATGGTATTTTGACCCATTCTTTAATTAACTTAAAACATTAAACAGGCTGTTTAAAATTACTGGAATGTTTTGCCATTCCAAACTTTTTTTTCCAACTTCCCTATCCCACTTTCTGAAATAGATTTTGTTATATAGGCCTCTCTTTCATTAATAACAAATTCAGATATTTCAAAATTATTGGCATCTCCTTCAGAAAAAAGTTCTTCGTAAAAAACTATTGAATCGCTATTGGAAAAGACTGCTAATACCTCACTCTTGCCACCGGGATAATAATTTTTAAAATCATATACAAAGTTAGAACTATCCAGTTCGTACATTTTTACTTCGGGAATTATGGCTGAAGTAAAACTTGTGTCCCAAACTATTTGCTTTCCAAGGGAAAATTTAAGCCTAACCTCGCCAATGGGTTCCAACTCCAAAGGCGTATCTTTTTTAGCCTTCTCAGGAGGAATCCAATATCCAGCTAAAAAGGAGTTGCTATTGTGTTGCTTTAAAAACCACAAATCATTTGATCCTGTGAAATCGCTGTTTGTATCTGTAAAAAACCCGGAAAACTTCACATAGGACTTTTTTAATTTCTGCTGTTCTTTATAATTTACGGAGTTACTTAAATAATTGGATTTGTAGCCCACACATACATAAAACCCGTTTTTTAAATTTGAAAAGTATTTACTTTCCAATATTTTCTCATTGCTACAATTGGGAGCTGGATTTGTATCCGAAGAAGTTATTACCAAATATTGATTCGCCCAACTAATATTTGAATTAAAATTTATTAAGGAGCCTCCAGAGACAAAGCTGTTTCCGGCTAAAAAAATTAGTATGATCAACTTCATTTTCACTTATTTAGCTACCTGGATAAAGTCCAACAAGGACAAAAAAGCTGAGCAAATGAATAAAAAAAACTGAAATCAATAATACTATCCATCTGGAAAATTTTTTAAGCTTTAAAGCAAGCCTATCTTCGAATACTATACTTGCTCCAATTGATTCTATAACTAATATGAAACTAATTCCGAAATAAAAGGCAAAATCCATCATAGGTTTCGAAGAAGGCCTAATATGGAATTTCATTAAAAAGGCGGCTCCTAAACTAATTATTGCAAAAACACCCACCGCGACAATTCCTTTTACCGGTTTTGCTGAAATTGACTTGTTAAGGAATTGCCAAACCGCCAGAGTTAGAATTAAGAAGCAGAAATAATATATAAATGGCATGTTTGTTAAATTTAGGGAGATAAGATATTCAAAAATTTTTCCCGCTGCAAACAAACTCTGCAACCCTCCCCTGGTTTTAAATCATGGGAAGGATCTGTTAATTTTTTCGCATTATACCTATCCACATAGGAATCACCTTGTTTATAATAAGTAACATATATAGCTTCAACATCGCCTTGAGGCTTGTCCAACACGTCAAACTCAAAAATTTTCTTGGCTTTTCTTATCACCAACGCAGCCATATGCACAGTGCCCTCATTCGACATTATGTAATCGACAATATCGCTATAGTCCATGTTTTTATTTTCAAATTCCTGCGGATACTGCTCATATATTTCTTTTGCAGTCTCAATTTTAATATTGCCAAGGCCAATGTCATGCTTGGTGGCATTTAACAATTTGCTTTGAAAGCCAAAATAGGCATCCACTTCAATTGCAAAATTTGGCATAAAATCGAGCAACACCTCATCCTGAATCCAGTCCACTACTGCCTTAGCGCCTGTTCTGGTATTATATTCATCTGCTATGGATCCTGCGACGGCTACAGGAGGAACATCGTACTTAGTAGAATAAAAATTAATAAGCTCTGACAAGGATTCAATTAAGGCAAAGGTATCATCGCTATAGGGAAAATTCTCCTGCGGCGCAAGGCAATCGCAAGGAGCTTCGGGCTTCTTATAATTCATCTCCAGCCAATGGTTCATTTCCATTACCGTAAAGAAATCTACTTCACCTGTAGTGATAAGGGGTTCTCCGGTTTCCACTTCTATTTTTTGCCCATTTTGCTGACGATAAGGTTCGTTTGATATCTCTTGAAATTCAATTACAGCCTCAAGAGTTTTAGGGCCAAAATCGCCATCCGCATTTCCAACCTGAGAAAATCCAAATTTTTGCAAATAGGATTGAATCTTATATATATCAGACCCCTCCCTGTATCCCATAAATGGGATTTCTGGTTTAATATATTTTTCAACAGCAACATCATCGTATTCTCCGTTATAGTACGGAAGAGCTACTGTGGAAATTGGACCATACATACCAATGGCTACCCGGTAATTCATCTTTTTCCAATACTCTATTTCAGCATAAGTGTCGCTATCCACCTTTCCGGTAACTTCTCCTTTAAAGGTAATCTCTACAATCTCATCTGATTCATCAACAAGCCTAACATCTGTGCAAGCGGCCCGTTGAAAATCTCGAACTGCCGCCTCCGTTTTTTTTCCATAATCACCATCGGCTTTCCAAACTTGGTCAAATCCAAATTCATCCAGCATTTTTTGAATATCATGAATCGGAGTACCCTCCTTGTAGCCTGCCCCAGCTACTTTTTTGCTGGGATAATTTTGAACGCCCACATCATCATAATCCCCTTTTTTGAAAGGAAAAGTAACATCAGGGCTGACTATTGTTTCTTCCACTGATTTCAGGGGCGGGGCTAATCTTTCTAAAAACCTAATTGGGTTATAGTGATAAACCAACTTACTTGAAGGCAGCTCCACTCCTTTAGCTTTAGCAGAATCCCAAAAAACATAAGGCTTTAAATCTTCAGCATTAACGCCATCCACAATTTTGAATTTTGTTCCAAGCTTTTGCAATGCGGCTTCCCAATCTACCCCCCATTCGGAAATAAACTTGCAAGCGTACTCTCTTACTTTTTTTGACCTTTCAGTGTCCCTGTAAAAATTTATAATCTCTTGCGCATCAAGCTCTCCCGTTTTAAGACCGGATGCTGAATCTATTAATTTTATTATTTCATCTGAATCGCATGCGTAGTCCGAATCATTATCCGTTGCCGTTTTCCAGCCTGTTCCAATTAATTTTTCAGAAAAAATTTCCCAGTGAACCATTGGCTTTCTATTTGAGCTAATTCCAAATTCCCCCATATATCCAATAATTTCACCTGGAATCACGGGATGATTCAGCTGCAATACCTCGCCTGGATTTTCTTCCGCAGATTTTTTAATAATTTTTTTATACCCAGTTACATCTCCAATAACGCCGTTTTGGGTGATATAAAACTCTTTTTCCTCTTCGTCTTTTAAGTGGATCCATGAACCTTCCTGGCCTAATTTTATGTATACGGCACCGGTTGATGTTCCCCCTAAAGATTGGCTGCTTTGGGAGGGACCAGACCTTTTTATATAGCCAGCTTTAACTTGAACTGAGTTTTTTATTTCCTCTCTATCCAATAGCCATTTTAGCCTTTGGGTATGAAAATTTTCTGCGTTAAAATCCACAGATAACAAATGCATGTAAAGGGAGTACCACTTAGTTCCATCTTCTTGTTTATGTTCTATTAGCACAAAATTTCGGGAACCATTTTTCAGGTTGTTAGCTCCCTTTTTATCCAGCCTTGCGCATATTATTCGGCCAGCTGCCACTGAATATATTGGGGTTTTAACTGTTCTCTCTAAATGAAGCCCACCGTGCCAAACAGTGTTAGCCCCCACAGGAAAAAAACCTGAGCTTTGTTCATTTTCCGTAATGGAATAAATTTTGTCCAGGTTGTTTCGGGTAAATGTTGAATCTAAAATAATATCCATTGGCATGCTTAAATGAGTTAACTGAGGCGGTACGGCCATGCTGCCATTTATTAAATATTCAAAATGCATGGCGTCTTTGGTTTGAAAAAAGCCTCCCCAGGCAAACCCATGAGCCAAAAATATTTTCACAATTTCTGGAGGCATGTCCCAAACTTTTGAACCAAAGTCATTTTCAGGAGAGTTTATATCAATTGCCGTACCAAAGCTATGATTGGAAAGCTCTGCTTTTTTTAATCTGTTATGTCCGCTATCATATATGGCAGCCATTTCCGCCCAATGCTTATTCCAATAAGTATCAATATCAGCCTGCGGAATACCCCTTTCATCTACCAACCACTTTTTTACTACTTCATAGTCGGACCCATTCTGAATGTTAGTTCTGTTTGAAGCAGACTTTTTGTAGCGGAATAAGTGCCCCCAAACAATTCGGATCTCATAAAATTTGAGCTTCGCTATTTCATGGAAAACACTGTCTAATAACTCATAAATGATTTTGTTAACCCTGATGGTTCTTTTGGTTGCCAGCCCATATTTTGATATATCAAAATCCAACAAGTGTTCAGAAGAAAAGCCTTTAGAGGTGCAATCGCCATAAGCTGCAGCCTTTCCATCAAAATCATCATTCCCCAGCCTTTTACTTTTCCATTTATCAGGCCACTTTTCCCCATAATCTTTGATTAACGTGGCTTCATCTGAATAATCGTACTTAGATTGAAAATTAGCCATTATCTATTCCCGGAAAATTGACACTATTTTTAGTTCAAAAACGCCTTAAGTTTTTAGTGTTTCTAAAAATACTTTTTTATACAAAATATGGCTAGAGAGCCAATGGCCTGGGATAATTTTCGGATGATTAAAAACTGCTAATTTCTCCATACCAATTTTTTCCATAACTTTTCGGGAGGGCAAATTGTGAATGGAGGTAAAGGCCACCACTTCATTTAATTTCAAAGTAAACTCAGCTATTTCCATACATTTCAAGGCAGCATATGTTGCTATTCCCTTATTCCAATACTCCGGAAACAGCCGCCATAAAATTTCCACAGAAGGCGTAAAAAAACTTTTGAAACCCACTCTGTTTAAACCCAGCATTCCCATAGGCTTTCCCTTGCCAGAAGCAATTTTGTAAACTCCGAAACCATGCTTTGCATGGTGATCCATTATGGCTTTGAGAAGCTCATTATTTTGCAAGCGGTTTAAAACCGAAGGAAAAAATTTCATCACCACAGGATTACTGTTTAATTGAAAAAGCCACTCCTCATCTTCGAGTTTAATTTCTTTCAGCAGTATATGTTTATTTTTTAATCCGGACATCTTAAACCATTTTATCTATAACCAATCAGCTCTTTTTAAAATTAAAGATAATTCTCAATGGACAAAGGCAAGTGTTATTTTGAAATAATCACTTGGGTGCTAATGGCAAAATAGAAATTTAACTCCCAACTTGGGTTTATGCATGTCGGAGGTCCAAAACAGCTAAGTGTTACTGGTATGTTAGTGCGGCTATAGAAAGCCTTTAATAATTACATGCCCAGCTGATAGCATCATCCAAGTTGGAAAACAAGTTCATATCCGTTTGGAATACGGCTTTTTCAATTTTAACATTGCGCACTGTATTATCCCGGTATGCCACCACAGCAACATTTTTTATAGCAGATTTAAGCTGCAAAGCTTTGGCCACAAGAGGGTTTATACTATACTCATTTTTGCGGTGGCTGATTAAAATGTATTCCTGGCCCTGATAAAAATCGTCGGCAATTTTGAAAATATCTTCCAACTGTTCCTTGCTGAGATCCACACCCTGGCCGACTTCCAAAATCATAAATTTTGGATGAAGTTCCATTTCACAAAAATCAAGACTGTGTTTTATTGTTTCCATATTGGCTGATAACCGGTCTCAACAATTGTACCACCGTTTTAAAATTTGTAAAGCTAAACCGAGCTGGCTTTGACTCAATTTTAGCTGTTTTTAGGAAAACAAAGGTAGATTAAGGGGGATTTTTGGATTATTTGAGTTTGGTAAAAAACAGATTTTTAGCCGCTTCAAACAAAAGTTCAGATTGCTCCAAATTTTGGGATTCTGTATAAACCCGCACCTTTGGTTCTGTGCCAGAGGGGCGAATCAGCATCCAGGAACTGTCTTCAAAAACAAGTTTTAGTCCATCCAGAGTTATGGCTTCAACAATACTCTTTTTATTTCCGCCTACTTCAATATCTTTTCCTGCTACAAATTCGGTTTTTAATTGTTCCATTACGGGTTTTACCTGTTTAATGGATTCCACTTCAAATCCTTTGCGCAAGGGAAAATATTGACCCACATCTTCCTGAATGCGATGTAAATGATCACTCAAACTTTTACCGGTTTTTCCTATAATTTCGATGGCTAACAAAAAACCAATTTGAGCGTCTTTTTCAAGAGTATTTCCATAACCCGAAATCCCGTCACTTTCTTCAAAACAAACCAAAGCGGGTTTTTGTGTACCTTCAGACAAATAGGGACGGAAATTTTTAAAACCCACTGCGGTTTCATAAAGGGGGCGATTGTATTTTTTCGCCAGAGCATTTATCAAATTAGAAGTGGCTACGGACTTGGCCACCCCACCCTCTTTTTTCCGGACATTCACAATGTAATCAAAGGCAATGGCTCCGAATTGATTCATGCTAATATGTTCTTGCCCATCGTAAAAACGCACTCTGTCGCCATCTGGATCCATTATAACACCTAATTTTAATTCCTGTGGCTGGGCATCAATATACGCCACCAATTCGGCCATGTTATTAACAGAGGGTTCGGGAGCCGCCCCGCCAAAAAGCGGATTATCTTTGGTTCGAAATGTTTTTAGCGAAGGCGGGTTGCCTAGAATAACGTCGGGTCTTCCTTTAGTGGCGCCATAAACAGCATCATGAGCCAAAGCCATTTTTCCTTTGGCCATTTCCCTGCAAAATTCAAGATCCACAAAGTCATTGTTATTTACAAAGTCAATATAGGCGGATAGAATATCGTAATTATCCCATCTCACTGATTTTACGGGCAAAATATGTTTGTCATTTATTTTTAAAATTTCGGCTTCAATAGCTTTAGTAATAAGAGGGCCCGCTGGACCTCCATCCGCAGGATTAAACTTATACCCTCCGTAATTGCCTGGATTGTGGCTGGGCGTAAGGTTGATAGAGCAGGCAAAGTCATCTTCGGGCACCGCCGCCGAAAACTCCGGTGTGGTGGCCACAGCGCAGTAGAAAATTTTAATTTTTTCTTTGTTGAGTACGGTAGCTACGCCTTTGGCAAATACATCGCCCATGTATCTGGTGTCGTGTCCCAATAAAACACCCCTGGAGGCAAAGTCCTCAAAACTATCAACGCCTAATTCGGTTAGCAATTCGCCGGACGCATTGCGATACATTGCCACAATAGCCCGGGTTACTTTCTGAACATTGTAAAGGGAATATTCCTCACCAATTACCGCCCTCCACCCGGAAGTGCCAAATACAATTTCCACATCTTCGGTGGATTCCAGAGCGGTTTTTTGAATCTCGGCCAATAATTTTTTATTGTCTTTACCGTCTAATTCCAGTGATAATACTTCTTTCCAGGTCGAACTCATAAGGGCCTCTATTAATTTTTAAATTACCTTTGTAAATCTAATATTTTGAAACAGGAAACGGATAATATGGAAAGCTATAAAATTACCGACGTAATGGAAAAAAGCGGCGTGGGCTTCGGCACCAGCGGAGCCCGAGGCCTTGTTGAAAAAATGGCAGATAAAATATGTTATTTATACACACAGGCTTTTATCCAGCATCTTGAAAAAAACTACGAGCTAAAAGAGGGTAGTTCCATTGCCATCGCCGGCGATTTGCGTCCTTCCACAGATAGAATAATGGAAGCCGTGGCCAGGGCTATACAAGATAAGGGCTACACGGCCATTAATTCTGGAAAAGTTCCCTCCCCCGCTGTGGCCTATTTGGGATTGTTAAAAAAAATCCCTGCTATAATGGTAACTGGCAGCCATATTCCTGACGACAGAAACGGCATTAAATTCAATTCTCCCAAAGGCGAAATTTTAAAGAGTGATGAACTGGGAATTAAGGAGCAAGTGGTGGAAATTGACCCTTCCCTTTTTAATGATGCCGGGTCCTTTTATGAGCCTGGTTCTTTTATCCCTCCCCTGGATGATGAAGCCGCCCAGCTTTACAGCAAACGCTATACAGATTACTTCCCTTCAGACTTTTTAAAGGGATTAAACATCGGAATGTACCAGCACAGCGCCGTGGGCCGGGACCTGCTTCCTCAAATCTTAGAAAAGCTCGGCGCAAAAGTGGAAAGATTGGGAAGAGCCGAGAAATTTATTCCTGTGGACACAGAAGCCATTCGACCCGAAGATGCCAAACTGGCCCAAGAATGGGCTTCAAAGGGCAACTATGATATGCTCTTTTCCACAGATGGAGATAGCGACAGACCTCTGATTGCCGATGCGAAGGGCAATTGGCTCCGAGGCGATGTGGCGGGAATTTTGGTAGCCCGTTATCTAAAAGCCGATTGGGTTTCTGTTCCGGTAAGCTGTAATTCTGCCGTGGAGCTCAGCAACTATTTTAAGAAGGTTGATAAAACCCGCATTGGCTCTCCCTTTGTTATTGAATCCATGGATAAGGGAAATGCACAGGGTTTTAAATCCGTTGTAGGATACGAGGCCAACGGCGGCTTTTTTACCAATTCCCCCAGCCAGGAGGCAGGCAAAAAACTGTTGCCCCTGCCCACACGGGATACTTTAATTGTGGCCCTTGGAATTGTGGGGCTGATGAAGCAAGAAAATAAAAGTTTGGCTGAACTGCTTAAAACACTGCCACCTCGTTTTACCTACAGCGACCGCCTAAAGGAATTTCCCACAGAAAAAAGCCAAAGCATTTTAAAATCCCTAAAGGAAAAACCCAAAGAAAAATGCCTTGAGGAGTTTAATGGTTTGTTTGAGAATAAACTCTCTTCGGCTGTGGATTTTAACGATACAGACGGCATTAAATTTTTTCTGGAAAATGGAGAAATTGTGCACTTGCGGCCAAGTGGAAATGCCCCTGAATTTCGCTGCTATACAGAGGCAGGCAGCGCCGGGCGGGCGGCGGAATTGGGCCAGAATTGTCTTAAAATTATGGAATCCTGGCGCTAAAATAAAGCACTTTGCCTCCTAAGTTTTGGGGATTTTATTAATTTTCTAGTAAGAGGCGGTTATCATCCCGCTGTTTTAAAAGGTTTTTCCAGGGCGATGGCGGTCATTTTTGCTTTGAACTTGGCTCTGGGTTTAATAAGGAGATTTTTTTGGCTACTACAATCAACACTCCCCTGGATTTACAAGGAGTATTCCCGGCTATTTTTACGCCGCTTAAGTACGACGATCCCCTATGCCTTAACAACAGCATTGATTACGAAAAAGCAAAAACCCTAATCGACAATCTTATCGAGGTAGGTGTTAGTGGCCTTGTACCTATGGGAACCACCGGGCAAAGCGCTACCGTAACTCCTCAGCAACATATAGATTTCATCAAATTTACAGTGGAATATGTTAATGGCAGAGTGCCGGTAATTGCCGGGGCGGGCTCCAACAGCACTCGCGAGTCCGTAGAAACCATGAACAATGTTCAAAAATCGGTGGGCCCTTTATCTTTTTTATGTGTTACTGGATACTACAACAATCCCCCGCAGGCGGGTTTGGTAAACCATTTCAAAACTTTAGTCAAAGAAACAGGCTCCAATATTGTGATATACAATGTTCCCGGAAGAACTAACAGCTATTTAGAACCCGAAACCATTATTGAATTGGCCTCGGATGCAAATATTATAGGTCTTAAGCAAGCCGTTGATTTTATCAACCCCGGAAAAATGCGCGAAGACACGCTGCAAATACTAACATCTGTAAATTATAAATCTTTTTCGGTTTTAACCGGCGAAGATGACGCCTTGTACAGCATGTTAAATTTGGGAGGCAGGGGTATGATTACAGCCACTGGCAACATTCCCGAAGCCGCTGCGCTTTATTTAAAATTAATTCAGGTTTACAACGAAGGCCACCAAAACGAAGCCAAAGAAATACAAAGCCAAATTCAGCCCTTTGTTAAGGCCTGTTTTTGCCGCAAGAATCCAATTCCTTTAGCGGCTTTGTTTAACTCCCCGGTTTATCTGCCTTTGGTGGATATTCGGGAAACTCAAAACGGCCCGGAAGATTACAACGAGTTGATGGCATTTATGGAAACTTATGCACCAAGCTTGAAAAAGCACCACCAGGAATCGCTTTCAACTTAGTTGAAACTTTAAATATAAATTTGCCCAATATTTGAATCTTTTTTAGGGGAGATATACATACTTCCCTTTACAAGTCATTTATTGATTTATTATATTTAGGTTGCGTTCAAAATTTTCGTTAACAGTAATTTCATCTATCTGGTGGGTTTATGAGCTATGCATTAAGTGGCCTTAGCACGGCTTTGTTTTTATTTTTGGCGGGGTTCCCATATGGCCTCCGGGCACATGGCGCGGTTTTTTTATCTGAAGTTATGGCAAACCCCAGCCATATATATGATGCCGAAGGGGAATTTTTAGAACTCGGCTATGGAAAAAGCCTTTTAACCGGGGCCCAACTTATTCAGCTTGATGTAAATGGCCAGTTATTGGAAGTAAGCATACCTTTAAAAACTTCCCCTGGAATATTTTTAATATGTAAAGATTCCTCCAACCTTGCTACTTATAATATAAAGTGCCAACAAGAATGGCCTTCTCTTAGTTTGACAAACAGCGGGGCCCTTGAAATTGAATTACGGGGAGAAGGCTTTAACAAAAAGTACACTGTCCCAGCTTCCAAAGATGGAAAAAGTTGGGAAAACAGTTTTCCAGAAGGGATGCCAAGCGAGGAATGGGTCGAATCCTCCACCCCATCTTACTGGGGAGATTTTGCGAGCCCAGGCTATTTTCATCCCGCAGCCAATATTAACTGGGACGACGATATAATATTAAGCCACTATGAATTGGACAGATCAAATTCCCAGATAAACATTTACTGGAGAGCAAAAAATCTACGTTCAAGCTTAAGCATACAATGGAATTTTTTTGAAGATGTGGACTTGGACGCTATGGAAGATGTTTACATAAAAAATGGAAATGTTAGCATAAATCCCAATGAAGAAAGCGGTGTCATTTCCCTGGATATCCCGGGGGATTTGAATTTTCACTCTTTTGTTTTCCGCATTTCAGGGGATTTAAATAATGCAAACAACTTTCTTAACATTTATAAATTGGGAAAGAGCCCCATAAGCATAACTGAAATATGTTTTCAGCCTCCCGAAGGAGTTCCCGAATGGTTTGAAATATACAATTCCTCCGAAAACGAAGTGTCTCTGCAATATTTGCAAGTGGGAGAAGGACATTTGGAATTTACTCCCGAGAATAAAATCAAATTGGGCCCTGGGCAATACGCCCTACTTAGTCAAAACCGGCAGTTGCTTTCAGAAACATACCCGGATTTTTCCTCCAGTATATATGCTGTGAGTCCCTGGAATAGCTTAAGAAATAGCGAAGACAGCATTAGTTTAAAATATTCTGGCGCCCTGCTAACTCTGGCTACTTACAGCTCTCAGGATGTTTCCAATGGAAAAGGTTGTTTGGAAGCTGGAATCGAGAGTGAAAGCTGGGTACTCAATCCAGCTGCAGCATCCTCTTCCCAAAAGGCAAGCCCCGGTTATCAAGCCGATTTACATGCCGTTTTTCAGCCAGAACTAAGCTCCAAAATTATAGACAGTAAAAAAAGCAATTTTACAGAGCTTCGGGTACAAGCCGCTTTATCCCAAAAGTATCATGTAAGCCTCTTCGATTTTAATGGAGTTGAACTTGAGGACTTTGGGGAGTTTAGCAGTGCTCAAAACATCAAAATAAACCATCAGCTAAAAAACGGTAAAAAACTTTTAGCCAATCCATATATAGTGCTAATTGAACTGGAGGGTTCTCGCAGCTATAAACTTCCATTGGTGGTTCGCTAATATGTCAAGATTTAAAATGGGCATTATAGGGCTAGGATTCTTTTTAGCCTTGCCTCTTCCAGCTTTTGCTGAATATAACTATACAGGTGTTGAAGACAGCTACAATGCACATCTTGGAGCGGGAGCTGCCACCGGCTTAAAACGCACGGGGCTTTTTAACAACCCCGCATCCCATGATGCCAACACAAGAGGATTTAGCCTAAGTTACCGCAATCCCTTTCAGATGGAATCCGTATCCCAAATACATATGGGGGCCTTTTGGGATTTTCCCAATTGGGGCTTAGCCTGCAACATACATCAATTTAAAATTGAAGATTTGTATGTGGAACAACATTTTCAGCCCCAGACATCTATGAGAATTGCTGGATGGCTACAACTTGGTTTAGCAGCTAATTTACACCGGGTTGAAATTCAGGAATTTGAGGGAACTTATTCAAGCAGTTTGATCGCCGGAGCAATTCTATCCTACTCAAAGATAAAATTAGGGCTGATTTATAAATCCCCTATTATAAGAAAGGAAAACATTGAAAGCATAAAAGCTACAGTTTACCAAGGAGGAATTCAAATAAACTTAAAAAACTCCCAATTAGCCATGGATGTTAGTTATGATTTTCAAAAAGGATTTCAGCGCAAATTCAGTCAAAATTTTATTTTTTCCAAATACCTGGAGTTTAGCTACGGCATTACGGATATTCCTTTTCAATTGTCCCTGGGAATCAGCTTAAACTTGGGCTCTTTAACCTTAAGCCCATCTTCTCAGTACCATCCGCGCTTAGGCTTTTCCAACTCCTATTTACTTTCAGGCAGCTCTAAAAATTGCCCTCGCAGCTGTGAGCTTCGTTCTACTCTTCCTCAAAATCCTCATTTATAATGTATAAACTCCGGTTTTTGGTCGTCGCAAGCTCCTTCAAACTCGTCGGGACCTTAATTTAAGTATCCTCGGTTCGTCATCGCACGCCTCGCTCACAACATCGATCATCAATTTTTATAATTGCCCTCGCAGCAAAACAAAGCCTTAATACAAAATAAGTTTTACAGTGGCCTTGTTTCCATTGTGCCATCGGCGTGTTTGGCAAAACGACCCTCCTTGTCCGCATGAATGGGATCGGGCCTATTCCAGGGCCAGCCTCCGAAATTGCTTTGACGATAGTCCATAAAGGTTTGCTGGATTTCGGCCTGGGTATTCATTACAAATGGGCCGTATTGGACCACTGGCTCTGAAATGGGTTTTCCCTGCAATAGCAAAAATTGAGCTGCTTCTGCGCCATTTTCAATAGTTATGTTAGTATCTGATCTCAAATGAATGCCATGTCCGGGGGATACTTCTTTTTCCCCAATTTTTATTTTAGAGCCCTTAAAAAAATAAAGCATTCTGTTTAGCCCTGGCTGTGATTTGGGGATTTCAAACTGAGCTGTTTTTTCCATATTAAGGGTCCATATCCATACATTATTGGCATTATCCGCAGCCCAACTATCCGGTGGAGGCGTTGGCAATTTTGCGCCGTTATACATACCTGCGGTAATTTCCAATATTGTGGTTTTGCCCTTTAAATCTTTTACGGTAATTTTAGGCAAAGAATCGCTCCACAACATTTTAAAATGGGGTTCCACCATTTTATTCTTAGAAGGCAGGTTCAACCAAATTTGAAACAATTCCAGAGTATTTTCTTTATTTTTATTTAACAGCGGGAACATTTCCGCATGCTGTACCCCTTTACCGGCTGTCATCCATTGCACATCGCCGCCTCCATACCTTCCCGCCGCCCCCATGGAATCAGCATGATCCACGTAACCCCTGCGAACCACAGTTACGGTTTCAAAGCCGCGGTGAGGGTGAACAGGGAATCCCGGCACTTTTTCTCCGTGATACATGCGCCAGCCATCTTTTATAGTGAAATCCTGGCCAATGTTGCGACCGCTTAAAGAAGCCTCAGGGCCGAATTGCTCGTTTCCGTTGGGATAAAAGTCCTCGTGATGTACACAAAATAAAAAGGGGTCTAAGGTTTGCCAGGGAAATCCAAGAGGCATAATATCATATATTAAGTCGGCAGCCATATCACTCCTTTTCAAAAGATTCTATTAATAGACAATAAAATGGAATAGTGTGCAAGTTAGAGGTAAAGCCCCTTGGGCGGGGCTGGGGGGTCTGATAATTCAGGCTCCAATTGGGAAGCCACAGGATAAGCGCAGTAATCTGCAGCAAAATAGGCGCTGGGGCGGTAATTTCCGCTAAGCCCCACCCCTCCAAAAGGCTGCCGGGAGGAAGCCCCCGTAGTAGGCCTATTCCAATTGAGTACACCGGCACGACAATGTTTGTAAAACTTTTCCCATAATTTTACATCATCTGAAAATAAGGAGGCCGCCAACCCGTATTTTGTGGAATTCGCCAAATCCAGAGCCTCCTCAAAATGGCTCACTCTGTAAAGCTGTAACAGCGGAGCGAAAATTTCATCATCTGAAGGATCTAAACACCGGCTTACATCCAAAATACCAGGAGATAGTAGATTAGGCTTTCCCAAGGTTTCCATTTCTAAAATACTTTCAGCCCCATTTTTCTTTAACTTATTTTGAAACAATAAAGCTTTATCCCCGGCAGCTTCGCAGATTACAGGCCCCATAAAAGGCTCTTTTTCCGAAGGGTAACCATTAACATATATTTTTTTACAAAGGGAAATGAGTTCTTCTATTAGATCATTGGCCACTTGATTTTTTGGAAGAATGAGTCTGCGGGCGCAGGTACATCGCTGGCCTGCCGTAATAAACGCAGAGTTTAAAAGATGAAGGGCCGTGGACTTCAAATCTTTTTTATCCCATACAATGAGTGGGTTGTTTCCTCCCATTTCAAGAGCAAGCAATACATCGGGTTTGCCAGCAAATGCTGGTGTAAAATTTTCCCGGTAGTGGAGCTCCCTGTAAAAAATAATCCCCGGATTTTTCCAGACTGCGCCAAGGCTTTGCCTGTTGCAGATTTTCCCTGAATAACTTGTACCAGATTTTCGGGAAAGCCCGCTTCTAACATGCACTCCAGCATTTTAACTGCCACCAGGGGTACAAATTCGCTTGGTTTAAACACTATGGAATTGCCTGCTAACAAGGCTGGAACTATATGCCCATTAGGCAAATGCCCTGGAAAATTAAATGGACCAAATACTGCGACCACACCTAATGGTTTAAAGGAGGTTTGGGATGTGATTGAGCCGGTTATAACTTGGCTTGTATTGGAACGTTCCTTATAAGCCTCGATGGAAATGGGTATTTTCCCTATCATGGCATTTACTTCAGCTATAGATTCCCATGATGGTTTGCCTGTGCAAAGCGAAATGATATGGGCCAGTTCTACTGAATGTTTATTTAAGCTGTTCCCATATTTTTGCAACAACTCTATTCGCTTTTCGGGGGATGTGTATTCCCATTTTTTTTGCACTATTTTCGAGGCTGCCAAAGCATCCATAACATCGGCATCGGAACAAGAAGGACCTTCCCATAGTAATTGCCCGTTGGAGGGATTAATAACCTGGAAAACATCTCCAATGCCATTTTTCCAAACTGCATTAAAAAATGAAATTGCTTGTGTCATAGCTGGAAAAATAAAATAAGGTCTTTGGAAGGGTTTAGCCAATACTTTTTATTTTGAATATGGGTTTAAAAGCAACCCCATAAAAAGTCAGATTTTTTTTTCGTTGCATAATTTTTAATGTTTTTTGTTTAGTAATCGGATATTTCCTCCTCAGTCACCTTCATTAATCTTGTCAATTATTTTTTTACCGATGTCATTTAACGGTAGAACACATTCAACAGCTCCTATTTCTAAGGCTTCTTTTGGCATGCCATAAACTACAGAAGTTTCCTTGTCCTGGGCTATCGTATAGGCACCAGCTTCTCGCATGGCTAAAAGTCCAGAAGCTCCGTCTTTTCCCATTCCAGTCAAAACAACTCCCAAGCTATTTGACCCTGCATATTCAGCCACAGATTTAAATAGTATATCGACAGAAGGTTTCTGGTGGTGAACTCTGGGACCATTATTTAATTCCACATAATAGTTAGCTCCACTTCTCCTTAATACCATGTGATAATTTCCACGAGCAATCAAAACTCTCCCTGGTAAAACGGCATCGCCGCTTTCGGCTTCTTTAACCTCGACGTCACAAATTTCATTTAGTCTATTTGCAAAAGAACGTGTAAAAAATTCAGGCATATGTTGCACAATAACCGTTCCTGGCGCATTTGTCGGAAAACTTTGAAGAATTTTTGTTAAAGCTACAGTTCCTCCGGTGGATGCGCCCAATGCAATAATTTTATGGGTTGTTTGGGATAAAAAATATTTTTCCGTTTCATTCGATTTGTTTAAATCCGTTTTCCTGTCAATTTTTGCCTTGGATATTTCCTTAATTACATGAATAAGGTTTTGGGCCATATTTCCCACAGTATACGATTCACCTGGCTTCTGCATTACTTCCAAAGCCCCTGCTTCAAAAGCCTCTAAAGCCATTCTCCCCCCTTTCGAAGTGAGAGAACTTACAACCACTACAGGTAAGGGATAATACCGCATCATTTTTTTTAAAAAACTAATACCATCCATTTTTGGCATTTCAATATCTAATACAACAACATGTGGTTTTAGTTTTAGTATTTTATCGCGGGCAATATAAGGATCAGGAGCCGTTCCAACAATTCTAATTTCAGGATCTAAACAAAGTTCTTTTTTAAAGACCTTGCGAACTATTGCGGAATCATCTACAATTAAAACATCAATCATAAAATTAATTATTTACTAATTCAATAGACGAATAACACTCCCAGCTTTCCAAATAAAAATTTGTTTCATAGTGAAACTTCCGTTTCATTTTTGCAACAGGCTTCACTTCAGCTAAAACAACAGGAGTTCCAAGGGATACGGCAGAGTCTTCTCCAAAACAATCTGTTAAAAACTTCCCACCGATATGATTTAAAACTTCCCCTAAAACATCTGTCTCATAGTTATCTACATTCGACTCAGTTCCCAGGATATTTTGAGCCAACTGGACGCACAGTTGGCTGTCAGCAATTAGAGATATTACCCCAGACTCTGCTCCGCTAAAAGAAATGAAAGCTTGGATATTCTTTTCCCCAGTCAATTGAGACGATGAGGGTAAAAAATCATCAATAAACATAAATGCTAAATTTTGAAATGTATCGGATAAAGAGTTTTGGAAACAACTAATTACATCTTCCTTCATACACAGCCTCCTCTCACTGGGCGATAGCCTTGTCAATTGAATTTTTTACGGCTTCAGGTGTTACAGGTTTTCTAATAAAATCAACAACGCCTAATTGAATCAGGGTCATTTTCTTCTTTTGATTTCCTTCCGTTGACACGACAATCACTGGTAAATCTTTTATCATTCCTTTTCTATTTAATTCTTCCATTAAGCCAACACCATCCATTTTCGGCATATGAATATCCGTAAAAACCAAATCTACCCATTCTTGTTCAATTACCTCCAAAGCCTCCAAACCATTTTTAGCGGTAAAAACCTGACCAATTTCCAATCCGGTCATAAACAGTGTTTTTTTCATGACTTCCTGAATTATCTGAGAATCATCTACAACAAGAATATTGTATCCCATGCATTGCCTCTTACTCTAAAACCATTTCTATTTGATTAATTTTCACGGAAGTAACTCCAGTTCCAATGTCAAGCGATAAGGTTCTAGTTTTGTCACTCCCTATATCTTGTGCTTGTATTAACATATTATTTTTCCACATCAGTTTTCTTAATATCGCAAAGTTTCGTTCTCCAATTTTAAAGCGGTTATTTACATCCATGATGTTAGAACATCCAGCCGCTTTTACCACCAAGTCTTTTTTTTTCGATCCTAACTTATACATGGTTTCAAACAAAAGTTGCACTCCCGTATCAACAAACATAGCCGGCTTATTTTCAGATTTTAATTTATCAACGGACGAAAGAGGCAATTGACAATGAATCATCCCACCAATTCGAAGGGCACTATCATAAACAGTTAGTCCCAGACAAGATCCTAAAGAATAAGTAATTAATTTACAGCTCGAATCTTCACTAACATAAAATTCCGAAATACCGATCACCCTTAGTTTAGCTTTAATGGACTCCATGTTTATTCCTTTATATATACCGAAGGGAATATTGCTTTCATCTTAACTAACTGACCCGTTAAACTTTCAGCATGCCCGACAAACAAACAACCCCCTGGTTTTAATAACCTAGCCATTTCTTTTAGTAATTTCGCACGTGTTGGGTTGTCAAAATAAATCATCACATTTCGGAAAAATATAATATCGAAGGGACCCTTCATCGGGTAGGGCAATTCACATAAATTAAACCTATTAAAATATATCTCTTGTTGTAATCCGGGTTTTACAGAAAAATATGTATTGCCTCTTAGAAATTTTTTTGAAAATACGAGCCCAAAATATTTTTTCGGAATTGTATTCAATTTATCCACAGAATACTGTCCTATTTTCGCTTTTAGCAAAACCTTTGTACTTATATCAGTAGCCAATATCTTCCACTTAAAAGAAAATTGGTTTTGAAGATAGTGACAAACAGCGTTGATGGAATACGGCTCTTCCCCGGAAGAACAGGCTGCTGACCATATTTTAAACTCTTTTTGCCCCTGCATAATCCATTCTTTCAACAACCCTTCCAATTTTTCAAAATGCTGTGGTTCCCTAAAGAAATGGGTTGTATTTGTTGACATGGAATTAAGCAAATAAATGATTTCATCACTATTGTCCTTGTCGGTCAAATATTCCAAATAAGACTCGAAGTCAGAAAGAGATAAGGCTTTTAGTCTTTTTCCGACTCGAGCCTGAACCAAAGCCATTTTGTGCGGCCCCAAACTTATTCCGCTTTTTTCATACACAATTTGAGTGATCTTATTAAAAGTAGCCGTTTTCATATTATGTATGATTAGCGTTTATAGCCCCTGATTTTATTTAAAATTCTTTTAAGTTGCTATCGTCAAGTGGAAAAAATTCTTCTGGTTTAAGATTGGGGTTTCTTTTTTTGCTTACTTTGACCTCACTTCCACCTTTCTTCAAAATCGCTCCGTTTTCATCGGGACTATTTAAAGAGTCTTGAAGGTGCAATAAATGATTAGGTCTTAATGCATGAAGTAAGTTTTTTTTAGCACGAGCTTTGATTTTTGCACTACCATTTCTATTTGTTTCCTGCCTACTGTCATATCCATCAGCCAGATTTCCTCCAACTATTGTTTTCAAAGCTTTCACCATATCATTGAGTTCTTTGGCTTGAGCTGATAGTTCTTCCGAAGCCGAGGCGCTTTCTTCCGCATTGGAGGCATTGCTCTGAGTAACTCTATCCATTTGCGCCACTGCATTATTTATTTGTTCAATTCCTTGCGCTTGCTCTTCACTCGAAGCTGCGACTTCATAATTTAGCTGAGAAACTTTTTGAATCTGTTCTAATATTTCTTTTAAACTTTTTCCGACTTCTTCCGAAGAACGAACACCATGGTCTGCATTTTTTTGAGCTTCCTCAATTAAACTTGAGGTATTTTTTGCGGCTTCTGCAGAGCGTTGGGCTAAATTTCTGACCTCTTCTGCCACGACTGCAAAACCTTTTCCAGCCTCGCCGGCCCTTGCTGCTTCCACAGCCGCATTCAAAGCTAATAGGTTTGTTTGAAATGCGATTTCATCAATTGTTTTAATGATTTTAGCCGTTTCATTGGAGGAATGTTTTATTTTCTCAATGGCACCCGACATGCTCTCCATGGCTTCTTTAGTGCTTTGAGCAGAATTTTCAGTTTGTTTTGATATCTTGCTGGCTTCATTGGCATTTTCAGAATTTTGCTTGGTCATAGAAGACATTTCTTCCAGGGAAGAAGAAGTTTCTTCCAAACTTGAAGCTTGTTCATTTGCCCCTTCAGCCATTTGCTGGCTAGATGCAGATACTTGATCAGAAGCTGATGTTACTTGTTCCGATCCAAGTGATAACCCTTCTATCACCTTGTTTAGGGGCAGTGTAATGGATCGAGTAATTAACAAAGATATAACAACAATACATACTAGACCAACTAATCCGCAAATTCCAATTATCCATTGAAGAGACGATACCGCTTCAAAAGCCTCCCATTCATCAATTTCCACAAGAATAGCCCAGGTATAGTTGGCTATGGATATTGGGGCATAGCTTGACAAAACCCAATTTCCATTGTAGTCCAGAATAATTTCTTCCCCTGCAATTTTGTTGATGGCATTTTTAGAGGCAACGGTCTTGACGCTTCCTTTGCTTGGGTTTTTAAAGGAAGCCTTGACGCTGCGATTTTCTGGATCCAAATATGAGTTTGAGCGCATTAAAAAATCAGAACCTACCAAATAGGATTCCCCTGTTTTCCCCATTCCCGTTCTTTCGGACATAATAGCATCGATATCATTTAGGGCTATTTGAAAGGCCGCTACCCCGACCACGCTTCCATTTTCATCTTGCAGCGGACAAGCAATAAAACTTGCGGGCTCATCCGAAGGACCGTACCATTCATAGTCCACAAATACATTTCCGCTCAATCCTTGTTTAAAGGCCTTTCCCAATCCACTTTGAGCAAGGCTGCTAGTGTACAGGTTTTGTCCCAAATCGGCTTCGCGGGCCACTGTGAATATGACGTTCCCTTTGAGATCAATTAAAAATATATCGTAAAAGGAAAATACATCTAAAACACTCTTAAAACCTGGATATTGGGAATTATAAACTTTCAAATAATCCTGACTTTCAATACCTTTTGAAAAGACCGTCGAAAATTTCTTTAACCCATTTAAATACCTTAAACTTTTAGGAACATCTTTTAGAAATTCCATACGATTTTTAAAATATTGCTCAACTTCTCTTTTCTTTACGTGTTGGATAGCATCTAATTGGTCAAATGCTTTTTCTTCCAAGGCCTTTGATGAATTCAAATAACTCAATCCTCCTATAACTATTAGGGGTACTAATCCTACAAACAAATAGGTCCCCATTAATTTGGTCCGCAATTTTAAGTTCTTAAACATGTTATGCTCCTTTTTAAATCACTTTAATTTGACATACCTTCAATAGAACCCTGCAAAACTTTAGTTTCATTGAAGTTCAATATTTCTTCAACATCTAAAACAACCACCATTTTTTTTTCAAGTTTTCCAATACCTGAAATAAAATCCGTATTTATTTTGCTTCCAAAATTTGGTGTAGCCTCAATTTGAGATGAGTTAATATCTACAACTTCAGATACTTCATCCACCAATATCCCGGTAACCAAACTATTTTGAGGCAAGTTAATTTGAACCACAATAATGCAGTTTTTTTCGTTACCCAGCGTTTTATCCAGATTAAACCGCGCACGCAAATCAATAACAGGAACCACTTTCCCCCTCAAGTTTATAATGCCGCGCATAAACGAGGGGGTTTTAGGGACTCTTGTAATACTCATTTGTCCAATAATTTCCTGTACCTTTAAAATCGGGAAGGCATAATTTTCATTTCCGAGAATAAAGGTAAGGAATTTTCCACTTAAAACTTTACTTTCCCCCCCGATTTTATCGTCCACTTTGTTATTAACAACCTCTGCCATCGGCTCCTCCTAAGTTAATGGAACAGGCGGAATTATATCTTACAGATTCATCTACACTTCCAACTAGTCCGGGAATATCAATTATTAACATCATACTTCCATCGGCCATTATTGCTGCTCCTGCCAACCCTGGTATTTTGCCAAAACTGTTTCCGAGATTTTTAATTACCGTTTGTTGTTGGCCAATCAGATTTTCCACAACCAAACCTATTTGCCTCTTGGTATCCTCCACAACGACGACAATCGAATCGTCTAATTCTCTACTTGCATCCACATCCAAAAGGTGCCCCAGTGGAAAAACAGGAATCACTTTATTTCTGTACTCCAGCATTTTAGAACCATTTGGCAAGCTGCTGATATTTGCATTACTCAATTTAAATGATTCTATCACAGATAATGTGGGGATTATAAAACGCTCCCCTCCCGTTTCTACAACAAGGCCATCCATGATAGCCAATGTTAATGGAAGTTTTAGGGTAAATTTGCTACCTCTGCCAGGCTCACTATACACATCTATTTTACCTCGAATCAATTCGATGTTTTTCTTAACAACATCCATACCAACACCTCGACCCGATATGTTGGTTATTTTTTCCGCTGTACTGAATCCAGGCGAAAAAATCAATTGGCTGATTTCAGCAGCTGTATATTTATGATCTTTTGGAATTAATTTTTGTTGGATGGCCTTTTTTGTAATTGCGGACAGATCGAGTCCAGCGCCATCATCTTCGACTTCAATTATAATATTACCACCTTCTTGAAAAGCTCTTAAGAAAATTTTTCCTTCTGGTGGTTTGCCTAATGCCGTCCTCACTTCCGGCTCCTCTATGCCATGATCTGCCGAATTACGGACCATATGAATCAGAGGATCCCCCAAGTGTTCAATAATATTTTTATCTAATTCAATTTCACTTCCAGATGTGATTAATAGTATTTCCTTGTGATTTTTTTTACTAATATCCCTTACAACCCTTTCCATTTTTTGAAAAGTGCTTCGAATGGATACCAATCGCATGGACATTCCAATTTCTTGCAAACTTTTAGTAATTTTGTTTAGTTGTCCCAAATTCTTTTGTAATTCAAGGGTTGCTGTCGAATTCATATGTAGTTCCCCAAAAACCATGGATTCGGCTATAACAAGCTCTCCTATTATTTCAATAAGATTGTCTATTTTGTTAACATCCACTTTAATTACCTCTTTGAGGTTTATTGAATCCATCTCCTTCGGAGATAGGTTCTTGTAAGTCTCATTTTCAGACCGTGCTTTCTGAACATCTGGAACTTGAACAGCTATTGCATCCTGGGGTAGCCTTTTAATATGAAGCTCGGAAAGCCGGGAAACATATTTTCCCAAATCCTTTCTACATGTATATCTCTTATTTCCGGCTAAAGCTAATTCCAGGGAATGCAGTTCAGCTAAGAACTTGTCATTTCCCTCAAACAACAAATTGATAACTTCTTCACATAAAGGCTCCTCCTCTCTATATTTAGCAAGCAAGCTCTCAATAGCGTGACTAAGTTGTGTAATTGGGTTTAAGTTTAGAAAACTTGAAATACCCTTTATGGTATGGTAACTCCGAAATATCGCATGTACTGCATCTTTTCTGTTATAATCTCTTTCTAATTTTAAAAGATTATTTTCCGAGTTCTGTATATGCTCTCTGGATTCTTCGATGAAATCTTGGATTAAACTCAAATCCCCACAGACATGTAAATCCAATGTCTCCGTATCAATGACTTTTGCATCATGGACATTACCCTTAGCGGCCTGGCACAAATCTTCAATTTCCTCAATACTTAGCAAGGGTATTTTTTCGCCCCTTAATACTTCCCTTTTTTTGCCCACCCAATCTTTTGCAAGGAATAAAAAATCAGGAGAAATTTTTCCACTTTCCAAATGATCTTCAATAATATGGCACAGTTTTTCCAAATCATAGATGCCAACAACGCCAGCTTCACCCTTTAAAGTATGAATGATTCCTTTAAGGATCTCAATATCTTTAATGTTCTTTTGCTTTTCAAAATTTAAGATGAGCCTTTCTATTTCTTCTTGCGTAGAGTCTAACTTAAGGAGAAACTGTTCATATATATCCCTATCAACTGCACTAGGAAAATCACATTTGCTGCCAATATTTTTTGATTTTGAAACGCCTTCCAATATTTGGTCCAAAAGATCTCCAAGTTTTCCCAATGTATTTGGCCAATTAGAAGAGCTAAACATTTCTTTTGAAAAGAAATCATTTTTTAAAAACTCAACATATTCTGATTTGTATTCAACAGGAATGTTATCAATCAAATCCTTTAATTTAACCTGAAAGACGTTATAAAAATCCTGGTTTTTTGAATCCGCCAAAACAATCCACTGGCCAAATTCTTCAATCAACTCTTTTAATTTCGAATAGTTTTTCATGTTAAAAATTTTTAGCCTGATTCTGAATAGAAATTTTTCTCCGCAAACTATATTGAAGGGCTGCAAATACTATTTGCTCTAATTCACAGAAATTTACCGGTTTTGTCAGATAACTAAACACTCCTGTTTCTCTGACTTCCCTTTCAATGTCAATGCTATTGACATCCACTAAAATGATTAGCGGGATATCATGTCTAAAATGGGACTTGATAGCCTTAATAGATGAATACACATCCAATCGTCTATAATCTACATCAAGTAAAATAACATCTGGTTCTCTTTTTATATCATGATTTTCAACCTGAGAAATACTTTCAAAAAATTGAATAGTGAGCTCATCCTCAAATATTTTTTTGAAATACTTTTTAAAGGCAGCGCAGGGTTCTATTATTAATGCTAAATTTGACATATTCTTTTCCACATCAACCCTAATGTGCAAACAATATGCCAACACAAAACTGTGTATTAAAAGCCATATTTGCAGATACGAAAATAATTTTTCAAGTGAAACAAAATTATATGTATTAAAAACAATACAACTTTATCGTTGCTTTTTTATAAAGTTCTATTTTTCTGGAACTTATGTGGCTAGCCGAAATTGTGTATAATTTGATACAGTAGGGAAACTAATTTCTATTAGGGGAAATGTTCAGGAGTTTCAACTTATCATAGAGGTGTTTTCTTTGAATTCCCGCTTCCCTAGCCACTTTGGAAATATTCCCGGAATACTGTTCCAACAAATCCGAAAAATATTGAGTCTCATGAGGCTTTAGAACTTCATTTTTAAACTCCTGATATGTTCGCCCTGGAGAATTCATATCATTATTTTTTTTGAAACTTGGTAAAACTTGCATTACATCCTCCAAATGAATCACTCCATTAGGATTCAGGCCAACCAAGCTATCCAACACCATTTTTAATTCACGTATATTTCCCGGCCAGTGATACTGGCATAATTTCTCTATAGCAGTATTTACCATGCTGGATCCAGATTGGGAAAGAAAATATTGAATCAAATGAATGATGTCCATTTTTCGGTCGCGCAAAGGAATCAAAAAAACCTGCAGTCCCTTTAATCTAAAATACAGGTCTTCCCTAAACCTTCCATCCTTAACATATTCCTCAAGATTTTGGTTAGTTGCCGAGATTATGCGAACATTTACCCTGTGGGTTTGAGTTTCTCCAACTCGCTGAAATTCCCCTTTATCCAAAACTCTCAATAATTTTGCTTGGGCGTCCAAGGGTAATTCGGCGACTTCATCTAAAAACAGGGTTCCATCGTTAGCCACCTCAAAAAATCCATGTTTGTTTTTAATAGCTCCGGTAAAGGCTCCTTTAGTATGTCCAAACAATTCGGATTCAGCCAAACTTGCTGTTAAAGCAGCACAATTTACTGCGATCAACGGTTTGTCTTTCCTTTTGCTAAACTCATGAATCAACTGGGCTACTACATCTTTTCCTGTTCCCGATTCCCCTCTTATAAGAATCGGTAATTCTGTTGGGCCAAATTTGGCTATTTGTTTGTACAGTCCTTTAATGTAATCAGACTCTCCTATCATCCCTCTTTGTCTGGCTGCCTCACTCGTTTTGTAATAGGCATTTAAGCTACTGGCATCCCTGAGTTTTAAGGCCCCCATAACAGCATACTTAATATGAACTGATTTAAAAGGCTTAGGAAGAAAAGTGAAAACCCCAGCCTCACAAGATTTATCTAACATCTCACTGTCCGGTTGGCCGGTTATCATAATAATTTGAGCAAATGGCGAGTGATCAAGTACTTTTTTCCGTATGGAAAACCCGTCATATTGCCCCATAAATATATCCAAAATGGCCACATCAAAGTGTTTGTTTAAATCTTTAAAATTTGAACTTTCCGGGTCAAATGATGTAACATCGTACCCTTCTAATTCAAGAGTTTCCGTGACAAACTCTCGGATGTCTCGATCATCGTCCGCAATTAAAACTGAAGCCTTTCTTTTTTTATTTTTTGATTCCATTTTTTTCCAAGTTTTCAATTACTTGTGCCAAATGCCCAAATCGAAATGGCTTTTGCAACAATTGAGTAATACCTAGACTCTCAATATTTTGGATTTTTTCATCATAAATGTTTCCTGTCATCAAAATGGACAAACAATCTGGATTTATATTTTTTAATTCTTTCAAGCAATTTATTCCACTGATATGGGGCATGTTTATATCAATTAGTATAAAACTGATGAAAGGCCAATTTTTTGAGTAATAATCGATGCCTTCTCGGGGATCCTTAAACCCAATTGGAGAATATTTTAAATTAGTTAGATATAATTGCAAATTTTCCAAAATTGCTTTGTCATCCTCAACAACCATAACCTTTCCGCCTGCCAGTGATATAGGACTAGTAGTCTTTGATAATTTCTTTGGAGCAGCAGGAATACACGGAAATTTTAGGATAGGGATAACTCCCGTTTTAGAATTGCTTTCTAACTCAATAGTTCCTCCATGTTCATTGACACAGGTCCATACGCTTGAAAGTCCAAACGAGATATTTTTTCCTAAGTCCAATTTCCCGTAAAACAATTCAAAAATTTTGGGTCGTACTGCTGATTCAAATCCATAGTCTGTGCTGCAAAAACTAATTGCAAGCACGCCATTGAGTTCCTCATTTGCCGATCGAATAATTAAAGAACCTGAATTATTCATGCTATCTCTAGCGTAAATACACAAGTTTAAAAATGCTCCTTTTAATTGACCCGCATCCCCCATTATATTGACATTTATAGCCTTAAGATCCAGGGAAACATCGATACCTTTGTTAAAGGTCCTTCGTACAATGGAAAAAACATCTTTAAGCAATTTATGTATATCTAGTGGTCTTTTCTCCGAATCGGATTTCCTGGTATAATTTAACAATTGGGTTGTTAAATCGCGCCCCCGTTCAGTGCATTCAATGATTCGATCTAGCTTTATTTTAGATTTATCATCCATTGAATTATTTTCCAACAAAATTTCCGAGTACCCCATAATCCCACCCAAAATATTATTGAAGTCGTGAGCAATACCTTCTGTTAATAATCCTATGATCTCTACCTTTTGGGCCTGGCGAATTTGGTTCCTCAATTTTCGGGAGTCCTCAAGCATTCTCCCTGTACAAGATATGTCATTTAGTAAGAGCAAATAGGATTTCGAATTTCCATCTAAACCTCCCAATTTTAAGATATTAATGATTACCCATAAACTTTTTTTGGTGTCTAATATTATTTGCTCCAGCAAGTTTAATTGCTTTTGCCCATTCGTTTTGAAAAGGCCAAGCTTTTCATTTAATATCTCCGGTTCCGCTGGATTTATAACGTTAATAAAGGATTTTCCAATGAGTTCCTGAAATTTGGATTGAAAAAATATTTCAAAACTATTATTTGCATTCTCCAGATTGAGATTCTTATCCAAGACCGCGAGAGGAATTGGAAATCCCTGAATACTTTTAAAAAACTTGTATCTTTCCTCCTTCATCTGGTCTTGGGCAAATTCAAGAAGCGATACATCTTCAAAACATAGTTGGGTCAATTCCCCATTAGAATTAGAAATAAGTCGAGTACTGAGCAGCCCGGCCATTTGACGTTTTATTTTTCCATTTAATTCCAACTCAACTTTGACTTTTTTTTGATTTTTTTTCCCATTTATCGTATCGTCCAACACATGCCTCAAGCTGCAATTTAAACAGTGAGCTCCGTGGCCGCATTTTTCTTCCGAATCGTTTTGATGGGAACACGAAATCGCAGCCCCTGGAGAACGGTCAAGAATTTCTTCCATATTTTTTTGAATGAATTCCAATGCGCTCCTATTGGCCCATTTCAATTTTTTACTGGAATCAATCCACATAATCAAAACAGGGAGAGAATCCAGCATTTCTTTCCAAAGAATTGCTTCCCCCTCACAGGGGTATTTAAATGGATAAACTTTTTGCACTAATATTGGCTTTTTGTAAAACCCAGTTTCTATAATAAAAGCGAACTAGAAAAATTGTACCCCTAAAACCCATGGGAGTCAATTTGTTGACAATTTGACAAAATACCTGCAAAAGCGACTGGCACAAGGATTCAATATGTGGGAATTCTGCTCAATCTAGCCAGTAGCGCCATTCCTTGCCCTCCACCTACGCAAAGAGTTGCTATCCCGTATGAATTAGGTTTTCCTTCTTCAAGCAAACGATGCCATAGCGTGAGAACCAGTCTAAGCCCCGAAGCGCCTAAAGGGTGTCCCAAGGAAAGGGCTCCCCCCCACAAATTTACATTTTTAGCGGGTATGTTTAAGTCCTTAAGACAAGCCAATACCTGAATTGAAAAAGCCTCATTGATTTCCCAAACAGCAATATCTTTTTGGTTCAATCCATGTTTCTTTAAAAGCTTTTCCACAGCAGGCACCGGGCCTAATCCCATTAACTCTGGACTTACTGGCGCAGTGCAAAATCCGACCAACTCCAAAGCGTATTCTATTTCCATTTCCCTCATCTTTGATTCGGAAATAACAAGAGCACATGACGCCCCATCCGACAAAGGTGAACTTGTTGCTGCGGTAACAGTTCCACCCGGAATAAAAGCAGAAGGCAAACTGCGAATTTTTTCCCTATTTATTGGGTATTTGATAAGCTCATCCTTTTGGCCGTAATAGGACCATAACATGGACTCATACTTTCCAAGGGAAAATGCCGAATGAGCTAACTCGTGGCTCCTGCATGCAAAGTCTTCCTGTTCTTCCCGTGAAAAGGAATATTTTTTACACAAATTTTCGGCGGTTATTCCCATGTTAACATAGGCCTCCGGACTCCTTTTTTTTATAAAATCCGATTCGGAAAAATTTGCACCCCTCCTTGGAACCCGGCTCATACTTTCTACACCGCCACATAAATACACCTGCCCCATCCCCTGTCTAACTTTTAGAAAGCAAATTCCCAGGGCCTCCAAGGAGGATCCGCACAGGCGATTGATTGTAACTCCTGAAGCGTCAATTCCTGCTCCAAGGGCTGTCATTCTTGCCACGTTATACCCTTGTTCTCCTTCCGGGTAGGCGCATCCAACCACTACCTCTTCAATTTCCTCCGGAGTAATATTTGAACAAAGGCTTAGTTGTTTTTGAAATAACTGGCACAAAAGGTCATCCGGTCTAATATTAGCAAACATTCCCTTGTGCGCCTTTCCAAAAGGCGTTCTTAAACCATGGGCTAAATAGACTTTTTCCATTAGCTCCAGCGGAATAGATCCGCCCCTTTTTTTAAATCGACTTCCGAAACATTGGGGGCTAATTTTTGAATGATAAAATACTCGCCATGGGGTAAAAATATTCCATAATCCGTGACAATTTTGTGAACCACCTCTTTTCCGGTTAGAGGCAACCTGCACTGTTCAAGCAACTTGCACTCTCCGTCTTTATTAAAATGGTTAAGCATTACAATCACGCACTTTGCCCCGTGAACGAGATCCATAGCTCCGCCCATTCCCATAATTTTTTTACCAGGTATCATCCAATTCGCCAAGTTCCCCTGAACATCTACTTCCATGCCTCCTAAAACGCAATAATCAACATGGCCACCCCGAATCATTCCAAAACTCATAGCACTGTCAAAAAAACTTCCCCCGGGAACAATGGAAATGGTCTGCTTTCCTGCGTTTATTAGTGTAGGAGAAACATCCTTCTCTTCCGGCCAACCTCCAACCCCTAATACACCGTTTTCGGAATGGATAATCATGGAATGATTTTGAGGCATCAATTCAGCAACCAAAGTTGGCATGCCAATTCCAAGATTGACTGTAGAATTAGGGCTAAACATCCCAATCACTTCCAAAGCCATCTTTTCTGTGGTCCACCCTTTTTCCATTAAGCTCTCGCCGCCGCCAGTCTTTTTTCAATGATTTCTTTTTTGATGTTTTTAATGTTGGGATTGACCTTCCGCACCGCCGCTTTTAACATTTGTTCACGGCTGCGTTTGTGTTTCCAACGTTCCTGAGCTTCAAGGGAAAGTTTGTGAATGGGATCAAAATAGACAAACACTTCACCGGGTTTTACTTCGGGAGCAGTCCAAACAGAAATTCCGTTTTCCCGATCATAAACTTCATAGGTCCCAATATTCCGTTTCCCGCCTCCCCCTGGCGCATCACAAACAAAAGTGGGAATATTAAAGCCAGCCGTGGAACCCCTCACAGCTTTTTCCAGTTCAATAGCCTCAGCCAATGTTGTCCTGAAATGTTCGCAGCCCGGAACCATGTCATGGATGTACACATAATAAGGCTGGATATTGATGTATCCCAATTTTTTGGTGAGAAGAGTCATTTGCTCTACGGTATCATTGACTCCCGTTTGCAGCACAGCCTGGTTGCGCACCACAACTCCTTCTGCCCAAAGCCTTTCCATAGCTCTTTTGCTCCAAACCGTAATTTCCCGGGGGCTGGAAAAATGAGTGTGGATAAAAACCTGTTTCCCCATGCTACGCCCTTTTCGAATAACTTCCAAAATAGCTTCAAACCAGGAATCGTCTGTTAATACTTTCATGGGGAAAATAGCGATTCCTTTTGTGGCATAGCGAATTCTTCTGATGTTTGGAATATTCAGCAGAGTTTCACCAATGTATCGAACCTGTTTCGCCGTCAGGTTATAACTGTCCCCTCCGGATACAACCACATCTTCCACTTCCTTGTGTTTTCTTAAATACTCAAAAACACCTTCCCACTGAGTGGCGTTTGCCCCGTAAGTATCTTTTTCAACAGATTCCGTGGAGCCCCCAATAACTCGGCTACGGGTACAATAAGAGCAATATACAGGGCAAGTGGTTAGCGGCAAAAATAACACTTTGTCCGGATAGCGATGGGTCAATAAAGGAATGGGAGAATCCACATCCTCATGTAAAGAGTCCTCCATATAGTAGGGATGGTTAGGTAAAAATTGGGAAGCTATGGGTAAAAATTGCTTTCGCAAGGGATCGTGCACCGGGTTTTCCCAATCAATGAGGGAAAATACATAAGGAGTGATACGTATATTCATTGGAGTTTTTTCCAATCCATTTTGAATATCCGCTAACATGTGATTGGAAATACGATTTCCCAGGATTTCTTTTAGTTGGGATAGTTTTCGAATGGAGTTCTTTGATTGCCACTTGTAATCTGCGAATTGGGACTCACTTACATCTTTCCAGGCCGGGATTTCCTGCCAAAACCTATCATCCCTAAACTGACGGTGGGGGAAATCTTTTTCAATCTCGTCCATGGCCTTCATCCTTGACTTTTAAAAATTCAATGTCATTGTGATAGTTAGTTCCCTGATAAATCCTCTGGACGAATATTCCAGGCAAATGAACTTCATCGGGGTCTAAATAACTGTCTAAATAAAGTTCTTCCACTTCTACTATGGTACATTTCCCGGCCATCGCCATTAAAGGAGAAAAATTACGAGCCGTTTCTCTGAATTTTAGATTCCCGTATGAATCCGCACATTGGGCTTTAATAATGGCGAAATCAGCCTCCAAAGCGTATTCCAACAAGCATGGTTTGTCGAATTGGCGAACTTCCCGTTTAGATTCCAAAACCGTCCCAGCTCCAGTGGGAGTATAAAAAGCGCGGATTCCCATACCGGCGGCCCGGATGCGTTCAGCGAATGTCCCTTGGGGAATCAACTCCACTTCGACTTCCCCACTTAGCATCTGCGCTTCCAAATCCGGGTTGCCACCCACAAAACTGCAATAGGCTTTGGTTATTTGCCGGTTTTGCAAAAGCACAGCTAAACCTCTGCCAGAGTTTCCAATGTTATTTGAAATCACGCTGAGATTTCCAATTTTTTTCCGACGCAATTCCTCAATAGAGTTTTCCGGAATTCCGCAGAGCCCAAATCCCCCGCTCATGATCACGGCGCCGTCAGAAATATCGCGGAGCGCTTCATCTGGACCGCTACATATTTTATTCCAGGGGTTGTTGCTCATTTACCACCCCCTATCTGTGATCTTAATATTCCCATTGCCTCATGTAAATGTTCCTTTGACATTGCCAATGGAGGAGCCAGGATAATGCGATTGGTGCTTGCCATAACATGTATCCCTGCTTTAAACAGTTTTTGCCAATCCAAAGTAGTGGAATGAAAATCTATAGCCGACAACAATCCGTGGACCCGGATTGCTTTAACGGATTTCAGCTTCTCCAATTCTTTTAACTCTTTTGCAAATGTTTCTTCCAGTTCTTCAACGGTTTTGATAAAGCCCTTCGCATTTAACAAGTCCAAAACCCCTTCCAGGGCAGCTAGTCCCAAAGGATGGGCATAGTTGGTTAAGCCGCAGGCAAACATTTGCTTTTCATAAAATCCTGATATTTTCTTGTGCGTCCACACAGCTCCAAAAGGAATGTATCCACCGCTAATAGCTTTCCCCAAAACCACAAAATGAGGATGTATGGGGAATTTTTGAAAGGCAAATGCAGATCCTGTGCGGCGGAACCCACATGTTACTTCATCCAGAATTAATAAGATGCCAAATTCATCGCAAAGCTCCTGAATTCCAGTCCACCATTTTGGATCACCCGTGATTACTCCATTGGCTCCCGATATCGTTTCCAGGCAAAATGCCGCAATGTTATCAGAGCCCACATCTTCAATCAATTGCCTGGTATGCCCAATGGCATTTTCAGCCGTTGGTTCGGGAATCCTAATTGTCCAATAGTTAACGGTTTTATGGGCTTTATTCCGCCAATCCCCTGTTACCGACAAAGCTCCCAGGCTGGCTCCGTGATAGCTGTTTTCCCGGGCTAAAACAATTTCCGCCTTTCGGATTTGTCTAGCCATTTTCAATGCATTTTCAATTCCTTCCGCTCCCGATACCGTATAAAAAATTTTGCCCTCGTCCAATTTTAAATAGGCGAGTAACTCTTTGCTTACATTTTTTACTGAAATGTTATCTGCCTTGGGGAAAGCAGTAGCTTGAACCTCCATCTGGCTGCGAATTCGATTCAAGATAACAGCCTGACTATGGCCAAAACCGGCTTGGAAACTGGTGGAAATCAAATCGTGCACTTTCTCACCGTTCTCCATAATAAATTGGGTTCCTTCGGCTCCTGCTACTGGCAGGTAAGGAGCTTCGCTCTGAATAGACCAGGTTTTATAATACGGACGCGTACTCATTGTTTTATATTGATTTCCATTTTTTCATAAATGTTATCTTCCTTTTCACAACCTTTCCAAAATTGAGCCTTTGAACCTAAAAAATCCACCACAAACCCTCCGCAGGTTGCTGAAGGGTCCTGGGAATTGCTTTGAAAATGGCTGCAAACGGATTTCGGATAACCTTCATGGCTTTTAAAAAGTGCGATAAAATCCTCAAAGGATTTAAGCGACTCCAGCTTTTTTTCCGCCAGGCGATAACGGTCGTAAGTAGTTGAAGATAAAAACCCGCGGGACTCCAACTCCCGATGTATCGTTCCCATACAGTGGTTTGTGTGCAATACCCAACCAGGGTGCTTAAGATTGGAATAAGAAACCAATTCCAGCTGGCGGGGAGATATTTCGTATATTTGGATTTGATGGGTTTCTCCTAACATATACCCGTGGCCCGAACTGGGCTTTGAATCTATAATTGCCGACTTCCAGTTAGCTTCAACTGGCGCGCTAAGGGCCCCTCTCACCATGGCAGGCCAGATTAATGAAGACACAGCGCCAATTGTATTGATGTTATTAACTCCCACAGCTCTCCCCAGAGAGTTAATTCCCGCCATACCCAAGCAACCGGTAAGGGAAAAGACCCATTGTGCGGGAATATTTTTTTCAGCGGGAAATTTAAAAAGCCGGACAAAAGACTTGGCGCTTTGATGCATATCCCATGTTTGTCCCATCCATACTTTTTCCGGCTCAACTATTCCCACGGTAGTGCAGCCTTGTTCTTCCAGCGGAAGATCTCTAAAATCGGTATAATTGTTTAAAACCACTATTTCTTCAAGATCTATTTTGGCAGCTTCGGAAATGCCCATTAACTCTTCGCCCAAATACTCATTCCATTCAGATGTTTGTTCAAATTGAAGACGAGCTTCGTTTTTAATTTTGTGGGAGGAAACACTGGGGTGGCGTTCCCGGATAAGATTTATCCTTATTTGGGCTAATTCATGAATTTCCCTGCGAAAGGCTTCCCCGTGTATTCGCCCTCTTTCTCGAGCCGAAGCTCCCGATGGAAATTCAAAAAAAAACACCTTTTAGCCTCTTTGATCAAGCCAATCTGTAAAGTGCCTTTGATTTGAAGGAGAAGCGTAAATCCCGTATTTACCAGACCCCGCTTCCATAAACATATGGCGGTATTCTAAAGGCAACCCAGCTTCAAAGGACCCAACCCCATTTTTAAGAACAAGCGGTTTTGACATATACGGTTTTAAAAAATTGCTCACAGAGGATTCAAATTTTTTCAATTCCTTTTTCCAATTTTTATTCTCCAAATGCTTTTTTAAGGCATGGCAAAAAGAATTAAGGCTATATTCATCACCGTCCCAGGTTGATATAAACATAAGCGGAGTTTTATTCCAGTATTTTTCTTTCATGTATATTAAGGACATTTGCCCTCCCAAATGAAAAAAGCCAATATCGGGCTCCAATTTTTTATTAAGTGAGGGAATAAAATATTTATCGCTATATCTGTTAAACAAAGAAGCCGTTTCGTGGTAAATCAGGGGGGTGTTAAAATGCTTACAAAGGCTTTTCACCTCAATTAAAGAGCTTTCTTTAAGCCTGGTAAGCGACCTTTGAGCCAAAGGCTCCACAAAGACCCCGAGACAGTCTCCCCGTTCCAATTCGTCGGATAGCTCTTGAAGAGCATTTTCCTGCCCCTTGCCGTCCGGGTTAGGCAACAGACTGACCGGAAAATAATTTTGCCCGATTCCGGACAACCCTCTGGACAAAAAGCTACCCGCCCCAAAGTAGCCCCCTTTAAAGCCTATTACCCGTGCGGAATTTTTTTTCTTCAGCCAAAGCGCTTTGAATATTTTATCTGCCGCCTCGGAAACCCCGCTTGCTGAATACAAACCTGTTAAATTTTCAGGGAGAATTTTGCGGATGTAGGTTAAACTTTTCAAATAGTCTTGTGATACAAAGTTTGAAAGGCAAAGTTTATTAACAAGGCTGGGAGCGTTTTTGTGGAGATATTTTCCATTTAAATCTCGGGAAGTCAGGTGACACTCATGGGCTTCTTTTAAATTCGGATTCAAATCTGCAAACTTAAGGGGAATGTTATAATATAAGCAGTCGTTAGGGAGTATACTGTCCGGATAATCCCCTTCCAAAAATTTTTGCAGGTAGGCTCCAAGTCCCTGATTTAACCACCACATCCGTTTTGCCAATCGGGAACGATTGCGCCCCTTAATAAATTCGGCGCCCCGGTTAAAAGCCAATCCCAAAACACAGTATTTTAAAAACTTCCCCAATCCAACTCCCCTAAAGTCGGGATGAATCGTTACATCCAGCATATATATGGTTTTGCGGCTTCCTTTTTGAGGGTCGTTCTGTGTCCCCCTTTCCTCGGGAAAAAAGCGCAAGGAACCTGCGCAGGCCATTCCCACTAACTTGCTTCCCACTTCTACTGCTAAAAAAATTCCGAATTCATTTTGATATACTCTCTCAAAAGTCTTAACCGATGTTCTTCTGCTTGGCTCATAAACTGTCTCCTGTAAATTCTTAAGTCTTTTTTTGTATTTTGAAAAGTCATGGGATGCTACCAGACTTATCTTTGCTTTTGCCGGTAAAAATTTCGGGAACATTTGGCAGAAATTTTTAAGCAACATTTCATCTTTAATTTTCTTTTTTTTCTTTGCGGTTGACAGTTCCAATTTTTGCTGCAACCACCACATTAAAAATATTTTGCTTTCATGGTAGTCCTGTTTAGGATAATCAGGCATGGGTAAAGCTTTCACCGACTCTCCGCTTAATCGTTGCAGCAATTGTTCTATTTTTTGGAAAAGCTGGGAGACCTCCCTGGACCTAAAACCAAAGGATAGCCTGAACCTTGCAGTAAGCTGTCCCGCCGGATAAAACATGATTCCTTCTTCAAAGCGCAGGTTCACAAAACGGTTAAGCACATCCTGGTCTGGCAAATCAAAAGCAAAACAAAGGCCTTTGACCCGCGGCCGTTTAATATATTCGGAAAATTTTTTAGCCAACTTTTCCAGTTTTTCCCGGCAAAGTCCCTGGAGGTTTGAAATATCATCATAGGATTGTTCCATGGCCACAGCCTGGAAAAAGCCGCGAATGAGAGAAACAGAAGAATACTCCTCAGGCAGGTTAATCCTTTGATGGGACAACGCAATTCCCGCCTGAGCTTTTTTTGCGCAAACAACATAGTCTGGATAAATTTCTGCACCACGACTGTTTCGCAGCATAAAAAGCTTATGCCAGAAAAAAACTCCACCCAACCCAAATCCAGTTTGAACTTCATCGTAAATTAAGGGAACTCCATGAGCTTGGCATAAGGCTAATAATCCATTGTGAAAACGGGCACTTGAATACCTGTCGCCCCCTTCACATTGCATGGGCTCAATTAAAACAGCAAAAATGATTTGCCTTGATAAAAGCTCATGTATTTGATGAAGGATCTTCGCTTCTTCCCGCATTAAAAAATCAGAACTCTTTAGCAGCTCAGCAAAGGCCTTTTTAAAGTTCTTTTTGAAAGGCCTTTCCCATAATTTCAGCCAATTTAAATCGGGTAATATTTTTTCGGGCTGGGAGTTATCCATTTCGGGATAATCCGAATATATGGCTTCAAAACCCGGGATTTCAAAGGGCTCACGCTTTGGGGGATTCCAGGTAGCCGATAAAGACACAAGGGTTCTTCCATGAAAAGAACCTTTAAATGCCAGTACCTTTTTTCGGCTTTTATATTGCCGCCGTTCATAACAATGAAAAAGAGCTGTCTCGTTAGCTTCTGCTCCACTGTGGCAAAAATGACTGCTCACATTTTCCCAGCCCAGTTGCCGCTTCAAAAAATTTTCATAAGATTTTCGAAGCTCCTTAAATAAGGAGCTATCTTTTCGATTTAGCCAAGACTCCTGAAATTGGGCCGCTCCTAAAAGGGGACTGGAATTAAAACCGGCTCCTATGGAAGCGATTTGAGAGGAGGCGTCTAAAATATATTCCTGGGATTGGGTGGCTAAATAAGGTCCGAAAGATTTGTTTAGGTCTATTAAATAATTCTTTTTTTCTGGAACCAGTTCCAAACTGGCATAATATTTATCCAGTATTTTTTTTGCGGCCTTTTCCGACTTTTGGGATATATATTTCACGCCCTAATGTTTCCTTTTCCAGCTCCAAAAACCAGAACCCCTATTCCACTTTTGAAAATAAGTTTTAAGCTTTTCCAAGAGGGAAACTTTCTTTTAACAACAAGGAAGTTGGTATTTCTAATATATCACGGAAAAACTAAGAGGGCCAGTTTTTTATGGAGAATTAAGTTAAGATTTTAATTAAAATATTTTGAAGGCAGAATTATCTTTGGCGTTCGCCGATTAAAACACAATGCCCCTTTAATGAACAGGTAAAAAAATGGAATTTAAACTAACGGACACTGAGCTTAGAATATTAGCGGTGATGATGGAAAAAGAAACATTAACACCTGAATTGTATCCTATGACAGTCAATTACATCAAAACAGCAGCTAACCAAAAATCCAGCAGATTTCCGGTTATGGATTTGGACGAAGGGGAAATAAGCCAGGGCCTCAGCCACTTGAGAAATAAGGGATTGGTGATGTTACGGGGAGATGCTTCCAGTCGAGCGCAAAAATTTGAACATTTGTTTTCCTCGAGCTTAAAGTTAAATGAAAAAGAAGCAGTGGTGATGTGTTTATTGATGTTACGAGGCCCCCAAACCGCAGGCGAACTTAAGCAACGCAGCGGTCGGCTTTTTGAGTTCCAATCCGTGGTAGAGGTAGATGATGTATTGAACACATTGGCCCAAAGAACCCCAGGGGCCCTGGTAAAACAGCTTTCCAAAGCGCCTGGCCAAAAAGAATGCAGATACATCCATTTGCTCTATGTTGAGCCTCCCTTGGAACCTCAAAATTCTGCTGAAAGCGCCACTTCAATTAATCAAAAAAACGAAAGCTTTGCAACTCCTGAAAACAAGGAAGAAACAGATGGTTTGCGGGAGAAAGTGGAACAATTAGAAGAAGAATTAACTCGTCTTCGGCGTGAATTCGAAGAATTTAAAAGCCAATTTTAACGGAAAATTAGGCTGTTTTTCACAGTTAATACCCGGTTTTTGTACCTTTGGTCATAGCTGTGTCACAGCAATGTAATCTTTTAAAAATCTCGCCTCCAAAGCTTTTCCCCGGCAATTTTTCAGTATAGATTAAGGATATGAATATGAAAGTCACAGGCAACTACCTCCCCCTACCCAGCAACGAGCTTGGGGCTTTCTGTTTCATTTCATGGTTACCCCTTACCTCAGCCTTTTTTCCGTCTCTTTCCGGGAATTTTACCTCACTTACCATCTCCTGACTTTTGCCGTAACCCCCTTACTGGCATAGGAACTCCCGGGAAGAGCGGGCTAAAGGCCCATTTTCTTCAAACCATTTTGTGGACCCAAGAAAATCCAGTAAAACGCTTCGAAACAGCTCCGACTTTACTATTTTAGAAACACTTCCGGTATCGAATTAATTCCAATCCAAAAAGGAAGGTTCCAGCATGAAAATAAAGTCTCATTTTAAATTCTTTTCCCTATTTTTACTGGTAGCAGCCTGCTTTAGCTACAGTGAAGAGGCCAAAGACCTGGATGAATTATTAAACGAGTTTATGGCAAAAAAGCTTGAGTTTTTTGAGAATTTAGCCAAGTCACCTAACCTTCGCTCTACTAATTTAAATAAAAGCGAAGGTTACCTTTTAAAAATGCTTAAAAAGCAGCAGTCCTTTTATTCCTTTTTGAGGATTAACAGTAAAGGCGTAGTGGCAAATGAACTGGTGCGTCAGGAAACCGAACCTGAAAAAAAATTCCGGGATATCAGCGATCAAAGAGGCTTTCTCCAAATGGCAAATAAGCAGGAGCCCTACTATACCTGGATTCGCAATGAAGGGCGGCACTATCTTTTATGGATGCACCCTGTTCTTTCCTCCAGTGGAAGTTTTATCGGAGGAATTGCCGCAAAAGTAGACATTTGGGATTTAATCCACGAATTCAGCCAAAATACGGATATCCATTTTTTAGTTAAAATTGGCAAAAAAAGCCTTTATTCCCATAAGTGGAAAGAAGTAAAAAGCTTTTACAAACGCCCTGTTGTAGTAGCTGGCCTCGATGAGCTGGAAATTCTTTATGAAAAGCCCAAAGAAGCCGGCAATATTACAGATTGGGAATCTGTTCCCGACACTTTTAGCACCCTTCCAGAGGAAAGTCCCAAGGCCGAGGTAAAAAAAGACAGTTCCGAAGCCGTGGCCCAGGTGGAAGAAACTCCAGCCGAGGCTTCCTCTAAAAAGAGCAAATTAAAAGTGCCCTTGGCCATGGCGGTTTTTGGCTTACTAGCCTTAATACTGGCTATTGCCTTTATAAAAGTCAATTCCCGCAAATCTTCGGTCCTATAAGATTTCTCAAGGCAAGCCCCCCTCCTATTTTATATTTTGGAGGGGAATTAAGTTTTAGGATGCTGCATTGAAAATTTTGCCTTTGAATTGTTTTTTGCTGGGGGCAGCCCTTTGTTATCCCATTATGGCAGAAAATGTGGTGGCTATAAATCCAGCAGAACCAGGGACTAAAATTCGCCAATTTTTCAGCGAAGCCTTTGAAAAGCAAGGCCTTAACAAAGACAGCCTGTTAAGCATTGGCGAAAACCTGGCCTGGCAGGACTCCATGCACGCCCTTCCTATTATCCAATACATGGAAGCTTTGCACCCGGAATACAATTCCACCTTAATATTGCGCGGATCCGAAGTTACCATTGCATACATGGGGGAATGGGAGCCCAACACTCCATTAAAAAATCATGCCTTGCTGAAATTTCAGGGCCAAAAAATATCCGCAGCCCATATGGTCCCTGCCTATGAATCCGAGGCCCTGAGCAAGTTGGCCAATGCTGTTATGTTAAGCAAGCAAATGAATTCCGGTTACATCGAATCCCATTTAGCCCCCTACAACACCACATGTGAAAATATAAATGGGGACATATTCTGCTACACTCTTCCGGCTGCTTTTGGAGACACTGCCCTTGTGGGAGGAGGAATTAAAATTATTCTGGACTCCAATTTAAACGAATCTTCAGCTAAGAAAAAAATATTACACCCTCTCCTTAAAAATATCGCACTCGGCGCTAAAACCATTGCTTACTCTCCGCCCGCCAATATTCCCGGGTTTAGCGAGGTGGATTACGCCCAGGCTTTAATTGTGAGACGAATGTGGCTGGAAAATAAAAATGGATTAAAAGATTTAGACAGTAACATCGTTCATTATATCGGGAAGGCCTACCAGGAACTCAAACAGGAAATTGAAAAACTGTCTTCCCAAATCAGTAGCGCGGACAGCCTCAGGGCTCATGTTAAAAAAGTGCAAATTATGCGCAATCGAATTTTTAAGAAAATTGATTTAGCCAAGGATTTTTCTCCCCGCGGAGCCTTACCCCCCAATTCAACGGCAAAGCCCGCTTTTTGGGAACACAAACTGGATAGTTTGGAAGTGCATACCATTAAGGCCAAAAGGCAAATCCAAAAAACTTTTCAAAACCAGGACCGGGAAGCGGAATTGTTAGCCCTGGACTCTATGGCTACCCTTTGGGCCAATGCCCAGCCTGCCACCTACTCCTACATGCTCAAGAGGAATTGCTATTGCAGCGCTACCTTTGTGGGCCCTTTTGCGGTGCAGTATCAGGATGGAACCTTGTTTGATGTTAAGCATAAAGCCATTGACGAACGGGGCAAAGTCCGCAATACCATCGGCGGCTCCAGAAAATTTTCCACCAGCCTGCATTTTGGCGCCTACGACATTAACAGCATATTCCGGGAAATTCGAAAATTCATAGAATACGAGAAGCCGCATTTTTTTAGCGTAGAATATGACTCCCAATACTTTTATCCCAAGTTGGTTAAAATCGACCCCAACATTTTTACCAATGGGGATGAGATTTCACTCCAAATTGGAAAACTAAATGTGCTTAATGAAATAAAAAACGATATACCTAGTCCAAACATCGACCGCATTGGTCGCTAAGATAGCTCAATAAAAAATTATGAAAAAAAACTTTTCTTACCTATTGTCCAAAAGCCTGATTGTTTTGGTTTTATCAACCACATTTTCCTTTTCTCTAAATCCCATACATAACGCTTCTTACGATGTCGGCCACAGCAATTTTGTCCCTAAGGGAAATTATTTTCAAGGCGCATTGTTTGTATCCCCTTTTAGCGATACAAAAATAAGGGGGCCTTTTTCCGTGGGGCTGCACCTGGATGATGAATGGCAAGTGGGCTTTGGAGTAAAATCCAAATGGTGGGAGGAAGACAATAACATCCGCCATCTCGTATTTGGCACCAAGTTAATCCCCCACCCCAACCTGGTTATAGGAGTGGATGCGCTTTGGGGAGTGGCTCAATACGCCGGAGATGCCATAACATTAACGGGCACATTTTTACAAAATTTTAACAAAACATTTTACGCCAACTACCAAGCCCGCCTGGGAATGTTTGACGCCCTGGTATGGGCCCCCGATGGTTTTCTGGCCACAGAGCTGGGCTTTTACCCTGGAGTGCATTTATTAAAGGGCATTGATTTTGAGGCTGGTTTTTACGCATCCTCTCAATTACCTGACTTCGGCGATTTTTTTGGCTTCGATATATCTCCCAGCTTTACTTTTTACGGGCACAAACGATGGCGTGGAAGCCTTGGTCTTAGCTTTGGGGCCTTTGGCGATAGAAAAGCCGATTTGCGGGTGGAATCCACAGTTTGGTATTTCCTATGATACTGCCTATTAAACACAGCCTGGCGCTTTTATCTTCCTGTTTGATTGCTCTTTGCCTATCACATTGCGAAATCAACGGAAACCCGGAACCCAGCAGTGTGAGCACAGATTCCCCCGGCATTCCCGATAACGAAAACAGCCATGTGCCTGAATTGGATGATCCGCTTTTTTTAACCCGGGATGTATGTGTTACCAAAATAAATGATTTGCGAAGAACCGAAGGCCTAAACCCTTTAGGTCGCTGGCAAAAGGGAGAAAAATGCGCCGACAGCCATGCGAAAATTGATTTTGAAACCTCCACCCCCCACTATGGATTTGATAATGAAAATTGTGGGGCCCGCGCCCAAAACGAATGTCCTAAATGGGACTTCAACAATTTGGATAAAAGTGTGGAGTCTTGCCTGGAGCGGATGTGGTCTGAAAAAGATGGCCCTGCCAACCAACAGGATCATTATCGGAACATGACAAATGGCAACTACTCCGAAGTTGCCTGTGGTTTTTTTATATCCGGCAATAAAGTGACCATGGTTCAAAATTTCAGATAATAAGAATCCGTCTCAAGTTTAAAATTTCTTCTATAGGCTGGATACTTTTTCGAAACCAACTATCTCATCAATTTTTTCCAGTTCTTCCCTGCTAAATTCCGTATTGCCAAGGGCTTTTAAATTGTCTTCCAACTGGCTTAAGCGACTTACACCAATTAAGGCCGATGTTATCTGGGGAAGCCGAAGCACCCAGCAAAGGGCCATTTGCGCAAGGCTCTGCCCCCGCTCCCCGGCCAGTGAATTCAAAGCTAAAATTTTATCCCGTACCTCTTTGGTAATACTGCCAGCTTGCAAAAAACCATGCTCTTTAGCTGCTCTGGAACCTGTGGGAATTTCTTTTATGTATTTATTTGTTAGTAACCCCTGGGCCAATGGACAATAGGCAATAGCTCCAATTTTCTCTTTTTCAAGTTCTGAAATTAATTCGGGTTCTACCCAACGGTTAAAAATTGAATAGGAAGGCTGGTTAATTAAACAAGGAGTTCCAAGTTCTTTTAAAATTTTACAGGCCTTTTTTGTTTGTTCCGCATTGTAATTGGAAATACCCACATACAGAGCCTTCCCCTGCCTTACAGCGCTATCCAAGGCAGCCATAGTTTCTTCCAATGGAGTATCCGGATCTGGCCGATGGGAATAAAAAATATCCACATATTCCAAGCCCATTCTTTTAAGAGAATCATTTAAACTTGATAACAAATATTTCCGGGAACCCCATTCCCCATAGGGACCCTCCCACATATAATATCCGGCTTTAGTGGAAATAACCAATTCATTTCGATAGGCAGATAAGCCCTCTTTTAACATTCGCCCAAAATTTTCCTCGGCTGCTCCAGCCGGGGGGCCGTAATTGTTGGCCAGGTCAAAATGGGTAATCCCCTCATCAAAAGCTTTAAAAACTATCTGCTTGCCCTCTTCATATACATCGGGTTCCCCGAAGTTATGCCAAAGCCCCAGGGAAAGAGCCGGCAATTTAAGTCCGCTATTTCCGCAACGGTTGTAAATCATGTTATGGTAGCGATTGGGGCTGGGAGTAAAATTCATAAAATTCTCTCTAAATAAAAAATGGTAGTTTTTTCAGCCTTTCTTTAAAGACCCTAAAATCCTGCCAATATGGGCTAATTTGCTTATAAAAAAAATTCTCTTAAGTATTTTGAGGTCTACCCTTAAATTACGATTATTTACCTAAAACAGCCGAACCTTTCCAAAATTTAAGGCATATACCTTTAAAAAAATAGAAAAATGCTGTTTTTATTATTATCCATCCACAAATCGCTTTAAAGGATTGCCCCATATTTCCATAAAATTTGCTTATAATTTTCCTTCATTTTTATTATAATAAATAGAGGGGATGGGAAGAGTGCCACATGGTGGATATTTTTAATTACGCTGACTACAGACTTTTTATTAAAGAGTTTTTGGAAGATCAAAAAAAACGCGGGCTTAAAATTACCCAGCGTTCCATTTTAAAGGAAATGGGTATTTCATCTTCCGGCTTTTTAGCCAATGTTTTATCCGGCAAACAGAACTTTACCATCCAACAGGTTAAAGATTTATCTGAAATATTGAAACTCAATTCTTCTCAAGCGGAATATCTTAAGTACATGGTCTATTTTGCCCGAGCCAAAGATATTGATGAGAAAAATGATTTTTACGAAACCCTCAATCAATTACGACGCAAAAAGTTAAAGAAGTTGTCCAATAAGCAACTTAGCCTTTTTTCAAAATGGTATTATGTTGTTATTCGGGAGCTTTTGCATATAATTGACATCGGAGAGGATTACAAAACATTGGGAGAATGTTTATTACCCTCCATTAAGGCAAAAGAAGCCAAGGCCGCCATTGAGGAACTTATTTCCATAGGTGTCATTAAAAAAAATAAAGACGGATTTTTCAAACCAGTTAGCAATGTTATTAGCACAGGCGACGAGGTTCAGTCCTTTTTGGTATCACAATTCCAAATGTCTATGATGAATTTAGGGAACGAAGCCTTCAAAACCATTCCCGCCAAAGAAAGGGATATGTCGGGCATCACTCTTACCCTTTCTAAAAAAAGCTTTACGGAAGTGAAGCAAAAAATCCAGGACTTTAGGAAGCAACTGCTGCTGATTGCAGAAGAGGACCTATCTCCGGAACGGGTATATCGCTGCGACTTTCGAATCTTCCCCGTAAGCAAGGGAGAAAAAGAATAACATGTTGCGCTTTTTTCTTTTATACCTAGCTGTATTATCATCTTCCCTTAGTTTTCTTTCCTGCAGCGAAAACAACACCATTCAGGTAGTTGGCGGCGGAACAGAGGACGGAAATAGCGCGGTTACCGGCTTTGCCACAGATGAAAGCGGAAAACCCTTGGCAAAAGTTTCGGTATACGCTCTGCCGGAAGGATACATTGCAACTGAAGAAGAACCAATTGCAGACTCCCTACGCACTACCAGCGATGATGACGGCGAATTTCGCATTAAGCTGGGTCGAAACATGGTTTATAACTTCTGGCTGGAACACAAAGGCAGCAAAAAGAAGCTATACATAAAAAAAATAAACACCGGACTTGGAAGCTATGAACTTGGGCAAAGAATTTTAAAACCGACGGGAGATATACATCTGCAAATATCTCAAAATAAACTTAGCCACCAAAGCCGGATAGCCATTCCCGGAACCCCAGTAGCCAAGCTTTTGGACAGCGCAGAAGTGAGCAGCCAGTCCATTTTTCTGTCTTCACTGCCTATCGGAATTTATGACAGCGTGGTTTATCTTCCTCAGGGAAAAGAAAATGAAGAAGCTGTTACTTTAGCGCAGACTTTGGAAGTCCGGGAAAACGATACCCTTTGGAGCGGAGATTTAAGCCTTTGGAAATACAAAGCCCGCATCACTTTAAATACATCGGCAAGAGGGCTCAATTTATCGGAAGATGTTGCGAATTATCCCCTGTTTTTACACTTAAACTCCCTGGATTTTAATTTTGGGGAGGCCAGAAATGAGGCCGAAGACCTGCGCTTTGCCGATGCCTATGGAAAGCTAATCCCCTTTGAAATCGAAAACTGGGATCCCGCCGGGGAAACTGCGGATATATGGCTCTTACTGGATAAGCTTCAGGCGCAAAATGAAAATCAATATATTCAGATGTATTGGGGAAATCCAGGCAGTCCCCCATTCCTATTTGAGGACAAAGTTTTTTCTAAAGAAGAGGGATATTTTGCGGTATACCACTTAAACCAAGAGATTAGCCTGGATGAAAATAACTTTAGAGATGCCAGCGATAATGAAAACCACGGTAGCGCTTCTGATAACCTGGGAAATGCCCGTTCTGAAATGACAGCTTTTTACAAGGGCGTTCAGTTTACAGAAGATTATCAATTTATCTACAGCAATAAGCTGGACAGCGCCCCAAATAATTTTAGCATTTCTCTTTGGTTTAAAACCGAGGCCGAACAATCAGGTAGAATCATTGGCTTTTCCAGCTCAGCATCTGAAAACTCTATTCAACGGGACAGGCATATATACATAGACTCTGTTGGCAGTATTCATTTTGGCGTCTTTCCAAAAATATCGGAAGAGGATTATATCGCAGAAGAGGATTCCGGATACATTAATCTGGGAGATTATCCCAATCTGGAAAACCTGCCCAGCGAAGCAGAAGACCCCAGCTACCCTGGAATCCGCCGTATTATAAAATCCGGCGAAGGTTACAATGATGGAAGCTGGCATTTTGTGGTAGCCAGCCTGTCCCCCGAATTGGGAGCCAGGCTCTTCGTGGATGGGATTTTGGTGGATGAAAAGCCCGATGTAAAACGGGGAGAAAACTTTATGGGCTTCTGGAAACTGGGATTTGATTATCTGGGAGACTGGGAGCGTCAGGGAGTTTTGAAAAGTTCCTATTTGGGTATGCTGGATGAGGTTCGTATTTACTATGGAACGCTTTCCCAGCAGCAAATATATATGGATTACCAAATCCAAAAACCAGGCCAAAGCCCCTTAATTATTTCTCATACTCCTTAAAAGGGCTGTATACTATCTTTTGGATGGTCTTAGTCTGAACCATCCCTTAACCAGTTTCTACCAAATTTTCATTATGAAGAAATCAAACCCAAAGCTAAAAATATTTTTATCCTGCTTTTTATTTATGGCCTTTTCCAGCTTTGCAGAATTCACCCTGGAAAGCGGCCCGGCTGTTCTCAGCGTTCGCCCGGAAATGGGTGGCCGTATTTCTTCCCTTACCTGGGAAGGCACTGAGCTTTTATTTATCAATGAAAATGTCGAAAACTGGGGCTCCACCTTTTGGACAAGCCCCCAATCTACCTGGAACTGGCCCCCACCCCAGGCCCTGGATAAAGGCCCTTATACAGAACAAGCCACTGACGATGGGCATATCATAGAGAGTGCCGAAGACAACGCTACTGGGTTTAAATTTGTAAAAAGCTTTAAAGCCTCCTTAAGCGATACAAGTTTTGATATTACTTATAGCATTGTAAATGTCTCCACTTCCCAGAAGCAGGCAGCGCCCTGGGAAATCACCCGCTTTGCCTCCGGGGGAATGATTTTTTACCCCAGTGGCGAAGACACAAAAACCGGGGATCTGTCTCAACAAATTTTGGATGCCGAAGGGGTTAGCTGGTACAAATACGACAGCAATAGCGTACCCGGTGGCACTCCTAAATTATTTGACGACGGCAGCGAAGGCTGGCTATGCCATGTATCCAATACCAGATACATCGTCCTTAAAAAATTTGAAGACAGCCCCGTATCTGCCAAAGCTCCAGGAGAAAATGAAATCGAACTATATATTTCTCCTGCCCGGGATTACCAGGAAATGGAGCAACAGGGCCCTTATACCACATTGCAGCCTGGAGATAGCTTAAACTGGACGGTAAAGTGGTTGCCCAAAAAACTCCCCGAGGATTTAACCATGGAAGTGGGCAATGCGGATTTAGCCGAATACGCCAGAACTCTTTCCACCCCTCCTGTTAGCTTGTTAAAATCGGTTTCCAAGAGCGAGTTTCACATCTATAAAAACAGCCTTTCCATTCCTGCCTCCATAAAAGGGAGCCTTGAATTGGAAATATTTAATTTGCGGGGCCAAAGTGTTTACAGTCAAACCGCAGCTCCCACTTCAAACCTGGGTCTTCCCCAATTGCCCCAGGGAATTTATAAGGTGAAAATTTCAAATCAGGGGACCACAACCCAGCTAAAATGGTTTAATTTACACTAAGGTGCAAAACCTGGTGTATGAATAAATTTAAGCTTTGTATTTTTCTTTTTACTTTGGGGGCAAATCTTGGCCCCTCTTTTGGAGATTGTCCTGTGGAGCACTCCAAATTGATTTTAATAAAAGGAAGCGACACAGATTCAGCCTCTCTAAAGATATCCAAGGAGTTATTTGAAAAGCTAAAACCCCGTGTTTTGCAATTAGGCTATTGCCTGGCCCTTAATGACTGGCAGGAGCTTCAGGGGACTGGCTTTCTAAATTCAGATAAAATCATTGCCATAAAGTACGATAGGCAGCTAGAAAATGAAACAGACAGCCTCTTTAGCTATAGCTACAATCTGGTTGCTGGAGTTATTGAAGCCTCCAGGGCTAGCAAAGTCAAAATGGAGCGAGAAGGGTTCAGACGGCCACTGGCCGAATTGGAACTGGAAGCCAGCCCCGCAGCTTTGAACATCCTGGCTGAAAAAATTGCAGAAAACCTGCGCGACCAATATGTCTGCCATCTGGCCATCGAATCGGAACCTGCAAAGGTTAATTTTTCTCTTAAAAACGGCTACAAAGGGGCAACTCCCATGGAACTGGTGATACCTTTGGGAGAAATTCACATAAAGAGCGATGAAAAAGGCTATTTGCCTTATGAGGAAAAATTAAATCTGATGGTGCCCGGATATCATAAACACATTATTAAACTCAAAAAAAAGCGATTTTACCATTCCAAAGCCATGTATCCTCTAGCGGGCTTTATTTTAGCTGGACTGGGAAGCTATTATATGCAGGAGTACTATTACAATCAATATTCCGCTTTAAATGAAAATGACTATACCAATCGGCCGGAAAAATTCTCCGAATTGTTCCATAAAGCCCAGTTTTGGGAAAGAATGTGGATGAGCGCAGCAGGCCTTTCCTTGCTAACTTTGGGGTTTTCCTTCAGTTTTTAGACCAATAAGGTCCATCTTCGAATAATAATAGTAAATTTTCAGCGTTTATTTTAATGTTTTCAGCTTTCGATGATTAATTTGAACTTTTATCCATTGAATCATACTAATCTTAATAGCATCACTTAGGGGAATAGATCTATGAAACCAGAGTTCGATCAAACAACGGAGTTAATAGAACAAGCAAAATCGGGGAACCAGGCAGCGTTCAAGGAAATCTTTAGAATGTATCGCAGTTACGCATATAATTTGATTTACAAAATCACCGGACATAAAGGTGAGCATGAAGATTTGCTGCAGGAAGTCTTTTTCCAGATTTATCTGTCTTTAAAAACTTTTCAGGGCGACTCCTCCTTTAAAACCTGGTTTCACCGAGTGGTGATTAACACATGTACGGCTCACTGGCGTCGTCAACAGGCAGCCAAGCGTATTTCCCCGAACCAAACCACCTCCATGGATGATTTGGAATATGAAATTGCACACAGGGGCATGAGCCATGGAAAAAATTACGAATTGAAAAATTTAGTTGAAAAAGCGCTGGATACTTTGGATGACCGCCTGCGTATTCCTGTAGTGCTTAACATATATAGTGAATTGGATTTAAACGAAATAGCCGGGATTTTAAGCATTCCGGAGGGTTCCGTAAAAAGCAGATTATTTACAGCCAGAAAAAAAATCAGGGAGTACCTGGATTCTGTGGATTCTTGAGGTCGCAGTTTAAACAAACAGAAAACGAGTTTTTAATTTAATAGAATAAAATGGGTGAAGAAGACAAAAATTTAGAATGGCAGCAGTTCCTGGAAGGGCTCCGCGCAGAGCTTTCAGATGGCCATATTAATTACGCCCAAATGGAGCAGCGTCTTTTTGACCGTATTGAAAAATTAAACAGCGTGGACCCTCTTTTGGAACTTAAGGTTCATGTTAATGATCAACATGTGGATTGGGACAGTCTGGAAAACAAATTATTCCACCAGATTACTGAGTACCAGGAATACGACGAGACCATAGGCGAATACATATCCCGCAAAGAGGATTTGCCCGACGCCCAATGGGAGAGACTGCAGGATAAAATTGAATCGGATATATTAAAAGTTCAGGAATTGGAAGACTGGGAAAGCGTTATCAAATCCCAGGAAATGCTCGGCCAGGGCGACTGGGAGCGCATTGAAGAAAAGCTTTTAAACCGCATTGAAGAAGAACAGTCCAAGGACAGTTGGGAACAAATTTTGGAATCCGACGATTCTGAACATGTTCTTCCTGAAATTGGCAGCCCCGACAGGTTGCAAGCTATGATGGATGCCGTGGATAAGCTAGAGCCCTGGGAAGCTGTTTTAAAGCGGGATGAACATTTATCCCTGGAAGCCTTTGAAGATGTGGAAGAAAACATCATGGCCCGCATTGAGCGCAAAGAAAAGCTGGAAAAAATTTCTCCTGCTTCTACCTGGCTTGGCTTGGGCTGGTTTGGAGCTCTGAATCCAGTGGTAAAATCTCTGGTGGTGGTGCTGCTTGTAAGCGCCATCGGCTGGTACAGCTGGGATGCCTATAAAGACGACTATAGAGACTTGCCCACTTTGGTTTACAAAAGCCAGGGCGAAATTAAAGAAGATTTAAAAAAGACCTATTATCCAGGCAGCCAAATCGAATCTAAAAAGAACACCAGTTTAACTTTGGTCAACCAGCGTGGTTTTGTTGAGCTGGAAAACGGTTCTAAACTTTCCATTTTATCTGCCAATAGGAAGAATGTGGCCTACAAGTTAGACCCTCTTTCCAAGAAAGGCGAACAAAGCGCTAAATTCTTTGTGACTAAATCTTCCATAAAGGGGCAGTACAAAATACATACACCCGATTACGAGGTTCGGGTTTTAGGCACTTACTTTGAAATGCAGGAATCCGCTCCCGGAAAATTCAGCACCAAAGTTCTGGAAGGCAAAGTGGAAATAGCCACCCACGATAACGAGGTTTTAGAAGTTAAAGCCGGGCAGTCCTTTTATTTCGATATTAAACAAGGTCGCTATGTTATTCTGGAAAATGGAGACAAAGTTTCCAGAGAGGCTATCGCCAAGCCTCCTTCAGTGGATAAATTGGAGAACTACGCTTCTCTTAAGATCAGCACTAACATCGACGGCGCTGTTATATATCTGAATGGCCTTAAAATGGGAGTTGCTCCTTTGGCAGCCCTGCAACCTCAGGGCAAATATCAGGTAGTGATTCAAAAAGACGGATATATCACAAAAGACACCACCATTTTCTTATCCGAAGACAACGCTATGGTTTATCTGGAATCTCAGCCGGAAAAACAAGCCACCAGAGTTGCCAGAGCCAAACCCAAGCTCCTTCCGGCAAAAGAAGAAAAAGTGGAAGTGGTGGAACCTATCGAAGCGCCAGTCAAAAAGGTTGAGCCCAAAAGCAGCATCAGCGAGATGCTTGTTAAGGCCAATTTACTGGAAAATAAAAGCTGGAAGGAAGCTGCGGCCATTTACCAGCATATTATAACTGCCTCAAAAAGCAGCGCCATTGAAAAAGAAAACGCCCATTTCAGCCTTGCCCGCCTTAAAGCCAAACACTTCCGCAGTCCTTTGGAGTCCAAAAAAGCATTTGAAAACTATTTAAAAAATTACCCCAAAGGCATTTTCACAGGTGAAAGTTGGTTGCGTCTTGCCGAGCTGGAAATCAAGGACAATCCTGTTAAAGCCGCTGAATATTATTTGCGCTACATCAGAAAGTATCCCAATCACTACCGGGTGCCCAGTTTAATGCATCGTGTGGGGCTGATATACATGCAGGAGCAGAATTACGACCAGGCCATAAAGTACTTCAAATCCAGTCTGGATAACCTGGTAAACACTCAGGATAGCTTGCGCAGAAATGTTGTCCAAAGCTATCAAAGAGCCTTGGAAGCTAAAGGCGATATGCAAGGCGCCAAGTCTTTGCGGTAGCCTAGCTCCATCTTTAGTTAGTCATTTCGTTTATTAATTCAGCTTTTAAATTATTTAGACAGCTATTCTCATTTTGAAAGATTAGCCTGCCTTGAAAAAATTAAGCTGACTAACCCTATTTTTACAGCGCATGCTTTTAATTTAAGCCCAAAAACCCCCACATATATTCAGATCAAAAAAGCAAAAGCCAATTAAGAAAATACCCTGCCCGCATTTTAAATCGCATAAAAAAAGTCCGGAAGCAAAATACTCCCGGACTTTTAAAAAAATTGGAATTAAGCCAGTTGGCTCAGGCTTTCTTTAATGGGGGTATGACGTCTCCCCCCCTCTCCCAAAGTCACCACAACATCACAGGTTTCAGGCAAACCTTCCAGCGATATCCAATCCGGAATAGTTTGCCCATTCAACTGAATGCTGGTAACTCCACTGGATACTTTCTGAGGATTTTGAACTGTGATATTAAAGGTTATTCCTCTCCATTTTCGCATAACTTTAAAGGAATCCCATTCTTTAGGAATGCAAGGGTCAATTATAAGCTGATTATAATGGGGCCTTATTCCCAAAATATACTGAGTGGCAGCCACATACATCCAGGCGGAAGTACCGGATAACCAAGAATTACGTCCTAAGCCAAACTGTGGATGCTCGTCCCCTAAAATATTTTGGGGGTACACATAAGGCTCTACTTCAAAAATATCAATCATGTCGTTTTTCTGAGCGGGATTTATTTGGCTGTAATATTCATAAGCCCTGTCGCCACGGCCCAAAATACATTCAGCAATAATCACCCAGGGGTTGGAATGGAGGAAAATTCCGCCATTTTCTTTGGCTCCTGGAGGATAAGTGGTTACCCCACCAATATTGGGATCAAAACCATTGTAACCAGGTGTGCTGAGTTTTATGCCGTATTTGGTATTTAGCCTTTCTCTCAATGAATCGAGAGCTGTTTCGGCCTTTTCTTTGGGAGGGAAACCCGCCAAAACCGGCCAGGACTGTCCGTTGCAATATATCTGGCCCATAGTATTGGATTTGGACCCAATTAGTTTACCATTCCAATCAATGTATCTGCGAAACCAAGCTCCATCCCAGGCTTCTTCATTAAAGATTTTTTGGAGTTCGTTATATATGCCCTGGTACTTATTCGTTTCCTCTTCCCAACCCATAGATTCACAAAGTCCTATTAGCTCATACAATGCCTTCCCAAAAAGGGAGGCCACAAAAAAGGACTGAGCTCCTGTGGGCAAATTCACCGAATCGTTCCAATCAGCAAATCCCAATAAAGGAATTCCATTTTTGCCCCGGTTTTTCCAGCTGAAATCCAAAGCTCTGAAAAGATGTTCCTTTACGGGGCCTTTTTCAATAAACTGCTTGTTATCATCCTTGTCGTAAAAAGGAACTTCAGAGTCCAGAATAGAAACATCGCCTGTTTCTTTTACATATTGACAAATGCTAATAACGGGCCAAAGGTGGTCATCGCCATAGTATTTTGGCCTGTCCTTTTCTTCTCTGGAATCACCTTCATTGGCCACCATGCTAAGAGGATTGAACTGGTGCATAGCTGAACCGTCTCTTTTTTGCACGCTAATAATTTTACTGACCAACTGCATGGCTTCTTCTGGAATTCTGTCCATAACTCCCATAACATCCTGAGAGCTGTCCCTGTAGCCTATGCCGCGCGCGCCGAGGCCCAATTGATAAAGACTTAAATAACGGGACCAATTTTTGGTGATATAACATTGCCGGGGGTTATGAATATTTATCATGGAGTTAAACATGGCATCGGATGTTTCCACATGCATGGAACTGAGAAAGTTTTCCCACCAGTCTTTCAACTCTTTTAAAGCTGCGTTAACGCTTTCCAAACTTTGGAATTCAGCCACAGAGGCTTTGATTTTATCCAAGTTTTGTTCCTGGCCCAACAGAAAAACCATTTCCCGGGATTCCCCGGATTTAATCTCACCTAATTCATACAAAGTGGCATGTATGTTATCGCCTCTGTTGGCTTGGGTATTTGATAATTTTTCCGACAATAAACTCAAAGGTTCCTTAAAAGAGCCGTACTCATTATTACCTAAAAAGTTTTTTCTATCTGTTTCAAAGGATTGAGCGGGAATATTGGCTGATGTATAGTTCATCTGCCTATTAATCTGCATAAAGGCGCATTGGGTTAAAATCAGTTTGCCGTCTTTTTCCCAGTAGGCGCGGGATTCCATGGTTTGGGGAACCCAGTCTGCATTGTTAAACTGCTTTAGGGCGTCAAAATGGGTAAACTCGGAAACGGGGATAACATCCACTTTAAGACTTTTTCCCGAATTATTTTCAATACGGACTTTTGAAATTTCCACAGCCTTTCCACGGGGCACAAATACAGTAACATCACAAATCAAACCGGAAAAATCCGATATGTATCTGTTATAACCCAAACCCACTCTGCATTGGTAGCTGTCGGGTTCCTTTAAAACAGGCACAAAAAACGGGGCCAGCAACTCGTAGCCATTTTCATTTTCAACTCTCAAATACATGGTCTGCCCTTTAAAATCACTGGCGGGCAGTTGAGGAATATATTTTAAGATTCGGTTGAGGGCTGGATCACCTTTACATAGCAGTGCGCCACCGGTTTGATCGATAATTCCACCAAACTCAAGTGTCCCTAAATAATTTATCCATTTAACAGGAGTTTTTGGATTGGTTACAACGTACTCTCTGTTTTCATCATCAAAATATCCGTAATTTGACATAATACCGGGGGGTTAAAAGTGATTCGATTATTGAGAAATAACAATTTTTCCAGAATACATTCTTTCGGAAAGATTGTTTCCCAAACTGAAAAAATAAATACCTTTTGACAATTGCTCGGGAAGTGCAAAAGCAACATTTCCGTTTCTATCAAATGATAGTAGTGATTCGTAAGCCAGTTGGCCTTTTAAATCCATCAACTTCAAATTCGCTTGAGCTCTGTCGTATTTCCCTCCCATTTCGAATTGCAGGGAGCCGTTGGCAAAACGGAATTTACGATTGTCTAAAAGTTTACGGCTGGGCTCTTCCACAGAAATAACTTGTCCGGGAACCATGTTTTCAATATGAACATTGTCGAGAGTGAAAGATACGTTGCTTTCACCGTAATATGTAAATCTTAAGGCGGTCACTTCATTTCGATTTAAATTTACAGCGGTTGTTTTCCAATCGGGCTGTTGAAAAACAGAAACGGGCAAACGAATCCGCGACCAATTGGTAGATGTTAATGGTATGGCCACTCCGGGGTATGCCCCATCAGTGACACTGGGTTGTTCAAACTCGACATATAAAACAGCATCCACCGTTGCAGGTTGTATATCAAATACCACGCTGGTAAAGCCGCCCAAGGCCATGGGGGCGCCAGTAGCATTAAAGGTCGTGCGAATACCGGCATGGGGATGTTCCACCCCGGCTTTGCCGATAAGCCTTACTTTTAAGCCTTTTGTTTCGCTTTCACCGGCGGCAGTAATAGAGTTAGCCTCTGTTAAGGTTGAAGGGCTCACATATGATGCCCCGCCCAAAACCTTGTCATCAAAGGTTTCCCAGGCTCCGCCGAGGGTATTGGCCAATGCGCCATCATTAAAATCGGAAAGGAGAATATCAGCTGCGGTAAAAGGCTGTTTTAACGTACTGGACAAGAAAAATGAAGTGCGGCTTATTTCCTGATGATAACTGGCTATCAAGTCACTTACCACTTTAACCACTACTTTTTCACCAGCAACAAAAGAACCTTCATCAGATGTGCCGTCCCATGTTACAGAGGCTGATGCTCCTGTTCCGGTGTAATTTTTGTATGCACCGCTCACTTCTCCCAAAAATTGAACCGTCCAGTTTTGAGCCGATTCAAAGCCCACGGTTGCAGTTTGAGCTCCTTCGTTTAAGTCCAGTGGATCTTTTACAACCACCATGGGGGAGGAAATACGCACTAAGCCCGCTGGCGGATTTGTATAATCTTTAATAAAAGCCAAAGCTCCAATAAGACCGGCATTGTAGTTTATGGCCGGTTCGGTATATTTGTATTGGTTTCTATCGTCCACAAAGTTCCAATTGGAATTTTCCGGATTGGCTGGATCAAAGGCGCCATCAGGAGCAGGACCCGATAAAACAGAACCCTTTAATCCTCCAATGGTCGCATCGTTACGGTGGTGGGGATTGTTAGGTCCGCTATTAAAGCCCATTACATAGGATCTGGGATAGGAACCCATTCCTGATACCCATTCCACCTGCTGGAATGCAAAATCTTTGTATTTGTCATTTCCCTTTAAGGAAAAAGCTAAAGCCAGGGAAAAGGCGGAGTTTCCGGCATGACCGGCATTGCCCCAATCCGAAGGTACATATGCGTCTTTAATAAGAGCCGGGCCGGTGGCCTGCCTGTTTAAAATGGTGCTTACATCCGCCATCCAGGCAGCTGTGGCATTGACTCCCTGTCTGTATAATTCAAAGGCTGAGTAATCGCCAACATGGTCATAGCCCACTGCAAAATAATGGGAGCTCACACTTTGCTGAAATTCCAGAGCCCATTCCATGTAAGTTGCGTCCCCTGTGGCCCGAAACAATTCAACAGCAGCCAGGGCCATTTTGTCTTCCCAGCCTTTGGAAGTATAGAGAGCTGCCCCCGCTTTGGTTTGCGGGGTACAAATTTTTCGGTGGGTTAATCCAAATTCAAAAGCTTGCTTCGCTTTGGCTACGCATTGGTCCGCATAGGCCGCATCGTGGGTGCGGTAAACAATAGACATTAATGCCAATGTAGCCGCATAAAATCCAGGAACATCTGCTCCATCCGCCAATATGGCTGGACGATTGGGAAAAGCTTGGGAGGCCTGATAGCCACTTTGATTTATATCTCCATGTTCCTGGCTGGCCTGGCCCATATCCATCACAACTGTGGAGTTACTGACCACTGCCTTAAGAAAATAATCTGTAGCATATTTAGCCTGATTCAATACATCTGGAATACCGTCTGAGGCTGATGTATTGCTTAAACCATAATCATCGTCATAACCTCTGGGAAAAACATCGTAACCTTTTAATAAAGTGTAGGCTGCAAAGCCCATGTTTAGTCCAAACTTCACAAAATCGCCGGCATCATACCAGCCACCGCTCATATCATTTCCATTGTAGCTATCCCCGGCATGCGGATAAGGAGATTGATTATAAAAAGGATTGTGCGGATTGGTTCCATCCTGAATTCCAGCTCTTTGATAGGCGTAAAATTCAAGCGCTATTTTTTGTAGTCCTGCGTAGTCCTGCCCGAATATGGTTTTGAGAAGGAAGCCAGCAGAAAGGATGATTATTAGTCCCCGGTTTTTAATCATAAGCTTTCTGTTTGGTTAAAAAAAAAGCCAATTTCCCTTTAGGGGAAATTGGCAGCGATTATCAAATTATTGCACTAAGGAGAATACTTTTTTGAATTCCACCTTTTTGCCGTCTTGCATAGCGCTGGCAACAGCCACATACGCGCCATTTTTAAAACTTTCAGCATACATAGAGCTTAAGGCATTTACACTAGCCGCATTTTGAACAGCTACCAATTCGCCTTTCATGTTCTGGATTTTCAATTCAATATCGCTGATGGAAGCATCAGAGAAATTAAAGTTGATTTGACCTTGGCTGAAATGAACTTCCAAATTACTTGAAGCATTTTGCATTCTGTCTTTTACACTAATAGGTTCAGCGGCAGCGCCCAACAAATAAACATTGTCAAAAGACATTGAAGCAGCTGTACCTGGCTCACCCTGGTATTTCCATTGCATTTTTGTTAAGGCAGCTGTATTCAGTACTTTTTGAGCAGCGGGCATTAATTTCACTTCATCCCAATCGGGCAATTTTAAATCAGCCCAGGCTACAGATGCGGAGCGCCATGTTCCGGCAGACCCTGGAATAAGGCAATGATGAACTATCCCGGGATTAGGAAAACTCTGAACAGCATGTACTTCAAAAGTAACCCAGGCATCATCAGATGTCATATAATCAAACTGAATGCCTGTGGCTCCGTTTACTGCCGCATTATAGTTGTTGAGTTCAAGGTTATCGCCTGTGCGAACACCCACTCCGGCAAAGGGACGAATTATTTCAGTTCCATCCAAATATGTAGGCCCAAGTTGGAAGTCGATAAAAGCGCCGTTGGATGCGCCATATCCATTACCTTCAATTAGAATATCAATAACAGTGGGATCCAATTCGTCAACAACAACTCCACCAAATACGTCTGTGAATTCACCAGGCCCAACTACACGTTCGCCCACATCATTATAGGCAAACCAGTGTTGTCCCAAAACATTTTGAGCAGGAATTTCACCTTCCATATCGGAAAGCAAGAGGCCCACACCAGGAGTTCCGGCGGCGCCAATGGTAGGACAAGCTGTGGGAGGTACCCATACATATCCATGAATTTCAATATCGTCAATATAAAGAACGCCCGCGTCGGGGTTTTCATCTTCCGCAGAAATTTGAAATTGGATTTTTTCCGCTACGGCAGGGTTAAAGTCTACTTCGTCACCCCAGGAAGGTTGAGCAAAAGTAATAAAGTCTGTAAAATCTACAGTGATTTGAGTCCATTCTGTAGATACATCAGCAGTCATTCTGTAATAGGCAAAGTCCAGAATATCAGTGGTTGGAACTTCAACGCGAACCTGCATAGGGGCGGAAGCTTTCATCCACACGGTAATTTTTGTAGCCGTGGATAAATCCAGAGTTTCCCCTTCTGCTGCAAAATTTGATCCCGCACCAACCATGTTACCATAGGTGCAGGTACCACCGCAGCTGGGTTCAATAGTTCCAAATTCGTAATCAATGACTCCGGCATAATTGCTGCCGTTATAACCACCGGGATAGGAACCTTCGAATACCAATTCTGTTCCATTTTCCACTGCATTATTAATAACGGAATTTCCACCATCATCTGAATCTGTGTAGAAATACCAATAACCCAAAAATTTATTTTGATTTGTGCCGCCTTCGAAATCGTCCAGCACAGATACTTGAGCAGTCACATTCCCTGCAATAAGCAGAAAAGCGGCCATAATAACCACTCCGAGTTTAGTTTGGCTGATTTTTTCCCATGAATACATAGTTTTTACCCTTACCGTGTTAAAGTGAACTTACCTCATTTAGTGGAATGGTTTTTCAATCCGGTTCAGGAATTAATGGACTTTTTTAAGAATTTGCCCTAAAATTGCTGAATTTGTGCCAATTCAAAGAAATTTTACTTTTTCGCTATTTATTTTGAAAAAATCGTAGTTCTCACTGAACCCATCCTCAGAAAGCATATACTAAAAATGCATGGGAAGGATATCGCTATTATTAATTGCCGTTAGTTTCGTTTGCCTTCAGGCACAATGGAACCTGCCTTATTTAAGGCCTGATAAGTATGATTTCTCCGATTTATACGGAGATGACGTAAACACCTACTTGGTAAATAACCCGTCGGGTTTCTCTAATGAAATGAAAAAAGCCTGGGACTGGTGGAAGTCTCATTATATTCATTCCAATGGTCTGGTAAATCACATGAGGTGGGATCCGAGCAGCGCCCAAACCATCGGTGCAAATGAGGCTGTTTCTGAAGGGCAGGGCTATGGGTTGCTTTTGGCCGTTTTAATGAATGACCAGGCCACTTTTGACCGAATCCACCAGGCCTCCACTCAATATATGTGGGATAATGGGCGCAAAAGCTATTTTATTTGGAACTGGCCTAGCGGCGAACAAGGCGCTGCCACTGATGCGGACTTGGATATTGGTTTGGCTATGGTATTTGCCGATGAATTGCAGAAAAAAGGCCTATGGACTTCAAATAACGCTTATGGCACCCGAGCCATGGAAATTATTGTTTCCATCCGTCAAAATATGACCTCCAACGATTATCTACTTCCCGGTGACAACTGGGGCGGAGATGCTTTAAACAACCTAAACCCCAGTTATTTTTCAGTGGGAGCTCTTAAAGTCTTTGATGCCTATCAAAATCAAGTAAACTTTGGCCCCGTTATTGATAAATGCTATCAAGTTCTCCAAATGATGCCCCATTACGACAAGGGGCAAACCTCAAACTGGATTACTTCCAGTGGCGGTCAAGGCGGAAGAGGCGGTTTGGATATGGGCTTTGACGGGATTAGAACCCCTTACAGAATCGCCATGGACGCCATATGGTTCAATGAAACCAGGGCCGTGCAATACTGCAAAAACACCAAGAAAACTCTCACCCAATACAATGCAAGCTCTAAAACAGCCATTTTGGGACAAATGGGGAAATATGATGCAAGTGGAAATCTGGTTACAGAAAGTGCTGGCTTGTTTGATAATGTCGCCATGTGGGCTACAGCAATTTTAGGCTCGAAAGATACCGAGTACGCCACAACTGCCATTAGCGGTAGGATGATAGCTCAAATTACAGGTACAGCCAAAGATCATTTTGGACAGGAATCCTTAAAAGACGATAAATTCTACTACAACCAAAGTATTGCTATGTTAGGGTTTGCCTTACTTACCGGCCAGTTTCCCAATGTTTATGAGGATATGCAGGGCGATGTTCAAACTGGCGTAGCTTTAACCGAAGCTTTGGCTTCCAACATTTCTCTGGTTTATTTTCCAGGGAATGTTCAAATCACAGCCAAATTTGAATCTTCTGTAGACTGGACGGTTACCTTTACCGGACAGAGTTCCGGGATTACTAAGGAATATACGGGAAGTGGCGCCGATGTAAACCTCACTTGGAATGGCGAAGGTTTTACCCAAAAAGAGACCGTAGTGGCTTCATTGGATGCAAACGGCATGGCCCCTGTTCAGGACCCCAGCCAATTGCGCATTAACCTGGTTGTTCAGGCACCTTTTGTGGGCATAAACCAAGTTGCCGCCAACTTTGAAAACCCTTTTATCACAGTGCCTAACGGTTTTAAATACAAAGCCTCCAGTAGTTCCAAAGTTTTAATGCCTCAAATCATGAATGTATTAGGTGCTAAATATGCCTGGATTGGTGATGTTAAATATGCTGATGGATATTGGAATTTTGATTTAAGCCAATCCCATTTTCCCCAAGGAAATTACATCCTAAGCTGGGTGGAAGAAAATGAAAACGGCAGGCAGATAAAAAATTACCCTATCGCCATTAAGTAATTTTAATTCAAAACATTTAGATTTATTCTTCTATAAATAGTGTCTAAGAACCGGTTCTTCTTGCAGGAGGATAAAAAGGATGGATGTTACTGGTTTAGGCTGGTTTTAATTTAGCAGCTTTTCCAAAAACAATATGCAGGCAAAAAAAAGAGGAGACTCTCAAGTGAAAGCCTCCTCTTAGCGCTTCGATTTAATGGCTACTTAAGAACTACTGGCAACTGATGCACAATGGCTCCATTGGAAATTTTAAGGCCATACACCCCTCGTTTCAACTGACTCAAATTAACATTGTGATTGCCTTTTCCCTTCAGAGAAGTTTTGAATTGGACTTTTCCATCTATGGAAATCAATTCCAACTTATAATGGCCTTCAAAAGGGAGGTTTAATCCTAACATGTTGTTAGCGCTAAGACCGTAATGAAAGTTGTCCACAAACACCTGACTTACACCCAAGGTTTCACAACTGCCATCATCGGAAGTTGCTTCAGGATCGAATTCAATAAAATCGGGGTCTGTACAACCGGGCTTATCAAACGCAGGAGTGGGGCTAATGTTATGTAATGTATACCATACGGTGTGAAACCAGGCTCCTTGCCCTGATTGAGATTGGTAATTGTTGTTCAAATCAATTTCAACCACCCATCCTTCAGCCAGGTTGTCTATCTCCAAAAAAACTTTTTTTCTGTCTTCCGAAACTTGCACATCACGGATATTTAAATCCACACCGTTTAACATATTTCCCGCTCCATAGCTAGTGTACCTGTCCGTATCGGGAATCATTTGATACCTTTCCCCTGAGTATTGGGAAAGTTGCTCGGCGTTATTTCCTACAGGCTGGGTGAACTCCAACTCCATCCCATTAGCGCGGGAACGCACAGCCAAAACTTCAAAGCTGGGTTCTTTGTCTTTTCTGTCCAGGCGTTGTAAGCCCTGCCGGGTACCGAGCCAGCCCTGATTTCTATCTGAACCATTCCCCACACCACCGGCAAAAATGGTGCCGTCATCATCGATTATTATCCGGTCTATCCCTACTTCCATGGCCCCGGTAAAAGGGAAAATGGCTCCCTGATATTCCCCATCCACCTCTTCAATAAAATAGCGTTTGATACCGCCCTTTCCGATATCCCCGGCAAAAAATTGGCCTTTAAAAATGCCTGTTGGCATAAAGGCGGGACCAGTGGGACCATTGGCAATAGGCCCATGTACAGCCCATACTGAAGGAGGAGTAACGGGTTGGTCTGCATAACGGGTTCTGAAATTATCGTTTTCATTTTTATATCCGTAGTTTTTGCCTTGCTGCACATGAATTAACATGGAGGAAGGTCGATACCCGCCCTGATTGTCTGTAACAAAAATTTCGTCCTTGTCGTTTAAGGCTATGCCGTTTGGCGCCCGTAATCCCGAGCAATATACTTCGTAGTTGCCGTTCATATCCATGGCAATAACCACTCCCCTATCCGGGCCAAGAGCCACTGCCGGATTTCCAGATATCTGCACATGGCTAGCCAAGGCTATCCAGAATTTTTCCTCTTTGTAAACCAGGCCAAAGGTGTATTCAAACCATCCGTCATAGGAGGGGATATCGCCAATTTTCACTTTTGTTTCGTAAAAACCGTCGTTGTTATTGTCCTCTAATTTATAAAGCGCATCTATATCGCTAACATAAATTTCCCCATCCACCACCTTCACGCCATGGGCGTCTTTAAAATCATCTGCAATCAATTCTCCAGTAATTTCAGAACGGTTGTTACTGCGAATATTGCTCAAAAGCCAAAGTCGTCCATTGCGGGCATGGTTTCCGGTAAGTCCATTGCTATATGGCCCCGTATCTCCTCTCCAGGATTGAACTAAAAGTTGAGTATGGTCTTCATCAAACCAATCCATGCCTACCACAGGAGCGGAAAATTCCCCGTTTTCGGCTCCCCATACATTCACGGTATTTCCATTTCGATCACGATTGGGTTGGTTGGGGCGAATGGTTTGCAAATTGTAGTCGGGATGCAACTCCAACTCGTGGTCTTCAACAGCAAAAGCAGGTAATTGGGCTAACACAGCCCCCATAACAACTGATTTAAGGGTTCCAAATTTCATTTTACCTCCCGAAAACTTGAATGTTAAACAGCAACATTCTTTCTATTACTTATTCCTCTACATTCGAAAAACTGAAAAGAGACTCATTATTCACATAATTCACATATTGGGTTTTTATCCAGCTCTCCTCCCTTTTTTCCAGGGATATTTGAATTTCGTCCAGCTGGCCTTCAAAATAACTGTTCTCACCGATGTATTCCCAAGTGTCCATTTCATCCCAACCCACTCGCCAATAACCCGTATAGTTTTGGCCCGAACTCACATCCTCTCTGGAAGCTACCATTTTTCCGTCTACATACAGCTCCATTCCTTGTGACGACAACACAGCAGCTACAAAATGCCACTTTCCATCATTAAGTGGATTATTATAACTGACTATCCGGCGGATGTTAGTACCTGCAAGATAGCTGGAATCCTCGCCGCTTAAATTGGCAGGAGCCAGAGGAAATACCCCAAAGTGTATATGGCCAAGACTATCCATCCAGATCTGCCTGTCGTAAAATTGACTAAGGCCAGTTGGCTCAGATCCAAATCCGATAATTTTTCCTCCATTCCCAGTGGTAGTTTTAATCCAACTGGAAAGGGTAAAGGTGTTGGGGTTTTTATAAGATTGTTTAGTGTAAAGGGCCTGATCTATGCCATTTAAACTTATTCCATCTCCATAAATACCTGCTGAAACAAGCTCCATTGGGGACGCGCCCAATGTATATAGATTCAGCGAATTTCCAGACCTGTCTGAATAGGCTGAGTCGAGATAGGAAGCTTGCTCAAAAGAATACACTCCGAGAAAACCGCTATTGGAGGCAAACAAACTGCTTCCAACTACATAACTATTACATATGGGATTACCCCAGATTATTTCTATGTATTGGTTTTGTAAATCAGGATATAGGGTATCCAAAACCAAATCCAATTGAGCAAAGGCGCTTTGGTTATCCCAACTGGAAATTTCAAAAGGCAAGTTATCTCCTTTGGAATTTAGCAGGCGAATGTCCTCCCCCTGGGAACGGGCAGTGGAAAAATCAAAATTGTTGGCATCCAAAATAAGCGTCAAGTTTTGCCTGAGCAAACTTTGACTTGTTCCCGCTCCGGTAGCGGTAGTATTGATGTAAATTTTTTGACGATAGGTCCAGGCTCCGTGGCTAAGAACTTTGCTGGCTTCGGCGGGTTCCAGATTAATGGCGTTTTGCAAAATGTTTACTTCTGGAAGAGAAGTGTTTTTATAGAAAATTTCTCTAAACCTTCCGGGAGGCAAACGATTCCAGGAAAGTTGATTGGCCTCTACATCGCTTTGGCCAATGTATTTGCTCAATTGGGTGCCGGGAAAATAAAGGTACCCGCCCGGTTCTTTAACCAACCCATCGAAAAGAACCGTTAAGTTGGCGGGTTTTTGTAACTTCACTGTGGGAATTCGGTATTCCCGATAAATATTAGAGTCAGCGGGATTAATACCCACATCCTGCATAATTCCCAGAAATTCGCCTTCAGAACTGCTGGCAACAATGGTATAGGAACCTTTGGGTATGCTGTATAGATTGTATTCCCCCCTGGAGTTCGTGACATCAATCCAATCATCCTTTAATTCTGGGCCTGTTTCTGGATCGTAATCTGATGGATATAGTTTTACCTGGGCCCCGGAAACAGCATTGCCCGTTTCGTCAATAACCATTCCGGAAAATGCATTACCCGTTTCGAGGCCATCTCCGGTTACCTGATCAAAACGGGAACATCCGGTTGCATATAAAACCACCGAGGCCAGAAATAATAGTCTAAACATCCCCACCTGCCTTGTATTGGTTTTTTGTGAGGGGAAATAGTTGGAGGTTTACCTGGTAAACAGAATCTGCAGGCTCAGAGCTTTGAGCAATGGAGAGAATTTTTTTGCGAAATTCCTGAAGTTCTGTTTTAATGAGGTTAAAATCTTTTCGGTTAATGCCAATGGTAAGAGAAGATATATCCCGCTCTATTTTTGGAGTATTATCAAAGGCCTCAATGGCGATTTTAGACATGGATTTGTGAAAGTTTATAACATTCAAAGAATCCACTTCATCACCCGTACTCAACATGTTGGTAACCTGGGCCCAACGACCACTTGGGTCTTTTTTAATAAACCCGGATTTTTCCAGAAGTTTTACCGCTTGTTTGGCTTCTAGTGCCGAAATTTTAGGGTTAACTGCATTTCCCAGCAATTTATAATCGTTTCCAAAATCGATTTTTGAAACCAGAGATCGTATGACAGGGAAATACCATTTCGTATAAAGCTGGTACTGGTTTTCTTCCAGCTTATTAAGACGGAGCTGTTTTTTTAGCCCCAGCATTTTACGGTACATTTCATCTTTGGTTTTAGAATCTTTGGCCTGAGTAAAGCCCACCAAATATTCAAAAAAACTGCGTTCTCTTTTACTCAAATGAAATGCATTGGCTACCCGCTCGGTAGAACGGGGTGTTAAATTTCGCTCGCCTTTTATGACCTGAGGAAGCCAAGATGGGCTGTTCACCCCCAGAGACTTAGAAAAATCCCTATAGGTGTACCCCTCTTTGTCCTTTTTCTCTTTAAACATATCGCTTAAATACCTGCGATAATTGTCATAACTATAAATTTTTTTCAAAATATAAACCTTTATAGTGTACAATTTAGCTGAAAGCCTCAAAAAATCAACTCATTTTTACAATATTATAGCCAATTTTTATACACCCGTAAGAATGGCTATAAATTTAAAACAACTATTTTAATTTTTTTGTGTACAAAATCACCAAAGAAACTAAAGCCAGCCTCCCTCCTATTTGTTATTTTGGAAAAATGTCTTTGTCCGTTTTATTAGCCCTTTTTAGCGTTTTTTTCATTTTTCCTTCATCCCAGGCCTTTGAATTCGGCCCATCCAGTTTTGTTCCCAGCAGCCAGGAGGGAGTTTTTGAGGAGATTTCGGATGCCATATTAATGCCAATTAATCCTAAAATGACCCTCATTTATTCCAAAAGTAAATGCGCCTTAATTTCAGTTTGGGAAAACATACCCGACCAGCAAAGCATATCCAATAAAGTCTTTTATCCCTCTGGGGCCATTTACCACAGAAAATACAACCCGCAAATTTGGGAGCTGCGCCATGAAAAAGTTTCCGAAAACTTAACCCCCCAATTTATAAGCTACGCCAATGATATGGAAGCGGCCAAAATCAATTTTAACCTATTGAGTTCTAATGGAAAAAAAATTCAAATTAAAGAATACGCCCATTACGATGCCCACTACGGCGCCCCTTCCCTGTTTCTAACCTTTGAAATTTCAGATTTACCCAAAAGCAAATCCCTGTGGCTAAAGCTGGATGGAGCTTTTACAAAAGAAGAATGGTCCTCAGCCGGGGGAAGTGTCAAAATTGTAAAGCGGGATAAAAAAGTTTTCGCTCAATTTCTCAAATCGGGAAAATATCGCGTCAAAGGGGTTTGGAGCCCATAAACATTACAAGTTCACATGTTTAAAATATTCAGTTCCCCATCGTGAGGTTATTCTGATTATTTGCAAACCATTCCCCCAAGCTGTGGAAAAATGATGTTCACCAGAGGCCAAAACTCCCGAAAATATTTTTTTTAACACTCGCCCATTTACATCCACCATGTGAATACTAACATCTTGCGACCGGGACATCTTCAAATGAAAAGCGCCCAAAGAAAAGAAACCTTTTAAACCACTTTGCTCCTCAAAAAAATCACTTATAGATGTAGGTATGTAATTATCCCATCCAGGCATTTCATCCAGAGTTAACACAAAATCATGGTTCAGGATTTGGTTCCAGTCTTCGGCGGTATTGTCATGAGCCCAGCCGTCCATGGTGTATTCGCCATACCAGGGCATAAAATAGGACCAACCAGCCCCATCGGATAACATGCTATCCGGATGAGGGATAGAACCGTTCTCCGTTAGGGCAATTATTTTTTTACCTTCGAAAATTTCCTTTACTTTTTCAAAGGAAGCCACAAGGGAACCATGGTTGGCCTCTCGGGGATAGTAATAATAATCACGCCCCACAATATCCACATAAGCATCTCCCGGATACCATTCCAAAGCATCCCCGGCTTCATCCGTGGTCCAGACCCAGATTAGATTATTTAATCCGTGATGATTCACCATTCTATCCCACATAAGGCGAAACAAAGCAGCGGCCGCTCCAGGGCTTTTTTCTCCCCACCAAAACCAGCCGCCTGAAGCCTCATGTAAGGGTCTCCACAACATGGGGACATCTTTATTTTTTAACTCCAACAATTTTTCTGAAACAATATCAATATCCCGAACAATCCACTGGTATTCCTGGCTGCTTGTGTTAAAGGATGTATAGTTCAATGTATCGCTGAATGCGTCATTTAAATTAAATGTGGTAAAAGGCACGTTGTTGGAGGATTCCGTATAAAAGGCCTCCACCACATGGCTTGGGTCTTTCCAATGCCAGCAATAAACCGGAATTCCTCCCTTATTCCATATATCTTCCGCCAGAGCGAGTGTGGCATTCGTATAACCCTGGTACCATTCCCCATCGGAGTTCAAGCCAGTGGCGTGGAACATATCCAGACCAAGCAAAGCCGGAGTCTTGCCCGAGGCATTTATTATCCAGGCCACCTCTTCCTGGTTTTCCACAGTATTTGGAGTGTATTTTCCATCCGTTAACATCACAGTGTTCGTCATCACCCCGCTCACCACTTTTTGGCGAAAATTTTCCCGGAGAAAACCATATAATTTTTTGGCATTTTCAGAGGCGTCCGGAGTCACCAAAGCGCCAGAAATGCTAAATGGAGTTTCCACATAGGGCGTTAGTTCAATGTAGTCCAAATCCACCCAACCCCAGGATTTAACAATGCCAATGGTATTTTCGCCCGCAGAAAGTTTTACTTTGGCTGAAGCTTTTATTTTTACAAACTCTTCACTGTAAGGAAAAGATATTTGCCCGGCCGAGGAACCGTTTACCGAAAGATTCTGAATTTTACCGCCCTCATCATAGGCTTGTGCGTAATTGGCCCAAATGGCGTAAAAACCCTCTTCATTAACATTAACAGTAAAAGAAAGGTCACCCTCTTTCATTTCCACATAGCTGCCACCCGATACATTAGCTTGCTCCACCAGATTAACGCTATTTTCGTCTACAATGGCATCTTCCGCTTCAAAGATTTGGGCATTCGCAAATCCCAAAGCCAAAAACAATGCATATGTTATAGACTGCTTTATTATCCGGCTGCTAAATTGGGTCCCGTTTTTTTTATCTTTCCCGAAGATCATATCCACCTGACTCTTTTACCAAACAAGAACAAGGAGCCTTTAGCTCCTCTTAACTTAGTGGGTAATATTGATTAACTAGTTTGTGAAATTTGTTTTGGGCTCTGTGCGCCCCAAATAGGGATTTTACAGACCGTCCAATTGAAAATGAAGGGCGGAAGGCGCATAAGCATTCCATTTATTTGAAACTTCTGCAATATTTTCAGCATTAAGCAACCCTTTCCATACCAGCTTTCCCTTGAGGTTTCGCACAGTGATGTTTAGAGGAGACTTTTCCGCCATACTCCGTATTTCTTCCCAACCAAATTCTTTTTTCAAGTTTATTGGATTTTTTACAGAAGAGCTTCCCGAAATTTTATGCATTACCGGCGATTCTCCGTATTTATCCCCGTGACCCACCCGAATATCAAGAGAGTCGTCTGTATTAACATCAGGAATTTCCCATTTATAACTGGTTTGGCCATCAATATTTTTTTGAATCAAAGTCCAGTCGCCCTCTCCAATTTTATATTCCAAAAAGACCCTGCCCACGGCGCCTTCGGTCTCCCATGTAATTTCCAGACTGTCTCCAGGGGCCAGTTCCTGAGAACTGATTGGAGATGTTATGGTTAGAGTTCGGTCAAAATCAATGATTTCAAAATCCTTAAACATGATTTCTCCACCTTCCAGCTCAAGAGCGATAGCCCCTTCTGTCAAGGGAACCCTTTGCCCCCCGTTATCGTAGGTAGATTGGCTACCCCAATTTATGGTATTTCCATTAAATATGTTATAGAAAATAGAGTCGTGATACACTTCAATTTCCATTAAGTTCCAACCCTCTTTTTCATAATCGGGAAACTCATTTCGATTGACCAGAGCAGGGTTGCAGCAGCCTCCCAAAGCGGTTTTATCGCCGTAGCGGTTGGTGATTTGAGCACCTCCTAAAATCCAGAAATCTGCAGCCCAAATTTCATTACAATCCCCCGCTTCCACAGAGCAAGGCCTGTTTTGAATACTGTTCCAGTGGCGTTTTAATTGGCATTCGATGCTGGGCGGCCAAACTGCCGGACCATCCTTAACATGGTAAAAAAGCCCGGAATTATTGGGGTCTCCACGCAAGCGAATTTCGCCATGTTGGAAAGTTACTCTGGCGCGATAGTTGGAATACTCCCTATCGGTTTTCACCACCCCATAGGGGGATTGGCTACCGGGGCCATGATCCTGATAAAAATGTATCATGCCATCGTGAACAGAAATGGCTCCCGTGGGATCGGGGTTATTCGACTGGGATGTTTCTATATCAATAACAAGGCCGGATAAATCTTCTCCGTTAAAAAGAGAAACCCAACCCGAATCGTTTTTTTCATCTGAAATTTGGGCAACGGACAAACTCCCACCCAGCATTAACAAAAGGGTTAAAAAATATTTATGGAACATGAATCCTACTTTATTAAAATTTTGCCGGGGGATAGATTAGCTGCATCCGCGGATATTATGAAATACAATCCTGCTTGAACGTTTCCTTTAACCTGGAACATGTTGGATGTATTTTTTAAAACTTGCAATTTATTGCCCTTAACATCTACCAGGTAGAAGCCGCTTTGGTTCAGATAAGCAAAGGGTATATTGATTTCTCTATCTTCATTTGAAAATTGAAAGTTCGCCCGGACAAAGCTGTTTTTGCCTGAGAACCCTGGTTTTATTCCCACTTCTTTTTCCTCAACACAGGCAAAGCCCATATCATAAACAGCCTCAGGGTTGTATTCCACATAATTGGAGTCCATACATCCTTCCACATCCGCGGGGCCGACTTGATTTAAAGTATACCAGGTTTTTGATTGCCAAAGGCTGGCTCCCTTTTTTGACTGAATGTTGCTCAATTCAAAAGAATACACGCTGTTCTCATTTAAGTTGTTTATGTTTATCAGCAGACTTTTGCCGTTTTCCCCTTTTTGAACCGAGCTGGGGTTAACGGGCATATCCGAACCTTTGCAGCAGCCGTAATCCGGGCCTGGGTTGTATTCAAAATTACTGACGCTAACATTGTTTCCCCCCAGCTGAGAGGAAGATAAAGAATCCGTAAACTCGATAATAAACCCCTCCTGAACACTTTTAACGGCAAGAATATCAAAGGTCAGCTCTTCGGTTTCATGTATTTTTTGCAAGCTGGAGGTGGTACCGTTCCACCACCAACCAGACCAAACATCAGCGGGAACACCAATCCCGCCCACATAAATGTCGCCGTCCGGGCCTTCAATCATGCGATTTGGGCCGGCGTCAATGCCGCCACTAAAGCGGATAATGCCTCCCTGATACTCTCCATTAACCCTTTCCACATAAGCCCGTTGGATCCCGCCAAAAACCTGGTCGCCAATTAAAAACTGGCCAGCGTACACGCCTTTGGTAAGCCAAAGAGGTTGAGAAGGAGAAACGGAAATATCCCGGTGGGGCATCCAAACCACTGGCGGACTCATGGGCGTATTATCAAACGGGCCTGCCTGATTATTCTTTTTAACTCCAAAAAACCGGCCGTCTTTCACATGATTGAGTCGAGAACCAGGCACATAATTTCCCTGGTTGTCCGTCACAAAAAGCTCGCCTTCGGGACCAAAACTAAGGCCATTGGGAGTGCGCACTCCCCCGGCGATACACTCATAATCCTGGCCCTCTTCCATGGTTATCATGCAGCCACGCTCGGGTCCTTGAGGGTCCGTAAGTGGCCAGGCCGTAGCCAAACCGCCGTAAAAAATACCATCCCGCTCCAAAAGTCCCAGGGCAAAATCCAGGTTTTTACCGGGGTTAGGGTTAAAAGACCAGCCCCCCGAAATTTTTACTTTTTGGTCAGCTGTTCCATTATTGTCTGAATCCACCAATTTGGACAGCTGTGTGCGTTCTAAGATGTAAATTTCATCGTCTACTACCGTCAGACCCAGCACATTATCCAGGCCATTGGCAAATTCCTTAACGCTGGAACCAGCGGTTCCAGGGTTTTCTAAAATAAAGACTTTTCCGGAAGTCCAGGCAAAATCCTCCCAGGTAGATAATACCAGATCTCCATTCGACAAGAAATCCATACCGCTTACCAATGGCTCGAAATTATTGGGCCTTATGTCCTGGATATCAAGACTTGGGTGGGCCTGGCTGCTTTGGGCAAAGCTTTCTTCTAGGCATAAAAGCCCCCCAATTCCCAACAGAAATACAAAAAAACGCACGAAATTAAAATTAGCCATTTGGCTACCTCCCCAAAAACCGAACCAATCTCCCCAGAATTTGGTTCAATCTGAAATAATTGAAAAATGGGGCTGCCCGGTATTCCCCTACGAGTGATTCCAACTTAAATCTAAGCTCTTATTGGATATTTTTCATATAATTTTTTCGTTTTCCGCTAGCAATGGATTTACGACAAAATACCCGCTTATAGCCTGCACTTTGTCCATTTTATTTGTGAATTGAATAGCCATTTAAATAAATTGTGTTCAAAATTCTGGGAAATTCGGGACATTATTGAACTTAAATCCCAGCCCTTTACACTAAGTCAGTAATTCAATTGGAAATTTTTTGGGGAAATATGAAAAAATACAGTACTTTCAGCCATTTTATTAAACTCGCCAGCCTTTCTATGGCAGCAGCCCTTTTTATAACAGCCTGCGACTCCGAAAAATCTGAATCCGGGGCTGGGGACGAAGAAACTCTCCAATTTCCCAGGGAAAAAACCCTGTATGTAGGCGGTTTCCAATGGGGCCCTCCTTCTAGCTTTAACCCCCTTCATGGTAGCCCGGCCTGGCCCATTACGGGAAACATGAACTTGATTTATGAGGCTCTTTTTGGCTTTAACCAACTGGATGGGGATTTAGAAGGAATTTTAGCCACTGACTATGCACTGGACAAATATACCCTAACTGTAAATTTAAATCCCGAAGCAAAATGGCAGGATGGAACTCCTCTTAGCTCAGAGGACGTACAATACACTTTTAATTTGCACAAAAAATACCTCACCAATTTTCACAGCCATTGGAATTATATCCAAGAGGTGGCTGCTGTGAGCCCCACTCAAATTAAATTCACCTTGCGCAAAGACAATTACAACCCCCTTCTTATGAAGGATATTATTTCCACAACCCCCATTATTCCCAAATCCGTATTCGAACCTCTGGAAGCGGAAGTTAAAGATTTGCCTCAGGGAGAAGCCCTTTCCAAATTGCGGGAGTTCAAAAACGACAAACCCATGGGATCTGGTCCTTACACAGTGGAAACCTATTCCGATCAAAAAATTGTGATTAAAAGAGTGGATAGTTATTGGGGAAAAGTAATGTACGAAGGGCAGTTGCCTTCTCCTGAATACATCATCCATTCAGGCTACAAGAGCAATGACAAGTTTAATCTGGCATTAAAGCAAGGCCATTTGGATTTGTCCCAAACCTTTTACCCTCAAATCTGGAATTCCTTTAACAAAGGAGTTGGGACCTGGTACAGTGAAAGCCCCTATTACATTCCCAGCATTATTCCATGTTTGTTGATGCGCCTGGATAAGGAGCCCTTAAACGATCCTTCTTTTAGACAAGCTTTGGCCCACGGCATAAACTATGAGCAAATAAAAAATCTGGCCATGTATGGATACACTCCCGATTTACAACCTGGCTTAATATTGCCACAGGGAATGGAGTCCAAATACTTTTCAAAAGAAGATGCGGATAAATTCGGTAAAATGTACGATCCCGAAAAATCCAAAAAGATTCTGGCCGATGCTGGATATAAATGGGGCGCAGATGGCCTATTGCTAGATAAAAACGGAAACAAAATCCCCCAAATGTTCGCCACCTGCCCCAGTGGTTGGTCTGATTGGGAATCCACTTTAAAAATTGTGGTCTCTTCTCTTAGAGAAATTGGCCTGGATATCCGAGAAAAATTTGTGGAATACCCAATCTGGGATAAGGATTTGAAAAATGGGCTTTTTGATTTTACCATGCGCACGCCTCAGCCTGACGCTTCTCCTTCTTCTCCCTGGTCCAGGTTTGAAAAGGTTATGAGCAGCAATGACTGGAGACCTGTGGGCGAAGTGATGTATAAAAACGAAGGGCGTTATAAAAATCCCAAGGCCGATAGCCTATTGGCTGTGATTCCAAAACTTTCTAGCGAGGAAGAGAAGCAGGCCGAAGCCTATAGGGCTATTAATCGTCTTTTTATGGAAGAAGTGCCTGTTCTTCCTCTAATGTACAGACCCTGGCATCTGTATCAATTCAGCACCAAACATTGGACTAACTTCCCCACAGAACAAAATCCATATGCTCCGCCGCAGGCAGCAATGGTTGGCGCTGGCGTAAAGGCCCTTTGGGGGATTAAACCGGCAAAATAAGCTGGGTTCTGTTTATGTTTAGTAGTCCTGTTGTAAAGTATTTAGGAAAACGAGGAGGTTGGTACGCACTGACCTTCCTGGTGGCCATCGGACTTAACTTTAGCCTCCCCAGACTGGGCCCTTCAAACCCCATTGACACTATAATGATCAAGTTGAGCTCTCCGGGGATGGACTCCAAGGAATATTTGCAGTTGTACAACCAATACATGGCGGAATTTAACCTGGATAAGCCTCTGCCCATTCAATTTTTCAGTTATGTTAAGGAAACATTAACCGGAAACCTGGGAACTTCTTTTACCCACCACCCTTTAAGCGTATCTGAAATTATTTTCGCTGGACTGCCCTGGACCCTTGCCCTGCAAGTTCCAGCTATTTTAATCGGCTGGTTCATCGGTAACATTCTCGGTGCATTTGCCGCCTACAAACGAGGCATTTTTGATAAGGCATTTTACCCTGTTTCCCTGTTTTTCAGTTCCATCCCCTACTTTTGTTTTGCTATGGTTCTGGTATTTTATTTTTCCATTCAAAACGAATTTTTCCCCGCGATGGGAGCTTATGATATGGGGCTTATGCCCAGTTTCTCCTGGGCTTTTTACGGAAGTGTTTTGAACCATTTTGCTCTGCCCTTTATTAGCCTGCTTTTGATTCTAATTGGCGGGCAGGCCATAGGGATGCGCTCCATGGCCATATACGAACTTGGCACCGACTATGTTAAGTATGCCAAGCAGCTTGGTACCAAGGAGCCTATAATTCTAGGCTACATTTTTAAAAACGCCATGTTGCCCCAATTAACCGGCCTCGCCTTATCCCTGGGAGTAATGGTGGGCGGCGCCCTTATTACTGAAATTGTTTTTTCTTACCCAGGGCTTGGAATGGTCATGTTTAATGCCATCAGAGAAAATGATTATCCGGTTATTCAGGGCTGCGCGCTTCTCATTACCATTGGCGTTTTAATTGCAAACTTTATGGTAGACATTATTATAGGATTTGTGGATCCCCGCATTAAGCTGGGGCAGGAGACATCTGGCCAATGAGAGTGCTAATTTCCTTATTTAAATCGCCTATGTTTGTGTTTGGCATTGGTATGTTTCTAATTTTGGCATTGACATCTTTGTTGTATCCTTTGATTAGCGATGTGGACCCAATGGCCAGAACCGGCATGCCTTTCGTAAACCCTTCTGCAGAATATTGGTTAGGCACCAACAATCAGGGGCAAAACATGTTTACCCGCCTTGTATTTGGATTGCGCTCCTCCCTTTATGTGGGTTTAGCCTCGGGAATCACTGCGACGATACTTGGAACCGTGATTGGCCTTTTCAGCGGCTATGTGGGCGGGAAAACAGATAATATCCTGAGCATGACCACTAACTTATTTCTGGTTATTCCTTCCATTATCATTCTTATACTAATTAGCAACAGCGTAAACCAAAGGTCCTTAACATTGGTAGCCTTGATTATTGGAGCCACTACCTGGACCTGGACCGCCCGCGCTGTCCGCGCCCAAGCCTTGAGTCTTCGCCATAGGGAACACGTTAACCTGGCCAAACTCAATGGGGATTCTTTGCTTTCTCTGGTATTTGCCCAAATAATGCCTTACATGATGAGTTACATATTTATGGCCTTTATTATTCAAATGGCCACCGGTATTTTAAGTGAATCAGCCATAAGCATGTTGGGCCTTGGCCCCTATGATACCGTAACATTGGGCCAAATATTGAATAATGCCCAGCAAAATGAAGCTTTAACCAATGGCAATTGGTGGGTGTTTATGCCTGCGGCTATTTTGGTAACTGTGGTGACCTTTTCCCTGTATTTAATTAATACAGCAATGGAAGGGGTCTTTAACCCCAGGTTGAGAACATAATAATGGATTATATTTACAAATTACAAGATTTACACGCCCATTATTTAACCCGCTTTGGCAAAGAAGTCCATGCCGTAAATGGTGTGGATTTGGAACTCAAGGAGGGTGAGATTTTTGGAATTGCCGGAGAATCCGGCTGTGGTAAATCCACTTTAGTTCAAGCCGGAATGGGGCTTTATTTGCCTCCCTTATTTAGAAGTAAAGGGCAGGTCCTACTGGAAGGCCAGGATATATGTGGCCTTAGCCAGGAAGAATTAAGAAAAAATATTTTAGGGCTTAAAATTTCAATTATTCCCCAGGGAGCCATGAACTCCTTAAACCCAACTATGAAAGTTTGGAAATTGGGTTTCAATATTTTCAAAAGCCATCAGATTGAAGTGGATAAAAAAGAATGTATCAAGCGCATGGAAGAAAGGTTTTCCAAGATTGGATTGCCTGCCCATGTACTACAGCGCTATCCATTTGAGCTTTCCGGCGGTATGAAACAACGGGTGGTTATTGCCCTTTCCACCTTGCTAAATCCCAAAGTGGTCATTGCCGATGAACCGACCTCCGCTTTGGATGTTTCTACTCAAAAGGCCGTAATTGAATTGCTCATAGAACTCATGAAGCAAAAGATTATTTCCAGCATGATTTTTATTACCCACGAATTGCCCTTGTTAAAGCATGTGTCTCACAATATCGCCGTAATGTATGGTGGACAATTTGTGGAAGTATCCAGCAGTGAAAATATTATTAACCGGCCCCAGCATCCTTATACCAAAGCATTAATGAGTTCCATGTTGCTTGCGGAATCCGGATCTAAAAAAGGGTCCCACAGCCATTTGGAAGGTTTTCCCCCTAGTTTATCCCAGGAACCCAGTTTTTGCACATTTCATACTCGTTGTCCTGAAGCAAGGGAATCCTGCAGCAAAAACAAACAAAGCTTAGTGGGAAATACTTATGGCGAAGTGAGGTGTGAATATGCCTGAAAACAGCCCCATTTTAGAAGCCAAAAATCTCTGGAAGGTTTTTCCAGTGCATCCCGAGCCGGTAACGGCCGTACAGAATATTAATTTTTCTCTGGCTAAAGGAGAAACCGTTTCCATTGTGGGACAATCCGGTAGCGGTAAAACCACATTTGCCCGAATGTTGCTTAAACTGGAATCCCCCACCGAGGGAGAAATATTATTTAATGGCATAAGCAATATTCCCAAAAAGGAGTATTGGAAGCATGTCCAGGCCATTTTTCAGGACCCTTTTTCCTCTTTCAATCAGTTCTTTACCATAAAACAACAGCTTTTTAGTTCCAATAAAATGAGAAAAGAACCTCTTAACAAATCCAGTTGGGAAGAAGCCTATAAAGAGGCTCTTCAAGCCGTGAATTTGGATTGGGAAAAACTGGAAGGAAAATACCCTTTTGAATTATCCGGGGGGCAAATGCAAAGGCTTTTAATTGCCCGAATTTTTTTAATTGAACCTGAAGTCGTACTGGCCGATGAGCCCACTTCCATGGTAGACGCCTGCTCCCGCGGTTCTATTTTAAAATATTTAATGAAACTTAAAGAAGAAAAGGGCACTTCCCTGATTTTTATTACCCATGATTTAGGCCTTGCCTACCATGTGAGTGACAGGGTCGCCATAATGAATAAAGGCAGTTTCGTAGAGATGGGCGATCCAGAAAAAATCCTCACTTTACCCGATCACCCCTACACAGAAAAGCTTTTAGAAGACATCCCTACCCTTGAGAAAAAATGGTTAGAGCATAGCCTTCCAGATATTGAAAAAAAATTTAAAAACTTTGAACGCACTCCCGAGAATACAGCACTAAAGATGTGAAGATCAAACCCCAAGTGATCTGGCTGGTCCTGATGAGTTTGTAATCTTCTCATAAATCCTATCTAAACCCCTATTTGATTCTTTTACAGACCAAAGGGCCAGCCATCCCCATTTGAACGGGATTGGGTAGATAAAACGGGTAATTTTGGAATGGCAACAAATCATGAAAGAAATAAAATTATTTGGGAAAATCTTATCATTCGTTCACTTGGCTCCACTTCTATTTTTGGCAGCCCAGGGTTATTCTAACGAGCCTTCCCAGGAACATCTTGACTCCCTGATTAATGAAGGGGGCGATCTTCTTGAGTCAAAAGTCCGTTCCACCTTAATGTTTGGCGGAAGCAGCCCTGTTTCTTTTATGGGTGAAGCCCGTTTAAAAGTTCAGGATCACAGCTTTTCAGATTACCCTCTCTTGATTAAAGAAAATCGAAACTGGACAGCCGCGAACTGGGAAGGCAACGAATCCATGTTCCGCCTTGGAATGGTGGTTCGACCTAACAGAAACACGGTTCTGTGGAGTAAAATCGGCTTTCAAAACACCATGCCCGGCATTTATTTAAACCCTGAGGTTTTAGCAGATAATATAGAAGAAACCGGATTTTCTCCTGTGCAAACCCGCCACGACAAATCCAATGTAACGGCTAACATCCACGAAGATATGTCTGCGGGAATAGCTCTCCGATCTACACCGGCCTCAGCCTGGTTAAAAATGGGCAATGTATTATGGACCCAAAGCTCCCCTTTAACCATTTGGAAAACCCAGCCCCGCACCTTTGCCTGGGATTACCTGCCCTTTGAAATTGAACAACCCATTTCCCGTTATTACGAATACAACATTGCCAAAGGCGAAAAATCCGGACGTTCTGCCTGGAATAAAAAACCCTTTAACGGTATTCAGATTGAAAGCATCAACCTTCCCTGGGACTTGTATTTCAACTTTGTATACGGGACTTTAGAACGCTACGATAACTTTGAAGAAGAATACGTCGACTGGTCTAATGATGTGGCCTATGCAGACCAATCCGGCCCTGAAAAGGCCCTGGGCTACGGCGATAGCTACAGGCATCTTGTACATTTCAGATTGAGTCATCCCCGACCTATTCCAGGATTAAAAAATGTGATGGTAGGACTGAATTATGCAGCAATCCGTTACAGGAAAGATGTATTTACCAACGCCCAATTCATCGCTGATGTGAAAAGGAGCTCCTATTTCAAAGAAAATGACCGGCTTTTCTATAAAAACAACAATGTACTTTCGGTGGATCTCAAAGGGGATATTAACCCCCGCCTCTCCTTGCATATGGATGTTGCCTTTAACTTGCTGGACACCACCTTTTTGGGAGAAGGGACTGATACCATAACCACTCAGGTGGACGACTCCACTACAACCACTACATTTCGGGACTACCCCGTTTATACCAATAACACTCAGGATTTAACACCTGCCGTATATGCAAAAATAACCTCCCGTTATTTTGTTCCTGTGGAGCTCGACTTGGCGTACATTTCTCCAGGCTTTTACTCTCCCTTCTCCTTCTCTACACCCCTTGATGCATTTTACCCCTTTGGCTCTAACTTGGTGGGCCCTGGTAAGTTTATCTCCAGAGGCGAAGGTTCCTCATACACCCAAAATATGATGGGAGCCCAAATATCCGTTAAACCAGAAGTGGGATACGGACATTTAAAAATCATTTATGGCCAGCACAAGCAAATTCAGGCCTCCCGCGATATGCTTTACCTTCCTTATCGCCTAATTGGCCAAGACTTGAGCTCCGTTTTTCATACATCTTATACCCGCTGGGGAAACGGCCTGGTAGACGGACCACTGGACAATCCCGTAACTGGAAGCAAAGGGGACTTGTATTTGAAACGGCTAGGAGATATGACCTCGCGCTTTGAAGTGGGGGGATACATCAGTGATTTTCTATCTTTTTATGAAGGCTTTGTGCCTTTTGAATCAGCCCAGGCTGCGGATTCTAATTTCTTTCGAATCCCAGGCTACATGCCCAGCCATGTAAAGTGGACCTATAATTTTGCAATAGACGCCTCTTATGATATAAGTGATTTTATTGGATATGCCAACGACTTTTTTCTGGGTGGATACCTTTGCGTAAATGGTATTTCCACCGAATTCACACCCATGGCTTTCAGCGGGAAAGATCAAATGTTATGGTCCATATACAGCCGCTTCGAACCCGCAATTGCTATTACCCCAAAATTTTACATTCTAGGTTTACTGGGTTACGAAAATTGGCAAGCTCCAATTGCTTACATGAAAATTGAAGACGACATGATTAGCCGAAATGCTCCTGCCACTATGGTTCCCATTGATTATGTGGATATGGCCTACGGGATTGGCTTTGATTGGGATTTTGCAGCACGTATGGGATTGCATGGCAGACTAAAGTGGATAAGCCATGAAGATAAAAATTACTCCGACAATAACTGGAAGGGGCGTTTTGCTTCCGGTGAAATTAAATTTTGGTTTTAACTTAATTCATTCTACAACGGTAATCTATGAACAAAATAGCTCGATTAATTAAGCTCTCCGGTTTTTTAGCGCTCGGAGGAATTGGCTTTTCCCAAGCAGCAGATATGGATAAGGCAAACTCTTATGACAGTCTGTCCAATAAAGTAGAATCCATTATGGCTAAAGAAGGAATCAGCTTAGGGGGAATTTTCCGTTCTCAATATATGCACGCTTCCATAGGAGGCCCGGATGTAGATGCGGAAAGGGCCAATGAAGAAACAGTTCAGTTCACTTCTGTTGATTTTGATATTAAAGCCAGGCCCAATACGGCGGCTCAGGGTAGGTTAATATTCCGAATGCACCAGGATTGGAGAAACTTTTTTTCCGATATTAAAAACCCTATACATACCCGCTGGATAAGTTTAGACGGCAAATTCAAATACACCAGTTACCATGTGGGCGATTTCAGAGCCCAATATTCACCGCTCACCCTTTATGCTCCTGAACTGGATTTTATGTACGAACCCCTCATTTTTTCCAAAAGCAGAAAAGAAGCCATGGATGAAGAGTTTTTGGGTGGCAACGACAGAATCCTCCAGGGCGCCAACCTAAAGTTTGATGCGGAGATTTATCCAATTCTAAACGAATTTCATTTAGATTTAATCGGTTCCCGTTTAAGAAATGTAGAGACAGCTATTTCTAACGGAAGCATTGTAACCGCCCCGGTGGAACAGTCTGACGTTGAAAAATATTTATTGGGAGCCAATACGGATTTCCGTTTTTTAAACGGGGTTTCCTTGGGCGGAACCTTCATGTCCATGTTTGATAAATTAGGGACATATGCTGGCGAAGGCGCTGCGGATTCCATGGTTCAGGATGATAACATCTACAGTTTTCGTTTTGGCCTTGACGCAAACAGATGGATGGAAGATGTTCCCTGGTCTGCTAAGCTGGACGCAGAAATGGCAACTTCAAATGTAAACAGTACTTCTTTAAGCCTCGACTCAACCAGAGTTGACGCTGATTCTCAATTTGTGGTGCAAAAGACCACAAGCACTTTAACCGGTAGCGCCCTTAATGTAAGCCTAAGCGCCGGGTACAGCCTGGAAGGCATATTAAGCAGTATGCTGAAAATCGAATATTTGAAAAATGAATTGAATTACCATAACGGAGCATCCCAAACCCCAACCTTCATAGGGGAACCTGTTATGAACATTGAAAATGATGAGGATATGGGAACTGTTCACGATTACACTTCTAAGTTCTATTCCACTTCCGATGCTTTAAACCACTATGTATTTAAATTTGCCCCCAGCGATCGTTCCAATATGTGGGCAAAATCTCCCTTTCAGAAAAACAGTTATAGAAATTCCATATTAACTCCTGATGAGTTGGCGACAGCAGCCGGACAAATGGACCCTTCTGTTCAATTGGTTATGCCCTTTGGCCCAGCCACACCTAACCGCACTGGACTTCAGGCAAAATTGAATTTGGGTTTACTTGAAAATAAAATTGAAGCTATTGCAAAGTTCGCTTCTTTGAGTGAAGTAGAAGGTGTGGAAATGGATAGCCTCCTATTTCCCGCTTCCACATTTACAGAGTTTGGCGTTGGAGCCAAAGTTCATGTGGATAAATTCTTAGGTTGGGAAAAACCTTTGTATGTTGCCGGAAGCTTCACACAAAGTCAGGCAAAAAACGATGGAATCCCAGCAAGCAATATTTCCGCCATAACTACAAAGGTTAATCTTATTCACGCTGACTTTTTTTGGACCTTCTTCAAACGTACTTCCCTTTTATTTGGGGCTCAAATGTTTGAAACCAGCATGGATATGGGAGCCATTTCTACCACCCTCAGTCAAAGTAATTTAGCTGTTGGTTTAGATTACAAAATTTCTTCTGGAGTTTATGCCATGTTTTCTCTGGGTCAAAACAGTGTAAGCCAACCGGAACTTCCAGACGCTACCGATCCAGCTAATCCTATAATCCCCGAGCGGGACTTCCACCAATTATTCACAACCCTTGCATTAAGAGTTAACTTCTAAAGGTGTACTGTATCCATGTTCAGTTTAAATAAAAAAAAACTCTCTGGAGTAATTGCCGCTTCCCTATGTTTGTTTTTGTCCAGCTGTTCCTCCATACAACTTAAACAATTATCGGATGAGGGCACAGCAGATGCAAAGGCTGACAAGAAAACATTAGACCCCAGAGTGGTCTACCGTTTTTTTGACGATGATTTCGTTTCAGGTGGGTACTCCTACATATATCCCGATGAATCAAAAGTTTTTATTCCGGAAGAGTCTGGGCACGAAAGTGAAGTCTCCCTTCAATTTGATTTAAAGGCCGACGATTACTCGGGTGGTTCTGTATGTTTATACAACCTCCTATATGATGTGCGTGCTTACCTTTCCAAAGGTGCGCTGCAATTTTGGGTCAAAGGGAATCAAGGCGGCGAAAAAGCCTGGATAGCTTTAGTAGACGATGAAAACCGCGATGGAATAAAAACAGTTGTTCGCCTTCCTCTAAGCCAATACACCAAAATCACCACAGAATGGCAACTTGTAAGCATACCCTTGGTTGATTTCGGCAACCGCGGCGTATATTGGGACCCCAAAAAAAGAGTTGAAGTACCTTATAAATTTGATTGGGACGCTGTTGCAGAATTTCGAATGGAAATTAAAAAAGGGGATAATGATAAATTCAGGGTTTGGGCCGATGATATTTTTATCCTGAGGGATGTTTACGAAGCCAAAGAGATAATTGAAGAGGAATTGTGGGAAGATATTAAAGAGGAAATCCCCGCTCCTCCTGTGTCAGAAGCGCCTAAAGTCAAGGTTAAGCATACCCTATTTGATGACGCCTTCCCTGCAGGCGGATTTGTGTATACATATGGCAAAAAAACGGCTTCCGTAATTCAACCCAGCATTGGCTCTAAAAATAAAGTGTGGGCCATGTATCAGAGTAATGAAGATTATTCCGGCGTCACTATGAATATTGGCGGAAGCAGTACTTTGAATCTGGAACCTTTGAGAAATACTAAAGCGGGTTTGGGGTTTTGGATTAAAGCAGCCCCCGGGGTGAGCAACATTTTTATTGGACTTATTGACGATGAATCGGATGGCAATAAAGTTCAAACCAAAATGATTTTAGGAGATTTCGGACCCATTGACACCTCTTGGAATTACATGATGATTCCCATTAAAAAGTTCGCCTCTAAAGGCCTTTACTGGGATGCAGAAAAAGGAGCCGAAATATCCAGCGAAATGGATTGGAAAAAAATTCAAGAAATCCGCTTTTCCGTAAACCGCTACGAAAACAAAGTCCCCGATGGCACTCCTGTAAAAATTTACGTGGATGATGTTATTATTATGGAAGAAATTCCAGGTTATGTGGATGCAGAGGAATATTGGGCTTCATTCCAATCTGATGCTCAAGATATTTTGCTCCACGATTTTGAAACAGCAAAAGACCAAAAATGGGAAGTGGGCAACGGTCCTAAATCCAAAGTGTCTTATTCTATTGCCGCTGAAAAAGACAGCAAGTATGGCAAAAAATCCCTGAGCATTGATTACCATTTAGCTGATTGGTGCGATGTAATGTACAATTACAAAACCAATTCTTATCCGGCTGAAAAAAGGGACTGGACCAAACATTGGGGATTAAAGCTTTCCTTTTATACGGAAAAACCCTACCAGGCCATAACCGTTCAAATTAGCGACTCCGGAGACGAGCTTTTTGTTTCTAATGTTGGCGGTACACGTGGCTGGAATGAGCTACTTGTTCCCTTTAAGGATTTCAATAAATTTCCTTATTACCAACCCCCAGAAGCCATTCAAAATGGAAGATTCGATTTAGACAATGTGGTAAAAATTGACTTTAAGCCCTCTGGTGAAGGAACTAAAGGAAGTTTTAAAATTGATAATGTATATTTGACCAATATGCGTGAAGTGAAAAGAGCCCCCGTCAAAGAAATCACTTCAGTTAGCATTAATGCCAAAGCTGGTAATGTTATTACCAAAACCATTAATCCCGAACTGTTCGGTATCAATGCGGCCCTTTGGGATGGAGATATGCTGACGCAACAAACCATTGACTATGTAGGTGATATTCCCCATAAAGTTTTGCGCTATCCTGGTGGATTAAGAGCTGATGAAGACCATTGGAAAGAAGTATTGGACGCCAAAGATTTTATGGTGGATACAGATGAGTTCCTCGATTTCTGTAAAAAAACAAACACAGAGCCAATGATTACCGTAAACTTTGGCAGAGGAACTCCAGAAGAAGCCGCCGCTTGGGTGGAACATGTAAACATTAAACGGAAGGCAAATGTAAGGTATTGGGAAATCGGCAACGAACTCTACGGGGACTGGCATCCCAATCACTGCACCGCTGAAGAATACGGAAAAAGAGCTGCTGAATTCATTAAAGCCATGAAAGCAGTGGACCCCAGTATTCAAATAACAGTGGTATGGGTATTGGAAGGCGAATGGAATAAAGTGGTATTTGATTACACTAAGGATATTGCCGACGGTGTAAATGTGCACCATTACCCGCAGCACGCCGGTGAAGAAAACGATTTCGCTCTTCTAGCCGCCCCCAGCTCTCTAAATTCGATTTTGCCTTCTGTAAAAGATCAGGTTAAGGAATATGGAGTTTCTGGAAAGAATTACAAAATATGGCTCACAGAATGGAACTCCGTGGATTTTAACCCAGGTCCTCAAACTATTTCCATTGTAAACGGTTTGTTTGTATCTGAATATTTGGCTACTCTGGCTGTACACAATATTGACCAGGCCTCTTACTGGGATATTCACAATAATCTCACCCAGGAAGGCGGGGATTATGGTTATCTGACCCGTACTGGCGACCCCTACGGAAATAATGTTCCCAGGCCATCTTATTGGGCATTTAAAATGACTGCCGATGTTATTCAGGGTAAATTAATGGAATGTAAAACTTCAGATGACAATGTACCCTGCTTTATTTCTGAAAATGATAAACAAAAAGCTATGTTAATTATTAACAAATATCCAAAAACCAAGACAGACGTTAAATTGGATAAAAGTTTTATGTCCGGGAAAGTGGATATTAAGCATCTGGATGCCAATAGCGGTATTAAGGGATTTAGTAAAGAAAGCAAAAGCTTTCCGGACAAAATGACCTTGGCCCCTTATTCCATTACTACCATTCAGTTAAAAAAATAACTGCAAAATGAATTAAAGCATTAAGGCCTCGGGGTTTCCCGAGGCTTTTTTTGTTATTATTGGAAAGCTCGCTTTTTCTTCAATTGAACTCATGTCAAATTAATGCTACTTTTAGTTCGTACTCATGTTTGGCAAAATTTCATTATACCTCGTTTGGCTTGTTCAATGTCTTTTCATATGGACAAACTTAAATGCGCAAACAACTTACACTATACACTTGCTCGACCCTTGGAATAGTGAGGAAAATGGAAAATTAGTCCATGTGCGAGGTGGTGGACCTCCGGGATATTACCCAGGTATCCCTCTGACTTCCGAGGGTGGTGGATGGTATGGGATTGATATTACTTTTACAGCCAGCGAACTCGAGTATTACTATGGGTTTTGGTTCGTCTCTTACAATCCCAATATAGATTATGAGTTTTTAGCTGCAGATGGATTGACCACTACAGCACCTACTGAACAAACTGGATTTATCTATCTAGATGTGTTCGAGGAAAGTCCCAGTAATGATTTATGGATAATTCCAAATGCAGGTGCTCCTCCTACCGTTAGCGTATACCCTCCCGATTCCAAAATCATTCACCTTTTAAACCCCTGGCCGCAAGGAAACCCTCAGCTTATTTACAATGACTCTATTTACAAACCTATGTTATCATCCTATTGTGGCTGGCTGGATTTTCCCTATATCAACCCAGGCAATCCAGTTCAAGCCTTGTTTCAGGATTCATTTAGCGGGGAATATTATGGAGCTACAGGTTTAGGGGATACTAATTCAATCGACTTAACTTCTATTTTTGCAAGCTCCGACACGGTTTATGTACAGCCAACTCCTCAGCCAAATTCAAAAATGCCAGCGGGACCTCCTGAAATAAAAACAACCTATCCTGGTATAAAGGGGTTATGCGAACTTTCTCTTGGTTATACTGCCAGGGATTTTAGTGCCGATCATCCTGATTTTGAATTTTCTACTTCAAACCAATATGTTATTCCAGGAATGATATTACCCACTTTGGGTGAGGACAACAAGCCTCAAAAAAATACTGGAATTAATGATATGGCCGATGGCGTAATGACAACTCGGTTTCAAACCTGGTTTAATACAAGTGGAACAAATGAAAATGATCAACGAAAAAATTATCAGTTTTGTAAAACATTCCAGCTTCATAAAACCAGGGATGGTTATTGGGAATACTCCTCTCAACACGAGCCTAGCCGTAGTTTTTTTCCTTTAGATACTGACTCTCATCTTCCAAATGAAAATGTAAACCCAAATTATTCTTCATATTCCAGTAATTACCAGCCTTTTAGAAATGGAGAATTTCAAATGCAATGGATTGAAGATCCGACTGGAGGTTTGCACAATTTTCATTTTACTATGGAATTGCACGCGGAATTCACTTACAACCCAAATCAAAAATTAATTGTGGGGGGAGACGATGACATTTGGGTATTTATCAATAATGAGCTGGTATTGGATTTGGGTGGCACCCACATAGCCGCCCATGGTGAAATTTTATTGGATAATCTCAATTTGGAGCCAAACAAAAGTTACCCTATTGACTTCTTTCTATGCGAAAGGAAAACCACTGCTTCTCACCTAATATTTAAAACCAACATTTTTTTACGCCCCCCTTCCAACCCGGATGTGGGTCGCGGAGACCAATTAGATAATCCAGAGCTTCCCAATTGCAACCTACTTGATTCCAGCTCACTGTCCATCGGCCCAGATTTTTCAAATCTGGCCCCAAAAAGCCAAATATGGGAGAACAAAAAGTTTAGACTTTTTAAACAATCGGGCTACCCTATAGTTCATTTTCCAGAAAAAAATGGCTATTATGGCCCAAATGGAGTTTTTTTAGGGAAAAATGGGGACCGAAACAACCCGGAAAAGTGAACCTCCAGTCCCAATTCCATCACCAATTAGGAGAGCGTTTGCTCAGCTTATTAATTCCAATTGGGGGAATTCATGGGATTCAAATTCTTAAAAAGTTTAATACTCTTAAGCATAATTAGCATCGCCGCAGGAACCATCCAGGCGCAAACCTTTTCCATCCATTTGCTCGATCCTTGGGCCAGTGAAGAGAATGGAAAATTAATTCATGTTCGCGGGGGTGGCCCTCCGGGATATTACCCAGGCGTTCCTATGGCTCACGACGGTGGTGGATGGTACAGCCTTGATGTAACTTTCGCAGCCGGAGCCCTGGCAGATTACAACGGATTTTGGTTTGTCTCGCACAATACCAATATTGACCACGAATTCTTGGGAATTAATGGAATTGTAGCGCAACAGCCCAGCGAAGCGGATGGCTTCGTATACATTAACGTTTTTGAAGACTGTCCCGATACTGAAATATGGATTATTCCCGATGGAGCCGGGCCCCCCACCATCAGCTGCTTTGCTCCTGACTCCAAAACCATCTATGTTTTAAACCCTTGGCCCTCCACCGGACCTAAAATCACATTTAATGGCGAAGAAGATGATGTGAACTTATCCGATTTGTGCGGATGGTATGTTTATTATGTGAATGAAGAAACCGACACATATCAGGTTAGTTTTCAAGAGCTTTTTACTGACCAAAATTACGGAGCTACTGGTCTTGATGATATAAACCCCATTGACTTGTCTGCCGTTTTAGCCACTTCCGACACAGTATATATTCTGCCCACTCCCCAGGCGAATTCCAAACAAAAAGCAGGTCCTCCGGAAATTAGAACCACCTACCCTGGCATTATTGGTTCCTGTTTTTATACCTTGGGAATCACTTTAAGAGACTTTAGTGCTCAACATCCTGATTTTGAAGTTAACGCTCAAAAACAAGATCCTACCCCCGGAATGATTGAGACCACCCTTGGGCCTAATGATAAACCTGTGAGAAACTCCGCAATGGATCCGAACACTGTTGGAGCGAATTATACCCAATTTGAAACTTGGTTTAATACAACTTCTGATAACCCCGACCCCAATTTACGCAATTATGAAAAATGTGTGGATCTACCCTTTGGAAAAACCCGCGACGGTTTGTGGCAGTATGTATCCCATGAAGAAGAGAGCCGAGGCTTTTTTCCGCTGGATGATTTTACCACCCTGGAAAATGGTACTCCTAACCCTAACCACTCTCAACTCGCAAGTAACTACCAACCCTTCCGGGATGGTGCCTTCCAAAAACAGTGGGTTGATGACCCTACAGGCGGGCTGCACAATTTTCATTTCTGTGGCGAGCTCCACGCTGAATTCACCTATGGACCTAACCAACAATTTTCCTTTGCGGGAGATGATGATGTTTGGGTATTTATCAATGGACAACTTGTTATTGACCTGGGTGGCACGCACATAGCATCTGCAGCGGAGGTAGACTTGGATAATTTAGGGCTTACCCAGGGAGAAACTTATCCTTTTGATTTGTTCTATTGTGAAAGACAAACTACTAGTTCCCACCTCTTTATCAAAACATCCATTTACTTTGAGCAGGAACAGGCTGTTTGGATGGAAGAAACCCCGGGAGCTAATGGAGCTATTACTTACAACATCAAGCGAAAAGAAGGTGCCGATGAATCCTGTGCTGGCAGAACCCTTCCAGAGGGCATAACTGTTGATGAAGAAGCCGACTTTAGTATTAACGGCGTACCTTTAACTCCTGGCCAGTACACCGGGCTTACCATTCTTCCAGGGGAAATCGGCATTACCGTAGATACTGCAGCAATAAATGCAGCCAAACAATTATTGGGAGGCGATTATGTGATTACCGTTAACAATCGCAACAATCCTAAAAGTGAATTTACTATTCCTTTTAAAGTAACCGGTGATTTAGAACTGGTTTTTGCTGATAAAACTCCCATTGATACTATGGTGGGCATTTTAAAGCCTGTGGTTATTCAAGCCACTTCCTCAGATATAGGTGTAGTACAAAATTTTATTCTAAAATCTTCTCCAGGATTACAGGTATTTAGCAACCCAGATGGCACAGGCCCTATTGTCTCTGGCACTCAGCTAACTACCGATTCCTCCGGATTAGCCACGGTATATGTAACGGGTACACCCCAGGCTGCGGACGATTCCACTTATGGCATGAGTGTCACCATTACCGGAGCTTTTACCGACCTGGATGCCTTTACCCAAATCACATACCGCATTCCCAGATTGCGTTGGGTGGATGCGGCCGGTACTCCCATTCAACCTACAAACATACGGCAGGATGCCATTGTGGCCGGATACCCCGTATACGTTCAGGTATATACCACTCAATTTGGAGTATGTTTAGATCCTATTTGCCTCGAAGCCTTAACATTAATAACCGCCGATCCAGCTTTTAAATTTAAAGCAGATATGGCAGGAGCCGATGTAAACACTGTTGTACCTGCGGCAGGAACAGCTTCCTTCTTTATTTATTCAGCAAACCCCAGCCAAACTGTAACCTTTACAGTGCAGGGCGCAACACCAGGAACTATTCTCAACTGGAATTCCGAGCTCATTATTTCCTATGATGTGAAAAAAGCCTGGATAAAAGATATGAACATGGATGGTCAGGCAGACCGGGTGTACATTCACTTTGCAGAGCCTGTGGTAATACTTCCCAGCAGCATTACTTCCATTGATTGGCCCAACGAAGGAATTGAACCCAAAGTTGGCAATGCTTCCAATATTTCAAAGGTTAGTGATTCCATTATAATGGTTGAGTTTGCCGGAGATCCCTGGTCTTATGGACAAACAGGCATTAAGGGTGGAGCAATCCCCTATTTGACCTTACCAGATGGACAGCAAGCCGCTATCCAGGACAGCGTAGGAGCTGTGATATTTTCGGCAGACATTAAAAAACCTCAGTTCCGCAGATATATTTTAGCTTCGGATCCAGCTCAAACTATCCGTAAGATGCCTGATTCCCTGGTTATTGTATTGTCAGAACCCATTATTCCCGGACCTGGCGCGACACCAGCAAATGCAAACATCTTGTTTCGTTTTGCCAATGGCTGTGCAGACGGAGCTGGGATTTTATTACCCATGCAAACTGGTCCTGTCTATAGCGGGGATGGCTCTCAAATTCAAATACCTGTAATAGCCTCTCCCGAAGGCCTGCAGGTAAAAATATCTGATTGTTTATTCTTTGACCCGCAAACAGTGTACAGAGATGCGAACGGAAACCAGAACAGCGACATAGAAGTGGAAGTTTTTGGGGCCACTGAATCAAGTGATTTCAACTCTACCCTCTTGGCCGATGTAATTGGGAAACCCGATATTTCCATCAAAACTCCAGATGTGGATGATGTACCTATACTGGACGACAATTTTAATGTTGTTGGAACTCTACCTGGAGACCGGATAGAGCAATGGATTCCGCCCAGATACATGGATCAATATGGAAAAATTGATGAAAATGCCTGGATGACCTGTGCTGACGGTATCGAAACCACAGCTCCAATGAATTTCCAACCAAATTGTTTGAGTTCTGTGGTAGTTATTTCCGATGGAGCCTACATTGCTCAAATTGAAATTTTTGACCAATTTGGAAAATTCATCAATACATCAACCCAGCGTTTTGGGTATTGCGGTGAATTAGAAAACCCCAATCGAGCCCATGCAGGTGGATACCTTAGCTTTTTGGTTTGGGATCAAAAAGACATCAACGGACATTATGTGGGAAGCGGAGTCTATTTATGGCGGGTTTCCTTCCAATATAAGGAAGGTCTAGCCGCAAGAACTGTAACCTACAGACAGGGTATCGCCAGAAGTCAGCCTCCAATTCCAGGCTGTGCATTAATGCCTTAAATCCAATTAAGGGCTTTCTTCCTAAAAACCAACCCCCAAGGGTTTTTAACGCGGAGGGAAGCCCTTTTTAATTGGGGCGAAATAAAATCAAACTATAATCGTCAGGCTTAGGATTGATATTGGCCGGAGGATTATCCATATTGTGCCTTGCCATATCCGCCAATGTTTGGGAACAATTAACAAGACTCCCTTTTCGGATAATATTTTCAATTTCCTCAGAGCCTATGTTATCGGTAATGCCATCTGAACTAATTAAGATAGTATCCCTGGGCAAGCAGCGATAGCTTCTACCCATTTCAATCCGCATTTCTTTGGTTCCCAAAAGATTGGACACCTCCACCTGATGAATGGTGTCTGGCATGTCGCTTTCATCTAAAAGGCCGGATTCCACGGCATAACCATGAGGAGAATGAGGGATTGTTTTTAGCTTCCTTTTTCCTTTTTGCCCCACCACCAAGATGGTAGAATCACCAATGTGATAAGGCCTTACTACCCGGCCTTCAATTTCCAGGACACACAAGGTCGTGCAAGCGCCATTTCTTTTTTCCAGCAATTCGGAATTGGCTTTTTCAATACCATCCAAAATACACTCGCGCAAGGAGCGACCCTCTTTATGTGAGCTTTGAATGGAGTTTAAAATAATTTCCAGACAAAAACCCGAAGCCTGGTTTCCTCCAGGGGTCCCACCAGCACCGTCTGCTAACAAAATTACTGATTTTTTTTCCCCCAAGTATAAAAAACCCAAGGAGTCACCATTGGATTCGCTATAACCGGGATAACTGTTGGAATAAAATGCCAGTTGACCTAAAGGGAAATTTAATTGCTGTGGTTTCTGGTGATATTCGTTCACATATAGAAGCTGTTCTATAAATGGCTCCTGCTTTTAAATCAATTCCACTCCATCTCTTCTAAATAATTTTTTAATTGGGCGGCAGATCTAAATTTTTTAGCAATTAACGATTTTTTTAATCCCAAAATAATGTTTTTGATTTCCTGCGGCTGCTTTCCGTAATATTTTGCGCCTCCCAGGGAGTCGTAAAAGATACGTATCATATCGCAGATTTCTTCCTGTATTACTTTGCGTTTTGGTATGCTCCAATGAAATAAATCAATAACTTTTAAATCGTATCCCAGGCCAAACCTCTGGATAATGATGTTATCGGTATGCAAATCGCCGTGGTATTCTTTGCGGGAATGTATATCTGTTACTCCTTTGGCCAAGGCGTGTAACAAATGCACCGCCTGAAAGCTGGAAAGCCTTTTTCCAGGTTGCCTATCAATATAATGGGAGAGAATCTCTCCCTTCACAAAATCAGATACCAAACAACATATTTTGTAGCCTTTGTATTCTATAAATTCCTGAAAATGATAGCCTATAACTATGGAGCAGTGGCGCAACTGATGCAATTTTTTCGCCTGCATATTGGCGGCTTTATTATTAACATTGCGATGGGGATAGAAAAATTTGGCTGCTCTTTCAATTTTGGTATTGAGTTCTCGAATCAAATACACTTCGCCTTCGTATCCTCCACCTAACTTGGATAATACGGAATAGCGGTTGTTAATAACCTTTCCTTCGGGAAAATCAAACTCGGTTAAATAATGTTTTTTGGCCAATGAAAAGGGTTACTTTTAAAGTTGGACTTAAAGTTTCTTCGAATATTATAGTCCTAAAAAGTTACTTATTTTAGGGAAAATTTCCCCGCTCATAAAATAGCGGACAGGAATAACCTGCCTGATTTTACTTCTCGAGTTTTAGCTGAGCCTTTTCCAAAATGGCTTTGAAAAAATAGCCTGAGCCCAAATCCTTATCCACCGATAAAGGCCCCTGGGCCACTACCACGTCTCCCACGTTGACCTTTTCGGTACTGGTAACCACTAAATCATTATCGGGGGCATTACCGCTGCCATCTTGAATATGATACCAATGGGCTCCCATAATATCGTAGTTAGCCTTTACCACCAAGCCCCGAACAGATACTTTTTTCCCCTTCCATTTTTTGGGTTTAGCCAACAAATCGCCCACCTGAGTCCCGCCTTTAAGAGGTTTTATTTTGGAAAAATCCAACTTGGCCTCCTGCTTGGGCATATTGCCGTGAGGATTGGAGCCATGGGGATTCGAAGCATGGGCGTGGTCTCCTTCTCCTTCTGCACTGATGGAATTTGCAAAAATGATTTTATCAAAAGTTCGCCCTAAAGTTTTGCTTGTGAAATTTTCCATTTCATTTGCCCCATATACATAAGCCGTCTGTCCAACTGCAATCTTAAATTCGTTTGCTGCCACCCAAATTTCAGAACCGCCGCTGCTTATCTTTAAGTAAGTATAGCCGCCTGAGTTCATGGTTTCCAAAACTTCACCGCTGAGCTGGGGGGCTTCCTGGGCTGGAGCTGCAATATTTTCAGAAGCTGGTGGGGGTTCCCAAGGTTTGCGAGCTATGGAAAAAGTGGCCAAAGCTAATATAACAAGTAGCGAAAAAATATTTATTGATGAAAAGTATGTTATCATGGGAATTCCTTTATTGAATGCTGGTTATTAAGTGCAAAATATATGCCCACATACATTCCAAAGGAAAATATATTTTTTTCCCTAAATTGGCCCTTTAAATCCGAGCCAGGCCGCATCTTTTGCCAATTTGACATTCAACGCCTAATTTACAATTATTGGATTGGTCAAAAACTCCCAACATTATTTTACAGCCAATCTCCTATTTTAAGGCAGGTTTATTTGCCAATAATCTAAGGACATGGTTACTTTATATTGAAAATTCAAAATTTAGCTAAGAGAGAATTCAATGATTACAAAACTGATAACAGCTTCCTTTTTTTTCGCACTGGTGGCATCCTCCTATTCCCTGCCAGCAGCGTCTATCAATGCAAACGCCATAGGTTTGCGTTCCGGGGGAGGCTCTGCTTTTGGAGCCGAGATTAGTTATCAAATGGCCATGGGATCTGCAAACCGCTTGGAAGCCGACATAGGTTGGTCTGCCGGGAAATACCATTCCTGGTTGGGGTTAGCAGGTATATACCACTGGGCCTGGAATATCCATCAGGGCCTTAACTGGTTTGCAGGGCCTGGAGCACAAGCCGGATTCTGGTCCCATGATGATGATGGATCGGGCATAGCCCTTGGAATTGGCGGTCAAATTGGAATTGAATACGATTTCAATGTACATGGCGCCCCCATTCAACTTGGTTTGGATATTCGGCCTATGTTTGGCTTTATCAATAATGGTGGATTTGGCGGTGATGGCGCTTTATCCGTACGATATACTTTTTAAGTTTTTATCTTAGAAAGATTCTCCCAAATGGAGTTCCCTATTCTAAAGGTTTAGAAATGCTGCCATCTGATAGTTTTGTTGTTTTCCAATTCGATTATCACCAAACGGGACCCTATAGCCAGCTTGCCGCTGGATCACCTGCTTGGGAAAGATTCGCATTTCAGATTCCAAATAATATCAATGAATTTTCAAAATCAAACTGGGAGGATACCCTTTCCATTTTTAGCTGGCCAAACCCTGTAGATCCTGTAGAACAGTACGATATTAGCGGGTATAGAAAGGCTAACAAATGGGTAGTTTCAGGTAAAGTTCGGTCGTTTGATATTAGCGGAGATTTTATTATTAAATAATTTCTAAATGCCAAAGGCTCATTGCTTGAAGCCTAATCTGAAAAGGCCATACCTGGAATGCATTTACGCGATTTAGTTAAAAGAGTCAGCTGGCTGCTCGAGTAGGGCTCGAACCTACGACCGAGCGGTTAACAGCCGCTTGCTATTTTTAACTCATTAAAAAACAAAGACTTACAAAACGATGGGACTCATTTGGTCCCATTTTAAAATTTTCACTCTTCAAAACCCTTAGCTTGGAGTCTCCATGGCCATACCGCATTATGGCTCAACTGTCAGGTGAATACGATCACTGTACACTTATAGGGATTACCATTCACTTTTACTATTTCCCCATCATACAGCTTTTTGAATAATACCGCTAAATCTAAATCTGTCAACTCTTCAAGATTTTTTTGATACTCCTTTTCTATCCATTGACATAATTTTTTCATTCTATGAAGCAATGCACATAACCTGGAATAACTTCTTTCTCCTTTTTGACCACTGGTGTTTCTACCAAGTTCCATATCTTTTAGGTAAGTGAAAATTATGGTTTTATTTTTTTGTGTAACCCCTGAAAATCGTTCACAATATATTTGATATTTCTTTTTAAATTCATGCGGATCACGAACAATCTCACCTTTTCGATTATTAATTTTTAGAGCCATAAGTAATTACCTCTCCTATACATAATAAATGGCAATACAGACGATTTCACATGTTTTTTACTGTGAAATAGTTAATGAAAAAAATCCAAAATTTGGATAAGAAAAGGGCAATGCAGTGGCCGGGAAAGTAGACTTTCCTATCCGATTTTAGTTTTTTTCAATATGTTTGACGATTTGTCATTTATCGTTGTATTAAAATGAAAGCATTATTGGTTAATAAATTTTCCTATTTTATTTTAATACAATTGCAAACATCATTTTTAATATCACATACAGATAATTTTTGATGAATTTGCAAAACAAAAATTCACATTTTTTCCTAAATGATTACATATTAAAAATTATCCAATTAATTTTTGGAGAAAAGAAAACCTCGCACAAAAAAAAAATGTGGAATTTTTAGACCATTAGATTGAGTTCAGAAAAATGGTAACTAAGTTAACAGAGATATTTTTCTAGGACAAAATGAATGTTTTCTCTAGCTTCGTAAATTCATTTTATATTCATCATAAATATCTTATGGATCTGTTCGATTAAGGTCCCCATGCCAAATCCTGTTAGAAAAATTTTAAGGTCTTTTCAGAAATGACAAATTCTTCTCGGGTATCGAAATATTTTTTCAAGTCTGTAAAAACAGCCTGAACATCCATACCATTCCTAATAAATAAAAGTTCTTTAAATTTCAGACTGCTCCCGAATAGGTCCCCTTGGTAAACAACTTTTCCTACTTCAACTCCATCTACCACTAATACAGTATCTACTAAAAACTCTACACCTGGAAATGCCATACTTGTTTGAGTCTTATACCAAGATATAATTTGAGTCATAGACGTCATTCCAGAAGTAGGCGTTGCCATTACTACAATGTTTGCAGCGAAATTTTCCTGAAGAGCATTCTTTGATGTAACTTCAGCTTTTTGTCCCGAAACCTCGTCATTCAATTTATTCGTCCAATCACCGGGAAGCTCTAGTGAAAAATCTAAATCATTTTGATGAAATGTGTTACCCTTAATTTCCTTTGATGGAGTCTCATCATCAGTTAAACAACCTCCCAATAGCATTGTAAACATCAGAATAGAAATTTTATTTCTCATAATTTAATAACCAGTATTTTATGTTCCAGGTTATTTTAACCACCAATTGGAACTGATAAAGAAACTCCTAGTTGAATATTTTTTGAAAATTTATTTACTTCATTCATTTTTTGTTTTTCCGAAATCTCTAAACCAATTAAATACATATCAACCTTAAATTCATACCCAAGTGCAACACTCATTGTTGGCATATTTAGTCCTTTTTTTGTTATGATTATCCCATCAAAATCATCAGTGTTACCATCAAAGTAACCATTGAAAATGGGAAAGGAAATATTCATCGCAATAAAAGGTGAATTTTTTAAAAGGAGATTTCGCTGAAAGCTTAAACCTGGTTCTATCAAAAAATAGTTTTTATTTTTTGTGTTATAGTTAAAACTAAGGTTTGTAACACCTAAACCAAGATAGTTTTTATGCAAATTCATACCAATGAAAAGCCAGCCTTTATATCTAGAAAATCCAGATGACAGTGTATAAAACAACTCTTCCCGGTTTTCCAATAACTTATTTGCCTTATCTCTCATTGTGTTATTAGCATGTGGTGCTACAACGAAGCACAGACCCAATACAATGAGCAACCTAATTTTTACAAACATTTAATCACCACAATATGCCCAAGGCAAAATATCAACAACAGTATGCTGAATTGAATTCCAAAATGTTTTATTTCCACTTTCGTCAATAGGTGGAAAATAATCATAAGTACCTTCCCCTGCTGTAGTTACGAGATTACCTTGGGCACTATATACAATCTGTTTTCCAGAGTTCTCACCGAGCCCCAAAAATACTGTCCGCCCTCTACCACCATGTGTTGAATTGGCGACTTCTGGTTGTTCTGCCCAAAGCTCTGGCATGCCCCGAGCTTCATTTAAGGATGACGGGATATAGCCAGAATAATTACCACCAATTTCATTACGCTCATGATGCCACCTGCCACATCTGGGGTTTCTCTTTTTAGCATTAAGACTAAATCCAAAACCGTCCTTACGGTTTCTATATATGGTCGATGGAGGTATTAGTATATGACCTTTTAAACCGGTGCCTCGTATCTGAAATTCTTTAGTTTTATAGTTTCCACTTATTTCACCAACCCCTCCCCAAAATGGAGCTATTCCACCTGCGCCACCAAAAACACTTACGTCACCAGTATTTGTATTAAAATAGCCACCAGCAGCATACAGGGTACCTTGTCCTGTCAAACCACCAACACCTCCAAAACCCTTTGCCCCATCGCCCGATATATTCAAATAGTAACCGTATCCATTAAATCCACCCAAATGACCACCGCCGATTATATGAGCCTCATCCTTCCTCCCATCATAATACCCAACGGCACAAACTGTTCCCTTTGAAAAATAACAAGCACCTAACCCAAGAGTATTAATAGCGGCGGTTCCAAGAACTGTTTGAGCATCGTCAATAGCATGGTCCCTCGCCCATGTCTTAGAATGCCTACCAAATCTCTCCCATTTACTTGGTCTAAAAATGCTCCAAACCTCCCTTCCGTCCGGGTCAACAAAATTAATCGGGTCACCACCATAGCCATATGGATTAAAGAACTGAGCAGCTGGATCCAAATTTAGCCAAGTCCCCAGTTCAGGGTCATAGAATCTAGCCCCAAAATAGTATGCTGAGAAGTATTTCTCCAATTCCTTGCCAGTAAACTTTTCCGTAACCTCTACTTCATCAGCATTGTCACTAACATATTTCAGCTCACCATAACTTAGATAATCGTACGCATCTTTGGTAGTTGTATTTCCAGCAACATCTACAAGCTTAACAGTTGAACCAATAGTATTTTTAACATAAAATTCGTAATCACCTGAACTCAAAATTCTTCCAACTTTCACGTTTCTTCCAAACAACCCTGTTATGGAAACATCATTAATAAAAGCTCCAGATTCATCGTAAAATTCATGCACTTCTCTTTCATCACCAAAATAATGGGTTGTGCTCACAACTAAGTTATTAGTTTTTGCATCTAGTAAAGCCTGATACTCGGAACTTCCTTTTATCACTCCAATAATCTCCACTGGAATATCGGTTGTACCTTTCAACATGGGAACCAACTCTCCATCGGCTGGTTCAACTAAATCACTGCCTTGCATAGGTATAACATACATTTTTATAGAAAAAGGTACTTCACTTTCATCAAGTAAATCGATTTTTTGCTGAATTTCAGCAAATGCAAAAGTTAAATTTGAATAGTCGTAAATATCGGGCTCACCCGTTTCCGCTATCCCAATTATCGATTCTTCTATTCCTGTGGCTTTGTTGGCCAAGGTAACTCTAGACACTCGCTGTCCATTCGCATCACAAATATGATATTGGATAATTCTTCTTTTTTCAGGGCTTTCTAAATCAATACTAAATTTTACAGGCATTACGTCCCAGCCATAATCAATTTTGAGGTTTTGAGATTTGTCCTCAACCATAGCTCCCCTGGAATCGTAATCAAAATTCATGGAATTTGATAAATCTCTTTCCATATCGGGGGCCAATTGACCTGAAATATTATCCAACTTATATGAACCCGCAAGGTAATTGTAAACAGCACCATTTGCGGCTGTGACCCCACCAGAACGTTTTTTTTCAATTCGGCCATTTAAATCGTACTCCAAATGACTGTCTTGATCTGTCACATCTAAAAGGGTTACAGGAGCTGTGATAGGTTGGTTAGTGTTGGAGGGGGTACTTTGACTATCCTTTTGGTAGTTTGCTTCCAACATACGTCCAAGCTCGTCGTAGCGATAATTATACAAGCGCAAAGGGTACTCACTGTTTGCCAATTTATACAAATTTTGCGTTATTATTCCGGTGTACCTAGCTTGAAACAAGTCGGGTACACTAGCATCAGCTAGCGCTTTAGCTTCATAGCCTAGCATTTGCTGAAAAACAAGGTCTCCTGTTCCAACCTTTGTTGCCTTAATTTCTTGAATCCATCCCTGGATATGATAAATATACTCAATTAAAATTCCGGAAGTACCGCCGCTATTTCCTCCTAACTGAACGGATTTTAAGGGACCACGATCGTAATATATATAACTAGCAATTGGTTTATTGTTCATCCCTGTAACCTTAGCAATACGGCCCAAATCATCGTATTTATAAAATTGCTCATGAATTGGAGTCGTAGCCCCGGGTGATTCAAAAAGGGAAGAGGATAGTAACCGGTTTGCCACATCATAGTTGTAAGTTATTTTTTGGATTTGCTTAGAAGCATCATGAATGGCACCAATATATTTATATTGCTCAGTAACTCTTTCCCTAATGTCATACTTAAAAAAGTCGGCCACAATTTTTTCTGCATTAGTTAACTCTGTATAATCAACATCAGCGTTAGTATGATACTGGGCTAAAAGACGGCCATTTCCATCCTCAAAGGTAACACCTGGAATAATATTACCAATAACAATTCCCGTTCTTTCCTCAAATTCTTTTATCCTATCATAAATAAACCCTTTTCTTTCCACTTTGTTTCCTTGGCCCACGGTTCCTTCTTTATTATTATCTGCCAAATCCTGTATATTTGCTTGTTGGGAAGGTGTAAGCTGCTGCGTTCCTACAGAGACTAACCTGCCCTTAAAATCATAATCGAAATAGGTGAACTCATCCATTACGCGTTGTTCTTCATTTTGTGTAAAACGCACTTGCCCCCTTACATTGTAATAATTCTTTAAAAGCCCCCGGTCAACCTGATACATACTGACCATTAACCCCTGAGCATTGAAATTAGAAACTTCTCTATAGTCACTTCCACTTTCATCTACATCTATTGGCGTAAGCAGTCTTTTTAATTGGCCTGTCTTAAAAAATTCATACCTAGTTCGCTGCCAGTTTGCTATTTGAGTGGGATTGGATACAGGACCAATATTATAAGCTGTTTGGACCATTTCCCCTCTTTTATTTGTCCAAGACAAAGAATAGTTCTGTTCAGGGTCAAGACTCCAATCCAAACGATAAGCACCATCACTGGCAGATACCACTGGGTTTTCAATATCTAGGGGAATACTTAAATCATCAACATAAAAATATCTATATTCTGAGGGCCTTTCAGAAGTTAATGACCAAGGTCCTCCATAGCTTCCCGTTTCAAGAACCCTTGCGGATGGCTCATTGGCGTATAAAACTTCAGAAAAGGCTGAATCACGGGCATCAGGATTTTCTCCGCCCACATAATACTGATTGGCAAGCGTGCTGCCATTATCCAAGAATTGAGGAGTGCTGACATTTGAAACATAGGGCAAAGTAGAAAGATAGGGTCTTGAGGATGCATCAAACTCAGTGCTCTGAGTTCTATATTTGGTTGTCCCCCCTAATGTTCCTAAGTTTAATTTTAACTGCGTTTGGTGAGTCCGGCCAACTTTATCGGCAAATGAAACAGAACTCACAATTCTTTTGCGTCTTTCTATAATTTCTGACTCACTGATATCTCCTTCCTCAAGAATAACATCGTCAAAATAAACAGTACCTGATGCACCAACTAGTGCATTGTACAAGTAAAGTCTAGCATAGATTTCATCTGATGCAGAAGCGAAAACCATTCGATACAATGTCCAACTAGAAGTATTTTGATACGTCGTAGACCCAACATATTGATTTTCAGCTGAACTTTCATCTAGGCTATTATTGAGATTTATAGCAGGAATAATTGAGTTTACAATTCCATCAGCTCTAAAGTAAAACGAAAGTGTATAGGTCGTCCCACTTTTTAATGGAATCAAATCGCTATACATAAGATTAAGATTGGAGGAACCGGTTGAGTTATCTCCTACCACCCTTGCGACAAAACGTCCATTAACAGCAGCAAACCCTGCCAAATTTGGATCAAAACGGCTTTCAGATAGTCCTGGAATATTTTCCCATTCATGAGATCTGTTTTCAAAACTCCAATTGGAAATAAAGTTTCCGTACTCAAAAAACCATGAATAATTTCTGGAATGATACGAGGAAAATGCAAAATTACAAAAGGCTACTAGAGACAATAAAATTTTCATAAATGTTTTCATCATTCATTTTCTCCTACCCGGTTGTAACCCGTTTGAGAAATGATTTCAAAACTTTCATTTCGGGAACCAATAGGCATTCCCGTATAATCAAACTCTGAGTATTGCGTTAAATGATTGGTACCTGTTTGACTTGTGACTAGTCCTCTCTTATCATAAGTGGTTAGCCCAAAAGTGGCGTTGTCTGGATGGCAAACAATATCGTCCACATAAACAGTCCCTCCAGAATAGGGTGAGCCCACAAAAATTCTCAGATAGTCATTATCCGTGTTGAATAACCCATTAGCAATTAAATCTTCATGAGTAATTCTTGATTCCCACCGTTGCCACTGATTATACTGTATAACTCCACCAACAGGAGTACCTAGAGAATCAGCAACCAGCGTACCATCTTCACGTCTTAAGTTAATTCCCATGACAGGTGAACTTCCACTCGGAGCGTATATCCAAGCTGATACAACATACCCGAATTTTTTTTGACGCACATTTTTAAGGAATAAGTTAATGGTGGGGCCAAAGTTATCTATGACCTTTAAAGAGTAGTCGCCAGTGTGTGCGTACAAATTATCAAACACGGCACCTGCCTTTTCCCACCTAGGGCTGTCCCCTATACTTGGCATATCCACCAAAGATGTTGGCAAATCAAGAGTTGTTAGTCCACTTCCTATTTCACCATTTTCGCCAAGCATCGCTGCACAATTGTCCAATTTACAATTTGAAAATATCGCAGCAGGTTCAGATGAAATGCCATTATATATTAGGGAAGTGTATCTTTTTTCCGAAGACGAAACTATTTCAGCAGATTCAACTACTTGGTAGAAGTTATTCCTTCTTGTAACCTCTGATGTCTTCACATACCCCTGGGTCAAATCATATTTTGGTTCCACACCATCTCGTAACTCCTGGTCTGATAGGGGTTGTCCAGTGTTTGTTGGACTTGTTCCTTTATCCCTCCATACATAATTTCCACTAGATAAATAGGGGAAAAGAACATCATATTCCAATTTAGTACTTGAAATTCCTTCCAGACCTGGAATTGGGTATACACCATTTGAATTTTCATCTGTATATCCAGATATAGCACTTAAAATTTCTGTCTCGGAACCTTCGTAACCAATTGCCTGTATAGGACGAGTTCCATTATAAATATTTTGACTCAAAATATAATTACTCCCGTCAACCTGCTGCATTTGTAGTCTAGCAGAGCCATTGGCATCATTATATAAGGGAATAGAAGATTGGGAAAATATAACTCCGCCATGGGGAGAAATCATTTCGCTACTTTGACTTGCAACCCTTGTTACAAATAAATTCTTTGGCCAAGCCAAATTATTATGAGGTGCTAAATAACTTGTAGATGTTTCGGACAATTTGTGAAAACCGGCATCGTAAGCTTTTACTTTTGATATCAGACCATTTTTTTGAAATTCATTTGAAAGCAACCTATTTCCAGGTGCATCAAGATTAAAAGTATATTCTATTCTTCCACTATTTAGAGGTTTTACAGCAGTCCCCTCAAATTGATATGTAAAATTTTGATTGTTATACACCCTTTCTGCCACCGCACTTGCAAGGATATTATCAATTGAAACTCTGTCTCCAGGTAGTCCGCTTTTTGTAATAACCTCATCAACTACTGATTGTCGGATATAAAACTTATATGAGTTACCAAACAGACTTAAAAGTCGTAAATATACTTTGCTATCGGCAGAGTTAAGAATTGCCCAGGAAAACAACCTGTTTACAGATGAGTTAACATTATGTTTATCATAATATCCAATTGTAGTAGTAAATGAAGGAATAAATTCTGAATTCTCTGAAACATAATTTGAAGTTGGGTCCAAAGGTCGAATAACATTAGAGTACCAAGTATACACACACGATACTCCAGGTACACAAATATCTGAGGTAGTTCCACCTTTTCGCCCGAATTTCAATAAAATAACGTTATCAACAGGAGAAAGCGTAACATCCATCATTTTATGATTATTTTCATCTTGTATTCTGGAATCTGGCACCAAGGTAGGTTGTGGAATTGACGGGCTAATATGCCATAAAAAGGTCATATAATTTTCAGTTGATCCCACAGTGTAAGTAACTGGTCTTCTTGGTCCATCAGAAAGTTCATGCACATTAACAAAAACTGCGGATGCGTTCGACTTAACAACAACTCCTCGCGTGTCGCTCAGGTAAGTATCACCTGACAACAGGTCATAATTCTGAAACACAAAAGAGTTCCCAGATGCTTGTTTACGCCAAATTTTAACATATTTTGTTATGCCATTAGTTAAATTTGATGTTATAAAATGGTTTCCACTTGGCCATATTTTCATCTGCCTTTGCCCAAGAGAAGAAAGGGGATCTGCTTCATAGTCATAAATACCGGTAAATTTTATGCCATCGCCATTATAATGGTAAGTCATCCACCTAGACATATTTTCGTACGCAGAGCCAACTTCCCCAGTAATTTTAACAATGAAATAATCAGAACTTAATTGAACCGGAGTTCTGATTTTTCCAGAAAAGTTATTATGATAGGTTGCATCATGTATTGGCGGAGAACCTGCAGAACTATGGTCCTCAAAGCTATTGGATAAATCAATAAAACCTGTTCTGCTTTCATTCAAGTAATATGTGTACACGATACCGGTTTCACTATGTGCTAAACTAAACATGGGGCCTAATGTTGAAATGTGAAGTCCATTTTGTTCGGGATCCAGACCAACATTTGCATTAAATTCAAGGCAGCCCATCCCTGGGGATTTGACATTTTCATTCAGATTTGGAGCTTCAACTACACAACTTGATGAAGGATTAACTAATAATTCCCATTCAGAACTACTTTTCTTTAAATAAATATCGACTTCACTTGTTGCTGTGCCAGAACTCCAGTCTTTTCGTACCAGAAAAAAATTATCACTTGGGAAAACATTTATCCTAAGCTCCCTCCAAACGGATTCATAGTCAGAACTTGCTGCCTGATACCACGGAGAATTTGGGTCCGTAAATATTTCGGCACAAGTGCTCTTTTGGAGGTACTGGACGGATGAACCAAAGTAGTCCACTGGAGTCGATGGAACAAAGTCCATCCCATTCCATGTATAGATGGTTACAATATGCGCATTAGCCTCAACAACCATAAAATAATCACTTTGAGGGATAACACTAATTTTTTCAGGACACTCCATTCCGGTTCCCACCCTTGGTATAAAACTCTTCCTGAAAATAGGCCCTGTATCAAAATGGTTCCCTGTATTATAATAAACCTCAACATGTGTCACGCCATTAGTAGAAAGTGTTGCTGTCAAAAAACAAAACCTTTGGTTACAGGAAGTGGAAATTTCCCAATCCAATAAATTGCCAGGAAGAGGTAACTCTAGGCCATGTTCATTTTTTAAGATATACTCGGCTTGTTGTTCAACTGCGTCACCATCTTTATAGGTGAATTGCATACCGGACCCTTCAGGAGTAGTTATATCAGTTAACATCCATTCACGTTCTTCGTCATATTCAAACTGGTAACTTCCCTGAGTTATAGTTATACCCTTATGAGGCACTTTAATCTCTATAGATTCTAAAAGCCTTTTCACTCCATTTGGTAAGGCAGGTTCAGAAGTTTCATTATATGAACGGCTGGCCACCGTAGTATGTTTCAACTTATACTCTTTTAATTTTATACCTTCGCTGATAAACAAAACTGAGTCAAGGTACATTGTTTCAAAAAGTTTTTGTGTGTGCCTAGGTTCATTGGTTTCAAAACCTTTGTAAAACATCGGATTTAACGTTTCATAGAAAAATTGGCATTTTTGAATTTCATTTCCATATGCATCTACTGTTTTTATTTCCTTAACATGGGATTCACGTGTATACCACTTGGAAGAGGAACTGACAATTTCTTCTTCACTTTTCTCATATTCGAAAAATATCTGATTAGGCCCCGAGCCATTTGGTCCTTTGTTATCTTCATAAATAGTTAAATCCCATTTGTAAATAAAAGGATATGCTGAAGGTAGAGTGTTTCCATCTACTTGCAATATTGGGCCTTTTGCGTAAACTATTCGCTCTGAATTGCCAACAGCACCATCTTGGTTACCAAAAATCATGCGTTGACCATTTGGAAAAGTAAACACCCATTCTTCAATTTGACCTTCCAGTGGAGAACCACCTGCAGCCATGAGTGTATCAATCTCTATATAAGGATTCGTAGCAACAAAAAAGGTTCCATCACCTTTATCTAAGAGTTGGCCTCCCCCAAAGGGCCCCAAGTTAACAAAGACCTCATCATCTAAGTATGTCTTCGTGCCTTTATGGTTTAAAGCAACAAAAGGGGTAGAAAATCCCCAGCCTAGGCCAATTTCTCCTGACGGGGCTTTTTCATTATCTGAATTAATTGAGCCAATTGTATTTCCAGAATACCCTAAGGTAATTTGATATCCTACTTGGCCATGAAGTGATATACCTCCTAGAGGAACAGAATAAACGGGTGTCCTTGTAAATAAATTTACACTACTGGCAACTTCTCCGGCACCACTCTGAACCTGATAGTAGTTATCAGCAATGGTTTTACTTCTTAATGCATCAGAACCGTATTCTAACGGGTAAGAACCTTCGCCACCCGAACTCCCTCCAAAAGAAAATAAGTTTGGGGCAAAAATCAAAATGACACAGTAAATAGCTATGAGTTTTTTACGCACTTAAACCTCAATCTTCCACGACAAGATTAAATAACCGAAAACGTCTGCGACAATATTCTTTTTCAATTTCGCTCAAGTTTTGTGCAGTGTCAATGAATTGAATGCTATCAACAGAAAAGGTAAATTTCCTTAATTCACCCTTTCTATGCTGTCCAATTTGAACGACAATAGCACTGTCAGACATGTTTGCAATTGAATCAGGAGCCTGAGAAAATACATGTGAGACTCCGAATAGCAAAAAGCCAATAGCCACAAAAATACATTTCATAACGTTCTCCTATTATTTTTGCTTGTAATTGATAACATTTTTAAAAATTACAGGATCAACATTCTAAAGTTATTCCTTACAACTAGCTTCGTTCTTTTTAACATCAGCCTTTGCTGTAACAATCGATGCTTCAATATCCTCAAGTTCTTTTTCCAGCTGCTTTAGGTTAGCTGAACCTTTTACCTTCTTTTTTTCTGATTTAATTTTTTCGCTTAAATCTTTTAATTCAATAGTTGCAACTCCATCAGCCTCTTTCATTTTTATTTTTTGCTCTTTTTTAAGCTTCATGTATTCTTTATTTTCTCTTAGCGCTTTTGATTTTGCAGATTGAAGTTTAGACTTTACCACTTGTTTTTGAATTAAAAGGGGTTTTATAGCAATCATCACTTGCTTTGAACATTCTTTTTTATTTCCTGCGAAAATATTTCCTGTTACAGCT
>JBNKOC010000015.1:0-39591 GCA_050294405.1 Fibrobacteria bacterium | reverse complement strand
AAAATTTAATTAGAAATACCCGTACAAGGTGATGGCTATATTTTAACAAAATAAAAAAGGCAATCTGGTTTAGATTGCCTTAAATTTTAAAAATTTTGATGCTTAAATAAGAGATTCTTCTTCGGAACCTTCTTGAGGGTTTTCGTCCACCACTTTAATTCTGTCTTGCTTAAATTTGTGGATAGCAATGGTAGTGGGCTTTTCATTGAGTTCAATAAATCCCAAATTGGCTTGTTCATTAATAAAACGCGCTTCCTGAGCCGCCATAATAACAGCCTGAAAGGTGGAAATATTTTTGTTATACACATTTTCCAGGGATAAGCTTTGATCTTTAGACATGGAACCTTTTTCCTTTAATGAGGGCTTGAAAATAATAATTATGCCAAATAGTTGCAAATTTTTGGTCTTTTCTTTGATACCCACCATTTAGCTGGAGTATGACGCCTTGGGACTTAAAAATTATTTTGAGGATGTAAACCACAGCTAAAAGAGGAAAAAATGCAAAAATTGCTTGTAATCGGACTTTTTTTCGGAATGGGAATGAGTTTTTCTCAAACCGCCGACAGTGCTAAAACAGAGGCTGCCAGCAAATATGAAAAAGAATTAGTGGCCGGTCTTAATTTTGCCAACAGCTACTATGAAAACTGGGCTGCAGGTGGTGAAGACGCTGTAAACTGGAATATCAAAGTAGCTGGAAAGCTTTCCAGAGATTTTAATCGCTTTAACTGGTCTAATGAAGGAAAGTTTCAATATGGCATGACCAAGATTGATGATCAGGATTTTAGAAAATCTTCAGATGAAATTTTTCTGGAATCCATGTTGGCATTTAAGTGGCTTAAAGTTTTAAACCCCTATTTTTCTTTAACGGTTCAATCTCAATTTGACCGGGGATATGCATACGCGGATGACAGCTCCTATATTGTCTCCAATTTTTGGGACCCAGGATATATTACTCAGAGCTTAGGTTTGAAGTATTCTCCAAAAAAACAATTTTCCACACGATTGGGTTTCTCTTTAAAAGAAAGCTTTTCCGAAAATTACGGTTATGCGGATAAGAAAAATACCACTGAAATAGAGACATTTAAGGCAGAACCCGGTTTAGAATCTATAACATCCTTTTCTACTAAATTTAACCAGATTTTGCTTTATGATACCAAGCTGTCGGTATTTGTAAACTTTTTGGGAGTTGAAGAAATAGATGGACGTTGGGAAAATAATTTTACAGCTCAAATTGCAAAATACCTCAATGTCAGTTTTGGTTTTGAACTGTTTTATGACATAGATCAAAGTGACTCTTACCAGCTTAAAGAAAGCATTACCCTTGGGGTAAACTACAACTTTCTATAAGCCGTAATTGGCATATTTAAAATGGTAAAAAGGCTCCTTACAAAAAAAAATATATTGTGGAGCCTTTTTTTTATTGCTATGGGTATGTTGTTTCTTACTCCTATTGCAATTGTCTTTGCGGTTAATTCAAAAAGCCTTCAAAACTATGCGCTTGGCAAATACAACCAGGGTATTCCTGGCAGCTTACATTTTGACCTAATAAAAATACGGCCTTTGGGCGGAGAAGTTATAGCCTCAAACTTTTCTTTGAAGGCGGAAAATAGCCAAAAAATTATTGGCTTTGATAGCCTGAGAATAAAGTTAAAACCCTTGGAGCTTCTCCATAAAAAAGTTTTACTGGAGCAAATCTGGCTATCTGGAATAGAAGAATACCTGGAAATTAAAGATAGCGTCCTTAACATTAATCGGGCGCTTGGCCTGGATGACTCTCCCAAAGAGCAAGAAAAAAAAGATAGCAGTTCACAGTCTAGCTGGAATGTTGTTTTAGAAGATGTTTATATTCATAACGAGAGGTTAAACTTTTACAACGAGAGAGATAGTACTGAATTAGATGCGTATCATTTCACAATTAAGGCCAATGGCAATGTAAACGAGAAAACAGCAAAAGTCATTTTAAACACGAAAGCGATTCAGACAAACACAAAGGGAAAAAAGCTGGCGATAGATTCTCTGGAAATCCATTTAATTGCTTTGCCCGAAGAAAAACTCCATGTATCTCTTGATGCAAACATATTGGAAACCCCGGTAAACCTGGAAGGGAATATTCAAAACTATTCTTCCGAAGTCCAATGGGATTTAAACTTAAAGTACAATTTGCTAATGAACCGTTGGGCGAAGGGACTCAATCTTGGGAATTGGGATGGCAAAGGAGAAATTCAATTAACATCTCAGGGAAACCTGGAAAAAAATAAGAGCCAAATACATTTAGCTGCCAAAATTTCAGAGTTGGATTCCACAGGAAAAGTTCCGAAAAAGATTCACCAGCTAAGTTTGGAAAATTTAACCGTAGATTTGAAAGATGAAAAACCCCATACATCAAGTTCCGACTCAGTTCAAAACCAAAAGTTATGGAGTAGCCCAAAAAAATTAAGCCTTAATGTTGAAGGCCTTAGTTATGCTGAGGAATTGGGGCGAATTTTTGTACCCGAAACCAGGGCTAATATAAAGCTGGGGCTTAAAGAAAAGCAAATTAAGAATCTAAGACTGAAAATGGCCAACCGCTTTTTAAATGCCCATGCTGGGGCTGATATAACTGGCTTTACTGCGGAAGACAGTCTTCGACTAAACCTGGATATTGAAACGGACCTTGGAAAATTTGACTTGGCGAAAAAAAAATCACTGGACGGAGTTATCCATTTACAATCAGATATAACAGGTTTTCTCAATAACCCCCAGGCTAAATTGGCAATGAGTATATCCAAATTAAAATTCGGAAAGGTAAAGGGGTTAAATGGAAACATTGAGGCTGAGCTTTTGGATAGAAATGCTGTGATATCCCAATTGCAATTGAAGCAAGGCAAGGGCAGCCTTAATTTTAAGGGAAGGCTTGACGCCAAACAGGCTTTTCCCTCAGGTTTTTTGGATAGTCTTAAAGATTTAAACGAGCTTAGCTATGGCGGAAAACTGGATGTTAAAAATTGGGACATGGATCCTTATTTGTGGGATAGCAGCTTTCAAAATGGATTGGTAGCTGGTGATTTTGAAATAGCTGGGAAGGGAGTTATGCCTTCCAATTTGGACCTAAATGTATCTGGGCAGTGGACGTTGCATAACCTGGATTACCAGCCTGGAAAAACAAAGCTTAAAGCCCAGGGAAAGCTAAGTCTGCAAATAAACAACAACCAAATAAGCTGGCAAAATTTTGATTTGGAAATGGCAAAGGGAAAAATTTCCAGTCGCGGTGATTTCAATTTGATGGATTCCAGCAGTCAAGCCACATTTGATATCATTAACATGGACTTGGGGGAACTGGCTATTTGGTCGGGCCAGGGAGGAAGTTTTGCAGGCGAATTAAACTCACAAATAAGGTTAGCTGGAAATTATTTGAGACCTAATATTGATCTTTCTTTGGGTGTTAGGGATGCAGAGGCAATTCAAAAAGGTCCATTATCTGTTCAATTAATGACTTCCCTGGATTCCACGGGTTACCTTAAGTTAAGCCAATTAAAAGCAAATTTGAAAGAAAGCCGAATTGAACTAGTGGGAGAGGCCCAACTATTTAACAACAACTTATTATCTCTAAAAGAAACAATTCCAAAAGTTTTGCAGCTTAACTTAGATGCAAAGCTCCACTTAGAAGAATTAGATAGCAGTTTAGGGGGAATCGTCAGCGCAGATTTAAAAGCCTCGGGTAGTTGGCCGCAAATGAATGGGGAGGGTGTAATAAATGGAAGTCAATTAAAACTGGGCCCTCAAAGTATATCAGAACTAAACATCCCTCTAAAAATTTTAGCGGACAGTATTAGTATTGGGGCTGGCAAAATTAACCTAAGCGGAAATAACATCATAAACTTATCCGGGGGAATAGTTCCCGGGAAAAGTTTTGCTGTAGATATTAATTCCAAGGAATTTCATTTAGCAGCCTTAAATGCTTTGGACAGTGCGGATGCGGCTGGGGCCAAAGTTAATTTGAGTTTGACAGGAGCTGGTAGTTTAGATGACCCTCAAGTTGAAATGGAAGCCTCCATTTTTGGCTTTCAATACAAAAACGTTCTTATTGACGCGTTAAATGTCTTTGCAAAATATGAGGATAAAAAAGTAAATGGAGAATTTAAGCAGTTAATCGAAGGGCCATTTTATTTTGATCCATTAACTTCTGATTTTCAATCTCAACTAATGCTTAATAACATTGAATTGGCCCCCTTTCTTAAATTAGCTGGAATGGACGGATGGGTAGGCTTTTTGTCCGGTGAGCTTGGAGTTGCGGGAAACAGTAAGCGCATTTTAAATGCGAATGCAAGAGCCAAATTTCAAAATCTGAATTTGTCTAAGGATGGCAAAGATATTGTTCGGGTAACTGACCAAGAGTTCCAATTGGAAAATGGAAATATTTTGGCGGAAAACTTTGCTATGGAATTAGGGGAAAACGGTTACATACATATTGATGCCAGTGGAGATTTAAAAAACGAAATAAATGCTGAATTGGATTTAAAAGCCCAACTGGAAGATTTTGTTGTGCTGATGCCCCCAGATTTGGAATTGTCGGGGACTTTGTATTCCAAAGCTAGTTTAAAATATAAGGACAATGTACCCAGCTACAAGGCCAATATCCAATTGGAAAATATTATTTATACCCCGCCTTCCCTGGAGCAAACATTAAAAATTGAAATGGCGAAAATAAATGGAGATGCAAACACTCTGCGCCTGGACAGCTTACTTGGTTATTGGGATAGGGGTTCCATCAAAATTAAAGGAGAAATGGACCATAAAAATTTCAAACCTATTAATTATAATTTGAACCTGGCGGCTAACCGTGTGCCTTTTATCTTGCCCAACACTTTAGACTTATTATTTGATTTGGACGCCAATTTAAAAGGGGACAGCGCTTCAGGCTTAATAAAAGGGCAACTCACTTTATTAGATGGCCTTTATTATCAAAATCTGAGGCTAAATAATATTGTGTCCTCTGAAACGGAGCGCGCGCCACCACCAGAGCTTCCAGATACTTCTAAAGGGGGGCTTATCAATAATATCATTCTGGATGTTGGGGTGAATAGCAAAAGGCCCCTGGTGGTGGATAACAATGTGGCTTATTTGGAGCTTATTCCAGATGTTAAAGTTCAGGGTAAAATGTTAAACCCCGTAGTTATCGGCAGAGCGCAAGGCAAAGAAGGAGTTATCAAATGGAGAAGAAGGGATTTTAAAATTACTAAGGCAGTCATTGATTTTTTAAATCCCTATAAAACTGAAGCCAGTTTAAATATTAGCAGCCAAATTGGAATCAGAGATTGGTTGATTGAACTGGGAATTAATGGAACAGCTCCTGATAATCTGGTTCTTAGTTTAAGTGAGAAAAATGCCAACCCACCCCTGGAAATGGCGGATATCCTTACGGTTTTGGCTACTAATAAAACATCTTCAGAGCTGCTGGGAAAAGAAGGTGAAAAGCCTGTTTCCAAAGAAAGCTTGTTGTTATCCTATATGGCCAACGCCATTTCCAAACCCCTCAAAGAAAACACCAGCCTGGATGTATTGGAAATAGAAGCAGGCCAAACAAAAACAGGGGAACAGTCCGATAAAATAAGCCTTAAACTTGGGAAAAACATCACCAGGCGTTTAACCACCTTTTATACCTTGGAAACGGATAAAGGCCAAGTAATCCAAAAAGGAAGCGCCGAATACAAGTTATTGGAATCTTATATTCTGGAAGGCTTCCAGGATACTGAGGATGTATATGGTGGGGCGGTGCAATGGGGAATTCGATGGCGTTAAAAATAGTTTCCCTTGTTTGTTGTTTGTTTTTGGGGATCCCCATAGTTGAAGCCGAGCTCCTTTATAACCTGGAATATAGAGCAGGGGAAAAAATTCCGCCTGAAAAAAGCAATTATTGGCTGAACTTAGCTCAGAAAATTTCGGGGTTTAGTCCTGAAAAAAAATGGCCTAAAGATAGCCTGTGGGAAGCTGATAGCAGGATAAAAAGATCGGGCTGGACGGGGAAAAGCAGTATAAGTTTTATGGATAAAATTTCCGAACCCAAGGCAATAATCACCATTGAATCTGAGCCAAAACTAATACACGGAATAGAAGTTATGAACCCCTCGCCTCTATTTGAGGATGAGATTCTGGATGCCATTTCCATAAAAGCCGGCGATGTATTTGACCTTAATAAATTAAGAGAGGAAAAAACATCTTTGACTTCCTATTTATTAGAGGAAGGGGTCATTTGTGACAGTATCGCTGTTGAAGTTGTGGAAGAAAAACCTTCTGACAATTTAAATTTGAAATTCCAATTGCTAAACAGCAGGGTTTTTCATATTAAACATTTTGCCTTAAAGGGAACGGGTTGGTGGAAAAGGTTTATCACAGTAAATAAACTTATGGGCTTCCAACGCGCCCTGCCCATGTTAACCGGGAGAAGGTTTCGTGTTAAAGCTTTAGAAAAAGAAGAGAGGGCTTTAAAAGAATATTTTTTGGAAAAAGGTTTTTATGATGTTCAATTGGAAAGTGAAATCAAATTGGATTCCCTCAAAATGGAAGCCCATATTAACATCAATGTTTTAGCCGGAAAAAAATATAACGTTGAATTTTTGGGAAATGATGCGATAGGTAAAAGAAAGCTAAAAAAACAGCTGGCTTTTTCCAGAGGAAACAAGCGTAATGTAGGCTATAAAAAAAGTTTAAACCAGATTGCGGATTATTATTCTCAACATGGATTTTTAAAGGCAAAAGTAAAGGGGAGCATAGACAGCACCACTCAAATAAAAAAAATAAAATTTGTTATTGAGGAGGGGCCCCAATACGAAATTAACAAAGTTGAATTAGAAGGAGTGGAGCCGGAAGTCAAGGCTGAAATTGAAAAGCGGTTATTATTTAAAAAAGGTCCCTTTCACCCAAGCATTCCCTATGAAGAAAAAATTCGAATATCCTCCTACCTATTTGAAAATGGAAATGTATCTCCTCAAATTGACACTCATTATGTTTATTCAGAATTGCTAGAAAAAAAACAAATTGTCCCCGTATCTATAAAATACCTTGTAAGTAAAGGACGGCAGGAAAGAATTGCCGAAATCAGTTACCCGGCTCTGAAAACAGAGCAGGAAAAAATTTTGCATAAATATGGCGAATTTCCCCTGTTACAAAAGCCTTTTAACTATAAAGAACTAACATCCGCCCAAAATGAAATAAGCATTAAATTTTCAGAGTTGGGCTATCCCCATAATGTAATTGCATTTGAAAAGTCCTATCTGGAAGACAGTTCCCAGGTTAAAATCAACTGGAAGGTGGAATTGGGTCCCAGAGTTTATTTCTCCGGTTTATTTTTAAAGGGAAATTTTAATACCCGGCAAAAGGTATTAAACAGGGAATTGGAAATGACCAGCGGCGATGTTTTTTCTCTGGTAAAAACTCTGGAAAGCCAAAGAAATTGGCAAAATTTGGGATTGTTTAATAACATACAGTTGAACACTTTAGGTCTGCTGGAAAAGCGGGATAGTGTTTTTTTAATGTTAAGCGTGGAAGAACGGAAAACCCACTACCTAAAGCTGAAGTTAGGCTATGAATCGGACCGGGGCGGTTTTTTAGAAAGTCAATTGGGAAATGAAAATTTGTGGGGTCTTAACAAACATGGCTGGCTCCATGGAAAAATAACCCACCGTGAAATAGACGAAATTAAATGGGATGAATTCGGCTGGGGATCTGAAGTGGGAGTTTCCGATCCGGCATTTTTGGGATACTCCCTCTATTCTTCCATGATTGTGGGTTACGAAAGGTCATTAGAAGTTGGAAGCGATTTCTTTAGGGAAAACTTTTACACCTCCTTAAACTTTCACAAATCGCTTTATAAATATTTTGAAATGGGAATTGGAAATGAATATGAGCTGAGACGAGCCGAAGGGGTGACCCGGAATATTTCTAATGATGAATACCGAAACAATATTTTAGTGGAACCCTACATTAAGTTCGACAATCGCAATTCTTTTATTAGGCCACGCCGTGGTTTTTTCACCCGCTTTGGAGTGGATGTGTCCAAGAATCTGGATGGCGTAGATAAAGATAATTTTGTTCGCTACAATTGGTTGGGTAAAGCATTTTATACTCCCATTCCCTTTTTAACTTTTGCAGCAGAACTGTCTTCTATCATAATAAACGACACCAATTTAATTGAGGACCAGAGAGCCTATTTAGGAGGATCTTCCAGTGTCAGAGGGTATTTAAAAAACGGTTTGGACCCCAACGGAGGCAATATTGCTTTGGCGGGAGCTTTAGAAGTCCGCTGGGAGTTTTACAAAAATTTGGAATCGGTGTTGTTTATGGATGCGGGTTATATGGATATGACAGAAAAACCCTATAGCAGCTTTAAAAATAATTTGGGCGACATTAAATGGACCCCCGGAGTTGGTCTTTGTTATATCACTCCCATTGGCCCCATTGGAATCCACTATGGCCACCGAATTCAACCTTGGGGCTATGGAGCCTGGCATTTTGTATTGGGCTATTCTATTTAAGTTCCTTTTGGGCGAAAAAGAATATTTAAAATTCCCTTTTTTTTTCTAATTTGGCCTTTTTACCTTAGGCCCCCGTAGCTCAGTTGGATAGAGCGACGGTTTCCTAAACCGCAGGCCACAGGTTCAATTCCTGTCGGGGGTAGGTAAATTTTCCGGGTACAACTTGGTCCCATCCCAGGCTATTAAAGGGGACCTCTAGAGTAAAATATGGTAAAATGCTAGTTGGGAACATGAAACTATTTTTTAGTTTAACTATTAGGATATTTTGAAAAATTTGAGGGGATGTTTGAGAGTTAAAGTATACCCGGTACTTTTTGTATTAGTGTTGATATCTAAAAGCTGGTGCCAATTTGATGATGGTCGTTTGTATGATGACAATAACAATCAATTACCCAGAATTCTCATTTTAAACCCCGTAAATCTAGCCACTTATTCTGTGCTGCCGGTTTTATCCGATCAAATCCGCAATATTTTTAAAAAGAGCAAAATGTGGGATGTTATCCCTTTTGAAACCATAAAAAGCAAATACAAAGAATACGAAATGGACGTGAACAAACCCTGTAAGGAGTTCACTTGCGCTTATGATGCGGGAAGTGTGATGCAGGCCGAGTACAGCTTGTATTCCACGGTAACCCGCTTCCAGGACCTTTACATATACAACCTGAATTTAATTGATATAGCCGCCACAAAAGTGGTTTGGTCTGAAGTGGGGGAGGTGTTTATCAAGTCCAGAGGAAACTCCACTGAAGCGCTCATACATCGATTCGAACAATTGATTTTTAAATTGGACCCCGCCAAAATTGTTATTAATAAAATTCCCGCAAAAGGTCTTTTGGGAATTCTTGATTTAAGTGTTCCTTCCGATTATTCCAAAATTCTTTTTGAGCGTTTGGCGACTCACGCTTATACCTCAGGCCAATATGATCTGATAGGCCAAACCGAACTGAATTTTTTAGTGGATGCCTTAAAACTGGATGTTACTCAGATAAACACCACTAAAGAGGTCATGATTCCATTGGGCGAAAAATTAGGTCTCGATTTTTTGATTTACTCCAAGCTCAACCGAGTCTCCGAAAACTTTAAATTAAAATTGGCCCTCTATGATATCCAGAATCAAAAACTGGTTCGGGAATGGCCCTATGAAGCTGAAGAATACAGAAAGTTGCTTAAATTTGAGGACAAGTTTTTTTCCACATTGTTAAAAGTGGAAGAAAGTCCCCAAACTTCCCAATCAACTGGGGGACAACCCAAAAGCAAGGCTTGGAAGTGGGTTGTTAGTGGCGCATCTTTTGTAGCTGCTGGAATTTTGGGGTATCAAGCCTGGGTGGAACATGAAAACGTTCAGGATGAATATGAAAAATGGAAAAATTCTTTGTCTTTAGAAAACAGATCCACCCATGAGCAAAATGTAAAAGATTCCGAAAAAAAACGCCTGATTTATGGCATTTTAGGGGGAGGATTAGTTTTGACGGCTGGGGTGGTTTTAGCTTTTTAGCCATTTGCATTTGGCTTTGGGGCAGTCGCGTTTATTATTGTATAATAGGGCTAAGGTTTATAAATGGGACGATTTGGCATATATTCAGTACTTTTTGCGTTACTGGGAATATATTGCTCTAAAAACTTTGATTCGCCATTAAATACCATATCCAAGGCAGATTCCTTGTGGATAGAAGATGGGGATAAAGATGGCGTTGCCGATAGTCTGGAAATTTGGGCGCCTAACTGCAAACTATCTTTAGAAGAGTGTTTGGAACTAGCCAAAGAAAATCAGAAGGAAACCTTTGAGCTTTGGCAGCTAAACGCCCCCCAGATTAATTTGGACTCGGGAAGTTATGATTCAGCAATTGTTATACGCATAAGTACGGCGGGCCAGGGGCAATTGAGATATACCCTTGATGGAACAACCCCGGAAAATACATCCCTCCTTTATTCTGACAGTTTGGTTTTGAATGACACCAGTTTTTTGAAAGTAGCGCTTTTTAAAAATGGCGAGTTGGCAAGTAACATCGTGGCAGGCAGTTATTATATTGCGATTCGCGCTGAAGCTCCCCAATTTTGGCCTCCTCCAAGCCGTTTGTTTATCAGTGATTGGGAGGAAGGCGACGAAATATATCACGATACATTAAAAATAGCTCTTAGTACAATGGATAGCGATGCGGTTATCCGTTATACATTTGACGGCAGCGAACCCACTCCTTTAAACAACGGTTATATAGATTCCCTTTCGGTAAATCGCAATATGATTATTAAAGCCAGAAGCTTTGTTCCGGGAAAGGAGCCAAGCCCCATAGTCACCGCGGAATATAATTTGGTGGTTTTAGAACCCAATGCCAATATTTTAGCTGGAACTTATCCCAATGGACAAACCGTGACTTTAAGTATAAACACTCAAGGGGCAGTTATTCGCTATACCACAAATGGCATGGAGCCTACAGCCCGATCTGAGCAATATGCAGTTCCTATTGCTATTGATAAAACTACAAGGCTTAAAGCCAAAGGCTTTAAGCAGGGCTGGACGCAAAGTGAGGAGTTAAACAGGCTTTATACTATTTCAATTGCGGGCCAAATTGAAAGCCCATTAATTGAGCCGGATGGTGGGACTTTCGTGAGCTCGCAGACGATTACTCTTAGTGTAAGTAGCGATACATTAGATATTTATTATACATTGGATGGAAACATCCCAAGTTTGACTTCTACAAAATATGTGGCCCCCTTTAGCCTAATTAAAAATACCGAACTTAAAGCCAGGGCGATTTCAGTGGGGGGGGATACCAGTAATGTTATTAGCTCTTCCTATTTAATTCAAAATGCCGTTCCTGTAATAGATCCTCCTGGAGGGTCTTATGCTACTCAACAATACATAACAATTTCTTCTGATGATTCCGGAGCGGTTTTTAAATATACATTGGACGGCTCCGTACCAGATTCCAATTCCACTACATATAATGGAAATTTGGAAATAGCCAATTCGGCCACCCTTAAAGTAATAGCAATTATGGATGAAAGAGTTCTCAGTGCGGTTGCCGAAGCCACTTATGACATACAAATTCTTGGCAATGTTGCAACGCCCAGTTATTCACCCTCTTCCGGCATTTTTTCAAGACCGGTTAATGTAAGCATTAACTGCGCCACCCAAGGGGCCAATATATACTATACTCAAGATGGAAGCGAACCTGATAAAAATTCAAACCTCTATGCCGATCCCGTCACCCTGGACAAAACCACAACTTTGAAATCAATAGCATTTTTTAACGGGCTAAACCCGAGCCAGGTAAGGACGCAGGTCTTTGAATTTAAAGTGGAAAACGTGAATTTTTCTCCTCAGGGCGGCACTTATTATGAAACGAAAACCCTTTATTTAACTTCAGTTCCCGAAGATGCAGAGATTTATTACACCCTTGACGGAACATCTCCTTCGGAGGAGACCGGCTTATTATTTGAGGATGGCATAATAATAGATAACTCCGTCACTGTAAAAGCCATAGCTGTTAAAGATGGTTTTACCTCAAGCGATGTGCAAAGCGCCAGTTATATTATTGAACTGGCCCCAATGCAAACCATTAGTCTGAGCGCCCCAATGGGTGGAGAATCCTGGACATCGGGTACAACTGAATCTATAACTTGGTCCACCACCGGTGATGTTAGTGAAGTTGAAATTGAGTACAGCATCGATGGCGGTTCTACCTGGATTAGCATCAGTAATTCAGCTCCTAACATAGGCTATTACACCTGGACTATTCCCAATAGAGAGAGCAACGAGGCCAAAATTAGAGTAAGCATTGTTGGCAACAATATCAGCAGCGAAAGTTCGGATGTATTTTCCATAATTGAGCCTCCTCAATCAGGTTTATGGGCTTTTTACCCCTTTTCAAACTCAGTAAATGATGAAAGTGGACAAGGGCGACATGGAAAAAGCAATGGCACGAGTTTTATCGCCGACAAATTTGGGAATTCAGCCAATGCCATTCAATTTAACAGCAATCAGGATTATGTGGAAGTTCCGGGCGAAGACAACCCTAACATGGATGATGAGAGGGGTTTTACCGTCTCTTTGTGGATGAGAACCGCGCAATCTTTTCTCAGTGATGCCGTTATGATATCTCATCACGGCTCAAATAACACTGGGTATTATTTGTCCATAGGAAGCAATAATTTGCCAAATTTTGTGGTTCCTGGCGTGGGAGAAGTCCAGGCCTCGGGCTTTGGAATTGCCCGCTACTTTTGGTACCATATTGTAGCCCGGTACAGCCAGGGAAAGTTAAGCATTTTTCTTAACAATGTTAAAACGGAGAAATCCGTGGACGGCACTTTTCAGGCCTCTAAGTCAAGTTTGATAATGGGAGGGATGTTAAGCAGCATTGCCCAGGGAATTAGCAACCAGTACATTGGCGCGTTGGATCAAGTTCGTATATACAATTATGCCCTTTCGGACGATGAAATAACCGGGCTTTACGACAATTATTAGCTCTTTTCTCCCCATTATTCCCTTTGATTTTAATTAATCTGGATTGTAAAATATGGCAAAGCTATTTTTTACAAGGGAAGGATAATGGAGGTTGTATCCCCAAATAAATCCATATTATGGGTGGGGCCAAAATGGGAAAACGCAAATAACAAGCCACCCGATCCCTTTGAAATCTGGCCGGTTATTTATGTAGAAAATCTGGGGGATACCCGCAAAATATTGGAAAAAAATCCCGTTATTTCCATTTTCCTGGATTTGGATTTCTGCAAAGCGCTAGAACCAAATATATATTCCTGGCTGAACCAAAATTCGGGAACAAGCCGCATAACAGTTTTAGGCAGCAACCTTTCTAAGGGCCATTGTATTGACTTGGTCAATGCGGGTGTGCGGCGCATTATAGATAAAAAAAAATCAGCGAAAATTTCAGAGGAAATACGGCTGGAATTAAATGAGTTGGCAAATATCCTTTCTTCCAGAGAGTTGGCCTCACTGCAGCGAATGGAAGAACAGCAGCTTTTTTTAAGCGATAAAATGAATTCATTAAGTATGTTAGTAAATGGCATTGCCCATGAAATTAACAACCCTGTCAATTTTGTTCTGTTAAACTCTGGGATTTTTCAAAACATTTGGGATGATGTTGAAAAAATCCTTGAGGAATACGAAGAGGAAAATGGCGATTTTGCTTTGGGAGGCTTGTCATTTGGAGAATCAAAGGAAAAATTAAGATCCTTGATTTCCGGAATGTCTGAGGGCGGAAAACGCATAAAAGAAATTGTGGAAAGCCTGAAAAATTATGCAGGGCAGGAGCCTGATGTTTTATTTGATGTTGTGGACATCAATAAATTAGTAGACAGCGCAATACTGATGGTAGGTAACTTAGCCAATAAAAAAACCCAGGGAATACAAATAATCAAGGACTTAAATATTCCAAAAATAAATGGAAGTTCCCAGCAACTAGAACAAATCCTTATCAATTTGCTTACTAATGCATGTGATGCCATTGAAGAAAAAAATGGGGGGATATTAATTGAAACGAAACTTGTTTCAAGTAAAAAATGTATCCAAATTCAGGTAAGTGACGAGGGAATAGGTATTCCTCCTGAAAATTTGCCTAAAATTACAGAACCCTTTTTTACAACAAAACGTGCTAAGGGCTGTGCAGGGCTTGGTTTGTATACGGCATACAAGTTGGTAAACAAGCATAAGGGAAGTTTAACCATAAAATCAAAATTTGGTGAGGGCACAGTTTGCAATATAACCTTGCCTTTGAATGCTGAATAAAAGATGATAAAGTTGCCCTATCCCAAAAGCCCAATTTTATTGGTGGATGACGAACAAAACTATATAAATAGTGTTGAAATGACTTTGGCGGGAAATGGCTATAACAATAGCATAAATTGCCTGGATAGCCGCAAAGTTTTAAAGCTTCTTTCAAAAACACAAGTTTCCTTGATATTAATGGATTTGACCATGCCACATATTTCTGGCGAAGAATTGGTGCCCTTAATCAGCAAGGAGTTTCCAAATATTCCAATTATTGTGGTTTCTGCTATAAATAATTTAGAAACCGCTGTGAATTGTATGAAAAACGGGGCCTATGATTATATTCTTAAGCCAATTAATCGGGAGCGTTTGTTAACCAGTGTAAAAAATGCCATAGATTTTTTTAGCGTACGTGAAGAAAATGAATTACTTAAACAACATGTTCTAAGTGGCAAGCTTGAACATCCCGAGGCATTTACAAACATTATCACTAAATCCAATTCCATGCATTCCATTTTTCAATATCTCGAAGCTATATCGGCATCCAACCTTCCTGTAACTATTACCGGAGAAACCGGAACAGGTAAGGAACTGATTGCAAATGCCGTGCACAACATAAGCGGCAGAAAGGGGAAATTCGTGGCCGTGAATGTGGGAGGTTTGGATTCCACCTTATTTTCAGACACTCTTTTTGGCCACAAAAAAGGGGCTTTTTCAGGTGCGGAAACAAACAGGTTAGGGATGATTGAAGAGGCCTCGGGGGGCACCTTATTCCTGGATGAAATTGGCGATTTAAATATGGAGTCCCAAATAAAACTGCTCAGACTTTTACAAGAAGGGAAATATTACCCATTGGGTTCCGACATTGCAAAAATATCCACTGCTCGGATTATTGTGGCCACTCATAAAAATTTAAAAGAATTAGAAGAAAAAGACATTTTTCGGAAAGATTTGTATTATAGGTTGCAATACCATCATATACATATTCCTCCACTAAGAGATAGGAAAGAAGATATTCAGTTATTAGTGAATCATTTTCTGGGAAAAATATGTAAAGAATTAGAAAAGCCAGTTCCCCAAATACCGACTGAGCTCAATCTGATATTGCAAAATTATTCCTTTCCAGGAAACATTCGAGAGTTGGAAAGCATGGTTTTTGATGCTGCTGGAAGGGAGAAGAATGCCATATTATCTACCAAATCATTTCGAGATAAAATTAAATCTGTAAGCACAGGGACTTCAAAAGAATTTGCTGAGAAATCTGAAATCATTATAAAAGAAAGCGGTGTGGCCTTTTCAGAGATTCTTCCTAATCTCAAAGATATGGAACAACTATTAATAAGCGAAGCTCTCCAGCGTGCCAATGGAAACCAAACCCTTGCTGCAGATTTTTTAGGGATGACCCGTCAAGCTTTAAATAACAGATTGCAACGGGCTAAAAACAAATAAGGCTCCCATAATTTTTATGCCACATTTATGGCATATCCACAATTGTGGCTATTGGGAAATAAACAAAATTTCCTGATTTTTTTAAAAATTTGAGCCTATCCTTCCACATTTGTGGCTTTTCAATGGAACCCTCTTTTTCCAAGAAGTGGCCAAATTTTACGAAACTAGGCCTTTTTCTTTTAGGCATACTGTTTGCAAACTAGGCCATTGAAATAGCGTATTAAATATGAATAACTCTTCTAAAGAAAAAATAGCTCAATTAAAAAAATGCTTAATTGAGGCGGATTTTAAAATCAAGGATAACATAACCGGAATTTTGAAACTAATCGATACGTTAGAAAAAACCGATGATCCATGTAATCTGACAGAATTTAAAATTGAGGAAATTAAAAAAATATTTGAAGCTTTATTGCTAAAAGAAAAAAAACTGACTAATAAGCTTAAAGATGAAATATCCGCCTTGGCTAAAAATTTACCTGATGATGCAGAATCCAAAGAACAGGAAGATTCTCTTTTGTTTGGGGAGAGAGAGGTCCTGGAATATTTTGCGAAAAATCAAAACATACCGGAAGATATTGAAGAGCTAATATTAAAATTAGAAGAAACTGAAGACCACAATAGCATTGTGGATGAATTGTTTAGAACCTTTCATACTTTGAAAAGCGAAGCCGGGTTTTTACAAATAAACAATATTCATGTATTGAGCCATTCACTGGAAAATTATTTATCCCTGCTCAAAGAAGATGGCATAAAATTGACTTCCGGCGAGGTGGACAGGCTTTTTGAGTGCCACGATAAAATATCGCAAGTTTTTAAAAGAGGAAAACAAAACCTTGCCTCTGCCCGTGAAATTTCAGTAGAAACCTTAATCGCTACAATTAATTCTAGTGTGGAATCCCTTAAAAATAAGAAGAAAGAAGAGGCTATTCCAAATTACGATGTATTGGATAAAAGACAAATAGAAGATATCGACATATATCATGATTTTGTTACTGAATCATTGGAACACCTTGAGAATATTGAATCCAAAATTTTGAAATTGGAACAAGATCCTCATAATGAAGAAATTTTAAATGAGATTTTCAGGCCCCTCCACACAATAAAGGGCATTTCTGCCTATTTGAATCTCGAAATAATTAACAAGCTCGCCCATCAATCTGAGTCCTACCTCGATAAATTGAGAAAAGGGGAATTTAAAGTTAAAAGCACATGCATTGATTTAATTTTAAAAATTAAAGATGTATTGATGAACCTCATACATTTGGTGAAAGCTCAATTGAATGATGCTCCTATTTCGCAGGAATTAGTGCCTAATTTAAATGAGATATATGGGAATCTGGATCGTTGCGCTAAAAACCAAAATTTATCTGAGGAAGAAAATTCAGAAAAACCCGTTTTAGAAACTCCCGCAGAAGGAAATTTAGTTTCAGAAAAAAATGTTAATGAACATGAAGCCAAGGCAATAGTAATCGATGATACGGTAAAAATTAGTGCAAAAAAACTAGATAACCTTTTAAATCTTGTGGGTGAATTGGTTATTTCTCATAACCAAATCTCTCAAAATCAAAATTTGAAAAAATTAGTGGACCCCACTTTACAAAAAACCATAACCCATTCTTCAAATATTATTCGGGACGTTCAACAAATATCCATGGGCCTAAGGATGGTTCCCATAAAACAAACCTTTCATAAAATGAAAAGACTGGTGCGGGACTTAAGCCAAAAATCTGATAAGCAAGTTGAACTGCATATTAGTGGCGCTGAAACAGAATTAGATAGGAGTACCATTGAATACCTGAATGACCCCTTAATTCATTTGATACGAAATGCTATGGACCACGGGATTGAATCTGCCGAGGAAAGAGTTCAATTGGGAAAAACGGAAGCTGCGAGAATAAATCTAAAAGCTTACCATTCCAGTGGTAACATTGTGATTGAAATCAATGATAACGGCCGGGGAATTGATGAGCAAAAGATATTGGAATCAGGAATAAAAAAAGGTTTGGTAAGGAAGGATGAAAACCTTTCTGAATCAGAAGTTTTGAAACTCATTTTTGAACCGGGATTTTCAACAGCTCAAAAAGTTACCGAAATATCAGGCCGTGGCGTGGGTATGGATGTTGTTAAAAAAAATGTGGATAAGCTTTCCGGAAACATCCAAATTTCCACAGAAAAAGGAGAGGGTTCAACCTTTATTTTAAAGTTTCCGCTTACTATGGCCATTATGGATGGAATGGTTATCGAAATTTCTGGCGAACAATATATTCTTCCAGTTCTTTCCATTAAAGAATCCGTGCGTCCAAATCACAATGACATTAACGGCTTCATGGACAGAGGAGAAATGATCAAAATAAGGGAAAATCTATTCCCTTTGGTTCGTTTGCAACAGGTGCTGGAAATTGAAGGCACTGAAAAAAATGTTGAAGAGTCCATAATTATGGTAGTGGATAATGGCGGCAAATCTTTTGGCTTGCAAGTGGATAAAATTCTGGGCCAACAGCAAATTGTAATTAAAAATATTAACCCGTATTTTGGATCGATGCGTGGCATTTCTGGATACACCATTTTGGGAAATGGCATGGTTGGGCTCATCTTGGATACCAAAGATTTGCTGGAGCTTCACAAGGAGCAAATGAAACTCAAAAATACAATAGCTACTCAAACTGGATCACAAACACTATCTGGTGCGCTTAATTAAGGAGTAAAAATGGAAAATACGTTGGAAAAAAAATCTGCTAATGTGTCCAGAAGGTCGAATGCAGCTTCCAAATATCTCACATTTCAATTGGGAAATGAAGAGTATGGTTTGGAAATATTGAGAGTTCGGGAAATTATTGGAATGTTGCCCATTACCAAACTTCCTAAGGCTCCCCCTTATGTAAAAGGAGTGATAAACTTGCGGGGAAAAGTAAATCCAGTTATAGATACCAGAAAAAAATTTGGAATGGAGCAAGTGGATGTTACAGAAAGGACCTGTATTATAATTGTTGAAGTAAATAAAGGAAAAGGATTGGCCGAATTTGGTATTATTGTGGATTCGGTTTCTGAAGTGCTCGATATTCAAAAAGAAGAATTGGAAGATGCAGAAGAGTTTTCCTTTGGAATGGAAAACGGTTACATCTCCCATATTGCTAAAACCAAAACTGGAGTTAAAATTTTACTTAACATAGATAAGGTGTTGGAGAATACAAGCGAACTTCAAATCAATTCTGAAAACACGGAAGGTGGGAAATGATAAAAAACATTCAAGTTATAGGGATTTTTGCCATGCTAATATCCCTGGGCATGATCCGGGTATTTGCTGAGGATACGGAAACGCTCATAAAAATGATGGAAAGCCTGGAAAAAAGGATAAACAGCGTTGAGTATAAGCTGGCAAGCCAAAACAAACATAACCAAAATTCAGAAAAAAAAGAGGGCAACGCAGTTGGGTTAAGCCCTGATTTGGAATCATTGAAAAAAGATGTGGGCCAGATAAAAAACAATATTGAAAAAATGGAAAAACTAAATTCTTCCGATCTGGAAGAGTTGTCAAAAAAGAATGAAGCCCTAATTCAAACAATTGAGTCATTGGAAAAAAAGTTGGAATCAACAAAATCAGAAGAAAAAGAAGTAGCTTGGACTCCAGAAATGAAAAGTTTTCTAGTGTATGATTTGGATGTTTCCAAAGATAGCGAATATTCAAATAGCTTAAGCTTGGATAGAGCCTATATTGGGGCAAAATACAATGTATCTGATGACTTCCAGTTTCATTTTTTAAGTGATGTAGGTAGAGAATCCGGCAGTGGGGTCTACCAGCTTTATGCCAAATACGCTTACTTAAAATGGAAATCCTCAACCTTAAAGTCCACAGTTAAAATTGGACTCCAGGGAACTACAAATTGGAAGCCAGCAGAAAAAGTCTGGGGTTATCGTATTGTGAAGCATGCGCCTTTGGAATCATTTGGAAAAGCTTTTTCCAGTAGCCAAAAATCTTTTAAATCGGAAATGGATGCGCAAATTGAATCCTTGGCAGACAGCGCTAATGTAAATATGGACCTTGAAGAGGCTGCAAGGTTGGAAGAATTTTATGGGGAACTGAGCCAGGCTACCAAAAGTAAAACCGGTTCATCAGCAGATTTAGGCTTAACCATTGAAAAAAAATGGCAGAACAATATGTATGGAATTCTTTCTGTAATAAATGGTTCAGGCTATAAATCGGCGGAAAATGACAAATTTAAAAATGTACAGCTTAGATTGGGTGGCTACTTTTTAGATAAAAAATTGCATTTGACAGGAATGGGGGAGTGGGAACCTTGGTCCGTAGACTCAGATTCTGAAATGCGCTCAAACCTTCTTTTCGATGCTTTGCTGGAATACATTCACAACAAACATACATCTTTGAGTGTTAATGCGGCATTCAAAAAATTTGATGTTACACCTGAATTGCTATCTGGTGTTTATTCCGTATTTGGAAAAACCAAGCTTAACTCACCAAAATTTATGGCTTTTGCCCGATATGACATATATCAAAGCGGCTTTAATGATTTAAGTAAAGAATTAAATCTTGACAATGATGAATTTGACGGAGGCCTTCTGGTTTTAGGTATCGATTACACTCCCATTAAAAATGTGTCTGTAATTCCCAATTTTCAGTCTAGCTTTTCAAGTAAATCCGGCTCAGAGCCGCACAACAAACTATTTATCCACATACAAGCTAAATTCTAATAAAGGAGCAAAAAATGTTTTGGAAGAAAAAAATAGCATTTAAAATAGGATCGGGTTTTGCCCTGATATTGATAACAGTTCTTGTAGTGGGACTATTAAGCGATTACCAAATGCGCAATATGCGCGAATCGTTTCGAAATGAAGTTTTAAAAGAAAAGTTGGTACAAACTGAAATTTTAGAAGTAGGCCAGCTTTTGCTTGAAATGAGACGCCGGGAAAAAGATTTTGTCGCCCGAAAAGACATGCAATATGTTGAAAGCGTGAGCCAACATGTTAACGATGCATCTAGAATATTAAAAGATTTAGAAACCAAGGTTGATAACGAAAAAAAGGAAATTGTGGGTAACATTTACACATCTGTTAAAAGTTATCATTCTCAATTCGAGGGCCTTGCTAAAGCCGTTGTGGAAAGGGGTTTGAGTGAAAACGAAGGCTTTCAGGGAGCCTTTAGAGCTGCGGTACACTCTGTAGAAGAGGAAATTAAAAAAACTAATAATAAGGAATTACTGGCTAGCTTGTTGTACATCCGCCGACACGAAAAAGATTATATGTTGAGAGGCGCTGATAAGTACATCAAGAAGGCAAAAGATGAAGTGGCTCATTTAAAAAGCCTGGTTATTGATTCCAAAAAAATATCCAGCTCTAAAAAATTAGAGATTTCCAGACTTCTGGATGGCTATGTTAAAAAATTCGATGACCTGGTTAATGCAGACACAAAAATTAACGGATTGCTTGCTGGAATGAAGGTTGATGCGGACGGCGCAATGGAAAGTTCCAATAAAGCTCAGGAAATGGCATCTGCTATCGCCAAAACAATTGAAGAAAGCAACTATGCAAATTCTAAACGCACATCTAATGTGCTTTTGGGGATTATTGCCGGAATATTTTTAGCTGGAATTGCTATTGCCTGGTTTTTAACCAATCTTTTTGTAAAACCCATTAAGGAGCTTATCCAATCGGCTCAGAAAATAGCAGCTGGAGATAATAACCTCGTTGTGAAGTATAAATCTTCGGATGAATTGGGCTTACTTGCGGATTCCTTCCGTTCTATAGTCATCCGGCAAAAAAATATTACTAACGCAGCAGATTCAATTTCTAATGGAAATTTTGACATTGATTTGAAAAAAGAATCTGAATTGGATGATTTGACTAACGGTATCATTAACATGAGAGATTCTCTTATTAAAGCCAAAAAAGAGCAAGAATCTATTTTGAATGAAACCCAACAGGTAGTAGATATTGTTGCGGATGTAATGCAAAAAGCGGCAGATAAAAAACTAAACGTACGCATTACCCAAAATTTTGAGCAGCAATTTATGCCTCTTAAGGAAAATGTAAATAAAACCTTGGTAAATCTGGACGAGGCTTTGCTTCAGGTACGAAATGCAGCGGACCAAGTGTCTTCAGCCAGTATGCAAATAAGCGCAGGTAGCCAATCCCTGTCTACCAGTGCGCAAGAACAGGCCAGTTCCATTGAAGAGATTTCCAGCAGTATGGAGGAAATGGCATCCATGACCCGCCAAAATGCGGACAATGCACTTGAAGCTCGTAAGTTGGCCGAAAATGCCATGAGCTCCGTAGTTTCAGGTTCCAAAGCGATGGACAACATGACCCAGGCGATTGATCTAATAAAAGGTTCCGCAGATGAAACTTCAAAAATTGTGAAAACAATTGATGAGCTGGCCTTCCAAACGAACTTGCTGGCTCTGAATGCTGCGGTTGAAGCCGCCCGAGCTGGTGAAGCAGGAATGGGCTTTGCTGTAGTGGCTGAAGAAGTTAGGAATTTAGCTTCCCGGAGCGCTGAGGCTGCTAAAAATACATCACGCTTAATTGAGGAATCTGTTAAAAATGCAGATGGGGGCGTATCCTTTACTAAAGATGTGGCTCGCTATTTAAAAGAAATCAACGAAGGAACTTCCAAGGTTAATGATTTAGTTTCAGAAATTGCCGCCGCAAGTAAGGAGCAAACTAAAGGAATTGATCAGGTAAACAGCGCCATTTCCCAAATTAACCATATCACTCAACAGAATGTATCTAACTCAGAAGAATCTGCAAGCGCTTCAGAAGAACTTACCAGTCAGGCGCAGGAGTTGTCAGGTATGGTATCTCAATTTCATTTGTCTTCCAATGTAAAAATGAAATGGAAGGCTAATTTGGGCAAAACGCCTAAAGAATCTGCGAGAATAATTGAGGAGGAAATGACTTCTCAAAACGATAACATGCCGTTGGAGCCATCTCAGGTGAAAAGCAAAGGAGAACATGCAGAAGGCGGCTCCCGCGTGAGAAATGGCCACCTTAACAATGATTTTGAAGACATGGATTTAGGTGGATTTTAATATTTAATACGCCGCCCATGTATTTTGGGCGGCAAAGAATTCCTATGGAAGCGCAATTCACATTACAGATTAAAGAAGACCAGTTTACCAGGCTTGCAAATTATATCCGAGATTTAAGCGGTATTGATTTAAAGCCCCATAAACTGAGCCTTGTTCAAAACAGGCTTGGCAAGTATGTGAAAAACAAAGGTTTTTTTTCGATAGACGAATACATCAGCAATTTAATTAAAAATGGGACCAAGCAGGATAGGAATGATTTGCTGGATTTAATCACCACTAATTTCACAAGTTTTTTCCGGGAAAAAGAACATTTTGATTTTATCTCTGGTAAAATTAAGAGTTCGGTTAATGAAGGTGAAATGGAGGGGCCAATAAGAATTTGGAGCGCTGCTTGCAGTTCTGGCGAAGAACCCTATTCAATAGCTATGGAATTGTGCGAATTAAATTCAATGTTACCTATTGATTTTAAAATTTTGGCCTCGGATGTATCCCCTCAAATTTTAGCTCAGGCTAAACTTGGAATTTACGGTTCAAAGAAAATGAATGGCATCAATCCTTTTCTAATTAGCCGCTATTTTGATAAACAGGGTTCTCTGAATAATTCTGAATTCCATGTTAAGGAAAAAATCAAGAAAAAAATCCATTTCACCAGGATAAATTTGTTAATGGATTCCATTCCTTTTAAATCGAAATTCAATTTTATATTCTGCCGCAATGTAATGATTTACTTTAACAAAGAAACTCAAGAAAAAATTGTTTCCAACTTATACAAATATATGGAGGATGGCGGGTACTTGTTTTTGGGACATTCGGAAAGTTTAACAGGGCTTAACCAGCCATTTAATTACTTGCAGCCATCCATATATTACAAGGGCTAAGAACATATGGTTAAGGTAATGATAATTGAAGACTCGGCTTTATTTCGGGACTTATTGAGAAATTACCTGGAAACCTCCCTGGATATCGAAGTGGTAGCCACGGCTATTAATCCGAGTTTTGCCAAATATAAGTTGGGCAAGTACAAGCCCGATTTAGTAATTCTGGATATCGTTATGCCTGAAGTGAATGGCCTGGATTTTTTATCGGAAATCATGGAAAAATTCCCCTTACCGGTAATAGTGTGGAGCAGTTATGTGGAAAACCATAATGAAATGTATTTAAGGGCAATTGAGTTAGGAGCTTTAGATGTTATCTATAAGCCATCTAATAATGATAAGTCCTTATTGGATTTCCACTTGAGCCAGTTGCGCACCAGAATTTTGGAGCTGTCTAAAACCATTCTGAAGGCAAAAGAACAAAAAGCCAAATTGAAACAGGATGAAACTAAACAGCCTGTAAATTCAAACAGAAACACTTCCGGCGAGCAGGTTAAAGAAATAATAGCCATTGGCGGCAGTACTGGAGCAATCCAAGCTATTCGAAAAATATTAAATGAACTTCCTAAAAATATTCCTCCGGTATTGATTGTTCAACATATGCCGGCGGGCTTTACTAATTCATTTGCAGCAAATTTAAACTCTGAGGTTAAGGTGTGTGTAAAAGAAGCTGAAAATGGAGAATTTTTAAAACGAGGCTGTGTATATATTGCAAAAGGTGGGCACCATTTGGAAGCGCTTCTGGAAAATGGTGCCGTAAGTTTGAACTATTTTGATGGGCCCGCTGTTAACTATTCAAGGCCTTCCATTGATGTTTTATTTTTTTCCCTTGCAAAATTAAAACATGTTAAAGTCACAGGAATCTTACTTTCAGGAATGGGACTAGACGGGGCAAGGGGTTTATTGTCAATCAAACAAGCAGGCGGCAAAACCTTTATTCAAGATAAAAACAGTTGTGCGGTTTTTGGAATACCCAAGGCTGCTTTGGATATGGGCGCCTGCGAAAATGAAACGCCCTTAACAAGTCTTTCACAAATAATAGTGGGTTAAAAAATGAAAGTATTAATTGCTGACGATGACAAGTTTTCCCGAAAAATATTGGAAACTATTTTTTCGAAATTTTCAAAATGTGAGTTTGCAGAAAACGGAGTGGAAGCTATTGCCAAATTTCGAAGCTCACTGGATTTAAACGATCCGTTTGATTTGGTATGCCTCGATATATTAATGCCGGAAATGGATGGACTGGATGTCTTAAAATCCTTTAGGTTAATTGAAAAGCACCGCAATATCAACCCTATGGATGGAACAAAAATATTAATGTTAAGTGGGTTAAATGATTCTCAATCAATTCTGGGCTCTTTTTCCGCGGGTTGTGAAGCATACATTGTAAAACCCATTAAAGAAAAAGTTTTGTTAAAAAAAATTAAAGAATTTGGCGTTTTGGAAAACTAAAAGTATTTGCAGAGATTTTATGGAACAAAAATTTGTAGATATCGGAGATATGAAAATTGCCAGTCTACCAAACACCCTGGTTACTTTGGCACTGGGATCATGTATTGGTATTGCTGCCTATGATTCGCTTTCAAAAATTGGAGCCATTTTGCATTTAATGCTTCCCGAAGCCAAGGTTAACCCAAAAAATGCAGAGCAAAAGCCTTTTGTGTACGCAGATTCTGGAATTGACAAAATGATAGACAGCCTGGTTCGTGCAGGGGCAAAGAAAAACAGGTTAATGGTAAAGATAGCCGGAGGGGCAAACATTATGGATCCCAATGGGATGTTTGATATTGGGAAGCGAAATTTTTTGGCCGCGAAAAGGCAATTGTGGAAACACAATATATTGGTAAAATCCAGTTCGGTTGGAGGGGGCAGAGGCAGAAGCCTCAAACTCGACCTCAACGACGGAAGTGTATACGTTAAATACAACTCTGAAACAACATATTTTAAAATATAGGGAAGGGAGTATTATGCCCTTAAATTTATTAATTGCAGACGATTCAACAAACATCCGGGCATTTATAAAAAAAACCATGGAAGCTGTGGGTCTTGAAATAAATCATGTTTACGAAGCCTCTAATGGACAAGAGGCACTTGATTTGATAAAAGTATTTGACATTGACCTGTTATTAACTGATATAAACATGCCAGTGTTAAATGGGCTCGAATTAATTAAATCTATCCAAAAAAATCCAGAGCTTAAACCTATGAAAATTGTGGTGGTCTCCACGGAAGGCTCCAGGGATGTAGTGGTGGAGGCATTAAAATCAGGAGCCTCAGGCTATTTGAAAAAACCTTTTAGCCCGGAAGAAGCAATGGAATTAATGGATGAATTAAGGGTTTAGGGGGAAATGATGTTAAAAATTACTCAAGAGTTAATCGAAGCATCCGTAAAAGAGTGCTTTGAAACAATGGCCTATATGGAGTTAAACCCTTGCTCAAAAAATATAATGGATTTAAACAGTTTGACTAAAGGTGTGGCGGGACAAATTGATTTTAATGGACGGGTTAGTGGGATCATAAAAATCTATAGCACTAAAAAATTAATGGAATGCTCCACAATCAATATGTTAGGTATGGGAGAAGACGAAATATCAGAAAAAATGTGCCAGGATACCCTATTGGAATTTCTAAATATTATCACGGGGACGCTTTTAAGAAAATTGGAAGAAGGCAACCAAATTGCCAAACTTGGGCTTCCCCAGTTTATTGGGAACCAATCGACTTCACTAAAAACATTTGGCTCTACCAATGAATTGGCTGAATTTTCTTATTTTCGAGAGTCTGATTTAGAGGGTTGCTGCCTCATTTTCGAACCCCAAAATTGTTGAATTTTAAGGCTTTTAAAAAAGCCTCATAGCATAATTAGTTGAGAATTTTAGCCCAAAAAGGGTATAATTTTCCAATATTCTATGCCTTTAATAATTGCAAACAAATTTCCATTTACAATTGAGAAATATTTTAGTTTTTAGTCTGACTGCTTTTTCAATTGGCATATTGGTTCGATTTTATACATATCATGAATCTTATAAGAATAAAAGTAATCCCAATATTTTTATTCCTATTGTTTAACTTATCCAATTCCAAAGACTTGAGCTTAAAGGACTTGTCTCAAATGTCTCTGGAGGAATTGCTTTCCGTAAAAATTAAAGCCCCTGGGGCATTAACCAATTTGGATTTGGCAAAGACCCCCGCTTCTGTTACATCCATAACTGCCGAAGAAATTGCCACTACCCCTGCCCGAAACTTAATGGATCTAATAGAAATTTATATTCCCGGAGCAATATGGATAAATTCCGAAGCTGGTCCTTTAATTGGATTTAGGGGGTTTTTAGCAAACCAAAACAATAAATTTTTAATGGTCTTAAATGGAAAAGTAATAAGCACCAAAGAAACATTTGCTTCCAAAACCGAATTAGAACATTGGGACCTGGGCGATATTGAACGCATTGATATTATACGGGGCCCGGGTTCTGTAACCTATGGCCCTGGTGCGGTGGCAGGGGTCATTAATATAAATACATTTTCTGCAAGCTCTAATATTAATTCTGGCGTTGCCATGAATGGAGTCCAACGCTACAATTCTCTGGGAGTAAATGGGTATATCAGAAATACTATCAGGTGGCTAGACTATTTTGTTTATGGGTCTATAACCCGGACATTGGGGTATGAACCCAAGCAATATTTGGGCGAAAAAGATTTGAGCTACGGCCATATTGGTGAAGATATATATCCAAATGGCTCTCCTCTGGATTATTTTGGAGACTATCAGGGTATCCCCCAGGCAAAATTCCATTTGAATTTGACTTTCTTGCAAAACTGGGAGTATACATTGCGATACACTCAACAAGGTTCCAATTGGAGTGGAAATGAAATGAAGGCGGATTTCAAGGGTGAAAAAATAAACCAGCAATCCTTAAGAGACCGACAGCTTCTTTCCCTTCTGGGTTTCAAAAAAGAGCTATCTCACAACCTTCAATTGCACGCAAAACTTTCTGCTCTTTTTTTTGATGGAGAAAGGCGCAAAGGTAATCTCAAGTTTCCTCCCCCGGATAGTCCAGCTAATTTTAAATTTAACTTTAGCGAATCCGAATATTTATTTCACTCTACTTTAAATTACAAACCGAACAGGGCGTTGGAATGGGCCTTGGGGTTTGAGTATTCTCTGGATTCCTTGGGTCCTGGCTGGGGCGATGGTCAGGAAAGTATGAGATTAGGTGGGGATGGAATTATTATTTCAGGTACGGATTCAAAAATTTACAATACAGACTTAGATCCAGAAGACGCAGTCTTTGCAGGTAATGGTTGGTTTACTCAAACCTTTTCTGTTTTCACAGAGGCCAATTTCAGTTTTTCTCCTAAATACAATTTGTTGCTTTCCGGGAGAGTGGATAAAAACAGCTATTCCGATTGGTTGGTTTCTCCCAGAGCGGCAATTATTGGAGAGCCCGTAAAAAACCACGTTTTGAAAGTTATGGTGCAGCAATCCGTAAGAAGAAATGATGCGGGTCAATTATATATAGAACATAAAAATAAAACTTCTCCCAGTAATGAATCAATTTTTGGAACCGAATTGGTATACCAAACCCTAATCAATTTAAACACATCAGTTAGCAATTCCATATTTTTTAATCATGGGGATATTATTGCTTATGACTTTGAAATTGATAGAAATTTACCATTGGGGAACCTAAAGCTAATGGGTTTTGAGTCTGAATTAAAATGGCAAACCAAAAAAAGCCGATTGGGATTAAATTACTCCCTGATTCAACTATTGGATTGGAAATTGGCAGGCGAAAGTCCAGCAGGCGGAATTAGCTATTCCAGCTATTTTACCGAAGTGGGAGATTCTTTATTTATGACAGGCTATGGCAATAGCCTTAATAATTGGCCAGCTCAATCTGCCAAAATGTTTTGGTTTTACAATATTTCTCCAATAGTTCAATTTAATTTAAATGCCCAGCTTTTTTGGGATTATGAGGGGGCAAGGGATGGCCTTATGTCTTTAACCAGGGCGGTCAAGGGGGATAGTCTTGAAGTGCCAATCCGCCAGGCCATTGCGGATGCATATGATCATGGCGCCTATGGATTAAACTCACGAATAAATTTAGGTTTAAATGTCTATCCTGTGCCAAAATTACTTGTGAAATTATACGTTTTAAATTTATTGGGATATGTTAGTAATCAGCGTTATTCCCAAGATAGTGGAATTTCCCATGCTTCCACTCATCGAATCAGGTTTGTTAGTGAAGATAGGGCCATTGGTTTACAACTAAAGTTTAAAATCTAGGACATTTATTGAATAAAATCTTAAACATATTATTTGTGGATGATGATAAAAATGTGGTGGAATCCTTTTCCACTGCTTTTAAGCTCTTGGGACACAAGGTAGAGGGAATTTTAGATCCTATTGTAGCCTTAGAAAAATTCAAAGAAAACCCTACTAACTACGATGTGGTTATTTCTGATTTTACCATGTCTAAAATGCTAGGGTTGGATTTTATATCAAAGGTAAAAGAAGTCAATTCAGAGGTGTACTTTGTACTTTGCACGGGAAACGAAGATGATTTAATAAAAGACAGGGCGCAGCAGGTAGGGGTGAAAAAAATATTATACAAACCCTTTGACTTTGACGTGCTTCAGGATTTTTTCAACCAAATTATGGCAGAGAAAAATTGGAGATAAGTTTGCAACTCAAAAAAATAGTAAGTATGTTGCTGCTGCAATTTTTCACCTTGGTGCCACTGCTTTTTGCAGAAACAGCCAAAGAGTATTCCATTAAGGCTAGCTTTGTTTTTAAATTTTTGGAATTTGTCGACTGGCCCGAAAATTCAACAGCCAATAGTAATGATTTGGTAATTGCTGTCATTGGAAAAACTCCTATTGCTGCAGAGTTACAAAAAATTTCAAGCAATTACAAAACAGACAATCGCAAAATTAAAATTAAAATGGTAAATCATGTCAAGGAACTGGATGATGCAAACCTGGTGTTTATCTCTTCCAGTAAAATGTCTGAGCTCAAAGCTATAATGGATTGGGCGGACAGCAGTGGAGCTTTAACAATAGGGGATGAGCCGGGATTTGCCCAATTGGGAATTATGATTAATTTCACCATTGAGCAGGAAAGCATTCGTTTTGAAATAAATAAAGGTTCCGCAGAGTCAGCAGGAATAAAAATCAGCTCCCTTTTATTGAACGTGGCGAAGATTGTGAGCGGCTCATGACCAGCCAGAATTATTTTTCAAACCTATCCATAAAAAATAAGCTGATATTAGTCATATTATCGGTTAGCTCAATAGTATTGCTATTAGCACTTGTTTTTATAACTGTAAATCACAGCTTTTCAGAGCGCCGCAAACTTATCCATAATATAACCACCAACTCCCATTTGTTAGGGGAATATTGCGTGGTGCCTTTATCCTTTGCAGATGATAATGAAGCGCAAAATGTGCTTTCTAAGGTGAAATCTATTCCGGAAATATTGGAAATTGCATTGTATGATGCTAAGGGATTGCTTTTTAGCAAAGTCGGAAATTCTGAGTTTAGTGAAAGGTTGGAAGTAAAAATTTCTAGCGATTATTATGAAAAAAAATCGGGCATTATTAATTTTTACCACCCCATAAATTTCCAAGGGCAATTTTATGGCACTATACATTTAGTGGTAACCACTAAATTTTTACAGTTAGAGCTTTTAAAAGAAATTGCCATAATGGTAACCATGTTTTTGGTACTTGTTATTCTTACTTATTTGCTTGCTGCCAGTTTTCAAAAAATAATATCCCATCCTATTTTGGCCTTGGCTAAAATTTTTGAGCGGGGTTCTCAATCTTCCGACTATACCCAAAGGGTTAAATGGCATGGAAAAGATGAAATAGGCACTCTGTACAGAGGCTATAATCAATTTATGGAGCAACTTGAATTAAGGGCAAAAGCTCGACTTGAGGCGGAAGAGGAACTCAGAAAAAGTGAACAGCGGTACAGAGCGGTGGTGGAAGACCAAATTGAGCTCATATGCAGATATCAACCAAATGGAAAACTAACATTTGCCAATTCAGCCTTTTGTAAATTTTTTCAAATTAAGGAGAATGAAATTGGCCGCTATAACATCGCCGAATTGATGCCAAACGAAATTCCTTTATTGAACTTTTTGGAAAATAAAGATAAGACTTTTGACATCTTAAACGTGGATTGCCAAATGGACGACGCTTCTCATAAGCCCATATGGCATAACTGGAGCCATCGAAAAATATTTGATGCCTACAACCAGTTATTGGAGCTACAAGCCATTGGCATGGATATTAGCGATCGTATTCAGGCAGAAAAAGAAGCGAAAATTAAACAGGAGCAGCTTATCCAAGCAGGCAAAATGGTAACTTTGGGGACTCTTGTATCTGGTGTGGCCCACGAAATAAACAATCCCAATGGATACATCATGTTAAATAGCTCGCTTCTTATTAATTATGGGAAATTAATAAAAGAAAAAATGAAAGACTTAGAGTCCAGGGAAGAATTCTCTGAAATTGGCCAAGAAATAGGGAACTTTTCCACTCTGGCAGAAAAAATTAAAGAAGGATCCGATAGGATAAACGCAATAGTTAAAAAATTAAAAGATTATTACAAAAAGGATGTATCCGGAGACAAAAAATTAATTAACATCAACGAAGTCATAGAAAAAGCTATTGAAATTCTGGAACCAAAAATAAAAAGTTCCACTTCAAACTTTAACTTTTATCACACTTCTTCCTTGCCTCAAATTAACGGTAACTTTCAGGAACTTGAACAAGTGGTGATTAACCTTTTGGAAAATTCCTGTCAGGCCCTCAAATCGCCTTCCGATTTTATTACTATCCGAACAGGCTTGGCGGAAGGAGGAAAGATAAAAGTAGAAGTTCATGACAGCGGTCAGGGAATTGATAAAGAACATTTAAAAAGAATAATGGATCCTTTTTTCACTACAAAAAGAAATATCGGCGGAACGGGCCTAGGCCTTTCTCTTTCCCTTAATATAGTTGCAGATCACAACGGGCAATTACATTTTGAATCCAATCCGGGGGAGGGCACTGTGGCAACAATTATTCTTCCGGTTGATATCCATTAAGTTTTAAAAATCCCCTTAATTTCTAGACGGGTTTTTTCAGAGGCTCGTTCCATGGCGTTTACGGCTAACCACAGGTAAGGATCGGCATCGTACCACCTTCTTCTCAGAAGTTGAAGGGGAAACTCAGAACTTTTGTCGATTTGTAAAAGAGAGGGTTCATTGTTTTTTATGGCCGCTAAAATTTTCTTTAAATAAGAATCCAATTCCCCATCTGGACAATCTTTTAAAATGTCCATAATTATTCCCATTTCCGGGTCCTGGTCATACCATCTGGACTTCATTTATCCCCCTTTCCCATTTTAGATTCCGGTTTCGCTGAAACCGTCCATTTGTTAGATTATACTTCAAAAGGATTGCCTTTTTAAAACAAAATGGGAGCAAAAATGCCAGATCAGATAAATTCTCCAAAATATGTTTCCACCTCGAAAGCTCTGAAAAGCCCCTCAAACTGGCTGTTTTTTGCATTGGGAGTACTTTTGCTATTGGATTATTTCTTGGGTGGCCCCGGTTTTGCAAAAATTTATCAGCTCATTTACCCTCCACCTCCAGGCGCCGACGGAATTAAAATCCACAGCATATTGGGAACTTTTACGGATATTTCTTCTCTAGCTTTAAAATTTGATTTGATTATGGGTTTGTTGTTTTTCTGGTGGGCGGTTGCCTCTGTAATAAAGGCATTTTTCAGCGATAAAAGGGTTAAATATTAATTTACCGGTTAACTTAAAAGTTGCTTCCGATTCCACCCTACTATTAGATTTAAAAAAGGCTAATATCCTTACCATATATTGAAAATTAACCCAAATGAGGGCTATAATATTTTTTAGCCATGGCTTGTTTGTGGAAAAATAAACTCGGACTCCCGATTTTTATGCTCGTGCAAATTCTTGTGCTGGCTCCCTTTGCAGGTGAGCCCAAAGGGTTTGGGAATCTGGAGTTTGGAACCAAAAAAGAAAAGTTGGTGGAAAAGCTGGTTTCCAAATACAAATTTGAAAGTAGTAAAGAAGGAATATTGGGTGAAAATGGAATTCGCCTGCACCATTCCCAATCCAGTATCTGGATGAGTAATTTTCCCCTGGGGAACTATCGGGTCACTGTATGGATGTATTTTAATGCTAACGATAAATTTTATAAATTCGAATTTGAAAGTGCCGGCTATATGCATGGAAAGGAAGACAAGGATTTAAAAAATCAGTCCGAATTTTTGGGTCAAGTTTTCCAAACAAAATATGGGAGCCCTGAAAAAAAGTATAGCCTCAGCTACCTCAATCTAAAAGAAGGTTATTTGTCCTTTAATTGGAAATGGAGTTTTAAAAATAGCTCTGCCTACACAGCCTATAAGTTGGAAGGGGACAGGGCTGCGGTGATGGCCGCCGTATTTTCACCAGGGTTGGAAAAAGAGGCTAAAATTTCTGTGGCGAAGCCGGCCAACGAACAGGTTAAAGATGCTGTCCAGGCTTTCTAATTGGCAGGGATAAATTTGGCAAATTTTCCTGGGCTTGTTAATTTGCTTCTGGGGCTTAGGAACAGGGAGTATTATTTATAAACAAGCAAATTTGCGCAGTAATATTAAGCCTATTTTTATTAGTCCTTAATTCTTGCAATATTTTAGATTTCGGGGGTTCCAAGGGAAAGTCCGAAGAATATATCATTAGTTGGTATTTGCTGCGGGATTATTTCTATTGGGTAGAGGATTTGCCATCTAAACCCGATGCTTACCCCAACCCGGAAGCCCTCTACAAAAGCGTAAATGAACCATATACCCAATATTATAATCCTGAACAGGCCCATGCTTTTATGGATGTACTCGATAATAAATCTGTGGGACTGGGGATATATATTGAAGAATTGGAATCCGGCATTTTAATAGAAAGAGTTATAGAAGATTCTCCCGCACAAAAGGCTGGCCTTATGCAGGGAGATACCATTATCCAAATCGGGGATGTGGCTTTTGAATCTTCATCGGATACGGAATTTAGCCAGCTTCTTCGAGGGCAGGAAGGGGATACTAAAAATTTAGTGGTGCTAAGAAATGGAAAAAAAAACATTTCTGTAGTTTTAGCGGGATATATAGCCCCTTCGGTTTTTGTGGATAGTTTGGCTCCCGATGTTTTTCAAATACAAATAAGCTCTTTTATTGGGGCAGACGAAAACTCCATTGGGACTGCCGAAGAGTTAAAGCCCTATTTGCCTAAATTGAAAACGGCTAAAGTTATTATTTTGGATTTGCGCCACAACGGGGGAGGGGAGGTCAGAGTAACCCTGGAAATTGCAGGAATGTTTATTGGCCCCCATAAGGCTCTGGTGAAAATTGAAGAGAGAGATCCCCAGTATGCTAAGGAGTTTGCCAATGGAATTTACGCCCACAACCTGGAATCAACTGGCAGCCAAAGCTTGGGGGATAAAAGCTTGTATATATTAATGGACGGATATTCGGCCTCGGCTTCAGAAATATTAATTTCCGGATTAACTTCTCATTACCCTGATATTACTACTGTGGGCAGTCCAAGCTATGGTAAGGGAAGGGGGCAAGTAATTTTTTACAATCCTCCTCAATTTGCCGGCCTTGCCAAAATAACAGCTATGGTTATTAATCCTGTGGAAGGAGAAAGTTATGATGAAGTGGGAATTCCCCCTCAAGTTGAACTTAACGCAGGAGACAATGCCTTGGATTATGTTTTGGCCGAGATAGATGATAGTGTAGCTAATGCAAAATTGGGGGGCAAAAGTTTGAGACACCCCCTGGTAAAATTGGATAGTTTCCAATGGGAACCCCTCCTGTATCTTCAAAACTAAACTTTTTAACTTGTTTTAAAACAATAATTTATGGTGTTTTTATAATTTCAAATATTAGTGTGGGTTAAATACTTTGCAGTAGATAAATGATTTGAAAAAAAATCTATAAAATGCCGTGGCAAGTAACTCGATAATTTGTTTATATTACGCAGGATGGCCGATTCACAAAATGAAAAACGAAAATACGCTCGTCGTAAACTCATCTATTATTTAAAAGTTTTTGATAAAAAAAACTCCGAGCAAATTGGAAATCTGGTAGATATTACATCAGCGGGTATGATGCTAATATCCGAAGACGCCATTCCTACTGGCAGGTTATTTGAATTCAAAATTGAATTGCCCCAAAAAATGGATGGGACGGAATCCATTGATGTGCAAGCTCAAAGCATGTGGAGTAAAAATGATATTAACCCAGTGCTTTTTGATTCTGGTTTTCAGTTTAAAGAGCTTTCCAGTGAAGCAAAAACCATAATCCAAACTTTAATCGACCAAATTTCTTTTGAAAACGACTGAAACGGGTCCTGAAAATAATTTAGATTCGGCCACAAACTCCACCCCAAATCCAGAACAAAAGGCGGTCCATGTTTTTCGCCCGATGGATATGTCTATTATTATAGGAATATGTGTTCTGGCCTTTTTCTCTTACTTTTGGGTAAAAGGATCCCCGGGCCAATATGCCGATGTATATTGCCAAAATAAAAAAATGGCCAGTTTTGATTTAAACAGCCCTTTAAGAGAAAAAGAAGTGTTGGGTTTTAAAGGCCCTGTTTTTCTTGAAGTGGGTGAGGGTCAAATCAGAGTTTTGAGAGCTCCCTGTCGTCAAAAAATTTGCAAACATATGGGGTCCATATCCAGAACCTCCCAAAAAATCATTTGTCTTCCATCCCGGCTTTGGATTTCCATTCGGGGGGGCTCCAACGCTCCGTCGAAAAATAACTTGGATGGGGTCAGTTATTAATGAAAAAGGCAATAACATTAAATGCGCATAGCTTTGCTTTCTTTCTTTTACTGGCCACGGCTTTGCAAATTATGGACTCCATGTTACCTAAATTGCCCATTTTCCCATGGCTGCGATTTGGATTGTCTTATGTGGTGATTCTGCCCTTTGCCATTCAGTTTGGCTGGAAAGACGCTACTGGACTTTTTATTTGCAGGAACCTTCTATCTGTTCTCTATGGAGGACAAATGCTCAGCTCCTTTTTGATTAGTTCCTTTGCTGGAATCCTCACCTTTATGGTACTGGTGCCAGCTTTGCTCAAACTCTACCATAAAAATATACTGGGCCTAAGTGGGCTCGCCGTAGCCATGGCGGCTAGTTTTAATGTGCTTCAGTTGGTTGCTGTAAACTTTTTGCTGGTGCAGCATAAGGCGTTTTATTTTCAACTAGCCCCTCTATTAACCTGGTCGGTATTGAGCGGTATTGCAGTTTCCTTGTTATGTAAAATGAGTTGGGCAGGCCTAAACGAAATTTTGGAAAGAAAGGTTCTCGCCTCTAATCCAAAGGAAATTGAAGTTGTAGAATCGGGATCTGTTAACTGGGCGTGGGGCCTAATCCTTATTTTCTTATTAGTGGTTTGTTTTGTAATCCCTGGAATATGGGCTCAGGGAGTTTTGGCTGTTGTGGTTGGCTTTAGTATGCGCAAACACATATGGCCTTTGGTTTTTTATGCCTGGCCCTTTTACTTTTACCTGGCCTGGTTTTATTTGTTTCAACCGGACGGGGTATACTTGCTGGGAGAATGGATAACCCGCGAGGGCTTGCAAAACTTTGGTTATTATTTTTTGCGTACGCTAAACATTATTTTGCTGGGAAAAGCCCTTTCCCTTTGGTTAATGGATTCTCCTAAAACCTGGTTTCCCAAGGGTTTATACTTTCAGGGAATTTCTCTGGCCTTGCCTTTATTGCCTTCTTTATTTGGAATGAGTTTGCCTGCATTGAGAGAGGCCTGGGGCCAGTTCAAAAGTAAAAATTATCGAAATCTTTTTAGGGGGTTAATGGAAAGGTTGGATAGAGAAATGAAAAGCTCGTAGCTTTACTCAGGAGTTTTCGCTATTTGATCTTAGGGTTATTTTTTTGATTTCCCCAGAGATTTTTTGCTTAGGATTTTTTCCATTCCCACAAAAAAGGATTTTTCCAAGCTGAGCAAGTGCCTAAAACTGGATTGCTTGAAGGGCGGCATGCTTAAAATCACAGATTTGGATTTAATGTCAAAGAGGCTAACCCCGTGCTTATGGGCGACACCTTCAGTTCCATAAGCCGAGTAAAGTATTGCCTTTACGCCGAGTTTCTTTCCCAAATCTTTAATGGCAAAAAGAGAGTTTTCAATATTGCTGGGGTCAATTTCCAAAGCGGAAAAAAGCTCCGCAGTTTCCGTGCTGCTCATCACTTCATAATGTTCGCTTTGGTAGGCGTGGGCGTAGACACGTTCCGTAACAATTTTTCCAGCTATTGTAGTATCTCCAAAAGCTAATACTGCCATGAGGGCGTCATCCTGAATGCGTTTGGAATTAAAACTCGCATTCTTAAGGGACTGGGCAAAATTTTTAAAACTCTGCTCCATGCTTTCTACGTCGGCTTTAGAAGTTAAAATATGGGACCACACAATTTTGGCATCCGCCAAGTTCATAAGTTTTAAAGTGAGAATTCCCATGTCCTCGTAACGGGTGGCTGTGCCGAACAGGATGTAATCTGTTTCCAGCATTCCTCCCAAATCAAAGGCGCATTGAGGATCGTTACAGCTTACAAACAAATAGCGGTTGTATTTTTCCAAGCGTTTTATGGCTTCATCTCTATCCAAAATTTTAAATCTGTCTATAGTTGCGATTTGGCTGTTTAACTTTGCAGAAAGATTGGGCAAGGTTTTATTGGTGGATAAATCCACTAAATCCAGCATGGCCAAAGTTTTGGAGTTCGTTGTTTTTGGGCTTTGGGGCGCTTTTTCAGCCCAGGCAAAATTCAGCGCTAAAATAAATCCCAGAGGAAGGTAAAAACCGAAAACTCGGATGGAAAAAGCAGTGAAAAACATAAAATCAAAATCTGCGAGGAAGGCTAATTAAGCCTTGGGATCGGACTTTGTTTGAGAATCTTCTTCTTTTTTCTCGCTGTTTTCGTCTAGTTTATCCGGTTCTTTTTGGGCGGACTTAAACTCCTTGATACCCTTGCCCAGGCCCTTGGCAATTTCGGGAATTTTTTTTCCGCCGAAGATTAAAATCACAATCAAAAAAATAATGATTAATTCTGTGGGACCTATTCCGCCTAGCATAATGGCAATCCTTTGTTATAACAGCCTGGAGGCCTCTGAAAATCTGGTTTTATAGTGGTAGTATAGATAGCAACTTTTAACTTTTCTTGCATGTAATGAATTTAATGTTTTTGCAATGTTAAAAGGGTAGAATAATAATTTGTTAATTTGCTGGGAATCAAAAGCCTTACTATATTGCCAATGTTTAATAATTTAGGAGGTAAACCTTGGATATCAGCAATGCCTCAGAAATGTGGGCTGAGCAAGTAGGTCATCTGCCATTGCAGCAGGCTATTACCTTGCCCTCCGATACCCCAATAAGTGCTGTTATCAGCACCATGCAAAAGCACCGCTGTGGTTGCATTATCCTTTTAGGCTCAAACAAAGAAGTGGTAGGTCTTTTCACAGAAAGAGACCTTATGAAGAAATTTGTAGGCACCTCATTGTCTGCCAGCACTAAAGTTGAAGAAGTTATGACCGCCAATCCCTTTACTCTGAAGGAAGACGACAGTGTTTCCCAGGCTGTTTATGTTATGGGTAAAAAACATTTCAGGCATCTTCCTATTCTAACCAAGAAAAAAGAAGTAAAAGGTTTATTGTCTGTTAGAGTATTAGTTTATTTCATCGCTGAGAATTTGCCACGGGACGTTTTAAATTTGCCTCCCGATGAAAGAAAAATTCCCAAGCAAGTAGAAGGAGGATGAAGCCAGTGGCTGATTCAGTTAAAAGCGTTCAGGAGATAGGGTCTGTAGTAGTCCGCTTTGCAGGCGATTCGGGTGATGGTATGCAAACTGTAGGTGAGCAATTTACCGACAGCTCTGCCTTAATGGGAAATGATATAAGCACTTTTCCCGATTTCCCAGCAGAAATCAGGGCTCCACAGGGAACCTTACCGGGGGTATCAGGTTTTCAAATTCAATTTGGCCAGCGGGAAATATTAACTCCCGGAGATGCGCCTGACGCCTTGGTGGCAATGAACCCCGCTGCCTTAAAGGTTAACCTTCCCGAGTTAAAGGAAAAAGGGCTCTTGGTGGTAAATACTGCTGCTTTTACCCCAGACAACTTGAAAAAAGCTGGCTACGAGGTCAATCCCCTTGAAACAGAAGAATTGGACGCCCGCTACCAGGTGGTGCGAATTGATATTACAGGGATGACCAAAGAGGCGCTTGCGGATAGCCCGCTAAAAAGTTCCCAGAAAACCCAGTGCAAAAACTTTTTTGCTCTTGGCTTTATGTTTTGGGTTTATGACCGTTCCCTGGAATTCAGCTTAAAATGGATTTCTACAAAGTGGGCTAAAAAGACAGAAGTGGCCGATGCCAACACCAAGGTTTTGAAAGCGGGCTATTTCTATGGCGAAACTGTGGAAGCCATGCCTGTGCATTTTAAAGTTCCCAAAGCTGTTGTAGAGCCAGGGACCTATCGAAAAATTACCGGAAACGAAGCCTTGGTCTTGGGTTTGGTGGCAGCCTCGGATATTTCTAAAAAAGATTTGGTTTATGGCAGCTATCCCATTACTCCAGCTTCTTCCATCTTAGAAGGCCTGGCCAAGTACAAAAACTTTAATGTTAAAACAGTTCAGGCAGAAGATGAAATCAGTGCTATTGGCGTGGCTTTGGGAGCCAGTTTTGCCGGACAAATTGGAATTACCGGAACCAGTGGTCCAGGCATATGTTTAAAATCTGAATTTATGGGGCTTGCGGTTATAACTGAGTTGCCTCTGATTATAATTAACATTCAGAGGGGTGGGCCCAGCACAGGTCTTCCCACCAAAACTGAACAGGCAGATTTGTTACAAGCCCTTTATGGGAGAAACGGTGAAAGTCCCATGCCTATTTTGGCTCCTCAATCACCTAGTG
>JBNKOC010000014.1:0-67457 GCA_050294405.1 Fibrobacteria bacterium | reverse complement strand
CAATAACAGAAGGTTTCCACAATAAGATGGAAATGATATCAAGGAGAGCTTTTGGATTCAGAAACTTTAAGAATTACAGATTACGAATCAGAGCTACTTGTTGTTAATATTTAAATATGCCCCCTTAATTGGGGTAGAGCCCACAACCTTTCCGAACTTTTGATTCAAACCAAAGTATTGGCGAATTTTAAATAATTTAACCGGTTTTGCTTGAATTGCATCGACCACGGAGGACGAGGGACTCGAACCCCCAAGCCTTGCGGCGGCGGTTTTCAAGACCGCTGACTTACCAATTAGCCTAGTCCTCCTTGGTGTAACCATAATAGCTAGTCCTAAAAAAGGTGTCAATATGGAAAAAGGCGAAAATATGCTTTTTTAGGCAATTTTTCTTTCATACTGGAAGGGGAATTAAATGGAGAAAAGCCTGGTCTAGCTGTCTTCCTCTAAAAACCAGCTCTCCACATGGTCCTTAAACTGCAAGCCGTCTTTATAACCCTGATCAATTAATGCCTCGCAATAATCTTTATCAAACAGTAGGTAGCTCAGCAATTGAGAAGATATCCAACCTCCAAATAGATAGTGGATGCTCTTGGGAAACTTATGACGAAAATTTTCGGCCAGCTCGCCGAAGTTGATATAAGGAGAAATTCGGCAAAAATCAATAATATGAGAATCTCTTTTTTCTTCGGGAATTTGGGAAATTAAAATATTCATGCGGTTTAAAACCTGGGAGTCGTATTCCACCGAATCCAAAAACATGGAATCCAAAAGGGCTTCGGCCACATTTCCTAAACTGGGAATTCTATTGGGAAAGGGTTCTGCATTTACTCCCCTAAGAGAAATACAAATAATGCGCTCGGCTCCCATTTTGATTACTGGATTTAAAGGAGAGGTATTGCGAACAGAACCATCGCCGTAGTAATGGCCATCAATTTCAATAGTGGGAAAAATAGCGGGCACCGAACAACTGGCCACCACATGTTTGGTGCTGAGTTTGGTGCGAATACCTCTTCGGGTAGGCCGTTCCCAGGATTCAATGTTTTGCTCCGTCTGGAAAAAGGCGGTATTTTTCATGTTGGTGTAATCAAAGCAGTTCACAATTAAACTCAATTGCGGGTTGTTCTGAATGTTTTTATAAACTTGGCCCATGTCCACATTGCGCACTAAAAATTGATACAAGGGGGCCGAATCAAAAACAGAGTGGGTAATGCCCGCTTCGTGAGGATCATTGGACTTTTTAGAGCTGCGGGTTAATCTAAATAAGTTGCGGGCCACATTTCGAAGCTTGGTGTCATAAACATGATGGGTTTGGCAACTCAGCCAAAAGTCGCAAAGGTTTTGAGGGGAGTTGGCCAGGTTATGGTAGTTTTGCACCAACTCCATGGCGTTTATGGAACCCGCAGAGACTCCGCTGATAATTTCAAAGGTTGCATTTTTTTTATTTAAGATTTCCTGCCAGGACTTAAACACGCCAGCCTGGTATGCTCCCCGTGCACCACCTCCACTTAATACAATGGCCAGCTTTTTCCTTTTTCCCATTTAAATATTCTATCAAATTTTAGGTAAAAAAGGCGTTTTTATTTTTCAGCGAGGCTTTCTTCCAATTCTTTTTGGCGGCGGTTTTCCATATTAAGCCAATCTTTAATGAGCAGGGCGGCAATGTATGTGGAGCGCAGGCTCTGGTAGCTCTGGTGCACCTGCATTATGGAAATGGCGATTCCTTTTTTGGGATTATCTTTTAAACTGGCGTAACCCATAAACCAGTCGTAGCGACCTTCAGGGTCGGGGCCATCCAGTGAGCCTGTTTTAGCACCCACATGTATTTGTTCCAGATGGGAGCGACGCATGATTTTATGGAAGCCTTTGCGGGCAGTTCCCCGGTTGCAGCTTTCCATCCATAACATTTTCATTTCCGCAAGCTCCATGGGCGAAAAAATGGAGGGAAAGTTTTCGCTAACCGAAGAATTTTTGCTGAGGTCTATGTTTGTATTTTGGATAGGTAAAGAATCGCGGTTTGATATGGAAGCTAGCCTTGCAAAATGGCTTGGTTTCCATTTTCCATCGCCTCCCACGGCCCTGGCGATTTCCAGAGCATGTAAAGGGGTGATGGTTAACTTTTGAGTAAATCCGCAGCCCACTTCCGCTAAATGGTAACCTGAATCCGGCGCATGGTAAAAGCTTCCTATTCTCAAGGGTTCCCCGTAATTTTTATTCCACATGAGTTGGCTAGCCGCCGCGTTTAATTTTTCTCCACCCAGTTTTTGCGCCAATAGTCCAAAGGCCGGGTTAATGCTTTTGGCGAAAGCCTTTTTTAAACTCACCTGGGGAAAGTTATCGTGAGGCTGGGGAGACAATTGCCTTTTGTACAAGGTATGGTACGAACCAATTTGCACCAAACTGTCATTGGCTGAAATGCCTTCTTTAATCGCCGCCAATGCGGTCACGGTTTTGGCCAGAGAGGCCGCCGGGTACTCCTTCCCAAAAATCAAATGGGCCTTGTAGCTTTCCGCCGAATCTATTCTTTCTCCAAATGCCAAAATTCTTCCCGTTTCCAAATCTGATACAATAAAAACCCCCACCTCTGGCCGGTGCCGCCGCAAATACAATTGAACCCTGTCGCACAAACTGCTGTCGGCGTAGTATTCAGCCCGTAAGCTTCTCTCTTCATAATTAAGGGTGTCTGGAAGGGGAAAATTTTTAAAAGGGGACAGGTAATCCAAATATTCTGGTATGGGTTCAGCTTTAGCCACGGGGGTGATCTGTTCCGGGGTTGGGGAAACAGCGTTTTCAAAATTAGGGCTCAGCTTGGGAGCCAGTATGGAATAGCAGGAAAAAAGACCAATGGCCAAAACCAAAATAATAAACCAGAATTTTTTATTTACGCCAGCCTGGGGACGCATAGATTTTTTTACAGGCGCGTAATCTCTATAGTTGTACTTGGAAGTCTCCCTGATATTATCCCCCTAAAAAAACCGGTTGGCCCGGCCAATAATTATTTTATGTTCAACCTAAAATTATTTCTCCAACCGACGGAAGTCAATGAAAGCCCACGGAACTATTGATGTTAGCGTCCCATTTTTGGACAAACGCAAACTAAATGGCTTATTTCCCCCTGATGTTAGCTTTCAATTGGCTGTGGCTTCGGATTATTCCATGTGTCTTATGACCGAAGAACAAAAAAAAATATCTGGTGCTGTGGAAAAGCGCAAAAAAGAATTTTCAACCTGCCGGGTTTTGGCCAAACAGCTTATGGTGGAGTTAAGCGGTAAAAAAAGTTATTGGAAAAAACCTCTTTTATCTGGCTCTCAAAGGGAGCCTCTTTGGCCGAAATCTTTTAAGGGGACTATCGCCCATAAAAGGGAGCTTTGCGCAGTGGCGGTGGCGTCTAGCTCTAAATATAAGTCTCTGGGGCTGGATGTGGAATCTGTTTCCCACTTTAAAGCAAGCCCTGGCATAGCCAGACACATATGCACTCCAACAGAGCTTGAAATGTTAAACCTACATAGAGAGGGTTCGGAAGAGTATCGCAATTATCTGCTAAAAATTTTTTGCGCTAAAGAATGTTTATACAAGGCCCTATACCCTTTAACTAAAGAGTTTTTTGGTTTTAAGGATGCCCGCATTATTCTTGATTCCAAGGAGCAAAGTTTTAAGGGGGAATTGCAAAAGACTTTTTCTAAGTGGAGAGAGCCTACAGAGCTTAGAGGAAGATATAAAAAGTCAGGAGACTTTATTTTTGCAGCCATGTGCCTGTCGGTTTAGCCCGTGGGCTTTTATTTGATAGGCAGTCAGGAAAAAATTATTGCAGCAATTTAAGGAAGCGTTGGATTTTGAAAGAAAATCTGACGCCAATAGCGCAGCTCTTCGATGGATTCTTTAATATCCTGCAAAGCCCGGTGTTCTTCCTTTTTTTTGTAAAGGGGGATTTGGGGGTACCAGCGCACAGCCAATTCTTTTAAGGTGCTCACGTCGATATTGCGATAGTGCAGGTATTCGGAAAGCTCGGGCATATATTTGTATAAAAAGCGTCTGTCCTGGTGGATGGAATTGCCGCAAAGGGGTGAAGTGTTTTTAGCGCAGTAGCTAGCCACAAAATCCAGCGTGGCCCTTTCGGCAGAGGCATGGGTTTCGGTGGACTGACGAACCCGGTTAGTAAGGCCTGATTTGCTATGGTGGCTTTGATTCCAATCGTCCATGGCTTCCAGCAGGCTTTCTTCCTGGTGAACGGCAATCACAGGTCCGGTGGCTAAAATATTGAGGTCGCTATCGGTAATGATGGTAGCAATTTCCAAAATTGCCTCTTTTTCCGGGTCTAAACCGGAAAATTCCATGTCTATCCAAACCAGGTTTTTTGTGTTTTCTGCAATTGCCATCAATATTCTTTCATTACTATGAGTGGTTCTTAGAAAATTATTATTATTAGCCCACAAATAATAGAATATTTCATTTTTTAAAGGAATTCGGGGAGAGAGATAAAATGCAGGAAGTTGTAGTTACCGGACTGGGATGTGTCACAGCCTTGGGCAATACCCCTGGCGAACTTATGGACAATCTTTTGGCAGGAAAATCCGGCGTTGAACCCATTATTCGTTTTGATACCGAAAAGCATTCTGTGCGTTTTGCAGGTGAAATCAGAGATTTTGACGCTTCGCCTTATTTTGAAGCCAAGGAAGTGAGCCGCACCAGCCGTTATATCCATTACATTATGCACTCTGCTGTAACTGCTGTGGAAAATGCCGGGTTAAAAGAGGGCAACTTTGACAAAACCCGCGCGGGGGTGATTGTGGGCAGCGGAATGGGTGGAATAGAAGTATTTACTCAAAACGCCATAGCCATGGAAAATAAAAGCCCCAGCAGAGTTTCACCTTTCTTTATTCCCATGGCTATTTCCAATATGGGTTCGGGAATGGTGGCTATTAATTTAGGCTGGATGGGTCCAAACTGGTCTGTGGTTTCTGCCTGTGCTACAGGTAACCATGCCATTATGTCTGCTGCCGATGAAATCCGTTTGGGAAGAGCCGATATTATGGTTGCCGGCGGTTCGGAAGAATCTGTCTGCCCTGCCTCCTTGGCTGGCTTTTCCAATATGAAGGCCCTTAGCCGTTGGAATGATAAACCCGGCCAGGCTTCACGTCCATTTGATCAAGACAGAAATGGATTTGTAATGGGCGAAGGCGGAGGAGCCATAGTTTTGGAATCCAGAGCTCATGCGGAAGCCCGGGGCGCGAAAATTTTAGCTGTATTAAAAGGTTATGGCGCAAGCTGTGACGCCTACCATATGTCTGCTCCCTTGGAAACAGGGGAAGGCGTGGCCTTGGCTGTGGGCAAGGCTTTAAAAGATGCTGAGCTGGAAGCCAAAGACATTGGAATAATCAATTGCCATGCCACTTCAACGCCTTTAGGAGATGTGGCCGAAGTTAAAGCTATTAAAAAAGTATTTGGCTCCGCCATTCAGGACACCAAGTTACATGGCACCAAATCCATGTTAGGCCATCCACTGGGAGCGGCCTCTGCCATTGAAGCGGTGGTATTGGTAGAAACCTTGTTGCGTCAAAAAGCCCATCCCACGATTAACGTGGACAAACAAGACCCCGAATGTGATGTGGATTGTGTGGCTAACGTGGCTCAGGATATTAACGTTGAGTTTGGCATGTCCAACAGTTTTGGTTTTGGCGGACACAATTCCACGGTTATTTTCCAAAAGGCCTAATTAGATTTAAGTCTCTGTCAATCTTTCATGTAATGCCAATATGTCGATTATAATGACATATTGGCATTTTTATTAGCAAAAATTTCAAAAAAACGCCAATTTCGCCTTTAATTTTTCAATTTTCTCTCTGGCATAATCCTCGCAAGAAATTGCGGCAGAGAAAAAACCATGGAATTTGGATTATTAATAGTGCCCCTGTCTATAGGGTTGTTTAGTGCGTTTTCACATTGCATGGGTATGTGCGGGCCTTTAAGTTTTGCGCTGGTGGCTCATTCCAAAACATCGGCTTTAAAAAGCAATAGCCTTTTTCAATTAGGGCGGCTTACCACTTATATATCCCTTGGTCTTATTGGTGGCAGTTTGGGAGAAGTGATTCATGTGCGTTTGAATATGGGATTGTCCAGGGTATTTGTTGGAGCCCTGGCCCTGTTTTATCTGCTGTTTTCACTGACATACATATTCCGGGGAAATGCAGTGGGGGAAAAAATATGGGCTCGCCTTTTACCCGCGGTTTTCAAATCCGGAAAAATGGCCAGTAACTATGGAAAATCCAGCTATTTCATGGGGCTTGCGGCTGGGGCGCTTCCCTGTCCAAGTACCTACGCTGTACTTATTTGGAGTTTGTCTGTGCCCCATGTTTTATTAGGCGTTACTGGAATGATTGCCCTGTGGGCGGTAACATTACCCGCTTTTGCTGCAGCAATAGCAGTGGATAAAATTCCGGGTTTTAAGGGAAAGGCCAGGCAAGTGGTTTTGGCCTCAATGTTTTTGGGACTTGCAGTTTGGAACGGCGCGGGGGCGTTGGGTTTATTCCAACCAGCCTGCATGCTTCATCATTAACCAAGGAGTTATATGAAATCAAAGAGAATAATGTTGGAAATGATAATCGTAGGCTTGCTCATAGTAATTGGGACGGCCATATCGATTACCATGGGCTTAAATAACGGCAAAGAAATGGCCAGCCAACTTCAAAGCCTGGATAAATAATGAATGTTCTTTTTGTTTTGATTCCTATTTCCATTTCCATGGCGGCGCTTTTTGTAGGCCTATGTTTATATGCTATTCGAAAAGGCCAGTTTAAGGATTTCGAATCACCTCGCTGGAGGGTTTTGTTTGATTCCGATCCAATGGACAAAAGTATTTCACCTCAATCTTTAAAGGATGCACATGCAAAAAATTAAATATGATGATAAGATTGTCCGGTATTTTTTACTGGCTACAATTTTATGGGGAGCTGTGGGCATGTTAGTGGGGCTGCTGATTGCAACGCAATTGGGCTCCTGGAAATTTAATTTCAATTTGCCCTGGTTATCATTTGGCCGCTTAAGGCCTCTCCATACCAATGCGGTTATTTTTGCTTTTGCGGGAAATGCGGTATTTGCGGGGATATATTATTCTTCTCAAAGATTGTTAAAAGCCCGCATGTTTAATGATATGCTTTCCAAAATTCATTTTTGGGGCTGGCAACTTATTATAGTTTCTGCGGCGATTACTATACCTTTGGGCATTACCAGTGGTAAAGAATACGCAGAACTGGAATGGCCCATTGATATTGCCATTGCCCTCATTTGGGTGGTTTTTGCCATTAACTTTTTCGGGACGGTTTTCACCCGCAGGGAAAAGCATATATATGTAGCCATCTGGTTTTATATAGCAACCATTATTACCATCGCTATATTGCATATTACCAATTCCCTTGCTATGCCAGTGGGGCTGTTTAAAAGTTACAGCCTGTATGCCGGTGTGCAGGATGCTCTGGTGCAATGGTGGTATGGCCACAACGCGGTGGGCTTTTTGTTGACCACGCCTTTTTTGGGAATCATGTATTATTTTATTCCCAAGGCTTCAGGAAGGCCTGTTTATTCTTATCGCCTTTCTGTGATTCACTTTTGGGCCTTGGTTTTTCTATACATTTGGGCGGGGCCCCACCATTTACATTATACCGCTCTTCCCGACTGGGCCCAAAGCTTGGGTATGGTGTTTTCAGTAATGTTGATTGCGCCCTCCTGGGGCGGTATGATTAACGGATTGCTCACATTGCGGGGCGCGTGGGACAAATTACGCACCGACCCTGTAATTAAATTTTTTGTAGCTGCGGTCACATTCTATGGCATGTCTACCTTTGAAGGGCCTTTGATGTCCATTAAAAGCGTAAATGCCTTATCTCATTATACCGATTGGACCATTGGCCATGTTCATTCCGGGGCCTTAGGCTGGGTGGGCCTTTTGGTGTTTGGTATGGTGTACTTTTTGGTTCCCAAATTATGGAGGCAGCCTTTGCACAGTGTGGGTCTTGCCACAGTGCATTTCTGGATAGCTACCATTGGAATTATTTTCTACGTGGTTTCCATGTGGTTTGCTGGAATCACCCAGGGCCTGATGTGGAAAGAATTTAACGACAGCGGACTATTACAATATCCCAATTTTGTGGAAACTGTGACTAAGCTAATTCCTCTTTATTGGGTGCGTTTGTTGGGAGGGCTCCTTTATTTTTCAGGTGTAATTCTGATGATAATAAATGTGGCTAAAACCATATCTGCCGCTAAAGCGCCTGAAGATGAGGAAGTTAGCGTACCAGCTACTATTGATAACGGCAACCACGCCCCATTAAAAGGCCACGCCATTTTGGAAGCTAAACCCATGTTAATGGTGGGTTTAACCGTTGGGGTGCTTTTGATCGGCACCTTTATAGAGCTAATCCCAACCTTTGTAATTGAATCTAACGTGCCCACTATTTCAACTGTAAAGCCGTACACAGCTTTGGAATTGGAAGGACGGGATATATATGTTAGGGAAGGATGCTACAATTGCCATTCCCAAATGGTAAGACCCTTTAGGGATGAAGTGGCCCGCTACGGGACCTATTCCAAACCTGGGGAATTTGTATACGACCATCCATTTCAGTGGGGCTCCCGTCGAATTGGGCCTGATTTACACAGAGTAGGAGGCAAGTTTAGCGATGTATGGCACTTGCGCCATTTGGAAGATCCCAGGGCCACAAGCCCAGGCTCAGTGATGCCTAACTATGGTTTTTTAGCTAAATCCGAAGTTGTGTTTGAAGAGTTGCCCATGAAGCTTAAGGCCATGAGCAAACTGGGAGTGCCCTACAGCAAAGAAGAAATTAAAAATGCCGCCAACGATGCCAAGGCTCAGGCCCGGGAAATTGGTTCCAAACTGGCTGGAGAAGGCAGTCCGGGATTGGATAACACGGAAATGGTGGCTTTGATTTCCTATTTGCAACGTCTGGGCACAGACATTGACTGGAGGAGGGCGCAAAAATGATACGCAATGTAATGGAACACGCAAACCTGGTTTCTTTTCAGATTGCAGCCTTGACCATATTTATTGGCTGGTTTGGCCTGGTATTTTTGTGGATATACCGCAAACACTCCAAGGATTTATATCTGGAAATGAGCCAGCTTCCACTTAATGATAACATTCAGACCAAGGGAACGAAGGAGTCTAACCTATGAGCGAAGAAAAAGATTTGCTAATCAGCGCGGGACACGACTATGATGGTATCCGCGAATACGACAACCCGCTTCCCAGGTGGTGGGTGTATTTGTTCTATTTTACCATTATAACATCATGCTGGTATTGTGGATACTATTTTGCCGTGGAAAGCCAGGTTTCTGATGTAAGCGGCGATCACGCCCGTTTAGCCTGGAGTGTGGGCAGATTGAACATTGAGAGCGAAAAGCAAAATGCTGAGCTAAAACAGGCTGAAGGGTTAAAATCAGAATCCCTAAGCGATTATCTGGCAGACCCTGTGGCCATTGAAAATGGCAAAAACCTATACATGACCAATTGCATCGCTTGTCATGGCATGGAAGGCCAGGGTATTGTGGGGCCAAATTTAACCGATGCCTATTGGATACATGGTTATGCGCCCGAAGATATTCGAAAATCCATTGCTATGGGATTTCCCGAAAAAGGCATGGTGAGCTGGGAAGCCATGTTAGGTCCTGTAAAAGTAAATGAACTTACTGCCTATATTATGAGCCTTGAAGGCAAGGTTGTGGAAAATCCCAAGGCTCCCGAAGGTGAAAAAAAGGGTAGCTGATGTTAGGGGAAAACCAGACTCAATCCACAATTAGTGGCCGTTACGGAACCCGGGTCTGGTTATACCCCAGGGAAATTAAAGGCTTTTTTTTCAAATACCGAAAGTGGACTGCCTGGTTTTTGCTCATTTTATATTTGGCTATTCCCTGGATAAAAATCTCCGGACAGCCTTTATTTATGCTGGATGTACTGGAAAGAAAAATGGTGCTTTTCGGAACCTATTTCTGGCCAGGGGATATCCGCATATTCTTGCCTTTGATGATTGCTCTCATTATTGTAATGGTGGCCGTAACATCAATCTTTGGCAGAATCTGGTGCGGTTGGATGTGTCCGCAAACAGTCTTCCTGCAGTTTTTCTTCGAACCCATTGAAAGGTTTATTGAAGGCAAGGCTGTGGTGCGCCGAAAAAGAGATGCAGGGCCTAAAACTTTTGATTATTGGTGGCGAAAGATTGCTAAACATGCTTTATTCTTTTTCTTTTCGGCAATAATAGCCAATAGCTTTTTGGCTTATTTTTGGGGAATAGACAATGTGTTGGATGCGGTAATCCATTCACCGGGTGAACACCCCTTCGCCTTTTTCTTTATGTTAGGGGATTCCATTTTATTCTACGGTATTTTTGCCTGGTTTAAAGAACAAGCCTGTATAATCATGTGTCCCTACGCCAGGCTCCAATCGGCATTATACGATAAAAAAACATTGATTGTGGGATACGACAACAATCGAGGGGAACCTCGCGCTAAGCCTCAAAAAAATGCAGTGGCCCCAAAAGGGGATTGTGTAGACTGCGGTTTTTGTGTAAAAGTATGTCCCACAGGAATTGATATTCGCGATGGGCTGCAACTGGAATGCATAGGCTGCGCCAAATGTATTGATGCCTGCGATTCGGTTATGGAAGGGAATAAACTTCCCAAAGGTTTAATACGTTATGCCTCCATTGAAAATTTGGAGGGAGGAAAAACCCGGTTATTTCAAACCCGTTTTTGGGTATACAGCATTATTACCGTTTTTCTGTTAATAAGCTTTGGGTATTTAATCTCAGGATATAAATCCCTCTCAGCAGATTTAACCCGCTATGGAACCAAGCCCTATTTTGAATTGGGAAATAACATATCCAATGTGTATAGCCTTAGAATCCGAAATAAGCTACCGGAAGCAGATCAATTGAAGTTGGAAGTAATAAGTCCGAAAGGGGCCTTTACTGAAAAAACTTCCGCTCAATTTATGTTAAATCCGAAAGAATTAAAAAGTATTCCCATTAATATTCAAATTCCCAAATCTGAAATGAAATCTGAAAAAATTCCTTTAATTATAAAACTTACAAATTCAAAACATAGCCTGGAAATAACCAGTATGTTGTTAGGGCCCAAAGGTTAATTATGGAAGAAAAGTTAAAAAATGCTTTCCCCAGAGTGGCATATGCCCTTATTGCCTTATTTGCGGCAACCATTGTTATTAATGGGTATATGGTGGTGTTAGCAGTAAATAACAATCATGATTTGGTAAGTGAGAATTATTACGAGGAAGCTGTGTTCTATGACAACCACAAACAGTCCCTGGATTTGGGGGAAAAGCTAAAATTGAGTCTGGATGTGAGTTGCGTAAACCAGGAGTGTGTGATAAAAGCTTCCGGAGAAATAAATGGGGATTTGTTATCTGGACAGCAAATTAATTTATACCGGCCTTCCAATAAAAATTGGGATAAAAAAACCCTATTGGAAAAAAAGGGAATGGAGTTTAAAACGGAAAACATCTTTTTGGAAAAAGGGGCCTGGATTGCTGTGATTAAAGTTCCAGTGGCCTCTGGCATGGTGGAAAAATCGCTGCGTTTTTTCGTTTAAGGCTCAATACATGGAAGTAAAAGCTGCCATAGAAACTTGCGCCCATTGTGGAGATGTTATTCTCCATTCCAAATATGAAAATGAAAATGGAGATAACTTCTGTTGTATCGGATGCAGAGATTTAAATGCTTTTATAAAAGATAAGGGGCTTAATTTTTACTACCACCTGGCCCAAATGCAAAAAAGCTGCCCACCTTCTCCAAAAGCGGATGGAAACTACCAAGAGTATTTAAAAAAGGTGGAAGAGGATGAGAGAACCTTGGATGCCAATGCCAATATAGGACAGGTTCAAGGGCAATTTCGCAGTGAAAACATTCATTGCTCTGCCTGTGCCTGGTTGATTGAGCGAGTGGTGGGGGACGTTAACGGAGTTAAAAGCGTGCAGGTTGATTTCGTTTCTGGCAACCTTGATATAAGCTACGATCCCAAGGCGGTTTCCCTTTCACACATTTTAAAAGAAAGCATGCGTTTGGGTTATCCTTTAAGCCCGTTGGAAGAAGGAACTGTAGAACATGCTCAAAAATCCGGCATGGCCATGAGATTGGCTGTGGCAGGGGCCTGTTTTGCCAATGTGATGGTTTTTGCATTAGCGGATTATTTTGGAATGGGCGAGGGAGATATTAAGCTCCAGAAATATTTTAACTGGGTATCCTTTGTTTTGTCTTTGCCCACGGTATTTTATGCCGCCACTCCATTTTATAAAAAGGCCTGGGCGGGGTTAAAACACAAATTTATCCATATGGATTTTCCTGTTTCCAGTGGAATTTTAACAGCCTTTGCAACATCCAGTTATGGAATGTTAACAAATAAAGGGCATGTGTTTTTTGACAGTGTTACGGGATTGGTGTTTTTCCTTTTGCTGGGCAGATGGATGGTTAATGCTCTGGAATCTAAGATTACCTTTAGCGGAATCTGGCCTCAATTAAATCGCAACAAAGATGTTAAGGTCATTTCCAGCAAAAAAATGGATTGGAAAAAAATTTCGGATTTAAAAATAGGGGATGTATATCTTTTACCTGAAGGAGAAATACTTCCATGCGATGGCCAGTTGGAAAGCCCTCATGCCTGGATAGACAGCTCCCTCTTAACAGGGGAAAGCGACAGTGCAGAATTTCAAAAAGGCGATAATGTATATGCTGGGTTTAAAAACCTGCGGGGGCCTATATTAATTAAAGTTTTAAAAGATTCCAATCGAAACCGCTTAGATACATTACGGCAGCAATTTAAGCAGTTGAAACACAGCCAGGCCCGCAGCCTGGAACTTCCCGAAAAAGCAGCCTATTGGTTTTCTCTACTGGCCATATTGCTGGCGACCTTTTTTATGGTAAGCATGAATGAACTTTCTTTAAGCGAAAGGCTTGTCCGAACGGCTACACTGCTGATTGTAATATGCCCCTGCGCACTGGCTTTGGCTGTTCCCTTTTCTTATGGTGTGGGAATATACCGGGCGGGAAAAATGGGTTTTTTTATTCGCTCCGCCCAAATATTTCGCAGGTTAGCCTCCATTAAATCCATACTGCTGGATAAAACCGGCACGGTTACTTATAGCGAAAGAAAAATAAGCAAATGGGAATGGGACGATGATTTAGGGGCGCAGCAGCCCATGTTATTGAGTTGCCTTAAAAAACTTTGCCAGCAATCATTACATCCTGTTTCAAGGACCATATACAAATCTCTCCATGATGTGAATGCAAGCCAAAGGGAGATGCTCAATTTTGAAGAAATAATTCACTTTGGCGTGAAAGCCTATTTTAAGGAATTGCAAGGGGAATTGTGGCTCAATAAATATGAAGATGCCACTGTTGAAAATCCTTTGGAGCCATTGTATAAAGGTAAAACCGCAGATTGCCTATTGAGTCTAAATGGAAAAATATTGGCCCATATATGGCTTCAGGAAAATATTAAGCCAAGCGTTCCCAAATTTATCCGGCAAAGTTCTAAAAACTATACATTGGGTTTGGTGTCCGGGGATAAAAAGGAAAAGGTAGAATCCTTTTGCAATAGCTCAGGAGTTAAAAATTATTTTTACCAAGCTTCTCCTGAAAAAAAACTCTCCGTGCTGCGGGATTTACAAAATAAACATGGAAGTGTTTTGGCTATTGGCGATGGCTTTAACGACAGTCTTTTACTATCGGCTGCGGATGTGGGCATAGCTGTGCAAAGCGCTGTGGCGCCCCTTAAGAACGAATCTGATATTTTATTTAAACACAATGATTTTGAAAAATTACATTCCCTGTTAAAATTGTCGAAGAAAATAAAAACCAGTGTGCTTACAAATTACAGCATATCGCTATTGTATAATTGCGTGGCTATTGGCTTAACCTTTTCCGGAAAAATATCTCCTTTAGCTGCCGCCATATTAATGCCCTTAAGCACCTTGTCTGTTTGCTTTACGGCCTGGCTGATTGTAAGAGAATAAGGCTTTTTATAATTGATAAATGAGCTTCTTTTAAACTCAATTAATTTTGCCTTGCAGAATATGCACTTCCATACTGATTTTTTTAATTTCTGAAAAAAGACTAACATCCTTATTCCTGCTGTCAGCTCCCCAACTGAGTGGCGACATATCTAAAATATTTTGTATGTGGCTTTCTGTAACATCGAGGGTGTAATTCAGTAGATTATCCATTCCCTTTGGAAAATGTTTGTAAAAAAGTTCCAGGGTAGGGGCGGGGTCGTAACTTTGCCTGTCTTTTTTATCTGCATATAGGATATTACGAAGCTCCTTTAAATAATTTTCTCCTGGAATCACTTTTATAAAAAGCCCATCACTCTCAAGCAAATTGCTAAAAACAGGATAATTGGCCGGGGCAAAAAAATTCAAAATGAGCCGGGCACAATTTTTGGTGAAAGGGGGATGGGCCAAATCGGCGGTGAGATAAAGGGCGTGCCAGGGCTTACTTGAGGCCCTTTGGATAGCCTCTTTGGAATTGTCGAGACCAATGTATGTGGCCGTTGGATTGTCGGAGGCCAAATACTGAAGCAAAGATCCCTCGCCTGCGCCCATGTCAAGAACTACGCCATCGGATAAATATTTTTTCCCAATATTTTTTATTTCCGCATAGATTTTATGAAACATACCCCATTTGTTGATTTGTTCCCGGGCTAAAAACAGTTTTTTGTCATAGGAGCCTTTGTGATTGTTCTTTAATAAATGAAGGCTGCCTTTTTTGGAAAGATTATATACATGCCCGTTTTTGCATTGGATGGATTGGGGTGTCAAACTCAGGAAATTTTCACCACAATGGGGGCAAAGTAATAGCTGGGGGTGGCGGGATAAAAGGTTTGCGCTGTGTTCAGACTTTTTCATTTGCTGCCATTAAAAAAGCCCGCAGAAATTTGCGGGCTTTAGATAATTTAAATCTGGGAAATTAAGCAGTGGCCATCTCTGCAACACCTAAGGTTTTGCCTGTGGAGAAAAGGTCGTCGCAAGCTTCCATAATTCTTTGAGCCATAGCAGCTTCAGCTTTTTTCAAATAAGAACGGGGATCGTAGGTTTTTTTGTTGCCCACTTCACCGTCGATTTTCAAAACACCGTCATAGTTTTTGAACATGTGTTCAACAATGGGACGGGTGAAAGCGTATTGGGTATCGGTGTCTACATTCATTTTAATAACGCCGTATTCCAATGTTTCTTTAATCTCGGCTTTAGTTGAGCCTGAACCGCCGTGGAAAACCAACCAGAACTCAGCTTCTGGGCCAAATTCTTTAATTACGGCATCCTGGCCTTCTTTTAAAATGCTGGGTTTTAATTTTACGTTGCCTGGTTTGTATACGCCATGTACGTTTCCAAAAGTGGCGGCAAACATAAACTTGCCTGCGCCTACGGAGCTCAATTGGCGATACACTTCCACCATGTCTTCGGGAGTGGTGTATAATTTATCCTTAGATACATTGGATGTATCTACGCCATCTTCTTCACCGCCTACAACGCCGGCTTCCACCTCAAGAATAATTTCGTTTTCGGCGCAAAGCTTCATTAAATCTTTGGCAATGGCCATATTTTCAGCTAAAGGAAGTTCAGAACCGTCAAACATATGGCTTTGGAAAAGGTTTTTTTCACCACGGGCTCTGCGTTTCGCAGTTTCTTCAATTAAAGGATGCAAAAAGGATTCAACTTTGTCCGGTTGGCAGTGGTCGGTATGTAAGGCGATGTTAACGGGATATTTGTCGGCCATCAGGTGAATGTGGTTGGCCAATGAAATAGCACCTAATACCATATCGCCCACATTGGAGCCGGAAGCGTGTTTGCCACCACCAGTGGAAACCTGAATGATTCCATCGGATTTAGCATCGGCAAATGCTTTAAGGGCGGCATTGGCAGTTTCCATGCTGGAAACGTTAATGGCAGGATAAGCGTAATTGCCCTTTTGGGCGGCATCTAACATTTTAATGTAGGTGTTGTAATCTGCAATAGGCATAAAATCTCCTTTTTAATCCTAAAAACTCACAGTCCAAACTTAATTACCCAATATAGCTTATCGCTGGATTCCTTCAATATGGGCTCTGGGCCTAAAAATTGACAGTATTTCAAGAATTTATGGGTTTTGCAGGCAGGATTGCTTAATTTTTAGCCCTATGGAGCCGGAAATAAACCCCAAATCTTTTACCATCACCCAGTACAATACCTCGGTATCCAGATATTTGAAAAACAAGGTGCCTTCGGTTTGGGTCACCGGAATTATCACCCAGTTACAAATTCGAGATAAAATTACCTATCTCACTATAGGAGAATTTGAGGAAGGCAGCACAAGGCCCCGCGCGACTCTTCAGCTGTATTTATGGACATCGGAGTTTGAGTCCTACCAGCAAAAATTTTCTGAATTGCCTACGCCTTTTAAACTCAAAGCAGAGCTTAAAGTGAAATTTTTGCTGGAGGCTGATTTTTATATTCCTTTTGGAAAGTTCCAGCCTAAAATTATTGAGGTTGACCCATATTTTACTTTGGGCGAAATTGCTCAAACCCGGCAAAAAATCATTAAAGCCTTGGAAGCCGAGGGGCTTTTAAAAAAGAATAAGGCCCTTAGCCTTTCTCCAATACCCTTAAAAATAGGGCTTATCACGGCCCCCGGCTCGGCAGCCTACATGGATTTTACCACTACTCTTTTGGATTCGGGTTTTTCCTTTGAAATATTTTTTCATCCGGCTAAAATGCAGGGGGATAACACAGAAGCTACTATTTTGCTTGCCATGGGGGCGCTTAAGGCCTTTGATATGGATGTATTATGCATTATAAGAGGCGGGGGTTCCAAGACGGATTTGGTTTATTTTGATTCTGAAAAAATATGCAGGGAAATTGCCAATTACCCCATTCCTGTTTTTACAGGCATCGGCCACGAAATAGATAAATCCATTGCCGACATGGTTGCCTTTGAAGACAAAATAACTCCCACGGATTGCGCTAAATCGCTGCTTAAAACTGTGGAAGAGCAGTATTATGTATTGGAAGAGTCCACCCAAAATTTAAAATCCACCTGGAGGCTATCTTTGGAAGACTCCCTCCAACAAATGCAGTTGGCAGGGAAAAATGTCGCCTACCGCTGGAAGGCCCGGCAAAAAAAAGAGAGAGAACAAATGCAATATGCCATAAAAGGCATAAAGTCCGCCAGCAGGGCTATGTTAAGATCTGAATTCAAAAATATGGAGAGGCAGTATTTTGGCTTGGAACGAGGCCCCCTAAAAATTGTGCGGGTATTTCAGAGCCAGGTGGATGTGACTCGGCATCGCTTGGCTGGTTTTTGGGGAAAATTAAAAAATGGAGAGAAAAGCAAATTACAAGTTCTGACCCGGGAAATTTCAGGGGCCTCCAACAGATACATTCAAGCTGAAAATAAACAGCTGGGGTTAAGCATACATGGTCTGCACAAGGGAATTCCTAAAATATTATCCCCGGCTCTTGTGGAGCAAAATTATGCCATGAGGCAAATAAAAAACACTTGGAATGTTAGCTTTTCAAAATCTGCAGAAGAATTAAAATGGAAGGGCAAAATAGTTAGACAGCAAGATCCAAAGCGAAACATCGAGCGCGGCTATTCCCTTATGCGCAACGCATCGGGTAAATTGATAGTGTCCACTGCGGATATTAAAAGCGGTGAGGAGATTTCCACTCAAATAGCCAATGGATATATACGAAGCAAAGTTATTTCAACCAGTGAGAACAAATGACCAAATCATCTAAATCATATACAGAAGCAATGGAAAGACTAAATGAGATATTAGAAAATATTGATAACTCGGAAGTGCCCATTGACGAGTTGGCCGACCAGGTGGTGGAAGCAGCAGGCCTTTTGAAAAGCTGTAAGAAAATTCTTACAGATACAGAGGCTAAAGTGAAAAATGTACTGGAAGATTTGGATGGAGAATTTAATGAAGAGGAAGAGAGTTAAAACATACTGGTTTGCGGACCTTCGGAGGAAGAGGAGCTTGGCATAATTATGTTATGCCCTTTTTTGTTTAAGCATTCGATAAAATGGCTCATAGCTTCCACAAGAGATTCTTCTTCAGGATGGTGGATAAAAAAGTAAACTTCTTTAAGACCCATTTTAGTCCAGTTATGGATACATTCCGCCCATTTTTCCAGACGGTTTTTGTTCTCATCCTCAGATAAGCCAAGGCAAAAGCGTATAAAAGTTTTTTCACAGGTTAAAAAACGATGCAATACAGTTCTATTGGCAGGAGCATCGGTAATTATAAAAGCAATGTTCTTCTTTATTAAAAACTCGCGCAACTCTTTATTATAACTCTGGTTTGTAAACCAGGCGGGATGCCTAAGCTCAAGGGCCAGGGAATAGTTATTCGCATATAACTCAAGGAATGAGAACAATTCCTCTGCTCTTTTAGGAGAAAAGCTGGCAGGGAGTTGTAAAAAGGCGGGTCCTAAAAATTTTCCAAATCCTTCTAAAGACTTGCGGAATTCAATATTCAAAAAATCTTCATAATTAAATTTTCTTCCGTGGCTGATACGTTCAAAAAACTTAGGGCAAAATTTGAATTCGGGGCCAACTAAAGAAGTCCATTTTTTAACTTGCCCCGAATTGTAATGGCTCCAGTAACGGGTTGCATTTAATTCGATACAACTGATTTGTGAGGCGTAATATTTTAAATAGTTGGTGGGTTTTACTTTAGTTGGATAAAAAGACTTAGTCCAGGGCCCCTGAGTCCATTTGGGAAGGCCCACATAAAGGGATGTTTTAGCCTTGCTCTTTTTTAAAACTTGAACATTTTCAGAAGGTTCTGGCGGCAGCTCAAGTTCGGTGAGGGCTATTCCATCTTTTTCTTTTCCGAAGTCCATGGGGAAAATATAACAATATGCTTATAGTTGGCTAACAACCCATTTATTTAAAGTGTGTTGGGCACCATAAATTTGTATTAGGTATAGGCCGGAGCTAAGCCCATCTATATTTGTTAATTTGCTTTTTGTGAATTTTTTTTCCTGGACAATTTTTCCTTCCAAATCCCTCACTACAATTTTGTGTATAGCCATGTTGGCTTGAATTTCAAATCCGTTATTTTTTCCATATACATTTATTTCGGGTTTGAATTTAGGAGGCTTGTTGCGAAGAGTAGTTCCCGGCGTAAAAAAGGTATAATCTTCCGCCTCCCAACCACTATATATGGTCCAATTGTACCATCTTCGGTTTTGAGGAATGCCCTCCCCTTCGGGAGGTTGTGTTAAGTCGCAGCCCCCATTGGAAAATATCCAGGCTTCTTCTTCGCTAAAAACAATAACTTCTTCTCGTTTGTCTCCGCAAATGTTACCGTGAATTAGAAAATCTACATAAGACCCTGGGTGTTCAAATGTTTCTATGGCATTTCCATCTCCATCGTAAATAGTGGGCGGCTTGCTGGTTCGGCGGTAGGATAAAATATGGTCTTCATTGTTTCCTTCCCAATTGCTAATTCGCTCTGTCACAGTTAGCCAGCCATAATCATTGCCTGTACGCTCTTCTTTCCAGATTAATTCTCCAGTGGAACTGGTTAATATGTTAGCGTCACGCCCTTGATCTGTGCGGGGTCCAATTCTCTCTAGCATTACTATTTCCTTTCCTGGATGGTCAGGATGGAAGTCGCCCATGGCAATATGTTGGATGCCTTGGCCCTCTGATGTGGTGTGGTTGTCCCGCCACAATTCAGTTCCATAGGTATTAAATACCGCACCCACCTGGCTTGCCAAGGCCATTTCAATTCCATTTTCAGGGTTGTTATCTATGTCTCCAACGGTTATGGCGTCTAAATGCATGGTTAGTCCCCGGGCGTTCCAAAGTATGCTTCCGTCATCATCCAGAAGTTGCCAGCCGGATATGTATTCATCTTTAGCATCGCTATCGGCATTAAAAGCATAACCGTAGTGGGCCAGATTGTCTCCATTGGCTTTTTGGGTCCACAATACATCACCATTTTCCCCATTCACTCCCCATACCTGGGTGTATCTGGTTTTTAGAATAAAATCCTGTGGCCATTCCGTGCCTCTTAAATTGGCAATGATAATACAATCATTGGAGCCCGATGCTCCGGTGTTAGAGGTTCCCTGTGGGATGGGGATTTTGCGCATAATTTTGCCTGTTTCACCATTTAAAAAGCTTAGGGAGTCCTTTTCGAAGGCGGCGATAATTTCAGATTTTCCATCTCCATCCCAATCGTAAACTTGCAGGGGAATGTCCGAGCTTGCGCTGTGGTTGCTTAGGTTTGGGTTGCCCGGTCGGGTAAACTGCCAAATAATTTCCCCGGTTAGTTCAAAGGCTGTTATTCGTGCGACCTCTTGAGGCGTATGTGCGTCGGGCTGGGGGATGGGTTGGCCCACTACAAGCTCTACAATACCGTCCCCGTCTATATCCCCTAGGCGAAGACCAGGGTTGCCACCGGCGCCCTGAAAATCAATGGTATTTACCAATACTTTTTCGGGGAAACTATAGCTCAGTAAAAATAAAAAAATGCCCAGCGTTTTTTTCATAAACATCTCCTCACAATGGATTCAATTGTTCATCAATAAATTTAGCCTCAGTTTAATTTATTGATTGGAGGTTTTTTCGCCAGAACTGAAGTTGTGCTAAAAAATTCATAATTGAAATAAATTTCTTTTAAATGAAATATTTTGGGCAATTCTGTAAAAATGCGATTGAAAGTTTAAGAAAATTAAACAGAAAGGGGCGAGTTTCAATCTAAGAACTCTTCTCCTATGCCAAGTTTTGCTTTTAGCATATATTAAAGTGATGATAAAAAAGACAATGCTCCTCCTAACTTGCGCAGTTTTCTTCTTTCTTATTGTTGCATGGTATAGTTCGTCAGTTCCTATAAAAATTGTAATTATCGGTGACTCTACGGTTATGACTTATAATGAGTCTTATTACCCCCAATGTGGCTGGGGCCAGGAACTACAATATTTCTTTCAGGAGCAAAGCGTTGTCATCGACAATAGGGCAATTGGAGGGAGAAGTTCCCGTAGTTTTATTGAAGAAGGGCGTTGGGAAACTGTTAAGGCAACTTTAAATTCAGGAGATATCGTTTTAATACAATTTGGCCACAACGATAGAAGCACAGTAGCGGAACGCCATGCGGATACTTCCCAATATAGGGAATACTTGGCTCAATATGTTATTGAGTCAAGGCAGAAAGGCGCTATTCCAGTATTGATAACACCCATGAATATGAACACCTGGAATGGCAACACACTAAGGCAAGTTTTTAAAGAAGGGGCAAATGACTATTGCACAGCTCTTATGCGGGTTGTAGATGCTTTAAATGTTCCTTACATTGACCTGGAAGAAAAATCGAGAAAACTTTTCCAGTCTTATGGACAGGAATACATCAGCCGCTTTTTGTTTTTATCCCTTGAACCAAACGAATATCCCAATTATCCCGAAGGCAAAAGCGATGGGACCCATTTTCAGGAAATGGGAGCAGTTGCAATGGCTAAACTGATAGCAGAAGGGATAGAAGAATTGCAAAATAATGAGGAACTCGAACCCTTGGCGAATTTACTTGCCCCTCAATACCCCCTATATGTTATTAAAAATAAAGAGGTGGGAAGCCTTGTTACTAAAATCTCCGGTTATCCCAAAAATGTTCCTCTCACCATTAAAATAATCTCTCAAGAGTCCGATAAATTTGAGTATTGGCGAGGTGATGATGGCACTAACTTAGGAAATGATAATTACTTTTTTACCTCTATGCCCGATAGTGGACTGGTTTTTTATGCCATGTTTGAAGGCGGGACTCTCAGCGCTAATGGGAGTGATTTGATACATCCCAATAAAAGGGTTGTGAATTGGATTAGAGAAAAATCTGGAATCCTCAAAATCAGTTCTACTGAACCCATAACAAAAGCTGTTCTTAGAAATACAAAAGGAAAAACGTTGTCCTCTCACCTATTTTCCGGTGATTTAACGGTTTATATAAGTACGGAAAATTTGCCTTCAGCGAATATTCTTAGTGTTTATACCACAAAAAGGGAATATTCCATGCTTATGAAAAGCCCTTAAGCAAGAATTGGAATTGCCTTATGAATGCGGTAACTATTGCGTGGATTTTTGTATTGGTATTGACAATATCTTCCTTTTCCGATGTTAGTGTATCTAATGTTTTTTCAGATCATTTGGTGCTGCAACAAAAAATGATTGTTCCCATTTGGGGGAAAGGTTCTCCAGGTGAAGCTGTTTTAGTCAGTATAGCAGATCAGAACAAAACAACTATCACCAATTCCGATGGTACATGGCGGGTGGAATTGGATTCTATGGATGCCGCTTGTTCCCTGACTCTTAGCATTAAGGGAAATAATACCATTAATATATCAGATGTATGTATCGGAGAAGTTTGGCAAATTGCCGGTCAATCCAATATGGATACCCGTCTTTCCTTTTATCCTGAGCTTTCTGACAGTCTAAAAAATGCAGACGAGCCTCTATTGCGCTTTATTACCTTAAGGCAGCCCGGACAAACTACTGGCGGCCAAAACCCCTGGCTTGTTGTTTCTCCCCAAACAGCGGGAGATTTGTCGGCAACAGGTTATTTCTTCGGCAAGGAAATTCAAAAATATCAAAATGTTGCCGTGGGCCTGGTGGTTACTGCCGTTGGTGGAACCACAATTACCCAGTGGATGGATCCCAAAACATTGTCTGAAAACCCAAATATCAATAATAGTGATAGGGGTGATATGTGGAATACCTGGGTGTCTCCAGTTGCTGGTTATGGAATTAAAGGTACCTGTTGGATTCAGGGGGAACAAAATTGTAATGCCACAGATGCCCCGTTATATGGAGATAGGTTTGAATTGCTAATTAAGGGCTGGAGAGATGCTTGGGGCCAAGGAAATTTTCCATTTATTTTTGGACAACTGAGTTCCACTTCCGGAACAGCAACACCCGATAACATAAGTTATGTGGCAGAGGTTCGGGAAGGGCAGAGAATGGGTCTTTTTCTTCCTTTTACTGCCATGAGTGTCAATTTTGATATTGGAATAGGAAATTGGCACTATCCTAATAAACCCGAGGCCGGACGTCGGCTCTCTCTTCCCGCCAGATCCCTTGTTTACGGAGACAGTGATTTGGTTTACTCTGGACCGATTTATGCTTCACACATTATTGATGGAAATAAAATTAAACTCTTGTTTAATCACATTGGCTCTGGCCTTACTTCAAATGGCCAAGAATTAACTGGGTTTGCCATAGCTGGTGAGTCCAATAATTGGGTTTGGGCGGAAGCCCAAATAAAGGGAGATACTGTAATAGCAAGTAGTCCCTCTTTGGCTAATCCGGTAAAAGTCCGTTACGCCTGGTCGGATAGGCCATCGGCCAGTTTATGGAATGAAGAAGGTTTACCAGCCTCTCCTTTTACCACGGAAAGCCCGGAATTTCCATTGTTGGTAAAACGAACTTTTTCGAGTCCCAGGTATTATTTAAATGATAGGGAGCTTTTAGGCCAAAGGGATATTCTTGGGCGCTTAAACTTGTCTCGGCAATCAAAACGTCTTCTATTATTTAAATAATATGCCATAATTTTGTGGAAACCAAACTTGTGGTAAGAATATATATTAAGCAATATGTACCGATACCAAAAAAAATTACGTTTAAGCTATTTACTTCTGGCTTTGCTAGGAATGGGATGCGAAAAGCCTGTGGATTTTATAGAGGTTGAAAATCCCCTGACAAATCCTGTAGAAGGTCCACCAGCGGGAAATATAGGTGGTACTTGTGGCATTCCAGCGGAGGCTGGCCCCGAAAATATGGACAACCCCGATGTTATTATTGGTACAGGGATTCCGGAAAGTTGCACGGCCCAGGATTTTATAGATGCAGTAGCCGAAGGCGGCAAAATAACCTTTGATTGCGGGGAAGCCCCGCTTACCCTTACACTTCCTGAACCTGCTAAGGTTTACAACAATAAAAACCCTGATGTGGTGATAGATGGTAAGGGCCTAATCACTTTGAGCGGGGCAGGCAGAAACCGTATCTTATACATGAATACTTGTGATCCTGACTTGGTGTGGACAACATCCCATTGCCAAAATCAAGATCACCCCAGGCTCACCATTCAAAACCTGACCTTTATTGATGGCAATTCAAAATCCGAAAGCGAATACGACGGAGGCGGAGCCATTTGGGTGCGGGGCGGCAGACTTAAAATTATCAACAGCCGTTTTTTTAACAATGTATGTGCGGATGTGGGCCCGGATGTGGGGGGCGCGGCAGTCAGGGTGTTCTCGCAATATAATAATGCGCCAGTATATGTGGTGAACTCTACTTTTGGCGGCGCGGAAGGCTATGGCAATGTTTGTTCCAATGGCGGAGGCATAAGCAGCATAGGAGTTTCCTGGACCATAATAAACAGCTTATTCAGTCATAACCGGGCCATTGGCAACGGCGCAAACCCGGCTCAGGCTGGAACTCCAGGTGGAGGAAGCGGCGGCGGCATATATAACGATGGAAATACTATGACCCTTAATCTATGCGGGGTAAAGCTGGAAAATAATGAGGTTAACGCACATGGTTCAGCTATCTTTTTTGTAACAAACGATCACTCAGGCAATATTGTAATTAACAACTCAGTGATACAAAACAATATTGGAGGCTCCTGGTATGCCCGTCCGGGGATTTCCATGCACGATGATACGCGCATCGAGATAAACAACAGTACCCTAAATTAAAAATGCCCCTCGCGTCAGCAACATAGCTCTTAGGCTGGAGGCGGAGATGTATAGTACTTTCTGTAGGCGCTGGGGTATTTACCCATGTATTTAAAAAAGCATTTGGAAAAGTGACTTTGATCGTAAAATCCTGTTTGCATGGCAATTTCGGAAATAGATAAATCGGAATTAGCCAAGAGCTGGCAGGAAGCTTCAATGCGAATCCGGTTGAGATATTTAATGGGGGTTTCCTTAAAGTATTTTTTGAATTTTCTTTCAAAGCTACTTAGAGACATACACATGATTTTGGCTAGATCTGTAATTTCCAATGGCTCCATGTAGCGCTTTTTTATGGTTTCGATAACAGGGGCCATCTGCATAACAGGCTGTAAGTTGGCATCAGCTTTTTTTAAATCCACGGAGTAGCCTATTACTCCAATCAAATCCTGGGTTTTGGCGTAGAGGGGTATTTTTGTGGTTTGGTGCCAGTGGGTGGTGCCTTCGGGGTTTAATATAAGCTCCAGGCGGTTCACTACATTCTTGCCGCTTTGCATTACCTTGCGGTCGTCCTTTACATAGTTATCAGCCAGGTGGCGAGGCCAAATATCGTAGTCGGATTTTCCCAAAAGCTCATCCATAGTGCTTTTGCCACATAGATGAGCGAAGGGGGTATTGCCCATGATAAAAATGCCGGAACTGTCTTTTGCCCAAAAATAGACATTGTGGATAAGGTCAAATACTTGCGTGAAGTAGGCGTGCCATTCGATGGACTGGCGCAAATAGCTTTCAGATATAGTCAAACTAACCCCCAAATGGATATAATCCCGGTTTTATACCTGCTTCGTTTGCGTAATTACTAAAAATTACATCCTCAGCAAACGAGGCTATCCCCTCCAGTCATTAAATTTACCACTTTTTGGCATTTTTGCTTCGGATTTTTCACCTTTTTTCGCTGAAAAACTACATATGAAAATCACAAATAAAATTAGCTTTTAAATGGAAAAAATCTTTAAAAAGGGCCATTGGGCGCTGGGTCGCCGCAGCTTTTTTAGAATTTTTAACTTATTACCCAGGGACCTGAAAAAATAGGAGTACTATGTCAGACCAAACTGTAACAGTAATTGCCGCATTAAAAATAAAAGAAGAGTTCAAAGATGATTTTTTAAAAGTTTGCGAAACTCTAGTTCCCAAAAGTCGGGAGGAAGCGGGTTGCGTGGTGTACAACTTTCATCAGGAAGTAAAAGACCCCTGCTCTGTTATGTTTTATGAAATTTGGAAATCCCAAAAAGATTTGGAAGACCACCAAAAAACAGCTCACTTTGATGAGTTTAAAGTAGTATTGGATAAAGCGCTGGCCTCTGGGCCCGATGTTACTGAGTGGGTATTAAAATAAAAAAGCGGGGCTGAGCCCCACTTTTTTTATGGCTTAAATAATTCTATTAAATAAAGTTTTAGCACGCCAGTATTGTATTCGTAAGTGTGCCCACCCCCGTTGTAACTGGTGAAATCATAAACATGCTTGATACCTACGGAAGTCAGAAATGCTTCAAAATCAAAGGTATCCGTATAGGCGATATCTGTTTCATTGGAAGATAGCTTATACAGTTTGAGCTGGTTAATGGCAGCTGTGTCAATCACACCTCTTTGTATGTCCGCTCTAAATTGCTGTTCAGAAAAACCGGCGCTTCTATATAATCCGCCGCACATGGGCAAGGAATAGCCCCAAACTTCCGGATAGAACATAGTCAAGTTGTGTGTTTGCATGGCGCCCATGGAAAATCCAGAAACTGCGCGACCCCAGCGGGTGCTGTCTACTTTGTAATTTTCTTCCATGTATCCAATTATATCCTCTGTTAGAATTTGGTAATATGGGTCGCCGCCTACTCCGTAATCTCCGTATCCCGAATTGGTGGCGGCATCTGGGGTGACAATTATCATAGGCTGCATTTTATCCCGATCTTCGAATGTATTTAGGGCTTGGATGTAATTGGCTTTGATTCTCCAGGTGGCGTGGTCTTCTCCACCGCCGTGCATTAAATACAAAACGGGAAGTGTATAGAGTTCCTGATAGTCAGAGGGCAATACAATTTCAATGGTTCTTCCCGATATATCTGCCGTTTTATCCACAGCATAGCTCCTCAAGCTAAGGGATTGTTGGGGGATTTCCTGGGGCTCCAGATTTTCTAAAAACAGCTTTTTGATTTCATATCCCATGCGAAGGATAACCAATGTGTCTTCGGCCATAGCCTGTTTTGCAGTTGCGGCCCTTTCAGACGGAAAAAAATCAGAGGAGCTGGCTAAAAACCATTTCGAATTTTGCAAATGGATTTTGCTGTTGAGTTTTATGAAGTCCCCCTGGATTTTCAAAAAATACATACCAGGAGTTAATGCTTTTGCAGGGGCTTGCAGGTTAAAGTTGTGGGACCCCTGGTTTAGCGGGCCGTTAAAAACGGATGCTTCTTTTTGGCCGTTGCTATTGAAAAGACTAATATTAATGTTATCCTCATTTAACAGATTGAGCAACAATACATTAGCTGTGACTTTGGCGGAAATGGGATGTAACCTTGATTTTGTATTGGGGTTAATGTCGCTGGTTTCCAAAGAAAGGGAATAATTCCCTTCGTCATCCGTATAAACAAAACCTTCGGGATTTGCCTTAAGCCAGACTTTAGCACTATCTAAGGCTTGTCCCTGGCTGTTCACCACAGTTCCGGTTATAGCGCTTTGCGCGGCCAATTGGCTAAAAGAAATGCAATATGCAATTAGAAACAGTTTGAACTTTTTTCCCCTAATCACTTTTACCTCAATTACTTAAACTATCTTGCCCGTAAAAGATATAAAAATAGGCCTGATTATTTGTTAGCTGAGAATTCGAAAAAAGAGGGCGAAAAGCCCTTTTTATCATAAAATGCAATAATTTAAACCTAAACGAAGGTTGTTTTTCAACATTCCGCATTTGAATTGCAATTCCTGATTGTGTTTTTTGGAACCTGGCATTACATTAGACGTACTATGAATCTGGAATGAGGATTCCTACTCATAGCAGAGCATTTGGACAGGGGGAGAGCTTAACCGAATTGCTCGCAAAATAATAATTCAAAAAAGGCTTATTACCCGCTCGGAGGAAATGGACAATTGGGCAAGGTCCACAGTCGCGTGGTGATTATGCCTAAACCGGGGGTGTATTCTATGTACAAAAGGATAACTTATTGCTTTTTCATTTTAGCCGCTTTAACGGCCAGTGCCCAAACAATTAATCTGCGGGGTATTGTTTCGAATTCTAATGGACAGCCAATTTCAGCTGCGACAGTAACGCTGCAAGCTGAGGGTCTAAGTGATATAACAGGAACTGACGGGGCTTATGCAATCATCCAAAATATTATTGCGGTATCGCCGTCTTCAGAAATTAAAGACGGGAAAATATCCCTTAGCAAAGGTGTTTTAGAATTCAATTTGACCAATCCCGCTCCTGTAAAAATTGAAATTTTTGATATTAACGGAAACCTCCTGGTAAATGACTTAACTCCAAAGGTTTTACCGGGATCTTACCGCTCGTCTTTGCTAAAAAGCATAGACGCCACCCGTCCCCATATGGTCCGGGTCTCCGTTGGGGAGTATATGAAAACATTCCGTTACATTCCGTTAACAAACGGCGTCCATGGAAAAATGGAACTTTCCGGTGAAAGCGCCCTTTCTCTGGACCGAACTTTAACAAAAAGGGCTGCAGATGTGGATTCGCTTAAAGTTACTGCCGCCGGTTACGAAACCAAAATAGTGCCTATTTCATCATATGATGAAGAAGTCGATATTACTCTCCAATCCAGCGGCAACTCCACGGGCCGTAGTGCGGGCTGCGGTGAAAGCCCTACATTAACAAGCGGAAAACGCAATATCCAAGTTGGCGGAGACAACCGCAGTTTTATTTTAAGGCTTCCTGAAAACTACGATAGTAACACTCCTCATCGGTTGGTTTTTGCGTTTCATTGGAATGGCGGTGTGTCGGAGGATATAGATGGTGGAGGCAGCAGCGGCTATACCTGGTCCTACTATGGTTTAAGGGAACAGTCGGATGATGATGATCTTCCCACAATCTATGTTGCCCCCCAGGGAATTAACAATGGCTGGCAAAACAGCGGCGGCCGGGACCTTAACTTCGTGGACGATATGCTAGAGCTTATCCAGGAGGACCTTTGTATTGACACCAAACGGATTTTCTCCATGGGGTTTAGCTACGGTGGAGGAATGACCTATGCACTCGCATGTGATCGCGCCGACATTTTCCGTGCTGTGGCTGTGTACGGAGGGGCGGTGCTCAGCGGTTGCACGGACGGTACAAAACCCGTGGCATATCTCGGAATCCATGGAATAGATGACAGGACCTGCGTAATAGAAAATGCGCGGCCCATGCGGGATAAATTTGTCAATAACAACGGCTGTACTTCTCAAAATGCTTCCGAGCCTAATAGAGGCAGTTTGACTCATGTATGCACGGAATATGATGGATGTACGGATGGCTACCCTGTTGTATGGTGTGCGTTTGATGGGGGCCATACCCCCGGTATTGTGGATGGAGGAGGAGACGACGGCGCCAGAACATGGACTAAAGGGGAGGCGTACAAATTTTTCAAGCAATTTTAGTGGCAACGCCCTGAATAACATTGCTTTAAACCGAGGCTAAATTTTATGGAAGTCCTCCATATTATCGGATATGGAGGGATTTCTTCAGCATTCCTTCTTTAGATTGCAATTCCAGAATGTAATTTCCAGAGGCAAGGTTTGATAAATCAAAGGAGCAAAGCCCCATTCCTTTAGCCTTATGATTTTTTTCCAAAATATTTTTTCCGTTTACATCAAACAGGGTAATTTTAAAATCAATGGGAGATTTCGCATTAACTTTTAAAACCTTTCCTTCGGCAAAAACCTGAGCCTCCAGACTGCTTGCCTTCAATTTTTTGGCAATTCCCATATCCACAATATTGGAGCGTTTTACCAGGGACACACTGGCCTCATTGGCTCCGGTGAACCAGGCACTGCCTTCTTCATCAAAACTCGCCAATACTTCAGTATCGACTCTGATGTTGTCAAAATATACGGTTCCCGATTCATAGCTTCCGGTTAGAGCCCAATATTGGAAAAGCATTTCTTTGACATCGGAAACATCGGAGGCGCCAAAAGCGCTAATGGGGATTTCGTAAGTTATCCATTTGCCCTGTTGCACACCGGCCAACTGGATGGCTTTATCTTCAGCTGGGCTCCAGGTATATGCGCTGGTTACTTTTATCACGGGAACTATTTGCAAATTGGTAGAACTACCGGGAGCTACATACATATCAAAAACCAGATTTGTTTTGCCGGTAAAATTTTGGGATAAGCTGGCACCTAATTCCCAGTAACCATCGTTGCCACTTGGGGGAGCCAGATTAGCTAATTGAAGCTGCATGGCATACTCCCCGCTCATCTCTTCGATAGTAACATCTTTAATCATGATGTCTGCCTGGTGAGCGTTATATAAGGCTGTTAAGGCGGGAGCGGTAGTTTCGTAATTTCCAAAAAAAGCGGCTTCCTGTTCACTCATAGCCCAGCTTAGAGCGCCAGCATAGCCGTTATCGTAAGCGTAGGCAAAGGCATCGTTTATGGTCTTTGTGGTTTTGAGCGGCTGCCCGCTGGAGGGACCGGTTGTGCTGGCGCTCCAGCTCTTAGCGGGGAACTCCCCAATTAATATAGGCCTGTCCGCATTCCAGTGGCTGGCCGGGTTTTCAAAGGGAGAAATGCTGGCATCCTGCCATTCGGGATAATAATGGGCCATATAAAAATCAAGATAACCATCGGTATCTCCCCCGGCGGCAATTAAAGAGGCGTCACTGTATTCGGGAAGGTATTGGAAGGAGGCTATTCCTGTGGAAGCCATTTTATTTGAATTTCGATGGACAAAACCGGCAATTTTATTGGTAATACGCAATATGTCATTCATAGTTAATTTTTCAATAACATGACTCCAATTAGCTGAAGCTAACATGCCCTCGGGCTCGTTAAAAACTTCCCAAGCCATAACCGCTGGATGGCTGCCTACGCTATCTAAAATGGGTTTTAAGGCGTTTTCCAAATAAGTGTCGATATTTTCCGGAACGGTTAGGAAAAGTTTGTTGTTGGCAAGACTGTAGTCGCTATAGGCGGCCTTTCCATCCCCATCACCGGGGACCAACATGTCAAAGGAAAATAAGCACATGCTCACAGTCACTCCATAGGCATAAGCTGTGTCCAGTGCCTGGCGCATATTGGATATGGTTTGTGTGCCCAATCCGGTTACAGCACCAGTGGCGTCTATTTTTGGGCAGCGGGAGGCATCGGTATGTAGCCACCAGCGCACGGCATTGCCTCCGGCTTTGCGAATGTTTTTAATGTGATTGGTGAAAGCGGCGATGTTTATTTTAGTGTCTCCCACATCATTGCCGAAGGAATTGGAAGTTATCCAGGCGATGTTCATTCCGGAAAGGAAAATTTTTTTTCCGTTAATGACAGCCCAGTTTCCGTCCATGCCGTCTTTTGTTGTTTGCTGCGCCAGAACCAGTCCTCCTGTTAAGGCTATCAGAGTCAAAATTTTTCCGAGCTTTTTAAACACAGTTTCTCCTTTTTTTATTTTTAGTGGCCTTTAAAAGAAATGGCGTTCGAATGTCTAAATTTCCATTTCTCCCAGGTTTAGATCACCCCGGGTGCTATTTTGGGGTCGTTCATTACACTTAAAAACTTTCTTAAATCAGCAGTTTTTGATGCGTCTACATCTTTCCTGAATTTTTTTTTTACACCGAGTGTATAATATGGTGTGTTTCAGGTAATTTTTAAGAATTTTAAAGGAAATTTAGCGGCGATTGGCCAAGATTTATGGCGGGCAAAAAAAATGGAAGTTATATTAGCTCTAAACCGGGAACTGGCAATTTGTAGCTTTGCCTGCGAAAATGAGCCATTAGGAGAGGCCCAAAATGGAATTAAAAAAAGTATTAAAAGGCTTTTTAGCCTTTAGTGCAGCTATTTTCATAGCTCAAACTTCTGCCTTAGCCCAGGTGGAAAGCCCTTACGAATTGGCCGTTTGGGGAGATTTTAAAGATGCAGCCATAACCCATACTTTTGATGATGGTACTGGCAATCAATTTTCAAAAGCCATCCCTATGTTTAACGACAGGGATTTTAACTTGACTCTGGCTACGGTAACCAGCGGGGGGATGTTTCCAGGTTGGGATGCCTTAAAGGAAGCGTTTGCCGACGGGCATGAAATTGCAAGCCACAGTGTGACCCACCCTCAAACAGTGAATGAAGACGAAATGCGCAGGAGCCAGGAAGCCATTAAACAAAATGTTCCCGGTGAAATGTGTATTTCCATGATTTTCCCCAATTGCAATGTACCCAACGAACAAGATGTACTCAGATACTACAACACAGGCCGCGTATGTGGTTCAGGTCCCGAAGGCCAGACTCCAAATAACTTCATCCGTATAGCCTCTTTGATTGTGGGACAGGGCGGGGCTCAAACCAATTTGCAATCTTATGCCCAAAGCGCCCTGGATAAAAAAGGCTGGGCTGTTTATTTACATCATGGCGTGGATGGCGACCACAGTTGGGCTTATACATCCTCTTCCTCTTTGGAAAGTCATTTAAATTATCTGGATGAAAACAGGGACAAATTTTGGGTGGAAACATTTGGAAATGTGGTTCGATATATTAAAGAAAGAGATGCAGCCAGGTTGGAAGAAACTTCTTCAGATGAAACAAGCATAACACTGGAAGTTAGCGATAACCTTCCGGATTCCATATACAACTATCCTTTGAGTTTTAGAATGCCTATGCCAGACGGATGGGATACGGCATACGTGGCGCAGGATGAGGAAGAATTGTATTCTGAAATAAAAATGGTGGACAATGCTTCGGTGCTGCAATTTACCGCTGTTCCCGATGGGGGAGAAGTGGTTATCAGTTCAGGGGTAACGGGCTTAAAAAAGAGTTTTTCCCACAACAGAGGTAAAAAAGCTTTGAAACACTGGGTTGAAAACAATGTGATGAATTTTTCTGACAGCCAAAACGCAAACAAAGACAGAAAATCCATTTACGATGTGAAAGGTGCCTTAAAAGCTGTGGTGAAAAATTAGTGTGGCTTTCTTTTAAAAAATGCTTTGGCTTATTATTAGCTGCGGCGATGGTTCCATGTTTATGGGCTCAGGAAGCAGATAACACACCCCATCGAGTGCTTATTTTTCATAAGCAAAATGGCTACATACATACCGCTACACAGGATGTGGTGAATTTACTCAAAAACGATTTTGAGCAAAATGAAATGGAAGTGGAAACCACTACCGATTCCCTGCAATTTAATGAGGAAAATTTATCCCGCTTTGCAGTAGTGGTTTTTATAAACACCAATTACCGTAACGGAGCGTTACTCAATTCCGAGCAAGAGCAAGCTTTTGAAGATTACCTGCACAATGGAGGGGCTTTTGCGGGAATCCATAGCGCTGTTCCCCTAAATGGAGCCTGGGAAGAAAGCGTATGGCCCTGGTATGCAGACTTGTTTGGAGCCCGATTTAAATCCCATCCTCCCATGCGTGTGGCTCCATTCAGGGTAGAAGATGCAGAACATCCTTCCACCGAAAATCTTCCGCAAAGTTTTAATTTAAATGACGAGTGGTATGCGGTTCAGGTTAATCCCAGAGAGGATTCCAGTGTGCATGTATTGGCCACTGTGGATGAAACAGGTTTCCCTGCGGGCAGTGGCATGGATGGGGACCACCCTGTGAGCTGGTATCGCTATTTTGAGGGAGCCCGGACTTTTATTACTCTGGTGGGCCATGATATGAGCACCTTTTCCGATGGAAACTTAACCGCCCATATTAGAGGCGGCGTGGTTTGGGCTGGAGCCTTTAATGAAGAACCGGACTCCACCTCAACTCCAGTTCAATTTGAAACTCAAAAACAAAATTTAGCTGCAGGTTATGAGGGAATTTTTGTAAATCTGCAAAAGGGCAAAATTAATATTTGGAAAAAGGGCCCTGAGGCCAACTCGCTTGAACTTCGGGTGGATGGAAAATCCATTGCCAATCTTAAAGGGCTTCCCAAACAACATTAGTCCCCAATAGGTTAAAATATCGCTATTTTTGTGTTAAAAAATAGCCTTAATAGTTGTTGATGGATTATATATTTACTTGGGTAAACTGAGTAATAAACACTAAGGTTGGGTTCACAAAAAAATACAATGTCAGATGGGATAAAGAAAAAAATAGCCCTTATTACAGGAGGCGGAAGCGGGCTTGGCCTGGCCATCGCCACTCTATTTGCTAAAAAAAATATAATTCCGGTTCTGGTTGGCCGCAGGGAAGATGTTCTTAAAGAAGCTAACCAGAAAATTGGAGCGGACTCCAAATATTTTGCGCACGATGTAACTCAATTGGAAACACTTCCCCAGTTAGTGGAAAAAGTCGAAAGCGAAATAGGGCCTATTGACATATTAGTGAACAATGCAGGCATCCACTTGAAAAAAGATGTTTTGGATGTTACAGATGAAGAATACGAAAAAGTAATCACCACAAACCAACGAAGTGTTTTTGCCTTAAGCCGGGAATGCGCTAAAAAATTTGCCGGACGTGAACAGGGCAATATACTAATGATAAGCTCCATGGCCGCTTTATATGGCATTCCCAAGGTTATCGCTTATACCGCAGCCAAAACGGCCATAGAGGGAATGACAAAAGCCCTTGCTGTAGAACTTTCTCCCATGGGCATTCGAGTGAATTCCCTGGCCCCTGGCTTTATTAAAACCGCTATGTCTTCCAAAGCTTTTGAAGCCGACCCAGGGCGCCTGCAACGGGTATTAGACAGAACCCCCATGAAAAGACTTGGGCTTCCCGAGGATGTTGCTGAAGCAGCCTATTTTTTAGTTTCTGATGCATCGTCTTTCATTACCGGAGTTTGCCTGCCAGTGGATGGCGGGAATTCAATTGGCTTTTAAAGGTTTCCATATGAAAATCACGTCAGCCCATGTTATTGTATGTTCCCCCAGCCGGAATTTTGTAACTCTTAAAATTGAAACTGATGAGGGTGTATATGGTTTGGGAGATGCCACTTTAAACGGTCGCGAGCTAGCCGTTGCCGCCTATTTGCAGGAACATTTGATTCCCTGTTTAATTGGAAAAGACCCTGCTAACATAGAGGATATTTGGCAGTATTTTTATCGGGGCGGGTATTGGCGCCGTGGCCCTGTAACTATGACAGCTATCGCAGCTATTGATACGGCTTTGTGGGATATTAAAGGCAAAGTGCTCAATACACCGGTGTATAACCTACTGGGAGGCAAATCCCGTGAAAAAATTTTGGTGTACACCCACGCCAGCGGTAAAGATGTATCGGAAACATTGGATAAAGTCGGCGAAAAAATAGATGCCGGCTTTTTAGCTATTCGGGCTCAAAGCGGGATACCAGGGATGGATGCCACCTATGGAGTGTCCAAGGGACAAAAGCCCTACGAGCCAGCCCAAAGAGGGCTTCCCGAGGAGTCCTTATGGTCTACGGAAAAATACATCCGCTTTATTCCCAAATTGTTTCAAAGCATACGGGATAAATTTGGCGATGAAATGGAACTTCTCCACGATGTACATCATCGCTTAACTCCCATTGAAGCTGCCAGAGTGGCTAAAGATTTGGAACCACAGCGTTTGTTTTGGCTGGAAGACCCTGTAGCCGGAGAATTGCAAGAGGGCTTTCGCCTGATTCGCCAACATTCCGTTACTCCTATTGCCACAGGTGAAGTGTTTAATTCCATATACGATTACACCACTTTAATTGCCGAACAACTGGTGGATTATATCCGAACTCCCATTGCACATGGGGGCGGCATTACCCATCTTTTAAAAATTGCCGCTATGGCTTCCGTGTACCATATTAATATGGGTTTTCACGGTGCTACAGACTTGTCTCCGGTAAACCTTTCTGCCTCCATTCATTTTAATTCCGCCATTTCTAATTTTGGAATTCAGGAATACATGCCCCACATGGATGTTGTGGCCGAAGTATTTGAGGTAGATTACCGTTTTGAAAATGGCCATTTTTTGATAGGCAGCAAAGCGGGCCTCGGGGTTGATATTAACGAAGATGCTGCGAAAAAATATCCTTACAAGCAGGCTTATCTTCCTGTGAACCGCAAAACCGACGGAACGCTTTTTAACTGGTAGTGAGCTGAGGCTTAAGTTTAGGCTAAAATTGGTTCAGCCAGCATTTTTCGATATTCGGAAGGGGTCATTCCCTTCATGCGCTTAAATATCTGATTGAAATAAGATATGTTATTAAAGCCCATATCAATGGCAATGGAAGATACATCTACATCGCTTTCCACCAGAGCTCGGCACACGCATTTGATTCGTAATTCATTGACATAATCTGTGTAGGTTTTTCCGGTGTGCCGCCTGAAATAACGACTAAAGGCCGCTGAAGACATCCCTACTTTTTCGGCGACCCAACTTTGATTTAAAGGGTTGTGCAGGTTGTTTTGCAAAAGCCGATGGATGGTGGCTAAAACTTCATTCTGCTTGCCATGATAAACAGGGTTTCCCTCTTCGTCGGCTAAAGGGCGATAATCCTTTGAACTGCTGAGCTCGGCCAGAATAGAAAGGAGCAGTGTAAAACGTTTGGGGGACACCGGGTGGTGCCTGCCAATTTCTTGCATCATAGTGGAGATGTTGTCTCTGGTTTTGCCCGAAATAAAGAGTCCATGTTTGGACTCTTCAAAAATTCTTTTTATGGATCGAAATTCGGGAAGAGCCAAGAGAGCGGAACCGAAAATTTCCGGAGTAAAATGGATAACCAGCGCTCGAATGGTGGGTTTTTCCACCACCCGGGAAAACCAGGTATGATATAGATCGGGCCCAACCAGACATAAATCGCCTTCTTCGAACTCTTCCACCGAATCACCGATAATTCTAAGACCGCTCCCGTTTAAAACCAGCAATAACTCGAATTCAGGGTGAGCGTGTTGGGGCTTTTTTTTGGTTTTGATTACTTCAATGTACTCGAAAGAAGCTTTATCTTCTTCGTCCTTAAAAGGAGAGTCGAGTAGGATGGCGTAGTCGGTGCGTTTCATAATTAACGGGGTTGAAGACCTGGATGTTAAAATTAATAAAAAATTACACTTTCAGCCATTGGAATTTCCGCAAAAGGGTTAAAAAACCGTTAGTGGGCCGTTAATTATAGATGCTGGGATTTTTTGAATTTGCCTTACATTTAGTAGTAAATAGGAAGGAGTGCACACATGAATGAAAAGAAAACCATTCGGTCTGGAATTGTGGGATCTGGTTTTTCTGCATCGTTTCATTTTGAGGCTATTAAAAAAGTTTACGGAACCAATGTGGAAGTGGTTGGGGTTTATTCGCTTACCCCAAAAAAATGCCAGGAGTTTGCCGAAAAGCGTGGAATTAAGGCATTTTCCAGTTTAGAAGAATTGATTGATGAAGTGGATTTGGTTCACGTTTGTACCACTGCCTCCACCCATGAAGAAGTAACCATAGCAGCTCTGGAAAAAGATAAGTTTGTAATTGTGGAAAAACCCTTCACCGGCTATTTTGGGGATGGCACTGAGGAGTTTAATGGGGACAGCTGCTCCAAAGAAGTAGCCTTGAAAGAGGCTATGGAGAGTGTGAAGCGTATTATTGCTGCCGAGCAAAAAAGCATGGGAAAAATTCTCTATGCAGAAAACTGGGTTTATGCTCCTTCTGTTCAAAAAGAAAGGGAAATACTGGAAAAAACTGGTGGGCAAATCCTGTGGATTCACGGAGAAGAGGCTCACTCAGGTTCCCATGCAAAAACTTACGCTTACTGGAAATATTCAGGGGGCGGGGTTATGATTGGCAAGGGCTGTCACCCCCTAACAGCAGCTTTGTATCTGAAAAGGGTGGAAGGTATAAACCGCGATGGAATTCCCATCCGGCCTAAATCCGTTTCTTCAAGGGTACACGCCATAACCCGCCTTCCCAATTTTAAAGACGAAGGACATATCAGGAACAACTACCACGATATTGATGATTTTTCAATGATGCATATTAGCTTTGAAGACGGCACCATTGCCGACATCTTTGCTTCGGATATTATTAACGGCGGCATCCACAATTGGCTTGAGGTAAATGCCAACAACCACCGCACCCGCTGTCATATAAACCCCAATACCGCCATGCAAACGTATAACCCTGTAGAAGAAAATTTTAAAGATATATATGTGGTGGAAAAAACAGGAACCAAGCAAGGTTGGTCTTTTATTTCCCCTGACGAAGACTGGTTTACGGGATACCCCCAGGAAGTGGAGGCTTTTTACCGAAGCGTGGCTTACGGGGAAGAAGTTCAATCGGACAGCCAATTGGCTGCAGATACGATTGCCACCATTTACAGTGCCTATGTTTCCTCCGAGCGCAAGGGGGCTGCTGTGGATATTGAATGTATCGAAACAAAAAATTTAGTCAACGGAGAGGTGGCTAAGCACAGTTAAGCCCTTTATGTCTGAAAATAAAATTCAGCAAGATGAAAACGCCATTATAGAGGCCCGGAAAAAAGGGCCCTTGGCAACATTGGGTATTTATACAAAACTTTCCGGCCCTGGATGGTTGCAAAGTGCCATCACCCTTGGTGGTGGCTCTCTGGCTGGAAGTTTGTATTTAGGAGTTTTGGGAGGATCTTCATTATTGTGGCTTCAACCGGTGGCCATGATTCTGGGAGTGGTGATGTTAAGCGCCATTAGCTATGTGGTGCTTTCCACCGGACAGCGGCCTTTTCAGGCTGTAAACGAGCAGGTAAATCCGGTACTGGGTTGGGGCTGGGCACTGGCTACCTTAATGGCGAATCTGGTTTGGGCATTGCCCCAGTTTAGTCTGGGCACAGCTGCCGCAACGCAAAACCTTTTTCCTGCATTGGGAAATGGTTTTGAAGGAAAGCTGGTGGTTTGTCTGGCCATTCTGGTGTTATGCAGCCTTATTGTTCTTATGTACGATAGAGGCAGCAAAGGCGTGAGGATGTTTGAAAACCTCCTAAAGGCTATGGTTGGGGTTATTGTTTTGTGTTTTTTTGGGGTTGTTATTAAGATGTATACCAATGGGGCCATTGACATGGGCTGGATTTTTGGTGGCTTTATTCCCGATTTGAGCCTCTTGTCCTCTCCGGCCACGACATTTAAGCCTTTTATAGAGGCGGTGGATCCCGGCTTTCGGGATTTTTGGAATAACATGATTGTTTCACAACAACGCCAGGTTATGATTACCGCTGCTTCCACAGCCGTTGGCATTAATATGACTTTCCTTTTGCCCTATTCCATGCTAAAAAAAGGTTGGAACAAAAACTTCAGAGGCTTGGCTATTTTTGATCTTTCCACAGGATTGTTCATCCCCTTTATTCTGGCCACCAGCTGTGTGGTTATCGCATCGGCCACCCAATTCCATGTCCAGCCAGCCCCTGGTTTGCTGGGGGAAAAAGATGAAAAGGGAGCTTTAATCCAACCAGCCAAAAGCATTGTGGCTAACGCCCATGCCCGCATTTCACACGAAGTGGGCGCCGATGTTTTTAACAGCCTTAGCGATGGGGAGAAGGAACAGAAAGTAGCTGCTCTTCCCGAAGCAGATAGGCAAATGGCGGCTATGTTAGTAAAAAGAGACGCCTTTAGTTTGGCTAATTCTCTTTCTCCCCTGACAGGAAAAGTTTTCGCCCAATACATTTTTGGATTTGGGGTGCTGGCCATGGCCATAAGCTCCATTATTATTCTGATGTTAATTAATGGCTTTGTGGTTTGTGAAATGTTTGGCTGGGAAGCTCATGGCAGCAAATATCGGATAGCATGCATATTGCCTGGGATTACGGGAGCTTTAGGCCCCTTCTTCTGGACTCAAGCCTCTTTTTGGCTGGCAGTACCTACTTCCATGATAGCCATGGTGGTTTTGCCTGTGGCTTATTTCACTTTCTTTATGCTTATGAATCAGAAAAAATTAATGGGCGATAATATGCCTACCGGCGGCAAAAAACTTGCCTGGAACTTGATGATGGCCATAGCCGCAGGATTGGCAACCTTTGGAAGCATTTTCAGTCTTTGGGACAGGTTTAAATGGTTGGGAATTTTAATAGCGGTGATTTTTACCATTTTAGTTTTTGTGGCCCATTTTATGAAAAAAGCCAAAGCCTCTCAGTTGCAAGGAGGCGAAGGGTGATTTTTTCAGTGATTTTTTCATTATTTCGTGATATGTTAAGGATAGGGTTTTGATTGTTCAGAAAAAACATATAAAAATAGATGATCGCGACTTTAGACAAGCTGCGAGGATGGTTTTTTCTGGGTTGGTATTTTAATTATTAAAAACTGGGGAGGAAATTATGTATAGCATGAAGCCGGGAAGATTTATGCTAAAGCTATTAGCAGGAATAGGGCTAATCCAGGGAGTGGGTTCGCAATTATATGCGCAGTCGCAACCTGGTAATGGGGCGCCAATTCGAGGTGTACATCCTGCTTTTGAAATGGAAACTCTGCGTTTAGAGGGCTTTAGTACGGCAGGAGCAAATGCATTCGAGCCTCAGGTAACCGCTCTGCAGTTTATGTCAGATGGCACTTTGTTAATGTCCACCATTTCCAAAGAAAATTCTCAGCTTCAACAATCCTTTTTAGGGCATGCTGAAGAACTTCCGGGCTATGTTTATGCCATAAAGAATATCACCACCGATGCCACTGAACCCGTTGAGGTTGATGAAGTGGCCCGTATTGTAACGGGTTTGGGAATGGAAGTGGTTGATGATGAAATATATGTTCAGGAATACAATGCCCTAAATAAGCTCGTGGATAATGACAACGACGGATATTATGAATCCAAAGAGCCTCTTTGGAACAACTTTGTATCTCAATCCGAAAGGCAGTGGACCTTTGGCCCTGCCTATAAAGACGGGTATTTTTATGTTTCACCAGGCGTAACCATGCAATCGGGTAACAACACTTTTCCAGCCACTTTTCAAAGTTCTGGCAAAGTAATGAAAATTTCAAAAGATGGAAATTCAGCAGAAGCTTATGCGGAAGGTTTTAGGAATCCCGATGGTCTTTTCTTTGGTCCTGAGGGTGAATTATTTACCACCGATGATCAGGGCACCTGGCGTCCTTCCTCTGGTTTTATTCATGTGCAGGAAGGCGGATTCCATGGCCATGAAAATTTTCAAAGCGATGTTGGTCGCCAGTCTGTAAACTCCATCACCTGGATGGTGCACCAAAGGTTGACCCAATCTCCCCATGATCCCTGGTATGTTACCAATGGACTTCACAGAGGGCAGGTTTATGTTCCTGAAATGGCTTGGAACAACCATGTGGTTCGCGTATTCCTGGAAAGAGTGGATGGAGTGTATCAGGGTAACATGCACCATTTTACTGGAGATTTACTGGCCGGTGGCAGAAGTATTGTTCAGGGGCCGGATGGAAATTATTACATCGGATGTTTGGGCAATGGCGAAAGTGGCAACTGGGGATGGGATGCTAAAAAATGGGGGTTCCACCGTTTAAAACCCACAAACAATGTGCCCTTTGAAATGTTGGCTGTCCGCAGCATGAGCCCCACTGCTTATGAAATCGAATTTACCAAACCAGTTCAGGCCAATGTAAGCGGTTCCAATTTTCGTATGGAGCAGTTTACTTTCCAAATGCAGCGTTCCTATGGCGCAGGTAACATGATTGACGATTCCCCTTTGAATCCTACCAATGTGAGCCGTATTGAAGATGGCATGAAAGTTCGAATTGAATTTGCTCCCGGCCAACTCAAAGAAAAATATATGACCCATATACAATTGGTGAATTTGAAATCCGAAAGTGGGGAGAATCCCTGGGCCGGCGAAACCTGGTATCAGCTGAATCGCTTTGGCCCTGCGGAAGTTCCAGGCTGTTTGGATCCCAATTACGAAGAATATAATGCCGATGCAGATTATGATCCGGGAAGTGGCGTAGAATGTATCAACGAAAAAGTGGATGTGATTACCGATCCTCAACTTTTAGTCGAGATGGATAAATATTTCAATGCCGAAGTTGCAGGGAATAGCGTGGAACTCAATTGGAGAAAACAAGCTCTGAAGGAAATCGGTTTTTACGATTTGCAGGGCAAGCTTTTACATCAGGAAAATGTTAATGGCTTGGAAAGTTTACAAGTGTCCAAAGCCAAATTAAACCAGGGGTTAATCATAATCAGAGCTAAAGGCGAAGGTTTTGAATACAACCGAAGGCTAGCTATAAATTAAAGAGGATTGAATTTTATAAAAAGCCTCCCTTTTGGGAGGCTTTTTTGTCGCCAAAAATTTTATGGGGATGGGATAATAAAAATTTCGTTTCCCAATCTTTTTAGAGGGTGATTATTCAAGCTATCATTTGCCAGAATATTTCCAGAAGATAAATGGGTTCTAATTTTTCCGTTTAAATTGTACAAAGTTAAGGAGCTTGCAAAATTTCCCGTGGCTTTTTTGGGACTGAATTTAACCTTGGCAGTGGCATCCAGATAACCTCCATCTTTAAGCCAGGCATAACTAACATCACCCCAATTTTCACAATCATAACCAAAGCCATGGCCACCACAGCCTGATGTTATTTTATGAAACTTTGCGGGAACAGAATTGGCTTCACAAGCCAAAAAGAATTCCTCGCTATTTTTCCAGGGCACCACATTATCTACGGTTCCATGGACTAAAAAACTTGGGGGAGTAGAGTCGTTTACCTGTTTTTCGTTAGAGAGGCTGTCCACTAAATCCTGAGGGGGATTGTTGCCTAACAAGTTAGAGCGGGAGCCCCCGTGGGTGAAAGAAGGGTCCATAGTAATAACCGGGTAAACAAAAATAGAGAAGTCTGGACGGCAATGTTCCCGCTCGATAGGATCCTCAGCTTCGGCATCTCCCATGTCATAGTGGGTTGCCAGGTAGGATGCCAAATGCCCGCCAGCGGAACAGCCAAGTAATCCAATCCTTTTGGTATCCACCTCCAACTCTTCGGCCATATTTCTAAGAGTACGCATAGCTCTCTTTACATCGAGCATGGGAACAGGATATTTGTAGGGAGCGACTCTGTATTTAAGAACAGCTATAATAAAACCCTTGGGTATAAAATAATTGCGGGCGGCTTGGGCTTCGGACATTACTACTGTTCCGTAACTTCCTCCCGGAACCATTAAAATGGCTGAGCCATTAGCGTCATTGGGATTGGGTTTAAATATTTCAAGGGTGGGTATATCTGCTGCTGAGTTGCCCATGGCCTGAGGAGCCTGGCCTTCCCATAGAGGTTCGGGTTGGGCTGTGGAAAGCTGCGTTGTTAAAATTCCCACGATGTATATAATCCAAAATTTTCTCCAGTGCATATTAGCCTCTCAGAACTCTTAAAAACATTTTTTTCAATATTAAGATAAATTTGGAGCCTATTTAAGAGGCTAAAAACTTCGGCTAATCCATGTAATTTTTCGTAGGAAACCTCCAAAGCTAAATGGACGTGTTTGGAAGAAATTGGAGTATTACAACCAAATAGCATTACATACACCCTCCTATAAATGGGTATATCGCCCAAAACAGGCGAAAATCAGGGATAAAAAGTATATCAATGAAAGTTGAGGCAACTAAATGGAACCGGAAAATAGTTCAAGAATACCAATATGTATGGAGGGCTGATGGACATGAAGAATTTGATATTTGCGAGCGCATTCATTTTTTTATCGGTACTGGCATTTGGCCATGGATTAATACAAGAACCTCCCTCCCGTAATTGGATATGCGGCGCCACTACCAAGCCAGATCAGGTTGCGCAGGGCTCAGCTGAATTTCCCATTTGTTCCACAGCTTTTGCTCAGGATCCAATCGCTCCCTATAATTATATGGCAGTGCTTACGCACACTCTTGGACGTGCAGATGTATCGCCTCTTCCTCAAAATGTATGCAGCTTTGACAGTGAAAGTTGGGATGGGCAAACCACCCCCTGGGATGTGCCCATGGAGTGGCCTACCAATCCAATGCAGGCAGGACCCCAGGACTTTACCTGGAATATAACCTGGGGACCGCATTTCGATGATACTTATGATTTTTCTTACTGGATTACCAAAGCAGATTTTCAATTTTCTCCGGAAAAAGCATTAACATGGGAAGATTTTGAAGAGGAACCTTTTTGCCTTCAGATATATAATGATTCCAATCCCGAGGCCAATGCGGATATTCAAGTGGATAAAGCGAATAACTTGTTTACCACTAGCTGTGAACTTCCCGAGCGTAGCGGCCATCATGTCATATACGCTGAATGGGGAAGGACAGGGCCTACGTTTGAGCGTTTTCATGGCTGTGTGGATGGCGCTTTTGGCAATGTTGCCAAATTAAAACCCAATACAAACCATAGGTTCATGACTTTTCAAAAAGACAATATATCCAGTATTGACCTTTTGGGAAGATTTCGCTCTCCAAATTCTTCTTTCCAAATAAGGTTTTCACCCAAGTAAATATTTCAAGGACCGGACCATTCCAGTTCGTTTTCGCTTCGCGCAAAAATCTATATTCTCATTTGTGGATTGAAGAATAGTCTGGGGGAGAGATGGGAAAATCTTATTGTAAAATAACTGTCATTTTAATTTTTTTTATTTTATTATCCCAAATCAGCTTCGGGGGTGATGTTGCCGCCAGAAGATTGCTGCTAAAACTTAAAGACGCTCCTAATTCTTTGGGAAAAAAAGGAGTATCCATTAACATATCTGAGGATGAATCTTTTTTAGCTATAAAGAAAAAATTCAAATTGCAAAATTTTCGCAGCTTAAAAAATAGCATATCCCGGAGCGGGGTATCTAAGAGTTCTAAGCCGTTCAATTTTATGGATAAACTATTTGTTATAGATTTCGGAGATTCTACCAATGTTATGGAACTTATATCTCAATACATGGCCACAGGATTGTTTGAATATGTAGAACCAGATTATAGAGGAAGGGGCGCTGGAGTTGCAATCAGTCCCAACGATGCGGGCTGGTTGAAGCAATGGGACAAAGAAAGGTTGGGTATGCCCACAGTTTGGGATATTACCACTGGAGATACATCTTTAATATTGGCGGTATTGGATGCGGGCATTAACTTGAACCATGCTGATTTCATGGGACGAATGGTATACCCCATGGATTTTGTGGAAGAAGATACTATTCCCCAGGATGAAAACGGGCATGGGGCCAATGTAACCAGCATTGCGGCATCCACTGGAAATAATGGAGAGGGGTTTGCCGGGATGGATTGGAAATGCAAAATAATGCCCATTCGAGTAGCGGATGCCGACGATAGGGCCTGGTATTCCGATTATGTCCGCGGGATTGAATATGCTGTGGACAATGGGGCAAGGGTAATAAGCATGTCTCAGGGAGGTACTAGCCAAAGCCAGGCCTTACAGGATGCTGCGGATTATGCCCAGGAAAACGGGGTATTGATCGTGGCCTGCATGTTTAATGACAACCAGGAACTGGTATATTATCCGGCGGCTTATGATAATGTTCTGGCTGTGGGAGCCACTTCCCAAAACGATGAAAGGGCTATGCCTTTTTTAAATCCCAATGGCGCCGCTGGGTTACCTGGCAGTAATTTTGGAAGCCATATTGATGTGTGTGCCCCGGGGAATTATGTTTCTGGAGTCGCTCCCAATAGCGATAACTTAACCTGGATATATAGCGGGACCTCTCAGGCCACCCCCCAGGTGGCCGGTCTCGCCATGTTAATGTTGTCGCAAAATCCTAATTTAACAGGGGATGAATTAAAGAGCATAATGGAACAAACGGCAACAGACAAAGTGGGCCGCCCGGAGGAAGATGCGGAAGGTTGGGATAAATACCATGGCTGGGGTCTGATTAACCCTATGGCGGCCATAGGGAGAGTGACACCCACAAATGTTTTCACCAAAAAAGAAGGGGCATTCGTTTTTAATATGCTAAATCAAACCTTAAAATGGAATAGCGACGGTTCAGCTGTGATCCGAATTTTTAGCCTGGATGGTAAACAGCTGCGAAAATTAAAATTAGAGCCCTATAAAAAGTATATAGATTTGGATTTACGACCCGGCCGCTATATTCTGGATGTTATTTACCCTTAAAAGCTTTGTGCCAATCCAAAATTAATTTTTCCACGGTATTATTCCAGGATGTATCCACTTTTTGGAGTCCTGGGTTTTCCATGTGCCAATTTACAATTTCTTTTACCCCTTCTGAAAATGGAATTTTGGCTTTGTAATGTGGAACTATTTTTTTTATTTTGGAATTGTCAAAAATAACGCTGTAAGCTTTGTCCCCCAGTAAACTTTCTCCCCATTCCGCATCGTATTTGGCAATAACATCTGAAGCTATGTGAATAATTTCGGGGTTTAAATTTAACTCCCGGGCAAATTGCATATGAATTTCATCCCAATTCAAAAGTTCATCAGTAGTAATATGATAAGCCTCTCCAATAGCCTTTTGCTTGCCGAATAAACCCAATAAGCCTTGTGCGAAATCCAGATGATGGGTGAGCGCCCATAAGGATGTTCCATCTCCATGAACTACAATGGGCAAACCCTTTTGCATTCTATCCAACACGGTATATCCTCCGTGCATGGGAATATAGGTCTTTCCATAAGTGTGGGAAGGACGCACGATGGTCCCCGGAAAATTTTTGTCTCTAACCGCTTCAAGAAGTTTTTCTTCGCAGGCGATTTTGTTTCGGGAATATTCCCAAACAGGGTTTCCCAAGGGAGCATCTTCTGTAATTGGGAAAACAGGAAAGGGGGCTAAATAAGCAGAAGCAGAGCTGATAAAAATATAATGGCCCGTATTTTCTTTAAATAGAAGAAGGTCCCTATCCATATCTTTTTTGTTATAACATACAAAGTCAACTACAACATCGAAGTATTTATTCTTTAATACTTTTTGACATTGGGCAAGATTATTAATGTCAGCTACTAAATAGTTTACATCCTCTAATTTATCTTTTTGATTGCCTCTGTTTAGCAGGGTTAAATTTAGCCCCATTTGTCTTGCCAGCTCCACGCATCCAGAGCTTATTATTCCCGTACCGCCAACAAATAAAATATTCATAATACTAAATGTTAATGCCTGGTTTATCTTTCCAACACTTCTTCCAGAGGCCGGTTTAATTTTGGCCATGTGTCTTCCATGTTGGGATAGGCTTTTTTGAGATCCAAATATTGCTCAACCATTTCCTGGATTTCAGGGGATAAGCTGTTTATATATTCTTGGGTAAATTTGCTGTCGTCAAATAAATAAAAGTGCCAGGTGGGAGGGTATTTTGCAGAGTGGAATCCCAAGTGAATTGTGCGTCTAGGAGATTTTAAGATGTCACAATAACCCCGGTGGATAAGATTGTTGTTGTAAAGAACAATTTGGCCAGGTTTAAGTTCGATGGGAACCCCTCCAGGCATAACGTTGTCCGCGGGAGCATAGTGTTTAGAACCTGCAAAGGCCTCATTCTCTTCAGGCGTGTTTGGCCGACTATGGCTACCGGGAACAGCCCACAAGCAGCTGTCTGGATTAATGGCTAAGTTCCCCTGGATGTTGTTGTGCCTCCACTGCTTTGAAAAGATTCTTGGGTCGATTTGCTCTTCTGGTATTTGAATAATATCGCGGTGCCATCCCAGTTTATATTTGGTGCCGGGCTCAGCTGCTAAAAGTGAGAAGTTGTTTAAAATAAGATTTGGCCCCACCAGTTCTTCCGCAATTTGGCGCAAATTGTTTTTCAGTAAGATGGGGTGAAGCCCTTCCGTCCCGGGATTTGTAATTAAGTGGAAATAATAATGTTTTGCTTCTGTCCCGAATTCCTTAAAATTGTCTCCAAAATGTTGATAGGAAGAAGAATTTTCTCCATTTCTATCTGTCTCATTGGAATTTTTGCGGCCACTGAGCAATTTGTTTATTTCCTCAGAATATTTTTCAAGTTCTTCGGGGCTTAGGATATCTAAAATGAGGTAGCCCTCGGATTTATAAAATTCAATTTTCTCGCGAGACAAAAAATTGCTCAAAATACCCCCTTTAGTTCCCATGCCTAACTTTACTTGTTGTCTTTAGTAAAGACTGGGTTCAACGCCCGCTATTAAATTTAATTCGAATTGGGGGGTAAAATAAGGTTGAGGATTTTAAAAACTATAGGAAATTGGCAAAAAATCCCATTTTTTGGGAATTATCCATGATGGAAAAACAAGTGAAGGTTGGGTGGCAAATAACTCTGGACAATAATCCACACCTTAAACGCGGTTTTACAATGAATTTAACATTTCATTTAATTTTAAAATGGTGTTTAAATTTCTCCCCGTTGCAGTGACACCGAGGCAAGCCTCAATATTTGCCACTAACTTTGAGCGCCCTATGCCGCTTGGAGCATGTAAGTAAAATATTTTTCCTAGCAACTTAAAACTTTCATCTTTCGCAATGAAAGACTCCAATTTTTTCTTGTTTAATAATGGGGTTTTGTGGCAAAAATATAAGTGAACAATTTTACGATTTTCAGAAGGAAATGGGTTTTCTTTCAGGGTTTTTTCAAAACTTTCCTTTGAAATGGCCAGCACTGAGGGTCTAAAACCAAATTGATTTTCAATGATGCTAACAATTTTATTACTCGGGTTTGATTTTGATTGCAACAGAATATTTCCACTTTGGATATAGGTGTGTACTTTTTCAAAACCACCATCAGTTAACGCCGACTTTAAGGTCTTCATTGGGATGAGGTTTTTACCGCCTACATTCACAGCTCTTAGCAATATGATATATGTGTTCAGAACGTCTCCATTCTTGTTTAAGAAAAAAAACCAATAATTTTTGCATATTGCATCGTATTTGAAAAAAAAGAACACCCAAAATTAAAATTAATGTATCTTTTTTTTGCTTTTTAAGACCTGCATGTTTTATTGCATATGTCCAATCTGGAGGACTATCTGAATTTAAAATTTCCATTAAAATTAATAAAGAAAAACATGTTCTTTAAAACTCTTTTCCTTTTAGGTTTGTTTTCCCAAAGCATACCAGCTGAAAGACAATTAACTGTAAACGAATTGGTTGACTTGTCGTTGGAAGAACTTTTAAAAGTTAAAATCGCCTCCTCAGGATATTTTGAACCAAACTCTCGGTTAAGCCCTGGAGTACCTTGGATTTTAACACAAAATGAGTTGAGGTTGTCCCCGGTTATACATCTAAGAGATGTATTTGAACATTATGTACCTTCCACAACTTTAAGTTACACTCATTTTGCTGGCCCAAAAACAGCAGTGCGGGGGATTGATACCGATAACAATGCTAAAACCGTATTCATGCTTAATGGCCAGAATCTAAATCCCAAAAACCATTACGGATACCAGGCCGGGCTTCAAAGTGTTTTGCTTGGCGATATAGACCACCTGGAAATTATCCATGGACCAGGTTCATTGTTACATGGCTCAGGAGCTATAAATTCAGTAGTGAATGTTGTTTCGAAAAACGGAACGAATAATCGCGGCAGCCAACTTAGAATGAGCTATGGTTTTAAAGAACAATTAAAAAGCCAGGAATTAGGTCATGGCCTTAATTATGGAAAGGGGAGGGATTTGTATGTTTATGCTGGGTGGGCCCAGTCTGACGGTTTTGAACCGGATAATTTTTTAGAACGCTCCGCTTCAGATTTTGAATCGGATGCTAAATTTGGCAAAGTTTACCAAATGCCAAAGCATCAAAAATTTTCTGCCTATTTAAATTGGGACAGTTTGCATTTTCAAACACAGTACCAGAGTATTGTTAACAGCCGAAATAACTTGTATGAACAGGTTCTTCCAGGCCGAGACGACTTATATTGGCAAAAATACTGGGCCAGCAGATTGGACTATGTCTTTCCCTTATCAAATTATTTTCGCTTAAAATTATCCTTTCCGGTTAATTTTATAGATCACGGCGTTCATTTTTACAGCTCTGAAGCATCAAAGGGGGGCTCCCAAGTACACCTAGCCTCCAGAAACACGCTATTTTTTGAACGCAATGGCCATCAGCTGGCGCTTGGGTTTGGGTTCAAATTAAAGAAGTTCGATGCCGGCAACCAATACTTTGGTGAAAACACTCTGTATACGGAAGAGATTATTGATGCCGTATTAAAAGAAGCTGAGTTGTATACGGAATATAACCTCCAGATTAGCCCTACTTTTTCAGTGATAGCTGGTGCAAGACTGGACTATGTGGAATACAGCGACATGGGATTGGTAGACAAGGAAGAGGTTCCCAACGGCGTAAATTTTTCAGCGGATAACATTTTTGCGAATTCATATCGGCTTGCATTTGCCTATTTGCCGGGAATGCAACATACATTTAAAGTTTCTTATCAAGAAGGCTTTCGATATCCAGATATAGGCTACTTTAGATACATTGGCATGATCAACGCGAGCTTAAAAGATGCGGGTTTCAAACCTATCGGCCAGCTTAAGGCGGAGAAAGTGGGAAGCCTGCAATTTAATTACCTTCATCACTTGAAGTCCATTCCTTTAAATTTTGACGCTACTGTTTATTATAATCGATATTCCAATGTTTTAGATTGGGCTGAGTGGCCAAGGGAAATGTTTGATAGTGACGAAGAATATCGGGCTGCCTATGCGGGTATACCTTGGAATAGGCTTAACGACAGCATACCAGTTTCAGAATATTATGTGGAGTCCTATCGAAATACCGGGGATAAAATAGATTCCTGGGGAGTTGATTTAGGCACTAACTTATTAATTAAAAATAAAATACAGATTAGAGGATCCTATGGTTTTTCCCGTCCTGGCCCTACTAATCCTTCAGATGCTACATTAGTCTTGATGAATGCGGCGAAAGACAGGTGGGCATCGTATCCGGAACACCTCCTTAAACTCTCTTTTTCCCACAATCCTAAGCCCCAAATTGGGTATCAGTTTTCTAGTTACTTTGCCTCTCCAGTGGATATTTGTAACGAGAAAAAATGTGCTAGTAGTGAGGAAACTGTTGAATTCCATGAAAGGCCGCGGCTAAGGGTAAATTGTAATGTGCATTATACATTCGCCAAAAAATTCAGAACTTATTTCCATGTGATAAATGTTTTTGAGAATGAGAGCCCTCTCGTGGGGGCTGAATCGAGGGAAGGTCCTTCGGATACAGGGGCCATGGGAGATAATGAAAGGTTCTATTATCTGGCATTGGATGTTAGTTTTTAAGTTCCATGGAAGTGAAAATTGATATTTGGATAGGGTTGGTTATCTATTGGGATAGCCCCAAAAATTGAGCATGGCAAAAAAAAAGCAGGCGGATACAGGCTTCTACCATGCCCTAGTTTTTTAATTTTTAATGAATTTATCAAAAAAACCGGTAAATCCTGATTTTTGGCAAAAACAGGCCTTTTTCTAAAGGGAATTGTTTAGATTATGGAGTGCATCGTTTTTGAAAAATAAGATAATGAATGGGTATTCAATAAATTTCACATTGGGGGAGTGCAAAAACCCTCCTTGTCCACCAAAAATAACAAAAGGCGTATAAATGTTTAAGAAACTGTTAATTGGAATCATAGCTCTGATTGTAGTGGGATATCTGGCCCTGTGGATTGGGGTTAAAATATTTTTACCCGCCGAAAAAGTGATGGCCATTATCAGCGAACAGGGTTCTGCGGCCTTGGGCAGAGAGGTTAAAGTGGGTGGGGCTTCCGTGGGAGTTTTTCCCGCCATAAAGCTCAATGTTGAGAATGTAAGCCTGGCCAATGGGAAAAAGTTTTCTGAAGAGCCTATGTTCAGTATCAAAGCCATTAGCCTGCAAATTGATTTTATGTCCATTGTTTCCATGTCTCCGGTTATTAAGGAAATAAGGTTGGTGGAGCCCGACATACTCCTAGAAGTAGATAAAAACGGAGTCATGAATTTGGACGGCCTGGGAGGAACGCAGGCAAAAGAAGAAGAGGAAGAGGTTGTTCAGGACTCAACGCCAACAGAAATCCCCACTAGCTTGCCGGGAAATTTGGCTATGAAGGCATTTATTATTGAAAATGCCCGGGTGCGTTATAAAAACCACCAGACTGGCCAATACATAACATTGGGCGATATCAACCAAAATGTATCTGTGGATATAGACAGTAAGTTGGAGAATATCAAGACCGTTGGAGAATTAATTGTGGCCTCCATTGCTGTTGAAGACAAAGCTTCTGGTGTGCAAAAAGGGAAAGTTCGCTTTTCATTAAACCATAATGTATCTGTAAACCTGCCAAAGCAGGAAATAGTGATTTCCGAAGTTAAAGTGGGGTTGCAGGATATTTTTATTTCCACCAAAGGCCAGGTTCAAAATTTTTTATCGGGACCTCCCAATGTTGATGTTACAGTTAAATCCAATGAAATTAAAATGGCTTCCATTCTAAAGGAAGTGCCAAGCAATTTATCGCCGGATATTCCAAAACTCTCTGCTTCTGGCCATGCCTTAATTGATGCAGCCTTCGCAGCCGTACTGGACTCCGCACCGAAACCGAAAATGAATATTAATCTTTCTTTACATGATATGAATTTTTCCCATAAAGATATTCCCGCAAGTTTAAATGATTTGAACGGAACCCTAAAGCTAACAGAGAATGATTTTTCGCTAACCAACTTTAGCTTCTTTTTGGATAAACATCCTGTAAACATCGCCATTGCCATTTCTAACCTTCTTAAAACTCCTAACCTGGATAAATTTGATTTACGGGCGGATTTTGATTTGGGGAAATTTATGGAGCTTGCGGATAAGTTTGGAGTTGCCCCCGTGGGGACAGAGTTGGCAGGGTTTATCAAAGCTAATATCCAGGCCAACGGCGTTTTGGACCCCAACAATCCAATGGGAATAAATGCGAGCGGTAATGTATCTCTAAAAGATATAAAAGTGGTATCTCCCGAATTACCTGAAAAGTTGGAAGTGAACGGCCAGGTAGAAATTAATAATGCATCCATATCCGAAAAACTAGCCGTAAAGTTAGGTGAATCGGATCTAAATGTGAATGTGGATGTGAAAGATTATTTAGCTATGGCTATGACCGAAATGGCAAAAGGCAAAAAGACAAATGTTGTGGTTAACATAACCTCCGCATATCTGGACCTGGATAAACTTCTTCCCACGGGTAGCACAGAGGAAGAGGTCACAGAAGAAGTAGAATCTGAGCCTCTCACAGAGTATCCTGAATTGCCCGATGTATTGCTCAGTCTAAACATGAATTTGAAAAAAACCAAGCTCATGGATTTGGAGATGACAAATTACAGTCAAAAAACAGTGCTCAACAACTCTATTTTGAAATCTAACTTAAAGGGCTATTTGTATACCGGGTCCTTTAGCAATGATTTGACGGTTAATTTGCAGGATAGAAAAAGCGCGCAAATCGATATGAAACTCAATGTAAATAAGGTGGAAGCCAATGATTTTATATCGGTAATCAATGACAAAATTCCTCCAAGCAACGCAATTGCCAAATCTTTTTCAGAGACAGATAATACTGTTTTTGGAAAACTTCAACTGGATATGGATGTTAAAACATTCGGACTTCCACAGGATTTTAGCAATAACATGACAGGGGATATATATGCTGGAGTGCTAAATGGCGAATTAAAAAATGTGGGTGTGATTAGCAGTTTGTCCTCGAACCTTACCAAGCTGCACAAGTCTCTGTCTTTTAAAGGTTTTACTTTTTCCAAGCTGGATATGGATTTAGAGGCCAGGGATGGAAAAATGATTGTTAAACATTTGGATATTGAAAAATCCCCGGTGGGCAAAATGGATTTTGGGGGTTCTGTTGGTTTTGACAATAGCTTGGATTTAACTGTAACTCAGACCTTGACAGGATCTCAAAGCAAGATGTTGGCTGGCGCGCAATCCAAAGGAAAAGATGCCTTGGCTAAAGCGGCAGGTACCAGCGCTTTTAATAACATAAGCGCTTTTCCACAGGATAAAAAAGGCAATGTATTGTTGTACCATTTATTTGGAGGCCTTTTAAGTGCGCCTAAATACATGGGGATGGATAAGGAAAAAATGGGAGCTTCTGTTAAAGACCAGGCCAAAGAGGCTTTGAAAGCCAAACTGGACAAAGAAAAAGCCAAAGCCATGGAAAAACTAAATGCGGAAAAGGCCAAAGCGGCTGCAGCAGTGGATGCGAAGAAAAAAGCAGCTCAGGCTAAATTAGACGCTGAAAAGGCTAAACTGGAGGCTCAGAAAAAAGCCGCTGAAGAAAAGGCCAAGGAAGAAAAAAGAAAGGCCGAAGAAAAAGCCAAAGAAAAGGCGAAAGAAGAAGCTAAAAAAGGCCTTGGCAGCTCCATTAAAAAGTTTGGCCTTTAATAAGAATCGACCTGATGTATATGGGAGGAATTGTGAAATTAAAAAGAAAAATAACGGGCTCCCTGGCCGTAGGCATTATTTCTGTTGCTATGCTATCCCAATGCAGTTTAGAAGATTTAATTTCAGATACCGGTGGAGGAGGGCTTTCGGGCCCCACAGCCAGCCAAATTATTGCTGGGCTTAAAGAGGCTTTAAGCATAGGAACGGAAAATGCAGCTAAGGACTTACATCAGGAAGACGGGTACTTTGGCAATAGCCTAGTCAAAATTCCCGTTCCAGATGAAGTAGAAACGGCTCTTGGATATGCGGACAAATTTACGGAGACCGTGGAAGGTAATTTAGCCTTGAATTTAGCTTACAATGCCACAACATATCTATTTGAGGGAAGCGATTTTTCTCTTGAGCGCTTTAAGTCCTTAAGAAGCGAACTGCTTTTAGGTTTAAACAGGGCGGCCGAAGCAGCAGCGCCTTTGTCAGTGGATATTTTTTGGAATGCCATTACGAACATGACTATTGATGATGGCTTGGATATTTTACATGGAGATTCCACTGCGGCCACCAGTTATTTTCACGGCAAAACCATTTCGCCTTTAACCAGCCTTTTTCGACCGTTTGTGGATTCCACTCTAGAACTTGTTAATGCCGCTGAAATTTGGAAAGATTATTCCAGTTACCACAATCAATTTGTGGATATGGTGGATGAGTTTACCAGTAGCACGGCGGTGAGTTCCTATAACTCCCTGCAAAGTAGCCCTGATGATAAATTGGAAATGCCCCTAAATTTATCTCATGTTAATACGGATTTAGGAGAGTTCACCACAACAAAAGCTTTGGATGGCTTGTTTTTAATGGTGGGTGAAGAAGAAACTAAAATTCGCAAGGACCCTTTAGCCAGAGTGACAGATTTACTGGAACTTGTATTTGGTGAGCTGGACGATTAAAGCTCCCTATTGAATAACAATTGTGCCTGGCAGGTTTTTTAATGCTATTTTCTAATGGTTTTATTTTCTATTTGGGAAAACTTTACGTCCCCGTAAGTCCCTGTTTTTAATATGTATAGCATGAGTATTCATGCCTATTTTATTGGCATTTCCAGAAATATAAGGCCGAAGATCAGTTGGTTCGATACCGTCTAAAAAATCCTGGCTTCCCCTTAATATGGCAAAGGCCGGGGCTTGCCAATTGTTTTCAAGCTCAGGACAATCCTTTACATCTTCATAGGTAAGAGCCAGAACTTCTGCTCCAAAATTAAACCAAAACCAACTTTCGGGAAAATAGTCAGGTGCTCCTACTTGCCAGGAAACATTGGTATTCCAGGGAGCAATTGTTTTCTGAGAGTGTCCTCGCACTAATTCAATAAATTTTTTTTCCATGTCTGCATAAAATGCTGATGTGCCTAGTTCATGGTGAAACCAAAAATACCGGCTGCAGCCAAATGCAGAGTGTAAGTTTAAGGCGATTCGAATGGGGTTATTGCTGTTCATCAAACTATCATAAAAATTTTTAACTGAAGCCACTTCTGGTTGGGGAGTGGTGGTGGCCCATTCTCTTTCCAGATCTACTCCCAAGGAGTTGCAGCGGCCATAACCCGCAGAGCAATCGGCCATAAGCTCTACTCCATCGGGATTTATCATGGGAATCATAAAATAAATATTTTTCTTTCTTAAATTTTGAGCTTCCACATCATCAGAAATTAAAAACTCTATCATCTCTTTTTGGACCCACCAACTTTGAACTTCCAAGGGATGGGTGCGGTTGTGCATTGTAATTACAGTTTTAGATTCATTGGGAATATCAGAATCTGTTAGCGTTAACAAATAAATTTCCCTTTGCTCCACGCTTTTGCCCAAACTTCTAAGATTGATATGGGGGCTTTTTTCCCAGCTATTCAAATCCTCTTCCAGGCTGGCGTAGTTGTAACCAAATCCAGGAGAGCTATCAATAGCTGCTGTTTTGAAGAGCAAATTTGCGCTATAACCAGCATCCAAATTTTGCGGGATTCCACATTTTTCCAGGGCTTCTCTATCTGAAAATGAGCCTGCATTATGGGATAATAAAGTTTGGGCCGATAGAAGGAGGTTGAGAAAAATCAGTATTTTAAAAGGAGAATTTCTTAGGGGCTTCATTTACATGAATAATTTACATTATTTTCCAAGAGTGGTTTGTTAATAATAAACCGAGGGCAGTTTCATTTTTATCAAAATTTCCAAAAAATTAAAAATAGCAGCAATTTTTTTCGCAGCTCTTTTGCTTATTTGCTCTTTGGGAATTTATGTATTTTCGAATGCCTATTTAAAATCTCTGTTGGGAGAGGGAATTCAATTTGGGGAATTTTTAGTTAAATGCCCTGACATAAAATGGTCCTGGTCCTTATCCCTTCAGTGCCCCGATCTGGATATTGCTCAAAAGGATATCTCTATAAACATTAAACAGGCTAGGCTTAATTTAATCCCTCAAAAAAAACTTTCACTAAAAAATCGCCATATAAAAATAGAGGCCACTCAGTTAAATATTTATTTACCAAAAAAGTTAGAAAATGATAGTTTCAAAACTTCAATAACAAATGAAGCAACTTCAGCGGCAGGTGAAAATGAGAAAAAGTCAGAAACATCCTGGATTCCAGAAAAAAACATTCCACAGCTGAAGTTTCCCTTTAAGCTAACTGTAAAACTGGATAGCCTATATGTTAGCCTGGAACAAAAGAACTCTATCCAAATAAAAAATTTGGAATATTCAAGTGATATTCACGGTTCCCACTCACTGAACTTTAATGCTATGAATTATAATGATATAAATGTTATGCAATCAGGGTATACGGAACTTAAACCTAAAAAAGATGGCCTTGATATTAAGCTTAGCGGGAAGCGAAAAAATGATGTTTTTTCTGTTATGGTAAGGTTACCAGAGTATAATTTTAAAAATCCAGATGTTAATGTGGAAGCCCAAATAAATAATGGAATGGATTATAGAGAACTTTTACCCGGGTTAAAGTTCTGGGATTTTCAAAATACGAACTTAAAATTATCGGGAAGTCTTGGCTCGGTTCCATTTGTCTCATTGGGTATGGAAGCCAATGTAAGTTTTAAAAAAATCATTCCTGCAATTAATATCCATCCCAAGGTTTTTAAAAGCAAATTTGATTTATATATCAGTGAAAAGGATAGCTACTTAGACGTTCAAACCAAGGGCAAAGATGATGCTGAATTGGTATTAAAGGCCTTTTCTAAAAAATTAGGAGGGCTTTTAAAAGGGCCCCAGTATTTAGATTCCTTAAATAATACAGATGCCAGTTTTGAGGGATATTTCAAGGACTTCGGATTTGTTGCAGGTAAAAATAACATTCCAATAGGCATAAATAGTCTTAAAGGGAATATAGAAGAAAAGCGTATTAACATAGAAATGACCACCATGGATTCCAGTGTGCTGGAAGCCATAATTGATTATGGGAAGGGCTTCCAAATAAATTTAGAGGGTCAAATTTCTCCAGAGGAAACATGGGTTAAAACCTGGACAGACAGCAATTTCAACTACGATGACTTACAAATAAGTTTGAACGGAACTGGGAATGAGTACAACCTCCAGGCTAATTTAACCCAGGGCAGGGCCTATGGCAGTATTGCAGATTCCCTAAAACTGTTTGGAAAAATATACCCCTTTGGAATACAAATAGATTCAAGCCATTGGCAGCAAGCGGAAAATCAGTGGAATGTATACGGAAATATATTGTGGGGTAGTTCAGAGAATATGTTTAAAGTCAGCGGAAAAAATCAGGCTGGCCTGTACTTATGGGCAAAAGGAGCGGATGGTGATTTTAACATAAATATGCCGGGGTATAAGGCTATTGAATTTCAAACTCAATTTTTAAGACCTCATAAACTTCCTTACGGGGGAATGGAAAAAATTCCCTTTGCATCTCCTGAATTGACGGGGTTATTTAAGTGGAATTTTGCAGCTAATAGTGGAGAAGCCGATTTGAGCGCCAAAATAAATATCAATAATAAAGATATATCACTTAATGTTTTTGGAGATTGGACGGCGGATTATTTGGAATTGAAAGATATAAAGTTGGAGCATAACAAAGAGCAGCTTCAGTTCAAATCCTTAATTCATTTGAAAAAAGCGCCTTTTTTTAGTCCCGAAAATTTTTCAATTCGAAATGTAGAGTACTTTTCTATTAACAGCTCGGGATTGGAACTGTCTCCCTGGATAGCCATGATAAAGGATTCTTTAGTAGATAGCTTAAATTTTAAAGGTGAAATGTTGTACAATCAGCGAGGGGGCTTTAGTGGTGATCTGATGCTGGATAACATCAGACTGCAAAACGCAAGTTCAGAACTTGAATTCAACAGCCTAGTTTTATCGGGAAATGATTTCGGAATTACTCTTGTGGGAGGAATACATTCCCAAGAGAATGAATGGTTAAACCACGGTTTTAAGCTAAAGGTGAAAAATGTATTGGAAGAAACACGAGATGTTCAAATTACTTTGGAAAGTTTGGGAAAAATAAACAGCAGTATAAATGGAAAATTATATGATTCAAAAATTGTTAAAGCAGTGTTTGATATTGAAGGAGATTTGGATTTAGGAGAACAAAAAGGCAAAATCAACAATCTGGATGTTATGGGAGATATTGTATTTGATTTTAGGGATTTTAAAAAGCCAGTATTTTCTGTTTCCAATTCAAAGTTAAAACAGCTCGAATATGAGTTGGAAAATTTTCCAAAACTTTATGCGCAAGGAGAGTTTTCTCTGGATAGCAATCAGGCTTTCCTTAAAAATTTAGAGTTAAAATCTGAAAATGGCCAAAAGGCAAAAGCAGAGGGGCGTTTGTTATTTGAAGATGATTTAAAAGCTCAGTTCCGACTGGAAAGCCAAAAATTTGATTTCCCTTTCCCTGGAAGCCATTTGCTCAGGACGGAAGGTTTATCCTTTAAACTGGAACAAAACCATCCGGATCTTATTCTGAAACTGGATTTTAAAAATGGCTCTTACCAACACAGAGAAAGCCATATGCAAGTGGGTACGGGCTTAAAGTCTGTTTCACTACAGTTTAATAAACATACCGGGCAAAAAGAACTTTTAAGCAGTTATAAGTTGGCTGGAGAACTGGCGGTGGAAAATTTTGGTTTAAGCCATCAAACAGTTTCTATTTCCAGTTTATCCAATATGTTTAAAAGATTAGATAGAAGAAAGGCAAATAAAAGAAAAACGCAAAAAAAATATTTGCCAGTGGAAATGGACCTACGGGTTTATACTCTGGGAAATAACAATTTGGTCAATACCACTTTTTTGAATTCTTCCTTTGAAGGTGATGTCCAATTAACCGGACAAATTCCTGATGTATTGCTTACCGGAGAAGTGAATTCCATTGAAGGAGAATTTTATTTAGCTAACAAGTCTTATAATTTAAACATTTTAGGATTAAGTTGGTTTGTCGAGCCAGTGGAATATGGTTCCACCGAATTAAGCGCTCAAATAAAATTGGCTGAAGACTGTTATGCCAAAAATTCCGATAGTTGTTATGTGGAACTCATTACCACAGGCAAATTGAATGACTTGGAATTTGTGTATAGCGGAAGCTGTGGGGGAGACTTGGGGGATGAAGGAGAGGCTTTAACACTTTTAAAATCCGTGAGTCTCGGATGTTACGATCCGGATTTAACCGGAGAAGACGCCTCCTGGGCCTTTGCCAGTGGCTTATTGACAGATATTACTTCCTCCTGGCTTAAAAAAAACACCGGGGGCCTGGTGGAAGGTTGCCAAATATATGGTATCCAGCACCTTATTCAAAATAAGGAGGATAAAGCTCAAACCACATCCCCAAGTTACAGTGGGATGACTTCGGAAAATAGCGCCACCACATCAGGAGTTTGCCAAACTGGTGAAATTGTAAAAGGTGTTCGGGGAAGTTTGGGTTTGAGCAGCCAGGAAAACTCAACTGAATATGAAGTTGGGTTGGAATGGAAGCCCCCCCTGGAAAAGCTCAGTGAAAATTCCACCTGGGTGCATAGGGTTAAAAACAATATCCTCTTAGATGTAAAAGCAAAATCTGTTTCAGATTCAAAAAACCGCGTGGAGGTGGAAACAGAAACGGAGCTCCGATTGGAAGCAGGCGCCCAATACAGATACAATTTTTGGGAGATTTGGTGATTGTAAACATGGAGCGCCGCAATTCTTTTTTTTGGTTACTAGCATTTTGGAGCTTGTTTTCTATAAACCCTGTTCATGCCCAATCTATAAAAATAGAGGGCAATGAGAGCGCTAGTTCCAGGGCTTTAAAAAAGTTTGTGGTATATCCTGAAAATTTTGGAGAATATAATGGCAGTTCTCTTAAATACTGGAAAGATGGAATCTTAGATGAAATTTTAAGTTATTATGAAAGCCTGGGCTTTTTTGAAGTATCCGCATACATTAAAATAATATCCAAATCCACGGGAATAGAATTACAATCAAACTCAAAACTAAAGTTGAGTTCATTGGGATCCTGGCAAACATTGATTGTTGTTGTGGAAGGTCCCCGGTATAGCTTTGGGAATGTAACTATAAGTACTCTGGATGATAGCGACCCACTCGTTCAATTGGCGGATTTAAAATCCCAAGATGGCAAAAACTTTTCTTTTCAAATTGCCCAGGAGGATAAGGAATTCATTGATAAAAAATATGGCGAAAAAGGATATGCCAAACGGAAAGTGCAAATTGAATTTGATGTCTCGGATAGTTTGAATAAAGTGGATGTTAGTTTTGAAGTGGATCCCTCTTATTTAATCATATTCGACACTTTAATAATTGATAACAGAAGAGAAAGCCGTGGGAAAAAAGTAAATGGGGTTACCAGACAGGGCTTTATGCGAAACCTTTTGCCTTTTGAAAGAGGAGATACCTTAAATTTAAGTGAGGCCAACAGTTTTAAAAAGAAATTAAAGTCCACCAAAAGCTTTAATTATGTACGTATTAGAGATAGCCTTTTAATAGATAAGGAAATGCGCAGCGCCATTATTGTGCGCACCGAAGAAAGAATTCCAGGAAGTTTGGGGGGGAATGTTTTTTGGGAAACGGAAGATGGGTTTGGCATGGGTACATATTGGTCCCATAAAAATATCCTTGGGCGTTTTTACCATGGAATGGGAAAATTAAGGCTTGCTCAAAGAAGGCAAAAAATAACATTGGGTTTGGGAAACCCTTTGTTATTTGGTTCCAGTATTAAAAGTCAAAATGAATTGGACCTGGTATGGCGCCAGGAGATCCGGCCGGAAGAATCTCCTTTTGACGCCTTGTTGTCTTCTTCTTTAATCTGGATTTTTAATTCCCATTGGAGCGCTTTCAGTAAATTGGAACTGGTGAGCACAACCAATAATACCAGAGAAAGGGTTTTGGATTTAAACTGGATAAACTCCCTTAAAATGAGCTATGTGGATGATGTTATTAATCCCAGAAGAGGCGTGCAGTTAAAATGGATACATGGAAATGGCGGTCCACTTTTGGATGCCAATGAAGAATTCAGGCTAGCGGAAATCAGGCATAATTGGTTTGAAATGAATTCTTCTTTTTATTTCCCTATGCTTTCCAATTACATTCTGGCTCTTAGGCTGGATGGAGGGAGCTTCTTGGGAAAAGGTTGGACCAATTCCCGACGTTTTTATTTAGGGGGAAACTCTTCTATTCGAAATAAGGATGCTGGAGAATTGTGTCCTGAACGCACTTTGAATGAGGACAGCGGACTCCTTCTATGTCGGGAAGATCTAACCCCAATATATTATTTAACCTCTTTGGAAATCAGAGCCATTCCCTTTTACCATAAGAAATTTTCCAAAATCAGTTTTTGGAGGCACTTTAAATACATGCAGTTTGTTCCCTTCGTGGACTATGGCAGGATATGGGATAAATCCTCTTCCCAAAATGAAGATGGAAAGGGTTTTGATCTGGGTCTGGGAGTTAGAGTCCCCATTTTGCTATTTGACTTGCGTTTTGATTATGCCGTGGGCTGGGACAAAGGGCCAGATTTTTCCGACAATCGAATTGTAGTGGACCTGGCCCAGGCTTTTTAGAGGCTAGCGAATAGCGGCCGTATTTTCCAAAAAGGTATCCTTAAACTTTTTCTCTTCCGTTAAAAGGCTTGACCAGCTAGATTCTTTATCCACTTGCGCTTGTACTTCGGATACTCTTTCAGAGGCCTCTGGATGTGACGAAAGCCATTTTAAGCCAGAATCCTCCATACGACTAAAATATGAGGCAATTCCCAGAGGATTTCGACCACTATTGGCTAAATACACAGTTCCCCTTTCGTCAGATTCCGCCTCGTGATCCCGGCTTAAATAAGAACCAGCCAAAACGGAAAAACTGCCTTTCACGAAATCTGTAAGCTTTGATTCTTCTCCTACCAAGGCATCGATAAGAGTTGAGGCAACGGCCTGTCCTGCAATGGAACGGCGGTAGTGGTGCATGGTAATATGGGCTATTTCATGGCCTAAAACCCCTGCAAGTTCTGATTCATCCTGCATGCTTTTGATAATTCCAGTGTAAATGTACACGTATCCCCCTGCCACAGCGAAGGCATTTTCCACATTGGCATCTATAATGGTAAAGGTAAAGGGATCTTTATTGTAATTTACTTCATCTTCTTTAGGTATGGAATTGTACACATCCAAAAAAACCTGGGTGATATAGGTTTTAAAGGCCTGTTTTTCGGGCGTGTCAGCCTGGAAAATGGGGTATTCCGCTGAATTGGCCAGAAGCTGGGCATGGAATTCGGCTCCCAGCTTTTCCTCCTGGGAGTTTGTCATTATTACCACACTGGCATCCTTTGGGGCGCAACCAGAAATCAGTAAGTATAAAGGAAAAAATAACAGCAAACTTGAAGCTTTGCCGAGTGTAAATAATTTCTTGTGCATGGTCGCCTCGCAGTGCTGAAAATTATAAAATAATGGCATAAATAATTTTAGGATTTTTATTTATTTAAATCATAAAAATTGTAATTTACGGATGAATTACTAAAAATCATAAGTGTATAATATTCAAAATATTCAAAAATGTGCCTCACTTTAACCAAATTCTAAGGAGTTATTCAAAATGAATCTAACAAAAAAACTTATAACCACTTGTCTGGTTGGCTTCGCAGCGGTTTTTACGGGCTGTATAACCGATGGTAATGATGATGAAGTCAGCATTACCAATTTCGCACTATCGGCCACTTCTGCTGCAGGCGGCCAAACAGTTCATATTTCAGGAAGTGTAAAATCTGACGTTGCCGTAACTGGAATGGATGTTGCCATTACCAAAGATGGCAGCGACGCCAAAAGCAGCTTTACAGTTGCCCAGGATGCGGTTCCCTCCGCAACTTCTTTTGATATTGGCAAAGACGAAGATGTTAGTATCTCCGTTACAGCTAATGCTAATGCCATGGCTGGGGAATATCAAATAACTTTAACCGTAAATGCCGGGGGAACCAGCACATCTAAAAGCGCTACCCTTACCATCACCGGAAATTCAGGTACTCCTGTAACAGAATCTTCAATTTCCATGGGTGCCCAAGGGCATGCCACATTGGGAAGTTCTTTGGATGCGGATGAAATGGAAGTGATGTTAGTGGCTGCTGCAAGATCTGCGTCTGCCAGCATTGACCTTATTTTCGTAAGCGCCTTAAACGGAACTGAAGCTCGCCTTTATGCGCCTGCTGAAGCCAAAACCGATGGCTTTACATTGGTAAATAATTGGGCGACCACCAATGCCACTCAGTTCTACAAAACTTCATTAACTGCCGCGCAATACGATGCCATTACAACTCAGGAAGAAATTGACGATCTTTGGGACGATTCCAAAGTATTAAGCCCTGGGGAATTGGCTGTTTCGGGGGCCATGGTTGTGATTGTTAAAACAGACCAAGGCAAAATTTCCCTGATTAAAGTGGAAAGTGTTTCTTCTCAAAACACCGAAGCTGTACTTACTGCAAAGGGCACTAAGTAAGAATCTGGTTTAAAGTAGCACAGAATTAATCAAAAAGGTCCTCTGTATAGAGGGCCTTTTTTTATGGGTACAAATTTGGCTTCTGGGGTGATCTATTTTTAAAGCTCATGCATCATAAATTCTGTACTTGGTTTGTTTGGAATCCCCTTCTTATTTCTCTTTGCGCAAGTTCATTACTCATAAGATGGTTTTTAAATAAAAAGGGGCGAATTTTATTAGAAATGCGGATAAAAAAATCCCTGATTAACAGGGACTTTTTATTTTAAGAACAAAGGAAAATTAATCGGGAAGATTAAACTGAAAGCTACCGCTAACATTTTCTATTTGAGATTCGTTAACCACCATGTAGGAAGGTTTAATATAAAAATCACCTGAAATAGTTCCATTTACATAGCCTTTGTTATCGGATTCTTTTACATCAAAACTCACTTCAAATTGAGTAATAGGGGCCACACAGCGCTAAAATCGATTGTCTTCCACATAAAAGGTGCAAAAGCGCAAATCTGCCTGATGGTCTGTTTCCAAATCCTGGAGGAGCAGTCTAATATTGGACGTTCCAAAATCTCCAATATTGGTAAAAGTTAAAAAATTGTTTTCAGCGTCATAAGCAATATCCATATCGAAGTTTAAACTTCCATTGTCAAAATCGGTGCCATTGGAGCTGTAGTCTTTACATTCATGCCGGCATTGCGTCCCCAAATACCCCCGGAAAGAAAATAGGATATACCTAAGTCCCCTACTTTTTTAAGGCTTTTAACTTTTGCCATTTGAGTGACGTAATTCACAACGCTTTCCAGATTTATCCCTTTTCTTGAAGATTTTTTAAATCGACCTAACTGAAGTGTAGCTCCTGCTTCATATTGATTAGAAAATCCGCCATTGTCTATGGACATGTTTAGGACATTGGCAATTCCCAAACCATGTATTTCCAGCAGCCCTGGGTATACCTCGTAACGCGAATGAAGGGACAGGGTCATGGCTCGACTTCCCTGAACTCCCAAGGGCAGGGCTATATGGAGCTTTTTGCCATAAGGCCTGTCATAATTCTTTGAATAGGACACGCTTTCGCCTTGAGAAACATTTGTCGCTATAAAAAGAGAAAATAGAAAAGCATGGAATTTCTTTAATTTTGTCAAAAAATCCTCCAAGATTAGTGCAAATAGGATTTTATTACAGAATTTTGAGAACTTCAATAAAAAATAGACAGCTAAATACACTTAATTTAAGGGATTTATTAACCCTTTTAAATTAACTTTGGCTCCTTATTTAAACGAGAAAACATGAATCAATTTAAGAACCTCGGCCTTTCTGAAAATCTCTTAAAGGCTATCGAAGAAATGGGTTTTGAAACCCCAAGTGAAATCCAGGGAAACGCCATTCCTATTTTAAATGGCGAAGACAGAGACTTTATAGGCTTAGCTCAAACGGGCACAGGTAAAACCGCAGCATTTGGCCTTCCACTTTTGGACAAAATAAAATCCGAAGACAAAGTAATTCAGGCGCTCATATTAGCTCCCACCCGTGAACTGGGCCAGCAAATTTCCCAGCAATTAAAACTGTTTGGAAAACACTTAGGCAACATAAACACCATGGCCGTATATGGCGGAGCTTCCATTGGCGATCAAATCAGGCAATTAAAAAAATCCCAGCATATATTGATTGCTACTCCCGGACGATTAAATGATTTAATTCGCAGGAAAGCGGTCCAATTAAATTCTGTAAAGTATTTGATTCTGGACGAAGCCGATGAAATGTTAAACATGGGATTTAAAGAAGATTTAGATGCCATTTTAAGCCAGACGCCTGATAGCAAATTTACCTGGCTTTTTTCGGCAACTATGCCAAATGAAATAAAGAAAATTGTAAACACTTACATGGACAATCCCATCGAAGTGAAAATCAATCCAAAAAACCTGGTAAATACTAATATTGGGCATTATTTTGTAAAAGTCCATGCCAAGGATAAAACAGAAGCCTTGATACGATTTTTGGAAATGGAACCCGATATGCGAGGTATTGTTTTTTGCCGGACCCGCATAGATGCGCAAAGTTTATCTGAAGGATTAATCAAAAAAAATTATCCTGTAGATTCGCTTCATGGCGACTTATCCCAATCCCAAAGAGATAGGGTTATGACCCGGTTTAAATCTGGCGATTTGCATGTGTTAGTGGCAACTGATGTGGCCGCAAGAGGTATTGATGTCAATGATCTAACCCATATATTCCATTTTAGCCTTCCGGATGGCAAAGAGTTTTACACCCACCGCAGCGGAAGAACGGCGCGGGCAGGTAAAAAAGGAGTATCTATTGCTTTTATCGGCCCCAGGGAAAATAATAAAATCGCCCGCATCGCAAATTTATTAAAAATTCAGTTTAACCAATTGACGATTCCTGATTCCCACAGTGTAAGGGCGAAAAGAATTGAAAGTTGGTGCAAAAATGTATCTGAATACAACACAGATAAAATACCCGATTCACTGGTGGATGTAGCTTACCGGGAGTTGGGAAAACTCCATAAAGAAGAGCTAATCAAAAAATTCATATCTGTGGAATTGCATAAAATTGGAAACATATCCAATCATGATTTGAATCCCAAAGATGTCGTGGTAGTTAAAGAGGAAGATAAAAAAAACAAGTCTAAATCTGGAAGACCCGGTAGGAAAAGAAGGCAAAAAAATGGAAACGGGTTTAAATCTTTTATGGAAAAAGACAAAGGAAGGGAAAGTTTTAATTCTTCTGCTAAAGGCAAAAAGAAAAAGAAAGTTAGCAAGAAGAAAAAGACTAAGAAAAAATCAGCTAGCAATTAATGTTTCTAATTGGCTAAGCACGGTTTCTTTGGATAAGTTTTGGGCAAAAGCCATTTCTTCCAACAAAAGTTTTTCGGCTTTTTCTAAAACTCTTTTAGTACCAAAGGAAAGTTTTTTATAAGAGCCCATTCTTTTTAGGTCTCTCCAAACTTCAGCAATGTCAAAAATATTTTCAGACTTGATTTTGTTTGTATAAACAGCATGTTGCATACTAAAGCTACGCTTAATTCTAGGGTTTGGAAGTTCTTTTAGAATGTCATATATCTTTAGTATTTCAAATTTTCCAATAGTGCGCCGGATGCCCATTATATCGGCATGTTGCACGGGTACAATAAAACATTTTTTGGACTCGATTATTTCAAGGACATATGTTTCCTGAACTATTCCGGCCAGTTGGCGCAGTTCAATATTGATCAATTGGGAAACTCCATGCCCGGGATAAATTAATGTTTCTCCAATTTTGAATTTTAATGGGCTCATGGCATAAATGCTGGGGCTAAAATTTCTTTTACTGTTATATTAAAGTTAAGAAAATAAAATATGAATAAGAACAACATGAAATATTTAAATTATTTAAATCTTGCGATAATGTTACTGATGTCATATCCAACATTTGCTGTAGAATTGGCTGATTTTGAGGCTAGAACCCAGGGAAACACT
>JBNKOC010000013.1:0-36987 GCA_050294405.1 Fibrobacteria bacterium | reverse complement strand
CATTTTAGGCTTGTCTTTTTCCCACAAATGCTGCAGTATTTTTTTTTCTTCCTGTAACAAGGCAGAAACTTTATCTGAAAAATCTGCGATTATTTCCCCTTGGCTTTTCCCCAAAGTGCGCTTGTTGCTAATAAATACCATATTTCCATGGCCAGCTAAATCGGGCATTCCCATCCCGGTTAAACCAATGGCAGCAGCGCTGTTAAACAATTTTTCCTGAGCCTTTGTGATAAAAAAACCAGGGATGTGAATAAGGCTAATGATGTGAAAACCCGAACCAGCGCTGCGGGGGTTGGAAGTTAAATACCCCCATTCGGGGGCATAGGACCAGGTTTCTCCACTTAAAATATTTTGTAGAAATTGGGTTTCTTTTTCCAGGGGATCCTCGCCGGGAAATCCGGGGAAATGGCCGCGTAAACAAAAATGTTCCTGATTATTTATTATTGCTGAATGTTTGCCATTAACATCAGAACATATCCAGGCTTTTTCTAATCTCTCTTCACTAAAGCGAGCCCCCATAGAAATAGGCCAGAGCATACGCTCCAGTAACATATTTCTTTCACTCTCATTAAAATCTCTGAGGGCGGACTGGTTTATAAAACCCAAGTTGGCGCAAAGCGCCTTAAGCTTACTTTGAATTTCCTGAACTTGTTCTTCTTCAGCGGAAACTAAAAAGGGAAAAGAGCCTAAATTTCTCATTAACTGGATTTCTGTGCTTATCCAGTTTTCATTTTCTTTGGAATAAACCTTTTCGGGAACAAAAGGTATAGTGCCTATATAAACATCAGTCCAGCTCATTGTTTGTTTCCAACTGATAGATTTGTTTTTTAAGCGCTGCGGCCTCCTCAAAGTTTTCTTTTATAATGGCATTGGCCAGTTTTTCCCGGAGGGATATTAGCTCATCGGAGCGAGTATGAGTTTTCTGGGTAGGGGGGCTTAATTTATTGGTTCTATCATGCCTGATTTGTCCCTGGTATCCGGCAAAAAATTTGCGTAACTCTTCGCTAAAAGCAGAATAACATTTGGGGCAACCTAATACGCCCTTTAACTTAAATTCTTCCCAGGTATGGGAACATTGAGTGCAAACTTTCAACATGGTTTAATTTTACATTATCCCAAATAGAAAAAAAATGGCCGGAGAGTATTCCCCAGCCGTATTTTATCCAAGAATTATCCGTCTGACCGCTAATAGAAAACTCAGAACTTTAAAAATTGATGATCACGGCTTCAGACAAGGCGTGCGAATTGGAACCGAGAAAGCCTTTTACAAATTCAATTCGAGCTTGAAGGAGCAAAGCGGCGACCAATTTTTAATATCAATTACTTCTTTTTACGACGGAAAAGCCCGCCACCTAATCCCAAAACTCCCATTCCCATAAGGGCTAAACTGGCAGGCTCGGGAACTGCAGCTACCTGAGTGCCCAAAACATAGGTCTCAAACCTCATATCCGCATATTCATCAGAACTGGAGGAACTCCATGCCACCCAGTCACCATTAATCCGGGTAAACAAATTTCCACTGGCATAGGGATTGTCATTCCAGTTAACATCCACACCCATATTGTAATAGGGGTCTGGTCTGTCTTCGTAGTCCAGTTCGTTAGTTAAAATAATGGCGTATTGATTGCCGCTTGTTAATTCAATTCCTTCATCGGAAAAGTCAAAATATGTGGCTGAAGCATAAGATGTGGGGGCTAATACATCGATAGCGCCCAATTCACTGCCTTCTTCACTTCCAGACCATTCTACTATTGATACGCTAACCAAATCGGTACCTGGATAATAGCCGGATTGTCCCATCCAAAGGTTTATTCCTGCAAGTTCGCCCGAAAGACCAGCTGTAAAAGATTGGGCTACAGAACGCTCATAAGTCCAAAAGGCAATTCCTCCGTCTTCAGTGGTTTGGCTTTGATCCAAAATTGGGGTACTGCCCACAGTAATGGGACTGGAAAAGCCATAGCTCAGGCATAGAAAAATTATTGCCGCAAAAAATCTGTTCATTTTGAACTCCTTAATTGGAATTTACTTTGATTAAAATGAGTTATGACAAAAATTTACTTAACAATTTTATTCAGTCAATAGAATTATTAAGCCATGGGGGCGAAACCAGTGGCTGTTAATAAGTAGCGTTTTTGGGCAAGATTAGCCAACTCTTGATCATGAGTAACCACAATTAGGCTTATTTTCAGGTCCTCGTGGATATTTCTCAGCATTTCGTGTAAAATGCGGGTGTTTTCCACATCCAGGTTTCCGGAAGGTTCATCTGCTAAAAGCAGCTGAGGGTTGTTGATTAAAGCTCGTGCTAAGGCGAGACGCTGCCTTTCTCCTCCAGAAAGCTCAGATGGTAAATGCTGCAACCGTTCCTGCATTCCAACTTTTTCAATTAAGGCCATTGCCCTATCTTTTACTTCTTTATTGTAATTGCCAGCTATGCGGGCGGGCATCACCACATTTTCCCAGGCGGTAAAATCGGGCATTAAATGATGAAACTGAAAGACAAAACCAATATTTTGATTTCGGATGTTGCTTAGAACTTTGTCGCTTAAGGAGGTTATTTCCTTATTCTGGAAAAACACATTTCCCGAACTGGGCAAATCCAAAAGCCCCATAATATGCAGCAATGTGCTTTTTCCAATTCCAGAAGCTCCCTGTATGGAAATAAACTCTCCTTTTTCCACTTCAATGCTAATATTGCGCAGGATTTCCAAGCCCTTGCCCACCTCGGTAAAAACTTTACCCACGTTATTTAAGCTAAGAAGAGAATTCTTATTCATAACGTATGGCCTCAATGGGGTTATTTCTCGAAGCCTTTATAGCTGGAATTATAGTGGCGATTATGCACAACACATTGGTGACACTCATCACCCAAACAATATCCGAAAATTTTGGAATAACAGGAAGAACTGTAACAAAATAAACATCGCCCGGAAGAGTAATTAGCTGGTACTTCATTTGAGCCCAGCAAGAAACTAAACCTAATGCTAAGCCTAGAATAGAGCCAAATATTCCAATTAAAATACCCTCAAATACAAAGATTTTAAGAATATTTCTTTTGGTGGCTCCCATTGCTCTTAAAATGCCTATTTCCCTATGTTTATCATTTACATTCATCACAAGGGAGCTGATTATGTTAAAGGCGGCAATAATGATAATTATCCCCAGAGCAAGGCCCATCAACACCTTTTCATAATCCATCCATTTAATCAAAATTTTATTTTTTTCCTGCCAATCCAGTCCTGAAAAGGGATAACCCATTTGCTCTTCCAATTCTGTGGCCACTTTACCGCTTTGCAAAGGGTTTTTAACCCTACCGTGGATTCCTGTTATGGCCCCTTCCATGCGAAAGGCCTGTTGGGCAGAGCTTAAATTTACATAGGCAAGCGACTCGTCAAATTGATACATGCCAGATTCAAAGGTTGCCGTTAACACAAACAGTTTTACTCGGGGAGTAAACCCCGAACTTAAATCCGATCCTTCCCCAAATACATATAAGGCGCATTTATCCCCAGGAAAAAGTCCGAGCCTGGCTGCCAAAGCATAGCCCATTATAATAGCCGGGCGGGATTTGCCATCCGTATCCAGGGCGGAATCCAGGTTGTAAGTTCCAGAGCTGATATGTTTTTTAAGGGCAATAACATCTTTTGATTTTTCCGGATCCACGCCAAAAACCACTCCGCCGCTAAAGTTTTTTTTCTTAGCGAATACGGCCTGATTCATTATGTATGGGGCGGCAGCCACCACCTCGGGATGTTTTTCAACGCTGTCCAGTACAGCCCCATAATCGAAAATGGGATCAAAGTGGTATTGGGTCAGTTCAAAATGGGCGTCTTTACCCATTAACTGGTCTTTTACTTCTTTTTCAAAACCGTTGCTTGCGCTGAGTACAAAAATCAAAAGCCAGGTGCCCAGGGTGACTCCCAGGGCGGAAAATAAAGATATCAATCCTGTGCTTAAATTTTTCCGCTGGGCCCACAAATAGCGGCGGGCCACAACCCACTCAAAGGAAGATATCAACCCTTATCCCCTTTGCAATGACGGGCCATAAAAAAAGTGAAAAATTCTTTCATTATTCTGGCCGCATCAAAGGGAACAGCAATACATCGCGAATAGAGGGCGAATCAGTTAACAACATCACCATTCGGTCTATGCCAATTCCCACGCCGCCCATAGGGGGCATGCCATATTCCATAGAGCGCAAAAAGTCTTCATCCAACAAATGAGTTTCCTCTTCCCCGCCTCGGCCCCGCTTTTCCTGCTCTTCCAGAAGCTCGCGCTGACGCAACGGATCGTTGAGCTCGGAATAGGCGTTGCCCACTTCCCAGCCATTAACATAGGGTTCAAAACGCTCAATGAGAGTATTGTCATCGCGATGGGTTTTGCAAAGCGGCGTGGATTCCACAGGGTGATCGATAATAAAAACAGGCTGGATCAAATTTCCTTCGCATTTTTCTTCAAAAAGATTTTGAATGGCAAGACCTCTTAAGTATTCGCCTTTTAATTCCACGCCAACTTTTTTAAGTTCGTCTTTTAACTCGGGATCAGACATGGCATCCACATCCATGTTAGCGTATTTTTTTAGAGCGTCTTTCATTTTTAAACGAGGCCAGGGAGGGGCGAAATCAATTTCCTGTCCCTGAAATTGAACCTTGTAACTTCCGTTTAGAGCCATAGCGCATTCGGAATATAAATTTTCAAAATGCACCATCATGTCATTGTAATCCGCATAGGCCTGGTAAAACTCCAAAACGGTAAACTCGGGGTTATGGGTTCTGTCCATACCTTCGTTTCTAAAGTTTCGGCTGAATTCGAACACCCTGGAAAAGCCGCCCACCACACATCTTTTTAAATAAAGCTCATTAGAAATACGCATGTATAGTTGCATATCCTGAGCATTGTGATGGGTAATAAAAGGCCTGGCGTTAGCGCCCCCATATATGGGCTGCAACACAGGAGTTTCCACTTCCAAATAGTCGTGTTTTAATAAATAGTTTCGCACCGTTTGTATTAATAAGGTGCGTTTGCGAAAAGTTTCTCTCACCTCATCGTTTAAGCTGAGGTCTACATAGCGCTGGCGATAGCGGGTTTCCATATCTTTGAATTGATCGAAAATCACTTTCCTGCCATCTTCCATTTTTTCCTTAGGGATAGGCAAAGGCCGAAGAGCCTTGGATAAAATTTCGATTTTTTGCACCCGAACCGAATACTCGCCCATTTTGGTTTCAAACATAGTGCCCGTTAAACCAACCCAATCGCCAATATCCAAAAGCTTAACCTGTTCGTATTTATCTTCACCAACATGGTCCCTGGCAATCATACCCTGAATGCGGCCATAATCATCTTTAATGTGTATAAAAGCCATTTTGCCTTTGCGATTAAAACGCACAATGCGTCCGGGAACAGAAATTTGGGTCTCCGTTCCATTCAACTCTGCTTTTTGTTCCACAAGAGTTTTGGTGGTATGGCTAAAATCAAATTTATAAGGGTAGGGTTCCACGCCCAATTCCCGCAACTTGGCCAATTTATCCAGGCGGGATTGAACCTGATCGTTATCGTCGATTAACATGCTTTTTTCCTTAAGATCACTACTCATAATGCCTCACAAAATAAGAAAAATCCCGCCAGTTCCCATCTTTAGCTGAAATTCCTTTTTTGACGGGTAATTAAGGTGGCGGCTGTGTTTTTATCTTCCTGTTTAAAGTCAAACTTCTTCGGCTGAATGAGACTGGGCCAATAAATAGGCCTCCATAAAACCATCCAAATCGCCATCCAAAACAGATTTTGTATTGGAGGTTTCATATTCGGTGCGCAAATCTTTCACCAGGTTATAAGGATGTAAAACATAACTGCGGATTTGGCTTCCCCACTCAATTTTTAACTTGGTGGCTTGTTTGGCCTCAAGTTTTTGCTCTTCTTCTTCTTTAAACTTTTGATAAACCCTGGAACGCAGCATTTTTAAGGCATTGGCCCTGTTTTTATGCTGACTTCTTTCCGACTGACAGCTCACCACAATACCTGTGGGAATATGGGTCATGCGAACCGCTGAATCGGTTTTATTAATATGCTGGCCTCCCGCACCGGAAGCTCTAAAAGTGTCAACCTTGATATCTTTTTCATCAATATCATATTCCACCTCTTCCAATATGGGATAAACCCCCACAGCTGCAAAAGAGGTGTGCCGCCTGGCATTAGAGTCAAAAGGAGAAATCCGCACAAGTCTGTGGACCCCTATTTCGGATTTTAAAAGGCCGTAACAGTTTTCCCCCTGTACTTCAAAGGTCACAGATTTAATACCGGCTTCGTCGCCAGGTTCATCGTCAATAATGCTGTATTGAAGCCCTTTTCTTTCAAACCAGCGACTGTACATGCGCATTAACATCTGAGACCAATCCTGGCTTTCCGTGCCCCCCGCCCCTGGATGTATGGATAAAATGGCGTCCCGGCCATCGTCTTCTCCAGATAGCATTTTTTTCATTTCCATGGCCCTGACTTTTGCTTCCAGGCTGGGCTCTGTGGCTAGAATTTCTTTTTGGGTATCGCTATCCTTTTCCGCTTCAGCCATTTCCAAAAGCTCTAAGGAATCTCTCACTTCCTGATTTAAGGATTGCCAGCCTCCCACCCAATTTTCCAGGGCCTTTATTTCTTTCTGGGTTTTTTGGGCTTCAGCCAAGTCATCCCAAAATCCGGGATCTTGTGTTTTTTGCTGGAGAACAGCTAGGGATTCTTCTTTACCAGGGATGTCAAAGATACCTCCGTAATTCTAAAATCCTCTTTTGAAGATCTTTTAAACTCATTATTCCCCTTTAGTTATTCTCGTCGCCGCTCTGTAGCAACGAAGGGTAATCGAGTTTACGGGCTTCTTTGGTTTGTCCCAGGTGAAGCAGATCAGCGCAATCGGCGCAATATGCCAGTTCCTTATCAATGGTGAACTCTTCCACTGCATCAGCAATTCCACATTTGGTGCATTTGGGCGGCCCTAAAATGCCGCGTTTGAAAATATGCTGTTCTTCCAACTCACGGGCGATTCTTTCCACCAATTCTTCCGGAGTTTCTTCTCTGGAAAGACCCTTGCCCCGTTCCCGTTTGTCGCTGCCAATAGTCGCTACTGCTGAATTTTTATCGCCCCGTTTTATCACACGTTCGGCACCTTCGGGCACTTCCCGGAAAAACAATTTTTTAAGTTCCGCAAAACTCAGTTCCTTAAAAACTTTTTTCTTTTTTGCCTTTTTTTCGGCAGCAGCTTCAGCTTTGGCAGCTGCTTTTTCTGCTTTTTCCTTGGCCTTAGCAGCCTTTTTTTCGGCGGCAATGCGTGCTTTTTCTTCTTTAAGAGCCGCTGCTTTAGCCGCTTTTTCGGCCTTTTTCTCTGCAGCTAATTTAGCTTTGGCGGCTTTGGCCTCTTCAGCTTGGGCCTTTTTTACATCCTTAGTTTCTTTTTCTTTAGCTTTTGATTCAGATGATTTAACTGCCGTTTTGCTTTTTGTGGCGGCTTTTGCCGTAGGCTTTGCAGTTTTTTCGGCTGCTTTCTTAACAGTGCTTTTAGCTGCAGGCTTGGCTGTTTTTTCTGCCGCCTTCTTAACTGTGGTTTTAACCGCTGGTTTTGAGGCTACTTTGTTTTCAGCTTTTTTTTCAGCCTTTGGCTTTGCTGCAGCTTTGCTTTTTGTAGCCGCTTTTGCCGTAGGTTTTGCCGTTTTTTCGGCTGCTTTCTTAACGGTGCTTTTAGCTGCAGGCTTGGCTGTTTTTTCTGCCGCTTTCTTAACTGTGGTTTTAACCGCTGGTTTTGCCGCCGCCTTTTTCACCGTAGATTTTACGGCTGCTTTTTTAGCAGGGGCAGATTTTTTGGCAACTTTGGCTACTGTTTTGGCCTTTGCAGGCGCAGTGGCTGCCTTTTTCTTGGTAGTGGTTTTTACTTCTTTTTTTGCTTTTTTAGCAGTTTTTTTGACCATTCGTTTTGAACCAGGGTTGAAGGGAAGGGAACTACCCTTTGATTTCCTCTATTTTAACGGAAAGTATGGCATCACCCTTATCAATTCGGGTGAGAACATCAAAGCCTTCTACAATTTTTCCAAATATAGTATGGCGACCATCCAAATGTGCCTGAGGCATGTGCGTAATATAAAATTGAGAACCGGATGTGTTGGGGCCGGAATTTGCCATGGCCAAAGTACCCGCTTCGTGTTTTAAGTCTGTAATTTCGTCATCAATGGTATAACCCGGGCCGCCAGTTCCATCACCTGCAGGATCTCCACCCTGAGCCATAAAACCTTGTATAACTCTGTGGAAGCTAAGACCATCGTAAAAGCCTTTGTTAGCAAGGTCCACAAAATTGGCCACTGTGTTAGGAGCTTCCTTAAAGGTCAGGTCAAATTTCATGGTCCCTTCATGGGTTTTGATGGTTGCAAAAATCTTAGTCAGGCCATCATAATTTTTGTTAAACTTCTTACCCTTGGAATCTTGACCATTAACAGAAGTGGATACCAACAAAATGAAAAGAGAAGAACAAATAGCTTTAAAGAATAACTTGTTCATTTTAGAGGATTCTCCTATGGGTAATAACCTTACTGAAAAGGCTGTTAAATTTAAAAACTTTTATATAATCCTAAACCGCACTTTTTAAAATGCGACCTGAACAAGATAAAATAAGAAATTTTTGCATTATTGCCCATATCGACCACGGTAAATCCACTTTGGCCGACAGACTTATTGAACTCACCCAATCCCTCTCCACCCGAAAAATGCAACAGCAGGTTCTCGATGATATGGATTTGGAAAGGGAACGGGGCATAACCATTAAATCCCACGCCATCCGAATGACCTATCGTCAAAATGAGGTGGATTATTTTTTAAACTTAATCGACACACCGGGGCATGTGGATTTCACCTATGAAGTGACTCGATGTCTGGCAGCCTGTGAAGGGGCATTGCTTATTGTGGATGCATCCCAGGGAGTGGAAGCCCAAACTATTTCAAACCTTTATCTGGCTCTGGATAATGATTTAACCATCATTCCGGTTATCAATAAAATTGATTTACCTTCCGCCAATCCCGATGCAGCTGCTGATGCCATTGGGGATTTGCTGGGATACGACCCCGATAAAATCCCTCGTATTTCTGCAAAATCAGGGATTGGCATTAAAGAGGTTTTGGAAAAAGTGGTGGCAGAAATTCCACCGCCCACGGGTCCAAGAGATGTCCCTCCTAAAGCGTTGATTTTTGATTCCAAATTCGATAACTATAGGGGTGCCATTGCATACATCCGGGTTTTTGAAGGGGAGTTAAAAGCCGGCTCCATGCTTAAGTTTTTTAACACGGGCAAATCCTTCGAGTGCACTCAAATTGGCTTTCGTACCTTAACAGAAAATTACACCGAGTCGCTAGCGGCCGGAGAAGTGGGCTTTTTGTTGGGCAGCATTAAAAACGTTCAGGATACCCAAATTGGAGATACCATTACGGAGCTCAAAAAACCCTGTAGCCAAGCTCTAAAAGGTTTTAAAGAAATTTATCCAATGGTGTTCGCAGGCATATATCCTGTGGATTCTTCTCAATATGAGGATTTGGGAGAAGCTTTAGAAAAATTAAAACTCAACGATTCAGCCCTTAGCTGGGTGCCCGAAACCTCCGAGGCCCTGGGATTTGGATTCAGGGTGGGGTTCTTAGGGCTTTTGCATTTGGAAATCATTTCCGAGAGGCTGGAACGGGAATTCGATGTGGCTGTTATTACAACCACTCCTAACGTGGAATACCATGTATTTAAAAGCGATGGCGAAGTCATAAACATTGAAAACCCCGGAAAACTTCCCCCACCTGGAAAATACGATTATATAGAGGAACCCTATGTAAAGGCTCAGTTTATCTTGCCCAAAGAATTTGTGGGAGCCGTTATGAAGCTCGGCGAAGAAAAAAGAGGCGAATACATCGGAATGGAATACATCACATTGGACAAAGTCTCACTCAATTACCATTTCCCCTTGGGAGAAATTATGTTTGACTTCTTTGACAAACTAAAATCCTCTACTAAGGGTTACGCCTCCATGGATTATCAACCCATTGAATACCGTCGCTCGGATTTGGTTAAGCTCGACATTTTAATTAACGGAGATCCCGTGGACGCTTTTTCAGTAATTATTCACCGGGATAAATCCTATTACTGGGGCAGGGGGCTCTGCGAAAAATTAAAGGAGCTTATACCCAGGCAAATGTGGGAGGTCGCCATTCAGGCCGCCGTGGGAACCAGGGTTATTGCCCGTTCCACTGTTAAAGCCTACAGAAAAAATGTTACTGCTAAATGTTATGGTGGCGATATTACCCGGAAACGAAAATTGTTGGAAAAACAAAAAGAGGGTAAAAAAAGAATGAAGGCCATTGGCAGTGTGGAAATTCCTCAGGAAGCTTTTATGGCTGTTTTAAGCATGGATAAAAAATCAAGCGACAAATAAGGATTGTATTTATTTTAGAGGCTTAAAAACATATGAATAAATACAAATCCAATTTTTCTCTGCCCCTTTCCAAGTTTCATATTCTGGAATTGGCTGGCGCGCTGGTTATTGCCATATTGGCCGGACTCATTTTTCGCTATGTTTTTTTCACTCCTTTTATGGTAGTGGACGAATCAATGTATCCCACTTTGCAAAGTGGAGATCACATATTAACCAATCGTTTTGTGAAACTGGTAAAAGGGGAAAGCTGGCAACCCAAAAAAGGAGACTTAATAACCTTTAAGCATCCCCAAAATGAATTGGCTCTGGAAATTAAACGCATAGCGGCCCAAAGCGGAGATACCATCGAAATCAAAAAAGGCATTGTCCATGTAAATGGCGCCAAAGCCGATTTTTTGCCTCAAAGAGCGAACGAAGAGTCCCTGGAAACACCTTTCCTGGACCCAAGATTAGAATTTGAATCCTATGTTATTCCCAAACCAGGCGATACGGTTTATCTGGAAAACCTGGGTGTAAGAGAATTCCAATTTGCTTTGGAGTTATTAAAACAAGAAAACCCTACGGCCCAGTACCAATTGGATTGCACCCTGATGTTAAACGAAAAAGCCATTCCCGATTCCAGCATCGGCCCCTTTTTCAAACTGGATTTAGACTCCGCCAAAGGTTTTGAACTGGATTCCCTAAACTGGATAGATTTAGCCAACCTGGAAACCCAATTATCCAACCGCTACCCCACCGATAACATCAGCTTTAAACACAGTCTCTACCACCGAGGCGAGCTTATGGAATTTTTTGTGGTGCAAAAAAACAATTATTTTGTTATCGGAGACAACTGGAGAACCAGTTTTGACAGCCGCTATTGGGGCGTGTTAAGCTCCGAAAAGCTGTTTTCAAAGCCTTTTATTATCTTTTGGAGTAGAAATCCTCACAAATGGTACAAAGTTCATTTTAAACGTCTTTTAAAAATTGTTACATAAATACCAATATGGCATTAGAAGAAATACGTGAAAAAATAGATTCCATTGACAGCCAGTTGCTGGAACTGTTAAACCAAAGGGCTAGCCACGCTCTAGAAATCGGTCATAAAAAAAGGGCTATGAATAAACCCATTTATGATGAAAGCCGTGAAAAAAAAATTCTGGAAAAAATAACATCCCACAACAAAGGGCCACTTTCCAATTCCAGCATTGAAAAAATTTTTAAGCTGCTTATTGCTGAAACACGAAATCTTGAAGAAGAAAAATCCAAACCCCAGCACTAAGTATGGAAGCTGGCGCAAACTTTAAACCTTTTGAAAAAGTAGCCATCATAGGCCTTGGCCTGCTTGGCTCTTCCCTGGCTTTAGCCGTTAAAAAAGCCTTTCCGAATACCCATGTAATGGGAATATCCTCCCAAAAAACACTGGAAAAAGCTTCTGAAATGGGCCTTATACAAAGTCAGGCCAGCTATGAAGATTGCCCCAAAGCTCTATTTGACTGCGACCTGGTGGTTTTGTGTACTCCTATTAATCATATTGTTTCGAACCTTAGCGCCTGGGGCGATCAAAAGCTGGATTTTAAAAAGCCCTGTGTGATAACCGATGTGGGAAGCACCAAAAAACAAATATGCGATTTGGGGCAAAGCCTTTTTTCTAAAAACAAAAACATTACTTTTTTAGGCTCACACCCTATGGCGGGTAGTGAAAAAACAGGCATCGAAGCCCTGGACCCCCATTTATTTGAAAATGCGCCCTGGATTATTTGCCCTTTAGAAAATAGTTCCCGTAACATGGTTACAAATTTTGAAACCTGGGTGAAAGCCCTGGGGTGCCGAAGTTTTATTATGGAACCGGGCCTGCATGATAAGGTTGTGGCCAATGTATCTCATTTGCCCCAATTTTTATCCACGGCCTTGGCGGGATACATCATTAGCCAAAACTCCGTTTTGCAAAACGCCCTTCAAGTGGCTGGAGGCGGGCTCAGAGACATGACTCGCCTTGCGGATAGCAGTTATAAAGTTTGGGAACCTATTTTTGAATCCAATCGCCAAGAGATACAAAAAGCCCTGGAAAATTTCGGACAATGGTTTCAAAAACTGGTTGGTAGCTATGAAAACGGAAATTTACAGAAACCCTTTGAAGAATGCGGCGGTTTTCGTAAAAAATTAATCGAAAGCAACAAGGGTTTTTCCTCAGATTTGGCAGAAATCTTGGTGGATATTCCCGACAAACCGGGAATTTTACTCCAGGTGTTAAATCCTGTTGTGTCGGGGGGGCTAAACATTTTAGATTTAGAAATTATAAAGGTTCGCGAAGGTGAATCGGGTACTTTGCGTATGGGTTTTAAAAACAAACTGGATGCGCAGGAAGCCTACAGGGTTTTGGACATACATCAATTTAAGGTTAAACATCGGTAACATGATACTTCAGGAATTTGAAATTCAAAAAGGAAAGAAACTCACCGGAAGCCCCAGCTTGCAAGGAGATTTTATTTTAGCCAGCCACTCCACTTTGTTGGCCGCCCTTTCCGAAGGACATTCCACTCTGGAAAACATCCCCCGCTGTGGTTGGTTTGAAGACTTAAAAAACACCTTGGTACAATTGGGCTATGCCATTGAATGGAAAGAAAATCAGCTGGACGTCCAAGGCGCGTTCAGGGCGCCAGATGAATTGGAAAAACCTATAGTGCCTCAGCACGAATTGGTGTTAATGGCCTTGGGCGGTTTGTTTGCCGGCTTTAAAAGCAAAAATAAAATTGCAGTGGATTTTAGCCGTATATCCCGCTTTTCCTTAAAAGCCTTTTTAGCCCTTTTTGATTGCAAGCTTTTAGAAGAAGAAAGCCAGGAATCACGCCCCGTTTATATGGTACAAGCCATTAATCCCATAAAACTGGAAAAATACCCTCAGAGAGAGTACCTGCTAAAAATCGGAATTTTGTATTACCATGCTTGCTCAAAAATTGGATTGGAAATCAATTGCAGCAACTCCGGTCCCAACCACTTGGAAAAAATTATTTCCAACTTTTGCGAAGAGGTTGTGTTAACCGGTGATCAAGAACCGGAAATGAGCGAGTTTGAAAAGCGATTGGCTAAAAAAATGGGCCAATCTCCCAAATCCGAAAGCTTGTTTATCCTTCCCAGCCTGCCCAAATTCAAAGGCAGCCAATTAAAATTTCCCAACGATATATCTTTGGCTTCCGTATACATACTGGCAGCCACCCTTATTCCCGGCTCCAGTATAGTGCTGGAAAATGTATTGCTGAACCCATCCCGCACCAGTTTTTTAACTGCCCTTCGCCGCATGGGAGCTAATATTGAGGTTACCCGCAAGAGAGAAAAATACGGGGAAAGTTTTGGAGACTTAAAAGTGGTTTATTCCGAACTCAAGGGCCGCAAATTTGCCTATGAGGCTTTGGAAGGTATGCGGGACGAAATCCCTTTGCTTATAATAGCCACAGCTTTTGCCGAAGGGGAAAGCGTCATTCGCGACATTACCTTTTTGCGGCAATACGAACAGGACTTGCTAAAGCAAATGATTCAAAATTTAAAAGAAATAAGTGTGGATATTGGTGAAATGGAAGATGGACTGGTAATTCGCGGCAAACAGGAATACGATGGCCATACTTACAACACCTTAAACAATGCCATGATTGGTTTTGCCTATATGATTTTGGGGCTAAAATCCCACGGAAAAACCATTATTCAAAACACCGAGTGCATGGAGCATTTGTTCCCCGGCGTTATTGAAAAGCTAAAATTGCTGGCTGCGGCCTGATTTAGAGCCTCGTTTTTTTTGTAAAATATTTACATGAATTTGCGAGGCTTTTTTATTGCTGTAAGTATTGGCCTTATTGCCAGCGCACAACCACTCTGGGCCAAATGCGACAACTGGTATTTATCCACACTGGAATGCATAGAACTCCGAAAAGAACTGGCCGCAGATACATCCAATAATATTTGCGGAGAAATACTGGAAAAAATCCCAAAGGCTTCTAAGGACCTGGACCATTGGCTCAAATTTTCCCATTGTTTAAAAGAAGTTTCCCCGCCGCAAAAAATTCCTGCCTATTTGAAAAAAGCCAGCGGCAAATTCCCGCAGGAAGAAAGCTGGATTTTCCAAACTCTTAAAAACTATCGCATACATCAGGAATCTAAAAGCGCTCTTGGCTTTGCCTATCTTGCGGAGAACCTTGTCCTGGAAACAAGCCTAATCCGTGGCGAACTCAGCGAGACCTATTTGCAAAATTCAGAATTTGTGTTGGCAGCCCGCAGTTATCTTAGCGAAACTAAAGACTCGGGAATTCGCCAGTTCACCATTAACTTTAAATTCAAATCTTTGTTTAAGGCCGCAAGCATCAGCTACAGCGCACCCGAGCTAATGGATTCTTTACTGGTTTCACTTAATGAGATGGATGAAAACCAGCTTATCTTCCTCTCAGATATTAGCTGGGAGCAAAACTACCCAAAAGGCGCCCTGGTATGTTTATTAAGACTCAAAGAGCTTGGCTTTCTCAATTGGGACTATGCCAATATGTGGATTCAAAAGTTTAACAACAGCAAAAATTTTAGAGAGTCCAAAATATTGCTGTCAGCTTTTGACAAAGCAAATAATCCCAGGGAAAAGCAAATTGTATTCGGCTACAAAATTTTTCTGGCCTACGAACTTCAGGATTGGGCGGCCTTTCCAAGATTAAAAAGCAACCCTGAGCTTATAAAAAACCTGCCTCCCGATTACCAGTATTACTTGAGTTACGGCCTTTTAAAGGCCTCCTATAAAAATCAAAATGATTCCCTGAGAAAGGCATCCGCTAAAGTGGCTAATATGTTAGTGGATAACCGTGATAAACATTGGAGCCAAAAAGCCCTGTTTGTAAAAGTTCAAATCCATATTGCCGAAGGAAAATTAAAAGAAGCCCGAAAAAAATTATTGGCCGAAAAGCACAATCCCAATCGGGAAGCCGGAAGCGGGGAAATCTTGCATTGGATGGCGGTTGTGGATTTATTTGAGGGCTATTTAAAATCTGCGGACTCCCTGTTGGTTTTATCCAGCAGCTATACCGGGGAGGATTTTACCCAAAAAAGCCTGGAATACCGGCATTTTTTAGTTTTGGACAGCTCTAAAAGCAATGTGCAAAATATGCTGGCTGGTTTGGAGGAGCACCCTTCTAGTCTCTCAGAAAAGCTCAAATATCTGGCCAAAATTCCTGAAAATTCAGCCCTCTGGGGACATGCCCAACTTCGAAGGTCGGAAATATTTGAAAATTTGGGAAAAACCGATTCCTCTCTGGCCATGTTAAAAAGGCTATCCGAGTCCCAAAACAGCTCCTGGTTGGGCCATTTGGCCAAATCTAAACTCAATTTTTTAAAAGAAGCTGATATTTCTCATGAAAAATCACTTGAAGCTTACGATGAAATCCTGCTAAAATATCAAAGAGGAATACTTTCCGAGTTTTCGCGCGAACGGGTAAAAAAAATTAAATCGAGTTCAAAATGAGCATTCGGTGGATACGCAATGTAGAGGTCGATTCCCAAAAAAAGACCTTTGAAATTTTGTTGGGAGATAGAGAGATCTCTGATAAATGCTATGTGCGGGTGGATAACGGGGAAGAACAATGGTTTGTGCCCAAAGGGGAATCCCGGGTAGAAATTTTGTCTCAGGGAATCGATATCCTAAAAAACAAATATTCTTCCAAAAAAATCACCTATCCCAACGGCAAAGAGTTTGATTGGGTTTAAATCTCCGCAGATTCAAAGGCCAAACTCGGAAAAATCAAACTTTAAAAAAATTATTTAAAGTTTTTTAAGGCTAACCCGCCCCTGCTGCTGTATAATAGATAGGACCCAGTTAAAAAGGCGCTGGCAAATCAGTATTATGTTTTCTGAAACTCTCATATTGACCATATTGTTGACCCTGGTATTTATATCCGGGACCCTGTTTGGCCAATTGGTTTTAAAACTAAAACTAGCTAAACTGGAAAAGGAAAATCTATTGCTGGAGCAAAAAAAGGTGATGGATTTAAAGTCCATTTTAAAGGGGCGCTCTAGCAAACACCGGCGCAGCCGCCACAAATCCACCGACGATTTGGTGCGCGATGAAATCGATGATATTATCGATGACATCGAAGGCAAGATCTAAGGTCCACTTTACCTGAATTTAGTCGAATTTAATTTACCGGGAGTTTGGGCGAATAAGCTGGAAAAACTCGTTGCGGGCGGCCTGATCTGTTTTAAAAATTCCCCGAATGGCGCTGGTGGTCATCACCGAACCGGGTTTTTTAATACCTCTTATGGTCATGCAAGAATGCATACATTCAATAACCACTCCCGCCGCCTTGGCATTTAGGGTTTTATATATAGTATCTGCAATCTGATTGGTGAGGCGTTCTTGCACTTGAGGCCTGCGTGCCAAAACTTCTACCACACGAGCCAGCTTAGAAAGCCCGGAGATTTTGGCCCGGGGAATATATCCCAAGGACACCTTTCCCATAAAAGGCAAAAAGTGATGCTCGCACATGGACACAATGGGGATTTCTTTTAAGATAACGATTTCGTCGTACTTTTCAGAAAACACAGTATTGAGTTGGGATTCGGCAGTTACATTTAAACCCGAAAAAATTTCCTCATACATGCGGGCAACTCTGGCAGGAGTATCTAAAAGGCCTTCCCGGTTGGGGTCTTCTCCCATGCCTTCCAAAATTAATTTGAATCCCTTTTCTATTTTCTTTTTATCCATGTTCTTCCTTAAAATTTTTTATTAACACTTTTGAATTTCTATTCTGGTTGTATTTTTCTTTTCTGGCTTCTGGCAAAGAATCTACGCTAGCCATAGTAAAGCCAAGTCCCATAAAGTAATCGCCAGCCTGGGTGGTCAATACAAATACTTGTTTCATACCCAGCTCTCTTGCTTTTATCTGTAAGTAAGAAACAATTTTGTTGCCAATACCGTTTCCCTTATAGCCCGAATCTACCACCACAGCCTCAATTTCAGCACTCTGGTTTTCGAAACAGGTGAGGGCTCCGCAACCCCGTATAGTATCATCCACCGAATACACATAAAAATTTTCAAGTCTATCCCGAATATTTTTTGCCGTGCGTTGCACCATATTGCCAGACAAAATATAGGGTTGCATTATGTGCAATATTCCCGAAACATCCGAAACTCTGGCCTGGCGGATATTGGCATGTATATTGGCATGAAACATAGTACCCACACCATTGGTGGAAAAAATTTCCTGGAGAAGTATTCCGTTTTGAGAACCATCAATAATATGAACCCGGTTGGTCCCATTTTTACAAGCTTCCAAAGCCAGGCTAACCAACTCGGAATAGGTTTCCCCTAGCTCCTTTTTATGTTGGTTCAAAAGACTTTCGGCTTTTAGGGTTTCGATGGAGCTGTATACACCGCTGTCTCTGTGTTCCAGACCATCCACCTTAGCATTTTCCACCACAGGAATCCCCTTATGGCTTCCGATAAAAAACAGCTTGGCCGCACCAATGGATTTAGCCAAGGCTACCGCCAAGGAGTTGCTGGAAATATTATAGGGCTTTCCTGCCATATTCCAGCCAATGTTGGATAATATGGGAATCAAATCTTCTTCCAGAAGTTTGCGGATAACCGGAATGTTGATGTATTCAATTTTTCCGGTATTTTTATAATCCACACCCTTGACCACGCCCATTTCAATAGCCCTCACCCAATTTCCCAATACGCCATGGGCGTCGTTTTCTGAAAGCAATGTGAGAATTTTATTGGTAACATTGGAGGCACCTAGCTTTACCAGTGGCATTATGTCCGGGTCGGTAATACGCACCCCTTTTTCCGAATGGGTTTTATGGCCGTAAGTTTCCAAAACCTTGTCGATGGAATTTTTACATCCGGGAACCAGAATCACCTTTATTCCCATGTTTTTAATTAAAACAATGTCTTTTATTAAAAGAGGAAATAAAGGATTATCCAATAAATCGTCTTCCACCTTAAGCACAAACACCTGGTTTTTAAAACGACGTATATAACCGAACACCTCTCGAATGGTATTCGTGGTGGAGATTTGTTCAATGGGGCTTTGCTGATTCATATTTTTAAATATTGTTCATTACATCTTCAACGTGGCCCTTTACTTTTACACCGTAATAGGCCTTCTTAATTTTACCATCTGGAGAAATAATAAAGGTGCTGCGCACAATACCCATGTAGGTTTTTCCGTAATTTTTTTTCTCCTGCCAAACCCCATATTTTTCACAAATTTTCCCAACGGGATCCGAAAGCAATTCGAAATTCAAACCCTGTTTTTCAATAAATTTCTGGTGGCTGCTGATGGAATCTTTAGAAATTCCCAATACAACTGCCTTTTTGCGGCTAATGTAAGTTTTTGCGTCTCTAAAATCACAAGCCTCCACAGTGCAGCCGGGAGTAGAATCCTTGGGATAGAAATACAAGACCACCGTTTTTCCGGCAAAATCTTTTAAAGAAACTTTTTTGCCTGAGCTGGATTCTAAAGTAAAGGCTGGTGCTTTTTTACCTTCTTCTAACATTTTGCTTTCCTTTGGCTATGTGATAATCCTGTAGAAATAGATAATGCTGAATTTAAAAAAATGAGATTTTTTTTGTTCAAAAAGATGCTATGTGGTTAAATAGCCAGTTTTTTTCGGATTTCCTGGAGCGCCACTTCCATATTGGGGTAAATTTTAGCCTGGATCAGCAAAAAAGACAATTCGTACTGCACTCCATTCCAAAAAGAAGAGCTTAAATCTTTGCTTTCTTTTTTCCAGCTGTCCATGTATTGCAGGGTATAAAGTTGAGATGGAATTTCTAATCCCACATCGGCCGGAGAATCCCAAAAAAAGGCCTCTTCCCTATGGGGAAAATAACTTTCGGTTTTTTTATGGAGGTTTAAATCTATGGTACCGTGATTTCCCATTAAAATACAGGAATCCTCCATTTTAAGGTGAGCCAGGGCCTTGGCCATACGCTGGGCGTAATGTTTATGAGATAGAGCCGTGATAAAAGGGCTTTGGGGCCAGGGGCTAACTAGCTTTTCTAAGGTATGTAAACAGGAACGAAACCCCAGTTCCTGACGCACCCCCTCCAAAAGGCACCATTGTTCAATCAAATCATCGCAGTGGCTTACTCTGATGCTACCAAATGTACTTAGATTTTTTTTCGCGCTTATAAATTCCAGAGCCTTTTCCCCGCAATCCAAAGATAGGCTAAGAGAACGGGTATTGTTAGAAAGCATAGGCATGTTGGCCACTATACATACATCTACTGGCCAAAGGCATAGCAAATGGGCGGCGCTGGCCGCCAGAATACCGCCCTTACGGGCGGTGTCACTGCAAATATTTAGCACCAGAGTATGAGACTGCTGTGGCGGTTCGATAGGTTTTAACTGGCCCAATAAAAATGCGCCCATGGCGTTTAACTCTTCCTGAGTTAATTCCACCAGCCTCCAGGCTTGGAGCAGTGCGCCCAATTGAGCGGGAGTAAATTTGCTGTCCAAAATTTGGCTCATGGCCAGTTGGGCCTCGTTGTAGCTCAAGGATTTGGAAAGGGTTTTCCCTTTACCCAATTTTTTCAAAAAATCCTGTGGGCCTTCGCATTCCATTTTGCGGCTTCTGTTTAATTGCTGAGAATCGCTCTCCCTGTGGTCTTTTCTTTCCATGCTGATTGTTTAAAATTACCTTTTTTATTGTTATGGCAAAACCCTCTAAAAAAAATACCCTCGGAAACCGCAGAGCCTTTTTTTGGGTGCTCCTCATTCTTTTAGGATTTTTCCTTTTTATGGTGAGGGCTTTTGTGATTCCCACCATCGTTGCGGCCCTGGCTGCAACGGTTACTTATCCTCTTTATTTAAAGATTCATAAAAAAATTAAAAATCCAAATCTGGCCTCGGGACTCACTTTGCTCTGCCTTTTATTGGGAGCATTTTTACCCCTGTTGTTAGTGAGTTTTTTAGCCTATCGCGAGGCCATGAACTTCTACCAGTCCTTAAATATTGGCCAGCTCACTCTGGACATTAAAACCATATATACCGAACTTTTAGAACGCTATCTTTTTCCATTTGAATTTTTATTCAGTTGGGTTGGCCTAAGCCCCGATGCTCTTAATTTTGATTCTTTAAGCTCCTATCTCGTTACGGGGGGAAAAAAACTGGTGGAATATCTTTTTTCCGGAGGAAAAGCTTTATCCGCCAGCCTCATTGGCAAAGCCACATCCATTGCAATCTCTCTTTTTGCCCTTTTTTATTTTTATAGAGACGGCGAAAAAATCACCCGTTCCCTTATGGATGTTTCTCCCCTCAGCGACAGCGAAGAACGAGAATTTATGCGCGAAGCATCCCTTACAGCCAGAGCCACACTAAAAGGAGCCTTGGGCATCAGCCTTATCCAGGGCAGTATTGGAGGGCTTGCGCTTTGGGTGGCAGGCTTTTCCAGCCCCGTATTTTGGGCGGTTATTATGACTTTGGTTTCCCTTCTGCCCGGCCTTGGACCTGTGGTTGTTCTTGTTCCCTCCGCCATATTTCTATTTATAAAAGGCCAAATCATATGGGCTACCTTTGTGTTATCCGTGGCTATTGGTCTCAGTGTGTTGGACAACATTTTACGGCCCATTTTATTTGGAAAAGAAATTGGAATGCACGATTTACTCATATTTTTCAGTACTCTGGGGGGCATTTCTGTTTTTGGTTTGCCAGGTTTCTTATTAGGCCCGGTGCTTACATCTTTATTTTTAGCTGGCCTTAGAATATACCGAAAGGGCTATGGAGGCCACACCCCAATCCGGGCCGAAAACCCATATCCTGTGCTTGTGGAAAATAAACCCAGATCCAGGAGACCAGGTAGAAGAGCTTGATGAAAGAGGAAGATAAAACGGAGTCCTCTGAGACAGAAGCCCCGGAAGAACCCGCCCATAAAAAAATAGATGCAACCCTGAAAAAACTGCGTCGGGAAATGCTAAGCGACAACAGCTCCCCTGATTTTGGAAAACGAATGCCGGATTCGGCCTTTCGACGAATGTTGTTTTCTCTGCCTCTGTTTTTAATTTTTTGGCTGCTTTTTTGGTATTTTTATTTTAAGTGAAACCCCGCTTCGGCCATTATATTTTTGGGGCTAGGGATACCACTTTAAATTAGGTATATTTTGTTTTCAGGGGAATTTGTAAAAGCTGCCTGCCTGTGCTTATTACCCATATGGATTGATTTTGAGGATGGCATATTTAAATAAATTTTGGATTGGCGCTACTTTATTAAGCGCTGTTGTATTTAATTGCACCAAAGCTGAAAGAGACAATCCCTTTGATCCCGGAGCTCCCAACGGAATCAGTAAAGACACCCTGGATTTGCTTATAGAATACAATAGCGATTGCAAAAAAGACCTGGCCACTTGCATTCAAGAAGCCCAAAGCGAAAAAACCATAGCCGAAATTAAAGATCAGCAAAAAATAAATGAAGAATTTTTCAATTTTATAATAGAAAACAATAACATTGAAATAAATAATCCAGACGCTCAAAACACTGTGGGCACCTCCACTATTCAATTGAGAGGAACCTTAGATCCTAAAAATCAAATCCGGGTTTTTGATATTAACGATGAAACTGTGGATATTAACAACAAAAGCTGGGAAATAATTCTCAATCTCGAACCTGGAGTTAACAACATCAACGTTTTGCTTTTTGACGACGAAGCAAATCAATTCGAAATCAATTTCACCATCAACTATGTTGTAGAAGCTGCCGACAGCGAAGCACCTATTGTAACCTACAACACGGCCAATGGAGCCACAGTAAACTTGCCTAGCTTAAAGTTTGACGGTACATACAGCGATAGATCTGATATTTTGACTTTTAAGGTAAACGGAAAAGACGCCGAGCTCAGCGATGGGGAGTGGTATGTATATCTTAGCCTGGTGGAAGGAGACAACCAGGTTATTGTGGATGTGGTGGACAATTCCCCAGCCAATAACCGGTTTTTGGACACGCTCAATATTGCATACAGCATTACAGATGTAACAGCGCCGGAAATAAGCATTAAAAGCCCCACAAGTTCCGATGTATTAAACATTCAGACTAACGTTCCTGTCAGTGGTACGGCTAAAGACAACGGGCAGTTGGAATCCGTGATTGTAAATGGTGTGGAAGCCACCATTCAGGGTGAAAACTGGAGCGCACAGGTGGATTTAGAGGATGTGGGTAACAACAAGCGCATTACTGCTATAGCCCGCGATGTATCCGGAAACGAGGCTACCGATATAGTATTGGTAGGCTACGACCCCACCGCAGGTGATTTATTGCCTCCCAGTGTACTGTTAATAAGCCATAATTCCACCGAAGTTTACCATGTGGCCAATACCACCCTGGAATTTCGGGTAACCGACCCCAGTGGCATCGCCTCTGTAACCGTAAACGGAAGCGCGGCGACTCTGGCGGACACCAACTATGTTTTTCCGGTGCTCTTTAGCCAAAACACCGAAACCTTTACGGTCATTGCCACCGATAGAAGTTTAAACGCAAATTCCGACACCTCTATTTTCACCATTCGTTATGCTCCCAGAGATACTACAAAACCCACTATCACCCTATTATCTCCAACCGAAGATGAGGTCTTAACAGAGCAAACAGTAACTATTAGGGTAGAAGTGCAGGATAACCTTTCCGGAATTGGCAGCGTGATAATTGCCGGAAAAAATGCGGACAAAGTTTCCTCAACGGCAAATCAATACGAGGCCGATTATGCTTTTACAAGCGGCAGAGGGTCATACCCCATAAAAATTACCGCCACAGACAACCCCCTTGGAGAAGATACTGCCAATGTGCAGACACTAAATGTTAACCTCACTTACGACCCCACTAAACTAGACAATACTCCCCCCACTGTGGCCAATGGCCCAGCTCCTTCCACTCAGCATAACGATACTATTTGGACAGAAACAGCTACCTTTAACTTTACCGCCGATGACGAAAACGGAATTTCTGCGGCTTATTTGGTGCATGTGGAAGATGCCGAAAACCCGGATTCAATAGTGTGGGCTACCCAAACAGCCAATGGTTGGACCGCCACCATTTATCTTAAGGACGGGGCCAATTCCATATACATCGGGGCCATTGACAACAGCTATAACCAAAATCCCAATACCGCTACTGTTAATGTAACGAGGGCTTACCCCCTTTCCAGCATTCAGGTAGATGGAATGTATCTAACTCCTGACTTGTTCCAGGCAAAACCAAATATCAACTGGTTGCCCGCCAATACCACCAATAAAAATTATACGGTGGAAGTGGTGGGAAGCACCGAATACCTTACTATCCTCTCCGACAAACAAACCGTTTTAGGCACCCGCTTTAGCGGAGTGGCATTCGTAACATGCCGGGTTATCCCAGAGGCCGATACAACCAAAGCCAAAGAGTTTACCGTCACTCTCGATGGTGGAGCAGACTAAAGCCGGCTTAAAATAACGTCGTCAATCAAAGGCAATGTTTTATTGAACAGGGAAGCTTACCGTAAAAACTGTTTCTGAGTTAGGAACAGAGCTTACTTCTAAATTGCCTCGGTGATCTTCAATTATGTTATAAGAAATCGAAAGCCCCATACCTGTACCTCCTAAATCTGATTTAGTAGTAAAAAATGGGTCCATAATACGATGCATAATTTCCTTAGGGATACCCGGGCCATTATCTGTTACTTTAATCTGAACTACATCGGGGTTTTGAAGCTGAATGGTCTGCACTTTTATATAACAATTCTGATTTTTAGCCGCCTGACAACTGTTTTCCAAAAGGTTGATCACCACCTGTTCCAATTGCTGGCGGTTTCCTTTTACAAGAGGCAACTCCCAGCCTAAATCCATTTCCAATTTCACTTTGGATTCGCTAATTAAGTTTTTAATGAGGTTGGATGCGTTTAATACCACCTGATTAATATCCACCTTTTGATTTAAATCTGTGGAGCCCTGGCGCACAAAGTTTTTTAACTCAGTAACAATTTTATTAATACGGTGGGCCCCGTCATTAATGCCTTCAATTAAATCCCGGTATTTGTTTAACATTTTTTTATAGCTAAGACCGCCTAATTTAAAATCGCCAGATTGTTCATATCGCTGGGCTAATATGGGTTCAATGTCGCTCCAGATTTTAGACAACAGGGAAGTGTTAAACATGATATAATTGTTAGGGTTATTTATTTCATGGGCCACTCCAGAAACCAAAGTACCTAAAGTCACCATTTTACTTGCCTGCATCAATTGGCGGTTTTTAATTTCCGCTTCTTTTTCTGCCATTTTTAATTCAGTAATATCCCGCAATACGCCTTCCACTCCATCGGGGTTGCCAATATGTTTATCATAGGTAAGAGAAACAGTAAGGGAAGCCATCAGCAAATCCCCTTCCTTATCAATGGCTTCAAATTCAAAGTTTCGCAGCTCGCCCTCTTTTAATAACTTGCGAACCATAGTGTTCCAACCTTTGGAGTCCTTAAAAAATAAACTGGCTTTTTGTCGCAGGGCAAAGGCAGGGCTATAGCCGAAATTTAATTCCACTGAAGGAGATACCATGGTCATTTCCCCAGTTAATTTGGCCCGAAAATACACATCCGTAAAAGATTCAAAAATGGAGCGGTACTTTTCCTCACTTTCAATTAAAGCTTTTTCCGCCCTTTTTCTTTCAGATATATCCACCGACATGCCAATGACAGCGGTCACTTTTTTTTGGGAGTTAAAATAAGGTACCAGACTGGTATCAAAAAGCAAGCCTCCCTCTTCAAATATTCCAGAAAAGGGTTTGCCCTGAAGTGCCGCTTTAATGGATTTCACTATTACAGAGTTATGTTTGTATAGTTCAAGGGCAGAAAGCCCCACAACTTCTCCAGGTTTTAACCCCAAATCCGCAAGTCCCATTCCCTCGCTAAACAAAAAACAACCCTTATCGTCCAAAGCGAACACCACAGCCTGGGCATTGGCAATTACTGTTTTGTAGAGACCTTCTTTCTCCACAAGAGAAAGTTCTCTTTGCCTGAATTCAGTAACGTCCTGGAGGTAGATATAAATTTTTTCAGAGTCGGGACCCTCCGGCATTTTTTCCAGAGTCAGATCCAACCATGACCCATTTGAAGGTTTTCTATCTAATTGGATAACTTCGCTTATACTGCTGCTTTTTCCATTTAAAAAATTATTAAAAAAACTTCTGAACTTAAAAGAACTAACCGGTTTAAATTGAGCAGCTATAGATTTCTTTAACAGTTTGCTTTTTGGGGCTTGCAACATTCGAGCAAAGGTCGTTGAACAATCCAGTAACTTGCCCTTTTTGTCCAGTTCTGCAACAGCTAAAAAACGACTTTTAAATAAAGAATTCATTTCTTATTTAAGGGTTCCAAAAAAACCATTTAACTATACAGAAAACCTTCGATTAAATTCATCTAATCTGTATTTTAACACAACTGACTTTCCAGAGGGAGAGACAAATGGATTTTGCGTGGCAAATAATTTATCAATAAGGCTGGAAATTTCAGCCGAACTAAGCCGCTCCCCCATTTTAATTTTAGCGCCACTGGAAAAAGCCTTAGCCAAAAGGCTAAAATCCAAGGTAGACCCGGGGTTTTCCAAAACCAGTCCCTGAATAATATTGCGGGTAATTTTTAAAGCATTGTTTTGGGAAATTTCCAAAGGAATTCCCCGCAATTGAAAACTGTTTCCTCCAAATTCTTCCATATCAAAACCCAACTTTTTCAATTGAGGCAAATAGGGAATAAGAGCCTGATGTTCTTCCAAACTCAAATCCAAAACTTCTGGAAACAGCAATTGCTGAGAGCTGAGTTTGCTTCCGGATTTTAAAACTCCAAGAGCTTGTTCATATAAAATTCTCTCGTGGGCAAATTGTTGATTAACCACCATCAACCCCGACTCCACTTCAAATAGGATGTAAGCATTATGTATTTGCAAAAAAGGAACATTATGGGTTTCAAATTTTTCAGGGCTTTCCGTTGAGTTTTCCTCCGAAGCCATTGGGTTGGTTTTTACTAGCCCTGGGTTAGGTTCCGGCCAGCTGAAAATTTTGGGCCCCTTTGGTTTTTTTTTCTCTTCTTCAGACTTTTCTTCTAATAACAAGCTGGTTTGGTTTTGGGCCTCTGCTGATTCTGATTCCACATATTGTTTTTGCTTTGCTTTGGTTGCAAAGTCAAAAGGCAGCGCCTTTGCTTCTGCGGTTAATTCATCTTCTTCCGGGCTGCCCGAAATATTTAACCCGGGATGGGAATAAGCTTTTTGCAATGCCTTCCGCACACTATTTACAATAGAGGTGAAAATATATTTTTCATCCTTAAATTTAATTTCTTTTTTTGTGGGATGTATGTTAACATCAATTACATCTGGCGGCAAAGATAAAAAAAGAGCGCATGCAGGATACTTTCCGGGTAATTGAACATCAAAACCCTGGCCCAATGCTTTTGACAGCATTAAATTTTGCACGTTGCGGCCATTTACATAAAAATATTGTGATTGCCTGGTCCCCTTAAAGCTATCTGGCGGAGACACAAACCCCGAAATGGAAATCCCCGAAAGAGACTCATCGACTTCAATTAGATTTTGACTTGTTATTTTTCCAAATACATCCCCCACCCTGTCTTCCAGGCTTCCGGCCGGGGAATCAAATACTGTTTTCCCTCCTTCTTGCAGTTGAAAACCCACTTTGGGATAGGCCAGGGAAATTCGAATTAAAGTTTTTAAATTTTGTTGGGCTTCCGATCTATCGCTGGATAAAAACTTTTTTCTCACCGGAAAATGGCTGAATAAATTTTTTACCGTAAAAGTGGTTCCCGATGTTCGGGAGCTATCTATTACATCGCCCTGTTTTCCGCCCAAAACCTCAACTTCAAATCCGATATCTTCCTCTTGTCTTTTGGACTCCACCTTTACATCGCAAACAGAAGCTATGCTGGAAAGAGCTTCACCTCGAAATCCCATACTGGAAATATTGTACAAATCATCTGCTCTGGAAATTTTACTGGTGGCGTGCCGTTCCCAAAGCAAAAAAACGTCTTCCCGGTGAATCCCCCTACCGTTGTCACTTACTTTAAGCAGCGACTTTCCCCCTTGCTCTGTCCAAATGGAAATTTGGCTGGCGCCTGCATCAATGGAGTTTTCCACAAGTTCCTTTAAAACACTGGCTGGGCGTTCAATCACTTCCCCTGCCGCAATTTTATCAATTGTGGACTTATCTAATTTATTGATTCGGGAAAAATCCATGGCTGGAAAATTAATAAAATTGGCCATTTTTATCGGCATTAGCGCCAAGATCATTTGTCTATTCCACTGGATATTTCTACGTTAGCCTATGTATTTCATTCAAAATGGGGTTTTATTGCATGAATTATAAGCTTCCTGCCTTTTTGATCCTTTTATTTTTATTGCCTTCTTTTAGTTTAGCTGGCGATAAAGATGGCGACGGCATTCCCAATAAATACGACGAATGCCCCAAAGAACCAGAAGATAAAGACAGATTCGAAGATCAGGATGGATGCCCTGACCCCGATAACGACAAAGACGGCGTTTTAGATGTAAAAGACCGCTGCCCGGAAATCCCGGAAGACAAAGACGGCTTTATGGATGAGGATGGATGTCCTGATGACGACAACGATAAAGACGGAATCCCCGATAAAAAAGACAAATGTCCCAATGAGGCTGAGGATTTCGATAATTTTGACGATTCTGACGGTTGTCCAGATTTAGACAACGACAAAGACGGAATCCCCGATGACAAGGATAAATGCCCTCTGGCTCCTGAAGATAAGGACGGTTTTGAGGATGAGGATGGTTGCCTGGAGCTGGATAATGACAGCGATGGCATTAAAGACGATGTGGATCAATGTCCCAATGAAAAAGAAACTTTTAACGGCTCCAAAGATGAGGACGGTTGCCCAGATACTGGCGTGCCTCCCCTAAAATCTTTGCAATTGTTGCCGGATGTAAAATTCAGAACTGGCACCGAGAATTTTACTTTTGAATCTTTCCGTTCTTTAGATTCTCTGGCTTTGCAATTGAAAACTTACCCTGACAAACAGGTGAAAATCACAATTTACAGGGAGTTCCCCAAAAAGCCTGAGGAAACTTTGGATTTACTAGCTAGACAGCATAGGGCAATCATTGATTACCTCGTAGAAAAGGGTGCTACTTTAGAACAATTTGCACCAGTGGATTATTCTCTGGAAGCTTATGAAGCTGTTAAAGGCACGGAGCAAGATTACAACCAAGGCATTCCTATCGAGGTGCAATTGCAGGAGTAATCTTTGTAGATTATTGCCTTTTACCGGAATAGGAATGAAGAGTCTTTTTTTATGTCTGGCCCTTAGTTTTACACTTTGGGCTCAAAAAACAAGTTCGCCAAAAGCCTGGATTGGCATAGCCTTTAAAGACTTGCCCCTTTCTTCCATACCCAAAGAGCTTGGACATAAAATGCCTGAGGGAGCTGTGCAAATCGAAAAAGTTATTCCCGGTGCCTCTGGAGAACAAGCCGGGCTCGAGCCAAATGACATTATATTAAGTGTAAATGGCACGCCCTTAAATGGAAGGGCAACCCTACTCCAAACTATTCAGAGTATGGAAGTAGGAGAAATTGTAGAACTAACCCTGGGCCGAAATGGGAAAATTATTACTAAAAAAATGGCCCTATCCCCTCGCCCGGAAGATATCCGCAGCATCACTAACCTTATGGTTGGCAGCCCTTTCACAGCATTAAAGGGAAGTTTTTACGCCAATTCTATTGATTCGGAATTTTTAAAAGGAAAAACCATTATTCTGGATTTTTGGGCAACTTGGTGTGGGCCCTGCAAATTCACCCTGCCTTCCCTAGAAAAGTTATACCAAAATTACAAAAGTAAAGATGTAGTTATTGTGGGCATCAGTTCTGAACCGCTTTCTTTGCTTAAACAATTTCAGGAAAAAAATCCCCACAGCTACCCCCTTTTTAACGACACTTCCAAGTTGACTCACAAAGATTATTCCATTATGGCATTTCCAACTATGGTGTACATTGATAAATTCGGTGTCATTCAAAAAGTGGTCACCGGGGCCCAGGACTATTCCACTATGGAAAGCAATCTTCTGGAAGTTCTCAAAATATAAGCTGAATATTCATGGCAAAAAAAGATCTCAATTTAAATCTGGATAGAAACAAATGCATCTCTTGCGCGGGATGCGTAGGGCTTTGCCCCACATTTGCCCTGGATATGTATCAAACCAATTTGCAAATTTTTCAACCCAAATGTACCTATTGCACTTTGTGTGTTAGAATTTGCCCTGTAGGAGCGCTCTCCATTGATAAAAAAACAGTATGATGCCATTGTAATAGGCGCCGGTCCTTCAGGTAGCATTTGCGCCATGAACATTGCCAAACAAGGCTATGAAGTTCTCCAGGTTGAAAAAAGACCTGTTGTGGGAGTGCCCGTGCGTTGCGGTGAAGCCACCGGCACAAGGCAGCGGCTTTCGGAATTTGTAGAAATCAATGAAGATTATATTGAGAGTGATGTGCACGGGGTGATTTTACACCACCCTAACCATTACATCAAATACGATGAGGCCAATGTTGGCCTCATGCTGGATAGAGCCTTATTCGATCAGGATTTGGCAAAAAAAAGCGAGGAGGCCGGGGCCCAGCTTCTGCTCGATGCCAGAGTTTCCAATGTGCATCCCTATCAAAATGGAAAGCGAAAGATCAGCCTTGTTTATGATGGACAGGAAATTGAGGTTGAAGCAAACATAGTGGTAGCTGCGGACGGAGTTGAATCCCTTTGCGGACAATGGGCCGGACTGAAATCCCGCCAAATGGCGGCCCATGTATGCTCTGCTATCGAATTTCGCGTAGAGGGTATGGATGAGCACCCCAACCATTTGTCTTTCTGGTTACATTACAAAGATATTCCCAAAGGCTATGTTTGGGTATTCCCTAAAATCAAAAGCAATGTTATTAACATTGGAGCGGGCACTATCACTCCCAAGGCAAAGCAGCCGAATATGTACGATGTCACCATGGAATTTAAGGAGAAGTTTTTCCCCAATCACAAACTGTTGGATGTGCACGGGGGCTCTGTTCCTGTAAGCGGTAACTTGCAACAATCCGTGGCTGATGGGTTTCTTCTTACGGGAGATGCCGCCCACCATACGGATCCCCTTACCGGGGGCGGGATTGCCTCGGGAATGCTGGCGGGTTCCATTGCGGCTAAATGGGTCTGCAAATCTTTGGAAATAAAAGATAATTCCGAATCGTTTCTGGAAGGCTATCACAAGCACTGTTGGGATGAAATCGGCAAGCATCATTTACATCAAATATGGATACGAGAATGGATATTTAAAATTGGCGAAAACACCAGCGACAAATTTTGGAATCAAATAAAGTTTCTAGTTGAAAAAGAATTTAAACAACCTTACAAAACCATCGGATACAGCAAAATAGCCATGATGTTACTAAGTAATTTTGGCTTGGTTAAAAATATTTGGAAATCCACAAAGAATCCGCCTAGCTATAAAAAATAGCTTGAAATATATTTTTAGCTTAATTAGATTTTAAGCTGCGTTAAGCAAACTAATTCTTGGATACAAGCTGCCTTCGGTAGTTTTTATCGCGTATTTTCTTTAAACATAAGGAAGGTTTCCATGTATTGGGTAATCTTATTCGGGCTATTTTTCTCAAGCTGCATTCAATCTGCCAAAGAGTCTCCGGATTCTTCTGAAAAAGGCGCTTCCAGTATTCATATTAATTTTCACCAATACATATTAAGGAAAGCCTCCGCAGAGCCCAGTTATTCTATTTCAGATGCTAAAACTGTGAAAATATTAATTACGGGTTCAGACCTCGGAAACCAAAATTTTGAAGCTCCTTTTTTAGAGGAAAGCCTGGAGTTTTCCAACATAGAACCCGGTCCCAACCAGAGCATTTTCGCAGAACTTTTAGACGAAAATGGCATTGTAATATTTACCGGGGCAATACACAACGTAAACATAGTAGCCGGAGAAAGCATTAATGTTACTATCCGCTGCCAGCCAAACTTTTCCAGCATCAATTCCACTCTGGCCCTTGGTTTGGGCAACCCCTATGGAGTTATGTCCGGAAACGTTATATTATCGAACGCTCAAATAAGTTATGATTCCGCCATCCATATTTATTCAGACTTTGGAAAAATTTCCATCCCCAAAATTATGGGAGACAGTAAATATCAAGTAGAAGTTAATTTGCGCAATGCCAGCGGCGATTTGCTGTTTCACTATCTTTCCAGTGATTCCATATTCATTCCCATGGGCGAACAATTCGCTTTAAATATCCCCCTGGATTATCAGAAATCACAATCCGGTATTAGTTTTGAAGTTGAAGAAAATGCAAACATCGAATTGGAATTAACTTTGCCCAACTCCGCACTCAGAACTCCTGAGATTTTTGATATAAGATTTACCCACTTTTTTCCTGAACCTCCCGTCCAGATGGGCGGAAACTCCGGTGAAAGTATTTCCCTATTTAATATGAGTTCTGACAGCCTTATTCTGGATAGTTGCAAGGTAGCGCGCACCCGCGGCAGCAATTCCACCACTACCAGCTATCATTTCGAAAACGGCACGGTGATTGAGCCAGGAAAATCTTTGGTTTTAGGAGGGGCAGAATCGGCTATTGCGGATATTCAAATAGAAATGCAAATGGTAAGCACCAAGCAAAGCCTTCTTCTTGTTTGTGAGTACCAATCTCGTGATGTTTTAGTGGATTCCCTTTCTTATACATCAGAATATTTGCCTGTAGACTCCGTAGGATCTGAAAGGGGATTGATTTCAGCCAAAAATTTTAATGCCCTCGGCCAAAACAATATTGCCGAAAACTGGTGTCTTATTGCCCCAGAAAATTTTACTGGAAAAAATCCCTTGGAAAACTGCCAGGTTCCCTAAATTATGGCCAAAAAAACTGGTTTTTAACCTTTGGGAATTTATTTTAGAACTCTATGATAAATAAATATTTACCTGAATTACTAAAAATTTCCAGAATGGCCGGAGATGCCATTATGGAAATTTACGGGAGGGATTTTGAAGTGGAATACAAGGGCGATTCCAGCCCTCTAACGGAAGCAGATAAAGCTGCCCATAAAATTATTGTGGAAGGTTTGCAGAACTTAAACCACAATATTCCCATTTTATCTGAAGAGGGCAAATTATTGGATTACGAAATCAGAAAGGATTGGGAAAGTTTTTGGTTGGTCGACCCACTAGACGGCACCAAAGAATTCGTAAAAAAAAATGGAGAATTTACTGTTAACATCGCCTTGATTGAAGGTCAAACTCCGGTTTTTGGAGTGGTTTATGCCCCATATCTGGATTGGATGTATTACACAGATGAATCTAGCAGTTATAAATCCGAAAATGGCTCTTCTCCTCAAAAACTGCCTATCCCAAACCATGAAACAAATCATGCTCTTAAAATTGTAGGAAGCCGTTCTCATCAATCCCAGGATTTCTTAGATTATTTAAAAGGGTTTGAAGCTAAAAACCAAAAAATTGAACTCATATCCATGGGAAGTTCTCTAAAATTATGCCTGGTAGCCGAAGGAAAGGCAGATATATATCCCAGGCTGGGACCCACCATGGAATGGGATACAGCGGCTGCCCACGCTATTGTTTTAAAAGCGGGAAAAAAGGTATTGGAACATAATTCACAAAGCAGTCTTTTGTATAATAAAAAAAACTTGCTTAACCCCTGGTTTATTGTGCAATAATATTCATGGTGGAACTCTCAAATAGCAGCGAATTAAATTGGTATGCAATACATACCCGTTCCAAATGCGAAAAAGTGGTTCAAAAGGCCTTTTGTCAAAAATTTGAAATTTATTTACCCATGCATTGGGTAAAACGCCGTTGGTCCGATCGTTATAAAAAATTATTAGTGCCACTTATTCCAAGTTATGTATTTGTGAAAATGACACTTTCCAACCGCTTGGATGTCTTATCCAATACAAATGTACTCAACATTATAAGCAACAAAGGCAAAATTACACCCATTCCCGCAAAAGAAATGGAATTGGTCCGTAAAATCGAAGAAAGTAAAATCCCCTTTGAATACGTAAACAAAAAACACCCTTTTTCTCTGGGCGAAAAAGTGGAAATACTCAAGGGAGCCTTTTTTGGAATCGAAGGGGAAATCGAAGCTTTCCTCAATCAAAACTGGGTGTCCATCCACATTCCCAGCATTGGTGGGAGCTTTAAAACAGAAATCAAAAACCTATCGCCCCACTACTCTACCTTATCACTGGAAAACCTGGCTTAATGCATAATTTGGCCATTTGTTTCTCCGAGTTTAAATGAGCAAAATTAAAAGCGGGAATTCCTTGATTCCCCAAAATAAAATAAGGATAATTAAGGAAATTTGAGATTTTTGGGATAGTCAAATGGGACTATCAATAGCGAAGCTTTATCCACCTCATAAAAAAAACCTCAATTTTAGCCTGGTTTAAGCTTTTTCTGCAAAGACCTAAAAAGCCCAGTTTTCCCTAATTTTTAAATGAAAATTCCTTTTTTCAAACCAGAAATTGATTCCAAAACCATTGCCCAAGTTGGGCAGGTTATAAAAAATGGCTGGCTGACCACTGGTCCAAAAACCCTGGAATTTGAAACCAATTTTGCCCAATATGTTAATGCCACTCATGCCATTATGGTTAATTCCGGAACGGCGGCTTTGCATTTGGCCTTGGAAGCGATTGATATTAAGCCCGGAGATGAAGTTATCACCACTCCTTTTACTTTTGCCGCCACTACGGAGGTTATTGAATACATGGGGGCAAAACCTATTTTTGTAGATATTCGCAAAGACACTTTAAATATCAATGAAAAATTAATTGAAGCTCAAATCACTTCAAAGACCAGGGCAATCATCCCTGTTCACTTCTCAGGCATTCCCTGTGAAATGAAAGAAATTTTAAAAATTGCCAGAAAACATAAATTATATGTTATTGAAGACGCCGCACATTGCACTCCGGCCTATTATAATGGAAAACCGGTGGGTTCTATCGGACATATTACTTGTTTTAGTTTTTACGCAAATAAGTGCATAACCACAGCTGAAGGAGGTATGCTAACAACCCAAAGCAAAAAAATAGCTGACAAAGTTAAATTATTAAGGCTCCATGGAATGTCCAGAGACGCCATCAACAGATATAAATCCGCCAAATGGGAGTATGACATTTCTGTAAAGGGATTTAAATACAATCCAACGGATATAGCGGCATGTTTGGGAATAATGCAATTAAAAAAAGCCGACCTTTTCTTAAAAAAAAGAACCCGAATCGCATCAAATTACATGAATAGCTTTTCTAAGGAAAAGAACATAACCAGCCTAAGCATACCAAATAAATGCATTTCATCTTGGTACATTTACCCCATTAGAATTAAACACGATAAACCTGGACTTAGAAACCAACTCATTGATTATTTATTTCAGCAAGGAATATCTACAAGCGTCCATTTTAAGCCTGTTCACTTACATAGTTATTACAAAAATAAATATGGCTACAAGGCATTAGACTTTCCAGTTGCCTATTATGAATATCAAAAAATTATAACTCTTCCTGTTTACCCATCCTTAAAAAATAATGAGATCGATTACATAAGCCGTAAAATAAAGAAATTTTTAGCAGGCGTATAAAATTTGAAGCTTCTCATTTTATCACACACGCCCCATTATAATCACAAAGAACAAATTTTTGGATGGGGGCCTACAGTTAAGGAAAATGACGAACTCGCTATTTTTTTTGAAGAGGTGGAAATTGTTGGGTTTTTGCACAACAATGATGTTCCGGCAAGTAGTGAGCCCTATAGAAAAAAAAACATAAAGTTTTCTCTTTTGGACCCCATTGGGGGTGAATCAGTTCTGGCAAAAATCAAGTTGGTATTAAAAAGCTTTGACTATTTTTTAAAGATTCGCAAAAAAATTAATGAGCTGGACACAACTGATTGGATTTATGTTCGCGCACCCTGTAACATCGCACTTCTTTCTCTTATAATACTTTCTATTAATAAAAAACCGAAGCGCTGGATTAAATACGCGGGAAATTGGGATAAATATCCGAATGAGCCAATATCCTATAGGCTGCAAAAGTCAATTCTCAATAAAAATTTTTGCAAAGGAAAAGTTACGATTAATGGAACTTGGCAAAATCAAAAGGCACACATAATTAGTGTCGTCAATCCTTGTATCTATAGACCTGAAGCAATCAACGCGAGAAATAATTGTTTATCAAAACAAATTACATTTCCTGTTAAATTTTTATTCGTGGGAAGAATCGAAGAGGCTAAAGGGATTCTTTTTATAGAAAAATTAGCCGAAGAATTATTTAAGCAACAAATCCAATATTCTATTGATGTTATTGGAGATGGGCCTTTATTAAGCCATATTCAAAATTTCCCAGAAAAATTAAAAATCAAATCAACAGGATATATGCGGCATTCAAAAATTCACACTTTTTATAAAAACTCTCATTTCTTTTTATTTCCCTCTATTGCATCCGAGGGTTGGCCAAAGGTAATTAGTGAAGCCATGGCTCATAAATGCATTCCTATTACATCCAAAGTCTCGTCAATACCGCAAGTATTAAACCATTATAAATGTGGAATCAGCCTGGATTTAAATGTTAAAATATGGATTGATTCTATAAATGAATTATTTAATAACCCGAAGAAATGGAATGAGCTTGGCTTAAACGGAATGGATGCCATTGATGATTTCACATATGAAAAATTTTCAGAAAACATTGAAAAAGACATTTTAGCTCACTATGAATAGTTCTGAAAAAATAACCGTAATTAAGCCTAGCAGTGGTTGGTCCCTTCCAAATTTTAGGGAATTATCTGAGTACAGAGACTTATTAATTATGCTTTTAATTCGGGATATCAAAAGCAGGTACGCTCAATCTATCTTGGGATTTGGATGGGCTTTTATCCAACCTCTCATTCGTATATTAATATTTTCTGTTATTTTTGGAAATCTGGCTAAGGTAGATTCCGAAGGTATCCCTTACATGGTTTATAGCGCAGTAGCTATTATTCCATGGACCTTTTTCACAAATTCTTTAATTGGAACAAGCGCTTCCCTTAAAACTTTTGCAAGCATGATAAGCAAAGTGTACTTCCCCCGGATTGTAATACCTATTTCCATATTGTTATCAAAAAGCATTGATTTTTTAATCTCTTTTAGCATTATATTAATACTGCTTTTCTGGTATAAATTAATTCCAAGTGCTAATATAATTTACCTCCCCCTTTTGCTTTTTATTCTAATGGTAAGTGGACTTGGCATTGGCATATGGCTCAGTACTTTAGCCATTAAGTACCGCGATATTAATTACTCCATTACTTTTTTTATCCAATTAGCAATGTATTTATCCCCAGTGGTCTATGGCTTAAATCAAATACCAGAAAAATATAAATTTTGGTATTGTTTAAACCCAATGGTTGGGGTTATTGAAGGTTTCCGTTCCATATTTCTTCAAACCAACCCCATGCCCTGGTCAGTGATATTGCTAAATTTAATAATTTCAATATTGTTATTATTTACAGGATTAATTCAATTTAAACGATCTG
>JBNKOC010000012.1:0-734201 GCA_050294405.1 Fibrobacteria bacterium | reverse complement strand
AATAATTATGAAGATTTGGATCATCCTACCCGTTATGAATTTCCAGTACTGATATTAATGAGGCGTACCGAATACCAGCGTCTTAAAAATATGCTGAACTCGGAAAATTAAACCCCGTCTAATAATTTTTTATTAAAACTTCTTCTACGGCTCCCCTTGCGGAGCCTTTTGAATTTATGGCGCGACGTGCTTTTATTTTTTTAATGGAAAAGTATTTTGATTTAAAATTTTGTTTATAAAAATTGTCTTGCTCTTTAGTTCCTGCCGGAACAGAGTTACTCAAGAGTACATAACATCCTTTTTTATGCATCTTTGTGCACAACCCCGCTAATTTCTTCTGGTCGTCCTCAGAAAAACCGCCTTTGGAGTACTGGGTAAAGCTTGAAGTTTTATTTACGGGTCGGTATGGGGGATCCATATAGACAAGATCTTTTTTGCGGCTAAGACTAAAGCTCGCTGAAAAATCTAGGCATTTTAACTCTGCCTTGGATAAGGCCTCCGAGCAACATAATAAATTTTCCCGGTCGCAAATTCGGGGTTTTATGTACTTGCCGAAAGGAACATTAAACTCACCCAGAGAATTTTCCCGATACAATCCGTTGTAACAAGTCTTATTTAGAAAAATCAAAAAGGCAGCTAATTGGAGCACATCCTTTTTACCCCATTTGTTTTTTAATTTTATGCGGTTGTACTTCTTTCGAATTTCATAAAAAAGGCTCTCTCTTTCCTCGCTGGTTTTTTCCAAATAATCCTTTTCCAGTTTGGCTAAAGTTTTTATCAACGGATCCACATCTGATTGAACAACTTTATAGCAATTGATAAGCGCCGGATTTTTATCCATTAACATAGCTTGTTTAAGGGATAAATTTTCAGCCAGAAAAAAGAAAAGCGCGCCGCCTCCCACAAAAGGCTCCAGATACCTAAAACCTTCTCCGTTTTTAACGGATTCAGGAAGGTTCTGTTCCAATGATTTCAGCAATTGACCTTTGCCGCCAGCCCATTTTAAAAAAGGCCCGGCCTTGCCCAAAGTTTTCATCTATCCATATCCCCGGGCAATACAATTCTAAAACCCACATCCAAATGGGAGTCTTCTTCTTTAAGAGATATGCGATTGCTACGCCTTAAAGAGAACCTTGGGAAGCGGTAACTGCCGCCTTTGGCCACCCTGAAATTCCCAAAATTTGGCCCCTGGGGATTCATTCGGGGAGAATCTTCAAAATAGCTATCGTTATAATAATCATTTACCCATTCCCATACATTGCCAGCCATGTCGTATAGGCCATTTGCATTTTCTTTTTTGCTGGCCACAGGTTGGCTGCTCTCTTTGGCATTCTTAACATACCATGCATATTCTCCGGTTTTAGCGCTATCCTCGCCCCAATAGAATAATTGGAGGCTATCATAACCGTAGGCCCATTCCCATTCAGCCTCGGTAGGAAGGCGAAAACCTTTTTTCCTTAAATCAATTTCCACCACGTCTTTGCGGATTTTATAGACTTCTTCATACCCATGTATTTGGCTCAACCGGTTGCAATATTCAACCGCATCGTACCAGCTAATGTTTAGTATAGGATACTTGTCTTTTTTAGCGCTCAATGTCCTTTCCGCAAACAGGCTTCTAAATTCACCGTAACTAACCTCGGTATCTTTCATATAAAAGGAATCCACGCACACCTCATGAGCGGGCATTTCATCCGCCTCAATTAAAGTTGAATCCAAATCCTCACGAAAAATCTGGTTGGCCCCCATGTTAAAACATCCAGCAGAAATTTTCAGCATATTGGGTTCCAAAACATCGGCTACGCCGTTGCTATCGGCATCTGTTGAAAGAGATTTGCCAAGGTAATTTGCACTTTCGGGATCAAAGGCGTTGTCAAATAGCCTTTCCCTACAAGCTGTGATTAAAGCTATTATGCAAAAAATTTCAAAACTAACTAGAGTAAATTTTAGCATAGTTAAAATGTTATGATGAAAAAGGAAACTCCAAAACTAATCGCGCTTAATGCTCCAAAAATTTCTGACTTTTCATCAGAGCTTTCTACCTGGCTTCTGTGCTTTTTAGCTTCCTCACGATTAATAGCTGCTTGATACTTTTCATAGCTTTTATCCCCGTCCTTTGCTTCTAGATAGGAATAAACTGCAAATCCGGATCCTATACCGGACAATAACAAACCTGTGCCCCAACGGAACCATTTTTTGCGATGTTGGTTTCGAAGTTCTTTTATTTTTTTTGTTTTGGCTTCTTTTCGCAATTGAGCCCGTTTTTTTTCATCTTCCTGTTGGCGATTGAGACTATCATTGAGAGCGGCAGTCCTTTTTTCCATTTGTAAAAATATGGAGGAACTAGCCATCGCGGAGTCAAAACTCCATTTTCCCGTTAAAAAGACCATCTTATTTTTATGGAGCTTGTATAAGCTCCTGTAACCTACAACAACATCCTGCTTCAACTCAGCTGAATTGTATATCACATTCCAGTGCTCCGCCACAAATTGAGTATCTTCCCTGTTAACCTCAGCTTCTTTTGCCAAAAACTTTGAATAGTGATTAGAGTTTTGAAACTGAAGTTCAAGGCCATTGTCCACATGCTTTTTATTGGCAATAGGGATGGTTATGGTGTCTAGTTTTAACTGTCTTTCCCTTGTATCCAATACAATTTGCAGTTTTCCCAGCAGACCGCCAAGACTGTCCAATAAAGATTGGTATTGACCCTTAAAATAGCTCTCACTATTCACTTTCGCCCTGTAGTATGCCTGGAGTCTGTTTTGAGCACGTATAGAATCCTCTCCATCTATATTTAATGGAACAGGTTCCAATTCTTGCTTCCACAAATTTTTTGCGGAATCTAAACCTAAAATTGTCCTTTGTTGAAAACTCAAAAGAGAATCCCTTAAAACATAAAGTTGATTGCTATTGTAACTTCCAAGGCTATCTATTTTCCAATTAGCTAATTCCAGGTTGGAAGTTGAGGGCTTGGGCAAAGGAAGTTGTTTGAGCTCCACATTCAGCTTGTAAAATTTCGAGCTATCCGGCGTTAGGATTATTTGTTTTGGATAAAAAGATTTTTCCGCTATTTGAATCCAGGGAATTAAGCTGTCTGAAAAACTTTTATATATGGGGCTGGTAAAAAGTTCGGAATTCCATTTTGCTTTAACCCCGGGTGGGCTTGTATTGAGCATTAAATGTATTGGGCTGTTATGTAAGCCCTCCAATTTAACCCAGGAACCCGCATCATTAACATGCAAATAATTGAAGTTTTGCAAATACGCATAATCATTATCCATGACTACGCAACCAATATCTTCTTCCGGCAACTTTTTGGACTCGTTAAAAAGCTTTAACTGGTACCACTCCCCTAACTCCAAATTGGGCCGGGAAAAAGTTTTGAGTTTTTCATATACATTGGAATCTAGCTCGGCCTGCCTAAGAACATATTCCCCATTTTTGTTTTTTTGTCGTAAATATGTTCTTCCAGCGCTTAAAGCGTCCAGATTTAATATGGGATCAGCATTTTCCAAAACTGTCCCCCCCGCACAATTTTCCGCTAACCCTGAAATATCACGAGAGAAATTTCCTATAAAATAGGGATCGCCTGCGAAAAGAAAGGAAATGTTACTAAAAAGTAATAGAAGAAATGTAGAAAGTGAAAATTTCATTTTTTAATAATGCGCTCCTAATCAATCTAGAGAGCACATTACATATATTAATTTTTTTTAACCGCTAACGCAGCAACAATCTACCCCTGAAAATATTATCAAGGAAGAGGACTATATCAAGATGAAGCTGTTTCTTTAGAAATAAGCCCAGCCAAGTCAAATCCTTCCAAAATTTGAATTTGGACGGCCAACCGGTCCTTTTCTCCGCCTAACTGGCTGATTTTAAAGTTGCTATGTCCAAAAACAGATTTTAAAAAGTCTGTTAGTGGAGCTGTCAGTTTTTCTAGGCTTTCCTGGTTATTGCTGGCCTGGGCTCTATCATTAATGGCGAAAAACAATTTATGGGTATCCAAGCTAGTCATTTCCGCAAACCACTCGCTTTTTAGCAAACGCTCTGTATAACCAGCCAACGCGCTAAGGGAACTGAGCAAGGTTTTTCCTTCTTCTCCAGGAAGAGCTCTTTTAAGGGAGTATTGTATTCCAAATTCGCCATCGCTGGTATCGTAAGACAAATCCGCAAAGTGGCCTGCCAATAACACCAGGGGTCCCCTGTAAACATGGCTATAATCTGCCACGTCTACAAAAACCTCCGGACTATCGGGAATAATTCCGTTAAAAAATTTAAACAACCCCTGGGTGGACAAATTGGGGCTTGATTTAAAATAAAATTTCCAAATAACTTTTGAGAAATCCATAATTCCACTTTTCCTATTTCTGACCGGCCTCTGCCAATTCAGTTTTCAAAACTTCCAAACCTTTACTGGCAATTTTCAAATTACAGTTATGGGCTGCCTCTAAAAACAAGCGACTTTCTTCTACCTTCCTCTGAGCGGATTCTGTAGTTAGCTTTTCATTAGAATCCTCAAAGGCGTTGTGATAATATTGCACAAATCGATCTCCACCGAAGGGATCGTGAATTAATTTAGTGGCGTGAAAATGTTTATCAAACAATTCCAGCACCAATTTGGGATCATCAGATACATCAGGATCGATATATTTTACAAGAGCCTGAGCTGTATGGTGCATACATTTAAAGCTAAGCTCGGCGGCTTCCGCAATTTTCCCTTCATCCACCAGCAGTTGCGCTTCGAACTGTTCCCTATCTGCCAGTTTTAATCCAAAATCTGTTGGGGTCACCACTTCACCTGCGCACTCACCAATGCCTTTATCTTTCATGGAAAACTCTCTCACATCGCCCCAATCCGTATAAAAATTGGAGTTTTCTTCATAAAGAGGGACAGGAGCGTGTTCTTTTAAGGATGCCACAATTTCCTTTTTACCAATGCGCGCCACAAAACTTTTAAAAGATTCAGCGCCATCTTTGCCATTTAAATACATATCCGTCAAACTATCCACTATTTTCAATATGGCTTTTGAAGGATAGTTGCCTATGGCCATTCCGTAGCTTCCACCGTTGTTTTTAAACTCTCCTCCAATAACAAGCTGGAAGTGGGGTACGGCATAGCCATTTACAATGCGGCTCGTTCCATAAAAACCAATATCTGCAAGATGATGTTGTCCGCAGGAATTAAAACAACCGCTCACTTTAATTTTCAAGTTTTTAATAGCTTCTTCCCGACTTGCGTTTTTAGCCGCCAAATGTTCTCTCAACACAGAGGCCAGGCCACGAGAGGCGGAAATACCCAACTTGCAAGTATCCGTCCCCGGACAGGAAGTAATATCCACGATTGTACCGGCACCGGCATCCGCTAATTTGATTTCTTTTAGCTCCTTGTATAAGGCATATACATCTTCCCCGCGAACCCAACGCAACAATATATTTTGTTCCACGGAAGTGCGCATAGTATCGCCAATGTATTTTTGGCTTATTTCAGCTAATACTCTGGCCTGGTAAGATGTTATATCGCCCAGGGGCACGTTAAGGGTGACAATATAGTAGCCTTCCTGACGTTGAGGGCTAACATTGGTTTCCAAAAAGGAAGCGAACTCAGGGTCTTCATTGCTTGCGTTGGAAAAATCCACTTGTTTATTTTCAATTGACAAATGGCCTTTTTCGTCTGCCTTTTCAATGTCTTTTAAATAGGAAGTCCAGCGTGGATCGTAAGACAATTTTTCTTTTTCTTCGAATACCATTCGGATAAATTCATCTATTCCCAATTTTTCCACTAAGAATTTAATGCGGGCCATGTGCCTTTTCTTTTTTTCCCCGTGCTTTTGATACACGCGGCAAATAGCTTGAATTACAGGCAGCAATTCTTCTTCAGATACAAACTCGCTTAACATTTTTGCATTATAAGGAACAGCACCAAGGCCTCCCCCGACATACACTTCAAAGCCCTTTGTTTCTTTACCATTTTCATTTTTGATCCGCCCTATCAGGCCCAAATCATGCATGTTGCTAAGTCCACAGGGATGTTGTTTACATCCGGAAAGAGAAATTTTAAACTTTCTTCCAAAATCCTGGGCATCCGGGTGAAGAAGTAAAAAGCGGAAAATAGCATCAGCATAACCCGTCATATCAAAGGATTGGTCCCGGCATACACCTGAAATAGGACATGCTGTCACATTTCGTACGGCATTACCACAGGCTTCCGTAGTTGTAATCCCCACACTTGCCAGGCGACGGAACATTGATGGAGTATCTTCAATATGGATAAAATGCAGCTGAATATCCTGTCTGGTTGTGATATGCAAGATGGAATCGGAATACTCTTCAGCCAAATCAGCCATAACATTTAACTGGTCTGAGGTCAAACCTCCAAAAGGCAACTTAATGCGCAACATACCAGGGGCATTCCAATAAGTACCAGGCCCCTTAGTTATATCTTTGTCTGGGAAGGGAATTTCCACGGACTCATGGCCGTTGTAGCGTATGCCATTATCATAGCGCTGGCCATAAGCTCCTTTTCTCAAACGGGTTTCGGCGAAAACCTGATCCGCTAGTTTTCCCTTTTTTTTCAATTGAATTTCTGTTTCAAATGCATCGATTTCCTGGGCCCATTCGGGGTCCATCTGTGCGGCAAGTTTGTCTTTCCAATATTTTGCAGATTCCATAATTGCTATTCCATTTAATTGGGAAAAGGGAAGTTACATATTGGCCGCCAAAATGTCAGGTCTTAAACCAATAATGGTGCGAAATTTAGAAAAAAATCGCAAATTTTATGGATTATTTACATGGAGGAGGCTTAAATGCGAGCAAAGATTTGTCGACTAAATCAGTCTGATTTAACTCTTAATTTCTACCCATGGAAAAAAAATATTTCTGAGAGTATGTATACTTTCCCCTAACTGCGCCATCAATGACAAAGGCAATATCCAATACGGATTCCACTGGAATTATTCTTGGCTTTAATGGCGAATTGCTTGGGCTGAGTTCCACCAAAAAGCCGCAGGTTTTCATTTGGTGAATTTCAATTTTTCCGGTAAACCCAACGCCCTGAGCTGTAAACATACAACAAATCATTCCAGCTTTTTTTTCTGACTCCATAATCAAGGGACTTGTGGCGTTCCAAAACTTAAAACATCCAGGAAAGCTTTCACGCATAATTTCAGCAATTGGAGAGATTGCATTTTCACCCTGATATACTTTATCCACAATAGCCTCCTTTCCAGGCAATCAAAAATTATCCTGGGTGGATATTATATTCTGGAAACGGAGGAAAATGCAAAGTTTTTCACCTGCCATTTTAAATTTAAAACACCGGCTGTAACCCAATATTCTTAGGCCTTTCAGAGGAGTATTGGCAATATATTTTTACAAATACAATATATGGTACCCCAATAATATTAGGCACCTAATTTATAGTGGTTTGTTTTTTCGAATTGAGCTTTTTTATTTTTTTTGGTTGGCCTTGCCGAAGAGAAGACTCGAACTTCCACAGGTCGCCCTACATGAACCTGAATCATGCGCGTCTACCAATTCCGCCACTTCGGCTAAAGGCCCCCTAAATTTGTTTAGAATTTGGTTTTATGTCAATACTGCAGACTGTCCATTTTGGTTTTTTAGGTTTCCATTGCTAAATTGGAATCATGAAAATTGTAAGCTGGAATGTAAACGGAATCCGGGCTGCCACTAAAAATGGAATGTGGACTTGGTTTAAAAAATACAAACCGGATATCCTTCTCTTACAAGAGATAAAAGCCCTTCCTGAGCAGGTAGAAAAAGAAATTTTAAACCCAGCAGGCTACAATTCCATCTGGATGCCAGCTGAAAAAAAAGGCTATAGTGGAGTGGCGGCTTACTTTAAAGAAGCTCCACTAAATGCTGACAAAATGGGCATCCCCGAATTTGATTCCGAGGGCAGAGTGCAAATCTTAAAATGGAAAAACTTCAGCATTTTAAACGCTTATTTCCCCAACAGCCAGGAAGCTGGAAAAAGACTGACTTATAAACTGGGTTTTTGCGACGAAATTCTAAAAATTGGTCAGGATTATCGGAAAAAGAAGAAAAACCTGATAATTTGCGGAGATTACAACATTGCCCACAAGCCCATTGATTTAAAAAACCCAAAATCTAACGAAAAAAACCCCGGGTATTTACCTGAAGAAAGAGAATGGATGACCAAATTTTTGGATAGCGGCTTTGTGGATATTTTCCGGGAATTTGAACCGGGCCCGGATCATTACACCTGGTGGTCCTACCGGATGAATGCCAGAGAGCGAAATGTAGGATGGAGAATTGACTACCATTGCGCAAATCAGGAGTTTTTAGCTCAGGTAAAAAAAATTAAGATATTAAACCAGGTAATGGGTTCTGACCATTGTCCTGTGATGCTCGAAGTTTAGCGCCAATCTAATGTAATTATGGTTTAAACAGCCCTTGCTGTTTGATTTTACCTCAGTTTTTTGAGAAAATTAAGGGGCGCCCTGAATTTTTGGGTTTTAAAATCTATGCCCAACTCTAAAAAAAAACAAAAAGATATTCCTGCTTCCTCTGATTTTCACCCAGGCCAAGGACAATCAGAAAAGAAAAGTCCGAACTTTTCCCAGACAGCGGAAATCAACAGCAGCTTATTTCCCCAACTTTGGATGGACTCCAATCAACAAGTTCTTTTTGTGAATCCAGCTTTTTACAGCCACTTTCAATTAAAGCCAATCCCAGTTCCTTTTCCTTTTGAAAGTTTAAAAAAGCACCTGCCTGTGCACATTTATGAAAACATCGAGGCCGTAAACAAAGAGTTTGTTAAACCATTGCCCCTATGTTATTTGGAAGAAGAAGATTATTTCATAATAGCGCTTAAAAAAGAGGGTTACATAGAGACACTGATTTCTGTGGATAAAAATTTCCAGCCCTTCCGCCCCGCAGAATTTCAAAATGGCCAAGCAGGCAATAACATCTTGTCCAAAAGAAGCTTGGGGACAGTCTTAAGACTTAGATTACGCCAATTTAGCCAGGTTATTGATAGCATAGAGCCGGAAAATATCCGAAACATATTAAGTAAATACTGTGAAGAATTCCTTCCCATTTTCAAAAATTACCAAGGCAGTGAATTTCAAATAATGGGCAATGAAATAATGGAAATATACGATTCTTCCCAGGGAAGACCTGACCACGCCCTGGCTGCTCTGGAAGCGGGCTTTATCCAAATTGAGATGGCAAAAAAAATAAGCCAAATGTATGCTAAACAAAAAATTCCATTGAAAAATATATCCGCAGGCCTAGACAGCGGTGAATTGGTTATTGGAAACCTGGATACTCCCAGTCGAAGCCAATTTACGGTTATCGGGAAAGCAGCCCAGGTAGCCGAAGATTTAACCCACTTGGCAGATGAATGCGAAATAGTCATATCTGAAAACACTTTAAATTCCATTTTAAAAAATCTTCCGCCGGATTTTTCCATCCACTGGGAAGGAGTAGATCCTTTGGATGTTAATGCAGAAAAAATGCTTACCCTAAAAAAGCGGGAAACAGATTATATCTATTTCAAATTTATTCAGGTTATTAAGCCTCGCAGCCAACGCCATCCCATTCCCGTATTTTTGGCCAGACTATGTAAAAACGACTTGTTGCCTCGGCGCAAACACAGCCAGCCAAGTAGCGAGGAAGAAAGAGACAGCCATTTGATTTTTGGAAAATACAGGCTCATTTTAAAGTTGGGTAAGGGCGGAATGGGAGAAGTGTGGAAGGCCCTGGACCCATTTGGCAATACCTTGGCCATTAAAACCATGATCAACTCAAAAAATGCTTCTGAAATGGATATAAACCGTTTTCGCAAGGAAGCGGATATTATGAGCCGCTTAAACCATCGCTCCATTTGTCGCGTTTTCGAGGTGGGAAAGGCGGAAGGGCTAAATTACATCGCTATGCAATACATTGAGGGAGTGCCTTTATCCAGAATTTTGGATAGGCGGGTAAGTGAATTGGAGCCACCGGTTATGGACTTAAACCCCTTAGTGGACAAAATCATTTCCCAGCAAATCGCCGGCACGAGGCCTACTCCTTCTCCCGAAGAGGAAAAAATTCACCTTAGCGAAGAATTAAGCGTTAACATTATCCTGGAAATTTGTGAAATCATTAAATACGCCCACGAACATAACGTATACCACCGTGATATTAAACCTCAAAATATCATGATCAACAGAGAGTCCAACCCTATTTTAATGGACTTTGGAGTCGCCAAATTAGACAGTTCGCTCTCCAATCAAACAATTTCTGAACGTGGGCAAATTTTTGGAACCATTGAATACATGGCTCCTGAACAGGCCGATGCGAACGTCATCGACAATCAAAAAGCGGATATTTTTGCCATTGGCGCTGTATTGTACCAAATGTTAACAGGAAACAAACACTATGTATCTACCAAAAACATTGTGCAGGATATTAAAAATTTACAAACCCACAACGTTAAAAAGCCCAAGTTTTACAACAAAAAAATCAATAGTGACCTGGAAGCCATAGTATTAAAATGCCTAAGGAGCAACCCCTCAGAGCGATACAATACAGCTGAGGAGCTAATTTTAGATCTTAGAAATTTCCAGGCAAACAAACCCGTAATTGCAAAGCGGCCATCCCTATTCTACCACGGCAGAAAATTCATTAGCCGGCATAAAATGGAATTTAGTTTAGTCTGCATGGTATTATGTCTGGCCTTAACAGGAGTTTACCAGACCTATAAATCAAGGCTGGAGCAATTGGGCAGTTGGGTGCTTTCGGAGAGAATTGTTTTTGCAGACAACCAAAAAATTGATCAAATATTTGAGTTTAATAATTCTTTAAACTCAGAGCCTGTTGCAGCATTTCCAATCATATCCAGTGGTATGTTACTGAAATCTAACCAATGGAGCTGGTATAAAAATTCAGAAAAGATGGGAGTTAATAGAGATGGCAAAATAGTAATTCGTTTTAGCTACTATGGACAGGCTGATTTACTAAAAATTCAAATCAACTCTTTAAATGCTCCATTGCCAAAGCAAAATTCATCTCCCCAAGGTTTCTCAGTAATTCACGGTTCCTTTGAGGGTTCCCTGGATGTGCTGACAAAAACCTGGCCAGATAAATCACATCCAAATATATTATTATCCGCCCCAAGCAGAATAAAGACGGGTGTTCCCATAACCGTTGAAATAATAAAAGAAAATAACAGCTACACATATGTGAGGAATGGGGAAACTTTGTTAAGGCTTGAAGCTCCCGCCAACTCCCACCACCCAATTCCTCAACAAATTGGATTTTTCACTAAATCAGAAAACCTTGTGTTGCATAGCATGGAAATCTACCGAAAATCCTTACCGGTAAGCACATCTCCAATGGTTTTAGCGGATGGATTAGTAAAAAGTCAAAATTATTTGCAAGCCGTTAAGGAGCTTGTCAATTTATCCAAAGATTTAAAACAAAAAGATAAAGCCGAAGCTGCAATTTTTAAGGCCTATCAAATTCTTTATGAAAACGGAGACCAACATGGGTTCACTTGCCAAAATTTAATGGATTGGATGAAACAAAAAACGCCAAATTCGCCTTACCTGGGAAGAATATATGATTTATTGTCGGAAAAAGAATTCCAACAAAAAAACTATAAGAAGGCCATTCTTTATTTAGATAGTGCATTTGTCTTTTATCCCAACGCACAGGTTCTGGCACGAATTGATTTAAACGCTTTGCCTCCGGAAATATTCAATGCGGTTATGCATTATGCAAAAAAGAACGTGAATTTTACCGGAGTTGCCATGGAGAGCTCCCCGGACTTGAATTTTAATGCTCTTAGCCAATGGGATTTGCAGAAAATCCAATGGAAAGACAACCAGATCCAATCTCTTTCACCTCTTTCAAACCTGCCTCTGAATTGGTTGGATGTATCTGAAAATTACATAATGGACATATCCCCGTTAAAAGGAAAGTTTTTGCAATACCTGGATATATCCCATAATAAAATCCACGATATTACAATGCTAAAGGGGATGTTACTGGAAAACCTAAATTTGGAAGACAACCAAATGGCAGACATCTCGACTTTAAACAAAATGCCATTGCGAAGGCTTAATTTAGCTAATAACAAGATATCCGACTTGACATCCCTTCAAAACAGCCCATTGTATTCCTTAATTGCAGATAAAAATACGATCTTTGATATTAGTCCTATCGCAAATCAGCAACTTAGAATACTGAGTGTGGAGCAAAATCAAATTGAAAACATAAACGCACTGAGAAAAATTCCCTTGATTTATTTGAACTTAAAATCCAATTCCATAGAAAGGGTCCCAAAGTTAAACAATACAAATTTGAAATATCTGAATTTAAGCGACAATCCGCTAAAAGAGATTTCTTCTCTTAAAAATTTAAGCCTGTTTGAAGCTCATTTGTCTAATGTTATTCATCTGCCCATTGACATTTTAAACAGTATGAAAGTTTACAAATTAAACATTTCCAATCAGAATTTTGGAGACAGCTTAAAACTCGATTCCCCTTATTTAAAAGATTTAAAAGCGGATTCCTCCCAAATATCCACACTTTCAGGAATTTCCGGTTTAAAGTTGAAAAGATTATCTATTGCCCAAAATCAAATTCGCGATTTTAGCGCTCTAAAGACAATGGAGCTGTCCTATTTAAACATAGAGGGCAACTATCACAGTAATTTAGGTTGGATTATGCAATCGCCACCTGATACTACTCAATTTTTTAACGACAATCTTAGTGCCGAAAAACTGTGGAGTATAGTACACAATTGGCAGGAACAGGAGGTTTCTGATTATAACCTTCATTATGCAAAAACAGCGTTTATTTTAAAATCCGCCAGCAAAGAAACGGCTTTATCCTACAGCTCTAAATTTAGAGGCAAATCCTATGTTCATTTCCCACAAAAATTTAGCCTGGAAAAGGCCAAACTCTATGCACAATTATTAGGAGGAGAACTTGCTAACCCGGCAAATAAAGAAGAACAAAAATTTATTTTGAGCATAACGAGAGACATTGGCCCAAAATGGATTTTGGAATCAGAGGATAATGAGCTGGATAGCCACAGGGCCTGGGCATTTGGAGATATATACAACAGAGGGGATCTACAAAAAGTCCCCTTGAGCCGTAACTTGGGTTTCATAGTGGAATGGAGTCCTTAAATCCGCCTTGAGGGATTTTTCTTGTTTTTTATATTCCTACAGGAGTCTGCCGGATTTAAGCTTTGTATAGCGAGGCTGAGGGAAAAATTGCGGATCAAGGCGCGTTTTGCCGACGTAATCAGGTAAGTTACGTCGAAAAAGAGCAACGCCGAGCCGTGATTTTGAAACCAGATGCAGCGCAAATGTTAAATCCGGCAGACTCCTTGGAAATTCAATTTCTCTAAAACCAAAAGGAACATACTCATGGAATACAACAAGTTGGCTCACAGTGATTTAAAGGTAAGCAAAATCTGTTTGGGGACCATGAACTGGGGAGATCAGAACAGCTTTGAAGAAGGTTTTGCTCAAATGGATTACGCTCTGGAATGTGGTGTGAATTTTTTTGATACTGCTGAGTTATATCCCGTACCTCCTAAAGCCGAAACTTATTCTAAAACAGAAAGCTGCATTGGCCAGTGGTTCAAACAATCCGGCAAACGCAAGGATGTTATATTAGCCAGCAAAATTGCAGGGCCAGGCTCCCATTTACATTGGATTCGCAATGGAGAGTCTGTATTTGATGAGAAAAACATAACTGAGGCTTTAGAGGCCAGCTTAAATAGATTGCAAACGGATTACATTGATTTATACCAATTACACTGGCCCAACCGTAAAACCAACTTTTTTGGCCAATTGGGATACAAACATAAACCTGATCCAAATGAAATTCTCATTGAAGAAAGTTTAAAAGCCCTCCAAAAATGTATCCAATCAGGTAAAATAAGGTATTATGGTTTATCCAACGAAACCCCTTGGGGTTTTATGAATTGTCTGCGAAAAGCTGATGAACTGGGTATGCAAAGACCCATTTCCCTGCAAAATCCATACAGCCTTTTAAACAGGACCTATGAAATAGGAAACGCTGAAATCAGCCTTAGAGAACACATTGGCCTTTTAGCTTACTCCCCACTTGGCTTCGGTGTTCTAAGCGGAAAGTATTTGAAGGGGCAAAAACCTAAAGGATCCAGGCTCGATATTAATTCAGGTCATTTCAAGCGCTATTCCTCCAGCGAATCCACCTCCGCCACTAACAAATATGTCCAACTGGCAAGTCGCTATAATTTAGACCCCGCTCAAATGGCCCTGGCTTATGTGAATTCCCGGCCATTCGTAAGCAGCAACATAATTGGAGCCTCCAATATGGAGCAACTTAAAACGAATATTGAAAGTATTAATATCACTTTAAATGAAGAAATTATTGAGGGGATAGAAAAAGTCCACACTCAGATACCCAACCCTGCCCCATAGACTGGCTTTTTTCATTCTCAAAATGCTAAAAAAGCCACACTCAAATACCTAAATGTTTGATGGTTAGCCGCTTTTTTTGACATTTTTTCTTTTTTTATTTTTGCTTTTTTCTTGAATTGCTCCAATAGAGCTGATACAATTTTTATAACATTCTCGCAATTCCTTACGGGAATTCTTCCATAAGGCTCAAAGCGCAAAGTCGCATCCACTGGGCCAAACATCAACCACCAACAACATTAATCTGCTTTGGAGTTTTATCATGAAAAAGTTAACCCATTTGTCCATTTATATATTAGCAGCAAGCCTTGCCTTTGCTCCTGTTAGCCTTTGGGCCATGGACTCACAAGAAGGCCGGATGCCTTCAAAAGCTTTTTATGAAGAATTAAGTTCTGTGATGAAGATGGATTTTGAGAAATCAAATTTACCTTCACTAAAAACTGAATTGGAATTTAAAATAAAAGAAGAGCCTAATAATGGGCGTTATCAGGAAGCTTTGGGTTTAGTCGAGTATGGCTTAAAAAACTACCAAGGCGCCGTTGGCATTTTAAAAGACTTAAAACCCATGCCTTTAATGGGAAACAAAGCCCTGGCTCTTTCTTATCTGGAATTAAATGATCTGGGAAATGCTGAAAAGCACTTTGCCAACATCCCTAAAATAACCATCTCCCAGGAACATTGGAATAACTATTGTGAAATACTTGTTCAAAATGGTAAAAAGGAAAGTGCGGCTAAGGAATACGAATATTTTTTAATTAAATATCCAAAGTCTCCAAAAGCTCTGGAATTCTTAATTCAGTATTACAAAGAGCCGCTTAACAAGGATAAGCTGCTGCCTAAACTGCATATGGCAATCACCCATAATCCCAATGAATCAAAATATTACTTAGAGCTCGCCCGACTTTATGAGAACAACCATCCCATGGCTTTGATGCAACGGGAAAAGTATTTGAAATTAAAACCAGATGACAATGAAGTGAAACTGGAAATAGCTCAAATTTTAGAGGGAAAAAATCAAATTAAAAGAGCGCTGGAATTTTACGATGAAGTTACTCCCCACTATAAACATGACTGGGAATTTTGCAAGAAAGTGTCTAATGTATGGCTATCCCAAGGTAATAAGAAAAAAGCAATTGCATTAATGGAAGAAGCCTATAAACAAAATATTGGAGACAAACACCTTCCCAATCAGCTTGCCCAGTTGTATAGAGAAGAAGGAATCAAAGATAAGGCGGCTGAGTTAATGCTTTCCCAGGTGATGGAAAAGCCAAAAAACGAAATGCTCCAAACTGAACTTTTAGCCTATGTTGAAACCAGTTTTAAAAATGAAAGTGCCATAAGCAAATTGCAAAGTTGGGAGTATAACTTTCCTAATCAAACTGCAATCCATTTAAAAATTGCCGGGCTCTATTTGGATGCAAAAAACAAAGAAAAAGCCTATGAATACGCAACCAGAGCCTTAGCCAGCAGCCCAGATAATGTGGAAGCTTTAAAAATAATTCCATTGACAATAACCGATGCTTCACAAATATATGCGAATATGGAAAATTTAAAAAAGTTGGAAAGTAAAAAAATTGAATCTGAGGATAATTGGTTTTTATTGGCGGAAGGGTATTTTAGCCAAAACGACATTAAAAATTCTTACGTCTATTACAAGAAGCTTTACAACAAAAATCCAAAAAGACTTTTGGGAAATTACAATGCCTCTTTAGTTGCTGAACAATCCCAAAACTTTAAAATGGCTTTTGAAATCGCGTCACAATATAAAACAGAAAAATCTGAGAATCGAAATAACCTGTTGCCTATTTACATCAATTCCTCAATTAAAAACGAAATAATTGATGAAGCGCTTTTAGCTGCCCTTGAGGATTTCAGAAAACTACAACCCTCCAGCGATAAGTGGTGGTTTGTCCAAGCTCAGTTAGAAAATAAATTTGGAAAAGCAGAAAATTCCATCGCATCGGCCGAAAAAGCAATGTTGCAAAACCCCGATGATATTGCAGTAAATCATTTTGTAATGGAAAAAACTCAAGACAAAGCCAAATATAAAAACAGCTATAAATTTGCCCTTGAGAATTTAGAACGTTTAATCCCAAAAAACAATTCGGAGTATAAGTACAAAATTGCCCAAGTGTATATTGAAGAAAAATTATTCGATGTTGCTTTGCAAAAATTGGAAGCAATCAATAAACAATATAAAAACCAGGATAATTATTGGTACATGCAGGCTCAATGCCAATCAAAAATGGGAATGATTGACCAAGCCAAAGAAAATTACAAAAAGGCCGTTCAAATGAGCCCTGATAACATCCAGTTTGTAAAAGCCTATGTAGCTAGTTTGGATAAAAACACAGAGTTCAAATCCGAATTAAACCTGATTGAAAAAGCGGCTAAAAAAGATCCAAGCCTTGAAGAAATAGACAAACTCGCCACAAGCTATTTTTTAAATGGGAAATTTGCAGATGCTGCCAAAACATTTGATATGCTTGCTTCCAAAAATAAAACCAAAGTAAGCGAAAATTCCTTTGCTGGTGAAGCCTATTTTAAAGCCGAAAAATATGCAAAGGCCGAGCCTTTATATGAAGCGAAACTAAAGGAAAATGCCTACGATATTAATACCAGAGATGCCTTAAAAGATATATACACTCATACCAATCAGAATAAAAAATATCTGGAAAACCTGGAGCAAATCGTTAACCTCGACCCGGCTTATAAAGATTACCAGCTTCAACTGGCGAAATTATATCTGCTAAACAAAAAACCTGAAAAAGCCTTCTCTCCTCTTGAAAACTGGATCTCCAGGCAACCAAAAGATAAAGCCGCATTGGAAATGTTTCACAAATTAGCTCAGGATAGAAAAGATACTTTGAAATTGGCTATGGTATTAGATCTGATTGCAGCAACCCCAAACCCTGAAACCCAATATTTAACACAGAGGGCGGAAATCGCTTTCAATCAAAACAGAGACATCACTTATTTGACACAATGCGTAAAAGCCTTTCCTGAATACAACAACGGAAAAGAAATTCTGATTAAATATTATAGTGAAAATCAGCAATATAAAGAACTAAGCGAATTTGAAAACTATATGGTAAAAAATCAAAATCGCATTGAATATCTTACAGCCTTGACTAATATGTATGTGGTTTTAAATAATAAATCAAAAGCCAGTGAATATTATTATTTATTGTACAACACAAACCCTAAAAATAAAGATGTTTTTGCCAGTGCTATACAACAGCAAAAAGATTCAAAATCTGATTATTTGGTAAAGACCCTTGAACTGGGCTATAAAAGTTTCCCATCAGATTTAAATGTGAAGTTTCAATATGCTGAAGCATTAGGAGAAAACGACAAAGCTATTGGCATATATAAGGAAATTTTAAAAGCAGATCCAAACCATTTGGAAGCAGCAAAAAACGGATTAAAAGTTTCCAGTAATCTAAAACAAGATAAAAATCAGGAACATTTTTTATTAGCCAACCTGAAAATCGTACCTTCTGATGCCAAGACTTTGCGCTCTTTGGTAGATGTCTATATCAAATTGGACAAGAAGGCAACAGCAACAAAATATTTTGAAATGCTGCTCCAGTACAGCAGCTTGACTCCCGAGTCTGGAATTGAACTGGCTGAAATTTATCAGCAGGTTCCCGATGTTCAAAAAGCATTATCTACCTATGATAGGGTTTTGCAAATTGATCCAACAAATGAAAAAGTTCAAAAAGCTTCCGTGGAATTATTGGAAGGCCTCAAAGACACCAAGCAATTGAAAGCCGGGTTAATTAAATTGCAAAACTACGACCCTTCTCTCCACGAATACCAATATCAAATTTCAAAATTATCATTGGAAGAAAAGAAAAAGGGAGAAGCCTTTCAATATTTATCCAAGGCTTTAGCGACCCAACCCAAAAATTATAAGTATATCAGATTACTTCCCAGCGTTATTAGCGAACCGGATCAGGCCTTACAATATTTTGAACCTCTTCGCGCGTTAGCCAGAGAAAAATCTGTCGAAGCTGAAACATGGATGCATTTAGGCTCCGCATACTATTTAAAAGGAAATCTGGAAAATTCTGGAGAGATGTATGCCAAAGCTTATGAGGCCAATAATGATATTTTGCTTGGCAGCAAAATGGCTCTTCAAGCGCTATATCATATAAAAGATTACGCAAAGTCAGTAAAACTGGCAAGCGCTTACATAAAAGGAAATAAAGAAAAGGACATTGAAGTATTATCCATATACGCATCATCTCTGGATGCAACCAAGGCTGACTCTAAAGTTTTGAGAGAAGCCATTTATAATTTGGTTGAGTCCAATCCAGCCGAAAATAGTTGGTGGTTCAAACTGGCTGGATTGGATCTCGAATTTAAAGACAGTTCCAAAGCTATTGTTCATGGCAAAAAATGGTTGGAGTTTAATACCGAAGACAAACAAGCTATGTTGTTTCTAAAACCGCTTTTGGAAACTAAAAGCAGCGAAAAAGAAACTTTAGCGTTTGTTTTGGGGAAATTAATCGTATTGGATGCAAAAAATGCCAACCAATATCATTTCCAATTAGGAAAAATGGCCTTTAAAGACAAAAATTATTTTGGAAGCATTGAGCATTTTGAAACTGCTAAAAAGGATTATTCAAATAATTCCAGTTTCAATTACATGTTGGGAACCTCTTACCACAAATCCAACAATCCAGTAGAAGCCAAAAAATATTTGGCCGAAAGCTATAAATTAGATAGCGGAAACAAAAAATACGCTACCGCCTACGCTGAATATTTGATCGAAGACAAAGAACTTAAAAATAACCTATCCCTGTTTGAACTTCTCACTAAAAACAAGCCAAACACAGTACAACGGATACAATACGCCAAAGCACTTTACTTAAATGGCAAAGCATCTGAATCTGCAAAACAATGGGATGTTATTCAAAAAGAAGATCCAAAGTATGCAGAATCCACCATAATGGCAGCAAACGCTTATTTAGAGTCCCAAAGGTATCCAGAGGCTTGGAATCAGTATAAAAAATGGGTTGAAAAAGATCCTTTCAATCAAAAACATTTGGAAATTTTTTATGACTTGAGTTTAAAAAACAAAAAAGCTCAGGAAGCCCATAAATCTCTTGAGCAATTGGTAAACCTCAATCCAGATTTAAAAGATTACCAATGGCAACTGGCTTCTAGCTTTGTGGAAAAAAAAGACAACAAAAATGCCAAATATCATTTTGAGCAATATATTGCCAGAACTAAAAATCAGGATGCTATTTTAGAATTTTACGCCTTAAATAAATCCACCAAGGATACTGCCCGAATTATGCAGAGTCTGGATTTACTGGTTGCAACTAAAGCTCCTGAACAAAAACATATATTAGAACACGCTGAATTAAACTTTTATGTTCAGAACAATATTGATTACTTGGAAAAGGCGGTTAAAAAATATCCAGAATATAATGAAGGGAAGCGGATATTAGTTGGAGAGTATTACAAAAGGGGGAATTATGAACCTCTGGCTGATTTCACCAAATACATGGATGAAAACAAAAAATCGGAGCCTTCCTTTTATAAAGCCCTTGCCGAAGCTTATAAAGTAAAAAACATAAAAGAACTTGCTATAGAAAATTACTTTATGGCTTTTAAAACCGAGCCAAAATCCGCAGAGCTTTATGCTAAGACTATCCAATATTGCAATGAAACAAAATGCGGCATCAAATTGGATATTCTAAATGCAGGCCATACTAGCTTTCCTGAAAATTTTGAAATTGCATTGGCTGCAGCTATGGAAACCAAAGAACCAAAAGCGGCTTTAAAACTTTACGAGGACGCATTAAAGCTAAACAATGGTTCATTTGAAGCCAGAACTGGAGCCGCTAAAAATGCATTTAAACTCAAGGACTATAAAACAGCTACTCCTCATCTGGAGCAATGGGTAAAAGTCCAGCCTGAATTTGAAGCCTGGGAAATGCTCGCAACATCATATAACAAGACAAAACAGGACGAAAAATATGCGGATGCCGTTGCACAAATTGCTGCATTGAAACCGGATGTATTTAATTGGTCTTTTGAAGCAGGCATGGCTTTTAAGAAAATTAATAAAGAGGACAAATCTTTTGATTTTTTTATGAATGCAGTTGCTTTGAATCCAAAAAATCCTGAGGCTCAAAAAGAGCTGGGTCTTTTGATGGCAAAAAGAAAGCAATGGCCTGAGGCCATTAAAGCCTTAAAATTTGCGAAATCCAAATTGGATTTTAATGAAGAACTCAGTTATTCCTTGTACAAATCTTATCAGGAAAATGGCGAAAAGAAAAATGCCTATGAGGAAATATTACTCCTTAACAAAACTTATCCCGACAACCTAAGATACGCCAGCTATGCCGCAGAGTATGAATTAGAAAATAAGAATCACGGGCAAGTTGCGCAGATTCTAAATCACAATTCATTAAAAGGAAAACTGGACTCGAAAGCTTCTTTTATGCTCCTCAACAGCCTGGTTGAATTAAATAACACTTCAGAAGCCGGAGTGGTTGTCAAATACATCAATTTAAAATTCGCCGAGGAAGCTTCAAACTCCTTTTCCATGGCTAAGTTTTATTATCAGCAAAAGAATTTGGATAAAGCAAAAGAAATTTTTGACCGCCTACATGGAAAAAGCCCGACTGTGGAAAGCTTTTATTATTTAGGAAACATAGCTTATCTGCAACAGAACTACGAAGTCGCCTCCAAATATCTTCCGCAAGCGGTTGAATTTGATAAAGAAGTCATGAACCTTGCGGCTGAATCTTTTGAAAAAACAAATAAAAACGGCGATGCCATAATAGCTTATGAAACATATTACCAGGACAGTAAAAAACTGAAAACCCTGGAAAAATTATTCGTCTTGTATCAAAATGCCAAGGATCAATCCGGTACCATTAGAACATTGGAACGCATTTTAGAAGCAGACCCAAAAAATGATGACTATCGAGTTGAGCTGGCTAACATATACATTGGATTGCAGGAAAACAAAAAAATGGAGGCGCAATTTAAAATCATATTAAAGAGAAACCCATTCCATCCCAAGGCCAACTTGATAATGGGTAAAATCCACGCCAAACAGGGAAACCACAAAACTTCCATTAAAATGTTAAAAATAGCCTTAAAAACATATTCTAAGGACTGGGAAGCTTATTATTTGCTCGGTGAATCTTATGATGCCAGCAAAAATGATAAAATGGCTTATAAAAATTACGAGAAAGCCGCTGCTCTGAACCCCAAACATATGGGCTCCGCTTTGCAATACTTGCATTACGTTAAAAAATTAGGTTACAAAAACCTTCTGACCAAAGCATACGAAGAGGTGGCCAAGCTGGATTCCCATAATTTTGAAGCAGCCAAATATTTAGCTGAACTAAAATTCAAAGAAAGAAAATACAATGAAGCCTCTATATATTATTCCGTTGTGTTGGAGAAGGAATCTCAAAAATTCCAGAACTGGTCAAATTATGCTATGGCCTTGGAAGCCATTAACAAGCCCCAGGAAGCCAAACGAGCTTATATGCAGGCCATTCAATTAGGCGAAAAAAACAACTTGGTTTTAATTCGCTTAACTGGCCTTCAAATTTCTGATAAAGATTATCCAGAAGCCGAAAGCATTTTAAGCAGTATCATTCAGAGCGACAAGAAATTCCATAAGGCATATTATCAAAAAGCGAAAATTGCCAGATTGAATAACCAACATGAAATGGCTGAGTCCATGATAAACCAAGCTATTTCGCTTAAACCCGGTTATCCAGATTACATGCAGGAATTGGGGCAAATAAAATATGACCAAGGAAAGTATTTTGAAGCTGTAGAGGCCATGGCTAAGGCAACAGGACCCTACAATCTGGATGGGAAAAAGCTTTTTGCTAAGGCCAATGAAAAAGCTGAATTTAGCGATGCAGCGATTAAAACATACAAGGAAATTTTTAAGGAAGAACCATTGGAAGAAACCATGGTCACTTTAACAGATTTAATCATTAAAACAAAAAACTCGGAAGAGGTCTTTTCCATTGTAGAAAAATCGCCCTTCAAGGATAATTATTCAGGAAAGGTTCAATTAGCCAAAGCCCATGCTAAAAATGGAGAATATGAGAAAGCTATTAACATCCTGGAAGAATTTGAAGATGACAAAGACAGACTCGCCCAAACCCACTTTGAATTGGGCAACATCTACAGCCAGGAAGGCGATTACAAAAAAGCCATAAAAGAATTTAACAAAGCTCAAAAAGCCCGCTCCAATTACATGGAGGCCACATTTGAGACTGGCATGGCCTGGATATATTTGAAAAAATGGGAAAAAGCGGAAGAAGAGTTTAAAGCTCTCTCTGCAAGTAATGATGCCCGATGGAAGGCAAAAGCCCATTTTGGAAATGCCAAAATTAAAGAGCACCAAAAAGACTATGCCGGAATGGTAGAGGAACTTAAAAAGTCCATGGAAGTTGTTTTTAACTGGGAATCCATGTATTTACTTACCCAGGGATATATATACATGAAAGACATCCCTTCCGCGGAAACGTTAATTGGAGAGGTTCACAATATAAACAAGGATCATCCTATAACAATAGCTGCCAAGGCTGAGCTTCTTCTATCTAAAAACAGGAAAAACGATGCTTTCCGACTATTGCAAAGAGGGCTGGAAAACCACCCCCGTTCCTGCGACTTGGTGCTGCAGTTAGCAAAAGTAAACTGGAGAATGGGAAATTTTAAAAACGTATCTTCCAGCTCCAAATTCGCCTTGTCTGTTTGCCCCGATAAACCGGAACCTTATTTGTTATTGGGATATGTTGCTCATAAGGAATACAACAGCAAGGAGGCGAAAAAACAATTTAAGCTTTACGAGCAACGTGGTGGAAACCTTGCGCTGCTTCCTGAAGAATTCAGATAAGCTTAAGGAAAAATTGCCGGGGGGCCGATGAATAGTTTGCAAATTATTTCCGAAATTAAGCGGATCAAAAAGAAGCTCCTTAATAGGGAATTAAGCAATCGGGAGGCCATGGAAATCATGCGTGACCTGCATGATTTCTACGGTTTAAATATCAGCTATGAGAAAAAAAACCGCCTCAACGATACCCCTTGAGGGAGTTTAGGCGTCTGTAACACAACCTTCAGAAGCTGACGTCACATTTTTGATGTACTTATATAAAGTCCCTTTGCTTGCTTTATAAGCAGGGGCTTTCCATTCAGAACGCCTTTTTTCCCATTCCTCAGAAGTAATATCTACATTCATTTCATTGGCCACAGCATCCAAGGTAATGGAATCGCCGTCCTTTACCAAGGCAATAGGACCGCCTTCCTGGGCTTCGGGAGTGACGTGCCCTACAATAAAGCCATGGGACCCGCCAGAAAACCGGCCATCGGTAAGCAATGCCACATCTTTTCCCAAGCCTGCCCCCATGATTGCGGAAGTAGGCGTTAACATTTCAGGCATACCGGGCCCACCTTTGGGGCCTTCATAGCGGATGATAATTACATGGCCTTTTTTTATCTTTCCCTCTTCCAGTGCCAATAACATTTGCTCTTCTGAATCAAAACAAATAGCAGTTCCTGAAAAAGAAAGCCCTTCTTTACCGGTTATTTTGGCCACAGAACCTTCGGGAGCAAGGTTTCCTCTTAAAATTCGGATATGGCCCGTTTCTTTAATGGGTTTTTCTATGGTTAACACCACATCCTGCCCCGATGTAAACCCTGGTAAATTTTCCAGGTTTTCAGCCACAGTTTTTCCCGTTACAGTAAGGCAATTTCCATTTATAAAGCCTTTTTCCAAAAGGTATTTCATAACTGCCGGGATCCCCCCAATTTTGTGGAGATCTTCCATAACATATTTTCCGCTGGGTTTTAAGTCGGCGATAAAGGGAATTTTATCGCTGGCTTTTTGAAAATCGTCGATGGTCAAATCCACTCCCGCGGCCTTGGCCATCGCAATCAAATGCAATACCGCATTCGTAGAGCCGCCCAGAGCAATTACCACGGCAATTGCATTGTCAAAAGCCGCTCTGGTCATGATGTCGCGTGGTTTAATATCTTTTTCCAGCAAAAGCTTAATAGCCTCTCCCGCTTTTAAACATTCCTCAATTTTCCCGGGATCTTCAGCGGGCGTACTTGAACTATACGGCAAAGACATTCCCATAGCTTCGATAGCAGAGGCCATAGTGTTTGCAGTATACATTCCTCCGCAAGCACCTGAACCCGGACAGGCCTTTTCCACTATCTCCTGCCGCTCTTCTTCGCTAATATTTTTCGCCAAATACTCACCGTAGCTTTGGAAGGCCGAAACAATATCCAATGGTTTGTCATTGGCGCAGCCGGGTTTAATGGTTCCCCCATACACCATGATGGACGGGCGGTTCAACCTCGCCATAGCAATCAAGCATCCTGGCATGTTCTTATCGCAGCCTGGCAGAGATATGTTCGCATCGTACCATTGGGCACTCATTACCGTTTCAATGGAATCCGCAATAATTTCCCGTGACTGCAGTGAAAAACTCATTCCATCGGTTCCCATGGAGATGCCATCGCTAACTCCAATTGTAAAAAAGCGCATTCCCACTAAATCAGCTTTTTGAACGCCCTCTTTTACTTTTTCGGCCAGCATTCCCAAATGCATGTTGCAGCTATTTCCATCATACCACATGCTGGAAATTCCCACCTGGGCCTTATTCATATCTTCTTTGCTAAGGCCAGTTGCATACAGCATGGCCTGGGAGGCGCCCTGGGATTTAGGTTGGGTGATTCGTGAACTGATTTTATTGAGTTGAGCTGACATATAATTCCTACGGATTTTAATTTTTCATATGCAAATTTAAGTTAGACTGCCCTGTTGTCCAAAAATTCCTGGGCTTCTTTTGGAATTTCCACAAAATCAAGGCTTCCAGGAAATATTTCAGAGCTTATGGATAAAAGGCTTTGGGCGTGAAGATAGTAGAATTCAAGCATTTGAGTCTGGGCGGCTTTTTGAAGGCTTTCCTCCAAACCCATCCTATGGGCCAGTCTTTTTCGCTTTATAGACTCCGCAGGTAAAATATGGTTTTGCTGCATACCTTCCAATTGAAGCCCGTGCTCCACCCTGCGGAAAAACACATAGGCATCCATTATTTTTTCAAAATTTTCCTCAGAAACTATTCCCAATTCCTTTAATCTCAACAAAGCCTTCATACTGTGGCCGTGCAACAGTTCGGGGTACTTTCTGGCATGTTGCAACTGTAAATTTTGAACGTAAAATTCTGCTGTTCGTATTCCTCCCGGACTTTGTTTAACTTCCCAATACAAATCTTTTTTGGGGTAACGCTTTAATGTTAGAAGCCGGGTATTTTTAATATTATTCTGAAAGGGTTCAGTTTTGCATTTATCAATGGCAGAGTGATGTATGCGGGACAAAACTGTATTCCCAAATTCTAAATTTCCGGATATTACCCTGGCTTTAATCCAAGCTTGCAATTCCCAACCTTGCGCTTCTTTATCAAAATATTTCTGGAATAAGTTTTCCGTGGACATTAAAGTTCCCTGTACGCCATATGGGCGCAACTTGGTGTCCACTCTGAAAAAGCGCCCTTGGGCGGTAAAATCGCTTAAAGTTTTTATGGCTAGTTTATGGAATTTTCCCAGCTGTTGTACCTTGGTTTCATCCAATTGATTCTTAATAACCACAACCAAGTCTATATCGGAACTGTAATTCAACTCCAGTCCGCCCAACTTGCCAAGGGCAAATAGCGCATAGTCCTGTTCAAAATCCATTTTCATTTCTAAAGAGACCAATTTATAGACGCTTTGAATAATAACATCAGACAAATTTGAAATTTCAGTCACAACAGATCCCAATGTAACCCTGTGATACAAATCTCTAATGCTTATACGCAACAATTCCCGGGAATGATAAATTTTTAAATTCTTAAGTGTAAAGTCCCAGTCCTGGTGCTTGGCCAACGGCCCCTCTAAATCTGATTTGTATTCCTGATAGGTTTTTTCCTGATTTAAAGAACTGTGGTTGCCAACATAATGGAGAAAAAATGGGTAATTGATTAAAATATTCGCGATAAAATCCCCGTAGCCGAATGTCAATACCGCAATTTCAATGTACGATGTATTATATACCATCTGCTGCAATATACTTTGGGCGATATCTTTGTTTTCGAGGTATCTTTCAAAATTATTTAATACCGCGTCCGGGTGAGGCGACATTCTCAAATACCTTCTGGCCATCACCCACACCGTTAAAAAGGCGTTTTTGTCGGAAGTATCTCTATACATCTTTTTTAATTGAGCGTATGATTTCTGGCAATCCTCAAACCCATCTACAGCTAAGACTTTTTTAATTTCTTCTGCGCTTGGTGAGGCTTGATTCAGCAAATAAGGAAGGCTGAGAGACATATCCATTTCGGATGGTTTCCCACAAAATTTTTCCTGATAAAAACCGCTGACCTCTCTTAAATTGCGCAGCAAATCCTCTTTAAAATTTTCATAAATTTTTTGACTGCCTGCGCTTTGATACCCCATTCGCCTGACTAATTTTTGAATTTCAAGGGGAGATTCCAAAGGAACTTCCAAGTCCTTGGCCTGGCCGCGCACCATTCGCAGCGCATTTATTAATTGCCTGCAAAAGGCCAGGGACCGATATAGTATTTCAAATTCAACTGGATTTATAATACCGCATTTTAAAAGCTGCTCTAAAACAGAGAGAGTATTAGCCAAACGAATTTGGGGAAATTCTTTGCCGTATTTTAGCTGCAAAAACTGGACTGAATATTCAATATCGCACAGAGCGCCACTTGAATATTTTGCATTCACAGTTCCAGGCTTAACTAAATGGGCAATTTGATCCACCCGCATTTTGAGCATTTGCTCCAGAGAAAGGGCTTCTCCACCCCAAATTATGTTATTTCTAATTTCTGTGACATGGGATAAAAAATGCTCTTCTCCATATATCCCTCTTAGCTTTAACAAAGCCTGCTTTTCATAATTTAAGGCTCCCCCCTGGGGCCCGTAATAGCTTTCCCACTGATTCACCGAACATGCCAGGGTTCCATCTTCTCCATGAGGCCTCAACCTTAAATCCAATTCAAAGATCCCCTGCTTTTTGGCATGTATAGATTTTCTGAGCAGAGTCATCATTTTTAAAAACCATTCCACATTTGAAATTGGGTTATCCGCGGAATCCGTTGTTCCGTTCCCCTCGTAAACCATTACTATTTCCAAATCCGAAGCATATCCAATTTCGCGCCCGCCTAATTTTCCAAGGGCGAACAGTCCAAAACGGCAGGCTTTGCCATCCACTTGGGGTGTTCCATGCTTAAAGTTCAAATGGTTTCGAATAACATGCACCGTGCTATTGAGGACAACATCAGCCAAATCCGAAAGTTCCTGGGAAAATTGCACGAAAGTTTTATTTGGGTAAATCAAATAAAGCAAATCAATTCTGAACAATTCATAGTCTTTATAATTATTAATGATGTTAATGGATTCCTCGAAGCCGGCGCCGGATATTTTATTTTCCAGTTCAGATTGCAAAATATTTTTAGATTTTTGCTGTTTGAAGCTATTCATGCGGCGCAACATAGGCAGCAATTCCTCAAATTGCATTTTTAAAAACTCTTCCCACATAAATTCGCCTGAGCCAAAAGATTGAGCCAAGGTTCCCAATATTTGTTCGCCTTCAGAACCTAAAATTTTATCGGCATCCAAATCCGTTTCAAAAACTTTATCCAAATATTTTTCAAACTGCTCCATAGCCAGATTATAATCAGGAGCCAAGGAAATCAACTGGGTAAACTGCTTTATTAACATCACTGCCGTTTTCAGCCGCAGCACCTTTTCCGGATTTGTAATTGGCTTATGAAACATATCTGTCACGTATATAACATCATCTATTTCTTCATTACTGCTGTTTATTTCCACCGCATTTATTATCATTCCGCGCAGAGAAAGGGCATTGGAAAGGCTGAAAACCAATCCCTTAGTGGATTTTCCCTTAATGTGCAGTCGGGTGAATTTTTCGGACTGACTTACGGAAATTTTCAAAGGCTCCAAGGCAAATTCGCCCTTATTTTTCTGTTTGGAAAAGAACTTTCCCACTTGATTTCGAACCTTCGCGAGAGCTTCAGAGGCCCTTCCCCGATACAGTTCCTTACAATATTTATCCAATTGGGATTGCATTTCGCTTTCCAGGGCAGATACATCCTTATTTATTCCCTCGTAAACGCCTTCAAAGTGTGTGATAAAGTAAGGTTTTTTTGCCGATTTATCATAGGAATGGCTTAAGCCCCGACGAATATTAAAGGAGTGGGACGCCACCAATCCTGTTAGTACGGTAAATATTCCCACGGCATCTGGACCGGCAAATTCCAATAAAAACCATTGGTTTTCTTTTATTTCCAAATAGATTTTACAGGGAGACTGAGGCCCTGATTCTGAAATTAACTGTAAGTGCCTTTTAATTTCATTATCACCATAGCGCATAAAATAATCCGCAGAAAAGCTGGAAAAATGGGCTTTAACCAAATCAGACAAAAAATCCTCATGGGATTTTTGGGAATTTGCCATAGAGATTTATTCCTAAAAATTCGGGGACTATATCCAGGATAATTTTTTAGGGAACCTCTAAAAATAAGTTTCCGATTGTGAGACTGAGCGAAAAGGCCGAGAGCAAGGCCCGCGAAGCAGCGATATTCGGCGAAATATCGCGATGGAGCGCAACGCAGCCCTCGGCCTTTGCAGCCAGTCGAATCCGGGAAGGTATTTTTAGAGATTCCCTTTATACAAAATAAAAAAAAGCTCCTGCTAAAGCAGGAGCTTTCCAAATTTTAAGTTGTTCAGGAATTAATTGTTAAAATACAATTCGAATTCCATAGGATTTGGACGCATTTTCAAAGGATTGATTTCCGCATCGGTACGATATCCGATATAAGAATCAAGCATTTCTTCTGTAAATACATCACCGGCTTTTAACCAGTCATTATCCGCTTTTAATTCATTAATCGCGTCTTCCTGACCAGAGCAAGTGGATACCAAAGTAGCCAATTCTTCGGGAGGCAAATCATAAATATTTTTATCCATGGGCTCGCCTGGATGGACTTTATTTTTGATACCATCGATCATCGCCATTAACATAGCAGCAAAAGTCAAATGAGCATTGCCACTTGAGTCTGGGCAACGGAATTCAAAACGACGGGCTTTTTCGCCATTTACATAAGGAATACGGATAGCGGCAGAGCGGTTTGTGGCAGAATATGCCAAACGAACTGGAGCTTCAAATCCGGGGATCAATCTTTTATAAGAGTTTGCAGATGCATTGGAGAAAGCTTGGATGGAACGTCCGTGCTTTAATATTCCGCCAATAGCAAACAATGCTGTTTCGGAAAGATTTCCATAACCATCGCCAGCAAAAAGATTTTTTCCGTCTTTCCAAATGGATGTATGAACGTGCATGCCATTTCCATTGTCGCCAAACATAGGTTTAGGCATAAAAGTAGCAGTTTTGCCATATTGGGCAGCAGTGTTGCGAACAGCATATTTTAATTTGTGAACCTGGTCTCCAGCGGCCAAAATGGGTGCAAAGCGGCAGCCAATTTCAGCTTGGCCGGCAGTGGCCACTTCATGGTGATGGATTTCAGCCACCACTCCCATGTGTTGTAGATTTACAACCATTTCGGAACGGATGTCCATTTGGCTATCCACGGGAGGAACTGGGAAATACCCACCTTTTACTGGAACCTGAGCGCCGTTGTTAGGTTCGGGGTTAGATGTTGTCCAGTTTCCTTCTGAAGAGCTAATTTCGTAAAAAGAAGCATTAGGTGTGGACAAGTAGCTAATAGAATCAAAAATGAAAAATTCAGGTTCAGGTCCGAAAAATACTTCATCCCCAATACCCTGCGCTTTAAGATAATTAAGGGCTTTTTGAGCGATGTTTCTGGGAGCCAAGTCGTACAATTCACCAGTTCGGGGTTCTAAAATGTTACCCATAATGCAGAGTGTAGGGTATTTACGGAATGGATCCAGATAAGCTGTAGTGCAATCGGGCAAAATAAGCATATCCGACTTATCAATGCTTTTCCAGGCGCGAATGGAAGAGCCGTCAAAGGGTTTACCGTTTTCCAGGTCTTCTTGAGACAAAGTTGCGGCGGGAATGGTAAAGTGGTTCAAAGTCCCGAACAAATCGCCAAACTGAAAGTCAACAAATTGAATTTTGTTATCCTTTATCATTTGCATTACGTCTGCAGGTGTCATGGATGCATCCTCTCTTTAGGGTAAAAGTGAAATTAAATTTTAGTAAAAAAGTTTTCTCCTCAAAGGGTATTAACTGTATAAACCGGGAATTGTGGAAGCTATTTTAGGCACAAAACAGCCATCCCAAATCTGGTCTTCAGCTGCAAAGTATGCAATTCGTATGCCATCGCTCCTATTGACAGATTGGAAAGTAAAAGAGGTTTTTCTTTCAATCTATCCAAAAAACATCTTGTTTTGTCAATTATTGACAATAAGTGGCGTACAATAAAAATTTCAGAGGCTGATTGTCAAAAGCCCTAAATTCATTTTGAAAAGTTAAGAATTCAAAATGGAGGCGACTTTTTTAGAGAACTCTTTCAGAGGAAAAGGTTTTTGAATAAAGGAATAACCTTCCTGATTGCTGCTCCTTAAAATTTCCATGTCCCGCACAAATCCGCTCATGTATAGAATTTTTAATTGGGGCTTTTCTTCCAGTAACTTTGCCGCTAACTCAGGGCCGCTGGTATTATCCAGGTATACATCACTAATTAACATATCTAATTCGCCTTTGAATTTAGATAAGTTTTCAATAGCTTCATCTCCGCCAGATGCCTCCAGCACATGGTAGCCTTCAAATTCCAATGTATCTTTTAATAAGGAGCGGATAGACTCTTCATCTTCCACCAGCAATACTGTTTTTTCCTGTTGTTGTCCCATTGCCTGCAAAAAAGATGTCTCCTCATCGTCATCGTTTGAATCCAGGGCTGCCTGGAGTGAGCCGGGAAAATAAATCTTAAACAGCGTGCCCTTTCCTGGCTTGCTTTGAGCAATAATGTAGCCTCCATACTGCTTTACAATGCCATAAACCGTGGAAAGACCAAGTCCTGTTCCTTTTCCCTGTTCTTTAGTGGTAAAAAATGGCTCAAAGATTCTGGATAAAGTTTTTTCATCCATGCCTTTTCCGTTATCTTCAAAACTCAAAAGCACATAATCGCCGGGGCGCATAAAATGATATTTTTCCGCGTATTTTTTATTAACATAGCTGTTTTCCAGCCTTATTTTAATGGAGCCATTTTGTTCACAAGCATCCCTGGAGTTAACCACCAGGTTCATGGCAATTTGACCAAATTGAGATCTGTCAATTTGCACAGGCAAAACTTTTAAGTCTGATTTAAAATCCACTTTTACTTTAGCCCCTGCCAGCCTTTGCAATAACCCATGCAATTCAGTCAAAACAGATTTTAAATCCAAAACCTGGGGTAAAGGCCGCTTATTTTTAGAATAGGCCGACAATTGGCTGGACAAGCTGGACGCCTCGCTACAAGCCTTTGATATTTCATTTACATAGCGATAATGCTCCGAAGATTTTCCAAGTTGCTTAGATAATAGCGTGGCATTTCCTTCTACTACTTCCAGTACATTATTCAAGTCGTGCGCAATGCCTGCACCCAAACGTCCTAACATATCCATGCGTTGAACTTTTCGCAACTGTTCTACCTTTTCCCGCAAATATTGATGGAGCAAATGCCGGCTTTGCAGATTTTTTAAAATATATTCCAGCGATTTAGGGTTAAGCATTTTTAGAGGCACACAATCGTACACTCCCTCTTCCATCATATCCAGATTAACCGGATTTTCCACCGGCAACAAGTGGACTCCTAAAACGGGAATACCCTCAAACAATTCAAAGCATTCCTTGATATAACTCCTTTTTAAACTGGGCCCCTTATTTCCTTCCAACAAAACGCAATAGCCGAGCCCTTTTACCTGGGGAAGCTTGCCAATTTCAGCGAGAGAAGAAATGGGAAAAAGGGAGTCTTCTGAGTAGCCCGGTATTTGGGCTATAAGCGCGCGAATACCCTCTACATCAAGGTAGGAGCCTCCAATACATACAATAGGTTTGTGTTTTCCGGTTTTCACTTCGCTCAAAGGTTAGTGCCCACAATTTATAAAAAACCTCTGCAAATTGAAGAGGATTCATTTCACAAATTTTGAGGGAAGCATTAACTCGCAACAGATTCTTCGGATATTGGAGCCCGAAGAAATTGATTGAGTATATTTTGAATATCAGAAGCAAACAAAGGCTTTTCCATAAACCCCTTGGCCCCGTATTTTAACAGGTAATTGTATTCTTTAAAACTCATTTCCCCGGAAATCAGAATCACTGGTACGGGGTTCTTGCCCATTAATTTATGTAGCTTTTTCATAAACCCCTTTCCATCCAGAACGGGCATTTTATAATCGCAAAAAATTAAACGAATTTCGGGATTGTCCTTAAATGTTTGAATACCCTGCTTTCCATTTTCAGCCTGCAAGCCTTGAAACCCATCTTGTTCCACGGTGCTTTTGAGCCATTTGGAGGTTACAGGATCATCCTCCACTATCAATATTTGCTCTGACAAATGTCTACCCGCTAAAAACTACTCTTCTATTTTAGCACAAAAAGAGCCATTCAGCCAGCTTAATCCCCATGAAGGCTGTAATTATTATTCTGGGCTGCTTTTTAAAAATGGCAACCAGTTTTTATCTTCCCCCAAGACCGCCAGTAAATAGGCCTTTTCCTCAGAATCTAAATTTAGAGATTGAAGGCTAATATTTTGCGCCAACAGTTCGGAAGGTTTCAAAAGCCCCAAAAAGGCCAGAGCATTTTTTCGCGGCCCTTTCTTTAATTTTTTCCAGCATTTCCAAAACTTTGAAACGGAAACTTTTTTCTCTGATTTAAGCACACCTTGCCTAAACCCTGTTTGCACTAAATAATGAGAATAAGAAAAAAGGGATTTAAGTTCTCCTAGCGAAATTTTAGAATGAAGCAGGCCAAGTGCAAAAGCGGCCCTTGCCTGAACAACAGGGTTTTTATCCTTTATATGTTTTAAGAAATGTTTTTTTAATTTGGGCTCTTGTAATTTTCCCAAATTCCAGAGAGCAGCTTGTCTGAAAGTCCAATTGCTGTCTTGCAACAAGGCCAAAAGACCTTTTTGGCAACTCTTTGATTTTACCCTACCGCAAAGTTCCGCGCTCATTAACCGGCTAACCCTGTCGCCGCTTTTCAAACTATCCCGAAGCCATGTATCAATGGCGCTTTTTTCCAAAAGGTACAGACTATCCACAATGTCTCTTAAGGCATGTTGTTCCCTTGGAAAAACACTTCCCGTTTTACTTTTTAGAAATGAAATCACATTTTTTCTTTTAGCGACCAATGCCTTACGGGCGGGGCCCACCATTAACTGAAATTTTTCCGGAGCTGTGGAAGCTTGTATAAACAGGCTTTCGGGGCTTGTGGCCAAAATAAAATCTTGTTGCTGCACGGCGTCGGGAGTTTTTAGAGCCTCAAACTCTAAATCCAGATCTCCAAAAAAACCCCAGCTTGATTTGAAACTGTTTTTATTCTGCTGGCTTTCCTGGACTTTGCCGTATATATCTGTTCCCTCCCCATCCAGAAAAACCCCTAACATAGCCATATCCCGCCGCCAGTCCGAATAGCCCCAACTGTTATATTCCGTACGAAGGCTATAACTGTCATCGCCTTTTGTGTCCACAAACAACGAAAGCCCATTGGCATTCCCTCCACCCATGGAAAGTCCGTAGGCATTGTAATTATCATCTCCAGCCTCATCTAAAAGAGCGCCAAAAGCCAAATCGTGGCCGCAGCCCTGGCCCACACCGTGGGATTGGTATTTGTCATTTCCAGATTTATCCCATAAGATTCCAAAGGCCAGATGCACCCCGGCGCCCTGGGCATACTGATGGGCCTGATAGCTATCCCTGCCCGCTCCATCGTAGAGAACGCCTTGGGAATACCAATAGCCCACTCCCTGGCCAAATATATCCGATACATATATATCGTTCCCCGCATAGTCCATTAGCCAGCCATAGCCCCCTGAGGCGATAGGACGGTAGCCCAGACCTGCGCCCTGGCTAAAACTCACGAAGTGGGAGTCGTATCGCAAAACATCCTGCACGGGACTTGAAGTTATGTATTTATCATGGCCTGCGTAATCCTCTAGCAGGGCAAAACCCAGGGTAAACCCGAAACCCTGGCACTGGCCTTCGCATTGGTACAAATCATTTCCTTCCCTATCCTGAAAAAGGCTAATACCAAAGGCAGCACTGGCCTGACCATTGCTTTTGGAGTTATAAACATCATTTCCTGTCTCATCCACAAACAAAGAGCTTCCCCAGAGGGATGAGGACAGACTAAACTGTCCCGCCTGATACATATCCTCTCCTGCCCCATCCCAGAGGGCGCTGAAACCAAAAAAGCTACCCGCTAAGGAATAATCTCCAGCCCCGTACACATCATTTCCCCTAACATCCAGAATTAATCGGAAAGGAAACAAATAAGCCTCTTGCTTGGAAAGGTTGGGGAGTTGATAAACATCATCCCCTCCTGGGTCCAAAATAGCAAGGGCGTTGCGGTTGTAATAATCCTTTTTTGCTGTTCCTAAAATAATTGGGCCCCAGGGGCTTTTAATTTCCTGGATGGAATCTAGCCAAATGTTTTGGGATTCCACCCCATTTAGCCACAGCTTAAGCTTGGGAAGCTCCAATTCCCAGTACATAGCTAAGTCCGCCAATGATTTGTGTTTCCAACGATTTACAATTTCAAAAAAGGACATGGCATCCTCATAGCTTTCCACTTCCTTTTTTTTTAACTCATAAACATCAAGCTCTCCTAAATCAGGCGGGTCCAAAAGCAAACTGTCGGATTTACCCCGCAATACTTTCAAATCTTCGATTTCAAAACCACCCCGCCAATTTTCCACAAACAAGCAGCTGGCCAAAATTTTTGAAAGCCATTTTTCCAATTCTTCTTTGGTATTTTCAGGAAGCTTAAATTTTTCCAAAGCAGAACGGGTATTCTGCACCATTTTTTTCAGCTGGGAGGCCGACAACAATTCTTTTTCAAATTGGGAGTATTTAAAATTGTTCTTTATATGCGGCTCCATTAAATCTGCCATTTTGGAGACTCGGCTTTGAGAGTCCGATAGGGCAGATGTAAATTCGCCAATAGGTTTAAAAAGACCTAAGGGCTGCTTAAATCCAGAGGAGATTTTAGAAAAACGGGTGGAATCTTTAGGCAAATAATTTTCGGGTAAATTGAATTGAGAAATGGGAATATTCATTTTGGAAAACCCGCTATCCAACAAGGTTTTGCTATCCCCATTCCAGTTCGCCAGCTGTTGATCTGCAGCCAAAGAGACCCCGCACAACGAAATGACCAAATAAAAAAGACCCAAGAGCCGTGAAATATCTGAAAAAAGTAAAATTTTTAGCATGCCCTAAATTTAAATTCAATCCCCGGATATTGACCTGCTTTTCCCGGAAGAGGTATAATCTAAAAAAACACAAATATTTTTTTCCCAGGAATTTTCACTCTTGTCCCAGCGCATAGACAAACTGTTAACAGCCGATAGCCCCCATTTGCAATTGCAGGGAATCAAGCTCGCCTTAAACACAAATTCGCCCCATTACATCCCAAAAATTTTTGAATTGACCAAAGCGTCAGAACCGGAAGTCAGCAAGTTGGCCCAATCCTCTGCCATTAAACTTTCTCTGGACCTTTTAAAAACGGGAACCGAAAAGCAAAAAACAGAGCAGAGTATAACAGCCGCAGTACAAACCGTAAACAAGCTGGACCCAAGTTATGTGCTACATCTCAATTACTTAGTGGAAGATGGCCAGCCCGATGACATTATTGATGCGCTTATTGTTTTAAAATATTTTGTTACAGAAAAACGCGCCGAAGAAATATTAAAAATCACCCTTCGCAACCAAAACCGTAAAGTAAGGGCCACTGCTGTTAAACATATTGGAGAAGTGGCTTCCCGAGTGAACGCCGATGTATTGGCCCGTTTTTTAGAGGATAGCGACAACAGGGTTAAAGCCAATACCATTGAAGTTTTCGAAAATCTCAATAACAAATACTTTGTACGCATATTAAACCGCTTTCGACAGGACCCTAACAACAGAGTTAGAGCGAACACCTTAAAAGCCCTTTTTAAAATTTCGGATACAGACATTAACCCCGATTTAAAGGAAATGCTTTTATCCCCCAAAGCCTTGTTCCGAGCCAGCGCTGTATGGGTTATTGGCGAAATAGGAGAGGCCAGCAGCACCATGCTTAAGCTGTTAAAGCTGGTTCAGGATGATCCCGATGAAATGGTCCAAAACAATTTGTTAATTGTCATAAAAAAGTTGGGAAATAATTCAGAGGTGGATTTTTTACGGGACTCCATGAGGGAAGTTTTAAAAAACAAATTAAAATCCTCCTTAGTAAACAAAAAAGAATTATCCATTGAGCAAATACAACGTCCCGATTATTTGGTGCTCCAGCTCAGGGGCATATTAACAGCCCAAACCATATTAACCATGAAGTTCACAGTGGATGAATTGGTGCCTAAAGAAAATGCCTTTGTGTTGGACTTTAGGGACCTGGAATACATCGACAGTTCGGGAGTGGGCTTTCTGATTAATTTTCAAAAACGGGTAAAACAACACGATGGATTTGTTTATGTATTTGGCTGCCAGTTTAAAATTTTGGAAATGATGCAGATTTCAAAAATTGATACGGTACTATCTATTTTTAATTCCATTCAGGAAATTAATGAATTCCTGGGAGTGGAAGCTTAGCTTATTATACTGCGCTGCGGGCAAACCTTCTGATTTGCGCTTTGAGGCCCCTTATTATTTTTAAAAAGCTCGCCGTTTTAAAAATGGGATTTTCATCATTTAAAGGTTTGGCCAAAAAATTTTCCAACTGAGCGGCTTCATATTTATCCCCCAGCAATTGGGCCTGGAAAAAAGCCTCTTTTAAAACCTTTCCCGTGGGCATTTCCAGAATGGAAATTTTAATTTTTAATTCCATATCCAGCTTCAATTCATATTTACTGCTATCTTCATTAAGCCGGGTTGTTTTATCGAGCTTTAAGCTATGTATTTCACTTTGCACGATTCTATCCGCTTCTTTTTTTTTGGCTATTTCCCGGGGCACATCAGCGCTCGGGCCTATTAATTCCAGCTCCCTGTATGTTACATCATAAATTTGTTCTGCCAAAAGCTGGGAGAAATATTTTTGTGGCCGCCATTTTTCTTTGTCCCTCACCAGGTTTGCCGTTTCCATAACAACTACTTTGCCCAGCCGGGTTCCTGAAATAACATCCTGTTCCCGCTTTTGCAACAACTGGCCCCTGTATATTTCATCTTCAAAATATTTGCTGCTCATAAAAGGAAATCTCAAAGAAAGGGGCTTTAATTGGATATCGTCTTCATTTACAGCTAAGCCAGAGGAATCCAGATAAATTTCCCTCCCTCCTCGAATGTAATGCTCCTGTGAATTAGCGGCGCTGAAATTATAATAGGTCCCACTTAAAAAATGGGCGCTAATATCCCCTTTTTTAGGGTTATTGCATACAGCCACCGCCCCTTCTTTGGCTTTAAGGGAAAGCCCTTTTAAATAAACCCGAAGCTCTCCACCACCTACATCCATTAATGGCCTTCTGAGAGAAAAAACAGCTTTGCCCTGATAGAGGGTAAAAATTTTATCCGGAATTTTTTCTGGACCAGGCTCTGAAAGGTTAAAAAGCAACTTGGAGTTTTCATCCACATAAAATTCCACACCTTGTGGGAATTGACCGCTGGCAAAGCCCTTGCTGTGAACAATAAGCTTGTCGTTATTGCCAATTTCCATTCCCCTGTAAGCCAGTTCCCATTTCATATCACTGGCCCGAACTAATTCCACACGTCCACTCACAGAGTCCAATACCGCTTTGGGCTCGGCCCGCTCAAAAGCAGGGGCAAAATGCACCATAACAGCCAGCAAAAGGAAAAAATTCCTTAAATAACTGTGCTGTGGGCGGGATAATTTCATATTGGGAATTGTTTTTAAAATATTTTTTATTGTTGTTAAAATGAAAGCCATTTTTTTAGACCGTGATGGAACCCTCAATGAGGATTTTGGATATATCCAATCCTTTTCTGATTTTACCCTTATTCCGGGCACATTGGAAGCCCTGAAAATTTTATTGGAGTTAGGATACAGCCTTTTTGTTGTGACCAACCAATCGGGAGTCGCCCGGGGATTTTTTAGCCTGGAAGAAGCCCGGGAGCTGAATCGGCAAATTCTGGAATATTTTAAAAATGAGGGAGCCCCCATTCTGGACAGCCGCATTTGCCCCCACCACCTTGAGGGAAAAATTGCCGAGTTCACGCTGGATTGCCCTTGTAGAAAACCCAAAGATGGCATGCTCCGAAGTTTAGCGAATTCACATCCGATTGAGTTTGAAAAATCCTTTATGCTGGGGGATAAAATCAGTGACGCACAAACTGGCATACAGTTGGGAGTTCAAGGGATTTTAGTCAATTCGGGCAACAAAAACTATAATGCTGAGAAAACGAACTATCCTGTTTTTGAAAATTTATTGGAATTTGCCAAACACCTGAAAGCAAAATCATGGACATGAATTTACCCCCGGAATCAAACAGTTTACCTGAGCTGTTTACTTTTTTTGAAAGGCTAAAAACCACCGGAGGCATTCGCCGGTTTGGCACCTTGCCCACTATCCAATTTGAATCTGTGGCCTCTCATTCGTTTAATGTTACGGTAATTTCTTTGATGATAGCCGATTACGAGGAAAACCCTTCCATTAACATCGAAACCTTGATTCGAAAATCCCTGTTCCATGATTTTGAGGAATCCATATTATCGGACATTCCCCATTCCATAAAACACAGATACAAAGGCGGACGCCTGGCCCATTTGCTAAAAGAAATCGTGCCTGATTTGATTGAAGAAGAAATTTTCAAGGAGCTGCCTAAAAAATTAAAAGACAAATACATTAAGCACACTAAAGAAGCCAAACTGGATTTAGAGGGAAAAATTGTGGAAGCTGCGGACGCCATGGATACCACCATAACATCCATTAGGGAAATCAACCTGGGCAACAAGTACTTTCACAAAGTGTATGATGCATCCATTAAACTTGTGGAAAAACACAGTTCTCTAAAGTTTGTGCAGCTGTTTTTGGATAAGGCGGCGGAATACAAAGCCTCCCCCACCTGGCCCCTGGCCGAAGACCTTTAAGGCTTTTTATTTTTTCGCCAGAGAAAATAAAGTCAAATCGTCGAACTGGGGATAACCCTCAGAAAAATCTCTCACATCTTTTATTATTAAATCGACCAATTCCTCAGCTGAGGATTTTTTGTTTTTATTCAAAAGTTTTATGAGCCTATCCATACCATAGGTTTTTTTTTCGTGGTTCATTGCTTCATCCAGACCATCGGTATGGGCTAAAAAGCAATCTCCGGAATGGAGCTCCAGACTTTGCTCTTCCTGAATTTTTAAAAACTGTGGAGTATCCACCATCCCTAAAGCAATACCTCTGGGAGCCAGCACTTCAAACTTTCCTTTGCCTTTTTCTAACCGCAGGAGGCCTGGATGTCCCGCTCGGGAAAAATTCATTTTTTTTCCTTCTTTATCCATGACCATGCAAAGTGAGGTGATAAAAGAGTTGTCTGCCTGCAAATCATCTTTTAGCAACATATTCACCGCGGCCAATATAGCTTTGGACGAGCTCAGTTTTCGGGCTTCGGCCCTTAAAGTACTGCGAAGGCTGGTCATCATAAGCGCGGCGGGAATGCCCTTTCCACATACATCGGCAATCACCAGCACCCAATCCCCTTTTTCGTTTTGAAAGAAATCCAGATAATCTCCTCCCACCGCATTGGCTGAGCGGCAAATACCGGTCAGCTCAAAACCGGGTATATTAGAACCCCTGGGGATAAAATGTTGCTGGATTTTTTTGGCGATTTCCAACTGGCTTTCTATGCGGGAATTGTCCCTTAATTTTTGATAGTGGGAAGCGCTGTCCATAGCAATGGCCGCCTGCACTCCCAATGTATTCAGCACCATCTCTTCCCGGTTAAATATTTTTTCAAAAGAAGAATGGGTAAACATTTGTATGGCGCCTCTAAGGCGGTTTTCCACGCTAAGGGGTAGTACCACATAACCCGGATAGGAATTTAAATCTGATGGAAATAAGTTTTTGAGCAATATATTTTCGTGCCAGTTTTTTTCATAATAAAGCCCCGAATCATTTTGGGCGTCGAGATAGCGAAGGGCTTCCAAACATCCGCTTTGCACATCCAAATCCTTTAACTCTGTGGATTGGTGCACACCCTTGAAACCATTTTCACCATAGCTCCAGAGTTGGATTAAAGAATCAGAATACCTTTCCACAAAGGCGAAAAAAATAACCGAATACAAAGATTCTAAATCCACTATCTGAGAAAAAAAGTGAGCTTTGTGATTTAAAAATTTTAGCTGTTGCAGACGAATTTCCATACCCAAGTTTGCTTTGCTCAACTGTGAAGTCCGCTCCTTGACCTTTTCTTCCAATAGGGTATTGGCCTCCTGGAGTTTTTTTTCCACATCCTTTAAGCGGGAGATGTCCCTGGATAGTCCAAATATTCCGGAAATTTGCCCCTGATGGTTCCAGATGGGAAGTATGGTAAAAGACAGCCAAATTTTACGACCCGACTTGGTTTCTATTTGCTCGTCCACGGCAATTTGAGGCAAGCCCATGGACAATACTTTGGATTCTAATTGGGAAAGGGTATCGCAAATGGCAGGTGAAAAAAAAGCCGAATCCCCAAGGCCAATGGCCTGTTCGGGAGTATCCAGCCCCAAAAGGTTGCTCATGGTTTTGTTGATGCGGGTATATTTCCCTTCACTGTCTTTGAAATAAATGTTATCGGGAAGGTTATCCAATAACATACGCAAATCCAATTCCATTTTGCGCATATCCGATACGTCAAAAGCTATGCCTAGGGTACCCAGCACTTTGCCCGAAGTCGTTTTAAGAGGAAATTTCGATAGTTTGCTCCATATTTCCCGGCCGTCTTTTAGCAACTCCAAATTTTCTTTTCCATGTATAGATGTGCCGCTATGCAATACAAACTCATCGTCCCGCTCCACCTCATTAGAACTGGGCTCGGCAAAAAAATCGGAATTCTTTTTCCCCAGCACATCTTCTTCCAGACGCAACTGCAGCTTTTTCAAAAACTCCCGGCTAACCCTTATATATTTTCCGTCGAGGTCCTTAAAAAAAATGGCCGCCGGAATATGCATAAGCAAATTATCCAAAAGAAAACTCTGGAAAGAATTTTCAGTCGCGCTTTTTTCAGACTCTATTTGGGATTCTAAAGCCTTAGCCAGATTCACCAAACTAAAGTCTGGATTTTTCCCCGGTGCTTTTGCCAACTTAAATGCGCTCCAGCACAAAAAGGGTTAAATCATCATACTGGCTCTGTCCCTGAACATAACTTTCCACATCCGATAAAATTATGTTAACAGCTTGTTCGGGGGATTTTTCCTTTGCGGATTCCAGAACTTTAAACAGCCTTTCCTGGCCATAGGTTTCTTTATTGGGGTTCATAGCCTCATCCAGGCCATCGGTATAGGCTAAAAATTTATCGCCTGGGATTAAATCAACATGCACTTCTTCTATAAAAGGTTTAAAACCATCTCCGGCAATCATGCCCAGGGCCAAGCCACTGGAAGGAATGGGTTCAGGCTTTTCCCTGTGGGGCCCGAAGTTCACCAACATAGGGTGGCCCGCCCGGGTATAGTTCATGTACCGCCCCGACTTGTCAATCACCAGACACATACATGTGATAAAAGATTTGTCCCTTTGCAGTTCAATACCCATAAACTCATTTACACCCGCCAGAATTTCTTTAGAGGAGGACTGGTGCAAGCCCAATACCCTAACAATGCTGCGAAGACTGGTCATAACCAGGGCGGCTGGAATTCCCTTTCCACATACATCGGCTATGGTAATAACCCAGTTGCCTTCTTCGTTTTGGAAAAAATCCAGATAATCCCCGCCCACCTCGTTGGCCGGTTTACATACCCCTTTAATTTTAAAACCGGGGATTTGTGGATCTTTAGGAGTGTATCTATCCTGAATTCCGTGGGCGATTTCCAATTCACTTTGTATACGGGTTTTTCTTCCCAGTTCCTGATAGTGGAAAGCGTTATCTAGGGATATGGCCGCCTGGCTCGCCAGGGTATTAATAACCGCTTTTTCTTTGTCAAAACTATGGGAGGATTGGCTAGGCATAAATATTTGTACGGCTCCCCGCAATCTTCTATTGGCAATTAGGGGAACCACCATATAACATGGAAAATTTTCCAGCATACCCTGGAAAATATCCGCCAACAAAGAGTTTTCTCTCCAATCCATTACAAAGGTTATTTGTTGGTTTCGCCGGGGCTCATAAAATTTAATGGCATCTAAACATTGATAAATAGCTGCTCCCTCCAATAGCCCCGGGGTATTGTACAAAGTTTTAAACTGGTTGTTTTCATACTCTACAATGTGTACCTGGCCTTTGGGGAAAAGCTCCACAAAGCTGAAGTAAATGGCGGACAACAATGTTTCCTTATCAATAAGCTGGGCGAAAAAATGAGCTTTTTGGTTTAGGTAATTTAATTGCTCAATGTGCCGTTCCATTTGTTTATTAGCAAGGCTCAATTCTTCCGTGCGTTTTTGGACTTTGCGTTCCAATCTATCATTTGATATTTGCAGAGCCTCTTCCGCCAGTTTCATTTTGGTCACATCACGGGATAGCCCGAATGTGCCTGTAATGTTACCGTGGTGATCCCGCAGCGGGACTTTGGTTGTGGAGGTCCATTTTTTGGTGCCATCGGGGAGCACTTCCATATCCTCTTTGCCCACCAGGGGCGTGCCCTCCCGCATAATTTTTTCCTCGTCCATTAGGGCATGTTGGGCCCGCTCTCTGGAAAAAAAATCAAAATCCGTTTTTCCGATAGCCTCTTTTGGATCTTTTAAATTGTGCTTCATGGCTTTAGAGCGGCTCACTTGAGTGAATTTACCAGCTCTGTCTTTGAAATAAATGCTATCGGGCAAAAATTCCATAAGGCATTTTAATTCCATTTCCGCTTTTTTGATTTGAGTTACATCGCGGGACACACCTAACACACCGATGACCTTGCCGGTCTTATCCCGCCAGGGCATTTTAGTGGTGGAGACCCAGCGTTCGCTCCCATCGTTCCAGGACTCCAACTCTTCTTTACCTATAATGGCTTCTCCGCTCTCCATCACTTTTTTTTCGTCTTCAAAAGCTTCCCGGGAATGTTTCTCGCTGAATATATCGAAGTCCGTAAGTCCAATAGCATCATCTGGGCTGATTAATTTAAAACTTCGGGCACAGGCCTGGTTAATCAATACAAAACGACTGTTGTGATCTTTAAAGTAAATGCTATCGGGCACCGTATCCATCAAGGTGACCAACTGCTCTTCTATCACTTTAATTTTGGTAATGTCACGGGAAAGCCCAAAGGTACCTATGATATTTCCCTTACTGTCCCGCCAGGGCATTTTGGTGGAGCTCACCCAGGTTTCCCGGCCATCGTTGCGTTTTTCGAACTCTTCTTTTCCAATAATGGGAACGCCCGTTTTGATAATCATTTGTTCATCATCATAAGAAGGCTTGGCATGTATAGGATCAAAAAAGTCAAAATCGGTTTTTCCCAGCGCATCGGCGGGATCATTTAAATGGAATCCACTGGCGCAGCCTTTATTCACCAAAACAAATTCGCTTTTCAGATTTTTAAAATAAATGCTGTCGGGGATGTTATCCATAAGGGTGGACAGCTTTTGTTCCATGGATTTCACATTGGTAATATCATGGGTAATTCCAATAACCCCCACAATGTCGCCACGGTTATTTTTCCAGGGTATTTTGGAAACAGAAACCCAGGCTTCGCGGCCGTCGTTACGCTGTTCCAGCGCCTCATAAAAAATAAGAGGTTTTTCGCCCTGAACAATACTGCGTTCTTCCTCCATCCATTCGCTGGCCACGGTTTTGTCAAAAAAATCCATATCCGTTTTACCAATAACATCAGCTGGATTTTCAAAGCCCATTTCACGGGCGCAGGCGCGGTTTACTATTACAAATTTGCTCTCGGTATCTTTAAAATATATCCTCTCCGGAATGTTATCCATTAAGGATTGAAGCTGCTCCTCGGATTTTTTGATTTTGGTGATATTACGAGATAGCCCGCAGGTGCCAACAATGTTACCATCTGCATCTTTTAAAGGCATTTTGGTCGTAAGAACCCAATTTTCTGTTCCATCCAAGTGGATTTCCAGTTCTTCCTTATCCAGAATGGGTTCGCCAGTTTGGATTATTTGTCTTTCATCTTGTAGAGCATTTAGATGATGTTTTTCATCAAAAAAGTCCTGATCGCTTTTACCTAAAAGCTCTTCTTCGGACTTGCAGTTAAAATGTTCAACCAGGGCAGGGTTCACTCTGGTAAAACGGCCCTCCAAGTCTTTGAAATAAATACGGTCGGGAATGCTGGTAAGAAAAGCTTCAAACAATTCGGGCAGAGGAAAAACCCTGGACTGCTTAATGCTTTTTAACTCCGCCTCTTTTCTTTCAAGCAGCGCATTTAAACGGGCGACCTCGCCTTTGAGTTTTTCTACTTCGGACTCCGACATTTTTCTCCCTGAATTTTTCCAGGGAAGAGTTTCCCACCCTTAGATAGGGATCCCTTCCACAGAACTACACTCCCAATATGCCAGGCTTTGTGATTTGGTTTTTCTATTATAGATCATTTATCCGCCCCTGGGGGGATAAAATAAAGAAAATAACAGGAGTCCTTTAATCCTCAACCTGGCTCCATGGACCGTGCTATACTGCTAAACGGGGAATATTAAAAAATAGGCGACAGCCGCGGAAAATATCACATTTAAAATATTATCCGACTTAGATAGAACATGAATCCACCTAGGGTACTGCCCGTTTAGAATCATATTTTTTTGAACCCAATAGGAAAAGGAAGCCGTAACCAAAAATTTAAGGCCAATGGCCAGCATACCCAAATTGAAAAACTCGGCTTTCGCCAGTAGAATTAAATATACGCCAGGCACCAGCACATAAAAAAGCAGGGACATAATATTTAAGCTGGTTTTATCCCCGGTTTCCTTTACAAATTTGGAAAACTCCACAATTTTTCCCTTTACGTATTTATAGGGGGAAAAAAGCTGGTGTAAATTAAGACCCACAAAACCAACGGTTAGGGCCATGGCAATTTTGGCAAATAGCAAGTTCGTCATAGGTTTGTAAAAAAAGCTTATTTAAAAAATTAGTCAAATTTCAGACTGCGAATAACTTTAAACGTAGGAGTTGCGTTCTCCTCCTTCTATCATTTTCCTATAGGAAGCGTAACGCCAGTCCCGGATTTTACCTTCTTCCAGAGCCCGTAAAACAGCGCAGCCCTGCTCCTCTAAATGTGTGCAATTGCGGTACTGGCAGGCATCGGGAAGCTCATAAAATTCAAAAAAATATTGGCGGATTTGATCGGGATGAATGTCCCACAAAGGCAATTCCCGAATACCGGGCGTGTCAAAAATCCAACTTTCCTCCCCGCAATAATAAGCAGAAGAACGAGTGGTGGTGTGCCGTCCCCGACCATCTACTTCCCGAACTTCATTGGTCCGTATCACTTCATCTCCGCTAAAGTGTTTGATCAAAGTGGACTTTCCCACGCCGCTAGCACCAATAAACACATTTTTTTTACCCGCCATAGCCTTGGCTAAAATATCCAGTCCTTCTCCTGTAAAGGTGGAAGTAGAAATCACCCGGTAAGGTCCCGTGGCCAAATGAGCTAACTCCTTAGGCTCTTCTTCTTTCAAATCGAATTTGTTCACACATACAATTTTAGGAACCTCCACTTCCAGAAGCCGGGCCAAAAACCTATCCAATAACTTTCCATTAAATCTGGGCTGCGCATAAGAAACAATCACCACTACCTGGTCCACATTAGCGGCCAAGGCCATTTTCGAGGTTCGCCTGTCCTTGGGACCAACCCGGGTAATAATATTTTCCCTTGGGTGGACTTTTAAAATTAAACCCGAATTGCCCACCTCAATGGAAAAACCGACCCTATCTCCCACCGCCAAAGAGCTGTACCCCCCCATATCCAAATTTTTGGTCCAGGTGCAGTTGTAATCTTCCGCAGCCTCATCACGAACCCTGCAGGATTTTTTGTTGACTTCCACAACCCAGCCCTCTTTCAAATCCAGATTATAATGGCTGTTGGTTTTGAGAGATTTACTAGCAGATTTAATTTCGCGGGACCAACGAGCCACAGAAGGCGCATTTTCATCCAACTTACCATCGTGCCATTGCCTGGATAAGGTGCCCCGTTTTTTTCGCTTAGTCATTTTTTAATTTTTACCTTCCCAAAAATTGGGAATTTTTCAACTTTAATTTAAAAATATGTCTAATTTCTGTGTTTTTTTTAATTTTGACAAAAGTAATTCACCAGAAGGTGGAAAAATTACAAATTAAAAAATATCTTCTATTAGGTTTTAGATTTAGAACATACCGGGCATTTTTTCCGCAAGGCTTGATTTTGCGCCGGGCAATTTAAGATAATAAGGAATCCAGTTAGGGTCTGGTCACAAAATTATATGTTAAGATTAAAAAGAGAAGAAATCGGGCTTATATTCGAATTAAAGCCTCCCTTTAATGACAAATTCTTTTCAGACCTGCGCTCCACTATCGCCGACTTTATGAAAATAGGCAAAAAAACTTTTTGCTACGACTTCGGCGATTTGGACGAAATGGACGAGGAAGTGGCCGAAAAATTCGAGGATATTATTTCTGTTTTTAAAAGTGGTAATTGCGCCCTGCAGCTCATAAACATCAGCGATGCCATTTTAGCTAAACTTCCCCAGCACAAATCTTTTGCTAAAGAAAGTGTTAAAGACCCTGCCTCCAGCGTTCACTTTTCCATTGAATCTCAAATAGACAGCGAAAAGGGACTGGCCATTTTAAAATTAGGTGGCGAATTTATGGAGCCCTATTCTCTGGAAGAGTTCAAAGTAAAATCCTTTGAACTTATGGAAAAAGCCAGCGCCATTATTCTCGATTGCAAAAATCTAACCCATATAAGCACTCTCGCTGTAGGCGGTTTTGTTTTTCTAAAAAGCCACTGCGACAGCGTGGGCAAACGAGTGGCCCTTTGCCATGTATCTCAGTCCATCCATTCCACCTTGGAAATGAGCGGCATCTTGCACATCATTCCCGTGCAAAAAGACTTAAACAGCGCCATTGACTATTTAAAAGTTTAAAACTTTCCTTCGTCTATCAATCTTAAAATTTGCCAGCTTGACTTTAGGCAAGGCTTGCCAAGAGGGGCCAAAGCAAAGCGCAAAATTTTAATATGTACTACATTTATGTGTCCATGATTAAAGCTTTTTTTCAACTCATTCGATTTCAAAATATTGCCATCGTGGGTTTCAGCATGGCATTGGGAGCCCTTTGTTTAGCGAACTCACCTGGCTTTTTTCAATGGGCTATTGGCTTTGCCAGTCTGGGGTTGATGACCGCCGCGGGAAATATCCAAAACGATATTTTAGATATAGAAACAGACAGGGCCGAAGGTAAAAACCGGCCCCTGGTAAATGGCAACATCCCTCTTAAAACAGCCCTCGGGTTTATGCGGGGGTTCTATACATGCGGTTTTGTCTTGGCTGCTTTTCTGGACTCAGCCAGGTTGTTTTTATCTTTGATTGTGATTGCGTTTCTATATGTATATAACCATAAGTTAAAAAACAGCATATTCTGGGGAAATTTCACCGTGGCTTTATTGTGCGCCATTGCCGTTTGGTACTTCGAATGGCCAAAATTGCCTCAGGATAGTTTTTACCCCTTTGCTTTTGCTTTTTTATCCACCTTGTTTCGGGAGATTGCCAAAGACGCCGAAGATGCAAAAGGAGATAAGGCAACGGGAGTACAAACTCTTGCCAACAAATTGGGAGAGAAAAAAACGGTAAATATATGTTTAGCCTTGTGGGCCCTGTTGTTGCTGCTTTATCCCTTTCCTTATTTTCACCAAGATTACCATTTTAGCTATTTAATAATATTGGCTCTAATAGGAGGCCCCTCCTTTATATCAATTTTACAGGCGCTTTTAAAACCTCATGTGAATTGGACACAAACCCAAAAGGCTTTAAAAATTTATATGTTGGCGGGGGTACTCGCTCTAATTAGCGGAAGCGCATTTTAAAGCTCACTTAAATCTTGAGTCCCAACATCCAAAAATGCCCAGGACTTAAGGTCTCGTAGCGTTTTAAGCCGTAGTCCACAATAAGGCGCTTGTATTGAACTCCGATTCCAAAGGACTGGGCGGGTTCTGGTTCTCCCAGGGGATAACCTGTTCTAAGGGAAATGATTTTTTTCCAGCTTATTTCAACTCCCATGGGAAAATTTAATTTTTCATCTTTGCGAGTTCTGGCATCCAAAGCTATGCACAGATCTATTTCCTTCGGAGCGTTGTATGTATAGGCGATACCTGCTCTCACTGTGGTGGGAGGAAATGGTTTCACCCCGGCAGAGGTTTGAGGCTCAGAGGTGAAAATTTCTCCGTTATTTAGGGCCGCTCCCAGGGAAAGACCAGGCAATACATTGGCTTGTAAACCCAAATCCAAAATAAAAGTTCGGTAGTTGGCCCAGGATATGTTATTTTCCACATAACTTATGCCCGCCCCATAGTTCACAAATTTAAAACGATTGGCATACCCAAATTCCACTTTAAGGCTATGGGCGCTGTAATCGGAGGTGGGGTTATTGTCCGCATCGTAACCGGGAAGATCACCCCCGAAGCCCAAATAACGATAATGGAAAAATGTTTTGTGATTGCTAAAATCCAGATTCCAGATTCCATGGCTAATCATGGCGCCTGATTCTCTGTAAGGGTAGCCCTGGCCCAGATACAAAGACATGCTGTCGGGATTAATGCTGGCAGGGTTCATATCCGTTGAACTCAGCGCCCGACCATAGAGAGCCGTTCCCGCACCTGCCATGGCCACCACTTTGGGGTCCAAATGTATTTTTAAAATTTGAAAACTGGCTTCCCCAGCTCCCCTATCCATTTCATACCAATCGGCAAAAAGTGCGCCCGGCCCCAATAGCCCTATACATCCCATTAATATCCACTTTATCATATATGATATTTTAATCCAAATAATAGAATATTAATGGTGGTAGCGTAGCGTTCCAATAATACGGCGTAATCAAAACTGATTTTTTTGCGTTTAAAATAGGGCAGCAAATAGCCAAAGCCAAAGGAAATATTCCCCCTATCAAAACCAGCTCGCAGCTGCATATCCGATTTAAACTGATACTCGGCTCCAAGGCGAATTCCCTGGGCATGGTGGTCCGCGTCCATGTCAAAAAATTCAGGATCTAACTGAAAATCCAGGAATTCGAAGGCAAGGCTAAGCTCTCTTTCCGCTAACTTGGTGGTATAGCGAACAGAAGCCACCATGGTTTTTGGAAAAAAATCTTCCGCAGTGCCGTCCAACTGAGCCGCATTTCCCCCAATAAAACTTCGGTACTCATAAGATGCCGACAACCTTTTGTTCATTCCTAAATTTCGTATTACCAAACCGGACTGCCAGTTATTATTCCACTTTCTAAACCAGGATACGTTCCAGATACCAATGGTATTAATATCTCCCACGCCGCCAATATCCCGGTTGGCCTGAAACCATTGTAAAGACGCTCCCAAGCTATTTCTTCTGGATGTTTTAATTCCCATTCCCAAATAAAAGCCTAAATCCTGAGGACGTGCGGTGCCCAAGAGTTCTTCGTTTTCATCATAGGCTTCGAAATTATAATCTCCTCTATTCACCAGGCTAAGACCGCAGCCCATGTTAGGGGCAACCTTCCACTCAATGCTGGCATAGCCTCCATTTCGGTTGAGAGATCTCATGTCCGCCCCCATGGAAAGCACAGGTTTTTTGCCGAGAAATCCTAATATGGCGGGGTTCCAATAGGAAGCTGGGGTGATATCTAACCGGGAACTCACAGCATTGCCCTGCCCCAATTCAGCAATGCCCGCTCCCATGCGGTCCAGCACTCCGGGATAAGAACCTAACATGCGCTCATTAGAAGCCAGTGCCATTTGGAAGCCTACGCTGATTAACATCCAGGTAAAAATTTTAGCGGCCACTTACCACCATCACTTTTCCCCAGCCCCGTTCGCCTGAGTCCGCATCCACCTGTATGTAATACATTCCGGCCGCCACCAAGTTCCCATGGTCGTCCCGGCCGTCCCAACGGTCTTCTACGGTATTTTCACTGCGTGAGCCTCCGCCTACCCTTTTACCGGATTTCACCAAAGTTCGAACTTCTTCCATGGCGTAATTAAAAACCTTAATAGTAACATTGGCATCGTTGGAAATTTGGTATCCGAGTCCTACTGTCCCTGAACCGTCAAATATACTGGGAAAAGTAATAACCTGGGAAAGCCCTTTTTTAACTCCTGTTTGCAGAATTAAATTTTGCCAGGGTTCGTCGGATTCCGCCATTTTGTAAAAAAGCCCTTGTCCGGCGCTTCCCACTGCAATAACATTTTCATTTCCCTCACTGGCGATGGCAATTTCGCCAAGGCTAATTCCAGGAGGCAACAATTGCCGTAAATCCGGTTCTAAAAAAGTGGAATAGGGGTCATTCTCCTCTTGGGGAAAACTTAGCAAGCTGTCTCCCAAGAAATACACCAATCCCGGATTGTTGGGAAAGTTAAAATTAATAAGTGTGCTATCTCCTAAAAAAGCAAGGCTGGGCTTTTCATATCGGCTTAAAATATCTTCGGGGATTCCCTGGGCTTTCTGAAAACTATTCCCTCTATCAGAACTAAGATACAGGCTGTTTTTGGCAAAAAGCCACAAAATGTTATTGTTAGGGTTCACGGAAAGTAAATTGGCGCCGAGTTCCAGGTTTTCCAGTTCAGGTATGTTCAAATCCTGTAACTTTCCTTCTCCCCAAAGCCCTTTTTTCAAACTACCCGTTTCGTTATTTTCATCCTCCGAAGAAGAACCCGCAATAACATACACAAACAAGCTGTCGTTAACCGAACTTAAAGCCAACTCGTCAATGTATAGCACTCCAATATCATTTTCCAAACCATTGAGGGCTGAAAAAGAGCAGGTGTCAGATAAAGAGCAGCTTAATATTTGCTGAAGGGAATCGTTTTTATCTAAAGAGAAAAATCCAAGGCTTTCCCCCATGTTCACATTCCAATTGTTTGCCTCTGAGCCATATTCGAGAGCGGCAATTCCCCCGTTTCCATAACTAAGAAAAATCAGGGAATCCCAAACATCCAAGTCCGAAATTTCCACCGCGGAGCTAAGGCCCGAGTTATCCTGATAGATAAAATCAAATCGCTCTTTATCGTCACTGGATTCCAATTGGAAGAAGCCCACCCAAATATCTTTTCCATCTCCCTCCGGATAAAAATCTACTTCCTTTATGGAATGGCCAAAAACTGTTCGGCCTACGCTAACAGCATGGGTCAAAGGATACTCTTCCCTTTTTGTGGTATAGACTTCCGGTGGATTGGTAAAAAAGTTTATGCGGCTAAAAGAGAGGTTTTCGCTATCAGAGCTTTTATTAAACATCCAGATTTGATTGCCGCTGCTGCGCAAAAACCCGGAACCCTTGGAAACTAGAACATCTCCCTGGGAAAAACTTTGGGGGATTATAAACATTCCCAAAGCCAAAAGAAGAAATCTTACCACCAGCTCAACCTCTCAAGTCCACCCATTCCACCCCTTTGATTTTATTGAGCGAGAACAGTTTATCTTTAAATTTTTGCTTGGGAATAATTTTCTTTATTTCATATACATGGCGATTTTCCGCTTCGTCTTCTGTAAGCATTTTAACGGGAGCCTTGCTTTTCGCATCCAACCACACTTGCAATTTGGTAAATTGCCTTAGGTTTTTTTCCGGTTTTAAATCCAGCTTTAAAAGCTTTCCCCCTTCTCCTTCCGATTCTTCCATACCCAAAGGTTTGCACTCTAAAAAAGAAAACAAAAGCTGGGAAGGATGCTGGCCGGAGCTTTTTTCTCCCACAGTTTCCACCACGATTTGATTGTTGGATTCGCTATGCTTGTATAGGGTTTTGCCATTGGAGGCCATGGTAAGGGTGGGCAACTCCAGGCGAAAGGAATTATTAGGGCCTACCCAAAGGGTTCCCTCTGTATTTTCCCATTCATCCATGGCCGCCACATACACTTTGGAATGAAACAGCAATTTAAAACTACCCGCCTCCTTGTAGTACTTTGCGGCCTTTTCCATAACATCTCGCTGGCTTTCCCCATAACAAAGGGCAAAGCTGCACAAAAAGGAAAAAACAATAATTTTTAACAAAGTATTCATTCGGTTCTCTGTGAATATCCTGGCTAAATACACGGGTTAGCCGACCCCCTGAAATTATTAAATCAGGGTCAAAATGAAATAGAAAAAATGCCTAAAATAAGCCATACTTGGGGAATTTTGTGGAAATTTCCTGAACCTTGCCAGCCCCAAATGGTATATTAAGCCAGGTAAAACAATTCCGGATTATTAATATGCAGGATATCTCCCTAAAAAAGCCCTTTTTTATTGGAATAGCAGGCTCTGGTATGAGCGCTCTGGCCCAATACCTGGCTCAACAGGGCTATAAGGTATCCGGGTCCGACAGAATGCTGGAAAATTTTTTGCTATCTCCCACGGCTCCTATTTTTAAAAAGCTCGGTATTGAAGTACATCCTCAAAATGCCAAAGGGCTTCAGCCAGATGCCAGCGTGGTGGTAAAAAGCACGGCCATTGAAGAGGACCATATAGAAATTGCCCGCGCTATGGAATACCAAATTCCCATTATTTCCCGCAGTGATTTGCTGGCCCTTCTCAGCAATAAAAAAAAATCCATCGCCATTGGAGGAACCTCGGGCAAGTCTTCGGTGTGTGCCATGTTATTTGAAATTCTGGAAACAGCCGGCCTTTCCCCCTCTTTTATAAACGGGGCCAATTTAAACCGCCTCACCAACATGGGGGAGCCGGGCAATTGCGCCTATGGTCACGGGGATTATTTGATTTTCGAAGCCGATGAATCCGATGGCAGCATTGTTAAATATCGGCCCTACCTTTCCATGTTACTAAACATTCAAAAGGACCATCAGGAAATTCCCCAGCTCTTGCCCCTTTTCCAGGAATTTATGAACCACAGCCAAACTTTCGCGGTTTGGAATAAAGAGGATTTGGAAATTCCCAAGTTGCAAATTCCCGCGCGCCTAAAATCCCTGCATTACAGCCTGAATAATATATATACCGGTTATCACAACTTAGCCGTGGAGGATACCTGCCTTTTAGGATGGGGCTCCAGTTTTTCCATTAATCACATTGGCTTTGAATTAAAAGTGCCCGGTGAATTTAATATGCAAAATGCCTTGGCTGCCATCTGCGCCGCCCAGGCGCTGGGAGTATCCCTGGAACACTGTGCAAAAGCCTTATCCAATTACGAGGGCATAGAGCGACGCCTATATAAAGTAGGAGAGAAAAAGGGCGTTTGGGTACTGGATGATTTTGCCCACAATCCAGCCAAAGTGGAAGCCTGTCTTAAAGCTGTGTTGCAATTAAAAAATAGCTCTCCGGATTTTAAAAGAGTCATTGCTATTTTTCACCCCCATGGGTTCGCCCCTATGAAGCTCATGGGAGATGAATTATGCCAGATTTTTGCGGATATTCTGAGTACTGAAGACAGGGTTTGGTTTCCTGAAATCTATTACGCTGGGGGAACAGCCCAAAAGGATATTTCTTCAAAAGATTTGATAACTAAAATCAATGGACTGAGCCCCATTGGAGAATTTTTTGAAAACAAAGAAGCCATTTTGCAGCAGGCTTCTAATTTTGCTCAAAAAGGGGATATTTTTATTAGTATGGGAGCCAGAGACCCAAAATTGGGCCAATTTGCTCAAAACTTGCTTTCTTCCCTTCCTTGACAAAAATGGGGCATTTTATTTCATTTTGCCCACAGATTTTTGAACCAACATTTTTGACTTAGGATTTAATATGCCCTGTGGACGAAAAAGAAAAAGACATAAAATAGCCACTCACAAGCGTAAAAAAAGACGTCGTAGAGACAGGCACAAAAAGAAAGGGAAATAATTTTCCCTTTTTGTGGGAATGTTAATTTCCCATACTTGCCATGACTCAAACAGGCATAGTAAAAACCATTACATTTCATAATCCGGATACGGGCTATTCCGTTATCCGGTTAAGCGAACCCGAAACCGAAAAAATATTTACTGCAGTGGGCTCCTTTCCCAAACTGGGAATTGGAGAACAACTGGAGTTAGAGGGCAGTTGGGTGGAACACCCCAGCTATGGCCGCCAATTTAAATCTTCTGATTTTAAAGTTGTCCCCCCGGAAACGGCTTCTGCCATGGAACTGTATCTGTCCAGTGGCCTTTTTAAAGGCGTGGGGCCCGTACAAGCCAAAAAATTGGTGGATGTATTTGGAACCAAAACCTTTGATGTACTGGACAATGAACCCGAGCGACTATCCGAAATAAAAGGGTTAACACCTAGCAAGCAGCGAAACCTGATTATCCAGTGGCAGGAAAAAAAGCAGTTTAAAGAAGTCCTTTTCTTTTTGCAATCCCATGATTTAAGCGTCCAGCTCTCCACAAAAATTTTTAAAACCTATGGCAATCAAGCCATACACATCATAAAACAAAACCCCTATAAACTTGCGGAAGATATTTGGGGAGTGGGTTTTATTAAAGCGGATCAAATTGCCATAAAGCTGGGTTTTGATCTGGAAAGTTATGACCGCATTAAAGCCGGACTTCGATATGCTCTTAATAAATCTGTGGAAGAGGGACATGTGTATTTAACCACGGAAGAGCTGGTTCAAAGAACAGCCCAGCTTTTAAATTGCCCTCCGGAAATTATTGTATACACCATGGACAATTTGGTGGAAATTACCGATATCAAAAAAAGCAAAGAAGGAAACTTCTATCTGCCCTATTTGTATCATTCTGAGAAAGGCATTGCCCAAAAAATTTGGGAATTATTAGATAGCCCCAATTTAGGCCCGAGCCCTTCCAATCTCCGGGAATATGTTCAAAAAGCAAAAGACCAGTTGTCCCAACAATTGGGATACAGTTTTGATTTTAACCAGGGGCAATTGCAAGCCATTGAAAAAGCCACCCATTCTAAGGTTTTTATTTTAACCGGAGGTCCCGGTACCGGTAAAACCACAACTCTAATGGGAATTTTAAAAATATTCCAGGGTCAAAGTCTAAACATCAAAGTAACCGCCCCCACTGGAAGAGCGGCCAAAAGGCTCACAGAAGTGACTCAATTTCAGGCTGCCACAATCCACCGACTATTGCAATTCGATCCGGAAAATTCAGGTTTTTTACATCAGGAATCCAACCCCTTAAAAGCCGATGTTATTGTAGTGGACGAGGTTTCCATGGTGGACACTTCCCTTATGTATTCTTTACTCAGAGCCCTTTCCAAAAGCACAAGACTTATCCTGGTAGGTGATAAAAACCAGTTGCCAAGCGTGGGACCTGGCAAAGTATTATCGGAGCTAATCGAATCCAAAAGCATAGCCCATGAAGAACTTCGGGAAATCACCCGACAAGATTCTGAGTCACAAATAGTACAGTGGGCGCACAACATCCACAACGGAAAAAAGCCCTTGCTGGAACCACCGGGGCCAGAAGTATTTTTCGCTCCCTGCCAAACATCCGAAAAAGTTCTATCCAGTTTGAAAAAACTAATCGAGGAACTTCCGAATAAATTCAGCCTTCATCCCAGCGAAGAAGTGCAAATACTAACTCCTATGAACAAAGGGCCCCTGGGAACAGAAATTATAAATAATTTAGCCCAGCAATTGCTCAACCCTACCCCCCGGGAACTTGTTTTTAAAAACATTAAGTTTAAAGCGGGAGATAAGGTTATGCAACTTAGAAACAACTATGAAAAAAATGTGTTTAACGGAGACATTGGATACATTCAATCCATTGATTTTAGCGACAAAAAAGTAAAAGTCCGGTTTGACTCAGTAGTGGTATATGAGTGGGACGAACTGGAAGAGCTAAATCTAGCCTACGCTACCACCATACATAAATCCCAGGGAAGTGAATATAAAGCAATAATTCTTATTCTTACCCACCACCACAGGATTATGTTACAGAGAAACCTGCTTTACACAGCTATTACCCGCGCCCGGGAAAAGGCTTTTATCTTGGGGCAGGCCAATGCTATATATAGAGCCGTGGAAAACAATCCCACTGTAAACAGAAATACCCTGCTTGCAAACAAGCTGCAAGCAGGGCAAAAAGATTTGGAAGAACTGCCTTTTTAAAAGTTACATATTGTCCAGCCAATAGATGTTTTCAATTATTAAATCTAAATCCGATGGGTTTTTGGCCTTAATCAATTCGCATTTGTATTCATAAAATCCGTTTTCATCCCAAACTTCTTCGCATACTTCCTTGGACCTGGGCTCCACTGTTTCCAGAGATTTAATGGTAGACCAAATATTATCATTGGTTAGTCCGGGGAATATGCCTCCCATAGTGGGATCGCGGAAGACAATTTTATTTTTTAAGGCGGGAATATTGTCCTCATATTGCTCTAGCTCATAAACTTCCAGAGTTTTCTTGCCATCTTTATCGGTAAAGTAAAGCGGACCTAAAAAATCGCCATCCACATAGTCTACAAATTCCAGGCCTCCGCTGGTTTCACGACATTGGGAAAGTGTTACTTCTCCTGAGTTGCTGAAATCTTCATAGCTATAACTGGTTCCACCCCATTGATCTTCGTAGCTGGACTGGCTCACAAATTGTTCATAAGTAAATTCACAATTTGTTCCGGGAATATGGGTTAGGGTGGCAATTGTTTTATCCTCTGAATAATATTCGGAGGTTTGATACACAATTACGGTATCCCCATCTTCATTTACCATAGTGGTAGGTTCTAAGCTATAATCCATATCGCTATAACCTAACTGGGTGCGAACTTCGTAATCCAACAGGTATGCAAGCATCCCTAGATCATAAATTCCCGAAGCATCTCCATAAATGGTTCCATCAGCGCTCTCTTCACAATTTTCAAGGGTAAAACTTCCCGTTTCAGTATCAATTTTTTCACCGACAAAAATAATATCATTCTCGTCCCCAATTCTTTCTCTTTCCTTGACATAATGAGCTTCACAACCTTTTAAAGTAACTCTGGCGTAAACCGTATCTACCGAACCATTTTCAAATACAGTCATACTAATTGTTCCATTATCAACAGAAAAATCGGTTCGGTAATCCCTTTCCATATTTAACTCTGAAAATATTTCGCTGGCCGCTTCCATGTAAAGGTAGCTGGTCCATATTGTATCCGCGTTTAAGTAAGTAGCCCAATCTTCATAGGGCCGGAACTTAAAATAGGGAAGCAATTTTTGAATACCGTCCACTTCAAATAATTTGGGAAAGTTTACTTTTATATTTTGAGTTCCTTTGTTGTAATCAATAAGCACTTCACCCTTTAGATATTTTCCGGCAATATCCAGAAGATTTACCATTTTTTCTAAATCAGAAGGGGTCACATCGTAGTCCATGTTAGTGCCAACTCTAAACAAATCATAGGTTTGAGGGCTATTGCTTTCTGAAATGGAATAAGTAAGCCCCCTTTTTAAATCTTCCGTGGCGCTTAATATTAAAGAAGGGATGGCCTTAATTTCGCTTTTGTACTTATCCTTCATTCGGCTAAAATTACTTTCCACCGAGAAGAGAGAGGTAAGATGATCCAGGGCATCCGTTTGCTCCAGAGTTAGATTTTTAAAATCTTCATCGTCCATATTTCCAAGGGTTTCCACCCAATCATATTTTCCGTCTAAACTTAAATCCCAATTATAACCCACCACAATTAACATCCAGGCTTTGGCAATTTTAAAACTAGCTAAAAGGGGGCCCACTTCACTGATATCCAACTCGTATACTTCTTCATCTACTTCAAAGCGAAATGCGAAATCATCTTCTTCGATGATAGTAGACAGATAAGCAATAGCTGTATCCACCTTAGGCATAAAGACATTTTCAATTAGACTTTGGGCTTCAGAAATTGTGGCAGGATCTTGTTTATTTAATTGTTGAGAAAGGGCAAACATAGCTGAGGGAGCTTCTTCGGGAGTCATTTTTAAAAGGGCTTTCCCCGAGCTTAACTTAGCTGTGGGCTGTTCATTTTCTGTTTCCAATTTTTGAATAAACTCATCTAAATCCGGATCCTGAGAAATAAGCATCAGGGAAGAAATGGTTCTTCCAAACATAGCTCCACAGTGATTGGGCGCTTTTTTTAAGGTCTGGTTATATAGGGAATAGGTCGGTTTGGGATCGTGACCTTTAAACTCCTCCCAGGATTCCACATCCCCATTAAAGTAAAATCGCATATCTTCCACCATTTGTTGATTTGCCAGAGCCATTAGCGAGTCCGATGATTTTTTATCGGCACCAGTCACTTCGCCGCAACTCTCCGCACCCACTTCAATGGGTTTAAAATTTCCATCCTTATCTGTATCTTCATCTTTTTCAAAAATACAACTGGAAAACAGTAACCCCATTTGCATAAGAAAAAATCCATATATAATTGATTTCATAATTTCTCCTAGTGTTGGAAAACCGACAGTAATTTTGAATGCGAAATTATAGCAGTATCCTTATTGTAGTAATTTTCTAAGAAATATATGCAAATTTAATTCCAATTTATTTTGAAACTAAATGACAAATTATCAGACCTTGCTGGAATGGATTTGCTCAGTTTGCGCAAAAAGCAATATATGAAACCTTATTTTCAGGGTAAAATAATAACAAGGTAAGATCAGAGAATAAGTTTTGTGATGGGTTCCCATTAATTAAATTGCAATCATCTTTTAAAAGTGGGATCAAAAAAAATGCCGGATAAAAATTTTTACATAAAGCTCAAAAAGGGCTTTGAGGAAAGCTCTAGGCAATTTAAAAATATCAGTTCAGAGCTTGGGGAACAGCAATTATCCCTTAAACTCGATCCCAAAAAATGGAATGTGGGGCAAATTTTTGAACATATCATTAATTCCAATGCCTCCTTTTTTCCAATTTTTGATACTAAACTGCAGAACCCCTATAATTCGAGTTTTTGGGAAAAACTGCCTCTTTTGCCTGGATTATTTGGATCGCTTATTAAAAGCACTGTGAACCCCTTGAAACCAAAGGCTGTAAAAACATTTCCTGTTTTTGAGCCAAAAAAAGAAATTCACAGCCTTTCTGTTTTAGAGGAATACAAAACCAATATTAACAAATTGAATTCTTATGTAAATCACTTTGAGGGGCTCAAAAACCAAAGTATTGTTATTCATTCTCCGGCCTCCTCTTTAATTACATACAGCCTTCGGGACTGCTTGGAATTTCTTCAAATGCACGAAGCAAAACACTTAGGCCAAATAAAAGAAATATTATCGAATTAATCGGATTAAAAAATTAAGGCTTTTAAACCTGCCAAAAGCCCTCGACTTTTTCCACACCACGCTCCACCCAATTTAAACTTTTATTGAAATCTTCCCTGGCCTTTTTGTCGCCTTGCTCCATAAGTAGAAAATCCAGCTTAGCGCAAATGACAGCACTATGTAAATAATCAAGGGCTTCAAAGATTTTCATTTTTGCTTGTTGCGTTTCCATATGGCTAATTTAGAATTGGCGGTTGGACAAAAAATGTCCCTTGAAGGAATTAAATATTTTGGAAATTAAAAGGACGGATAATTGAAACTTAATGAGGGCTCCTCTAACTTTTAGCATCATTTTCCATCTTAGTTTGAATGGCTTTTTCAAACTGTTCGGAGCTGACCAGGCCCTTTTCAATCAACAAGTCGCCAAGTCTTTTTCCCGCTCCCAGTCCTTTTTTTTGTTCTCCCAACACAGATTCCAATTGGGCCTGTGTTACAAATTTTAAGTCCACTAAATAGTCCCCAAGTCTTTTCCCATTTGTGCTCACCTTGAATTTATTGGCAATTTTCTGGAGGTTATCCGCTACTTTAGCCATATCCGCCAAGTCATTTGTAAGCTCAGAGATCATGGTGGATATTTCCTTTGTGGATCCATCCACAGAATTCAAATTTTCACTAACATTCAACAGGTTGGTCCTGGATTGCTTCATCCTGCTTTCCACTTCATTTGTGGATTCCTGAGTTAGCTTTAGGGTTCCAGCAATTTTATCAATAGATTGAAATTGGCTACCTACGGACTTTACAATCTCCTGGGAGTTTTGATATACATTTTCCACAAGCACTGTAATCTCGGAAACTGCATCTAAAACATACTGGGAACTTTCCTGAATATCCTGTATTTGACTTTCAATGTTTAGGGTAGCCAGGGCAGATTGGTTGGCTAAGACCTTAACTTCATTGGCCACCACTGCAAAGCCCTTTCCATACTCTCCTGCCGCCGCTGCTTCCAAAGTGGCGTTTAAAGCCAACAAATTAGTTTGCTCAGCTATTTCGTTAATAACATCAATGACCTTTCCAATTTCCAGGGCGGAATCCCTCAGATTGGAAATCATGGTCTGGGTATTTTTAACTTTTTCATTTCCAGATTTAATCATTTGGGATTCTTTTAAGCATATTTCAGATATATTTTTCAAAGAGGATTTCATTTCTCCGACCGAGCCAGCTAAAGGGTCAACGGATTTAGACAACTTAACCATAATATCCGATACTTCGGAAATATTTGCCGAAGCTGCCGCACCTGCCTTTGCAACATTAGATACATTTATAACTTGCTGCTTTGAATTCTCATCCATCTGCTTAAACAAGTTGGAAACATTTTTAGAAGAAATTGCAAGGGAGGTTGAATTGGAAGTTATATCCATCAAATCGTTGCGAAAGTTTTCTTTAAAACCATTGATAGCCCTGGCCAGTTTATCCACTTCCCCTTCAAAATTTTCCTCCAGCGGCCTGGCGATGTTGCCATCTTTTAAATTATTTAAGAAAAACAAAAACTTGTTTATGGGATTGGAGTAGTATTTTCCAATCAAACCCATCATCAAACCGGATAGCACCAGACTGCCGCAAAAAGAAATAGCTAATAATGCCAGCCAACCATCTCCAATAAATTTGGAAAGCAACGATATCCCCATCAATATGGGAAAAGTCCAAAACGCAAATAGGGCTGTTTTAAAAGAAATACCGGCCTCTGATGGAAAGATTTTAATATCTATTCCATATTAACCCAAATAGGAATTCAATTCACTAAATTTGTCATACAAAAAGGGCCATATTCAGCCTATTTTAAGGGCTTTTCGCGCAAATTCCTTAACCGTCTAATTTTTCAGAATCTTCCTTAAATTGCTCCTGGATTTCATAGAATTTTTGCTGATGGGAAATAAGCAAAGCCACCAATTGTGGATCAAAATGCTTGCCTGCACTTTGGCTTATGGAATCAATGACCTTTTCCCGGGGCCAGCCCTCTTTATAAATCCTGCGGCTGGAAAGAGCGTCAAACACATCTGCCAAAGCCACTATTCGCCCGTATATATGGATTTCCTTTTCCTTAAGGCCTCGGGGATACCCGCTCCCATCCCATTTTTCATGATGTTCATAGGCTATGGTGGCTGCTGCCTGTAATACATCCCGTTTTGAATGGCGCAGCATGAGATAACCATAGCGCGTATGGTTTTCCATTATTTTGATTTCCTCCTTACTTAAGCGGGCAGGTTTCAAAAGGATGTAATCGGGTATTCCGATTTTTCCAATATCATGAAGAGGGGCCGCCATAGTTAATACTTCCAACTCCTGGACTGGCAATTCAATCAGTTCTCCCAATAATCTGGAATAAAGAGTAACCCTTTGGGTGTGGAACCGGGTCTCCTTGCTGCGCTTTTCTTCAATAAGACCCATGGTAAACAAAGTTTCTCTCAAGGTATTATCCACTTCTTCATTGAGCTGCTGAAGTTCCTCATTTTTCCGATGTATTAACTTTTGATGCCTGCTGATTTGGCGGTTGAATTGATTTATTTCTTTGGCGACTGTTTCAAATTCCAGGCTCTCGTAATCGCTTGTATTTATAAAGCTGCGGGACTTATAACTGTCCCAGGCTGTATTAATCAAGCTTTCCAAAGGGGATTTTACCAACCTTTGCAAAACCCTTCCTGTATTTAACACTAAAAAAATGGATAGAAAAACCAACAGAACCAATATACCCAATAAAATTAGGCCTGCAATATACTGCTGCCGCTTTACATTGAGCTCCAAATCCACTGCACCTAAAACAGTGCCTGCTTCCACTTTATGGCATTCCAGGCAATTTAATTTCCCTTCATCACTTGCAACTAAAGGCACTACCGCCTTCAAAACAGGGTTTAGTTTAAATTCATTTAGACTGAAATAAGGCTTTTTGTTTTTAAACACCCCATGGGATATGGAGTCGGGATTTTGTTCGTTGTATAGGGTTGGCCCAAACTGGTTATCCACAGCCGGCCCCCGGATAATTTTTAGGGAATTTACCTCGGGAATATTATTTAACTCATCCAAAAAATAAGCTCGCTTATCCATGATTTCCGCTTTCATATGGGCGGTTAATCCCGCTCCCACCAATCCAGCAATGCCGAGAGCCCTTTGTTTTAAACTATTTTGAGAAAAAGCCCTGAAGCTATAACCCAGAACCAAAAGCAAAATAAGGGCGGTGAGCAAAACCCATATGGATATGGATTGCAGGGTTACCGTTTTGATGCTTTTTTTATTTGGCAAATTCATTAATGCTAAAAATACAATTAAAAGACCAAGGGAACCTTAGCTCTTAATTTTTTAACATTTGCCTAGGGAAAGGCTAAAGTTACATAGTTACCAGGTCCGCATGGAGCGCCCCGGATTTTTTAATGCTTTGGAAAATAGAGATAATATCTCTGGGAGGAACCCCTAAAGAATTCAAAGCGTTAGCCAGCTCATTAACATTGGTAATTTTGGGCATTACCTTCATTTCTGCCTTGGCTTCTTCTACCTGTCCTTGCTCCTGAGTTTGAGTGCGCACTTGCCTTGTATTGCTGTTAGCTGTCTGCCGTATGGTGGCCTCCGCACCTTGCTCGGAATTAATGGAAATGGTGATATTTCCGTGAGACACCGCAATGGAGGATATGGAAATATTCCCCCCGGCCACAATAGTTCCTGTTTTTTCATTTAAAACAACTCTGGCCAATTCAGAAGGTACAAATTCCACATTTTCCACTTTGGCTAAAAAGCTGGTGACTGTTTCTGCATATTCCTGAGGGATAAAAACCATAACGGCCGCCGCATCCAAGGCGCTGGCCAATTTTTCGCCTAAGGCCTGGTTTATAGCTTCGCTCATATTAACAGCCGAAGTGAAATCCGGGGTATTCAGAACAAATTTAAATTCCGTTTCCGGCAGATTTTGATGCAATAGTTCTTTTTGCAATACGCCTCCATTGGGGATTTGCCCAACCAGCGCATGGTTTTTGCGCAAGGAGGATAGCCCCGTGCTGCTTTCCTGGTTAAACCCGCCAATATTTACGGGGCCTTGGGCTACCATGTATAGTTTTCCATCCGGTCCATGAAGAGGAGACATTAACAAGGTTCCTCCCTCCAAACTTTTGGCATCGCCAATACTTGAAACAGTAACATCAATGGCGCTGCCCAATTTAGAAAAAGGTGGGATTTGGGCGGAAATCATAACGGCAGCCACATTTCTAATGCGCACTCTGTTTGGGGGGACTTCTATTCCCATGTTGCGAAGCATATTAATAATTCCCTTGGTAGTAAATTGAGTTCTGGGACCATCTCCTGAATTCCGAAGGCCCACCACCAAACCGTAACCCGTAACCGTATAAGGAGCTATTCCATATAGTTTAGACACATCCTTTACTCTGACAGCTTGAGCAGGAATTAAAAAAAGGAAAAGAAAAAACAGGAGTTTTAGCATTCCAGCATAATTTTTCATGTTTATTCTCCGCATATTAAAACAACCAGTTAAAAAATCTGGTTAAAAATCCAGGGCGATGGGCGTTTTGAGAATCGCCCTTTCCGGTGTATTGGATCCGGGCATCGGCGATTTTAAAGGAATAAATGGTATTGTCAAAATCCACATCCTCGGGACGGATAATTCCAGAGACGCGAATCATTTCCGTTTCGTTGTTTATTTCCACCTCCTTGTTGCCCTCAATTAACAAATTCCCATTGTCGTACACAGCCACAATGCGAGCCGAAACTTTTGCTTTCACCTGACCTAATCGACTGGTTTTTCCCCTGCCATCGTAATCTGCTTCATTACCCACGCCAAAGCCTATTCCGGGAACCACATTTTGCAAAACGCCCTGACCCGGAGCCAAATTAAAATTCACATTGGATTCCACATCTGTTTCTGTACGGGTATCATTTTTTGCCTGAGCTTCCTCCACTATGAGAACCGTAACAATGTCTTCCATTTTTTTTGCTTTTTTATCTGTATACAAGGAAAAATTTTGAGGAACTTCCTGGGCAAAGCCATTGGAAATGCAAAACAATGCGCAAATTCCAAAATGAACTGTATATCTTTTAAAAAAATCATTTATCATGTTTATCATTTTATCCCCCAAGGGAGTTTGAAACCAAAACCAATTTCCCAGGCTCTACTATTTTCGCCCTAATTATTTTTCTCGATAGTAAATTTTTAACCCGGATTACATCCCCAAGGGCACCATCTTCTCTGGCAATTCCGTTAAGTGTAATTTGAATTCCACCGGAATTAGATTCTATTTGAACGGGATCTCCCTGTTCCACAACCGGGATGGCTGTAAATAAATTATGGGTTATCACCCTTCCGGAAACTATTGGCTGCCGCACCATACTGCCTTTTAAAACAGACAAATCCCGGATAATTTCTCCGGACACTCTGGTAACATCCTTCCACTCTTTATTGACAGAGCTTTTAGCCAATTTGGTGGAGCGCTCCACTTTTTCTCTGGCCACAAAAACAGAGTCAAATTGCCTAACATATACCTTAAAAGGATAACTGCGTAACAATTTTTCTCCATTATATATTTGCATGGAAAATTTTTGGTTCCCCCTGAGTTCCCCTTTGGCTTTGCGAATTAATTTAATAACCGTTTTTTCTTCGGGAATTTTAATTTTGGAAGGGGCTGATACAAGATCATATTCAAAATGGCTACGAGATTTTTTATTGTAATTCTCAAAATATTCATCCAGTAGCTCATGTAAGGAGTCCCGTTTCACAGGGATAAAACTTGTAGTTATCTTTACCCGTTCCGGGCCTTTAAAAACAATGTCAGCCTTGGATTCCAAATCCTTGATGTGCCTTACATAAATAGGCCAGGTGGATAAATACCGGCTTCGACCATACCCGGCGGATTTTCCCACCACAATATTTTTTAAGGAATCCGCTTTATAGCCTCTTAACATGGCCACGTCCTTAAAAAGGACGTTGTCCTTGTTTATTTCCACACTCTCTTCAAAATGAACTTCCAGTTTTTGGACAGTATTTGCCCTAGCCCAGCTAAATAGGATTCCCAGAGAAAAAAGAAGATGGATAAATTTATAAATCATTAACGTTTTAATTGGTTAGCCATTTGCAACATTTCTTCAGATGTTTGTATTGCTTTTGAACTGATTTCATAAGCTCTTTGCGCCACAATCATATTTACCATTTCTTCAACCAGCTGTACATTTGAGGTTTCTAAATACCCTCCCTGCAATACTCCAATGCCATCTTCACCAGGCACCCCGATTTCCGGCGCCCCACTGGCTGCTGTTTCCGTATACAGGTTTTGCCCTTCGCTTTTTAAACCGCTTGGATTGATAAAACGGGCGAGTTCTAGCTGTCCAATTTCCTCGGCCAACTCTTCATCTTCCACGGTAACATAAACACGGCCATGCTCATCTATGGTTAAATCTTTAGAGCCTACGGGAACCACTATTTCTGGTTCCACCAAATACCCCTGGGAAGTAACCATGGTTCCATCTGCAGATATTTTAAAGGAACCGTCCCTTGTGTATGCCATGTCGCCATTGGGCATAATAACCTGGAAAAACCCCGTACCGGAAATGGCGACATCTGTGGCATTCCCTGTTTGGGTTAAATTTCCCTGGGCAAATATTTTTTGATTGGCAATTGCTTTTACTCCGACGCCCACCTGTAAACCGGCTGGGTGTTTCGCGCCCTCCGCGTTGCCCGAACCAGGCTCCACAATGGATTGGTATAACAAGTCTTCAAATTCCAATTGGGATTTTTTATAAGCTGTGGTATTTACATTGGACAGATTATTGGAAATATTATCCACATACAATTGATTGGCCTTCATTCCCGTGGCCGCTGTAAACAAACTTCTAATCATAGTTCACCCCTATTATTGGACTTTTCCAACTTCGTTAACTGCCTTTTGCAATGTTTCATCTATAGCATGGAGAGCTTTTTGACTGGCTTCATAATTTCGAAAATGGGATATCATATCTACCATGGACGAAACAGAATTAACATTACTCCCTTCTAAATAGCCCTGCCTCACTATTGTACTTGCCGATTGGGCCCCGCGGTTTATGGCAGGGTTTACATTTTCATAGAGGGCGCCACCCTGGGGGATTAAAAATTCTTTAGCGCTAAAATTAACCAGGGATATATCCCCTATTTTATCGCCATCTACAAATACTCCCCCGTCCGAAGCGACAGTGAGCTTTCCCCCTTCGATTCGGATAATATCCCCATTGTCCAAAAGCACATGGTTGCCGGACAAGGTGACCAGCTCCCCCTCGGGATTTACCTTAAAACTTCCATTGCGAGTGTACCTTACATCTTCCCCTACCTGCACGGCAAAAAAACCGTCCCCCGAAAGGGCAATATCCATTGGATTGTCCGTTTGTACCAACGGGCCCTGATCAAAATTAACCATAACTTCATCGAGGTTTTGATCTTCGTCCTGATGCAACAATTGTTCGGCGTTACGACCAATATCTATTTCTGTTTTGGTAATAAGCTTGGATAATTTAAAACCCGTAGAATTAGCATTGGCAAGATTGTTACTGTTAATATCCTGCTTTTTTTGCAAGTGCATCATGCTTGCTGACGAAGTATATAATCCGTTTACCATAGAGCTTCCAATTGTTTAACCCAATTGGGAAACGCAAATCGCGGGCCAATTTAAAAAACAGGCAAAACGCAATAATTTAAGGGATTATTCATTTACAAAAGGGGAATTATTTTCTGGGGGAAAAAAATTCCAGGCAATATTTTCCCCATTAGCCAAGCTGAATGCTGTGCAATTTATCCAGGGCTTCCTGTCCTTTTTCTCCCATATCCCTGGAGTAGTGATTTACATACAACCGGATATGTGACAGCATAACACTGTCCTCCATGTTTTGTGAATATAATCGACACAAATCTAAAATTTCTTGAGTGTTTTTCTCAGCCCAGTCTATACTTTCCACGATGGCCTTTTGAAGAGGCTGAAAAAGCCCGGGAATATCCTTTAGCACAATTATGCCCAAGGGAATGGGAAGTCCCGTATTTTCTTCCCAATACTGGCCCAGGTCTTTGACTAAAGTTAAACCATCCTGTTCGTAGGTAAAACGGCTCTCATGAATAACTACACCATAGCTGCCCCGCTTTTCCATAAGGGTTTTATATAATACATCATAACGCTGGAAATTTTTGTGGACCGCGTTTTTATTTAAATAAAAATTCAACAAAAAATTGGCAGTGGTGAATTCTCCAGGAACCATTATGGATGATGGAAATATTTTTGCTTTTTCATTCTCAGGAATATTTCCCAACAACAAGGGCCCGCAGCCCTCCCCTAGAGCCCCGCCGCAAGGCAGCAAATTGTAAAAACTTTTTAAACGCAGCCAATTGGCTGCGGATACTTTAATTACATCGGCCTGTTGCTTGTTTGCTTTTTGATTGAGCTGTTCAATATCCAAAAAATCAAACCGCAAATTAAAACCGGGAACCTCAACTTTTCCCAAAACTAAAGCGCCAAAGATATATACATCATTGGGACAAGGGGAAATGTTTATGGAGATTTCCTGGCTCATAAGATTCCTTAAATTTGGATAAAAATTGGGTTAAATTGTTTAAGGCTAATTTAATATTTTCTGGTTTCATATCCCTATGCCCTGCAATGTTGCTTATGGCTCGTATTTCTACTACAGGAATTTTTTTTTGTGCACCATATTGGGCAAACACGGCCCCTTCCATAGATTCAAAATCGGATTGGGTGGCCATTCTTCTGCTTTGGCCCCGCAGCTGAGTTCCCGCGCACATGTTAACGGTACAGCCCTGGCCCAGTAATATCTTAAAAGGAAGATTAAAATCCGTCCAATCTGTTTGAAAGCTAAGTGGAAACCCGGACTTATAAAATTGGCCGAAAGGAAAGTTCGCCAGCGATTCAAATTTGCTGACCGACGATTCTTTTTCCAATGGGATTTCTACGCCCACATCTCCATACACTTCACTACTGCCAATGACCACATCCCCGATTCGCCCTCGAAAGCCCGGATAAGCCCCGGCAATACCAATATTTAAAATCAAGGAAAATTGAAAATGATCGTGGCAATAAAGCAACCCTTCCCAACTTTGAGGAATACCCACTCCCGTAATAAAAAGCCCCACTCCCTTGCTTATGTAATGATGGTTAATTTGCTGCCATTCTTTTTCACCCAACTCCCCGTAAGCTTTTAACTCTTCTTTAGTGGATGCGCAAACCAGAATTTTTAAAGTTTGTTTAGAAGAAGACATATTAATTTATCACATTAAATTGCGGTTGAATGTTGCGTAGCTTTTCAGTTGAAAAATGAGCTGGTAGGATTTCCAGGCAGCTTGTAGTTCCAATGGAAAGGGCATGTATACAGGCCTCTTGAGCGCTCTTTGCATTTAGAACAGCATCCACCAAACCCGCATGAGTGCTATCGCCTGCCCCTATGGCATTTAAAGAATCTACCTCAGGTATTTCAACAGAAAATTTCTCAATGGATGTTAATTCGCTTCGCCAGTATACATCAGCAGGATTTTTCCCCCTGCTAACCAATAGCAATTTTAGCTTTGGCAAAACATCGTAAAATAGTTCTTGGGGCCTGTTTACTGCAAAACCGTTTAACATAGATTGCAGTTCTTCAGAATTTATTTTTAAATAGTCCACTTTTTCTAAAAAACTTTTATTAAAGCCGCTAAAGCCATCTAAAAAAATATGCTTTTGGGGAACATGCTCACAAATTCGGTTAAAGCTATTTTCCGATAACCCTTTGGGAACAGACCCGCAAAAAACCAAGGCATCCATTTCTGGAAGGTTATTTAATTTACTTACAAGGCCCTCGTTAATTTTTTGGATTTCGTCAGCAGGCAGGTCAAAGGGTTCGATTAATTCTGTTTCTTTTCCATTTTCCAAAAGAGTTAGGCACTGCCTGGTGTTTTGAGAAACCCCAAAGCCAAGGGAGGTTATTTGGTTTTCCTTGCAGTAGTTCTGCAATTTTGCGCCATTTTCTCCACCTAATATTTGCAAAACCCAACATTCGTGCCCCAATTTTTTTAGCACTCTGGCTGTGTTTAGCCCCTTTCCAGAGGCACATTCTTCACTGTGAAACGCCCTGTTTACAGAACCCATCTTGATTTGCTCGAAGGAAAGGACTTTTTGCCACGCCGGGTTTAGTCCAATTACCAAGCATTTGCCCATAGGCTAATTTTCCCCTTTTTTTAAAAAAAAATTACATTATCTGCCATGATATCCGTAATAATATTAGGCGTAATTCAGGGCCTCACCGAATTTTTACCCATAAGTTCTTCCGGCCACCTGGTATTGGCTGGAAACTGGCTCAATATCAAAGACGACAATGTAAGTTTTGAATTGCTTTTGCATTTTGGAACCTTATTGGCGACTGCTTTGGTGTTTCGAAAACAAATTTTGGCTATTATAACAGGGGCTTTGAAGAAGGACAAAGAGCAGCTCATCTTAGTCAAGGCCATTGTTATCACCACCATTCCCACTGCCCTATTGGGAAAGCTCTTTGAAGATCCCCTGGAAAGACTTTTTGACTCGCCTTTAATTGTAAGTTTTATGTTATTGCTCACCGGAGCTATCTTGTATTTGCCTAAATTCGTGCCCCAAAAAAACCACAGTGTTGGCGAATTGGGCTGGATAAAATGGGTGTTCATTGGAGTATTTCAAGCCTTTGCCATTATCCCGGGAATCTCCCGCAGTGGAACTACTATAACCACGGGACTTTTATTGGGCCTTTCCCGCAAGCAAGCCGGGGAATACTCCTTTTTAATTTCTCTACCTATTATAGCGGGAGCCTGTGTATTTAAAATACCCGATATGGCAAATTCTCCTCAGACTTTATCAGCTATGCAAATGTTTGTGGGAACGGCTTTTGCCTTTATTGTGGGATGGGTGGCCTTAAAGTTTTTGTTGTACTTTGTGCAAAAAGGGATGTTACATTACTTTAGCTGGTACTGCTGGGCCTTTGGGGGTATCGGAATACTGACTCAGGTAATATAACCCTAATGGTGCAAAAACTCCAGATGCCCCGCACCACGTGACTGACCTGACGTAGACGTACTTCTTGTACGGCGGAGTCGGGAGGGCAGGTCCTGCGGGAGCAGATGGATTTTCCCGAAGGGTAAAAATGGCGGTAAAAACTTATCGCCATTTTTATACAGCGTTAGGGTTAACTTTTCTTTTCCAGTTCCGGCTTAACCTGGCTGTAATAATTTACCTGATTGCGGCCATGTTCCTTGGAGTAATACATGGCCTGGTCGGCGGCATCAATTAGCTCTTGTTTGGTTTGCACATCACGGGGAAAAGTGGCCGAACCAATGGAAACCGTGACCTTAAGTACTTTGTTATCGTACTTCACTTCCATGTCCTCAATAGCCCGGCAAATTCTTTCGGCCAGAAGTCGGGAGTGTTCTTCGTCGGCCTTAATCATTATCACCACGAACTCCTCTCCGCCATAGCGGGCAACCATATCTGTACCGCGAATGGTTTTCTGGATGGTCTTGGCAACCTGTTTTAAAACCGCATCGCCCACGGGGTGGCCGTAAGTATCGTTAAAATTTTTGAAATGATCGATATCCATAAGCAACAAGGTCAACTGTTCCTTGTACCTTTGGGTGCGGTGCATTTCCGTGGACAATACATCCTGGAATTTACGATGGTTGGGAACCTGGGTTAGGCCATCAATGGTTGCCAGTTTTTCCAATTCACCATAGGCCCTGGCCTTTCCAAGTGCCGTGGAAAAATTCACCATTAAAGTATCTAAACTTCTCAGCTCTTTTTCGGAATAACTGCCCTGCTGGTTTGATTCCAACCCGATTACAGCCACCACCGCCTGCTTGTCATCAAACAAAGGAACAATCATAACATCCTGGGGCTTTTCAATAATGGAATCAATATTTTCATTAAAGCGATAAAAGTCTTTTCCTTTTTGGGGGTAATTTTCCATTATGATTTGGGTGCGCTTGGTAAAAACCGTTCCATACAAGCTTTTTTCATTTTTAATTTCAAACTCAAGCCCCCGCTTAAGGCCGGTGCTATCTCCCATAACATTCCACATTTGGGCTTTTTTGCTTTTGGAGTTGTATATGCAAATCACAATGCGGGTATGGGAAAAAATCTTGGGTAGAACTTCAATAAGTTGGGCCATCACATCTTCCACTTTTTGAACCTGGTTCAAGGAGCGGGTAACTTCGTACAGAGTATCGGCCCATTTGGCCTGGAAGGATACCTGCTTGGTTAAAATCACATTGGAAACCATGGCTGCTGCAATTTCCGCAAATTTTTTAAGCAAATCCCGATGAACATCGGTGAAGGCCCTTAAATTTTGAGAGTCCACCACAAGCAGGCCCAAGGTTCTTTTGGTTTGCAAATCTTTAATTGGCATTATACAAATGGAATTAATGCCCGAATTTTGAGTGTAATACTCTATGCTGTCGGGATAATTTTTTAAATCGCCGCTTAAAAAACCCTCGGGATTGGAAAAAGCTTTTCCCACCATTCCCTCTCCCAATTTGATATTCACATTCCTATTAAAATTATCGGAGCTGGAAACCGCAGCGTTTAGATGCAGGCTTTTGGTGGATTCATTGTAGAGAAAGCCCATAGAGCTGTAGGCTTTGAAATTTTTGCTCATAAAATAAACCACCGAGTTGAGCACATCTTTTAAGCTGGATAAGGACTTTTCATTTTGTTTGATGGCATATTCTTTTGTAAAAATTTGCTGGGTGGCGTTGCCGGTATCAGACTTATCTTCTTCGGTGTTTATAATCAGTTCGGGTTGGTTTTTAGGAGAAAAAACTTTTTTGGAAATAGTCTGGGTGTCCCTTATACGGGAATAATCCATTTTCATTAAAATTTTTATGCGCATTTGAGCGGTAAAAATACTGAGCCCCAAAACCACCAAACTGGAAATGGCAGGAAAAATGGGGAGCTGGCTCACTGGGCTTTCCAAGCCCAGGCCAACATTTTCCAAAAGACCATTAAAAAGCCCCATACTTTGCATTGCTAAGGAAACAAAAGCCAACGCCCAACCCCCTAAAGCGGCAAGTGGCTTTGCATTTAGCCCCCCTACGGCGCAGACAAAAATCAGCCCTGCTAAATTCCACTGCTCATATATGCCTCCCAGAGCCTGGGCGCCCAGGGTGGCCAAAACAAAAAGCAAGAGGACAAAATTAGGGTTGCTTAAGGGGTAAAACTTATCTTTAGCAATAAAAAAGAAATAGTTACACAGGGCCAAAATGCCCATGTAAACCACAAAACCCTGCACATAAAAGGGTTCTAATACTGGGGGACAAAGCTGGACGGCAAAAAAGCCAACCAGGCCGATTAATACACCGGGTAATATTAGCACAGGTTCCACCTCAAAAAGGCGAAACTCTCCAACAAGCTGTTAATCCTTGCCATAAAATTAATACTATTATATTCTAAGCATCTGATTATGATCAATCAAAAGGAATTATTTCCCCAAAAATTGGCCCAAAAATGGCCACTGAAAGCGTTAAATTTTTTTCCCTATCGTTTTCAGGAAAAATTTATCTGGTGGCGCACAAATAAAAATTTTCGGGACCTATCTTTTGACTTCCCCCACTCTTTTAAGTCCTTTCATTCGGCGGTTATTTTTTTACCGGATAACTGGACGGAATTTTACCTGTCTATTCCACTCATAAATCTTATTTGCCAGGTTAAAAAAGCAGAGGTGTGGATAGTTGGGCACCCCAAATTTGAAGTGTTAATTCAAAGTATGTTTCCCAATGCAAAAACACTTCCCATATCGGAAGCGGAGATGTTTTTCAGGGAGCCTCAATTTTTGTATTTGCAAAAATGTATTAAGCAGCTAAAACCCACCTTGAGTTTACAATTGAATTCAAGGCGAAATCTCATTGAATATTATCTGCAGCGCTTAACCCAGGCCTCTTTGCGAATTGGAATTGATTTAGAAGCGAATCCATATGATAACATTGGCATCGAAACAACTTTGGATTCCAAAATAATTTGGAGGTACAAACAAATTGCCGAATTGTTTACGGAAGAAGGCTTAAAAGACGAAAAACAGCTCGTAGAGATTAAGGCCAATGAGCAAAATATCCAGGAAATTTTGCGGGAGCTATCCCATTTTATAAACCTTTCCAAAAACAAATTGGTTTGTTTTTTATGGGACACTAACCCCGCCTTGAAAAAAAGACAGATGGCTTTAATTGATTGGCTCCAGGAGTTTTTTGTCAAAGAGGAAAAGCTAACTACAAAGCTTATAGCTGTGTCCATGGATCACCATCAGGATGCAGAAGATATTCCCATGTCCTACTCGGAAAAGTTTCCCTGCTTTCGCAATGTTTCTTACGGTAAATTTATCGCCCTGGTACACCAAAGCAACCTTAGCTTGGGACTGGATTCCCCTGCTCTCCATCTGGCAAATTTATGCCAGCAGAGCACCCTGGGAGTTTTTTCCCCAAAAGATATGGCTCACGATTCCAGAGATTTGTTTGGCTTGTTTAGCTTAATCGAAGCAAAAAATGCCGATGAAATTCCTGCAGCTCAGCTAAAAAAAGCAATTCAAACTGAGCTTTCGAAATAGCGCAAGCTTGAAGGAGCAAAGCGACGCCCAATTTTTTATAGGGCAGCTCTAAAAATTGATGATCGTGGTTATGAGCGAGGCGCACTTAGAGGAAAAACCGCAGCTTACTATTTGTAAGTGAGGAACCGAGAAGCCCAAATGCAGATGCTTATCGAGCTTAAAGGAATCAAATGGAATTTGTGACGACTATTTTGACGAGAAGTGCAACGATGCTCACAGCCGCGAGGACAATTTTTAAAGATAACGGGAATACTTGGGGTTCTCCTTAACCAAATTCACCAGCTTTTTGAGGTCCGCCCGTTTATCTTTTTCCACCACCAAAGTCACTGCCCCGTATTGGACAATTAAAAGATTTTTAACACCGTATGCTGCTACCAGCCCCTCTGTGGAAAAGCTGGTTACATCCTGGCAATCCAATAATTGAGTCTGTCCCAGGCTGATGTTTCCTTTTTTGTCTTTGGGATGTCTTCTGTCCAGGGCCGTCCAGGAACCAATATCATCCCAATTAATATTGGGAACCACAGTTAATATGTTAGGAGCGTGTTCCATTATTCCATAATCGATGGATTGGGGTTTGATAGCTTTGTAAATAGTTGTCATTTTGCGCTTTAAAGCCGCATTGGAAAGGGCGCCTTTATCCAGCTTATTAAACTCTTTATACATGTCGGGAAGATTTTTTTCAAAAAGGCTCCACAAATAATCCACTCTCCATACAAACATACCGCTGTTCCAGAAAAACTTTTTGCTCTGCACAAATTTTTTGGCTTGAGCGGGGTTTGGTTTTTCCCGAAACTGCTTCACGGAAAAAGAGGAAATCCCTGATTTACTGCCATGTTTGCCTTTGGTTTCGATATATCCAAAGCCTGTGTCGGGACGGGTAGGCTTAATGCCAAAGGTTATTAAGGCATCTTGTTTTTGCGCTAATTCAGCGGCGTATTTTAATGCCGCAGCCAAATTTTTAGAAGGAGAAATAGCGTGATCCGCAGTTAAAACAGCCATCACCCCTTTAGGGTCCTGTTTGCTAATTAGCTTTGCTGCAAGAGCAATGGCCGCAGCTGTATTTCGGCCCTGAGGTTCGCCAATCACCACAATGTTTTTGTTGGATTTGGTAAGCTTTTTAATGGGCTCTTCCAGATTTTTGCTGACGATAACGTAAGTGGGCGCCTTGGTTTTTAGCTGTTTAATATGATCCAAAGTGTCTTCCAACATGCTTTTTTTAGTCACCAATGGAAGAACCTGTTTGGGATGTTCTGAATTGCTATAAGGCCAAAACCTTTCGCCTTTGCCACCTGCCATTATTACGGGAAAAATCATACTATTGCTCCTTAATTGGAAAATTCCAATAAACCCACGGTATTTAAAGTTAATCTCATGGTCTATTATGTCAATGCAACCATATGGGAGCAAAACAATTCTAAAATTTTGCTCAGATTTATTTTTGATTAACTTTTCCCTATGAAAAAAGCCAAGTTCCACAGAAAAATTGTACCCGCATACCAGCCTCCCAAAAAAGTGGACTTGCATATGCACTCCCATTTTTCTGATGGGCAATTATCTCCCCAAGAATTGGTGGCGGCTTGCGCCAACAATCAAATAACCGCCATATCCGTTACAGACCACGATTCCATTGCTTCTTTCCCCGAGGTTAAAAAAGCCTGCGAACTCCACAAACTGGAATGGATTCCGGGGGTGGAATTTACCTGCCACGATGCCAAGGGAGAATTCCATATGTTGGCTTATCTCTGGGAAGAAGGCTGTCCCGAATTAGAAAACCTGCTTATTCGTTATAAAACTTTTAGAGAAGAAAGAGCCCTTAAAATTTTAGATGGCTTAAAGAAAAAAGGCCATCACATCACAATGGATGAAGTCCGGGAGTTTTCCCACAGCAGCAACATTGGCCGTCCCCATATTGCCATGGTGCTGGTTAAAAAAAATATTGTTCCCGATTTTGAAAGCGCTTTTGTGGATTTGCTCTCAGCAGATTCCACAAAAAATCTAACGGAACAAAAATTCAGCCCCGAAGAAGTTTTAGCCACGGTAAAAGCAGCCAGGGGAATAACAGGCATAGCCCATCCCCATAAAGTAAACCGGGATTCAGAAATTGGAAGGCTGGCTCAAATGGGAATGGATGGCATGGAAACATATTTTAGCCAGGGCTCCCCTTTTCAAACCCGCAAGTACAAGGAAATGGCCAAAAGCTATGGCCTTTTAAAAATGGGTGGCTCAGATTTCCACAACCACAGGCGAGGCACACCGGGAAAACCCAAGGTGCCCTACAGCGTTTTGGACAAGCTTAAAGAAAGACAGCAGCAAAAATTTTCTTAGGGCTTGCCCGATAAAAGCACAATGCTTCATTTCGTCCCCTGTAAAATTTATATTGATTTTAAGATTTTTCTGGAAAAGTTAAGTTAAGTGAACTGGATTGATATTATTGCTCTGGCTGCCACTGTATTCTTCGCCTTTACGGGCTGGAGAGCAGGGCTTATACAAACCTTTTTTCGATATTTGTCTTTAATATTGGGAATCGGCATCGCCTATTATTACAACTATTGGGGCCAAAATTTTTTAAAAACATTGGGAGTGGATTACCCCCAATGGCAATCGGTTATTTCCTTTAGCTCCATTTTTATCATAGTTTTTTTATTGGTGCTTTTGGTTGGGTTTGTGCTTTCGCGCATTGTGAAGCCCACCCCTCTTGGCCCCATAGACCGCATTGCCGGAGCTCTATTTGGAAGCGCTAAAGCCCTGGCTTTATTATTAGCCTTTGCCTTTGTCCTTTCTTTTGTGCCAGAACCTTTTAAAGAGGGCAAAGTCTGGAAAAATTCTTTGGCTTTAAACGCTTCGGAAAAAATATTGCCTCTGGTAAAACACATGGCCAACAAAAAATTAAATGGGGATGTGGAAAGCCAAAGTCTGCCCGATAGCCCAAGTTTTGTGGACAACAACCCCTAAAACATAACCGCGACTCATGGTATTTTTAATTTTGACGGGAGTGATATGCTGCCTGTTGCTTTTATCTGGTTTTTTTAGCGGTTCCGAAACAGGTGTCCTGTCTTCTTCCCGAATCAAGGCGAAAAGCATGGCATTAAAAAACCAACCAGGTGGAGTGGACCTTCAATTTTTAATGGAAAATAAAAGCCAGATAATAATTCTTCTACTCTTATGGAACAACGTTACTAACACTGCCTATTCTCTGGTGGGTGAAAGGTGGCTCGCCGAGGGTTTCCACTACTTAGGCATAAAAGGAAGCCCCTTTGCCAAGCATATTTTAACTTCCAGTTTGCTTTTAACCCTGCCCCTGGTGGTGTTCGGAGAAATTTTTGCCAAATCATTATTTCGCCATTATTCCTTTAGCCTTACTATTCGGATTGCACCCGTACTGTTGTTGCTTCGAAAAATTTCTTACCCTCTTTTTTTTCCCTTCCTGTGGGTAACTCAAAAACTTTCCCGCTCAAAATCTGCAGCGGCCAGCTACAACAAAGACCTTTTGCATTTGCTTTTAGAATCCAGCACCGAAACAGGAAAGATACAAGGCAAGCAGGAAAAACTCATAAAACACATTATGGACCTCTCCGATACCCCACTTTCTGAGCATATGGTTCCCTTCCCAAATGACTTCCGACTGGGTGCCACAAGCAAGGCCAAAGCCGCTTTACAATCTGTTATTGAGGGGCAATGGAAGCCCCCCTATTTTGTAGCTCGCAAGGGTAAAATTATGGGAGAAATTTCTTTGAAAACACTTTGGAAAATAAGCGACAATGCCAAGCTGGAAAACCACTGCGCGCCTATTGCCAGACTGAATGCAGGACACAGTTCCCTCAGAACCCTGGAACATTTAATCACTACAAAAACAAAGTTAGCTGTTGTGGTGGAAGACAAAAAAGAATTAGGCTTTGTTAGTCTCAAAGAACTTTTGGTCCCCATTTTAGAGAATGATTGACTCCCATTCTCCAGTTAAAATTTCTAAAATTCTTTAACAAATTTCAGAAATTTGTCTAAATTCACTTTTTGTTGATTTTACTTGAGAGTCCATTACCGGGAGGGCTATAATTAATTTGAAGTACCATCGCATTATTAAGCGACTTTTTACTCGCGTTATGGATATTATAGCCTCAAAACCAACAATTGGCGTTCAAACTAACCCAACGCAGCCTTATTCTCTATTTCAGATTTCTAAAACCCTAAAATGGTCTGTAATAAGTTGCGCAGCCATCGCTTCGCTGGGCATATTTTTGTTTTTGGGCAATATTTTTTCCTTTTTATACACTCATTCCACCTTAAATTATTACAAATCCCAGAATATCAAGCTCAAGCAAGACCTCAATACAAATATCAATGATTTACACACTTTGCTTTCTCGAATGGATGAAATCAACGATATGGAACACGCCTTGCGCACACGTTTTGGCATTTCCGATGATGAAGATCTCCACAACCTGGGAGTAGGCGGCACGCAAAATTCTGAACAGCTTTTTATTGCCCAAACAGACCCATTAGAAAATAAATTTTTAGAAATCCAGGGCATGTCCGAACGCCTGGAAAGCAATTTAAAAATGACCGATGAGCATTTTTCTTTAATTCAGGACTATCTCAACTTTCACTATAACTCCTGGGTGCACACCCCTTTAATTAGCCCCACCAACGGTCGTGTAAGCTCTAATTACGGTTACCGCACCCATCCCATTACGGGCATTCGAACACGCCATTTGGGAATCGACATCGCTGGTCAAAAATGGACTCCTGTTTACGCTGCGGCCAACGGCAGAGTGGTTAAATCTTACCAAAGCCAAAGTTTTGGCCATCTGGTAGTGGTGGATCACGGCAATGGCTATCTCACCAAATACGCCCATTTAGCCCAACGCATGGTATCCCAGGGAAGTTTGGTAAAACGCTACGACTTAGTAGGTTATGTGGGCGAATCCGGGCATACCACCGGTCCCCATCTCCATTACGAAATCCACCGGGATAATAACCCCAAAGACCCTCGCCAATATATGTTGCCCGAAGGCATCTTAGTGGACTAATCCACTTTTTTTCCAAAATTCAAGCTCCTTTTTGCTTCCCATAGCCCCAGAATTTTATAATGGGAGAAGTGAGAATATTTTGGGAATTTGAAAAATTGATGATCGCGATTTCAGACGAGGCGCGCGAAGATGAACCGAGGGTGTTAAATTAAGGGCCCGGCGAGCTTGAAGGAGCGAAGCGACGCCCAAAAACCGGAGTTTACTCTTTGTAAATGAGGAACCGAGAAGCCTAAATGCGTATGCTTATCGAGCTTAAAGGAAACAAGTGGAACTTGTGACGACTATTTTGATGATGAGCGCAACACCCTGCCTTTGGGCCCCGAACCGCTTCCGCGGGATGGGGAACTATGAAGTCGTGAGAACAATTTTTCCTTTATTGCTTCTTTTCGCGATGGGGCCCTGGTTTGCTTTATCTTCCTTTGGGGAAAATTACGCCGGTGAAATTTATTTGCTCAACTTAAGCGTTCCCCTTTCAGGAACGGCCCGCACCATGCCCTCTTTTTTAGGAGCCCCCTCGGAATTTTTGGAGTTTCCAGCCAGTTTTCAGGACCAAAAAAAAGTTAAAGGCGAAATTGCCAGCATGCCCCTTTTTGGGGACTTGTCCAGCGGACTATATGGAGCAGTTAGCATGCCCCTACAGAATAATATTCAAATCAGCGCCTATGGAGCTATGGTGGTTACCAATGATATTGGCTACCGTCCTGTTCTGGATTTTGAAAGTTATGACAACAGAAGGGCAGACCCAACAGCACGTCCCGAATATTGCGAGCGCAATTGCAGAGAGTTTAGAAACGCTGTATACATGGCTTATCTAAACGCAAAAAAGCAATTTCGCTTTGAGTTTCCCCGCCTCGATTATTTTTCAGCCCCACTGCCTATGGAACTTACTTTGGGAACTAACATCAAGTATTTTAAAGATGAATTGGAGGGCGCAGAATACATTGCCCAAAACATCAATATGGATGCCGCCCTCAACCTTCGGTTGGAACTGGGCTACAACCCCATTGAAAAAAATTCCCATTTTGATTTAGTCATTGAGGCCATTCTTTTGGAATTACTGCAAACCTCACTGTCTTCCAATTACAATGATGAGCCTATCAGCAGCCGTTATCATTTGGCCATGTTTGCTGAGAAAAAACTACCCCAATGGAACAGTCGGGCAAAAATCGGGGTGCATCAAAAATCTGAATGGAGCAAATACCCCGGATGGGGAGCCGAATGGATTTATAGAGATTTTATTGGCATTAACGCCGGATACCACAGCGGCTTTATATCGGGAGGTATGTTTTTAAAATACCAAATGCTCTCCCTTTTTTATTCTTTAAACCACCATGATTTGGGATTTTCGCCTTATCAAATATCTCTGCAAGTAGAAGCGCCCTGCTGCAATTTTTAGGGATTAAAACCCCAAGAGCTAAAAATTTTAAAGCCTTGGGGAAAAAAGCCGATATGAATAAGGCAGGTACAAATCATGCATATTACCCAGACAAAATTTTCTAACCCTTATCAAAATTCAGAGCAATTTAATGGGCAAAAAAGAAAAAGAAACAAAAAAAATCCAAATAAAATTGTGGATTTGTTTGAGCTTTCTCACGATTACAGGGAGGAAATTGAGGTTCTGGAGTTAGAGTTCATTACAGCCAGAATTTTTCAATTGCCCGAATGTCGCAAGCAAAAAATTTCTGATGTAAAGCAGCGTTTCCACAACAAATTTTATTCAAGCCAATTTTTTCTGGAGAAATTAGCGAATATTATTTTGTCCCAAAATTTGACTTAAAAATTTCATTATTCTCTTCGGCAAACCCTCGCAACTTTTTTTGCATTGACACCCTAAAAAAGAATTTTTAGCTTAATATACCTTCGCTGAGATTCGGTTGCGCGAGTTATTTGCCGGCTTAGCATCAGTGGTTCCAGATGCTTTCTGGAACCACTCCTCCAACTATAAATTACAACTTTTTACATCCTTACCATGAATTGTGTATTTAGGCTTTTCCCTGTTTTAATAAACATTAATGAGCCATGTTAATGTTTCCACAACATCGTAAAAACCTGGCAGAAATAAAAAAACCTCCCCAAAAATTCGAGGAGGTTTTTTTGGTAGGCGCTATAGGGATCGAACCTATGACCCGCTGATTAAGAGTCAGCTGCTCTACCAACTGAGCTAAGCACCCGGCGGTTAAAATATAACTGAACCTTCTTAATTTTCAATTTTATATTGTGAAAACATGGAATCTCAAAGTTTATTCAAAGACTATTTAACCGCATTTCAAGCCCATTTGGCTTTTGAGAAAAGGCTTTCGGAAAATAGCATCCGTTCATACTTAGGGGATCTGGAAAAATATTTTTTCAGCTTGCCGAAAAACTATAGCCTTAAGGACAACCACTCTCAGGAAAAACACATTTTACATTTCCTTTCTGAGTTACAGGAACTGGGTATCGCCCCCCGCTCCATCAACCGATACTTATCTTCCCTAAAGGGCTTTTATACATATCTGGTTTTAGAAAAGGAGATATCCAAAAACCCCCTGGAAAATATTTCAGGCCCCAAAATCCAAAAGTACAAACCCGATTACCTGGAGCGAAATGAAATGGAAGATATTTATAAGTCCGTCGATTCCTCTCACAAACTGGGCGCCCGGGACTTGTGTCTCATTGAGCTTTTGTACGGTGCGGGACTTCGCATTTCTGAGGCCATTGGACTTAACCTGGACCGCCTCCACCTTAATGAACAGCTCATTTTAATTGAAGGCAAAGGCAACAAACAACGGTTAGTGCCCATTGGACAAAAAGCCAAAACTTCCCTGGAAAATTATCTGGAAAGGTTTCGCCCTTTATTTAATCCCCTTTGCGACAAACTCCTATTAAATAAGAACGGAAAAAATTTATCCCGCATGGGAGCCTGGAAAATTGTGCAAAAACTTGCGCTTCAGGCAGGGCTAAATAAAAGTATTTCACCCCATAGCTTTCGCCATAGCTATGCCACACACCTAATTGAAGCGGGTGCGGATTTGAGGAGCGTACAGGAGCTTTTGGGACATTCGGATATTAGCACCACCGAAATATACACTCACCTGGACAAATCCTATTTATTTGAGGTCCATCAAAGTTTCCATCCCAGGAATCAGTAAAATTCCGGTTGGATGAATCCGTTTTGCAGTGTATTTTTCATATATGATATGTCTTGAATACCAAGATCTTCACAACCGAATTTTTCAACATGTTTTTTACCAGCCTAAAATATCCATAGGCAGGGCGCCACAATGTGATTTGTGCGTATTGGAAACCAGCGTGTCTAAAACCCATGCTTCCATTTTTGTTTTAAATGGAAAAACCTTTATTGTGGATTTAAATTCCACCAACGGGGTGCTGCTAAACGGGGTTCAGGTCCAAAGGGCCGAAATTTTATTTGGAGATTTTGTGCAATTGGGCGATTTTGCCTTTCGCTATGTTGAGGCCAGGGAAGAAGGGGAGTTTTCCCAGCAACAGGGAAATAAAAAGATTATTCTTCAGTAGAACTCAAAAATTTTTTGTGTGATTTTACAAATATTGTCCAGAATAACTATTTTAGCTCCAGAATGGAGCGAAGACTTCCATTTAATTTGAAAATTGAACAAGCAGGTTTAAGATGAGGCTTAAAACGTATATTCTCGGAATTGCCATTTTGGGCTTAGTGTTAGCATGCAGTTCCTCAAAAAATCAGGACTCTTCCACGCAGGGCACTACCTTAATCGATACCCTTACGGATTTCAGCATTGCCATAAACGCCAACAATTACAAGAAAGCGGTAAGCTTTTTGGTTGATTCTGAAAAAAGAGAACTCACTGACCCAGTGGGAAATGTTCCAACTGAAGTCCAAAGAAAATTAAAAGCACTAAAGCTTCAGGTTCTTATTAAAAATCCTCGCATTAAATTAGAAGGAAGCAAGCTTGCAGGAATCGTTTCTGCATTGCCCAGCCTGGAGCACAGAAACCCAGATATTTCTGAAGAAGACTTTTTAAAGGTAGAGACCCAGCTTGAAAACGTAGAAGAAGAACCTCATGAGGGCGAAGCCCCCATCATGGAAGAAGATTCTCCCGAAGAAGGCATGGGCGAATACCCCGAAGAGTAATTCTTACAATTCCATTTTCTTCCCAACCTGTCAATTTAAGTTGATAGGTTTGCCTCAAACTCCTCTAAAAAACCCCAATAAATGCGATAAAGGCCATTTTCGCCAAATATTTGTGGATCGTAGATTCCAGAGTCGGTATAATTTATCTGGAATGCGATCTGAAGAAAATCAGCAAAATTCGGATTCTCAAAAGAATCCGTCTGCAGGTGAATTGCGTTTTACCTCATTTAAAGGGGATAAAACCAAGTTTAATAGGCCTATTGCAAATAATAAGCCCCAGCATAATATACATTTGCCCGTGTATTCCGATAATCATGCAGAAGCACAATTTTCAGAAATAAATTCCGGCCCAAGGCAAAATTTGGTACCAGTAATGGAAACAACTTATTCCAGTATTGATGAGGACAGTGAAAAAATTGATGTTAGGGATTACATCGGAGTTGTGCTGCACAGACGCTATTGGTTGGTGGCCAGTTTAATAATTGTAGTGCTAGTTGGTTTTTTTACAAAATGGAACCATAACCCCAGCTTTAAAAGCACTTCCCGTCTGAGAGTCATAAGCATGACCGGGGTAATGGATCCATTCTATGGCTACGATTATATAAGTGACAACACCATTTCCACCCACAAGGAAAATATCAAGTCCTTTAAGTTTTTGAAAAATGTCACTGCTAAATTAGATACCAACTTAAGCGAACGGCAAATTGCCAACATGATAAAAGTGGATAGAACACGGGATGCCAATATTATTAACATTGTGGTAACCAGCGAAGACGCCCTGTTTTCCTCATATCTGGCAAATGTTATTGCCAGCGAATATGAAAATTATGACTTGATAATAAAGCAAAAGGCGTTTTACGATTACGAATCCTGGATCCGCAGCCAGATGTCCCAAAAGCAAGAAATTTTAGATTCTTTGGAAGGGGCTATTAAAAACTTTTTTCAGGATAACCCTATTTTCTACACCAAAAAAGGGGAGGGGAATAATCTTTCCATAAAAAATTACGATGCTGAAATTACCGAAACCAACCTTCAAATTCAGGAAATAAACAAAGCCCAATTTTTACGCGAGCAGGAATTAAAAGAAACAAAGTCCGAAATTGTGGAGGATGTGGATTACAGCAGCGAGCTTCGCAATCAAATGATGAGTTTAAAATTGGAACTTGCCACCCTTTCCTCAAAATACCGGGATGAACATCCAAAAATTTTAGAGCTTAAAGACAAAATGTTGGCAGTTAAAGATTTAATCCGCAAAAGTGGAAACGAAAACGCAGGATCCACCAAACTTTCGCCCAACCCCAAGTGGCAGAGACTTACAAATGAAAAAGAAAAAGACAATGTTCAGAGAGAATTGCTTTTATCCAAAAAGCAAAATCTGATAAAACTTCAAGAAGAAGCCATTAAAAACTTGGCCATGGCCCCTGAGCTGGAACAAAAGTTAAATCAGCTCACCAGAAATAAAGCCACCACAGAAAAAATGTATCTCACTTTACAGGAAAAACTCCAGGATACCCAGCTTAAAAAATCCGCTACTCCACGAGAAATATTCCAAATGGATAACGCCGCGCCCAAAGGCGCTTTAGTTCCTCACAATTACATCAATTTTGGAACCAGTATTTTAATAGGACTTATTGTGGGTATCGGAGTATGTTTTCTTATTGATTATTTGGATACTACCGTTCAAAAATCCAAAGATGTGGAAAACAAATACGGGATCAAATTGCTGGGGCTCATTCCCAAAGAAGATATCGATGGGGATAGGCTTTTAATTACTGGCAGCGATGAAAACGCATTAATCAAACCGCACTTCGAGCCGTATCGAAGGCTTTTGGAAAATATTTTTCCAACAGGCCAAGGGCAAAGTAAAAGTATCGTAGTTACCAGCGCGCTCCAGGGAGAAGGTAAAACCACCACAGCCGCGAACCTGGCCACCACGGCCGCCCTTAAAGGAGAACGAGTATTAATTATAGATGCTGATTTGCGCCGTCATAATGTACATAACATATTCAATATTGAAAACGAATATGGCCTCTCCGAGTTTTTATCGGGTGGAATGGGATACAGCCAAATTATTAGGAATTCCGGAATAAAAAACCTGGATATTATCTGCGCAGGAAAAAACCCATTAAGCCTGACGCAAGCTCAGTCCAGATTGCAAATTCAGGGCCTGCTTAAAATGGCCTATAGAGATTATGAGCTAGTCATTATCGACTCTCCTCCTATTTTGCAGTTAGTGGATACCTTGACTTTGGCCCCGCTTGTTACCCGCACTCTTGTGGTATTCAGAAGCAAAAAAACGCCTCTGAAAGCCGGAGAAGAAGTGCTTCGTCAGCTCAACCATATTGGAGCTAAAGTGGTGGGCGGAGTCTTAAATGATGTATCCAAGTCTTTCTGGGACCAATACTATTATCAATATTACAAATACGGATATAGTTACTACTACAAGTAACCTATTTTAGGACCCAGCTGTAAAATAGCCTCAAGGGCCGCAATACATAATACAATAGATAGAATGAATCCCTAAGATTTATCTTTTTCCAATCGTATTCGTTGGGAACAAACAAAAGTTTGTAAGCATAAATGAATTTTTGCTTATAATTTTCCAGCATGTTCCATTGCCATAAACATAAATAAAAAGACCTCTCCCCCGCCTGTATTTTATCTAACAAACGGGTATCCTTTAAATTTTTACTTTGAGAGCTATTTACAGAGGCAGTCTTTGATAAACTTTCATTTGAAGAAAATAGACTTTCGGGAATCTCCAATTTATTTATGGAAAGAAACTTAAACTGGAAAAAAATTTTGTCCAAATTAGAAGCGTTAATTTTCGACAGTAAGCTATTCGGGCCCCTGTTAATTTTTTTCCAGAGCACTAGCATATCCATAATATTTGAAAGCCTGTCAAAATGGTGTTTTAAACCGTTGTGAATTAATAACAGTAAAAACATTTCGGGATCCATTATATGTGGAAATTTTCCCTTTTCCTCTTTAATATTTTCTCCATTCCACAATCTATCCAGGAGAGCCCTATCTGATAAATACCTGGGAGCCACTGCCCAGTGGAGTTCCACCGTTATGTTTGTATGTTTTTGAACAAAATCCAGCTCGCATTCCCAAAATTGATAAGCCTTTTTTTTGCGCCCTTCAAATTTTTTATTTGCTGTATACCCTAGTTCTTTCAGCACTCCGGAAAATGTTTCTATTTCATCTGGCTGAATTAAAATATCAATGTCATCAAATTGCCTGGAATTTTCATCTCCGTATAAATGGTTGGAGAGTTCGAAACCTTTGTAGGGTATTGCCTTTATTTTCTTAGTATCGAACACTTGCCATAAGCGAGTTGCCTCTGCTGTTATAGCCAGGTTTTTTGATTTTAAAAGTTTCCATTTTTCTTTAATTTGAGATAGCAAATTTTCACCAAAGAGCCCTTCGTTAGACGTAACATAATTTTTATAAAAGGAGGGAAACATGCCCTGGGCCAGGGAAAGATTTTGTATCCGGGCCCAGTCCAGGTTCGAATGCAATGGGTGCGAGTTTAAGGGCTCATTCGTATTAAGAGCAACATGCTTTGCCAATTCCAAAAGGAAACTTTCTTCAGAAGATAAACTTTCCTTGAGTAAAAGCATGTATGTAATCTAGATTATAGAGAAAAGCATTTTAACCGGCCTCTATAATTTCAATATCTACTCCCAGGCTTTTAAATTTCTCCACAATTCTATCGTAGCCCCTTTCAATATAGCCGACATTGGATAGCACCGATTCTCCTTCTGCTAAAACGGCCGCCACCAAGTAAGAAAAACCTGCTCTTAGGTCAGGAATATCAATATGGGTTCCTTTTAGCGGAGTAGGACCGGATATAATACAGGAATGGGCGTATCCCATTTGCCTGAATCGACAGGGGTTGCCCCCAAGACATTCATTAAAAACCTGAATTTTAGCACCCATTTTATTTAAGGCATTAACATAACCAAAACGGTTTTCATACACAGTTTCATGAATAACGCTCACCCCATTCGCCTGAGTAAGTAACATAACCAAAGGTTGCTGCCAGTCGGTCATTAAACCCGGATGCACGCCGGTTTCAGCGGCAATGGGAACTAATTTAGAATCCACTCCGTAAAAACGAATTCCGCCTTCCACAACATCAAATTCGCCGCCGGCTTTTCTTAGGAGATTTAAAAAAGTTTGAAGGTGAAGTTGATCAGCCCCTTTTATGGTGACATCCCCTTTGGAAGCTATGGCAGATACGGCAAAGGAAGCCGCTTCAATCCTATCATTTATCACACGGTGTTCCGCGGGGTGCAGCCTTTCTACCCCCTGGATAGTCCAGGTTCTATCCACCTCCTGTGCAATAATAGCTCCCATACTTTGCAAATACATGGCTAAATCCACTATTTCTGGCTCAATAGCAGCATTTTTAATAATGGTAGTTCCTCTAGCCAAAACTGCAGCCATCATGATATTTTCTGTGGCACCCACACTGGGAAAAGGAAGTTCCACCTGGGCTCCATGTAACTTATCCGCCCGAAAGATGTAATAATTATCTTCATAATCCGCCTTTGCCCCTAAAAGAGACAGGCCATCCACATGGAAATTCAGAGGGCGATCTCCAATTTTACAGCCACCCATCATGGGAATTTTAGCCTCGCCGAAACGGTGTAACAAGGGCCCTGCCATTAATATAGGGATGCGATTTACCCCCGAATATTCAATGGGAATTTTACCTACCTTAAGCTTTGAAGCATCCAGCTCCATAATTCCCATATCGCTATTAAATTCAATGCCGCATCCCAAGGAAGAGAGAATTTCGCTGGTTACAGTAACATCTCCAATTAGAGGAACATTTTTAAGACGGCTTTTGCCTTCAGCCAGAAGAGAAGCAACCATTTGTTTTGTGACAGCATTTTTAGCGCCACGTACAGTGATTTCTCCTTTTAAATACCGACCCCCGGCCAGTTTATATTTTTTCATAGAATAAGTCCCAAACAGGATGAATTGGCAATAAAATACACGCTTAATCCCCGGCTACCAAAAAAAAAATCCACCCTTTAAAAAAGAGTGGATTTTTTAGCAATTTCAACAAAAAATCAAAAGGCGTCAAAGGCAATCATTTCATCTTCAACTCCAAGATCATGAAGCATATTAATAACCGCGTTTAACATCATGGGAGGGCCGCACATGTAATACTCGATTTCTTCTGGCTCCGGGTGATCTTTCAAATAATTTTCCAGCACTACCTGGTGGATAAAACCCTTAGGCCCAGTCCAATTGTCTTCGGGAAGAGGATCAGACATGGCCACATTGTAACTGAAATTGGGGAATTCCTTTGCAATACCTTCAAAATCTTCCACATACATATTCTCTCTGAGAGAACGGGCTCCATACCAGAATGTTACTTTTCTATTGGTCTTTTGGGTGTGGAATAAATCAAAAATATGAGAGCGCATAGGGGCCATTCCGGCACCGCCGCCAATAAAACACATTTCTCTGTTGGTTTTTTTCTGGAAAAATTCACCATAGGGCCCTGACATAACCACCTTGTCACCAGGCTTTAAATTAAAAATATAAGAAGAACTTATTCCCGGAGGGAAGTTCGTACCTGGAGGAGGGGTTGCAATACGCACATTTAACATAATGCGGTTTCCCTCTGCAGGATGGTTGGCCATGGAATAAGCCCTAAATATTTCTTCGTCGTTCTTGCTTTTTAAATCCCACAGCTTAAACTTGTCCCAATCCTCGCGATATTCTTCTTCAATATCAAAATCCTTAAAGGATATATTGTATTTAGGAATATCTATCTGGATATATCCGCCTGCTTCAAATTCCAATACCTGTCCGTCATCTAAATCCACAATGAGTTCTTTTATGAAAGTGGCCACATTTTTATTGGAGCGAACCGTGCAATTGTATTTTTTAATATTGAAAATTTCTTCAGGCACATGAATTTTCATGTCGTTTTTAACTTTTACCTGGCAGGCCAGTCTCCATCCTTCCTTAGCGGCTTTTCTGTTAATGTGGCCTTTTTCTGTTTCCAGAATATCGCCTCCACCTTCATTTACCTGACACTTGCACATGGCACAAGTGCCGCCACCGCCGCAAGCAGAAGGCAAAAAGATTTTTTTCCCAGCTAAGGCTCCAAGCAAAGTGCCGCCGGCAGAAACCTTTAGAGCTGCCGAAGAATCGCCGTTAATGACAATTTCGCAATCTCCCTGCTTGACCAGTTTCTTTTCCGCCATTTGAAGCAATGCCACTAATAGAATAATGACACCTGTGAAAACAATTACGCTGATTATTATAGCCATGTTAATTTAACCTGTTTCTAAATCCTATAAACTAATTCCGGCAAAGCACATAAAGCCCATTGCCATTAACCCGGTTACGATAAATGTTATTCCCAAACCTCTTAAAGATTTAGGGACATTGGAGTACTGAAGTTTTTGCCGTATGGCCGCCAAAGCAATAATAGCCAAGGCCCATCCGATGCCGGACCCAAGAGAAAATACAGTTGTTTCCTTTAGGTCATAAGTGCGCTGAACCATAAAAAGGGAAACACCTAAAATAGCGCAGTTCACCGCGATTAGAGGTAAGTATATTCCCAAAGAGTTATACAAGGCGGGACTGAATTTATCCAGAAACATTTCCACCAACTGAACAAAAGCCGCAATTACCGCAATAAAAGAAACGAATTGTAAAAAGCTAAGATCCAATTGGGGCATTCCCGCCCAGGCCAAAGCTCCTTTTTTCAAAAAGGCTTCGTTAATGAGCCAGTTAAGAGGGCCAGTGCATGTGAGCACAAAGATAACTGCTATTCCAAGACCCGTAGCTGTTTTGATTTTTTTGGAAACAGCCAGAAAGGAACACATCCCCAAGAATAGGGACAATAAAATGTTTTCCACAAAAATGGATTTAATAAAAAGATTTATCATTGTTATTCGTCCTCCACCAGTTTAGTGGAAATTGAGCGCTGTATCCAAATAAAGATACCCACAAGAAAAAAGGCTGCGGGAGCCAAAACCATAAGCCCGTTGTTTACATAACCGAAATCGTAAACCGCTTTGGGCAATGAAACTTCAAAAGGAGTGCCAATAAAAAGTTTGCCACTGCCAAAAAGTTCGCGTATTACAGCAACCACTAAAAGAATAAATCCGTAGCCAAATCCATTTCCAAGACCATCTAAAAAAGAGCGAAAGGGGTTATTTGCCAAAGCAAACGCCTCTGCACGGCCAAGTACGATACAGTTGGTAATAATCAGGCCGACAAACACACTAAGTTTTTTGCTTTGGTCAAAAGCAAAGGCCTTTAATGTTTGGTCCGCCAATATCACCAATGTGGCGATAATAGAAAGTTCCACAATAATACGGATGTTATTGGGGATATAATTGCGAAGCAAAGAAACAAAAAAGTTTGAAAAGGCAGTTACGAAGGTCAGGGATATGGCCATAATAAAAGCTGGCTGAACTTGGGTTGTAACAGCCAGAGCTGAACATATTCCCAGTACCTGTAAGGTTATTGGGTTGTTATTCCAGAAGGGATCTGTTAATAACTTTTTTTCTTTTTTTCCAAAAAGTGGTGCTTTTTCTGAATCACTCATTTTTACCTCGGCCTAATTTTGCCATTTATTTTCAAGAAAGGGACGGTAATCTTGCATGCCTACTTTAAGCAAATTGGTTACTCCACGGCAGGTCATGGTAGCTCCGCTAATGCCGTCCACCACATTGCTAATATCTACACCAGCGGCATCTGCCGCCTTTCCCTTAGCCACCTGAATGGATACCAACTCGCCTTTAGGATTTAGAATATCTTTTCCCACAAAGTTTTGAGTAAACCATTCTGTGGAAATTTCAGCTCCCAACCCAGGGGTTTCGGCTTGTTCATAAAAAGTTATTCCGGCAACAGTGTGGCCATCTTCTTTTAAAGCTATGTAACCCTTTAAAAGACTCCACAGACCCATTCCCGCAACAGGTAAAGCTACGTAGTTATTGTCCTGGCGTTCAAATACAGGCAAAAGCTCACTGGATTCTGGAATTTGATTGGGTTTCATATCCGGCTGAACAGAACCTGATTTATCAATTACATAGGCCTTTACTTTATCTTCGTAGAGTTTTTCAACGGCTTTAGCCTCTACTTTTGCTCCTGATTCTACCAGTCCTAAGGCCATCAGAATATTTTTCTTTTGGTCGATTTCCAAGTTGTACTGTTGCCTTGGTTTTAACCAAGTGGCAAATGTGGCCAGGGACACAGAACACACCAAACATACCAGAGTGGCAAATACAAATGTATTACGCATGTTGCACCCCCTTGGATTTTAATCTGCGCTGTCGTCTTCCCACATTCACCTGAACTACATAATGATCGATTAACGGGGCGAAAATATTCATAAATAATATGGCCAACATCACGCCTTCTGGATAGGCCGGGTTTAAACAGCGAATTATCATAGCTAAAACACCGATTAAAAATCCATATATATATTTACCTACATCTGTCGCTGCGGCTGATACAGGGTCCGTAGCCATATAAACGGCTCCATATGCAAATCCGCCCAGGCACAGTTGGTAGTAAAACGGCAAATCCATAAGCCCTGAAGAATCAGGCCCTGCCAAAAATTGTATTATGATGGACATTAATGCGCCGCCGGCGAACATGCTAAGCATAATGCGCCAGCTACCCACTCCGGTAAGCAATAACACTCCGGCTCCTAAGAGGCAGAGAAAAGTACTTGTCTCGCCAATGGAACCCGGAATGTAACCAAAAAACAAATTAAAAAGGTCGTATCCCCTATCATGCAACTTTGCGATGACATCGTCTTTGGCAAGTGTGCTGTAAGCTATGCCTAAGGGAGATGCTCCGGAAAAGCCGTCTACAATAGAGTCTTTAGCCGCGTTGACGGCAACCCAAACTTTATCGCCTGACATTTGGGCAGGGTAAGCAAAAAACAAAAAAGCTCTTGCTGTTAGGGCCGGATTCAAGATGTTCATACCTGTTCCGCCGAAAACTTCTTTTCCAATAACCACTCCAAAGGAAACGCCAACGGCGACCATCCAAAGAGGGGTGGTAGGAGGCAATGTTAATGGAAAAATAAGACCTGTTACCAGAAAACCCTCGTTAATTTCATGGCCGCGGACCAAGGCAAATAACACCTCCCAAAAACCGCCAACCACATAGGAGACAATAACAATGGGCAGGCAATACTTTATACCTTCCCAAAACATAAATCCAAAACTGGGTTCCAGACCCAGAGCCAAAGACCGTTGGTAGCCCACATTGTACATGCCAAATAAAAGGCAAGGAACAAGGGTAACAATTACAATGGCCATCATTCTTTTAAGATTTATAAAGTCACGTACATGGGGCCCCTGGGAGGTACGTGTGCCGGGAACCCGAAGTCCGGTGTCCTGAGCTTCGATAATGGGCCACACCATATGTAATGGGCCACCAGGTTGTGATTTTTGTTCTAAATCATCTAAAATCTTTTGAATAAATTTCATAAATCAACCTTCCCGTTCCAGCAGTTCTAAACCTTGCTTGATAACTTGATTTACATCCAGCTTGGACACACAGGCGTAGGTACAAAGTGAAAAATCTTCGGGAGCACATTCTAAAAGGCCAAGCTCTTCCATGCGTTCCACATCTTTGGCAAGGCAGGCCTTAACCAAAAATACCGTATGCACATCCAAAGCCACCAAAGGATCGTAAATATGAGTGGCAACAATGGCGCGGGGCTCTCCGTTGATTTTGGTATCCATTTTAAATTTTTTGTTGGGAAATAAGGCAGAGGCAAAAAGCCGGGTAAAGCTGGGTTTGTCTGCTCCTGGCTTCATCCAGCCAATAAACTCTTTTCCCTGACCTTCGGGAAGAACAGTTACTGTCGCATTGTAGTAGCCCACAAAACTATCGGCTTCGGCTCTCTTTCCTGTGAAAACGCCACCATTCAAAATGCGGTTTTCTCCTTCGGATAAATTTCCTTCTAAAATTGAAGAAAGAGGTGCGCCTAAGCGGGTTTTAAAGTATTGAGGTTTTGCAACCTGGCTACCACCCAGAGCAACTGTGCGCTCCACAGGCAATTTTCCGGTGGAAAAAAACTCGCCCCAAATGGCCAAGTGATCCGCATTAATATGCCACACCACATCTCCTTTGGAAATGGGATCGAGTTTGCTGATGTGGGTACCGACATTGCCTGCAGGATGGGCACCTGAGAACTGATGTATTTCGACGCCCTGGGCGTTTTTAACAGCGTCGGAAATATTTTCAGAAAGGCCATCGTAACATAGGAAAACTTTTCCTTCTGTAAATTTGTGCAGGGCCTCGATACCAAGCTGAAAGAAATTTTCTTTTCCTTGCAACAAAAATTGCTTGTCGGCGCAGTTTGGCTCTGTATCCATAGCGTTGATAAAAATGGATTTAGGCTTTGCACTAGCCGTTGCGATTCTGGAAAAGGGCCGTTGGATCATATACATCCAAAGGCCAGAGCGCAACAACTCTTTTTGGATATCGTCTGCGCTTGCTGCTTTTAAATCCGCAGCTGAAAAACTTTTAAATTCTTCAAACTCTTCATTATCGCTTTTTTCGATAATCACTTCTAAAAGTTTGCGCTGCTTTCCCCTTTTGATTTCCAATACCTTACCGCCTGCAGGCGCTGTAAAATACATATCGGGATTGGCCCGGTTTGAAAGAAGGGGACTGCCAACTTTAACAATCGCACCTTCCTGGGTTTCCACCTTAAATTTTACGCCCTCAAAATCCGTGGGAAGTATGGCGAATTTTTCGGAAGGCTTGGCGGTTTCTACAAAGAGCTCAGGCTTGCCTTGTATTGGCAAATTCCTTCCCTTTTTAATTTTAAATAGAGTCATTTTGCCTTGGGGTTAAATCACAACATCACTTAGGTTTTGTACAAAAAATCAGTTGTATCTGACCGTTTTTTATGATTTATCCAAATGTAAAAAGCTTTTTTAGAAATGGTAGGCCAGTGGCAAATTAAATTTAAATATCGGGGCAATCGTTATCCATGAGGGTCAATAAAAGTTGCCCCATTTTGAGGGAAAACGAGAATTGCTTTTTAAAAATCATACAGCCAAAATTTTTGGAATTTTTGTCAAAAGAATTTTGCACAATAGGTTTGAATATTATCAAACTTTTAACTTCCTCTATCAAGAACCAAATCGGGCAATTTACCTAAGCCGCATGTGGAACTGTGGTTTTCCACTGCGACGAAAACAATACAGGCAAATCACAAAAGGAAGAGTATAAGGAAGCGAAAAATCGGGGCGACTGGATGGACTGCGGAACTTCCTGTTCCTTGCCCTACGGGTTGGTTCTGCGAACCAATCGCAAAAATCCTTCCTGGATTTTTGTCGAACCATACTTCCCCCCGTTGGTTCGAATATAATCAAACTTTTAACTTTTTCTTTTAAGGGCTGGATCGGAAAATTTATCAAAGCCGTTCGAGGAACTGTGGTTCTTCACTGCGACGAGAACAATACAGGCAAATTTTTAAAAGAACGGCCTGAGTAAGGGAAATATCGGGGCGACTGGATTCGAACCAACGACCCCCACGACCCAAACGTGGTGCTCTAGCCAGACTGAGCTACGCCCCGAAAATCGGCCTGAAAATTACATCAAATGATTCCAGCTTTCAAGAATTCAAATGATTTTTATTGGATTTAGATGATTTTTTTAAAAGAAAGGGCCTAAATTCTTACAGGAAGATAAAAAAAATCACATGCGCCGCTTTACAGCATCGGCATGGTGGATAAACCCTTCCGCTTCTGCTAAATCTACAACCTGTCGAGCCACCTTTTTAAACCCCGCCTGAGAATAGCGGATGTAGCTGGAGCGCTTGTAAAAATCATACACCCCCAAAGGTGAGTAAAAACGCGCAGAACCGCTGGTGGGCAATACATGGTTGGGCCCTGCAATGTAATCGCCAATGGGCTCGGAGGAGTATGGGCCTTCAAAAAGTGCCCCAATATTTTTAAGCAAGGGGACCCACTTTTGAGATTGACGCACCATAAGCTCCATGTGTTCGGGAGCAACTGTATTGGCAAGCTCGCAGCCGAATTTCAAGTCGGGAACCACAAAAATTTTTCCGAATTTATGGAGGCTTTTTTTGAGAATCGAGGACTTAGGGGAATTTTCCACCTGTTGGGCCAAACACTCCCGAACCATTAAAGCAAAATTTTTTGAAGTGGTGATTAAAATAGCCGCCTCATCCCCGCTGCCGTGCTCAGCCTGGGAGAGTAAATCCGCAGCCACCCAATCGGGATCGGCGCTATCGTCGGCCAAGATTAAAATTTCCGAGGGACCAGCTACCATGTCTATATCCACATAGCCAAACACCTCTTTTTTGGCATAAGCAACATAGCTGTTTCCGGGGCCTACAATTTTATCCACGGCCTTCACTTTGGAGCTTCCAAAAGCTAACATACCCACTGCCTGGGCTCCGCCAATTTGATAGACCTCTTCTATGCCTAATTGAAAAAGAGCAAAGGCTACCGCTGGATGTAATTGGCCTTTAACAGGGGTAACTGCTACAATTTCAGCCACTCCGGCCACCTGGGCCGGTACCGCGTTCATGATTACCGAAGAAGGGTACACCCCAGCTCCTCCAGGAACATATAAGCCCACACGGCTGAGTGGATGTATGCGCTGTCCCAAAATATTTCCATACACATCTTTAAAGGCCCAGCTTTGCTCTTGCTGTTTTTTGTGAAAGGCCCGCACATTTTTTATGGATGTTTTAATAGCCTTTTGAACATCCCCCGGACATTTTCCAGCCTGAGCTGCAATTTTCGCTTTGGAAAGCCTAAGGTTTCCTTTTAGGCCATCAAAATTTTTTGCGTATTTTAAAACAGCCGCGTGGCCGTTTTTTTGAATATCCACTAATATTTTTTTTACAGCCTGTTCAATTTTAGGCGACGCAGTTAAACCCCGGCCTGTAATTTTTTGCACTTCCGGGTGGTTTAACTTTTTTACAGTTGTAATGCTTATCAGTTCGGGGTTAAGCTTTGGCATAGACAGGAGCATCCAGAAGTTTATCTTCCTCTAAGCTTGGGTCCAAAATTAAAAGTTTGTAATTAATCCCATCTAATAAGGCTTTCCAAGAGGCCTCAATAATATTTTCAGAGACGCCAATAGTTCCCCAGCCAGTGTTATCATTATGGGCAGTATCCCGAAAACGAATCCATACCCGAACCTTAGCTGCTGTGCCATTGCCACTTTCCAAAACTCTGACTTTAAAATCTTCCAGTTCCAGGCTTTCCAGGCTTGGGAAAAATGGAGTTAAACCCTTTCTTAAAGCCTCAGCCATTGCATCCACCGGGCCTGAGCCTTCAGCCACTGTATAGGCGGTCTTGCGACCTACATTCAGTTTCACTGTGGCTTCTGAATATATGGAACCCGATTCCCGATGTTCCTCAATAACACGGTAAGATTTAACTTTGAATTTATTTTCAATCATCCCGAATTTCTGACGGGCCAGCAATTGAAAACTGCCATCAGCCACTTCAAAATGGTAGCCATCTTCTTCCATTTTTTTAAGCGTCTCTAATATTTCCATTACTTCAGGATCTTTTTTAGTAGCCTCGGGCTTTATCTTTTTGATCTTGTCTAAAACCAAGCCGCTGCCGCTTTGGTTGGAAACAATAAAATCCCTTTTATTGCCTACAGATTCGGGCTCAATATGTTCAAAACTGCGGGTTACCTTAATTACTCCATCGATATGGGCTCCCCCTTTATGGGAAAAAGCAGCTTCACCAACATAGGGTTGGCGGATGTCTTCAGCCAGATTGGCAATTTCACTAACACTTAAAGAAAGAGATTTTAGCCCTTTTAGCTTTTCAGGAGGCACAATATCCTTGCCCAATTTTAATTGCAAACTGGGGATTATAGTAGTGAGATTCGCGTTTCCGCAGCGTTCTCCATAACCGTTAATGGTGCCCTGCACCTGTTCAGCACCGCCTTTAACGGCGGCTAAAGAATTGGAAACTGCAGCTCCTGTATCGTTATGGGTATGTATGCCAATGGGGCATTTTAATTCTTTTTTAACTTTGCTAACAATTTTTTCCACTTCCCAGGAAAGCCCCATACCCCCATTCGTATCGCACAATACTATGCAGTCGGCTCCACCTTTTTTAGCGGCTTCTAATGTTTTAAGCGCGTATTCGGGATTGTTAAGGTATCCATCAAAAAAATGCTCGGCGTCGTAAAAAACTTCTTCCGCATTTTCTTTGAGGTATGCAATAGAATCCTCAATCATCATTAAATTTTCTTCCAAACTACACTTCAAAATCTTTTCAACATGTAAATCCCAGGATTTCCCAAAAATGGTAAGTACGGGGGCTTTACTCTCCACAAGAAAACCTAAAAAAGGATCTTTAGAAGCCGAGCGATTGGGACGCCGGGTCATACCAAAAGCGGAAATTTTGGCATTTTTCCATTCCATGTTATGGGCACGTTCAAAGAATTCCATATCCAGAGGATTGGTGGCATTGGGCCAGCCTCCTTCAATGTAATCCATTCCAAAATCATCCAATAATTTCGCAATGCTGAGTTTATCTTCCAGCGATAAATTAAGACCTTTAGCCTGGTTACCATCCCTTAAGGTGGTGTCGTAGATTTTTATTTTTGGAGCCATGATAATTTTCCCTTAGTGGGATTAAAACTAACTGGAATCCCGGAAAAACTCAAATTGCTGGGAAAAGCCAGCCTTTGCTATCGGGAATTTCCCCGTATTGGATACCTTGTAATTTTTCATACAGAAGGCTTAAGTATTTTCCTGCCTGGTCTGGTTTGCCAAAAGTCCATTCCTTATCGCCACGACGAATGCTGTATATGGGGGTAATAATGGCTGCGGTTCCACAGGCACCCACTTCTTCAAATTGGTCCAGTTCCTCAATGGCGATAGGCCTGTTTTCTATGCTGAAACCCTCGTCCACGGCGATTTCCTGAAGGGTCAAATTGGTAATGCTCTTTAAGATTGAGGGGGAATCCGGCGTAATGTACTTTTTGTCGGAAGTGAGTCCTACAAAATTGGAGGTGCCGAATTCATCGATATATTTGTGTTCCTTGGCATCGGTAAAAAGAGCTATGGGATAACCTTTGTCACGGGCATGGATACCCGGCAGCAAACCTGCGGCATAATTTCCCGCAACTTTAGCCTGGCCCGTTCCACCGGGAGCAGCCCTGTCAAAATCTTCAATAATCAAAGATTTAACCGGCAAAAAGCCCGTTTTATAATAAGGGCCAACGGGAGTTACCATCATTAAAAATTTGTAGCTGTTGGAAGGGTTTAAGCCAATGGTGGGCTGAGTCCCGATTAACAGAGGGCGCAGGTACAAGCTGGCCCCTGTGCCATAGGGAGGAATGTATTCCTGATTGTTTTCAATACAAATTTTACAGGATTCCAAAAAAAGCTCTTCTGGAGGGGATACCATACATATGCGCTGGGCAGAACGAGTGAGCCTTTCCCAGTTTTTATCTGGGCGGAAGATAAAAGTTTTGCCCGACTTGTGAGCGAAGGCCTTTAACCCTTCAAAACATGCTTGCCCATAATGCAACACATTGGCAGCCACATGCATTTCCATGGTTTGGCTGGCCACAAATTTAGGCGCAGACCAACTGCCATTTTCATAATTGGATTCCACGTAGCCATTTGTTGGCAAATATTGAAAGCCCAGGCTTTTCCAATCCAGCTCCATAATTACTCCAGTGCTGCTAATATAGCATCTCCCATTTCTTTTGTGTTTACCTTTTGGTCGCCTTCACGCCAAATATCGATGGTGCGGTAGCCTTTAGCCAATACTTTGGCCACAGCATTTTCTACCATGAGGGCAGCCTTTTCATTTTTGGCAGAATAGCGCAAAAGCAAAGCCACGGAAAGGATTTGAGCCAGGGGGTTGGCAATGCCCTTGCCCGCAATATCGGGGGCCGTGCCTCCAGCGGGTTCGTACAATCCAAAGCGACCTTCCGCCAAACTAGCCGAGGCCAAAAGTCCCATGGAGCCAGTAATCATAGCGCATTCATCGGAAATAATATCACCAAACATATTGCCGCACAAAAGCACGTCAAATTGCCGGGGATTTTTCACCAATTGCATGGTGGCATTGTCGATGTAAATATGAGAAAGTTCCACATCGGGATAATCTTTAGAAACTTCAATTACAACTTCGCGCCACAAAACCATGGTGGTCAAAACATTGGCTTTGTCCACCGAACACACTTTTTTCGACCGAAGGCGCGCGGCTTCAAATGCCATACGGGCAATACGTTCAATTTCCATGCGGGAATAAACCATGGTATCAAAAGCTTTTTCTTTGGGACCTTTGCCTTCACGGCCTTTGGGCTGCCCAAAATAAATTCCGCCGGTAAGCTCCCTTACGCATAAGATGTCAAAACCATCTCCAACAATATCCGCTCTTAGAGGACAGGCACTTACCAATTCCGGGAATACCCGGGCCGGGCGCAAATTGCAAAAAAGCTTAAAATGCTTGCGAAGGGGAAGCAGACTGGCCCGTTCGGGCTGCTGGTTAGGAGGAAGAGATTCCCATTTGGGCCCACCCACCGAACCAAACAAAATAGCATCGCTGCTTTCGCAAAGTTCCAGAGTAGAAGAGGGCAAAGCTTCTCCATGATTGTCGATGGCAATACCACCCACATCTGCCTCGGAGTATTCTAAATCCATATTAGTTTTTTGAGCCACAGCTTCCATCACTCTTATGGCTTGCGCCATAACTTCAGGTCCGATACCATCACCTGGTAAAACAGCTACTTTCATAACAATTCCTTTATAACACTAACTTCTGGATGTCTTTAAAATTTTTATGCCCGGCACTTTCCATCCATTCAAAAAGCGCCATTTCTGTATTCACAATATTAACATTGTTGTTTTCCATGCGGCGAAGGGCCAGCTCTAAGCTGCTTTGCTTTCGCGAGGACACGGCATCGGCCGCACAATAAACCCATCCATCAAAATTTGCAGAAAGGTCCAAGGCTGTTTGTAATACACAAACATGCGCTTCGATTCCCACAATCAGTATTTGCCTTTTTTTAAGTTCTTTTAGCCTACTGTAAACATCCCCGTTGGCCACAGCGCTGAATTCCATTTTTTCCAGGTGTTTAGAATCCGCTAACAAATTTGAAATTTCAGGAACCGTGTTTCCCAACCCTTTACTGTATTGTTGGCTGTGTATTACCGGGATATCCATAAGGCCGCAGGCTTTTATCAACCGCTGGACATTCAGAGAAACATCATTAAAATTGGGAATGGCCGGAGCAAATCGCTCCTGCATATCCACAATGATAAGAGCGCTGTCGGAAGCTTCCAACAGCGCCTCATTTCTCTTAAACTTGTTGTCAAACATGGGCCCTAGCGGGAGCCTCCTTAAATGCTATTTCGCATCAATCCATTTCATGTTTTTGCGCAGCTTTTTGCCCACTTTTTCAATGGGGTGATTTTGGCCGGCTTTTTCCATAGCGCGAAACTTTTTGCCACCGCTGTTCAATTCTTTAACAAATTCTTTGGCAAATTTGCCAGTTTGGATTTCTTTCAGAATCTTTTTCATTTCCGCTTTGGTTTTGGATGTTATCACGCGAGGGCCACGTGTTAAATCACCGTATTCAGCGGTATTGGAAATGGAGTGCCGCATCCAGGTTATTCCGCCTTCGTACATAAGATCAACAATGAGTTTCACCTCATGCATACATTCGAAGTAAGCAAGAACATCGGGATAGCCCGCTTCTGTTAATGTTTCAAAACCGGATTGAATCAATTTGGATAAGCCACCGCACAATACGACCTGTTCTCCGAAAAGATCTGTTTCGGTTTCATCTTTTAAAGTGGTTTGGAAGGCGCCAGCCTTTAAACCGCCAACGCCCATGGTGTGGGCCAAAGCCAACTTTTTAGCTTTTTTGCTGGCGTCTTGGTGAACGGCAAACAAACATGGAACACCGCCGCCTTTTTCAAACTCGGAACGAACCAAATGGCCTGGGCTCTTAGGAGCAACCATATATACATCCACATCTTTGGGAGGTACAATCATGCCAAAATGTATGTTAAACCCGTGGGAGAAAACCAAGGCTTTGCCTTTGGTCAAGTAAGGTTCAATATCGGATTTATATACTTTTGGTTGAACTTCATCAGGAAGCAAAATTTGAATGATGTCCGCTTTTTTAGCCGCTTCTGAAGCATCCATAGGTTTGAAGCCATGTTTCTTCGCTAAATCGTAATTGGCCGAACCCTTTCTCTGCCCAATAATGACATTGATGCCACTATCTCTTAAGTTTTGAGCCTGGGCGTGCCCTTGGGAACCATAGCCAATAATTGCGATGGTCTTGCCTTTTAAAGGAGCCAGAGAACCATCTTTTGTGGTATATACTTTTGCCATTATTTATTCCTTTTCAAATTTTCCGTGGAAATTTAAAAAAAAATTGGCAAAAGAAAAATTACAGAGGATTTGGTTCAAAGCGCAATTTTAAATTCCTTAAAATATTCCAGGAAATATTCGTGTGGCATGGGAAGCCCGCCCCCAAGCAAAGTCAGGGTTTGGTCTGTGGCCATTCTGGGAAGCCGGGGACATTCCCAGCTGATATTGGAGTGACGTTGAGACAAAATAGAAACCGTTTTTTCCAAAACCTGCTTGGATTTACCGTATTCCAGTAAATTGGCTGGAATTGGGTCCGCATAGACTGTGGAAGGTGTCCAAACCAGTTCAAGATCGGGATTATTCAGCTCTTTAAACAACCCGTAAAAGGCTTTTATGTAATAGGAGCAAAATTTTTTATAAAGCTTCTTAGAAAATACAGAAGCTTTAGTGGCTTCAATAAATGGCGTGGCACAAAAAAACAGCATATGCGGCTGGTTTGATTTTACTCGATTTTTAAGATTTTTTACATGGTCGCTGTTTCGGCAATCAAACTTAAAAAATTGGATTTTTAAATTTTCCTCTGAAAACTCCTGATCTAATTTTCGAGCTTCAGATTCACCCATATGATAACTACAGAAAATATTGGCCCCAGCCATCCCCAGTAATTTTGCCAATACCTCCCCCACTCCCCGAGTGCCACCAATTATCACAATATTTTTTCCAACTAAAGAATTTTCAGGAAGAATGGCCTGCAAGTCTTTTAGGGCTGGCTGCTCTACCGCTCCAGGCCTTTTGTAGGCTTTAATGCTTCCCTCAAATCCAGGACCCTGAACCGAAATCTCCAATTGTTTTAAATTTTTTTTCAATTTTTCGGTTTTAAAGTAAATCAGGCTTTTTTCCTTATCTTCCAGATTGGATTGAGGGCCATCAAACTGAATAGAAAAGGCCGAATAGATGGAGTCAAGACCGGGACAAAACATTCCCACAATTCTGGTAGAAGCACATAATGCAGACATTTGCAATAAGGAGCCCCAGTGAAAAAAATGGGGGAATTTTTTTTTAGCCAGCCATCTGTCCAGTTTTAATGGAATACTGCCTTTAAAAACTTCCAACTCTTCCCAGGAAGGATTATTGGGTTCGCAATCCCAACATACATTTCCTCCCACACAGAGGTTGTCCTGTTTGTTTTCATAGGCAAAAGAAATTTTTACGGATTTGCTGCCGCCAGAACTTATGGTGAGCAGAGCTTCTCCAGGCCTTTCTTCTGAAATATCCAAGGTTAAATCTGCCCCAAGCCCAACAGGAAATAAAAAATGAACTCTTATTTTTTTTAAATAAAAAGCTTGGCGTTTTTTTGCGCAAAATTGGTCTATACCCCACAAAACCAAATGAAGGCCGTGCACTAAAGTCTGCCCAAATAAGCTTCGACGGGAATAAATTTGATTTATATGTATGGGGTTAAAATCACCGGATAACCTGGCAAACTCAAGCTGGGATTTCATGTCAAAAGAATTTTGATGCATTATGGACCAAATTACAGCATTATTCCATTAAGCCCTAAAATATAGCTAACCCTGGCCATTGTGGAGCTGATTTCATCCACCTGCCCTCCAAATTTCCCTTAGCTATAGAAAACCTTGAGCAATTCCTTTTAATTAAGCTTTTCTGCAATTTTGGGCTCCCTCCAAGTTTTTTTATTTTACCATTCTTTAAATACCCTTTAACCTGAGTATTAAATGCTAGAACAACTCTCCGACAAACTGGAATCCGCCTTTAAAAAACTGCGCGGCCAGGGAAAAATTACTGAAGAAAACATTAAAGAATCCCTACGTGAAATCCGGGTGGCCTTTTTGGCCGCCGACGTGAATTACAAAACCACCAAAAAATTTATTGATGCGGTAAAAGAAAAAGCTCTGGGTGCAGATGTATTGAGCTCTGTTAGCCCCGGGCAGATGTTAGTTAAAATCACCCACGATGAACTTACCAATCTTTTAGGCGAAGGTTCCAGCGAACCTGCATACAATGGTTCCCCACCAGAAAAAATATTGGTGATGGGGCTTCAGGGTTCAGGTAAAACCACTTTTTGCGGAAAGTTGGCACTTCACCTTCGCAACAAAAAAGGCAAAAACCCCTTGTTGGTGGCTTGCGATGTATATCGTCCGGCTGCGGTAAACCAATTAGTGAGCATCGCCAAATCTTTAGGTATTCCATACTACGAAGAAGGCCAGGGTGACCCATTAAAAATAGCCGCCAATGCCCTGGATAAAGCCAAAGCCGATGGACACGACGCTGTTATTTTTGATACCGCTGGCCGTTTGCAAATTGACGATGAGCTCATGAAAGAGCTGGAGAACCTGGATAAAAAATTAAAGCCTCCTCATAAATATTTTGTGGCGGACGCCATGACCGGTCAGGATGCGGTTAATGTTGCGGATGAATTTAACCAACGTCTTAACATATCTGGCGTGGTATTGTCAAAGCTCGATGGCGATACCCGCGGCGGCGCCGCCTTAAGCGTAAAATCCGTAACCGGAAAACCCATCATATACATGGGTGTGGGAGAAAAACCTGACGCCCTTGAAGTTTTCCATCCCGAACGTATCGCCTCACGTATTTTGGGCATGGGCGATGTGGTGTCCCTGGTGGAAAAAGCCCAGGAAGTTATCGACGCCAAAGAAGCCAAAAAAATGGAGAAGAAACTTCTCCAGAACAAATTTGACCTCGATGATTTTTTAGGCCAGCTCCGACAAATAAAAAAAATGGGCTCTATCTCGGATATTATGGGCATGATTCCCGGCTTCTCTAAAATGAAAGACGCCAAGGTGGATGAAAAGCAGTTGGTGTATGTGGAGGCTATTTTAAGCTCCATGACTAAATACGAAAGAGCACATCCCAAAATAATAGACGGCAACCGCAGAAAGCGTATTGCTACGGGCTCGGGAACGTCCATCCAACAGGTAAACCAGGTTTTAAAGCAGTTTGATCAAATGAGAAAAATGATCAAGAAGCTCACCGGGGCTGGCGGCAATATGCGTAAGATGAAGCAGATGATGGGTAGATTTCAATAACGGGTTCACAACATGGCCCGGTGTTTTTATCGGGCAGAGCCCTGGGAATTATTGGCCTTTTCTCTTGGTACATAGATTTATTGGGTCTAAATCCTTTTTTGGCACCAACCACCCTGGCATTGAATCTTCAAAAATCACATGTAACTAAGTATTGAATTAGGCATCTATCCATGAATGTTTTTTCAGATTAATGCCAGGGATGGTTGGGAATAAGGCTTTGCGGTTTTAAAAAACGCTCACAGGGAAATATTTTTAGACAAACCCGGGATTTACACACCTTCGACAGGAATGAAACCTGTCGCTTGTTCGGCAAGTACTTGAGTTTGCAACAACTCATCCTCAGGGTGCCACCCAATAATATCACCATGTCTTGGTAGACCTTCATTATTTGGGTCTAAATCTAGATGTGAGCTTAAAATTTGAGATATTTTAAGATCCACCCTTCCCAATAATGTCCGAGAGTTTTGTTCTTCAACTCTTTTGCCAATTTCGAACACTTCATTTGAAGTGAGATTACAAATTTGGAAAACAGAGGTTTCCTTTCTTTGTTTGAATTTATTGAACATGGGCTTAAACAAAGAAGATTTAGGCCTCTGATCTGACTTTCTTAATTGCCTGTTAGAAAAAACATACCTTGTGATTGAATCAGTTGGGTTAACAGATTCAATTTGGTCATCAATGCTCATTTGAAAATCTCATTAATTGAACGGATTAGATCGTCCGATAACTCACCTTCAAGATAATCATACCCCGATTTCCTTCTCCGGCCTAAAATCTGGGCATAATAAATGTCTCCAAATCCATTGATCACAAGTGTTACACTTTTTTTAGGCCCGTTGCTCCAATCAAATGCAACATTTCCATCGTTGGTAGGTCCAATTTCAGGTGGTACAATTGAGCTTGGAAGTAATTGAATAAGGCATGAAGCATTGGAATAAGCCTCAGGAGTCATAGCTTTAGCGCCATAGCCATCCCATCCATCTTCATCGCAATCGTTATAGGTATCCATTAGTTCATCAAAAAGTTCGTGCCGGTGCATTGCTATGTGAGTATTAGCTTCTAACCTTGAAACGCTTTCGGTTACCAATGTATCGCTTGCAGCAGAATTACTAACAATAGAATTGCTATCTAATGGGGAGAGATGAGTATTCCATGCATAAGATGTAGGTGATCTATTTATTATTGAACTCATGAATATAATTCCGCCGTTTTTTCAGTTATTGAGCCAAAAAATATATTATTCTTAGTTTCCCTTAATATTTCAAATTGTTTTTTCATATTTTCTATAGAAATACTTCCTGCGATTTGCTTATAAACATCAATATCAATAATGTACTTTAATGTTTCAGCTGATGGCCCAACATCTATAGCTTCAATTAAATTTACGAAATGACCTAATTTTTCGTCTTCTGAAACAGTCCTTGTAATGAACCCTTTTAGTCGGTTAGGACCACCTAGTGGTGTTCTTGGTGGGGTAGTGAGATATTCAGTTAAATCAACAGGTAATGTTAGAATTAAGTGGTTTATGTACCTTAGGGCAATGCGGGTAATATCGGTTGGATTTGTAATTTGAAGGTATGTTTGCAAGCAATCCATTGATATATTTATAAAATCTTCCCAGTTAGTATAATGATTCACCATACTAAACGTAAACCCATCCAATTTAAACTGTAAGACTCTAGAGTTATCATCGTTCTGAAAACGTTTGCCAATTTTCTTTTGGCCAGAAAATTGAGTGGAGATTGTAGGCGGGGGTTGAGCACCGATTCCAATCCCTCCCCTAAATTCAATTATATCTGATCTTTTAGTAAAAACATCTTGCAGATTTTCACTTTTAGTTTCAAATTCATTTACATCAAAACTATGCGGCAAATGAGCTTTAATGTCAAAAATAGCTTCGACTATGGGCGCACGAGATAAATTTTTAATTTTAGCCATTTAGATAAAATAAATATACGTTTTTGGGCAAAAAAGACAATTATATTCGATTGAATCGCCCCAAATTTTGATTAATAAAGTTTGGGATGGGCTACCCCAGGCAAACCTGTTTCATGAGAAACTCTATCTCCTTGAACCAACATTGACCCATGTTGCTTATTCCAAAAGCTTTTTCATCATATTTCTACCAGCTACATCCAAATCTCCACCTATATCAAAAACGCATCCACACATCCCAGTCTATCTGCATAAGCAACCGCCTGATTATAGTCAGCTGAACTTACGGTATTATGCGCTTTGTACTTTGTATCCATTACACAATTACATTCTTATGAAAGTCGAAAACATTAAATTGTGTTGCCATACTTTTCCTCTGGGATTATTTCTTTGCGTTACCCATTCCGGCCTGGATCCCTTTATCAACATCAGCTTTTTTGAATTTCCATAGCCGCCCAATTTTTTAGCTGGCATATTGTTCTGGTTGATCCACTTGCAAATAGTTTCCCGGCCATTAATGTCCAGAAATTGGCAAATTTCATGAATTGATACCCAACGGTCAGTCACCTTGCTTCCTTTTGCCTTGACTGACCCAAAATATATAGGTTTTGCTCTTTTTAGAAGATTTAAACCGAATTTAAGTCGATTTGGCAATTTTTATTTGCTAAAAAAGACTTTACCGGCACCCCCGTTTACTTGGGTACTTCCGACATAGGAGTTTATATTGAATTATGTCAATGGAGCTTTAAATTTAGTTGTTCAATCAATTTGGTCAGGTCACAGGTCCTTAACCTTAATCTGGGGTTCTGAATTAGTAATAATATGGACATGGGCCCACAATCAAAATCCGATAATAAATTCACTGCAAAATGCAGACTGCACCAATCTAAATACCGTGCTGAAATTCTCCGTGAAAACTGCTGCTATGGTCCAACAAAAAACAGCAAAAAACAATACGGCAACATGCTTCAAAGCGGCGAAGTATCCGGCTCAAATTTTATCACCCCAGTAGCCTTTGAATTTGCCAAATTTAAGGTCGAGCAAAAGAAAACCAATAAAAGCCTGACCATAGATGAATTTCGCTTGTTTAACAATATGCTGAGTAGCATGCCCATGTGTTTTAACTTGTTCTCAGATTTACGCGCCCTCCTTGCAAAAAACAGCCCTGAAGCTTCAAGAATTGTAAAGCTCCTATTCCGCGAAATAGAGTGGATTCAAAACACACTGGAAATCGACGTAGAATTTATTCCTACCCCGATTGAAGACTACACGAATGACAAATCCGCCTTTGATGCCATGTTTATTGTTTCAACTATGGATGGAAATGCTGGAGTAATAAGTATTGAAACAAAATATACTGACCTTTTAGGCCAAAATATTGCGTCTGACTCCGCAACAAAAAACAAACTGATAAAAGAGGGCGATTTCTTAACTCCAGAATATATTCTGGAATTGGAAAATAATGGCTATAAGCAAATACATCGTAATTTTTTACTTACTTATGCATATGCAAAGAAAAAGGGATATAAACATTTTGCCAATGTTACAATCTCTCCCGAAGAAGACCTTCTTTCCGTTCAAGAAATAAAAGAATTTAAAGACGGAATGACAAATTTTCAGAATTCAATTCTGAAAATATCTTTACAGGAGTTTGTCAATAGGGGAATCCAATGCAAAAATTTAACCAAAGGTATTTGGAATATTGAATTCTTGTTATTGCTGGGGTTTACAGACTAGGGTATGAAATATTTATTTTAAAGCCCGGAATCTAATGTCGAAAATAAAATCTAATATTTGATAATGTCCGAAAATGGCGAGTTTTTCAGTGGTTTTAATGTATCATTCTTATAATGAAAAAGGAAGACCTGTATTACGAGGCAATGCTGGCAAGAGATCATCGCTTTGATGGAAAGTTTTTTATAGGAGTTAAAACAACTGGAATATACTGCCGTCCCATTTGTCCCGCCAAGCCTAAACGGGAAAATGTAGATTTTTTTTCAAATCGACTTGAGGCGGAAAAGGCGGGCTACCGTCCATGTATGCGCTGCAGGCCCGAAAGCGCTCCAAATTCACCCATATGGGTTGGAAGTTCTGAACTTGTAGCTAGAGCTCTAAAAGTATTGCATACAAAAGATATGTTTGAATTTAATGAGGATGATTTCGCCAGGTTGTTTGGGGTATCTTCACGTCATTTAAGACGTTTGTTTATTAAGGAAATCGGGACAACCCCAAAACACATCGCCTTCGTAAACCGCCTTAATTTAGCAAGACAACTAATTGTAGAAACAGGCCTTCCTATAACGCAAACTGCTTTTGCTTCGGGTTTTAAATCCATACGCCGGTTTAACGATGCCTTTAAGCAGAGGTTTAAAAAGACGCCCAGAGAAATTAGAGAAAAAAAGAAACCAACATCAAAAGGAATTGAAATTTCCTTATCTTACCGTCCCCCTTATGACTTCGAAGGGCTCTTGAAAGTCTATAGGAATCACAAGGTCGGTGATTTGGAATGGTTTGAAGACAATAAAATGCTAAGGGTTATCTCCTATGGTACAGACATTGGGAAAGTGGTAATTTCTAATGATCCAAAAAATTCTTGTTTGCTTGTGGAAATTGATTTCCCGGATACAACAAAAATTTATTCAATTGTATCCAAAGTAAGAAGGTTATTTGATATCGATTCGGATCCGGTGGTAATTGCCAATTCTTTAGAAAAGGACAGTAAGGTAAAAAAAATACTAAAGGAATATCCCGGCATCCGCCTGCCCTCTGGTTGGAATCCTTTCGAGGTTGCCACCTCCGCCATTCTGGGACAGTTAGTTAGTATCGAGAGAGGCAGAAGTTTAGTGGATGGGTTAATTAATATTGCAGGAAAAAGACAGAAATATGAGGAGAAGGAAATCAAATTATTTCCAACACCAAGTGATATTATCAATGCCGATTTAAGCCGCCTTAAAACAACAATTCAAAGGAAAGAAACCCTGGTTGCCTTTGCTAAAGCTATAGCCTCTAAAGAAATATCGCTTGAAGAAACCCAAAATGTTGAGTTGTTCATAGAAAATTTGTTGCGAATTAAAGGCATTGGCCCCTGGACTGCACATTACATCGCACTGAAAGCTTTAAGAAATACGGACTCTTTCCCAGCTACAGATTTAATATTGTCTCGAGCCCTTGAACGACACGATAGTGAGAAAATAAAATTGATGAGTCCTTGGAGGGGGTACGTTGCGGCACTTTTTTGGAGATATTATGGAGATTCTTTACATAAGAAAAAAAGGACGAAACCGGAGGAAGCATGAGTTTGATGCAAATGGAAATTAAAACCAACATTGGTTCATTGTATCTGGTTTCATCAAATCTTGGATTGCAGGGTGTGTTTTGGAAAAAACAAGAGTTTGAATCCTTTAAAAAAAGTAACAGCCCCGCCTACAAGTATTTACTTCTTGGAAAAAAGCAAATAACGGAATACCTGGACGGAGCAAGAGAGCGTTTTGATATTCCTCTCGATATAAAAGGGACAGGCTTTCAAAAAACTGTTTGGAAAGCTCTTCTAAAAATTCCGTACGGAGAAACAATATCCTATAAAGATATCTCTGTTGCCATTAAAAAACCTTTTGCCAGTCGGGCGGTGGGTACAGCAAATGGTAAAAACCCACTTTGTTTGATTATTCCCTGCCATAGAGTCACAGCAAGCGACGGAACCCTTGGAGGGTATTCCGGTGGGCTTTCTATTAAAAAGAAGTTGCTCAAACTGGAAGCTGCTTTAGTTTAGTTCTCGCATGCCCAGTCCCTTTTCCGGCCACTCCACAGCCTTGCCAACCCCTTTCATAGCCTTGCCAGTCAAGGCTATGGCCTGCCGAGCCAAAATCGCCAGTTTTTGCAGAGGAATGCCCTATTACAACAGCTGGTCACATGTGCCATTTTGAATTTCGTCGAGCAAATGTTCATTGGTTGTTACATGTCTATTTTTATCAAAGGTTTCCTCTTTATCGGGAATTGACAAATATATTATCCCGCCGTTTTTAATGACTCTTAACATATTTACAATCGAGCGAATCGGATTTTTGGTATGTTCCAAATACTGGCAAGCGATAACAAAATCATAGTTTCCCAAAGTAGGGTATTGTAATCTCAATTCCTCTTTTGATAACCTATCCACATATTTAACAGAAGCGCCTTCTGGAATTTTCATGGGATGCAAAAGTGCGCCAATTTCAATTCCCTGTCCCCTGATAAACCAATTGGCTATTGTTTCTTTATTTTGTCTCATAACAGTATTATCCCAAATTAACCATGGAAAATTCTCATTTATTTCAAAATAAAGAATCAAACTCGTTAAACCCATTTTTATTTTTTAGGCGAACTCCTAGGGCAAATAGAATACCATATTAGAGGGTGTAGTATTAATTGCATATTTTGTTAATAACATATCAAAACCACTAATCTAGTGTATTTCATCACAGCATAATGCATTTCACCCCATAAAGAAACAAATGGGAAAACAGCGAACTATCTTTTACAGTCCCAACTTGGGTAACTCAATCAAAACTAAAATCTCACATTAACATAAATTTAGGGGGATATTATGGAAAACATAAAATACATACTTCTAGCTATTTTTATAACAGGAGCTTTTGTTACTTCATACGGGGGAGAAGTAAATGTGCAAGAAGAAATAAGGATTCGAATGACTCCTGCTGCAGCATGGGCGATTGTAGGAGGTTTTCAGTCTCTTGACAGATGGCACCCCGCTGCAATATCAAGTGAATCGACCGGAACAGGGTTGGATAAAGGAGATATCAGAATACTTACTCTTGGGGACAACTCCACTGTAATAGAAGTATTAGAAAATTATGACAATGATTCTATGACTTATTCTTATAAAATCATCGATTCCCCCTTACCCATCGCAAATTATGTTAGCCAAATTCAAGTTAAAGAATATGGACGGAGAGGAAAAGCCAAAGTCATTTGGTCTTCTAGCTTTGATGCAGTTGGAGTGAGCGATGAAGAAGCAGCTGAAATAATGTCTGGAGTTTATGTTGCTGGATTAGAGTATCTAAGAGATCTGGCTGATTAATTTTTGTCGCATATCTACATAAACTTGCAACACCCAACACCGGTTTATTGGCTTGTGTTGGGATTTTATGTGGAAGACTTTCTGTCCATTTTCAAATTTTGAAATAGTACAACTTCCTCGAATCAACAATATTACTCTCCTTCGGCAAGGCAAAATAACAAGACAAACCTATGTGCCGCTCTAGTTTTCAAGCTTACTTTACCTCTTTTTTCCTCGTCCATCAATTTGCACGCCTTTTCCACTAGGAAGGCTAAAGAAATAAGCTCCATGGCTAAACCAAATTGGAATCCACGGCATAGGTAAATAATTGAGAAGGAGGAATTCGATAAGAATAAAGGTTCTGGCCATAACTCCCAGAAATAAAAAACAGAAGCAAGAAAATGAATAGGGTCCTGCCAGCAATCAGACAGCCAAAAGCGTTCATATTTAAAATTGAAAATATATTCCTGATTTTCATAAAAGCTAATTTTTAAATTTGGCTGAAATAATTACCGACAATCTTTAGCTAAATAAGTACATTATTTAACTCATCGAATGGATTAAACCACCGGGAATGGTTGAAATTTACTTCGACGAATTGAGGATTTTGGAACAATAACACTGGGCTATTCCGTAATAGTTAGCCTAGGCCCTGACGAGCTAACAAGGACAATGTTATTTACCTTGTGCAGTTCATAAGTAAAAAATCTCATTTTTAAACATCTACAATAGAAGAGGATTGTATGACTGTACTAATTGCCGGAGGAGGAATTGCTGGATTATCATGCGCTTTAACCTGCCACCAAGTGGGATTGCCATTTAAGGTATTTGAGGCATCTCCAAAAATCGCAGCTCTGGGTGTTGGTATCAATTTACAACCCAATGCCGTGCGCGAATTATTTGATTTAGGTTTAGAGAAAAAATTATCACAAATAGGTGTAGAAACACAAGAATATGGTTTTTTTACAAAGTACGGCTTAAAGATATGGGTTGAGCCTCGCGGAAAATTAGCGGGATACAAATGGCCCCAGTATTCTATCCATCGCGGTGAACTTCAAGTTATGCTTTATCGCACTTTAATTGAAAGAGCCGGTTCCGACTGTATTGAAAGCGGTTGGCGCGCCACAGGATTTCAAAACCATCCAGAAGGCGTTAGCTTACATCTGGAATCTCGCGACGGTAAAGAAAAAAGAACGGAAAAGGGAACTATCTTAGTGGGAGCTGACGGCATACATTCCGAAATACGAAAACAATTTTTTCCAGAGGAAGGCCCGCCAGTTTGGCAAGGCGCCGTATTGTGGCGGGCCACATCAAAGGCTAAACCTTTCCGTACCGAAGCAAGTATGGCGTTGGCAGGGCACGCCTCTCAACGAATAGTCGCTTACCCAATTTCTAAACCAGATCCCAAAACAGGTTTAGTTACCATGAATTGGATAGCCGAATTAAAGGTGGATCCATCCAAAGGATGGGCGAAAGAAGATTATAATCGAATTGCCAATGTTAATGATTTTGCGCCCAAGTTTAAGGATTGGAATTTTGATTGGCTCAATGTTCCCGAGTTGATCGACGGGGCGGAAAAAGTTTTTGAATTTCCTATGGTAGATAGAGATCCTGTGGAAAAATGGACGGAGGGAGCTGTCACACTAATTGGCGATGCCGCTCATGCTATGTATCCTGTGGGTTCCAATGGAGCGAGCCAGGCCATTGTGGACGCCCGTAAATTGGTAAAACACCTACTGGAGGATGGTGTTACTCCTAAGGCTTTGAATGCCTACCAAGCAGAGGTTTTGCCTGTGGCTAACAAATTGGTTTTAGCCAATAGAGGTAGTGGCCCCGATGCGGTTATGCAGATGGTGGAGGATCTCTGTGGAGGAAAATTCCATAAGGTTGAAGATGTTATCCCTCTTGAAAAACTGGCCGCACACGCCGCAAAATACAAAACCATTGCCGGATTCAGCATTGACGAGCTCAATGCGCTTCCGCCCACCATTCCACAAGCAGCTGTGATCTAAAATTCCCAGGAGAAGGAAATGTATTTTAAGCCACCTGAACTAAGACATTTTTGTGATTTGAAAGTTGAGCTTAGCCCCTTTCTCGAATTAGGTGTAGGCCGTGCAGGAAAACGTCGCATCATTCCCATTAAGGGAGGCAAAGTAAGCGGTGAACGCCTAAATGGAAAAATCTTAAACATAGGTGCGGATTGGCAAACCATTCTTGCCGATGGGAGCGCAGAGTTAGACACCCGTTATGCATTTGAAACAGACGATGGAGCCTTTATTGAAATAGTGAATTCCGGATACAGGCATGGCTCACCGGAAGTTATCTCTAAAATGTCACAAGGCTTGGAAGTGGATCCATCCGAATATTACATGCGCACCCATACTAGCTTTGAAACTGGAGACTCCAGATATTCCTGGGTGAATAATAAATTGTTCGTCGGAATTGGAGGAAAAGTCAAAAGTGAAATTATAACATCTGTTTACGAAATTTTATAAGAAAGAGCCAAATTGCTTTTCTTCTCTGCTTTTTAAGTATCCGTTCCAAGTTCCACTTTCAAATTAGCGCTTATTTTAAAATAACTTTCCAATACCTGGCTGTTTGCCACCACTTCTTTGTTATCTAAAGCTTCTCCCTGCATAATTTTTTTTACCAGCAGTTCCATTTTTTTCCCGCTCATAGTTTTAGGGATATCCGGGACTTCAAAAATGTACTGAGGGACATGGCGAGGGCTAGCCTGTAATTTCAATTGCATTTTAATTTTTGCAATTATGTTTTCATCAAGCAAGCCGACGGTTTCAGTTTTAACAAATAGTATTAGCTGGGAGCAATCAGCTACAACTCTGTCACAAATCAAGCTTTCTGTCAGTCCCGGGATTTTTTCAACAATATTATAAATTTCAGCCGTGCCAATGCGCACTCCTCCATGATTTAGAGTCGTATCAGACCGACCTGCTATAGTTATTCCCTCGGAAGTTGTGATTTTTATAAAATCTCCATGGTACCATACATCTTTATTCTTTTTAAAATAAGCATCTTTGTATTTGCGGCCGTCTGAATCGTTCCAGAACATAATTGGACGCGAAGGAAAGGGACCCGTGCAAACTAGTTCCCCCAGTTTTCCTTCTATGCTTTTTTCATTTTCATCAAATACTTTTACATCCATACCAAGCCCTATACATTGAATTTTCCCGCACATAACAGGCAAATTAGGGTTTCCAAGTACAAAACAGGAAAGTATATCCGTTCCCCCGGAAATGGAAGATAGCTGGACATTGGATTTTACCTGAGTATACACCCATTTAAAATTCTCTTCGGACAAGGGTGAACCAGTGGATAAAATAGTATTTAAGCTACTTAGGTTAGCCTTCTCTGGAGGGTGAATGTTTTTCTTCTGGCAGGCGGATAAAAAACCAGGACTGGTTCCAAACACATTTATCCCATGTTCCTCTACAGCCTTCCACAGCCTGTAAAGATTAGGTTCAGCCGGACTGCCGTCATAAACATAAAGAGTGGAACCTATAAACAAGGCGCTAACCATCCAATTCCACATCATCCATCCGCAAGTGGTAAAATAAGTCAGAACATCTCCACTTTTCAAATTGCTATGCAGAGCCAACTCTTTATAATGTTGTAATAGAGTGCCCCCTGCCCCATGAACAATACATTTAGGCTTACCCGTGGTTCCAGAAGAAAACAGAATATAAAGAGGGTGATCAAATTCCAGAGGCTCAAAATCGATGCTTTTTACTGGGTTATCCAACAGGGAATCGAATGTTTTATAGGAAAAGGGATGATCAGATACCCCTCCTTCTGTAACCAACACTAAATTTTCAATGGATGTTATGTTGTCCAGGACTTCCTTAATTTTATTTTTACAATCATAATATTTGGAGTTGTAATAATAGCCTTCTACGGCAAACAACACTTTTGGATTGATTTGGCTGAACCTCTGGTGAATTGCTTCTGTTCCAAAATCAGGAGAACAGCTTGACCAAATTGCCCCAAGACTTGCGGAAGCCAGCATGGCAATTACCGGTTCCACGCTGTTTGTTAATATGCCTGCTACCCTGTCGCCTTTACCAACTCCTATTTTTTTTAACCCTTCGGCGCAGGAAGCCACTTGTGCATATAATTGGGCATAAGTGATTTTTTGTGCCTGTTTTTTTTCGGCTTCATATATAATGGCAATTCCATTATCTCTGCGCCGCAAAAGATTTTCAGCAAAATTAAGCTTAGCCCCGCTAAACCATTTGGCTTCCCTTATATTCTCCCCGTCTAAAACTGATGTGTATTTTTGAGAAAAAATGATATTACTATGTTTCCAAATTAGCGACCAGAATTCCTTGTTTTCCGATATGGACCATGCGTGCAGAGAGTCGTAATCTGTAAATTGTTTCCCGGTTTCCTGACTGGCGAAATTTATAAAATCCGTGAGATTGGATGACTCAATCTTATGGGGAGGAGGTGTATATAAAACTGAAGCCACAGATTTTTAGAGCTGTCCTATTTTTATTTGAACTTATTGGGAAAAAACAAGAAGCGCCTTCCAGGCAAAATCTACGTCAGCTGCTTCCAGTGCTGCTTTGGCTATTTTATGCCACAAGATTTCTTCAAAATTTTCATCCGCCAGTAAAACAGTTGCCGCCCCCCGGTAATTTCCGCTATTTATAAATTCTTCAGCAGTACCGGATGTCGCTTCAGAAGTATATGTATTTAGGAACTCCACTATTGCGGCTTTGGAAGGTGGAGATTCGCAATTAGCAAGGGCCGCCAGATTATTGCCTGTTAGAATTTTAGAATTCAAAATATGGGCTGGCAAATTTTCAAAACCCATAGCATTTTTACCCGCTGGTTTCTCAATGGAAAAAATAGCCTGGTCCTGCATACGAATGTACTCAGCTCCCCCAAGACGACCAATGGTGTCGAGTTCCAGAGAGTTTATCCCATTTCTCCAGTCCAAAGATTTTGCAATATGTATGCGAATCACATCACATAAAACTAAATTTCCAGAGGCTGGCCCCTCTCCCAGATTTATAATGTCTCTCAATTTGCATTCCATTTGAAAAGGAGATTCTTTGACTCGGGCCGGTGCCACTAAATCTGAGGGCGCAGGAGTCAAGCCCGATTTCACAAACTCGTCAACATTAGGATCAAATTCTCCCGAAGCCAAATTAATTTGCTGCCCCATTGGATAAGTTACCAACTGCACCACGCATTCTTTAGTTTCACGAATGTTAAGGTATGTATCTTTATAAGTTCCGTCACGGCCTCGATTGGAAGGAGAAAAACCAAGGACCGGAGGATTAGTGCCGAATATATTAAAAAATGAAAAGGGGGATAAATTGGGAACTCCCGTCTTCGAGACTGTGGATACGAGTGCAATGGGCCTGGGAGTTATAGCTCCCAATAACAAACCTGATTTTTGCCTCAAATCTAATTCATTAGGGTCCAGGGATTCCATACTTATTTCCCCCTCCCAACCCAATCATATGCTTGTCTTTTCTTTTCCAGCAGTGAAAGATTGTTGTCGCTTAAAATCATTTTGTTGGTCAATGTACCAAGTCCCTCTATGGACAAGGAAATTTCGTCATTGGGCTCTAGCCAAACTGGGGTAAATGAAACGCCCTTTTCTTTTGCATTTAGAGCTGCGGTGCCGTTTAATTCCAGATAACAGCCGGTTCCTACGGTACCTGAACCAATAACATCACCGGGAAAAAGATCGACCCCATAGGAACACCTTTCTATAATTTCAGCAAAAGTCCAGTGCATATCGATAGCATTCCCGTGAGAAACCAGGATATTGTTGTGACGAGCCGTCATTTTAAGATTGTATTTGAGACCCTTGTCTGTTTTTGTGGAGAACTCTTGTAATTCATCAGGAGTCACTAACCAGGGTCCGATTGCCGTTGAAAAATCTTTTCCTTTAGCGGGACCCAAGCTCAATTTCATTTCCTCCATTTGCAGCACTCGAGCTGACAAGTCATTCATAATAGTAAAACCGGCAATGTATTCATCTGCTTTTTCAGCAGGAATGTTGCGGCCCTTTTTGCCAATAATAATCGCGAGTTCCAACTCAAAATCCAGTTTTTCAAAATGATCTTTTTCCAATATCACATCACCAGGACCACAAACAGCATTGTGATTGGTAAAATAAAATACGGGAAACTGATCAAATTCTTCAATCATATCAAGCCCCCTGTTTCTGCGGGCTGTTTGCACATGTTGACGGAAGGCGTAAGCGTCCCGGCAACTGGTTGGGTTAGGCAGGGGGGCTACAATCCGAATGCCGCCGGGATCTATAGGTTCTAAACCTTTTGTCTTAGTGTTATTTGCAAATTCTTTAAGGCCCATTTTTGTTTCATCCGAAGACTGCAAGTACTCCAGCATAGAAGCAGGCAATTTTTCGCCCGATGCTGTATATTGAGAAGAAATATCATAGTACATATTCTCATTTGCCAAGCCTAAGAGCGGCTTAGAATTATTTTTTATGTAACTGAACAATTTCATAGATATATCTTTAATTTTTTAATTTTTCATAAACGGATTTTATAATTTGAGCAGCCCTTTTGGACTCCGCCAGGGTCCCAGAGGAAATCCGAATAGCTTCAGGAATTCCAAAAGTCGTTAAGGGTCTTAAAACCAAACCCCGCGCCAGGCAATTATCATTAAATTCACGGGCCTCATTCGCACTTCCAAAAATCGCCATAACAAAATTGGCCGCCGTGCCTTTATGTTTTATACCAAGAGTTTTAAGGCAAGTCAGCAAAATATCAAGAGAGGCCCGGTTCAATTGAACCGTCTTCTTTAAAAAGTCAGTATCTTTAAGGGCAGCCACCGCAGCTCTTTGCGGCAGTAAACCAGGGTCAAAGGGGAGCTTTACTTTGTACAAAGTTTCTATAACTTGACCTGAGCCCACTGCAAAACCAATTCTAAGGCCTGCCAAACCATATGCCTTGGAAAGGCTGCGGGTAACCACCATATTTTCATACTTGCAATGTAATCCATTTGGATATTCCTCCAGGTGCTCGGCATATTGGGTATAAGCCTCATCCAAAACTACCAGAATATTTTTGGGCAGTTTTTTCATAAAGGATTCCAATTCTTTTTTCCCTACAAGGGATCCCGTGGGGTTATTAGGATTGGAAATGTATACCATTTTTGTCTTTTTACTAACCGCCTTAAGGATAGCTTGTAAATCATAAGCATAATTTTTTAGGGGGGTTTTAATTATTTTCCGCCCTAATTTCTGGACATTTACATAGATGCCGATAAAGGTACCTTCACTGGTGAGTATTTCATCATTTTCATGGGTAAAGGCTGATACAATAGAGGCTAAAATAGAATCTGTTCCATGGCCGCAAATAATTTGATTTTTGGGAATGTTATATATTTCCGAGATGGTGCTTACCAAATCCCTTGAAGCTGGATCTGAGTAGCGGTTGAGCTCTTTTATTGCTAAGCGGATGGCTTTTTGCGCTAGTGGTGATGGCCCTCTTGGATTTTCATTGGAAGCAAAGCGAATGTACTTGTCCAAGGGAATTGAATTACTCAATTCATTCAGAGGTTTTCCAGGAACATAAGTTTGTAAATTTTTCACAAAAGATGGAATATGTAACATTTATTTTTCCACCCACGAAAGTTTGTAATTAACATCCATTATATCTTTGGAATGGAGGGTCGGCCTTAGAGGCTCAAATGTATCCACCATGACAGCCAGTTCATCAGTTGTTGTTTTTCCCATAGATTCTTCCGTTTTTCCCGGTTGGGGACCGTGTATGAGCCCGGCCGGATGTAAAGTAAGGGAACCCTCTTCAATGCCACTTCGGGACATAAAATTTCCCCCTGCATAATATAAAACTTCATCGCTGTCGATGTTAGAATGAAAATAAGGAGCGGGAATAGCTTCGGGATGAAAATCAAACAAACGGGGAACAAAATTGCAAATCACCATGTGAGGAGTCTGCAAAATGGCATGGACGGGAGGTGGAAGGTGTATACGGCCCACCACAGGGTTAAAACTGTGGATATTAAGGCTGTATGGATATAAATAGCCGTCCCAACCCACCACATCAAAGGGGTGGTGGGGAACAGTTTGACAGTAAAGTTTGCCTGACCTTTTGATATAAATTTTATAATCCCCTGCCTCTGATTTAGGCGGCACAAAATCTGGAACTTGAATATCCCGTTCGCAGAAAGGAGCCTGTTCCATAAGTTGCCCATTTTTATTCAGGTAATGGGAAGGAAATTCCAATGCATCCAAGGATTCCACAATAAATACTCTGATTTGTTCATAATTTTCAAAATTAAGTTGGTAAATAACATTTTTGGGTATAACAACATGGTCTCCCGGTTTTAATGGCAATCGCCCTAAATCACAAAGCAGCTCTCCCTCGCCCTTATGTATATACAAGTATTCCCAAGACCTGCTGTTTTTATAAAAAGCAGAGCTCTCTTCTGAGATTTTCGCTATGGAAAGCCGAACATGTTCATTTTCCAATAACGGAATACGGCTTTTTATAAAATCACCATGAGAGGGCATTTTTTCTGTGAAAAAATGATAGGGCTCCAAGGCAAATTCCTTCCATGGCTTAAATTCCGGGGTAGGCTCTTCTACGAGCCCTGTCATAGCGGGTGGCATGTTAATGTGGTATTTTAGGGTATATGCTCCGGAAAATCCTTTGCTGGAAAACAACTCTTCTCGATAAAGGGAGGAATTCCCGTTTTGGTAAAAAGCAGTGTGTTTAACATCAGGCAAAAGGCCGCATTTGTGGTAATAGCACATGTTTAGATTATTGCCTGGCCCGAGGGTTCTTTTTCCAAATTGCCCCGTAGGGCCTGGTCGTATTCAATAGATTCAAACAGAGCTTGAAAATTGCCTTTGCCAAAGCCCTGACTTCCGTTTTTTCTCTGAATAAATTCAAAAAAAAAGGTGGGCCTATCCCCAATGGGTTTGGTGAACAGCTGTAGTAAGTATCCCTCCCCTTCCACATCACACAAAATGCCCTGTCTTTGCAAATCGGAAATATTTTCTGTAATAAAGGGATAATTCTTTTCACGCAATTTTTCGTAATAAGCATCAGGGACTGTTAAAAATTCTATCCCATTTTTTCTGAGGGCGGGAATAGATTCCATAATGTTGTTGCAACTAATAGCCACATGCTGAACTCCCGAACCATGGTAGTGTTCGATGTATTCTTCAATTTGTGATTTTTTTAACCCTTCATAAGGTTCGTTTATGGGGTTTTTAATTTTATCGCCCCGACTGCGAACCACTTTAGAAAGAAGCGCGGAATATTTTGTACCAATATCACCCGGTTTAAAATCAACAAATGTTTCAAAACCCAGGGTTTGATTGAAATATTCGGCCCATCTATCCATTTCATTAACACGCACATTGCCAACAATATGGTCTACCTTTTGTATTCCTGTCTCGGCACATTCGATATTCAGGGATTGCAATGGTTTCGAAAAACCCGGCATAAAAAGGGAATTATAATGATCGCGGTTTATGAATACAATTTCGGAATCATCGTATAGTTTAATGGCGGCTTCTTCCACGTAGCCGTAATCATCCTGAAGGCGGCGGTAGTCTCGCACGGGTATCCCGCCATTTTGAATGGCAGTTTTAATACATTTCTTTACATTGTCCACCTCTATGGCCCAACGCTTAATACCGTCACCATGTTTGTTTAAAAAACCATATAACTCCTGATTGTTTGGTGTTAAGGGAGATGTTACTACAAATTTTATTTCATTTTTAGTAAGATAATAGGAGGCCCTGTCTTTGTGGCCGGTTTCAGGACCTGAATACCCAGTTAGTTGCATGCCCAAAGCTCTTGCAAACCAATACGCAACCATTTTGGACGAGCCCACATAGTACTCTATATAATCATATCCTCTAATATCCATCATATTGATTTCTTGATTTTAAATACAATTCATAATGTACCATTTTAACAGGACTAACAAATGGAAAGTTAAATCAGAAACATGTAAAATTGTATGGCTAACTGGACTCTCATTCAGTTATTATTTAAACTATGGGAACCGAAGAAACTTAAATTCTATATTAAACAGTCCACAATCATGAAAAAAGCTCCACAAAATGTCGATTTTAACCATTTAATGGAAGGTTCCATTGAATTCGACTTTCACTCTGGCAAAGTCCAGCATTGTAAGCCCAACAACAACACCGGTTGGAGAACTTTACCCTACTTTGTAATAATCAATGTAGTTGGAGGGGATTTTTACTGCTATTTGGAAAGAGGGAAACGAATAACTGTCCCTAAAGGGCATACATTGCTGCTGCCACCTGGCCTTAACCATTTAGTGGGAATGGATAAAACCGGAGGCGTATTGCGCTGGGCTCATGTGCGCGCTTCAATTTTGGGTTCCATTGAACTAAGTACCTTATATCATTTCGGACTAATAGTAAAAGGGAAAATATCGCAAACATTAGGCGCCGCTATCGAAGAAATTGACCGTGTGAACACATCGGATTCCAAAGACCACATCCATTTGTTAGTAGACAGAAACATCGGCCACTTCAATCTATTAAAAGCATTGTTGTTAGCAGGTAAAAAATCAGAAGGTTATGCGGGATTCCTATACAAAACAAAAAGGTTAATGCCCGTCTTGAATTATGTTTATAACAATTTGCAAAAAAGAATCGATAGGGCCGAGCTCGCGGGAATTATCGCCTTGTCCGAGCCGCAATTTCATACCGTGTTCAAAGATATTATGGGAATTGCGCCAATGGAGTATGTTCAAAACGTCAAAATGAAAAAAGCCCAGCAATTTTTATCCCTGGAAAATTATTCCATTAAAGAAATTTCCCTGCTTTTGGGTTTTTACGATGAATTTCATTTTAGCAAGCAATTCAAAAAAGCGCTGGGGGTCAGCCCCAAGGCCTTTAAAAAAGGAGTGATAAAATTGCTGCCGGCTTCTTAAATTTCCATGAACGACAATCGCCCCATTAAGTGCGAAAAATGTGAAATTTAGAACATTAAGTGTGCTTTCTCTTTCTTCCTCCAGCATTGTGAATAAATTAGCTACACTGTGATTCAGGAATCAAAATCTCTATCTTAGTCTATATCCCGAAGTAATCTGAGTTGACTTTTTCCCAGGGGTCCATATATTATACGATATGATTTACGGGTTGAATTCCTCAAATTTTATTTAATTAAGATGGGGGTTGTTCAATCAAGTATAATTGAATGAGAGGAAGTTTTCATTAAAACCATGTAAAATTTAGGATGTTATTATGTTTATTAGGATTTTAACCATTGCCTTTATGTTGTCAGCCTCTTTCCTTATAGCAGAAGAGGTCCATTGGCCACCTCCGCCGAACGGGTATTCCTCTGCCGGCCCAAATATTCCAAAGGGTAACGTGAGCGGGGTTATCAATTACCCAACCCGGAACCATAACAACCGTCCGGTTAGAATCTATACTCCTCCGGGGTATGATGAAAACAGAGCAGAAAAATACCCTGTACTTTATCTACACCACGGAATCGGAGGGAACCAGGACGCCTGGACTTCTCAACCGGGTTCTTCCAATGAAGGAAATGCCGATAAGGTGATGGACTATTTATATGCCCAAGACGATTTAGATGTGGTCCCCATGATTGTGGTGATGCCTTATGGCGATATTGATGGATGGGATAATTACGAAGACGTTTTGCTGAACGATTTAATCCCCTATGTTGAGGAAAATTACAATGCTTCCTCGGATCGCAATTTGCGCGCCATGGCCGGACTTTCCTGGGGCGGGGGTCAAACTTTGACCTATGCGTATCGTCATTTGGATGTTTTCACCTGGATTGGCGGATTTTCGCCGGCTCCCAATGCCGGGAGTCCAACCCAAAACATTAGAGACATTGAAAAAGTTAAATCTGACGTTCACCTAAACTATTTTGCTGCCGGAAATGCGGCCCCAGCTGGCGGAGGCTTTGATGAACGCGGGTTTTTGGCCACTGCTAAAAGTTACCATGATTTCCTGGTTCAGGGTGGAGTAACTAAGGTCATTCTTCAGGAAGAAGAGGGGTTGCAGCATGAGCGGGAGAACTGGAATCGGCAGTTACACCATTTTGGCCAACTTATTTTTCAGGGTTTGGATATGGATACTACAACAGCTGTCAGGCCAGTTACATTCAATAAAAATATGCTAAAGAAACAGGGACTTGGTCGAAATGCATCAGGAATTTTCGCTTTTGTACCGGGAAATGGAATTTCTGGTGCGCGGGTTTATAACTTAAATGGCCGCCGGACAAACATTCCATTACAATTTGCAATTCCCGAAGTTCAGGGCATCGAAGAGAAATAATCCCGGGAAAATCAACTCATTTGATTTGTAAAACCCACCCTTTCGCATGTTATTATACTTTGCGGATGAGTAGAACAGGCTTTTTTCCAACTCGGGGTTAGCGGGAAGAATAGGCTCCGAAAAAGCCTCTATACATGTCTCTAGACTGGTTTTCCCAGAAACAGTGGAGGAACGGCAATTCCAAAGCTGTTTTCAATGGGTTGAATTCAAAATATCAGTTATTGCATCAACTAATTTTTTAGGTTCTAAGCAACCAATCCAAGTTTTTTAACCTAAAAACCCCTAATGCCAGCCCATTCTCAGCCAGATTCAGGAGCCCCAAACCCTCCCAATACAGGCAAAAACAGGGGATTTTTAGGGAAAGTAGCCATAAAAAAATATTTTTTTGTCCTTCTCCTTTAGATTTCATAGGCTTTTTATTAAAATTACGCTTCAAAATTTACGGAGGAAAACCATTGGCTACTGTTATTCGACTAGCTAGAAGAGGCCGCACACACGAGGCCAAATACAAAATTACTGTGGCGGATAGCCGCTACAAGCCCACTGGCCGTTTTTTGGAGCATGTGGGCCACTATAACCCTAACATCAATCCCCCTGAATTGGTTGTTAACGAAGCTTCCGCTTTGGATTGGATGTTAAAGGGTGCACAAGTTTCTGACAGCGTACGTTCCTTGTTCCACACTAAAGGAATTATGGAAAAGTTTTCTCAAATCAAAGCTGGCAAAGCCACTTTAGAAGACGATCCTAAATCCAAAGAATGGAAAGTGCGCAAAGCAAAACCCAACAAAAAAGCCCAGGCCAGAACTGCTGCTGAAGCAGAAGCCAAAGCCGCTGCAGAAGCGGAAGCCAAGGCAAAAGCCGAAGCAGAAGCCGCTGCTGCCGCAGCTCCTGAAGAAGCTGCCGAAGCTCCAAAAGAAGGTTAATCCCTTCTCGATTAAGGGCCTTCCTTGCCATGAGTTCTTCCTCCACTCATCCAAAGGGGCCCCAAGCCGAACTCACGCTAATTGGAACCACTATAAAACCATTTGGATTAACGGGCGAAATTAAGGTTCGCCCCGAGAGTTTTGATATACACCGCCACAACCAGTTAAGCGAAGTGGTTTTTAAAAAGCATCCCAAAGCCAAGCCCATAAATTTAAAAGTAGCTGCCTCAAGATTGCAGGGAAACTTTTGGCATTTGAAATTTGAAAATTATTTAACCCCCGAAGCCGTGAAAGAATTTAGCGGGGGCCTTTTGTTTGTGGAAGATGAAAACCGCCTGGAGCTTCCCGAAGATATGATTTACACCTCTGATGTGATTGGCTTTCGGGCCGTGGATATGGAGGGCAAAGATTTGGGGGAAATTGTAGAGATTCTTGAGTATCCCAACCAAGATTTAATTAAAATCCACCCGGTGAACCCGGATCACAAGGAATATTTGGTGCCCTGGGTGGAGGCCTTTGTAAAAAAAGTAGATGAAGAAAACCAACAGATGCACATTCAATTCGACCTGTTAGAGGGCCTTTATGAGAATTGATGTGCTGACTCTTTTTCCTCAAATGTTTTCGGCCCTTAATGCCTCCATCACTGGAAAAGCCCAAAAATTGGGCAAATTGGAGCTTTATCCTCATTATTTACGGGAATACGCCTTGGATAAACACAAAACCGTGGACGATGTGCCCTTTGGAGGGGAGCCAGGCATGGTTTTAAAACCCGAGCCCTTAAAAAATGCTATTTCGCAAATTTGCCAGGACCGGGAGGTACACCGGATTTTTCTCACCCCTCAAGGCAACCCCTATACACAAAAAAAGGCCGCCGAATTGGCTAATCGACAAAATATTCTTATCATTTGCGGTCATTATAAAGGAATCGATCAAAGGATTCGTGAACAGTACGTTGACGAAGAAATTAGTATTGGAGATTTTGTGTTAACTGGAGGGGAAATACCCGCAATGATGCTTATTGACAGCGTTGCACGGCTATTGCCCGGAGTGGCCGGGGATTTTAAATCTCTGGAAACAGATTCTTTTTATACCGGCGATCGACTTGGGTGGCCTGTTTATACCCGTCCCTTTGAATTTGAGGGAAAAAAAGTGCCAGAGGCGCTCATTTCAGGTCACCACAAAAAAATTGAAGAATGGAGGGAAAAGGCAAGCGCAGAATTAACGAAAATGCGCCGTCCCGAGTTATGGGCTGCCGAAAATCCCCAAATTCTGGAGAAAAAACAATAAATACGGAAAAATTTCCATAACTATAATACAATCAAAAGGAAGGTAGACACATGTCCAGCATTATTACGGAAATCGAAAAAGACGCGTTAAAGACAGATATTCCGGATTTCAAAGCCGGCGACACCGTAAGCGTTCATGTAAAAGTAGTAGAAGGTAACAAAGTGCGAACCCAGATTTATACAGGTGTTGTTATCCAACGTCGTGGCGATGGCATTCGCGAAACTTTTACTGTTCGTAAAATTTCAGGGCAAATTCCCGTTGAAAGAATTTTCCCTATACATTCCCCCAACATCACCAAAATCTCCCTTGATAGAATGGGCAAGGTTCGTCGCGCCCGTATTTTCTATTTGCGCGGATTGCAAGGTAAAGCAGCCCGTATTAAAAAGAGGGTGATCGACAACACCAAAGGCTAAACATACATGGGAATCAACCGCGCTCTGACGGGCTCCACCTTTACGCGGACCGAATTGAAGACAGGGCGCAGGCCACCTCCCAAAAATGTTAAGATTTTTCCCCCGGGCTCCCCGCTTTTTTTAGAGGGGGAAGTGGGTCGCGAACTTTTTATTATATCCGAAGGTGAAATTAAAATCACCAAAGGCACTAAGGATGATGAAGTTCAATTGGCTGTGTTGGGCCCAGGTGCCATTTTGGGAGAGATGTCCCTTTTAGACAAACAGCCTCGCTCGGCCAGCGCCACCACCATTAAAGAAACAAAAGCTGTCATCATTAATGAAGCCACTTTTAATGCCGTGGCCAGCTTACTTCCTATTTGGCTAACGTCCATTATCCGCATTGTCACATCCCGCTTAAGAGATACAAACAAAAGCATTGGCACTTCCATTTTAAAAAACCGTGAGAAGGCCGTTTGCCATTTGCTATACATGTTAGGCGATGAACTGGCCGAAGAAAAACAGGGCAATGAGCGGACCCTGGACTATTACAATTTTGTTTCCGAAGTTCAATTTATCACTAAATTAAAATCCGGTGATGTGGCGCAAAATTTAAAGGGGTTGGAAGACAAAAAGTTAATCCGTATTGTTCCGGCCACGGGAACTAAACATATTGTGGCTAAAAATTTTAGAGCCCTTAAATATTATGTGGAATTTCTTTCTGCCAAAGACCAATCCGCCCAGCTGCCCATAATTGCTATTGGGAAAGAAGGCGTCCAGGTATTGGAACAATGCCTCGCTATTTTTAAAGAAAAGGGGACAAACAAAGCAGCCAACAGCTATTTACTCCGGGAAGAACTGGAAAGAATTTTAAGCCAAAAAGTAAAGGGATTTTCCTTAGGAATGTTAAAACCGCTGGGTAATAATGGTTTTTTAAAATACCAGCCTCCTAACGAAAGCTCCAAAAAGGGTTACTATGTATTGAACCCTGCAAATGTGACGGACTCCCTGGATTCTCTTCCTTGGGTGGAATCTTTTAACAGCTGATTATTAATATGCCCAGTTCCGCACCACAGCCACAAGCCGGTTCCAAAACCCCCATAGCCCAGGGCCGTCAGGCTGCGTTGGCCAAATCCAAATTTGAACGCCATGTCAAGCAAGGTGACTTTTTATTTTTAGAAGGCGACAGCGGAACGGAGATGTTTATCATTAAAAAGGGTAAAGTTAAAATCCTCAAAGAAGAAGGCTCTAAGATGGTAGAGCTGGTAACTCTTGGCCCTGGCTCGGTATTGGGCGAAATGAGTCTTTTGGACAACGCCCCTCGCTCGGCCTCTGCACAGGCCGTAGAGCCATTATATGTTACTGCCATAGATCAGAATCACTTAAACGCTACCCTGGCTAAGGTGCCAAGCTGGCTTAACAATGTAATTAAAATCGTGGTGCAACGCCTTCGGGACACCACCAGCAGAAATTACCGGGATATTTTACAAAGTGGCTTAGTCGCTCTTTTAAAAGCATTGCTTGAGGTTCATAAAAATGGAGCCGTTAGCGATGCCAACGGAACATTTGTCCCTGAGGAAAAGGTAAGGGAAATATGTTATTCCATATTTGGGCTTTCCAGCGCTGACGTTCAAAAACTGTTAAAGGGTCTGGAGTTGTTATCTCTTTTAACCCGCCAAAAAAACAAACAAGGCAAGTCCTATATTAAGATAACAGACATTGAACTAATTCAAATATATTATGATTTCTTAAGGAAAAAATGGAAAGGCCTAACCCCGGTAAGTGAAGAATCTTCCGATGAAGCTAAACTACTGGCCAATTACATCCTGGAAGCAGGAAAAACCCGTGGCACCCGGCGTAACGACCTTACGGTTTTAGATATTAAGCAAATACAGCTTCATCTGGAACAACTGGGTGAAGATACCAATATAAATGAAGAAAAACTGGACGAATTAAAAAAACTGGATTTAGTAAAAATGGATGCTGTAGCAACAAAAACAAAAAACAGCACCTACCAGAGAAGTTTGATTTTATATGACCCCCAGGTTATTGGGAAATTTGTTAAGGAATGCGATTGGATGGATATCTTCAGCAAAGATATCAATGATGTATTTGATTGATATTTTTAAGATAAAAATCTCCTTAATAGCGCATTTCAGCATTTTTTCACTTCTCACAGGATATTTGGCAAAGTTTTTATTGACACCAAAGCCAAACTCCAATATGTTAAGCTATACCGGGGAAAGGATTTAAAACATCCGGCAATCTGGCCGGTCCAATGTTTTTAGCTAAAGGTACGCCATTGCGATTATTAATAAGCGCATTTACAATGCTCGCTGTTTCTTCTTTTTCCCAAAACTGTCCTGATTTTGCCTATGAACCTCCCCCCGAGGATTGGCCAGCCCATTTTATGGATAGAGTTCAGCTAATGCTTTCTGCTGAAGAATCCAAGGCCTGTATTCAAACACCCCCTGGCTTTTCAGCTTCTTTATGGGCCAGCGAGGACAGTTCCATGGGCGCGATTCGATCTTTGGTGGCCCTAAACTTTGATGAACAAGGCCGGCTCTGGGCCGCAGAAACTTTTGATTACCCCCATACGGTTTTAACAGACCCCTTTTCGGGTTCCGATAGAATTGTAATTGTGGAAGACAGCGATAAAGACGGAACAGCCGATAATCTAAAAATATTTGCGGAAGGATTAAATCTGGTAACGGGTCTTGTACATAGCGCTCAGGGATTGGTCGTAGCCATGGCCCCCCACCTTCTTTTGTTTAAGGATGAAGACGGAGATGATGTAGCTGACAACCCAAAAGGAAATATTTTATATACTGGTTTTAATCGGGACGACACACATGCCACCATTTCCAACCTCCATTATGGGTTGGACAACTGGATTTACGGGTTAGTGGGATACAGCGGGGGCAATGTTAAAGGCCAGAATGTTAGTCAGTCCATTATTCGTTTTAGAACCGATTCGGACAATTTTGAGGTGCTTTCACACACCAGCAATAATACCTGGGGATTTGGATTATCTGAAGCCGGTCAAATTTTTGTGTCCACAGCAAATCAGGCCCATTCTTTCCATCAGGTTTATCCAGGAGAATTGGCCTTGACCCCGGACCATACATCTTTGGAAACACATCCGGTCACCGATCAAATCAATCGAAATAACCCAGGTTATGCGGCAGCCGCCAACCATTCCCTATACACTGCCAGGCATTTTCCGGAAAAATATTGGAATAAAAGCGCTTTTGTATGTGACCCCACTTCCCATTTATGCCACCAGGATTTTCTAATTGAAAAAGCAAGTAGCTTTGAAGCCACAGAAGATGTAAATGCTTATAATATTTTCGTCAGTTCTGATGCCTGGACAGCCCCTATTCAGGCGCTAACAGGACCAGACGGGGCCTTGTGGGTTTTAGATTGGTACAACTATTATGTGTCTCATAGTTATAATAACCCCAGAACCCAATTAGGCAATGCCGAAATTTCTCCTTTAAGAGACAACCAACATAGCCGGGTATACCGGGTAACTTACGACAGTTCACCCCTGGAGCCAATACTGGACCTTAAAAATGCCACAACCAGCGAATTACTAAATGCATTTAACAACCCAAATTTGCTTTGGCGGCTTCATGCCCAAAGAATTTTATTATCCTTTGGCCCCAGTGAAAATGTAATTGCTGAACTTTCCACTATGCTGGAGTCAAAGCAAGTCAATTCCATCGGCCAGTCTCCCAAAGTTGTACACGCCCTGCGCACACTTGAAGGCTGGGGATTGTTCGAAGAAGAGCCCGAAACCTGGGTTCCGATACTCAGGGAATTGATAACCCATCCCAGTTCCCATGTTCGCTGGAATGTGATTGATGCCTTGCCTATACATAATCTGTCTACCTCTGCAATTTTGGAAATGGGTAGAATTAATGACCCAGATGCCTTGGTGAGAATACGGGCCATGTATAAGTTAACAAAACTCCCCGCTGTTACGGCGAGCCCCATGTATTCGGATTTTGCAGATTTGGACCAATACTCCACTAAGCTGTTTAATGAACTTGCTGTTTTGGAAAAAGTAAATGAGTTGCCTACAATACCTGGGTTGGATAAAGCTGTAGATATTTTTCCAGAGCCACGCACCCAGAATTTTCAACTTGTTTGGAACGGACAGCTTAAATTAATTGGAAATAATCCGGGGCCATCTGGAAGCCTTTTGCTAATGAATGTTAACGGCAAATCCTTACAAACACTACCCATAATAAAAGGCCAAATTCACCGTTCAAATACACTTTTGCCAGGTATTTACCTGTACCAGCTTCGTTTTCCGAATATAAGAGAGCAATCTGGAAAGGTAACTGTCATCCAATAAGGGAGTTTCTTGCAATGTCCTATTTTAAAAGCTTAAATAATTTCCATATTATGTTTATAAAAACATTTCTTTTTTTGTTTAGCGCCTTGTTGGTTGTTCCTATTCTTTCCCAGGAAAATTCAGCGTCTGTAAAAATCCTTTGGATGGGAGGGGACAACTCCAGCCACAATGTTTCGGCTCAACGGGATGAGTTTGTTCCTGTACTTACAGATTCCGGCTTTTCTGTCACTTATAGAGAGGATATTAATGAAGTTTTTGTGAAAGATACTTTAGATAATTACGACATCCTTATGGTTTGGACCGGACTCAAAGGAGCCCAGGCTGGCCTTCCCAATTTAACTCAGCAGCAAGATGATGATTTAGTGGAATGGGTTGAAGCTGGAAACGCCTTTCTTGCCATACATGCAGCTTCCAGTGCCTGGATTCAAAATGAGGGCTATATTAATCTAATTGGAGCCACCTGGACCGAACACGGACCTGGCCTAGCGGATGTCCAGCCTATTGAATCGGAGCACCCCGCTGTAGAAGGCCTTGAGCCCTATCCCTTTGATGACGAGGGAAGGTTACATGATTTTTTAAAAGACGATTTAGATACATTGATGTGGGCTCTGGAAGAAACCCTCTTGGTGCCCTGGACCTGGGTTAGAACACAGGGGGAAGGGCGAATTTATTATACAGCTGGTGGGCACGATTTGGGTTCTATAAGCACTCCGGAATTTCAAAAACAACTCATCCAGGCCATGCGTTGGCTACACCCTTTAGAAACAGATACGGTGCCCGAGGATACCAGTACCAGTATTCAAAAGCGCAACCCTTCCCAACTCTCTAAAAAATTAATTTTTAAATCCAAGGCAGAAATGAATTGGTATTTGGGAATGGCTAATACTTTAGTTCGTCTTTATGATACCCAGGGTAAAAATATTTTCTCCGGTGAAACAGATAACTATGGTATCTTGAAACTAACCCCAAAGCCCGCACCAGGAAAATATGTATACAAGGTTGCCCTTTCCAACAAATCAGTTGAAAGCGGAACTATTCAAATACTTGGGAATTAATATTTCCCCTTAGGGGTATTGGGCTGCGACTTCTGATTCTATTAGATTTCGCAAATTTCCGTAACCAAATTCAACAAGGGGTTTCCCATTTACAAAAAATCCCGGAGTTTTAGTAACATTAAGGGAGTCCGCATCTCCAAGGTCCGTCTCCAGAATTTTTGCGATACCCGGATCCTCCATATCTGTTTTAATCTGGTCCAAATCTAATTTGGTGGCCTGAAGGAATTGCCAAATCAATTCTGGCCTTGGATTGTGGTGACTAGCCCAGAACTGCTGGGTTTTATACATGGTCTCCAATGTTTCCCAATACAAATTTTGTTTGCGGGCTGCTTCCAGAATCTTAACGAAATAATCAGCTCCTTTATGAAAAGGGGCATAGCGAACAACAAGCCTGATTTTGCCTGGATTCTGAGACATCATTTTTTTTACAAAGGGATAAAAGGCCGCACAGGTTTCGCAGGCAGGATCAAAAAACTCCACTAAAATTACTTTGGCATTAGGATCTCCTAAGGTTTGAGAATATTCCCTTACAAAAGGAGCTGCATTCGCCTCCCCTAAATTGGAAACGCTTTCCACCACACTTTTTTTATAGAAAAAACCCCCTATTAAAAAAGCAAGTACAATAACCAGAATTGAACCCACCACAATTATCAACTTATTCATTTTTAAGTCTCCTTTGAAGCCAAACCAAAAGCCCTACAATCAGGCTGAAAGCAAGTAGCGAAAGTAAAGGTATGGTAATAAAACCAAAAACATTTAATTGAACATCCGTACAAGATAAATCTTTACCGCAGGGCTGTAAGGATTTGGGAATAATGCCAATGTATAGCAAATTATGATACACAGCGATAAGCCACCCTATTATGGCCAACGGCAAAGAAAATTTAACTACGCTTTTGTTAAATGGAAATAAAGCCGCTAACAAAATAGGCACCAGAGGAAATAAGCAAATCCTTTGATACCAACATAGTTTACAGGGCGGAAATTTTAGGACTTCGCTAAAAAAAACAGAGCCTGCTACAGAGACGCTGGCGAAAAGCCAGCAAATAAACAATATAGTCCAATTCATATCCGATTTTTTAGCGCCAGTGGTCATATTTAGGGTTAATTGCTGGCCACTACTTTTAAAAATTTTCTCTTTCCAACTTTAATAACATGCTCAGAACTAACCCTGAGTTGTGCTTTGGGATCTGATATTTTCTCCCCATCCACAACCACGCCTCCGTTTTGAATCATGCGACGCCCTTCTCCATTTGAGCTGAACAGTTTCCCTTCCGTCATTAGAGCAGGTATCCAGTGCTCTCCAGAGGCAATTTTTAGTACCGGAATATCATCGGGCAAAATTTCACCGCTGTGAATTTTCTTTTCTGCTTCGGCAGCTTCTTGCGCTGCCTTTTCTCCGTGATATTGCGAAACAATATTTAATGCTAGTTTTGTTTTTAGCTCTATGGGATTTAGACTTCCATTTTCCAATCCTGTTTTATAATCGTTTATTTCTGCAATAGATACATCGGTTAGAAGAGTGAAATACTCGGTGACCAGCGAATCTGGCAAATTGTAAAGCTTGTGATACATGGTTTGTGCAGGCTCGTTGATACCTATATAATTCCCCAGGCTTTTACTCATTTTTTCCTGGCCATCGGTGCCTAAAAGAATTGGCATAAACAAACCTACTTGCGCCTCTTGGCCTGCATTTTTTTGGAGCTCACGTCCGCGAAGCACATTAAATTTTTGGTCAGTGCCGCCCAGTTCCACATCGGCTTCAATCATCACAGAATCGTAACCCTGCATCATGGGATACAAAAATTCATGGAGGCTTATGGGTTGACCTCCCTTATACCTGTTTTGGAAATCCTCTCGCTCCAGCATTTGGGCCACAGTAATTTGGGACATTAATTTAGTGGTTTCTGCAAAACTCAGTTTACCAAACCACTCCCCATTATAAACCACCTTGGTTTTAGCTCTATCCACAATTTTAAAAAATTGTTCCTGATAGGTTTTGGCATGATCTAAAACTTCCTGATGGGTTAACATGGGACGGGTTTTGTTTTTACCAGAAGGGTCTCCAACAGTGGCGGTATAATCCCCCACAATCAAAATAACCTGATGCCCCAAATCCTGAAAAGCCCGCAGCTTGCGCATGACAACTGTAAACCCCAAATGTACATCTGGGGCAGTTGGGTCCACACCCAGTTTTATGTTAAGGGGCTTATTTTTTTTAAGTTTATTTAAAAGTTCTTCTTCGGATACGATTTCCACCACACCGCGTTTTAAAATCTCTAGCTGCTCTTCTGGGCTCATTATAACCTACTGCCTTTTTCCATTTTCTGATTAAAAGTAAAATTTGCTTATTTTTTACAAAATAGCAAAGCAGGGATAAAGAACTCTTCCCCTAATGAGAATTTTTAGCGGAAAATTGCTAATAAATGGCTCTTTTAGTATTCAAGGCCAATTTTTTTAAAACCCATAAAACTGGATTTACAAATATTTTTAGAGATAAGACTATTCCAAATTAAAGGCATCGAGGTTCTGGCCGCTTGTGCCAAAAATCACCTGGTTGTTGGTGACATCAATCCATGGTCCCATATCCGCGTCACCGCTAATATCTGCATAGGGCCAATTGGTTACAGCTGTGGGTGTAGCCGCATCATTTATGGCATAGTATCTGCCATTGTCCCTACCAAAATATACCACTCCATTTTTGACCACCGGGCTTGAGCTGATATTGTCACCCGCATCAAAAGTCCACTCCACACTGGCGGTGGCTCCATTATTGTTAATTTTTTGAACTTTATTTCCCACGGCCACATATATGGCCGCTAAATCTTTATCCACGTAGGGGGCTCCCGTATTAGAAGCATCCAGGCTTACCGCTGATGGTGTCCACACTGCACTCATGGTAGAGGCATTCACCGCATATAAATTAGCGCTGTTGGGGGCAATGTACAGTATGCCATCTCCAGCCACCATGGGTTGAGATACATTAGCCCCAGCATTGAAAGAAGGCCCTTGTGTTCCATCTACATCATAGCTATACACCATGCCACTTGTTGTAGCCACATAAATAGCATCATTCTCCACCACCGGGTCGGCATTAGTACTCACATTTGATAGCGTCTGGGGCCATCCCGACACAACGCTTCCCCCGGAAATCATTCTTCTGGTAATGGCATTTGTATAAGTAACATAAAAAGTGGAATCATCCGGGCTCGCATAAGGAACCCCCACCGTGGTGCCAAAATCTATAGTAGTGAATAGCGCCGAAGATGAGGTTACGTTATCCTGCCGCCCAATTAAAAAATTACCAGCCGATAGCAATATTTTGTACACCCCACCGGAATATATGTAGCTAGGTCGATTGGCCGCGCCATAGGCCACCGTTGAGAAAAACCAACTTTGGGCACCTGTGGACAAATTATAGCTAATTAGCCTAAAGTTGGGACTTCCCACAGTAACATATAACCTGGATAAACCTACCGCCCCTCCCTTAACCTCTCCAATGGAAGTTTTACTCCAATTTGCTGCCACTTGTGATTTGGTACTTACATTAATATCGGCCAATGTGCTCTCGTTGCCAATGTTATCCAAAGCCCAAATCTTAAAATAATAGGAAGTTCCGATGGAAAGACTTGTTATTGTAGTAGCCGAGGTAGTGGCTGAATTTAGGTTCCCATCATCAGCACCATCCCATTCTGTTGCAGTTCCCGTTCTGTTTTGCACATCAGTTTGATTTGTCCCGTACCAAATTTCATAGTTGCTGAAGTTTCTATCTGTGGCTGCAGTCCATCCCAAGCTAATACTAACCCCCGTTGTATCTGTGGCTGAAAAAGAAGCCAAACCGGATGGGGCTTTGGTATCAATGGCAAAGGTATCGCTGGCCAAAGTATCTAAAACACCTCCATCTGTAGCTATCACTCTTATTTGATAAACCGAATCAATGCTTCCCAATTGAGTGGCCGCGGTCCATATTATGGTGTCTTGATTTGTGGGAGATGTTGTTACAGAGCCAATATCCCCCGATGTATTTGTTAAAGAAGTCCAGCCCGATCCCGCATATAAAAAATATTCCGCAGAAACCGTCACACTGGCGTCATCGGCATCATCCACCTCGTAGCGAATCCTAACATCGCTGGTGGAGTATTGGGTAGCGGCAATTTTTGGTGCATTGGAGGGACCTGTGACAACCGGATCATTGGTTGCCGATGTTGCTACATTAACATCAGCTACTGTGGTTTCATTTCCCGCAGAATCCACAGCCCAAATTTTAAAATAGTAAGTGGAATTTGGCACCAAAGAGGTAACAGTAGTAGTATCTGTTGCCTGAGCGGCCAGAGTAGCGTCCTCTGTTACAGTCCACTCCAGGGCCGTGCCTGTTCTATTTTGCACATCCGACTGGTTGGTCCCATACCATATTTCATAATGGCTAAAGTGGGATTCCGTAGACACCGATGTCCAGGACAAACCTGAACTTGTTGCATCCGTTGTCCCTGCGGTTAGAGAAGCTAAACCCACAGGAGATACAAAATCAATGGAAAAGCTGGCGGATTGGGTGGTATCCGCAAAACTGGTATCGTCCACGCAATGGACGCGAACATAGTAGCTGGCATCAATTCCAGCGCCTAAATCCGTTAATGCGTTCCAATATATGGTATCATTATAAGAAACGCCTGTAACCACCGTATCCACATCACCTGTAACTGTGGTCGCATTCGCCCAGGATATTGGAGATGTAGCTGTGTACTGCAATCCGCATACCGCAAGAGAGTCATCAATATCCACCACCTGATATCCCACTTGTACTGTATCAGGATTAATTTGACTGGCATTCACCACACTTGCCTGAGACCACCCGGTAACTGTTGGAATAGGATCGTCTAAAGTTGTAGCGCTATCCATCCCTGTGGTGGCTTCGTTGGTCATGGAATCCACTACCCAAATTTTAAAATAGTATTTAGTGGAGGAGCTAAGTCCCGTAATAATCATAGTATTGGTAGAGGCTGTGTTCATTCCATTATTATTATCACCATCCCATTCCTGAGCTGTTCCGGAACGATTCGACACGTCTGTTTTATTGGAACCATACCAAATTTCATAATGGCTGAAATGTCCTTCTGTTGTAACTGCCGTCCAATTAAAATCCATGGAATAACTAAAAGAATCCGCCACTACGAAATTAGCCAACCCAAGCGGGTCTTTTGTGTCAAGGCCTATCCAATTACTTTCAGTAGTGTCAGCCAATGTTCCATCATTGGCAATGACTCTCAACTTATAGGTTCCGTCTACTCCGATTCCCAAATTTGTTCGGACATCCCAGTAAATGGTTCTGTCAGCAAATTCATTGTCAGCAGGAATTCCAGCACCAATATCTCCAGATGTATTGGAGGTACTGGTCCAACTTCCACCGCTTAGTTTGTACTGCAAGCTAACGGTGGCTGTTAAATCATTTGGATCGGATAATTCATATTTAACAATAGCAGTATCTGCATTGTTTTGATAGGCTGTAATAAGAGTGGTATCGCTAAGTCCGGAAACCTGAGGGGGTTCCATAACATAGGTAACATCCACATAGGGCACATTCGCCCCCTCTGCGGAATTAAAATTTTTATAGGAATCATTTGTCCCCTCGGAAGCGGACATAAACAACATCCCGTAATTTGGGTTAGTGCCATTGTGCCAGGCTGCAAAATCCGCAGTTATATCCCAAGAATACCAACCTACAGTACTAACTGTGGTGCTGGTGATTACAGTTGTTATATCATTTCCAGTACTGCTTGCCCCGGCTGTAGTCCAGTTATTTTCGTCAGCATAGTCATTCCAGTTGCTTTGATTTGCCTGATCCACTCCGGTTGCGGTCCCTTCGTTCCAATCCCGAAGCACCCGGTACATGCCAATATTATAGCCATTTGTGGATCCCACAGTTGCCGCATAGGCATTAAAGGTAGCTGACACTATGGTTGCCCCGGCGGGAACATCGCTAATATTATTTATTTTAACAAGGGTGCGTTGCAAGTACCCGCCCCCGCCAGAGCCCACTTTTCCTGCGGTGGCTCCTCCGTGGGTGGCATCTCCTCCGTAGTTAAAATTCGGATTATCATCTTCCATCATGTTGTCAGATACATCTGTTAGCTGGGTGGTGGCGGTGGCGTCCGTAGTTACATTAATATCAACAACTGTAGTTTCGTTCCCATAGTCATCCACAGCCCAAATTTTAAAATAATAGGTGGTATTAGCTAGAAGACCGTAAATGGAGGTGCTGGTGGTGGACGCAGTGGTAAGCGCAGCGTCATTATCCTCATCCCACTCCGCGGCATTGCTTCGGCTTTGAACATTAGCCTGGCTGGTTCCATACCATATTTCATAATGATTAAAATGAGTATCGCTTGCTGTAGCTGACCACTGTAAATCCACGGTGGATGCCGTTTTAGAAGGGGAAGATAAAGTTGGTGAGAACGTCGGAGCCTCTGTATCAATTATAAACTCTACCGATGTTGCCGTATCCTTATTGTTTGCCGAGTCCGTTACAATAATTCTCACAAACGCTGTGGAATCTATGGAGCCAAATTGTCCCCTTACATCCCAATATATTGTTTGATCCTTAACAATATCCACCGCGACATACCCAGTGTCGCCATTTACATAGGCTGACATGGTCGTCCAGTTACGCCAACTAGCTTCATCTTTCCAGCGCATTTCGAATTCCACCTGCAAAGTGGAATCGTCCGCATCCCAAATTTCATAGCCCACATACGCACTATCTGTATTATATTGCAAAACATTAGGCTTGGAGGAAGGATCCCAGCCTGTTACAAGGGGCGCCGTAGTTGTAAGAGTGGTCATACTGTCAATGTTTGAAGCGTATTCATTGCCAGCGCTATCCAGGGCCCACATTTTAAAATAATATTTGGTCAAATATTCCAATAACAACACCGTTGCACTGGTGGTAGAAATAGTGGACATCGTAGCGTCTTCATCTGTGCTCCAGCGAAAGGCGCTCACACTTCTGTCATTCACAGCATCCTTATCTGTGCCATACCAAATTTCGTAATGGCTAAAATGGCTTTCCACAGCAGCGGTCCACTGCAAATCCGCACTGGCCACGCCAGAATCAACCACTGCCAAGTTCGCTAAAGTAGTTGGATCTTCCGTATCAATTAAAAAAGAGGAGGTTACTACTGTGTCCGCATTTCCTTCCGAATCGGAAGCCACAATTCGAATGGCATATGTATCATCAATGCTGGAACCTAATTGGGTCTTGGCATCCCACAACACTGTTCTATCTGCATTTTGGGAATTAGCATCCACAGTATCTATGTCTCCTGTGGTATTGGTTAAGGCGGTCCACCCTCCCGCACCACCTACCTGATATTCCATAGTGACAACCACCCAGGAATCATCATTATCTCCCACCTCGTAATATACAGATACATAGCTGGAGTCGTCCTGGCTTGCAGATGCAGAAGCGGCGCCGCTTAATCCGGTAATCACAGGATACACTCGATACCATACATCAAAATAGGGAAGCTCCGCATTACCGCTTTCAAGGGAATTAAACTGTTTTCTTAGATTGGAGTTTTCTGTTCCAATAAACAAAAGTCCGTTATTAGCTTGGGTTCCATCCACCCAATCCTGCACCGCAGAAGTCACTCTCCATGTATACCAACTATTGATGGTGCCTACAGAAACGCTAGCTTCTGCTGCGGCATTTCGGTCTGTTCCTGTAGTGCTAGCCCCTCCTGAATTCCAGGTACTTACATTGTGTTGCCTGGAATTCCATGTTACAGATCCGTCCTGAGCTGTTCCGTCCGCACTTCCTTCCAACCAACTTTGAAGAATCACATAGACAGCAATATTATCTGCGGCCCCATTTTGGGCTATCATGTATAGATAGATATCCGCACTGTCAATAATGGCATTGCTTGGAAGCGAATCATCAATTGGGAATTTTATGGCCGGCCTATAGGGACCTCTATCTGCATTAGCTCCGGTACCAATTTTACCTACATAAAGCCATTGGGTGGAACCATAATTGACCCCGGAGTTTGCCGAGTTTAAATGAGAATCATCTCCAAGAATAAATTGTTTGTATTTGGCAAACGCAGGCAAGGCCATTAAACCACAGCCCAGGATAATCCATAGGCTGAAAAGTCTGTTGCAATGTTTATACAAGCCTTGCATCAAATGTCAAATCATAAGTATTGGAAAATGATAAAATTGCCCCAATTTTGAAATAAAACCACTTTCAGTTTAATTCAAAATTCTGTAGCAGTTTTCCTTAATTTTTGGCTAATCCTCCATTTTTTGCCCTTAATAATTATACCACCCAAAAGAACCTTCATTAAAGAATTCTAAAGGCGCTAATGCAGGTTTTTTTCCAAATATTTGGGAAGTTAAATTTCCTTTACAAGGAGATAGCTAATGCAGCTTTGGAAAGACAGAGTGCTAATTTTAACTAGTCAATTAGCTTGTTTTCCAAAAAAATGTGTTCAGGAAAACCATATCCGTTAGATACTATATCCATGTCCCCATCACCATCCACGTCCCCTGCAACGGCATCATGGCACTCTACTCCTGAGAAAATTATTTTTTCTTCCCATTCTAGTCCGCCCAGATTTAACCAGATATAATAGGGATAACCGGATTCCGGCTTCTGATTGCAGGTAAAAATATCAAGCCTGCCATCATTATTAAAATCCCTAATTTTTAAGGAGTGAAAATTTTGAATATCCGTGCTGTCCTTTAAAATGGTTAAGTTCCACTGTGTGCCCTTCCCATTTAAATTCTCAAAAACTCCCACCCTGGCATTTGAAATGTCCGCTTCAGTAACCACAATATCGTTATCACCGTCCCCGTCCAAATCCGCGACTTCTGTTTCCCCGCCGTAGCCATATATACCCTTGATTCCCATGCCTTCTAAATCGTGGGGTTGCCAACTTTCTCCTTTTCCATCCACATTTTCCACCCAGCGCGTCACCATGCTCACATCCAAATCTCCATCACCATCAATATCCCCCACATTCATGCCGCTGTGCTCCTGCCGGTTGTTATCCACGGGGAGTATTTCATAAACTTGCCAGGGCTCTTCTGGGCCATTGGAAAATTTACACCAACTAACCCCTAATCCCTGATCAGACAGAGAAATAACATCTACAATCCCATCCCCATCCATGTCGCCCTGCTCCATATCATGGGTACGGTATAAACACCCGCTATTGAAGCTTTCAAAATTTTCCATGGGGCTCGTACCCGGGTTTTTAAACCATAAAGAACCTGCTGTGTGATCTACCCAGCCATCGCCGTCAATATCAAGAGAAACTCCACCCACATCTGAATTGGACTGAGTAGTAATTAAATGTGGGTTCCAGACAGAATCAGATACATATTCAAACCAGTATGTTCTTACTACCGATCCAGTTACAAAATCCAAGTCTCCGTCTTTGTCCATATCCACAAGAGTTGCACGGGCATAACCTGCCATACTATCCACAAAAATGGAGTGCATTTCAAACTTTAGCTCAGTTTTTTTTGCCTTAGAATCAGATTCAAAAAGAGAACAGCCTCCCATTAGCAGCCCGATAACTCCCATAATGTGCATAAATCGAATCAATATTTTCCCCCAAACAGCCTAAGCTATTCTCAACTTAAAAAATTGCGAATTACAAGGAAAGCCCGGTTCAAGGCGAAATCAGAAATTCCCAGGACAACGCAGAAAACGGTCCTATAAAATAATTTTTAAGAGGTTGTGGGAGATTTGGAGCAGGCTGCTTGATGGGTATTGGTGGTCAAGCATTTACCGCAAGCCAAGGCACTTTGCTCGTATATAGCTTCGGATTCTACCTTAGGTGCTTCGTATTTTAGCTTTTTTTTATGCTTACCCAAATCTTTCATATTACTTCAATTTATAATTTTTTATGCTTTCAAAACAGAGTTTTGTTTCTCTTATTCTTGAGTAAAAGAGTCTATATTTTCATTATCTGTCCCAAATATAACCCTGCCATTACTCCAATCCGCCGCTGGAGCCGACCTGGCATTACCATCCGCGGCAGTATAAGGCCAATCTGTTCTATCCGTATTTAAATTGGATGGATCGACAGCGTAGTATTCGCCGCCATCGCGGCCAAAATACACCACATTGTTATGCACCAGAGGTGCGGAATTAATATTAGTCAAAGAACGAGCTGTACCATAAGCATTCCCATCCGAGTCAAAGGCCTGAATTCCGGCAGTAGTGGTAACATAAATCACGTCGGTATTCCAATCATACCAAAGTCCGCCAGTATTATTTCCACTTAAGCTGACTGGCCAGTTTCCACCCGCTCCAGTCATGGTGGCATCATTAATCTTATGCAGGCTATTATCACTTGGAGCCGCGTATATGAAACCATTCATTTGCCAAAGTGCAAGGCTAACACTTCCAGCCCCTGTGGAATAACTTCCAAAAGAGCTTCCATCAGAAATATTAAAGGCATAAACAGTCCCATTGGACCCAGGCGCATAAATAACATTGTTGGTCCAGTTGTCAAAAATAAGTTCTCCATCTGAACTCAAGTTACTTCCCATAGGGCCCCAAATAGCTGCCCCAGTAGTGAAGTTTCGAAGATATAAGGATCCTCCCGCCACTACTGCAATTTGGTTATCTCCCGGGTCCCCATATGGAGTTCCCGCTGTTCCCCCCAAATTCACCACAAACAAATCTGTTTTGCTGGATCCATTGTCCTGGATTCCAATAATACGGGTGCCGGCAGCAGAATGTATTATGTATTTCCCGGCGCTGCTGCTATAGGTAAAAGTGCTCGGTTTTGGAGATCCATATGCGGAGGTGGAAAATTGCCACATAAAAGCACCTGTTGAAGCATTGCGCTTGGTAATATTATCTTCACTACCGCCAATGTTAGCCGTTGAAACATACATTCCGCTTCCGGCTATTACCGCTCCCTTAACATCGCCAATGTTATCGTCTGCATCAAGAGCAAATTGAGGGGTTTTTATAGCTGGAGTTGCCTGGTTTAAAGTTCCATCGCTAGTCTCATTTCCAATATCGTCCACAGCCCATATATGCCACCAATAATCTGTTCCCGAAGTCAATCCTGTAATTATGGTAGAGGTGGTAGCGCTATTTGCCAGATTTCCATCATCACTATTATCCCATTCCGTACCGGTGCGACCACTTGCCTGGCCGGAAGTGGTTCCATACCATATCTCATAGTGATTAAAATTTGCATCGCTTACAGCAGTCCAGCTGAGTTCCATCGTACTTCCCAAAGCCTCCACTGTGGCAAGGGAGGCGGGGGAGCTCGGCGCCTGAGTGTCCAGTGTAAAAGAAGCACTGGAAGCCGTATCATTATCTGTGGCCCCATCCAAATCATCCACAATCACCCTTACATAATATGTGCCTTCTACACTTCCCAATTGAGTGGCTGCAGTCCAGGTAATAGTTTTGTCATTCGTCGCATGTGTGGCAATTGATGCTCCAATATCTCCACTGGTATTAGTCATAGCAGTCCAGTCGCTGGATGCTTTAGAACAATCATTCGTACTCACGCAATATTGAGCGGTAACCGTTACACTGGCATCATCAGCATCATCCACTTCATAAACCATGGTAACCTGAGTTGTGGAACTCTGGCTGGCAGAAATATTGGGAACATCTGAAGGGCCGGTAACTATAGGCGCGTTAGTTCCTCCTGTGGAACCGCTCACGACGCCTAATGTTTGTTCATTTCCAGCAGAATCCTGACTCCATATTTTAAAGTAATAAGTGGAAAGAGGAGAAAGAGCTGTTATGGTTGTCGTATCGGTAGTCATGGTTCTAAGGCTGGCATCATTATCGCCATCCCATTCCAGAGCGGTTCCACTTCTACTATTTACATCGTTCTGAACCGTCCCGTACCATATTTCATAATGAGAGAAGTGATTTTCAGTGGATACCGAATTCCAGGAAAGTCCTGCCGTTGTGGCCCCTATGGTTCCCACCGAAATACCAGACATTCCAGTGGGGTCCACTAAATCAATAGTGAAGTTAGCCGATTCAGTGGTATCCGAAAGGCTAGTAGTATCTGTGCATAGAACCCTAATTTTATAGGTTGCATCGCTAGTGGGAACCGAAAGCGCAGTCAAAACATCCCAACTCATGGATAAATCCTGCCCATTGGTAAACTTAACTCCCCCGGTGTTTCCAGTTACATTGCTGGCACTGGTCCAAGGACCTGTTCCCACTTCAAAATATTCTAAAGAGCAATCGGCCGTATCGCCATCCGTATCATCAATTTCAAAACTGATGCTAACTAAATCTGTATCGCTTTGTGTTGCCCCAACTTTAGCTGCCGCGCTTAAGCCTGTTACTGTAGGGGCGGCATTGGCCTGGGTCGTAACGCTGTCAAAAGTAACCGTAGCCTCATTGCCTATGTCATCAATAGCCCATATCTTAAAATAATACAAAGTGGATGCCGATAACCCCGTGATTGAGGTAGTTGTGGTTCCAACGGTTAGCAGTCCATTATCATCATTGTTATCCCATTCATCCGCACTTCCTGTCCTGTTTTGAACATCTGTTAAATCGGAACCATACCATATTTCGTAGTGGCTAAAATTGGTTTCACTAGTAACAGAAGTCCAACTTAGGTTAGCATGCACAACTCCATAAGCTCCCACATTTAAATTGGCCAAACCCACAGGCGCTTTTGTATCTATTGCAAAGCTGGCGCTTTCAGTAGTGTCACTTAGGGTGCCATCAGTTGCTATAATTCGAACCATATAATTGTTATCCACATTACCAAGCTCAGAACGAGCCGCCCAACGAATGCTCCTGTCGGCATCGCCATCCGCGGCAGATTGTGAACCGCTATAGCCCAGCACCTCAGTAGCATCAGCCCAACTTCCCCCAACTGCAAGTTTATATTGCAGAGTAATAGTTACATTAACATCATTTGGATCTGATACTTCAAAACTTATAGTGGCCGAATCCGGATCCCCGGTCATGGTCGCCCCAATAAGGGCGGCATCCGACAAACCGGTTACTTCAGGATAACCCAAGGTATATTGTACATCCAGGAATGGTGGGATAGCTCCCTCTGCCGCATCAAAAAACTTTCCGGTAGTACCGGATTCCGTAGATTCAATAAATACCAACCCATTGTTTGTTCTGGTTCCATTTACCCATTCCTGAACCACGCTGGTCAAATCCCAAGAGTATGTGCCCACATCGGCTACGGATTGAGATGAAACCGCTGTAGCCTCATAATCTACGCCTGAAGCTAACCCCGGTGTGCTCCAGGAACCGGCCCCATAGTCATTCCAGCAACTGGAACCCGCTTGTGTCCCGCAACCATCTGTTCCTTCCACAAAGGCCTGCAATAAGGGAAAGGCCTCAATAGTGACAGAGGAAACATCGCCTACTGCATTACATCGGGCGGTAAAGGTTGCTGATACGATAGTAGCCCCTGCGGGCACTTCTGACATGTTAATTTTCACTAAGCTTCTTTTAGTGCCTCCCCAACCTCCATTTCTTCCAGCGGTGGGGCCACCCCGGATTGGTTCAGAGCCGCAATTTGCCGATGTATTGTTACTGCGCATTACATTATCTTCAATATCTGTTATTTGTAAATCCGTAGTTGCAGCAGTTGCCACGGAATATGTTGTCCCATAATCCGCTTCATTCCCATAATCATCCACTGCCCATATATGGAAATAGTAGGTGACACTTGCCTGAAGCCCTGTTATAGTAGTACTGGTGGTTGAAGCCGTGGCCAAATTCGCATCCTGGGGCGAGTCATCCCATTCCGCCGCAATATTTCTATTTTCCACTTCTGTCTGGTCTGTACCATACCAAATTTCATAATGATTGAAATTTGCATCCGAACCCGCAGTCCAACTTAAGGAAACGGAAGAAGAAGTAGTTGCTGTTGATGTTAAAGCGCTTGGAGCTGTGGGAGCTTGGGTATCTACGGTAAAGCTAGCTGAAGTACTGGTATCCGCATTCCCATTGCTATCCACCGCAATAACTCTTACCGTTGCTGTTTCGTTAACTGAGGTTCCATGTTGGGCAGCAATGTCCCAGATAATTAACCTGTCCGTGGTGGTAGACTGCACCACAGTGCCCGTATCTCCTGACATATAACTATCCACTGTAGCCCAATTATCGTAACTCCCCTGGCTTGCCAGTTTGGTCTCTACTGTTACCGTAACCACAGAGTCATCTAAGTCGAGAACTTCGTATTGAATTTTTACGGAATCAGAACTGACCATAACTCCGCTTACATTGGTTTCAGGATCGTAACCAGATACAAGAGGAACATCTGAGGCCTGAGTAGTACCACTATCTGTGGGAAGAGATATTTCATTTCCTGCGGAGTCGATAGCCCAAATTTTAAAAAAGTATTTAGTGCTGAAAGATAATAGCTGAACCAATGTGGATGTAGTTGCCGCATTGGCTAAGTTGGCATCGTCGGTATGGTCCCATTCCACGGCAGAGGCGTTTCTGGCCTCTACATTGGCTTTCACCTCCGCAAACCATATTTCATAATGGCTAAAGTGGTTATCCGCAGCCGGGGTGCTCCAACTGACATCAGCTGAAGATTCATAGACAGAATCCATGGAAAATCCAGCCAAACTCGTGGGAGCCTGAGTGTCTACGATAAAATCGGCAGATTCAAGAGTATCCACACTGCTCGAGTCATCCACAGCAATAAGTCTCACGCGATAAGTATCATCAACGCTGGACCCCAGTTGGGTTTCCACATCCCAGTATATAAACCTGTCGCTGGAGGATGATGTGGAGGACACGGTCCCTAAATCTCCGGTGGTATTGGCCATAGCCGTCCAGCCAGCTCCTGCCGCAGAACAGTCATTGGAAGTTAAGCAATATTGAGCCGATACTGTATTTGTGGCGTCATCTGGATCATATATTTCATAGGAAATAGTCACTGTACTGGAATCGCTTTGGGTGGCCCCGGCTTCCGCGCCTCCGCTTAGCCCGGTTAATTGAGGGGGGATTTGGTACCAAATACGTACATAACTGGAATCACTGTGTTCCTCTGCTCTGGTGCGAATCCGGCAATTTGCTCCTCCGCCGCAAGTTTCATCGTCATTTGTTAATAATATGCCATAGTTTGGGGAACCTTGTATCCAGGAATTAAAGGCATCCTCAATGGAAACAGAATCATATGCTCCAGAGTTGGCAAAGGCATAGCTTGTAATGGGGGTTGCCACATAATCTGAACCCGACCCGCTTGCTCCTGCTGCATTCCAAGCTGTAATTCCAGTTTTGGCCGAGTCCCAGCTCACAGCTCCCGCCAAATAGGCTCCGTTTTTTGACCCAGCATTCCAATCCACCAGCACCTGATAAATACTAACATTTTGGGGTGCACTATTTATTGCCTGTATATACATATATAACTTAGCGCTATCCACCACAGCCCCGTCAGGAATACTGTCTTCATAGTTAATTTTTATTAGCCCCCTGTATATCACTCCACCGTTAGTGCCAAAATGGACATTTTGAGCCCCGCCAAAATTTAGCGTAGGACTTCCATCCCTCATTTCAGCGTCTTCAATACTGTTTAATTCCACAAAATATGCTGCCACTTGTGACAATGAAATTAGCAGCAATGTTAACAATATTTTTTTGAACATATTAACGCACCACCATTTGCCCAATTTTTATGGCTTTTCCATTTCCAACTAGCCTGTAAGCGTACATTCCAGGCTGAAAATAATTTCCAGGTTGGCTTTCCAAATCCCAATTAGCACTAAAGCCATTTCGCCCTCTTTCCAGGGAAATTTGTTTAATATTCCTTCCATGTATATCATATACCTGGAAATCCATAGTTTCAATTTCCTGGCCGGGATTTTGATAATGAATCTTTATAAGTTTTGTTTGAACCAATAATTTTTTTGGAAGGTTGAAAGACGGCTTTTTCCTGTTTGCAGCCATAAATTTATTGGATACAACATCTTCCTCTAAATCAGGTAAAGCACCCGCTCTGATAATGGCAGAGCTACCCATGGAGTTTTCTACCAAGTTAAGAGTTTGTTCTGAATTCAAATCGGAGTAATAACTGATAACTTCCAAACTCCCGCCGTTCATTTCGATGGCTCCCGATTCCAACTCTTCCCCATTTCGATAAATATTCACTTCTTCTTCGATACTGCGGGCAATATTACCATTATCCAGCCCTCCAAAATTAACCAGATGATAAAAGAACGCTTCATCTGTTTTCACGGCTCGAACCGCAGTGGTAGAGGGCATTTCAAAGGGTGCGTATCCAATTTGGGCTGCAAAATTTAAATCCGTTGAAAATTGGGTTTTTATATCAGCGGCTACAGAATTGGGGTAATTTTCGTTTAATAAATTCCCATTACCATCCATCATTACATTATTAAAAAAGGTCTCGCCTTTATTAATCCCGCCTCTCTGCATTACCTCCAATAGCTGATCATCCCAGCTAAAATCTGCGGATACACCTTTTTCCGTGCAATGGTTATCATCGCTGCCGCTAAAATACACAATGAGATTGCTTTTTTCGTAATACTCCCTTAAAGAATCAATTTCCACTGTAGAGGCGCAGTCCACCTGCGGAAGTATTATACCTTCCACTTCCTCTTTGTCTACTAAACTCAAATTTCCAGTGCTGATTATGGTTGTGGGAATATGCAATTCGTGTAACATCATTAGGGTTCCATAAAAGGAGGCTAAATGCCCCTGCCATTTATTTCCTGTGCGATACAGCAAACTGGATTGAGAAAAATATACCCCCACAGACTGGGCTACTTTTCTTTCTCCATAAAGCCAATTTTGGTTTTCTTTAACCCAGGAAAAAATTTCAGCCATTTTGGTTACATTTGTGGCGGCACTGTATTTTCTGTTGCCCCCTGTTATCCACACATTCATGCCAGCTTGCAAAGAAGTATACATCCCTGTGGCAACTGCGTCCCCAAACTTGTTCATATCCTTAGATACAGTAAGGGAGGAAGAGGTATTAGTTCTATCAATTACCCAGCTTGGCTTTTCCCCATCCAGTTCGTTTGCCCCTTTAATTGAGGCAAAATACATCATCCATTCATAACTGTTTCGGGAAACCGCATCACCCAAAAAGTCTATATCATACACAAAGCCGTCAAAAATTTTAGTGAGCTTATCAAAGTCATAACCGCGGACTAATGTTTCGTGAGAGATGGCGTTTTTAATCAGCATAAATGTTTTGACATCTGGATTTTCATTTTTCACAGCGGAATTCAATTCCGTTGAAAATTGGGATAATTTGTTCATGCGCCAGGAAGCCCACTTTGTAAAAGCAGCGGAATGAACATCGCCTAATTGAGATTGAGTGGGAAGGGTGCTATTAAAATTCGTTACAGAATAGCTGTCAAAACTAGCCCACTTATTCTCCCACCCCTCTCTCACAGGATAACTAACATTGGAAAATAAGATACCATCTGGATTGATTGAGCTTACGGCTTTAACTAAAGCAAGCAATTTGGTTTTAAAATTGGAACTGTGGATATTAGCCCAAACTGTTTCATCTCCTTTTTTGGATTCAGGGTTTATTTTCCCATAAAAAACGGCCTTGTTACCCTGAAGGTCTTCCTGAATCCAGCTGGAATGGGTGGACAAGAGGGTTGTTGCGCCAACATCCAATTTGCCATCCTCATCTGCATCTCCATTGGAACTTCTCAATTCTAAAACGCTTAAATCCACCACAGCCCTTAAGCCATTTCGGTGGCAGGTTTTAATGACGCGATCTAATAAGTCAAGGGCAAGAGAGTCACCCTTATTTCGCTTATCCAGCCAATCAAATTCACTCACTGCAGTTTGCCTAATGACCACCACGGAAGCATTCAAGCTTTTCGCCCATTCCATTGCCGAGGAGATGTCCACATCCGCCTTAGTAGGATTATATCCCACCACTCTGGCAGTTTGAGTCCAATCCCCATAACATACTGCGCCAAAGACGACGGTCAAAAACAATGTGGATATTTTATTTAACAGCATATTACAAGTCCCATTTTCGCAAATGAAATGGGTCCTTAATTAAAATTGACCTGCAACGAAAATTTATGCCCCATTCCCAGTTCCGAACCCGGTTTCATGGCCGCATATTCAAACCCAAAGAATTTGTGGGACAACCCCACTCCCAGAAAAAATTCTGGATCCATATATACAGCGCCATCCGCATCATAGGTTAGCGCATTTACAATTCCAACGCGAACGGCTATTACCCTTAATATTTTTCCCTCCACTCCAATGTTAGATTCAATGGGTTGAGAATAGGGTTTGACAATGTCTATTTCCGCCTTGAGCACCGAGTCCACAATATTTCCATTTACTCCAAGCCTGAATATGGGCACCACTTGATCCTCGCGTCCGGTTTCCCACCACAAATAAGAACCTAAATTTTGCAAACTCGCCCCTATTCCTATTTTTTCCATTGGCTTGTAATGCACACCTATATCCATGCCAAAACCTTTAGCTCCAGACTCATTAAATTCGCCCAATTGCTGATGTATATATCGTAAAGCTATTCCATAACTAAACCAGCCTTTGAGCTGTCCCCCAGCCAGAAAATCAGCCGCAATTTCCGTATCATCAAAATGGCCGTTTAATTGGCCGGTATCGTCTCTTTCCTCAATATCTTTTACGCCAAAGCTGGTAATAGAAACCCCAAAATTCTGACCGTAATATTTAGGGCTTACATATTCCAAACTGTAATGAAGCCTGTCCAGGGTTAAAAAGGTATAGCTTAGGTTTACATGATGTTGGCTATTGTAACCAATAAGCCCCGGATTGTATTGAAGGCCCAGCAGGTTTTCTTCCCAGGCGGCGCTGGCGTTGGCAAGACTGGCTGTCCCCGCATGGCGTGGCAGTTTTAAATATTCCGCGCCGAATTCCGCATAAGAACGCGAGGCAAAATCCTGGGAAAATGCCGGGGTTATCCCGTAGGAAAATAAAAGCACAAGGCTTATTAGGGAACTATGTAGTATGTATCTTTTCATAATCATTCCCTGAGCACCGCAATTTTTATCCATTTGGAATCGGAACCACCGCTGTCGTAATCCACAACTACTTTGGCAAAATACACGCCGTTAGCCACGCCTTTTAGTTTCCAACTGTAGGACATAACCGTATTTACCCGGAAGTTGTCTCTGAAAACCGGCCTTTCAGCGGTATTGTACACTACAAGACTAACATCAGCAGTAGAGCCGGAGAGATCAAAATTAATATTGACTTCCGTAGCCCGTTTACGCACCGGATTTGGATAGGCGTACACGCCTTCTTTCAAAGCTGCGGGATTAGCGGCCACAGCCACCGGATATGCATATACATAGCCTTCGGTGGTGGCAAAATAAAGTTGGCCATCCGCAAGGGCTGGCGAAGAAATAACATGGCCCTGCAATTTGTCTTCCCAAAGGATTTGGGGCTCTGATTTCCCCTTGTCGTCATGAAGGGCATAAACCCGTCCTTCACCCCAGCCAAAAAACACCACCTGGCCCCCTTTTAAATAGTTACTTACTATAGGTGAGGAGGCGTAACCCAGCCTTTCGGAATCCAATACTTTATGGAATTGCCAGGATTGCTTTCCCTTGGATTTATCCACTGAGGTCAGTATAAAATAAGGCCGATAATCGAATTGATTGGGGGAGGTTTCCAAAAATCCCAGATATTTTTGAATAACATAGGCATTATTTGGTCCAACGGCCACGGAAGAAGTTTTCATTCCTCCTATGGGAATCCATTTGTAGCTTTCTTCTTCGGGACCTTTGGCTGACAGTTTATTGAGCTTGTAACCCTCTGAGTTAAGTTGGTCCATATACATCTGCCTGTCTTCAGGCGATAACCTTAACAGCTGTTTAAATACATGGGGATGGATATATTTAGGACCTGCACCCGTTTTACGCAAATAGCCCGAAGGCACAGAACCCTGGGGCCCTCCGATGGAAACCTTGCGCAGTTCCTCGCCGTTTTCAAGTCGATTTACATATATGTTTTGGTCCAGGTTCCCCGGAGAAAAATATACCACACTGTCATCAATGGATGGGGTAGACAAATAAACGCCCCCTTGGGTTTGAATATCCCACAAATTTTCCCCGGTGGAAGCATCTTTTCCATACATTTTGCCATTACTAGCGCCAATAACCATAATATTTCTGGATAAGGCTGGTGATGAATAGCTCATTTGAGGAAGGGGTTGGCTCCAAACTGTATCCACAATTTTCGTGCTTCTAGCCCTTAAAGGAAAGGAAGAAACTCCGTTCACCGGAGGGCCCAGGCCTGTTATTACGCTTTCATCGTTATAAACCGCAGGTGAGGACAATTGCAATCCAGCGGGATACTTGTTGATTACATCTCCTGATTTTTTATCCAGGGCATATAAATAACCATCTCTGGAACCCACGTATACTATATCCTTATGTATAGTAGGCGAACTATCCACCCAGCCACCGGTTTTCACTTTCCAAATCACTTCGCCGGTTTTGGCATCCAAGCAATACACACTGGAATCTCTGGCTCCGATATATACATATCCATTTTCAATAGCCGGGGAAGAAATAACAGCTCCGGGAAGTTTAATTTTCCACTGAGGCTCCGCATTTTTTTCCGGAACGCCCACGGCGCGGGAATAAAATCCGGTACGCTCAGGGTTTCCCCGAAAGCCCGGCCATTCGGCAGCCATTGGGGAATAAGCCCAGGAGCTAAAGAGCATGCATATGGTTAAAAAGCTTTTCATCTGATGTTATTTAATAGGCTAATGTGACTTTCCTGACATTTTGGTCCTGTACTTATGTTATTCATTCCTTTTGAAACAAAACTTTTCAGTCCCGATATTTTTTGATTATATGCTGCCTTAAAATTAAAACGGGATTTCAACTACTGACTTATTATACCACGGGCGGCAACGGGTTTCAAGGAGTGGCCGAAGAGGCTATTGGGCTTTTGGAGTCTTTTTAAAAGCTTTCACCAAATAGCTAAATATTCGGGGAAAGGCAAAAAGCCGCCCAGCAAAAAATTTAGGCAAAAGCTGTCCATTTCTACGGATTCGCACCACTTGCCCGAGACAATCGCAAGAATTTATCCAAACAGCAGAATTTGGATTAAAATCCCCTTCCACCATAAAACACAAGCCATTTTCCCGCCACTCTTCCCGCAGCACCCGATGCACAATTAGCTGATTCCCTGCAAAATACCCTACAATCCGTCCCGACATGTTTTTTTTTGCCAAAGGTTTTAAAAGGACCTCATCCCCGTTCCTAATAAAAGGCCACATGCTCCAGCCTCCAAGCTTTACCCAAGACTCCCCAAATTCCTGGAGAGCCAGTTCCAATGCTTTTTTTTGGCGGAGTTCCATAATGGGCTAGTTTTTTTTATCTGCCTTTAAGCAGCTTTAAATATTCGGGACTTTTATCAAAGAATAACATCTTTGGAGGATGGCTACCCAAGAAAATCAAAGCCAAGTTTAAAAGCTGCTGAGTTGAATTTGTGGCAGATTCAAAAAAGCAAATCACTTTCATAAGGGGAGCCAGGGATTCCATTGGGCTTAAATCTTCCACAAAGTTTTTTTTGCTTTTGTTTATAAAATATAGTTGGCCCAATGGATATCCTTTGGGATAGTGGGGGCCGCTTCCCATTTCCCCCCAAAATGGGGTTCCCCATACTTTCCATTTTCCGGTGTTGTTTTTACACAAAGCCACAATTTCATCATTTAAAATTTGCCCCCCGGACAAACGGGAAATAGTGGTTTTTCCAGCACCGGATTTACCTGAAAATATATAAGCCTTTTTGTGCTGCACAATGGCCGAAGAATGCAACAAAAGGCCGTTATGTTTTGGCAAAAACCCTGCCCATAAAATTCTAATTAGTGCATCCAGTGAGAATATGGAGGGATGTATAGATGCTTTTACGCTCTTATTTTTAATATTAGCTTCAAAATCTCTCCTTTTTAACAGGGAGTCGTTTTCCCCATCCAGGGAAATAATTTTTGGCTTCATGCTTCTGGAAAAATGCCTCACACTGGTGGAAATTTCCAAACTAAAATGAGCCTTATATTTTGCGGGGCTTTTTAAATAACCTTTATATCGGCGTTCTATGGCAGTTAAAAGTTTCTTGTTTTTTAAGCTCAAGACACAGCGTAAACCTGCAATTTCTAAAAGAAGGAGGAACCCCTTAGGCTTTTGATTTTCCATGGCTTTAAACTAAAAATAATTTTCGCTTTGTCCCTATTTTAAAAAAAGGTATTATAAACTTCATTATGGCTAACAGCTACGGAGGAATTGGCAACAGTAATTTTTCACCTCAGGGGGAACTTTCAATAGCCACCAGAAAATGGGTGGAAGAAAATAACATCCCTCTGCACATTACCTTTGAAATTACCGTAGATTGCAATTTTAAATGCCAACATTGCTATAACTTTGACAGAGCCCTCCCCAAAGAAAAAGTTTTTCCACAAGCGCAGCTGAGCGTTTTGGAAATTTCAAATATAATAGATGAGCTGTACGAGGAAGGCGCACTGGAAATTACCCTTACAGGTGGCGAAGCATTAGTACATCCCGGCTTTTTTGATATTGTCAGGCATATACGGCAAAAAAATATGGCTGTTTATTTAAAAACCAATGGCATGCTTCTTAATCCAAATATGGTAAAACGGTTAAAAGAGGCGGGAATATTTGGGTTGGAAATAAGTTTATATGGAGCCCAGGCAAATAGCCATGATCATTTAACCCGGGTGCCAGGCTCTTTTGAAAAAATTATTGCTGGAATTGGGGAGTGCAAAAAGCAGGGTTTATTTTGCCGGATAAATTATGTTATCACCAATCGAAATTTCGCTGAAGTGGATGCTTTCATGGAATTGTGCAACGAGCTCTCTGTAAGCTTTAACTTAAACCCCCAAATAACCGCCCGCTATGACGGCACGGATTCCTCTTTGGACAATAGGTTAAATCGTGAAGAGCTTATGGAGTTATATAGCAACAGTTTACATTCTTATTTGCCGCAACCAGATAAAGACCCCGATGCCTCGGTGCAATGCAGCTGCGCCAGGGGAATGTGCGGCATATCTGCGTTCGGAGAAGTTTATCCCTGTATAGGAGCGCCTATTCCCTCGGGAAATTTGCGCAAAAAAAGTTTTAAAGAAATATGGCACAACTCTCCTGTACTAAATAAGATTCGGGGACTTGAGCTTAAAGATTTTGAAGACTGCCGGGAATGTCCCCAGAAAGCCTATTGCAGGCGCAGCTCTGGTTCTATCTATGCGAACACTGGAAAATATACAGGCTCCGAGCCCTGGACATGCATGGAAGCAGGGGTATTGGAAGAAATATATATTAAGGGAAATAAATCCTAACCTGGATATAACATGGAAAAAATGAACTTAAAATCTTACATCCACCGCAACCCTGACATTGCCTGGAGGTATTTGGGAGAATACCTAATCGCCATCACCCCAAAATCCAATCAGGTACATCGTCTCAACCACAGTGCCGTTGCCATATGGAAAAGCCTTGAGGGCGGAAAAAAAACTATGGCCAGTATTGTCGAGGATATTTGCGAACTTTACGACACAGATGCCCACACCGCTAGCAACGATATACAGGGCTTTATTAGCGAAATTGCCGAAAAAGGATTAATTGAGGTTTCTGCCAGCTAGCTTCGTATTTGGCTCCTTGGTATAATAAAACTATGGATGCATCATTTTCATTGATGGATGAAGTGGGCCAGTTATATAGGGCCCAAAACAAACCATACAGCGCGTTAATAGAATTGACTTACAAATGCAATTTAAAATGTTTTCACTGTTTTAACCATCACCAGAAAAAACAAGAACTAAGCACTGCGCAAATCATCAATGCCATGCAACAATTGGCAAACTTGGGAGTTTTACACCTGACTCTTACTGGAGGAGAAGTATATAGCCATCCGGATTTCGAACTTATTTTAGAAAAAGCCAAAAACCTGGGTTTTGCCCTTAATGTATTTACCAATGGAACCATGTTAACTACAGAACGGGCGCAATTTTTAAAAAAAATGGGAGTTCTGGAAGTAAGCCTGACTTTATTTTCCATCCATCCTGAAGTACATGATGAAATCGCTAAACAAAAAGGCTCCCATACCGCCACCTTAAAGGCCTTGGCCCTACTCCATGATGCCCAGCTACATACCCGGGTCAAATGTTTAATCATGAAGAGAAATTTTAAAGACTACGAAAAAGTAAAAAGCCTGGTGGAAGGCTATGGAGCCGTATGTCACTATGACACAACCATAATGCCCGCCAATGGAAATGACACATCTGTGCTTAACGAAAAACTAAGCAGAGAACAACTAAAGCAAGTATATTCAAATCCCGATGTTTACCATATTAGCGAAAACCCTTTAAACGATTTAGATGCGCAAAATAAATTGGTTCGGGAAAATTTTTGCGATTACCAACTTCAATGTAATGCGGGAATTTTATTTTTAACTATTAATCCTTATGGGGAAGTGTATTCCTGCATTCAGCAAAAACATTCTGCGGGGAACTTACTGGAAAACAGTTTAAAGAACATTTGGGAAAGTTCTCCTGAATTTTTAAAAGCCAGAGCTGTTAGCTTAGACTCTTTAAGCGAATGCTCTTCTTGCGGGCACCAAAGTTATTGCGGTCGCTGCCCAGCACTGGCTGAAAAAGTAGATGGCGACTTTTATGGAGCTTCCAGCGAAGCTTGTGAACGTTCGGAAATCCAGCACGAAGTTTTCGAAGAATTAAAGAAATATAGCGCCTAACTTTTAAAGCTGAAATCTTTGAAGAAAATACATTTGCTTGGGTTTTGCAATGGGCTTGGCTACATTGATCTTTATGGGATTTTTGGGTGGCAAACTGGGTTATCGGATCTTGCGGAAAATAGCCCCAAAAGAAGGGCGGCTTGTCCGGGAAGCTTCAAATAATAGCGTCCCCGAAGCTGGGGTTAGCGAAGAGTTACTGCATTTTTTCGGAGAAGATTTTTTTGATATTATCCAGGGAAAATCCGTAATCGAATTCGGATGTGGAGAGGGGCGTGAGGCCCTGGAAATGGTGAAAATGGGTGCGGCCAAAGTGATAGGCCTTGATATTCAGGAGAAAAGGCTTGAATTCGCCACAAACCAAGCAAAGGAATCAGGTGTGGAAGATCGCTGCGAATTCGTGAGAGAAACGGATGAAGCTACGGAAATCATTGTCAGTAAGGATGCTTTTGAACATTTCTCCAATCCCGCAGCTGTTCTGGGAAAAATGCGTAAACTTTTGCGTCCGGGGGGCGTAGTTCTCGCCTCTTTTGGCCCCACATGGCTCCATCCTCGGGGCGGTCATTTATTTTCCATTTTCCCGTGGGCCCATTTGATTTTCACAGAAAAAGCCCTTATACGTTGGCGATCTGATTTTAAAAAAGATGAGGCTACCAGGTTTTCCGAAGTGGAGGGCGGCCTTAACCAGATGACCATTGCCAAGTTCGAAAAAATTGTGGAGGACAGTCCGTTTACGTTGGAGAAACTGGAGGCCGTTCCCATACGAGGAATCAAACTCCTTGGAACACGGCCATTGCGCGAGTTCGGCGCCTCAATTATTCGCTGCAGACTGGGACTTGGGAACAGAGCTGCAACTACAAGGTAAAAACTGGCCCTTAAAATGCCTTTATGAGAGGGAATTTATAAATAGAAGTACTACCAGTATAAAAACAAAATACCCGCCTAGACTCCAATACACTTTATACCAACGCCTATCCCCCAGTGCTATGTGAATAGTGCTTTTATCCAAAGTAAGGCCATTTAGTTTTTCTTCCTCTGGAGCAGAAAACATCAGGCTTGTTAAATACCCAACACCAAAGGTCATAGCAAAACCAATTGGATTCCACCAGAAAAAAGAAATTCCGGGAGCAAGGTTCATCAATAACAAGTTGGTCAAAAAACCCGCCAGAATACCCAGTACAACCCCTTTATCCACAGCCCGCTTGGTAAATATGGCCAATAAAAAAGTCCCCAATATGGGACCATTGATAAGAGAACCTATTTTGTTTATCTGGGCAATAATAGATTCTCCCGAACTCACGAAGTAAACACATACTGTGCAAAACAATCCCCAAAAAAAGGTGGTGTATTTAGACCACTTTAATTCTTCGGCAGGGCTTAAGTTGGGGTTTATAAATCTTTGGTAAAAATCCTTCATGGTGGTGGCGCTCAGAGAATTTATAGTGGAATCCAAACTGGACATGGCTGCCGAAAAAAGAGCCACAACGATTAGTCCGATTATCCCGTGAGGCAAATATTGAAATACAAAAGCAGGAACCACCATGTTATGGTTAGCCACTCCATTTTCCACGGGAATACTGCCTATAAATTCAGGGTTTTTAGCGGCAAAGGCAGCTATTCCAATCCCCAAAAAACAATACATCAAAACCAGCGGAAAACGTAAAATTCCATTGAGAAAAAGCGAACGCCTGGAATCATCTATGCTGCGGGAAGAAAGTTCCCTTTGCACCTGGGTTTGATCGCAGCCGTAATAGGATACATACAGAAAAAACCCTCCCAATAACATGGGCCAAAACGAAAACTTTCCGCCATCTCCGAAACCGTGTTTGGAAAAGTCAATGGCTTTTAATCTGGAAGGATCCACATTTTTTAAAATTTCCCCGAAGCCTCCCACATCCATTATGGCGTAAACTCCAATAATGATTATTCCAATTACCAATACAAACATCTGAATCACATCTGAGATAATGACACCCTTCATACCCCCAATGGAATCGTAAATAATGGTCACTACAAAAATAAGGCCCACACTAATCCATATGGGTTGGGAAATAACCTCTGAAATAACCAGGGAAATTCCATACACAGTGATTCCAGTAGAGAAAGCCCGTAGGAATTGAAACAATAAACTAAGCACTGTTCTGGTGGCAGGTCCAAAGCGAAGCTCAAGGTACTCGTAAATACTGACTACCCCGGCCTTCCTGTAAAAGGGAAATAAAAATATCATGATAAAAATCATGGCCAAGGGCACAGCTAACTCATACTGGAGCCAAACCAACCCTCCCAGAGCCGCAAAGCCAACAAAGGCCGGTGCCCCTAAAAGACTATTGGTACTGCATTGGGTGGCCATGGTGGATAGTGAAATTTGCCACCATTTTGTGGTGTTGCCCGCGAGGTAATAGTCCTTGATATTTTTTTGTCCCCGGGCCAGATAAAAACTTAGCGCTATCATACCAGCCAAATAGCATATCACTATTAACCAATCTAAAGGGTTCATATATTCACCCCCATTGCCAATTGGAAGCTGGCTTCATAACCAAAATTTAAGGCATGTAATTCCATCAGGGATTTTGATAATACCCCATTAACCTCTTGAATTTCAAGAGTTTAGGCTAAAATTGGACCTTTGGGAAATTAGATTGCGTTCTCGCTCCACTGCAAAAGCAGTTCGGCGGTATTTTCAAGACTGGGACTGGGCCCTCCATTGCGCACGTACCATCCGGAGGTGGCCACCCCTGTGTACAATACAGATTTTAAGTCGATGCCGGAAATAAGAGCAGCGCAAAAGCCTCCATTAAAATGATCTCCTGCACCTGTAGTAATAAGGGGGTTTTGGCAAAAAGGACCTTCAACTGCGGTATTTTCATCGCCCACGCAAGCGCCTGCAAAAGAGACGGAATGCACAACCACGCCGTGAATTCCCATAGCTTCTTTTAGTCTTTGAGAGAGCTTTTCAAGCCCAGCCACTCCATCTACAATGGGATCCCTAAGTCCTAAAACCTCACTCATTTGCTCGGCTTCTCTTAAATTCACACCCAAAATAACCGGGGCCTTTTCATTCATTTTTTTCAACTGAGACAGGGCGATTTTAATTTCGGATTTAAGGCGTTTTTCGGGATCTGCGAAATCAAAGAAAAATATAGGAGGATTTTTTTGAGTGATTTTCTCGGTAATTTTTTCGATTATTTCTCCCAAATTCAATAACATTGTCCAATTGGTAATGGCCACCATGTTTTGTTTGAATAATAAATCCAAAAATTTTTCTTCTCCCACAACTTCGCAAATTCTATCCCAACATACATCATTAAGGCTCACCACTTTACCCAACATTATTTTTCCGTCGGCGAATTCCAGAGCGTCTGTATGGCCTGGCACGCCAATGGAAATCACATCGCATACATCCGCAAGAGGTTGAAATACGGGTTGTATTTGCGGATAACCTAATACGCCAATGGTAGTGACCTTGCAACCAGCGCCCGAAGCGGCCATGGACATTAAGGGCCCGTTACCTCCCACTTTTTGGGACTTGGGAAAAAGCTCTATGTTAGCAGACTTTCCGGCAGCAGATAAAAGACGTTTGCCAAGGCTTTCAATAGTTTGAACCCGGGAAAAATTGTCTTTGGATTCGCGGGTATCCACAACATGGATAATTTCATCCACAAAGCCATCAAAGCCAATCAAAATAGATTTGCTGGCAATATTACTCGCATTGTCCAAAAGAGCCTTTCTAGCCTTTATTTTTTCTTCGTTATGCAAGCTCCACCAAGTCCTTTTCAAATACCCGATTTACTTAAACCGGATTTTTATCGTGGATAAATTCCACGGGAATTTTAAAATCTCCAGCGAGTTTTCCGGCTAATAATTTAGGCCCGAAAACCTCGGTTTGATAATGGCCTGCCGCAATGAAATTGAATTTTTCATCCTGGCAGAAATTGTATGTATCTTCCTTGGCTTCTCCGGTGAGATATAAATCTGCACCCGTTTGTTTTGCCTCTCGAATTGAGCTGGCCGCACCCCCGGAACACACGGCTACAGATTTAATAAAATCTGCCCCAACTTTAAAATCAAAATTGCTGGGACCTATGGCCAAATGGACTTTTTCCAAAAATTTGGCATAGGATATAGCCTCTTTTAGTTGTCCCACATAGGCAATACTGCGTCTACCGGCCTTAATAAATTCTTGCTTTTTTTCTAATTCTAAAGCCTTAAGAATGCCCATATTATTGCCAATTTCAATTTGAGCATCCATTGGCAAATGATAGCCGAAAAGATTTATTCCATTGGAAAGGCAAAGAGAAACCTTTTCTCCGAACCCCCCGCTAATTCTTCGGGAAGCGTTATTCCAAAACCCGTGGGCGTGGTGCACCACCAAAAAATCCAGCTTGGATTCCACTGCTTTTTTTACAGTTTCCAAGGTAAAACTAACAGCGGTGCCTCCTTTTGATATTTGGCTGTTGGCCTCTATTAAAAGGCCCGATTCAATATAATCCTCAAAATCCTGGGGTTGGTATAAATCATCCAAATATTGGCTTAATTGGGAAAGAGAAGGCATAAAAAGGGTTATTTTTTGGCCTTGTAGGCGCTTTCCAAGTCAGGATAGGCAGGAGCGTATTTTGTGAGGCCGGCAATTTCAATCACCTCCAGAATATGGCGGCTTTGGCATACCAAACGTACTTCACAATCGTTAGATTCGCACCATAAAATAAGACGAGCCATTTCTCCAAGCCCGGCACTACCCAATACATTGAGCTGCCCCAAATTCAAATAAAGAGTGGAAGGGCCTAAACTGCGGATTTCTGAAAATTGTTTACGTAATGCGTCAACGGTATCAAAGGATATATCCCCAGACATGGTACAAACCACATGGTCTTCTTTTTCGTCAAATGTGATTTTTAAATTTTCCAAAAATATTTTACCTGTTCATAAATCAAATGGAAAGATTATTTATTAATAATACATGATTTTTAATAAAGGGGGAAATTTTTAAAATATTAAATTCTATTTCTCCTGAATATAATTTGTTTTTTGAATACATATGGGCGAATACAAACAGCCAAAAAAAGTTAAGTTACTGATTCCCATCTTACTAAAAGATAAAAACCAGTATATCCCGCTTCGGACCATGCTGGAAAAAGAATTCGGCGCCATTGAAGAAGAGCTTTTGCCCATTCCCTTTGTGTGGACCAACTACTATGAAAAAGAGCTGGGAGAAAAACCATTTCGAGCCATTTTAGCATTTGAAAATTTAATGGATAGAGAAAAGATTGTTGAAATAAAAAGGCTTTGCAACGAATGGGAGCTTCAAGATTCCATAGGCGGCCTTAGAAATTTTAATCTTGATCCAGGATACATGACCCTGGGACAATTTTTCTTGGCCACCACCAAGGACCAGCGCCACAGGGTTTACCTGGGGCAGGGAATATTTGTAGAACCAACCCTTTATTATGAAGCCGGTGAGTTTAAAGCTTTTTACTGGACTTATCGGGATTATCAAAGCACCCCTTATTTGGAATTTTTTAAGTTAGTGCGCAGCCGCTTGGCCTTTCATTTAAAAACGGGTTACCTCTACAGGGAGCGGCTTTCCCAAGGGTAATTGAAAAAGCCAACCTGAACCTGAAAAAAAAGGATCTTATGTTAAGATCCTTTTTATAAAAAATACCAGGGGAAATTATAATACGTCTTCGCCAGTTTCCCCGGTTCTGATACGGAGTGAAGATTCCACATCAAGCACAAATATTTTTCCATCACCGATTTTTCCGGTTTTTCCGCTCTCTGCAATAGCAGCTACTGCAGCCTCTACAATAGAGTCTTTAACAACCATTTCCAATTTAACTTTGGGAATAAAATCTGTGTGGTACTCGCTGCCTCTGTAAAGTTCGGTATGACCTTTTTGTCTTCCAAATCCCTTAACTTCGGTGGCAGTGATACCGGACACTCCGACTTCTTGCACCGCAGATTTTACTTCATCCAATTTGAAGGGTTTAATATAGGCAACAATCATTTTCATTTTCAGGCTCCTTTGAATTCGATTTAAAGACTTTTCTCTTTTTTTCCCATGTTAAGTGGTACAAAATTATTCATATTTCAATTTTTTGTGTTAAAAAAACTGATAGTATTTATTACATCAATGTTCATGCCAAGTTTTATAAAGCCTTTTTTTCACAAAAATCGTTGATTTTATAAATAAATTGCCAGTCCCTATGCAAATTAGCAAGAGAAATGGACTTAATTTTAACAATAAAAGACATAATTTAACAAAATAACAACAAATATGGAATTAGTATTTAAAATCTTTCACATTAAGATTGTACTTCTTGATAGCATATCGCAATTGCCTTAGGGAAATTCCCAATTTTTTTGCCGCAACGGTTTGAATCCCTACAGATTCTTCCAAAGCAGTGATAATCTGAGATTCTCTTAAAGGAACTCTTTCGTAAAGCGCCCTGTCGTTCATGGGTTTACCATCCGAACCTGGAGAAGGCAATCCGGGGTTTTGCTCTGGAACAATTTCCGTAATAAACCGACGCTCCGGGGAACCCATGGGGTTCAGGATGGGAATATCGGTTATGGGCTCGTCACTATTGGACAAAATCACTGTACGTTCCAGAGTATGCTGCAACTCCCGCACATTACCCGACCAATCATAACCTTCTAAAAAAGACAGGCCTTCGCGGCTAATAACCACATTTTTATTGTATTTACTGTTGTAATACTTCAAAAAATGAGAAGTCAAAGGCAAAATATCTTCTTTTCGACTGCGAAGGGAAGGAATATAAATTGGCACTACCATAAGGCGATAATAAAGATCTTCGCGAAATTTCTTTTCGTGAATAGCTTGTTCCAGATTCATATTTGTGGCGCAAATAATCCGGGCGTTAGCAATCTGTGTTTTATTGGAACCCACTTTTTCATAAGCCCCATCCTGGATAACCCTTAATAATTTAGCCTGGGTTTCCAGCGAAAGCTCTCCAATTTCATCTAAAAACAAAGTGCCACCTTCGGCAGCTTCAAATTTTCCGATTCTTCTTGAAATAGCACTGGTAAAAGCCCCTTTTTCATGGCCAAAAAGTTCACTTTCAATGAGATTTTGAGGTATGGCAGCGCAGTTTACAATGACCAGAGGACCTTTTTTACGCAAACTGGAAAAATGAATTCCCTGGGCAATTAATGTTTTACCCGTTCCGCTTTCTCCTCTCAATAGCACAGTGGCATCTGTGGTTGAAACCCTTTTTACCAGATCGAGGGTTTTTGCCATATTTCCTGAGCTGCTTACCAAATTGTCAACCTGAAACCTGTCTTCTAACTGGGCATGAAGTTGATCATTTTCTGTTTGAAGGCGTTTGTTGGTAGCCTCCACATATTCTGCCAATTTCATGGTTTGACTTAAAATTGAAGCCACAATTTTCATCACATTCATATCCTCATCCAGCATGGTGCGGTGAGATACTCTATAAGCCATTAAAACAGCAATGGGAATGTGATTCACTAACAAGGGAACAGCCAAAAACCCTACCAACTCCCCTTGGTTTTTCAATTTGGAGGGCACAAATAATCCGGGAATATCCTCCACAGAAGGCGTAGCAATGGGCATCCCGGAATTATAAACCTGGCCCAGAGGGCTTCCCCGTAAAGGCCGCTTAAAATTATTACTTTCCGCAGAATCCCAACCCACTCCAAGCTGAATAGTTAAATGTTGCTTTTCTTTATCGGGAACCAACAAGGCGCAATGCTCCAAATCCAAGTTTTCACTTAAAGAAAGCAAACATTTTCTGGCTATGTCCAGATAATCAAGAGAAGCGCTAATGTATCGGCTGATGTCCATAAGCGCTTGTAAAGTTCGGGTTTGATGTACTGTAGTATCTTTCAAAATTTAACCTAATTCCAACATATGACTATTTATTACATTAATTTCTATTTTACTTTTAAAGATAAATATTGCCAATTTAAATCCAAATTATAATTAATGACATAAAGTTACAAATAAAGATTTAAATATAATTGTCAACTAAATATTACAAAATAGCGACATAAAATTTCCTTTTTTATAAAAATAACAGCCTACTCAAAAGTTGGAAAAAAGCCTAATTTTATGAAAATTCGAGAACTTTATACAATATGGCGGTGAAATGACTATTGAAATCACAAAAAGTATCCCAGAAAGCCTTGGCAAAAAACACCAAATAGCAACCTTCTGTCAGAATAAAAAAATATTTGGGAAGTTTAAAAACTCCTCCCAGACAGAATCCCGCCTAAAAGAATTGTCCGAGCAGTTTCAAAAAAAAGAATTGGGAAGCTCCTTAGAATACCTGCCTTTCGAAAGCGGTCTGATGGCTTTAAGCCCTCTCCCATTAAAACCGGGACTGGATAATTCCGACTCTATCCGAGTTGGGGCTTTCAATTTAATCCAGGCCCTAAAAGAAAAAAATCCAGAAACAATTATTTTGGTCTTGAATAACGCGAGCAAGTCAGAAGTCCAATCCATACTGGAAGCTGTCTACTGGAGCCAATACCAATACCAGGTATACAAAAGTTCTCCCAAAAAAATCACTTTGAAAAGTATTCAAGTTGTGGCCGACCCAAAAGATATAACCCTTATTAAAAAGAGCAACGACAGGTTAAACCACACATTTAAAGGTATCGGCGCCTGCCGGGATTGGGTCAACACCCCGGGTTCCGACTTAACACCGGAAATGTTTGCCAAAGAAGCCCAAAAAATAGCCAAGGAAGCAGGCCTTGACATCCGCATTCGCCGCGAAAAAGAATTGGAAAAAGAAGGGTTTAACGGACTGCTTACCGTTTCACGAGGCTCCCTAAACCCTCCTCGCATGGTCACATTGAGCTACACTGGCGCTTCCAAAAAAGCCCCCCATTTAGTTTTAGTGGGAAAAGGAGTGACCTTCGACACCGGAGGCCTCAGTTTAAAACCCGGCTCGGGAATGTGGGAAATGAAATGCGACATGGCAGGAGCCGCCACAGTTTTAGCCAGTATATACATATGCTCTCTTTTAAAACTAAAGGTGAATGTTAGCAGTGTTATGGTGCTCGCCGAAAACAGACCTGGACAGCAGGCCGTTCTGCCCGGAGATATTTTTAAGGCCAAAAACGGAAAAACCGTAATGGTGGAAAACACCGATGCAGAAGGCCGCCTGATTCTTTCGGATGGCCTTGCCGAGGCTGCGGCCATTAAAGGCACCCATGTTGTGAACCTGGCCACTTTGACAGGAGCCATGATTAGGGCTTTGGGACCAGCCTGGGCTGGCATTTTGGGCAACGATTCCAAGTTGTTAAAACAAGTCCACCAGTTGGGCCAGGTGGAAGGCGAAAAGTTTTGGGAAATGCCCCTGGAAGAGGAATATCGTTCCAGTCTTGATGACATTACTGCCGATTTCAAAAACCTGGGACGCGCAGAAGGCGGCGCTATTACAGCGGCCCTATTTTTAAAAGAGTTTGTGGAGCCCCATTTAAAATGGTGCCATATTGATATTGCAGGCCCCGCCTTTACCACCAGCCAATGGAAATACTTTATTCCCGGTGGAACGGGTTGGGGAGTTAAGACTATGGTTTCCCTGGCCGAAAACCTCAAGTAGCTATTATGGGATGGTAGTTATTGTTTAAAAATTACAGGTTGTACTGCTTTCACATTCTTATAGCATTTTTGCCTGTCATGGGATTTTCCCAGAATGCAATTGAAGAATTGCAAAATTGGTTGTCCCAACCTGAAAACAGCCGGGAACCCATTTCACAAACATCCTTTGGAAAAACGGCCCTTAGCTCGGAAGAGGCGAATAGCGCTTGGGATTTATTGCTGGAGCATCGCACTAACCAAATCCAAGCGGCTTGGCAGGAAGAGTGGGACAACAAAGCCTTTGTGGACAGCAGCGGAAAAATTTTAAAATTTGAATACCGCAGTTACGGTCCCGAACCTGCAGCCGGACGGGATTTATACATATCTATGCACGGCGGCGGGAACGCAGGAGCGGCCACAAATGATCAGCAATGGCAAAACCAAATAACCCTGTACCAACCCAATGGAATATATTTGGCGCCCAGAGCTCCCACCGACACATGGAACCTTTGGCATGAACCCCATATAGATTCTTTTTTTGACCGGGTCATTGAAGCTTGTGTGGTTTATTTGGGAATCAACCCCGACAGGGTTTATGTAATGGGCTATTCCGCTGGAGGAGATGGCGTGTACCAATTAGGACCACGCATGGCTGATAGATGGGCCGCGGCAGCCATGATGGCCGGCCACCCCAATGAATCCTCCCCCCACAGCCTGCGCAACATTGGGTTTACCATACATGTGGGAGGCCTGGACGACGGATACGATAGAAACATTATAGCTGGAGAATGGGGAGAATGGCTGGATTCATTGGCTGAGGCCGATCCGGGAGGATACATACATGAAGTGCAAATCCACCCGGACAAACCCCATTGGATGGATTTGGAAGATGCGGTAGCCCTGGATTGGATGGATGACTTTACCAGAAATCCTTTTCCTAAAAAAATTGTATGGCATCAGGACGACAGAATCCACCAGAGGTTTTATTGGCTTGAGGTTCCCGAAAATGTAGAGGCCGGTGAAAATCAAAATGTTATTGCGGAAATTTCCGGCCAAAGCATACATATCTTACAAAGTGATTTGGAAAGTTTAAAAATTTGGCTAAACGATTCTTTGCTGAATTTAGATGAAAATGTGGAAATATATTGGTTGGGGAATAAAGTATTTAGCGGAAAATTAAGCCGGAATACTCAAAATTTATGGGAGGCTTTAAACTACCGGGGCGATAGGAAAAGTAATTTTAACGCAAGTATTACGGTTAGTGAGGAACCCATTGAAATAGCCCCAAAAGACAAAATTAGCGCAAACTTTTTCTGGCAACAATTTAAGAACACTGTAAAAATAACGCCCTACCAAAAAACAGCTGGTTTAGAAGTGGAACTTTTTACTCCCCAGGGAAAACCTCTGAAGCGATTTTCACCCAAACATAATGAGACTTTCTATATAGATTTAGAAGAGGGTACTAAGGTTCAAATTCTCACTATAAGGCAAAATGGAAAGTTGCTTTGGCAAAAAACCTTCTTTAATTTTACTTAGCGTCTTTTTTGCCATTGGCCTCCTCTCCCCTAAAGCCCAGTCCATTGCCTCCCAGCTAAATAACTACCAAAAAGATTTGAGCCTGGATGTAAGTGAGGCCACGACCACAAGTTTTAGCGGAGTTACTTTTAACGCAAACTCCCAAAGCCTGTTTGTGATTGATGATGGGGTGGCCCTTTACGAATTAAGCTTAAATGGAGAAATAATAAGAAGCATTGAATTGTCTGGGTTCGAAGATACGGAAGCCATTAGCTATCAGGGAGGGGAAAAGTATTTAATTGTGGAAGAACGCCTGGCCAATATACATCAAATCACCATCCCTGATGAAGGCAGTGGCCCCATTGCAAAACAAGAAGGCAAAAGCCTGAATATTGGTGAAAACATGGGTAATTCCGGTTTGGAAAGCGTGGCTTATGACTCAGAAAAAAACCTGGCTTATGTTGCTAAAGAGCTTGGCCCTTCCATGCTTTACCAGATACAACTTGATGCTGAAGGAGTTCCGCAATCGTTTACAGAAAATACTCCATTTTCTTTGGCTAATATTACCGGAGATGTGGCGGATATGTATATCCTTGAAGATGGGCATTTTTTACTTCTCAATCAGGAAGAAAACAGGCTTTACGGCTATAGCCCCGAAGGGGTTTTACTTTCTTCCCTGGAGATTGGACTCAGCAAACCGGAAGGCGTCTCTTTTAATCCTGAAAGCAATAACATCTACGTTGTGGGCGAACCCCATGAGTTTGCCGTATTTGCCAACCCCGAAATTATTTCTCTTAGAAATAAAAAAAGGAATCACGCAGACATTTCCATAAGCCTCAATCAACTTTATTCAAACCGCTTTGTTATAATAAACAGTCTAGATTCTGATGATACGGTATTAGAAATTTCCATATGCAACATGGAAGGAAGGTTAGAAAGTTCTCATTTTTATTATTTACAGCCGGACCAAAACTCTGCATTTAAACTAAACCCAGATATAAAACCGGGATTGCATGTGTTTTCCATCCAAACGAAAGCTCAAAAAAAATCCCAGCTTTTATTTATTCCATAGGGCCAGGAGCCTGTCGGATTTAAGCTTTGCATAGCGAGACTGAGCGAAAAATCGCGGATCAAGGCGTCTTTGCAGACGTAAAAAAGTAAAATGCTGTTGGGCCCCATTCAAAGAATGGGGAATTACGTCGAAAAGTGCAACGATGAACGGTGATTTTGCAGCCAGACGCAGCGCGAATGTTAAGTGCGACAGGCTCCTAAGAGCCTGTCGCACCAATTTAATTCCCTAACATTATTGCGTTTCAAACAGCCTCCCCGGTATATCTCCATTTTTTTCCGTAGAACCTTTAATAAATTTGATTTTTGAACATCGCTTAGCTTTGTGTTTAAAAAAGTTTTGTGCAAGGCCTGAATCCTGAACTTATCCATAGCGGGGTATTTGGCGGACAATTGATCGGAATGCCCGCCATAACGAATTAAAAGCTCTTTATCCAAAAGCCCCACAGAATATTTGGCGCAGATTCGAAGCCAAAGCTCGTAATCTTCACAAGCTGGAAAATCCACATCGAAACCTCCGTACTCCTCCCAAAGCTCTCTGTTTATCATAACCGAAGAAGGGGTCACCATGCATCGCTCCAGAGATTTTAGAAATATATCGCCTCCTGTTTTTACGGAATGTTTAGGAGGGTTTACCCTCATTCCCCGGCGAATCCAGCGTTCCCGGGTTTGGGAAATATGGAACCCTTTATTTTTGTGAAAACCATATTGAAGTTCCAATTTTTGAGGCAGCCACTCATCATCACTATCTAAAAAACACAAATAGGGTTCTGTAGACATCGAAACCCCAAAATTTCTAGCAGCGCTCACACCTTCGTGTTTTTTAAAAAAATATTTTAGTTTGGGATGTTGTTCCCATTTTTGCAGCAGGTTTTTTGTGGAATCCGTGCTCCCATCATCCACTACATATAAAACAAAATCTGCAAAGCTCTGGATAAGCACGGACTCAATGGCCCGTTCTAATAGATGAGCTCTATTGTAAGCGGGAAGAATGACTGCTATCTGGGCCACGGCAAAAATTCGCCAATAAATCGGACTTCGTGTTCCAAGTCCATATCCATTTTCTCTTTCACTCTAGACTGCACCAGCTTGCTTAAATCAAAAATATTTTGAGCACTGGCGCCCCCCATGTTTACAATAAAATTGGCGTGCTTGGGAGAAACTTCTGCGCCCCCTTCTCTCATGCCTTTAAGCCCGGCCTCCTCAATAATTTGTCCCGGAAAACGGCCCTGGGGCCGTTTGAAAATGCTGCCTGAATTAGGGAGATGCAAAGGCTGGGTTTGCTTTCGATGCGCTAATGATTCGCGCATTTCTTTTTCCAACTGCTCTTTATCCGCTGCTTGCTTAAGTTCAAGTTTTACGGAAAGAATGTATTCTTCCAATTGAGTAAAAACAGAATTGCGATAGCTAAACCTACATTCAGGCTTGGTTCTTACGATTACATCTCCATTTTTATCACAGGACTCCACTTCTACAATTACATCTGAAAATTCCTGGCCGTAAGCTCCGGCATTAATGTAAGCGGCACCGCCCAAGGTGCCCGGTATTCCTCCAAGTTTTTGAATTCCGGTTAAACCCTGTTGGACCGACTGACGCATGGCTGTGTACACCAAGGCTCCTGCGTCGCAGCGAGCCAGATTATTGTCCCAATATATGCTATCAAAGCCCTGGGCGGTAAAAATAGTAAGGCCTTTAACCCCTTTATCGGAAATCACCAGGTTAGATCCCTTGCCTAGCATAAATATGGGAAGCTTTTTTTCATTAGCCCAGCGAACAGCTTCCAAAAATTCTTCTTTATTACTTGGGGCTGTAAAAAACTGTGCAGCTCCTCCCACTTTAAAAGAGGCCATTGGAGCCAGACTCACATTTTCCTGAATCTTAATCATAATTTTCTTAAAGGAAGATAAAAACTTGCCCGGGAAACCAGCACATAAAAAAAGCCACCCGGAAAAACCAGATGGCCATTAAATCAAGTTTTGCAAACAGTTATCTGCTGTTACCGTATTTTTTCACCAATTCGTCGCTAATGCTTTTGGGCACTTGAGCGTATTTGGAAAATTCCATGGTAAACTCGGCCTTTCCTTGAGTTAAGGAGCGAAGGTCAGTCGCATAACCAAACATTTCAGAAAGTGGAACTTCTGCATCAATTTTACAGAAACCATCTTCTTCGCTGGAACCTAAAATCATTCCACGACGTTGGTTTAAGTTGCCAAGAACCGTACCCTGGAATTCGGCAGGGGCTTCCACCACCACTTTCATCAAAGGTTCAAGGATAACTGGCCCTGCTTTTTTATAACTTTCACGGAAAGCCGAACGAGATGCGACCTGGAAAGCCATGTCACTGGAGTCCACTGGGTGAGTGGCGCCGTCATTGATGCAACAACGCACGCCTGTAATGGGAAAGCCAATTAAATCGCCAGCATCCATTGCAGCTTTAAATCCTTTATCGCAACTGGGCACAAATTCTTTAGGAATAACACCGCCCACAATTTTGTCCAAAAATTCATAATGTTCATCGTTATCGGTGGGTTCAATGAATCCGCCAACGCGGGCAAATTGACCGGCACCACCAGTTTGCTTTTTGTGAGTGTAATTAAAGTCCGCATGGGCTGTAATGGTTTCACGATAGGCAACCTGAGGACGACCAGTAGTTAAGTTAACACCGTATTCGCGTTTTAATCTTTCGATGTATACATCAAGGTGCAGTTCACCCATACCGGAAATAATGGTTTGTCCGCTTTCTTCGTCGTATTTTACTTTAAAAGTAGGGTCTTCCTTAAGGAAACGGTTGATTCCCTTAGAAAGGTTAGCCAACTGATCGCGGTTGGTGGCTTCAATTACCAAGTCAATTACAGGTTCAGGAACATGCATGGAAGTCATAGCTACTTCCATTTTTCCATCGGTAAAAGTTGTACCGGAAGCGCAATCAATGCCAAACAAAGCTACAATATCACCAGCTCCTGCTTCGGTGATGTCTTGCATGTCATTTGAGTGCATACGCACCAAACGGCCCACAGAATGTTTTTTCTTGGTGGTCATATTGTAAATAGGAGTTCCTTTTACAATTTTACCCTGGTAAATGCGCATATAGCTCAACTGACCAAAACGGCCATCTTCCAGCTTAAAGATATAAGAAACAAGAGGTTTATTTTCATCGGGTTCCAATACGATTTCTTTTTCAGAATCGTTTAAATCCAAAGCTCTGTTTTTAACATCATAAGGGTTAGGCAAAAAGGCGGTAACACCGTCCAGTAATTTTTGAACGCCTACGTTTTTATAAGCACTGCCACAAAATACGGGAGTTAAACTTAAATCAATAGTTGCTTTACGGATGGTATCGTAAATCAACTCCACGGGAATTTCTTTTTCTTCCAGAATAAGTTCTGTTAATTCATCTGAATATTCAGAAATAACATCTAACATTTTCGCTCTGTATTCTTCTGCCTGATCTTTCAAATCTGCAGGAATATCTTCATCGGAAATATTTTCTCCGTTATCGCCAGTGAAAATATGGGCGCGCATGGTAATCAAATCCACTAAACCTTTGTGCTTATCTTCTAAACCAATAGGTATTTGAACCATTACAGAGTTGTGGCCCAATTTAGTGCGAAGCTGTTCGCATACTTTAAAAGGATTGGCGCCAGAGCGGTCGCATTTATTAACAAAGGCAACTCTGGGCACATTATAACGTTTCATTTGCCTGTCTACAGTGTAGGACTGGGATTGAACTCCAGAAGCACCGCAAAGAACAAGAATTGCGCCATCAAGCACACGTAGAGACCTTTCTACCTCAATTGTAAAATCAACGTGCCCCGGGGTATCAATGATGTTAATTTTAGTGTCTTTCCATTGGCAATGTGTGGCCGCGGAGGTAATGGTAATTCCACGTTCTCTTTCCAGTTCCATATGGTCCATGGTGGCGCCCACTCCATCTTTACCACGCACTTCGTGAATGGCATGGATGATGCCTGTGTAAAATAGGATACGTTCGGTAAGAGTTGTTTTACCGGAATCGATATGGGCACTGATACCGATATTTCTCAAGTTTTCTAAAGGTCTCATTTTTAGCTCAAAATTAAGGTTAAATTCCTGTCAAAATCGGGCCAAACGTAATAATTTGAAAGAGCTAATTCAAGTGGGCTCAATTTGAAGCCAAATGGAGCTGGAGACTTAGTTTAAAATGGCAAAGGTTATTGGGCAAAAATAAGGAAACCCCATTTTCTAAAAATCCATATTGGAGGTGGATTTTCTGAAAACCGACTGCACTTCCTTGATTTTCCGCAATTCATTAAACGCCTTGGAAAGCTGAAAGGCTGAACTCACCCTGATTTTAAAGCGGTTCCGCACTTTGTTTTTGACGGTGATAATGGAGGCTCTTTCCACATCAATATCGCAGGATTTAAAAACATCTGTAATATTATATAGGAGACCAGGCTTGTCTTTGGCGTGCACTTCAATAAAAACACTTTGGGGAGAGAGTTCTTCGGATTTCCACTGTACGGGAACCGTGCGTTCCTGGTCTTTGCAGAGCTTTATGCCTTCCGGGCAATTAGCCCTGTGGATAGAAACCCCTTTTCCTTTTGTGATATACCCTAAAATATCGTCGCCGGGAAGTGGTTGGCAACAACTGGCAAATTTAAAGAGCATATGATCGAGCCCGGATACCAATACGGCCTCCATTTTGGGCTGGCTTTTTTTAATGCGAACCTTATCAAAAACGCTTTTGCTGGGAAGTTCAAAATGCTGTTGTAAAAACCCCTCCAGGGAACCCAGGCTAATGTCTCCATTTCCTATACGCTGATACAGGGAATCCCAACTGTCCACTAAATATTTGGTTTTAAACCTGGTAAAGCAATCCTCCAGTTTTTCGGAGATTTTCATGCTTTGCCATTCTCGCTTTAACAGCTCTTTGCCCAACTGGATGCTTTCTTCCTGTTCTTCTTTTTTAAGCCACCTGCGAATAGAACTTTTTGCTTTAGAGGTGGTCACAATTCGAAGCCAATCCCTTGAAGGGGTCTGGGCCATGGATTTTAAAATTTCCACAGTTGAGCCAGTTTTCAAAACTTTGTCCAGGGGAACCACTTTCCCGTCCACCTTGGCCCCAATACAGTGGATTCCCACTTCGGTATGTACCTCAAAGGCATAATCCAGGGCCGTGGAACCCTTGGGGAGCTGTTTTAGATCGCCTTTAGGAGTAAAAACAAAAATTTCATCAGATTTTAAATCAATTCGGAAAAACTCCATAAATTCCGCAGAGTCTTTTAAATCTTTCTGCCAATCCATAAACTGGTTGAGCCAGCGGTTTTCCCGCTCCACTTTTCTGGGGGCTTTTTTCTCTTTATAGGCCCAGTGAGCCGCAATTCCATGTTCAGCCGTGCGGTTCATATCTTCGGTGCGGATTTGAATTTCCACCGGTTTTCCCTTGGGGCCCACTAATGTGGTATGCAACGATTGATACATATTGGATTTAGGCGTGGCGATAAAATCCTTAAAGCGGGTCTGCAAAGGAGACCATAGGGAATGAACTATTCCAAGTACTTCGTAACATTGGGGAATAGTGTCCACAATTACCCGTAATGCTAACAAATCATATACATCCTCAAAGGCGCATTTTCTGGTTTGCATTTTTTTCCAAATGCTGTAAAAATGCTTGGGCCTGCCATACACTCTGGCTTTGGTTCCGTGTTCTTCCAAGGCCTGCTGGACGGGTTTAATTAAACTTCTAATGTAGCCTTCCCGTTCGGCCCTTTTTTCCACAATTTTTTGCACCAGATTTTTATAAGCATCCGGGTTCAGGTGTTTAAAGGATAAATCTTCCAGCTCCCACTTGATACGGGCTAAGCCAAAGCGATGGGCCAGGGGCGCGTACACTTCCAGGGTCTCGGCGGCAATGGCCTTTTTCTTTTCATCTTTCATGTATCCAAGGGTGCGCATGTTATGCAATCTATCTGCAAATTTTATCATGATAACCCTGAAGTCCTTGGCAACGGACAGCAACATTTTGCGGAAGGTTTCCGCTTGCTGTTCAATGCGGGACTTCGCCTGAATGGCGGATATTTTAGTTACAGCATCCACCAAAAAAGATACCTGGCTGCCAAATTCCTTTTCAATTTCAGAACTGGGTATTTTGGTGTCTTCCACCACATCGTGGAGCAGCCCTGCTATAATAGTAGTGCTGTCCATGTTAAAGTCCGCCAATAATTTAGCCACTTCAAAGGGGTGGTCCACATAAGGAAGCCCGGAGCGGCGATACTGGTTTTTATGGGCCAGGATAGTGTATTCCACCGCATGGCCAATTTGCTCCCTATCAATATCTGGGACTTTGGATTCTATGTAAACCAAAAGGTTTACCTTAGCCCTATCAATATGGCTTAATACATCCTGCTTGGGGTACATTGAAGTAGACATTTGACCCTATCTTTCTCCTATATGATCATTATACATTTATAAGGAGGGGTACAGGTAATCGGCCTCTGTTTTTTATCATAATGGCAGCTCTAAAACTTGCCTAAAAGCTGCGATTTTCAAGTTTTAGAACTCTCTTTAGATTTTTACTACTTGAGCCTGTCTATTTTGGCGTCCGCTTCGCTCAGCAAATACTGAAGCTCCGCGATTTTTTCGCTTAAGGACTGGATGCTTTCTTTTTCGCCTTTTATATATTCAATTTCTGACTGTAAATCACTTACCAAAGCGTGGAAGTTTTCGATTTGGGCTTCAGCATCTTTAACATATTTTCTTTCCAAGGCAAGGGACTTCATTTTAGCTTCTAGAAGCTCCATGGAATGATTAATACCCTGTACAGATTGCTGCACTTCCCGAATAAATTTTCTTTCTGAATTTACAGCCTCCACTTCCTTAACCAGGCTTTCCTTCAGATTCTTTAATTTATCAATGCTGTATTCCACATCTTTAAGGGCGTACAAGTCTTTTTGCAGAGTTTCCATTTCTTTTTCAATGGTGGATTTGGTTTCGCTCACATCCTTGAGTTTATTTTGCACAGATTCAATAATCCTTGATTTTTCTTCCATGGATTTCATGGCTTCTTCAAAATCCACTCTGGAAGCTGCAGCTTCCCTCAAGCGTGATTCCGTTTGGTTTACCATTTCCTGGTCGTCTTTTAATTGAGCCATTGAATTTTTGAGCTCGGCATCCATAGCCCTGATAGCCGTGCTGCGTCTATCCATTTCGGCGTTAAACTCCTGCCGTTCTTCCTGCAGACGTTCGATTTGTTGGTGCATCTCGGAATTGATCTTTTCCATTTCCACATGGATTTCTTTGGCCTGATCTTCTTTTTCCAGAATTTTTTCCCGGCTGGAATCCAGTTGCTCTGTAACTTGTTTGACTCTTTCCTCCAGTTCCTCCATGTTAGATATGTTGCTTTCCAACTCTTCGACCCTTTGTTCCTGCTTGCTCAGGGTTTCCATTTTGAGAGAAACTTGCTCGCTTAAACTGTTAAGTTCTCTTAATTTGCGTTCAAACTGTTCCAGTTCCGCCTGGCGTTCCAACTGGCTTACAATTTTTCCATTAACATCCTGTGATAATTTTTCCAGCTCATCTATGCGTTTTTCCAGTTCATTTACTTTATGCCCTTTGTGGGAAATTTCATCAATTTTGGAAAGAGTGTTGTGGACTTGTTTGGTGGTTTGTTCCATTTTACTGGACATTTTATTTAGTTCATTTTCTTTACGGGTAAGTAACCACATCTTGCCAGTAATATCATCGGATTTTTCTTTTAAGGTTTCCGCTCGCTTTTGCAAATCGTCCAGGGTATTCCCCATATCTTGTATGGCCCCCAGCCTTTCTTCCATTTTAATAATGCTTAGATTTTGGCCTTTAATTTTTCCTTCCAATTCAGAAAATTCTTTTTGCTGGGATTCCGCATCATTGAGATTCCCTTTTAATTTTTCAAATTGAGTGTTTAAACCCTCTAATTTTCTATGGAGGTCGTCGATTTTATATTCGTCTTCTTTAACCTCGGTGATTTTGGTTCTGACATTTAAAAGCAAATTGTTGTAAGATTCAATGGCTTCCCGGGTGGAGGCAAGCCCCTTGCTTTGCTTTAAAAAAGTTTGCAATTGATTTTCATTTGCCTCAGCCACCGCATGGACCTCATCCACCTTGCGGGAGACAGAATCCACCATGCTGTTAAAATCGTTGAAGTCCGTGAGCTTTTTGGACAAATCCCGGCTGAGTTTTTCCATCTCCTCGATGTTATCACTGCTTTTTTTCACAAGAGATTGAAACTGATTTATCTTCTCAATGGACTTATGGGTATTCTGGTATTTATCGTCTAATTGCTCCAGGGCTTTGTCCAACTTGCTAACTTCTTTATGGCGCTTTTTTAATTCCTTGATTTGCGTTTCCATTGTCCAAAAAATGGAGGATAAACGACCAGCCTCAATGTGAGCCCTTTCCACCAAATGGCTTTGTTTACTTAAGGCATGGATTCTTTTTTCCACCTCGGATTTTCTCTTCACCAACATGTCCAGGTTTTTTTTGAGCAGGTCGTAGTTGGCGCGAGAGCTTTCATAATCCCCAACCTGGACACTTAGCTGCTCCAGGTTTAAACTCAAGTTGGATAATTTTTCTTCAAAGGCTGATAAATTTTCCGCTGGAGAATTTGAAGAGGAGCCGGTTTTCATCTTGGCCTGAACCATCTCAAAAACCTTTTGAGCCAAAGGTGCAAGCTCCTCATCAGAAGCCGCAATTAATTGATTTTTTATTTCTTCTGGTTCCTGTGCCATTTTTACTCCAAAATCAAAAAAATTAAAACCCCAAAATTACTCTTTGGCTATTAACCACTTATTGTCCTTTTTATTTAATATAAGCTCCTTTTGAGAATCCGCAGCTAAAGTTATTTCTCCTCCGCGATAGGCCCGGTAGCTTTGATCAAATTCCACAACAAAAAAGGAATCATTTTGTGGAATAATCTGAATGTTGCTCACTTCCACGTTCAGTGAATCCAAATTATTTACAATGATTTTCTTTCTTTCCACAAACTCTTTGAGGTTCCGACCATTTTTGCCTTTAAATTCCGGGTGAAAATTTTCCTGATATCCAGCCATATCTTTGGAGGCCCAACTGGATCTCCACTTTTCAATTCGGGCCATGATTTTATCCACTTCTTCGGGAGGCAAAGTATTTTTCTCCCTAAAGGCAAAAAGCTTTTCTTCGCTTTCCACAAATCGCTTGGCAATAATCCGAATCTCCTCCAAACTTAAAAGTTTTGAATTTTCGTTATAGGGCTCCGCCTTTATTTTTAATCTTTCCGGGTAGTCCTTGGGTACCCAGGCCAAATCAAATTCGGATGGATGAGTGCGTGAATCCGTATTGGAAAGAACCACCACAGGCGTTGCCCTATTAACATGGGGAAAAAGATCCAACATATCCGCATTGGACAGTTTCAAACAGCCTTTGGTTCTCTCCATGGGTTTGCCGAAGGGATTTCCATGAATCCAGATACCATCTCCGGTTTTACCCGCGGCCAAATCTTTTTCATTGGGAAAATTCAAAGTAAAAATGAGTGAGCCATATAACTCCCCTACCCTGGGACCTGGATAAATTTGGGTTATCCAGTAATTCCCTTCCGGTGTCTTTTTATCGCCTTCCACTTGCTTATTTCCCTCATTGGCTCCATATAACATGGGCCAGCTTTTCACCAGTTTCCATTCTTTGTTTTTAAACTGGTATAGAAACATTTCACCCCGTTTTTTAGAGGCCACTAAAAGCGGAATGTTATTGGGAATTTTTATTTCCGCAGTCTTTTCAGGCGGCTTGCTTTCTGATGTTGCTGTGGCGCTATCCTGCATTGGTTCCGGCTTGTTAACAGGTTCGGGACTTGGCATCTCCACCTGGGGAGCTGGGGTTAAGGCGCTTAAGCTAATTTCATTGGGAAGATTTCCGGCGAACCAAACCAGCAGAGCTATTCCAGGGAGTCCGAGAGAAAGGGCGAGTATTAATTTTTTTCTGGCTTTAAGCCAATCGGCAACATAGGCGGACTGGCTCCAGGGGACAGATAAACTGGGAAGTCCTAAGCTTGCTGAATCTGGATAGGGATCTGTATCCCTGAAAATTTTGCCTACGCCACGGTTTTTTTTCCAGGTGTCTAGAAAGATATTCCAGTCTTTTAAGGTCTTTGCCAGCTGAAATCTTAAATGATATGCAAAGTCCTTAGCGCCCATCCATTCTAAAACCCTATATAAACATCTTCCATATCTGTGCTCCAACCCTCAAGCTGCTTCACACGGCTGGGGTGCTGGAGTTTGGCCAAAGCCTTGGATTCGATTTGGCGAACCCGTTCTCGGGAAATTTTAAAACGATCTCCAATTTCCTTCAAGGTTTTCACCTGTCCATCGTCCAATCCGAAGCGCATGCGCACAATATCTTTTTCTTTGGAATCCAGAGTGCTTAGCACGGAATTAATTTGTTCCCTGAGACGGCGCATGTTGGCCACCTGGGAAGGCCTGTCCACAGATTTATCTTCAATAAATTCGGAAATGGTATTAAACTCATCCCCTGTAATGTATCCATCCAGGGAAATGGGGTCCTGAGAAACATCTAATGCCAACTGCACTTTTTTAACTGAGCAGCCTACTTTTTTTGCAACTACTTCTGCGGAGGGTTGTTTACCTGTTCTTTGGTGGATTTCCCTATAGGTTTTCATCACCTTGCGGCTTATGTCCAGCATGTTTGCAGGGATACGAATGGTTTTGGCTTTATCGGCTATAGCTCTGGTGATGCTTTGCTTAATCCACCAGGTTGCGTAAGTGGAAAATTTATAGCCTTTGGTATAATCGAAATTTTCCACAGCCCGGATAAGGCCGCTGTTGCCTTCCTGCACCAAATCAATTAGCTCCAAACCTTTTGATGTATAGCGTTTGGCTATGGAAACCACCAAGCGCACATTGGCCTCAATAAGTTCTTCTTTGGCTCTTTCCCTCACATATTCCCACTGTTTAATCTTTTTGATTTTTTCAATGTTAGAGGGAACATCACCTTGTTCTGTTTTGAACTTTCCAATGAGGCGGTCAATTTGCTTATGGCTCATTTTTAAATTGATACCCGACTCCACTAATTCATCTTCCATGGTTTTTATTTCCACAGCGATGTTTTGAATCTCTTTGTTGTTTTCGTTGTGGCTTTTTTCTTTTAACGCCTTAAACTGTTCTTTTAAATCAGAGAGCCTTTGGTGGAAATCTTTAATTTTCTTAATTAATCGAACGGCGCGGTTGTGTTCAGACTCATAAACTTTGGAGTCCGTCCAGGCTTCGTTATCAATTTGAATAATTTCTTCAACTTTAAGACCCTCATCCAAAACCTGGTTTCCCAAATGGATAATTTCATCAATCATGGACGGAGACAAATAGAGGATGGCGCAAATTCTTTTTTGCACTTCTTCGATTTTTTTGGCGATGTTTACTTCTTCGGCCCGGGAAAGCAGAGGTACTTTTCCCACAGAGTTTAAGTAAACCCAGGTGGGATCGTTAAAACGACTGACCTTTTTTATATCTGATTTTTGGGGAGTCTTTCTGGTTTTAACTTTGAATTGAGTGATGCGAACGCCGTTGTCCTCAAAATACTGCTTCAATTCCTGGAAGCGTTCTTCGGATTTAGCCAACTCCCGGATTTGATTTTCAGCTAAAAAGCCCTGGAGCTTGTTTTGTTTTTGGAGACGCCGGATTATTTTTGCATCTATCTCATTCATGTAATAGATCCTTCAGAAGTGAATGGGTCAATAAACTAAATTATTGAATTCCCAATGGTTCAATTTTGTTCACAAAAATTTATGGAAAAGGCCTAAATGCTTTCCATTTCTTTTTGCAAACGTAATAGCTCTTGACGGCCTTCGGATTTGTCCATTTTGTTTTCACGGATCTGAATGGTGATTTCCCTCATAGACCTACGATAATACCGTCTTCCCAATTCTGAAATTATATCCTTTATTTCCTGCAAGGTGGTAGAAAAATTAGAAATTTCTAAAATTTCCATATTTTCTACGGCCAATTTCTGGTTTTCCAACAGAACTTCCAAAAGCCCCTTGATATGATAACTTTCCTGATTGGAGAGATAAAAAAAGAACCTGTCCAGCAATTCCTGTAAAAACTGGTCTTGAAACCATTCCAAATGAATGGAATCCGAAATTTCGGGATAAAGTTTGGGCTCGGAAATTAAAATCTGTAAAAATTTCCATTCAATATCCCTCTTCACCTTATCCGCCACCCTTTTCTGCAAATTAGCCGCAGGAAAATTTTTGCTCACAGGAGTTTGAGTTTTTTGAATTTGAGGCCTGGATTCCAGGTTGGCGCTTATTCCTAATAATTTCCGAATTTGAAGTTGGTATTCGGCGCGCACGATTTCCGAAGGAGAGTTCGAGATCACCCCCGTGGCCTGTTTATAAACCATATCCTTTTGCTCAGGACTAAAGGAGTCGGGCTTTTTTAAATATTCGCGCAGTAAAAATTCCACCGGGCCTTTGGACTTTTCCAGCAGTTCTTTAAAACCCTCCACGCCGAACTGGCGGCAATAAGAATCGGGGTCGTGTTCACTGGGCAAATCGGGAATTTTAACCTCGATACCCGCCGACATTAACATGGGCAGTGATTTTTCTGCCGCGCGTTGGCCCGCATTATCGCCATCCAGGCAAAGGTAAACCCGCTGGGCGAAACTTCTAATGCGTTTTACATGTTGGTCTGTAAGAGCGGTTCCCGAAACTGAAATGGAATTTTCCAGGCCAAATTGGTGGAGGGCAATTACATCCATGTAGCCTTCCACTAATATCAACTCCTCGGCTTTTTTTAAGGAAAGCCGGGCAAAATTGAGCCCGTATAATATATGGGATTTTTGGTATAACATGGTTTCCGGTGAATTCAAGTATTTGGGAACCGAGTCGGGTTCAAGACCCCTGCCCCCAAAGCCCACAATTTTATGGCTCAAATTCCAAATGGGAAAAATCAATCGATTCACAAACCTATCCATGGGCCGATTGCCATTGCCCAGTTTTATCAGGCCCCCTTTAATTAATAAATCCTGTTTAAAACCCTTACTCAATGCATAGCGATAGAAAGCGTCCCAACTGGAAGGCGCAAAGCCCAGCTGAAATTTTTTTTGGGATTCGGGAGAAATGCCACGTTTCTTGATGTATTCCATGGCAGGTCCTGATTTTTTTAATTCCTGCTGGTAAAAATCCGCAGCCAGAGCGTTGGCCTTAAACATCAAATCTTTAAGCTCCCCTGAGTCTCCTTCGCCTTTTTCAAATTGCCTGGGCATTTCCAGGCCCACCTTTTCCGCCACCAATTTTAATGCCTCCATAAAGGAAAGCTTTTCGTACTCCTGTAAAAAACTGAACACATCGCCACTGGCCCCACATACGAAACAGCGGTAAATTCCCATTTGAGGAGTCACGTTCATGCTGGGTTTATGGTCGTTGTGAAAAGGGCAAACCGCCAAATATCGGGAACCCTGCTTTTTGAGCTGTAAATAACTGCCAATAATCTGGGCGATATCTGCGCGCTCCTTAACAGTTTCCTTGAATTGGCCAAAATCCTGACTCATGGCTATAAACTTAATATTAAACCGCTATTGCCGTTAGGGTTTAGGGTGTCTGGGCGGAAGCCGAGGGAAAAGAAAACCAGGTGATATGGGTTTTAAGCCCAATTCCCAAAAAGAAATTTTCGATGCCATAAGTTATAAATTTTTGTTCCGGCAGGGTATCGGCCCAAATGGGGAATCCGTATTTTGTTTTTATCTGTTCCTCAGAAAAACCCATGTGGGCCAAAAGGCTGGGAGCAAGGGAAAACTGGGAAAGTTGATTTAGTTTTTTGTGAGCCACTTCCTTAAATCGCTTTTTTTCTGCATCTATATTGCTGTACGCAAAAAAGGGAACCATCCCCTCTTCCACTATGACATTTTCATAGCGGCAATGGGTGACTTCCAATCCATCATCCAAAAGATTTTGGCCATGGTCGGCTGTGTAGTACAAAACAAAGGGCTGTGAAATACTATCCCGGAAAAGTTCTTCAAAAAACGGATTAAGGGTATAGCGGATGGCATTTTTATAAGCGTTTACTTTGGCTTGTCTTTTTTCTTCAGAAGACATGTTGGCTGTTTTTTGGCTCGGCTTAAAAACTTCTTCAGAGGCCGGATATTTTTCATCGTAGGGAAAATGAATTCCCTCCTTTAACAAAAATATAAATTGGGGAATACTGTCGTTTAAAAAACCAAGCAGGCTTTTAAGGGCCAACATATCCTTTTCCCTGGATGTTTTTCCTGAAGGCAAAATGTATTTATCCACCTCTTTTTGTTCTTCTTTATCAAAACTATTTGTGGGTTGCCCATAATCGGATTGGGCGTCGATGTATATGCTTTGGTATCCTGCCAGCTTAGCAAAAGACCAGATAGAGGGGTTGTGGTAATAGGATTCTTTCACCGAATCAGGACTAATTAAAAAACGAACGGTTAGGTTGGAAGCCCTGGAGCAGTTACTGGCAGCAGAGGTTATACCAAAATTGCTGTATTTGTCTTCTGCGGCTAAAAGGGAGGGCGTGGTTTGCCTATCCATGTTTATGTCCAAAAAATCGGCCCGAATACTTTCATCCATTATGATAACAATGTCTTTATCTGCTTTATCGCCTTCCAGTTGGGTTAATTCAGGGGGACGGCGCAGGATTTCAGGAGAAAGGGCCTGGTTCACATAATACATCATCCAGGGAACACTTACTTTGTATTGCATGGGCACGCCCTCAAAGCCATTGCCGTGATAAAGCATCATAATAAAAAATAAAAGTGGATATGGGCTCAATGGAAAGCCAAAAGAAAATAGGGAGTGATAAAATGTTTTTTTAAACCGGGAACCAAAAATCTGCAGGGGCCAATTGATAAATACATGGGGGAGCAAAACCCCTATATAGCCTGCAACACTTGAAAAAATGGGCAAACTTAAATCGGATATATATGTGCTGTAGGCTTCGTCTAAAAACTCCATGTTATTTATTAGCGTGGCTACGCTGTTGAAGTTTACAATGGCTCCGGTAATGGATTCGTAGGAAGCTCCCACAAAGGCGCTAATGCAAAGAGGCAACCCAAAAATGGCTCTGTACCACAAGCGTTTATGGTTTGCTGTAGTCCAAATTGCAGTTAGGCAAAATGTTAATATTGCCAGGTACACAGAGCTTAAAACAAGGGCTTTTCCAAAGCTGTATAAGCCAAAAAACCATGTTACTCTGCTTAAGGCATGAGTTCCCGAAAAAAGCACAAAAATGGCCAAGGCCAAAAATTTTAAATAGGGCAATTTAAGGCCTTTTATTTCCATGGAGCAAATTTTAAAAAAAACTTTTTGTAATTGGACTTTTGTTTTTCGCTAATAGGCCCCAAGGCCCAAATGGAAAAAAGAGTCCCAATAACCAGCACATAGGTGTTTGAGCTTTGGGTATTTTCCTTATATGTTAAGGCTGCAAAAAATTCCAGCAAAGGGTAATGCATCAAATACAGGATAAATGTGTAAGAGGCCAAATAACGAATGGGCCTTTCAAAAAAGCCTAAGATTCCAGAAAAAGCATCTGAAACCGCTGTAAATCCAATAAAATTTGCGAACACCAAAAGGCCCACAATGTAATCGCTAAAAAGGTATTTGGTTTGGGCTAGTTTATTAGTGAATTCAGATCCAAATAAGGATTCGGTAAAGGTTAAAAGTTCTCCGTGGCCATCTAACAAAAAGTAAAGGGCAAAACCCACTATGGAAAAGGAAAATAGTACCCAGCCGTAAATTGTCTTCAATTTATTTTGAATGCTAATTTTATAGGCGAGCACTCCTAAAAGCCAGATGGGAAATAAAACCAAAATTTTTGGCCCTATAAAAGCCGATGTTAGTAAAATTAAAAAAACTCTTTTTTTTCCTTTTGTATAGAACATAAAGGCAAAAAGGAGATAATACCAGAACTCATAACCTATAGACCAAAAAGGAACATTGGAAAAAGGCCTTATGGTGTAAAACCAAATTTCATGCATAAAAGTAAAACTCATGAAACAGCGAATAAAAGGTTGAGTTACTTGGCTCCAATTGCCATCGTAAATGGGTAAAGCCAATTTTCGGCCAATTAAGTCCAGAATAACTGTAAGGATAATGGCCGGAAATACCACTGAATACAAACGGGCCAACCGGGAAATAAAAAAATCAGAAAACTGTTTTTCTTTTGTGCTGGCCACATGGTAAATAACGAATCCCGAGAGAACAAAAAAGGCCATTACACTGTCACTGCCCAAAGGATAAAGGGCATTTAAATAGGGAATACCCCCACTGATTCTTTCAGCCACTAAATGGGAGTTAAAAACCAGCAGTGCGGCCAAAAAGCGAACTAAATCGAGATAGATAGAAGTGGTTTTGTTCATTAAAATGGCATTCCTGGGGCCATAATTTAACAAAATCCGCAGATTAATCCTTGAGCTTCCCTTATTTGCGCCAAACCCAACATATTATTAGACTTGGATTCCCATGGCAAAAGAGGCTTTTAACGGACCCATTTTAATTACTGGAATCCCAGGAATTCCGGGCTTTAACGCCTTTTATTATTTCTTGAGTAAATATGGAGCCAATGTTATTGGCCAGGCCCCCTGCCATACATCGGAAATTTCCCACCCGCAAATAGCTTTTTTAGATGCTGAAGATAAAGAAGGCCTGGTAGCTCTTTTCAAAAGGCACTCCTTTAGATTTGTGATTGATGCTTCCGGATGTTGCGCTTTAAAATCCTGCGAATACAACCCCGCCATGGCCAAACTGGTGAATACGGATTTTGGGGTTCGAATCATGGAATTAGCCAGGGAATATGACATTCCTCTCATTCGATTTTCTTCCGATTTGGTTTTTGACGGTGTTGCCAGCGGAAACTACACCGAGCAAAGCCCCGTTTCTCCGGTAACAGTTTACGGCAAAACCATGGCAGAAGCCGAAAAAATAATTTTAGATGGCTATGGAAAGGCGGCTGTTTTTCGCATCCCCCTTCCCATGGGTCCCAGTTTAAACGGGCACGCGGGAGCTGTGGATTGGATTGAATCCCGTTTCAAAAAAAACAACCCCGCCACACTTTATTACGATGAAGTGCGCAGCAATATATATATACAGGACGTTCTTTTAGTACTGGAACATTTTTTGGACAACTTCACTCCAGGTCTATTTCATTTAGGAGGACCTGCTCCTTTGACCCTGTACCAGATTGCCCAAATTATTAACAGACTGGGAAATTACCCTCCCGAACTGCTCCACGGTTGTTTTCGCCATGAAGCCGGCCCTGTTCCACCCAGGGCTGGGAATGTTTCCATGAACAGCAAAAAACTGGCAAAACTTCTCCCCAAAGGAAGCATTCGCCCCTGGCCCCACAGCCCCGATTTGATACCCGACCAAAGAGAATGGCATTTCAAAAGACCCAGCCTTTTTGGCCCAGACAGCATCCCCAAGCTTCTGTATTCCTATGACGAGGCAAAAAATCCCAGGAGTCCCCTTAACTGGTGGTCGCTAAAAGTGCCCTTAGGAGCCTGTCAGGTTTAACATTTGCGCTGCGTCTGACTGTAATACCGAGGTTTTTCGCCCAGCCTTGCTATGCAAAGCTTACATCCGACATGCTTCTAGAGGAAAATAAGAACCAAAACAGGGCATAATTGGCCTAGAAATTGGATTTTGCCGGTTAGCTGTATTAAATTTTGTAACTTTGCAGAACAGAATTTTATGAACACAGCTACAGTTAAAAAATGGACTTCCACGGCGATTCGCGACGCTTTTTTTGATTTTTTCAAATCTAAGGAGCATCAATTTATCCGGTCTGCGCCTGTGGTTTCCAACGACGACCCTACCCTGCTTTTTACCAATGCAGGCATGAATCAGTTTAAACCCATTTTTTTGGGAGACAATAAAAACAACCTAAGCCGAGTTTACAACAGCCAAAAATGTATCCGGGTTTCCGGCAAGCACAACGATTTGGAAGTGGTGGGCAAAGACACCTACCACCATACCTTTTTTGAAATGTTGGGCAATTGGTCCTTTGGCAACTACTATAAAAAAGAAGCCATTGAATGGGCCTGGGAGCTGCTCACAGAAGTTTGGGGCCTTCCCAAAAACCGCCTTTTCGTTACGGTGCACCACAGCGATGACGAGGCCTTCGAGCTTTGGTCTAAGGTTACGGACATCGATAAACATCGCATTTTAAAATTCGGCGATAAAGACAATTTCTGGGAAATGGGCGATGTTGGGCCCTGTGGACCCTGTTCCGAAATCCATTTCGACAAAGGTGATTTGGCCACCCAAGAGGCCAGCTTCAGCGATGTTATTGAAGGAGTGAACGGTGAAAACGCTCGATACATCGAAATCTGGAATTTAGTATTTATTCAATATTCTCGTCTGGCTTCGGGCGATTTGGAACCTTTACCTGCTAAACACATTGACACCGGCATGGGTTTTGAAAGAATTTGCGCCGTGCTTCAGGATGTGGAGTCCAATTACGATACAGATATATTTGCCGGCATCATAGACAGTATCAGCCGTTTATCGGGCAAGCCCTATGACAGAGGAGCTCCTGGAATGAGCCACCGGGTTATTGCCGACCATTTACGGGCTTTAAGTTTTGCTATTGCCGATGGAGCCTTACCCGGAAACGAAGGAAGAGGCTATGTGCTTCGCCGAATTTTGCGAAGAGCCAGCCGCTATGCCCGCAACCTGGATCAAAAAGAACCCTTTATTTGCAAGCTAGTGCCTGTTTTGGTAGAACTTATGGGAGATGCCTTTCCCGAATTAAAAGAAAGACAAAACTTTATTATTCAGGTTATCCAATCTGAAGAAGAGCGTTTTATTAAAACTCTGGATCAGGGTTTGGAAAAAATCAAAAAGCTTGCCGAAAAAGCAAAGGCAGATTCCAAAGACAGTATTTCAGGTGAAGACGCCTTTACCTTATACGATACCTTTGGCTTTCCCCTGGATTTAACTCGCTTAATTGCCGAAGAGCATGGTTTATCAGTAGATGAAGAAGGTTATCAGAAACATATGAAGGCCCAAAACGAACGGGCCCGAAAAGCGGCCAAATTTGATAACATCATGGCCAGTGATGAAAATTGGACCATTATAGACGAATCCAAAGACTCTGTCTTTTTGGGTTATGAACAGTTGGATTCCAATGCCACCCTCAGCCGGTTTTGTAAAGACGATAAATTCAGCTATGTGGTTTTAAACCAAACTCCCTTTTACAGTGAATCTGGCGGACAAATCGGCGATACCGGCTTTTTGAAAAACGACTGGGTAGAACTGGAAGTTGTGGATTGCTTTAAAGTATTAGATATGGTAGTTCACAAATGTATTGAGAAAAATGGCGAACTGGATGCCAGCCATCCTCAGTTAGAAGCCCAGGTAACTGGGCCCAGACGTTCTGCAATTATGAAAAACCACAGCGCCACCCATTTGCTGCAAGCCGCTTTGCAAAAAGTGTTGGGGGACCACGTGCAACAGCAGGGTTCCAGAGTGGCAGCGGAAGACTTGCGATTCGACTTCACCCACTTTTCAGCCATGACGGAAGAAGAAATTTCAAAAGTGGAAAGCCTGGTTAATGAACAAATCCAAAACGCCCTTCCTGTTTCACTGGAAATGTTATCTTTTGACGAAGCCCAGAAAAAAGGGGCTATGGCCCTATTTGGAGAAAAATACGGTGATGTAGTGCGTGTCATATCCATGGGTGAGTTTAGCATGGAACTTTGCGGAGGGACTCATGTTAGTAATACAGGCCATATCGGTCTTTTTAAAATTACCAAAGAAACTTCCATCGCGGCTGGCGTTAGGCGTATTGAAGCCATCACCGGAATGCAGGCCCTAAACTGGCTTAATCAAAAATCAAGCACGCTGGACAACATCGCCGGACAGCTTAAAATCAAGCCCGGCCAGGAACTGGAAAAAATTCTGGAATTAAATGACCGGCTTAAAGAAAGCGAAAAGCAACTCGCCGAGCTCAAAAAAGAAAAAGCTTTATCAGCTGCCAAACAAATTTGGGAAGGCGTTGAAAAATTGGGCGAAGCAAATTTTATCGCCAAGTCCTTAAGCGCGGATTCTCATTTCCAAGGGTTAGATAAAAAACAGCTTTCTGAATTAATGGACGGATTACATGAAAGCATGCCAAAAAACACTATAGCTGTTTTCACATATGTTAGTGACAACAATCTCTCTCTTTTCAGCCTGGTTGAAAAATCCCTTCATGCAAAAATTAAAGCGGGAGATATGGTAAAAGAATTGGGAAAATTAGCCGATGGCAAAGGGGGCGGGCGCCCGGATAGAGCCCAGGCCGGTTGCCGCAAGTTAGATGCGGAACCCCAAATTTTTGTTGCAGCCCGTGAAATGGCAAGTAAGGCGGTGGGCAGTTGACAGGTCCAGTGGAACAAAAATTAAACAGCCTCATTGATGAAAAAGGGGCCTTGTTTATTATGTTGCTGGACCCGGATTCAGAATCCCCCGAAAAAATATTGGAATCGGGCATGTTAGCCAAAGAAAATGGAGTGGATGTTCTATTTTTGGGCGGCTCTTTTATCGGGAATACATTTTTTTCCCAAATAGCCAAAAGCTTAAAAGAAAAAACCGGACTGCCCATAATTCTTTTTCCAGGGGGAGCCTCACAGGTTACTCCAGGGCCCGATGCCATTCTTTTTACATCCCTGATATCAGGCAGAAATCCTCAATTTTTAATTGACGAACAAGTTCGCGGTTCGGTACTGGTCAAAGCCTATAAACTTGAGCCTATTCCCACAGCATACATGCTTATTGAATCGGGCAGCACCACAGCGGTGGAATACATTAGCAATACCAAACCCATTCCCGCCGATAAGGCTCAAATTGCGGCAGCCCATGCTATGGCGGCAGAAATGATGGGACAACGCTACTTATATCTGGAAGCCGGTTCGGGAGCAAAGAACCCCGTTCCGGTGGAAATGGTTCAAATGGTTCGGCATACCTGCAACCTTAAACTAATTGTGGGCGGAGGCATTCGCAAACCGGAACTCGCCAGCGAAAGGGTGAAAGCAGGCGCTCAAGCCATTGTGGTTGGCAATTTGTTTGAAGTCAGCAAAGATGCTTCTCTTTTAAAAGAGTTCGACCAGGCCATTCACGGCTCCAAATAACTCTTAAATTTTTCAAATAACATAATTTGAAGCTGCTAATTCTAAATAACACCAGATTTAGTTCATTTCATTATTAAAACCAAAATCCCTTAAAACCATTCGAACAATTACTTAAATTTTTTTTGAAGCATTTAATTTTTGAACCTGCTATTCTTCCAATTAATATCAAAGGAGTGAATTATGGGAGTAATGATGCAAGCGTTTTACTGGGACTGCCCTAAAACAGACAATAAAGAATACAAGTGGTGGGAATACATCCAGGGAAAATTACCTGGCTTGGCCAATGTGGGGTTTACATCCCTTTGGCTGCCTCCCGCCCATAAGCCTCCAAATATATATGGCCCTTCTATGGGTTACGACCCTTACGATTTTTATGATCTTGGAGATTACCAACAAAAGGGGGCTAAAAAAACCTGGTTTGGCTCCAAGGAGGAACTTTTAAATTTAATCGACGCAGCCCACAACAATAACATGACAGTTATTGCAGACATGGTTGTAAACCACAACAATGGTGCAGATAAGGAAGAAGTCAATCCCATTGATGGCGTCAAGCGTTGGACCTTGTTTAACAAACCTAAAAGCGGAAAATTTTTACGCAGCTGGGATTGTTTTCACCCAAGCCAATACGAGAGTTGGGATGAAAAAAAATTCGGCCAAATGCCAGATTTGTGCCACCGCAATCCGTATGTATATACCGAAATCTTAAAACTTGCCAAGTGGATGATAGAAGAAATCGGCTTTGATGGATTTCGATATGATTTTGTAAAAGGCTATGGCACCTGGGTAACCAAAGCAATTCAGGAAGAACGCTATGTAAAAAATGGCAATCCATTTAAGCCTTATGGAGTTGCAGAAAACTGGGCCGGCGACAGAGAAATTGAGGATTGGCTCCATGAAGTGAATGACTGGAGTGACAATCCGGTTGGAGCATTTGATTTTCCCCTTCGATATCAATTAAAAAACCTTTGCGATAGCTATGGATTCAGCCTAAGAAATTTAGGCGGCCCTTCCACCTTATTTTACGACAATCCCTTTGGAGCTGTTACCTTTGTGGACAACCATGACTTTAGAGGCGGTAGTGAGCCCCCAATTTATAATGACAAACTTTTGGCTTATAGTTACATCCTAACTCACGAAGGTTATCCATGCGTCTTTTGGCAAGACTATTACAACTGGGGTTTAGCTAAAGAAGGATCTCCAAATGGGATTGCCGCCCTAGTATATGTCCATGAAAAATTAGCAGCTGGCAAAACAGATACCCTATGGGTAGATGACAACTTGTATATCATGCAAAGAAGAGGCTCAGGAAACAACCCTGGCCTTATATATGTTCTCAATAATCGAGGAGATGGGTGGAATGGCAAGTGGGTACACACCCAATGGAACAATGAGGTCTTAAAACCCATAGCCTGGTGGAGCCCCTATCAATTAGACATGCCCTACCCGCAACCAGTACAGGAAAATGGCTGGGGCCAATTTTGGGCTCCGCCCCGAGGCTATGCTGTGTATAAAGCTGGTGTTTAAAGGTTCTTTCAAGAAAATCCGGAAATTGTGCCAGATTCCTTGAATCTTAAATTATTTATGCTAGATTAATGCACACAAAATTCGTCGCGGGGTGGAGCAGTCCGGTAGCTCGTTGGGCTCATAACCCAAAGGTCGTTGGTTCGAATCCAGCCCCCGCTACCAACAAAAAAAGGCACTTTTCAGTGCCTTTTTTGTTTTAGGAAACTTTTTTACTCATCCAATTATTGCATCATAATCAACTCAGAAGCTTCCCTGGTTTCGCTTTTAAGTTTTGCTATGTAAAGAGAATGAGAGTTTAATTTTTCTGAGGCTGAAACCAGAACTGAATGGTTCCCGGCAGCTTTATTTCCTTGTTCCAGAGTTTGAACAAGCTTTCCGGATAAGTCGTAAAGCTCTAGGCTAACATAACTATCCTGGTTAATGAAGTATTGGATTTCCAATTGGTTGCCCAATTGTGAAAAACGGATAGCTTTATTTTCCTTAAATTTATTTTGTGCAGGGTTTTTAATGGGGCTTGCAATTTCGTATCCAATCAAGCGGATATTGTCCAGCCAAAGTTCACCGCTGTCCCCTGTGTCTCCCTGAATTTGCCAGTGAAAGTTTTCAACCTGAGTCATATCCAATTCCACCTGTTCTGCCCAGGAAGGTTGTAGAAAGTCATCCCAGGTTACCAGCATTTCTTTCCAATCCGCACTTGGTTCCAAAAGCATGCCGTAGTTTGCTCCGGGTTCAGTTACAGTGGCACATTCAATGTAAATAGCAGCATTTGCGCCGCCAAAACTGCCTTTGTAGTAAAAACTAATGCCTGTAGCAGCACTGACATCTTCCGGCACTTGATCTTCATTGAACTGGAATCCAATTCCCACAAAAGGATCGTATTCGAACCCACCCTGATCCAGGCTAAATTCTATTTTTGCAGCATAGTTGGATTCGTATCCGCCAGCTGCCATGGTAAAAGGAGCGTCTTCTCCGCCAGTTAGCGGAGTGACAACAGAAGCCCCGGCATCAGCTGCATCCGTATAGGTAAACCAATCGGTGCCCATATTTGTTTTGGCATCGTTGTCTTCACAGTCATCCACCAAATCTTTTGCTGTTTCATCCTTATATACCGCTTGGATTTTCATGTTATAATCCACGGTCACTGTTGCTGTGAGAGCTGTGCCCACATAGTCGCCGGACCATCCCACAAAAGTAAAATTAGGCCCACTTGGAGCTGTGGTAATAGTAACCTGTTCTCCAATGGAATAACTGGGTTTATCAGGAGAAATAGTTAAGGTTCCTGCGCCATTTGGAGTTGCTGTAACTTCAAGGGTCGCTGTTGTGTGAGGAGTAATAGTACGGAAGTTTGGCATGTTACCAGTAAGCAAGAGCATACATAATAACTCCAGGGTTTCGTTATAATAGTTGTCGTCAGTTGGCCCGAATGCCCGCAAGCGATTGTAACCTTTATTTACCCAGTCCTGATATTTGGGATCTACTACTCCGCCCACTACCAGAGGGCCGAGAAAGGTAGGAATGTTATCCATATTTCCCCCTGCGCCTGTGGCAATGGAACCATCCAGGTTATACTTTTGGCCAATAAGCCCGGGAGTGTTGCCGGTCTCGGAAATAAACCAATCCACCACTTTTGAACTTAAAGCTTTAGCCTGGCTATGGCCATGCCAAAGATAGGCCCAACCTATTCTCCAGGGGGTACGTGCCGCATCAAAGCCGTATACGGTAGGGTCGTTTCCTACGCCGCCGCCGGGATTGCCATTAATATCGCACCAGTTAGGCCAAAGGCCTGTTTGGTTGTGCTGGCTCGCATCGAGCAATGTATAGGAAGTGTTCACAACATTGTTCCATCTGCTTCCATCTACCTCTTTAAACAATTCTAACGCAACTATACTCATATATGAGGGGTTATAACTTACCCATTGGCTGCCGCCAACTAAGTAGTCGCTTTTAACTTCCTGGGCGTAAACATTGCCGATTAAGGTTTTGGCTTCGTTGAGGTACTTTTCGTCTCCCCATTGCTCATAAGCCATAATAAGGGCTACCGCTGCATCCAACTCGGCATCCGTAGCTGCACCTCCGCCTATGGTTCCGCCAAATCCTGAAATTTTCCAATCCATTAGGCCATTATTGGAATGGGCTTTGTAGTAATTCCAAAGTTTGTCGAATTTGGCCTGGGTGTTGTTTTTGGCATTGTCCATGTATACCATGATAAGCATTCCATATCCAATACCTTCACTCACTGTGTTTTCAGGTTCATCGAATTTAATTCTGGCCTGATCCCCGCTTTCTGTATAATACCCCTTAAGCCAGATATCGTAAATTGTTTGAACATGTTTATGATCAATTCCCTCGGGCAAAATTCCACTTGGATAGGTCCTTTGCTGAGGAAAGGGAAATTTTGTCGCTGCGCTTGGACTCAAAACAAGCGCTGACAGTATTCCCAAGGTGGTGATAAAAAACTTTAACATATTGCCCCCGGTAAAAATTAGTTGGTTCGTTCCATACTGGTTAGGACGAAAGCCATGATGAATTTGTTCCAAAACGTGTAGCATTAAAACAAATATTTTTCAATTGACAGTAAATTTTCCTCTACTTTTAATTAGTGAATTAATGTGGTTATGGGGTTTGAATTGGTTTAAGAAATATTCTTGTACGAATTTTCGGTAATTTCTGTTCCAAATAATCCATCAATACACCCATTTGACCAGGATTATAGCTTATGTTAACGATCTGCCAGAGCTGCCTTTTTACCTGTACCAAGGACGGAGGGCACTTCACCATAACAACATCAAAATTTCTAAACTGATTGCGAAATTTTAGCTGTAAAATGTGGTTTAAAATCATGAAGCATATTAACAAGAAAGGAACTGCATTATTGTGACCGCTTTACAAGCAATGCACCAGGTAATTTAAAGCGTTTACAAGGTCCTTTTTTACCCATCCCGAGACATGATTTCATCGCCTAAAAAAACAGAGTTTAGTGCGAAAAGAATATTTAGCCATGATGCCTTTTTGGAGGATTTTCATGTATAAAATAGGAGTATGAAAAGCCTAATTTTTTTTGAAAACCGGAAATATGGAGCAAATAGGTCCACAAATACCGCGGTAAACTAAATCTTTAGACAAAACCGTAAAAAGGAGGCTTGGAGCACACGGCAATTTTTGCATCTGAACCCTATTCCAGTTTGGAATTTTTCATTCCTACTTTGTTCTTTTTTCATCATTTTAAGGCAAAAATTCTTTTTTCACCCCAGACTATTTGCTTCGAGCTAAAAAAGCCCAAACCTCATGTGATCTAAGGCTTTAAAAAATGTCATCCTATTTTGACAATGAGCCATTTTGTATTTCTCCCAGGTAAAAATTTGTAAGCGTATCTTAAAAAATGGGGTAAATTAATTGTGGGGACATAATAAATACCGGGGGTCAAATGAATCCAATTCATAAGTTAAATTCTTTGTTCAATAAGTTATTTCGAATCAACAAGCCCATCTATTCCGCTGCGTCGGTATTTATGGCTATGTTGACAACTGAATTTGTGCAATCTCAGCCAGCAGAAAATTCCAGCAAATTTTTGGGCAATATTACTTCTCGAGGCCAGGTCCGAAGTGATTATATGGATTATTGGAATCAAATTACCGGAGAAAATGAGCACAAATGGGGCTCTGTAGAACGCTCCCGAGATCAAATGAGTTGGCGCGGAGGAGATGCTATTCGGGATTTTGCAGAAGCCGAAGGTATTCCATGGAAATTCCACACCTTGATTTGGGGGAGCCAATATCCAAACTGGATGACGAGTTTATCCCAACAGGAACAATTGGAAGAAATTGAAGAATGGTTTGATTTGGCCAAAGAACGCTACGATCACATACCTATGATTGACGTGGTTAACGAAGCCCATCCCAATCACGCTGTTCCTCCCTTTGATGACGCACTAGGGGGTAACGGAAGCTCCGGTCACGATTGGATTATTAAAGCCTTTGAAATGGCGAGAGAGCGCTGGCCCGATGCCATTCTTATTTACAATGATTTTAATATTATCGAATGGAACAACGAATTAAACTGGGTCATCGATATGGTAAAAACTCTAATTAATGAGGGTGCCCCCATTGATGCCATTGGCGCCCAGGCACACGATGCCCATAGAGTAAATACCAGTACCTTGAAAAGCAACATTGATAGGATAACCAGTGAAACCGGTTTGCCCATGTTTATAACTGAATTTGATATTCCGGATGGCAATGATGAATCACAACGTTCTAAAATGGAAGATAAAATGACCATGTTTTGGAACCATCCCAAAATTGCAGGTATTACCATTTGGGGATATGTTATGGGTCAAACCTGGGTCAGCAATTCAGGGCTAATCCAGGATAATGGCACACCAAGGCCTGCTATGACCTGGCTAATGGACTATGTGGCAGATAACCCAGAACCACCAAATGACTATCCTGACTTACTTGGTGATGGCCCCATTTCCACAATGAGAAAACAAAAAATCAACATTGATGCCTTAATGAATAATGAAAATGGATTGAAAATATTTGATTTACAGGGGAGAGAAATTGCTTCGTTTAATGCAGGCAATTCAGGGATTAAAGAAACTATAAACCAGGTTTTAAAAGCTGGAAATTATATTGTTAAGAGTGGAAACATTTCCCAGGCTATTAATGTAACCCATTAGTTATTTCCTAACTTTTTAATTTGGAACCCACATATTGTGGGTTCCTTTTTTTATATAAAATTTCTCCGCAATGTTATGTTAGTTTTATAGCCAGAAAAGCTTTTGTTTTTCCCAAAGCCATCAAACCAAGGGTTTGTTTCTACTCCCAATTGAAGTTGCCAAAAGGGAACCACCACGCTTCTGGTGATGGATAACCCAAAAAGACTGGAGAAATTATCTGAATTCGGCTCTGAACTCCCATTAATTTTATTTTCCGTGGATTTGCTTAAGGAAGCAAATCCATAAAAAGACCACCAAAGGTTTTTTATGTAGCTTAGGGAAAGGCTTCCCCCAAAAATATCCCCGGGATTAATCTTATTGGGGCGGGAGCTAATCGCTATGGTTTTTTCTTTAACCAAGCTATAATTAGCATTTAATCCTACAACCCATTTTGGAGTGACAAATTTACTCACTAAAAGGGATGTGTTGAGCTGAAAGTAGCCGTTACTGGTAACATCTGATTGGCTCCAGTTTTGAGAGGATTGGCTGGAAATTCCAGTGGGAATTTTCACTCCCACATTTAGGCTCATAAATGGCTTCCAGCTCTCCCCGTTTAAAGAAAAAATTCCGGTCATAAGATCATTTAATACAATTAAATTTGCGCTTAAGTTTATATCTCCCTTTAACATATAACTGTAATGATCTTCTTCAGAAATTTTCCGGTTTTGACTTAAAACCACAGGTATATTAAATCCCATTTCCAAGTGGGGATATAAAAAAGCATAGCCAGCGCCAATGTATTGGGTCCAGCTGGATTGGGAGGCGCGATTATCCCATTGAAAAGTTCCATCTGAATCGAAACTTCCCATAGAATGGCCATATTCCAGTTTACTTGCCAAAACTCCTTTTTGGCACCTACCCACGGAATTTAAGTTGTAATTACCAGTCGCCACACAACAAGACTGCGCATCTAAAACATTAGGGCAGCTAAAAAACAAACCAGCCATAAGCGCAAAGGCTATTTTAAATCTATTCACGCTTAAGGTTCCACAGTAAAAGGTATGGTTATAACATCGGATAAATCACCTACCTCAATATTAAGAATCAACTTCCACCGTCCATCCATAGTAAAATTTATTCTGCTTATGGAATATTCTCCATTACCCAAATCTTCTACAACGGGGTCAGGAGAACTTCCGTGGTTATGCATAGGCATCCAGGTTGATGCGCTTATGGTGGCAAGTGCCAGCTTTTCTGCCTGGCTATTTTTTAATGTTAATTCAATACTATTTTCTCCGGAAATGATGGGCCGGTTATCGTAACTTATGATAACCGAAAAATCTCCGTTGTCGGAAAATATTTGTGCGCCCGATTCGCTATGAGTGCTTTCGTGATGGTCGTGGTCACCGTGATCATGTCCCCCGAATAAACAGGAAGATAAAAACACCAGGCATAATAAAAAGCTAATTGGAGTAAGGCAGACTGATAAAAGTTTTGAAATCATTATTTCTCCTTTAAAATTCAATTGGTTTAAAGCGTCGAATAAATACGCTATTTAGCGACGCTAGCGTTTAAATGCGGTTTATATGTAAGTTTAAGGTCCTTGATTTTAGGACAGGCCATTATGGACCGAAAGGCCCTAGCAATTTAAACTATGGGAACTTTAAAGGGCGTTTTGCTTATGTATATGGGAACGGCTGCATTTTCCCATATTTCAAACCTTGCGGCACAAGGGCGAAATTGAATACTTAATTGGCCATCAATTACATGGGGAAAGGATAGCAATTCGGATTGTGCAGGATGATTTTCACAGGAGCTATAGGAAACTTGTTTCCTGAAATTTTGGTAATAAGGATGTTTATGCTCCTCATCTTCCATTAGTTTGGGACATATGCAGCTTTTGGGGCAACCTTTCTGGTGATGCATACATTTTACAAGCTTAGCGGGTTCTTGCTGGCTATGGCTGTGAGCTAAATTAAAAACTTCGTAAACAGAAATAACAGATACATTGACCGTAAAGCTAAGGCTGATAATTAAGCCTGCCAGCAGCTTTATTTTTCCAACCCATAGTTGCATGCTAGGAATTTAAAAATCCCCCGCATAACCATCAAATTTGAGAAAGCTCGCCTGATTTTGAACAATTTGAGTTTTTATAGGATTAAATAAAACAAAGGCAAAATCAAACTTCTTAGAAATTTGCAAAAATTCTATACTTTTAATATGAGCGGAACTTTTTCCAGAACCTCTTCTTTAAAAAACATGGTGCAAGCTTTTGGTGTTCCTAACCTGGAAGATTGGCCAAAGCCTTCTTATAACATTAAGCCCACAAGTTATGTTCCCACAATTATATCTCGGCAACCCGGAGAAAAAGAATGGCGCATGTTTCATTGGTGGCTGATATATCCATTTTCAGAGATAATATTTAAAGACCGGGCCGATGGTTCAAAATCATTTGCTTTCCCCAGGGGGACAAAATTTAAAACCCATTTTAATACGAAAAAAGAAACTTTGTTAAGTAAAAAACCCTATTGGACAAAGTTGCTGAAAAACCAGCGGGCTCTTATTCCAGCCTCTGGATTTGTGGAATGGCCGGATGATGACATTCGAGATAAAACCAAAGACAAAATACCTCATTACATTCGGTTTAAAAATGATGAGCCCTTTTTCTTTGCCGCTATTTGGGATTATAGAGTAGATGATGAGGGAAAGATTTTCAACTCCTGTAACCTCATTACAGGTGGCTCCAATGAATTACTGGAAAAACTTCCCTATGAAAGAAGTCCAATAATGTTTAGAGACTTTAAAACTGCGGAACATTGGATAGATCCCCGGGAAAAAAATCCAGCAAACCTTGCTGAACTTCTTACAGAAACTCCGGCGGAAGAATTGTATGCCATACCTATAAGTCCAGCTATAAACAAGGGCGACAATAATTCTGAAGAATTACTGGAACCTTTGGATGAAAAAGAAAAATCCAAATTTAATTATGATTGGTTTTAAAGGCTGATTGGCTAACATTCACAAAGATAGGCCAATCAAGCATAGGACATATTCGATCTAGAAATGTTTTAAGGCCGGTTTTCCAATGGGGAAAACATTAAAACCTATATCAAACAATTCCCGGTGGTTTAATATGTTTCGGCCATCAAACAAGAAGGCTGGTTTTTGCGCTGCAGCAAAAATTTTGCTGTAATCCAATGTTTTATACTCTTTCCATTCCGTTAAAATAGCAATAGCATGAGCGCCTTGTGCCGCTTTGTAGGGATCCGCTTCATAACTGACGCCATCCAAGCCCGCCAAGTCCAACTTGGCATTTTTAATGGCTTTGGGGTCGGATATAACCACATTGGCTCTTTCTTCAATAAGCTCTTTACATACCAAAATCGCTGGAGATTCACGGGTGTCGCCAGTATCCGCTTTAAACGCAAAACCCAGAACGGCGATTTTTTTGCCGGCCACGGTGTTAAACATATTGCTTATCATGGTATGCACAAAGCGTTTTTCCTGCCATTCGTTAATCTTAACTACCGATTCCCAATAATCGGCCACTTCGGCTAAGCCATAAGAACGGCAAATATATACCAGATTCAAAATATCTTTCTTAAAACAGGAACCGCCAAAACCCACAGAGGCATTTAAAAATTTAGCCCCAATACGAGTATCCTTACCGATGGCATAGGCCACTTCTTTAACATCGGCTTCTGTTTTTTCACATAAAGCCGAAACAGAGTTGATAGAAGAAATTCTCTGGGCCAAAAAGGCGTTGGCGATGAGTTTGGAAAGCTCGGCGCTCCACACATTGGATTCAATAATTTTTTCTTTGGGAACCCAGTTGGCGTATACATCCACCACATCCTGCCGGGCTTTTAAACCACGAGGGGTTTCCCGGGAGCCAATCAAAACCCTGTCTGGATCTTCCAAGTCGGCAACAGCTGTACCCTCAGCTAAAAATTCTGGGTTGGAAATAACATCGAAGTGCACGCCCTTTTCGTTGGACATTAATATGCGTTCCATAGCTTCAGCGGTGCGCACAGGCAAAGTGGATTTTTCAATAATAATTTTATCGCTTTCAGAGTTGGCCACAATTTGATGGGCTGTTTTTTCCCAATATTGCAAGTCTGCCGCCTGGCCCGCGCCATGCCCAAAGGATTTGGTGGGTGTATGGACTGCAACAAAAATGATGTCCGATTCTTTAATTCCTTTATCCACTTCGGTGCTAAAAAACAAATTCTTCCCGCGGGCAGATTGAACCACTTCCAAAAGCCCAGGCTCGTAAATGGGCAAATCGTCTGAATTCCAGGCGTCAATGCGTGCCTGGTTGATGTCCACCACAGTCACCTTGTAGTCGGGGCATTTTGCGGCAATCATAGCCATGGTTGGGCCGCCAACATATCCGGCTCCAATACATAAAATCTGCTTTTTAAATTCCATCTTGTTTCCCGTAATTTGTTTTAAAGACGAGGCTAATTTAGTAAAAATATGCCAAAAAATCCCTTTTAAAAGCGCAGAATCAAGGCCCCGGAATTATAGGGCTCCGCCCGCACAGACTCAAAGCGGTGCTTCCATTCCGTACTCAATTTTCGCTTGAGCTGCCAGGCGATAGATTCAGGGCTTTTTCTACCGTGACCGTGAATGATTCTGGCTGACCTGGCCCCATTGCGCTTGCACATATTTAAAAAACCATCCGCCAGGGCCAGGGCCTCGTCAATGGTGCAGCCGTGAAGGTCAATTTGCTCATCCACTTCCAACTCAGCATGCCATTTTTTAGGCAGAGGCTTTTTCTCTTTTTTTTGACCGGGTATGGCAGAGGGTACCCGATTTTTATCTTTATTTGGAACACTGTGGGACTCCAGCCATTTTAGCTGCTCCATCTGCTTTTCATTGGGTTCGTCCCCGGAGTTTTCCAAAAATTTCGCCACGGTTACAAATTTACTTTCCATTTTTGGCCATAGGCAATTACACTGGAAAAAAAAGGATGCTGCGGATTCCATTTTTTATGTTTGTCCACTTCCCCATATTTTTCACCCGAATTTTGCAGTCCAATTTTTTTATTAATAAAAGTAAGTGTCCTTACCAGCCATTGTTTTTCTCTTACTTTTTTTCTCTGTTCGGCCATGTTCACAACTTCCCGTTTTAAATATTGGGGAAGTTCAAACTTCTCGCCGCTTTTTACGAGAAGCATTAGGTAACCCAAAGAATGGTAAAGACTTTGGGAGCTTGATAAAAAAGCCAGAGCCGTTAAAATTTCCGCGTCCATTTCCCGGGTAAAGCCTTTGGCATGGGCCATTTCATGGCAAGCCGCTTTGATGCGCCAACTTTTGGGAGTGGGGTATTCCTTCTGAGAAACCCAGGCTATTTCACCCGTGAGGGGATCGTGAAAAGCAGGCCCGCCATAGCTAAGCCCCATAATCCGGGTTATCCCCCACATGTTTTTAATTTTTTTCACCTCTCTTCCAGAAGGGTATCCCATTTTGATTAGAGTTGAATCCATCAACTGATTGCAGTCCCCCATTATCTTTTCAAGAGGCAATGAGGCATAAGAGCTGGAATCAAACAGAGCAGCCAAGTTGTCTTCCCAAATTTTGATTTTTGCCTCTAAATCTGCTTTTTCAAGAGTCGGCCTTTTCACCAGATTCCAAAGGGCCGGTCTTAAAGCTGTTGGAGCGGGACTTCCGGGAATGGCTTTTTGTCCCGAGGCCAGTAAAAACAAAAGAAAGGGGCCTAGCAGCCACCACAAAAGCAACTTTCCCTTGCGGTTAATTTTGGAAGTTTTAAAAAAGCGCCGGGTTTCCCAAAAGGCAATCCAGCAACAGATAATACCCAGCCAAACCAGGGGTTCCACCACAGAAAAGGGGATAATTTCCACAAAAAACCCCTTTAAATGAGAAAGAGGGTTTCCCAAAAACATCCAGTAAGCATTAAAAAAGCTTTCCATGGCCTCAAAAATAAATATTTCTAAATGCAAGTGACTTGCATTTAGAAATTAAACAAATAAATTGATTTTCCATGAATTTGACATTGGGCAGTGGAATATTGGGCTTTGGACTTCTGGGTTTTGCCTTAGGACTAAGCCCCTATTGGATAAAGTCCTTAAATCGGCAAAGCGTGCAGGACGCTTTTTACCTCATCTTTTCGGGAATATTATTGGGATACATTTTTTCAGTATTGGTTCCCCACGTTTTTTTAGGTAGCAAATTCACCTTTTTCATGTTTGCTCTGGGGCTTTTGTTTATGTGGCTTTTAAACCGCAAAACCCATAAACACGATGTATGTTGTCAAAGCGGTGGGGACAATCTGGAGTTCGGCCTGCTTTCCTTAATTTCCATGGTGGTTTGCTCCACTAACGATGGTTTTTTTATGGGGCTTCTGGACCCCAGTTGGTACTCCCACATCGCCTTGGGGATGTATGCCCACAAACTAACGGTTTCTTTTATGGTGGCCCGCATAGTTTATTCTTCTACTCTGGTACCCTGGCAAAAATGGGCTTTAGCCCTTTTGTATTTAGCCATGAGTCCAGCGGCCTTTTTTGGTATTCAAAATTTTGACGTGCATTTTGAAAGTTGGATAGACCCGCTTTTAGGCTTTTCCACCGGCATGTTATTGTTTGTGGCTATTTCGGGCACCCTTCCCAGATTAAATAAAATGTTGCGACACAAACCCATAAAATCCGGCTGGCTATTCATCCCCCTTGGACTTTCCCTTATTTTCGGATTTTACCATTTGGACGCTCATACCCATCACCACGGGGAAAATAAACATGTTATCCGAAAATAACGCCCAGCAAGCCAGCCTTTCTTCTCAGGCGAAAAAAGAGCTGTTGTGGATTAAAAACAAAATGCGGGAAGAGGGTTTAAAATGGACATCCAACAGAAAACTGGTTTTGGAAAAGCTTCTGGAAGAAAAAAAAAGCTGGTCTTTAAACTCCCTGCATTTATGCGTTCAAAAAAAGGGGCTTCATCACGAAAGCACCGTATATAGAATATTGGAAGCTTTAAAAGAAATTGATGTTGTGGAAGAGTTTCAATTGCCGGGCACAAAAGTCAGCCATTACGCCATTAAGGAACGCTCCGACCACCACCATCACCACCATATATCCTGTCAAAATTGCGATGAAATTATTCATTTACATCAATGTTTGCCCCAGGATTTTTTAATTAAAATTCAGGCTAAAACGGGTTTTAAAATAACCGAACACCGGCTGGAATTTAAGGGGCTTTGCAAAAGCTGCGGGGCTAAATAAACTCCCCGGCCCTGGATTCCAGAAAAGCGGCGTATTTTTCCACACCTTCTTCTAAAGTACTGATATATTTGCCAAAACCGCCACGGGTTAATTTTTGCATGTTGGCTTCGGTAAAATACTGGTATTTCTTTTTTAATTCCTGGGGCATATCGATGTATTCGATGCGCACAGGCAAATTAAGGCTTTTGAAAAGCGCCACCATCATGTCATTCCAACTGCGGGCTTTTCCGGTGCCCACATTGTAGATGCCAGGAGGCGCTGTGCGAAGCATAAAAAAGCTAATGGTCATTTCCACTGCATCTTCGATGTATATAAAGTCTCTCATTTGTTCGCCGTCTTTGTAATCGGGATGATCCGATTTGAAAAGTTTTACCATACCCGTGGCCTTAATCTGCTCATAGGCCTTTAACACCATGCTGCGCATGGGGCCTTTGTGGAATTCGTATGGGCCGTATACATTAAAGTATTTAATTCCGTGAATCTTATTAAAAAGATTGTGCTTTAGGGCCCACAAATCAAACATTTGTTTGGAATAGCCATACATATTCAAAGGCCGCAGCTTATGTATTTCCTGTTCGTTGTCGTTATATCCTAAACTGCCATCTCCATAGGTAGCCGCAGAGGAAGCATAGATAAAGGGAATTTTACGGTTCACAGCCCACTTGGCCAATTCTTTAGTGTATTCGTAATTGTTATCCACCAAATAACTGGCATCTTGTTCCGTGGTGGATGAGCAGGCCCCAAGATGAAAAATGGCTTTTAGTTTAATGTTATTGTCTTTTTCCAGATAATCCAGCAAATATTCTTTTTCCATGTAGTCGGAGTAACGCAAATCCACCAGGTTTTTCCATTTGGAACCAGTACCCAGACTGTCGGTCAACAATAAATCTGTTTCTCCAAGTTCATTAAATTTTCGGGCAATGTTACACCCGATAAATCCAGCAGCTCCGGTAATAAGTATCATTTTAATCTTCCTTCATATGGCTTATTTGGAATAGCCAATTTGCTATTAATTAGCAAAAAGAACCTCTTCTTGAGATATAAAAATTTCGGTTTTATGGATAGCCGCATTTTGCTCTTTCTCCAATTTTTTCCTTTCAGGATGTTGTAGGTAGAGCCAGGCATAAAATACTCTCGTTTCTTTTAATTTAAGTAGTACAATCTGGAAGATGTACCATATTGGAAAAAAGTGCTCCAAAATTCTGGGAAAATGCTGTAGCAGCAAATTATATTCAAAATATTAACAAGTTGGGAAATTCAAATGGCAAAGCATTTTATTATTTCAGGGATTCAGGGCTCCGGAAAAGGCACCCAAGCTCGCATGCTAGAAGAAAAACTAGGCTGGGTTCATATTGGGACTGGCGCACTTTGCCGTTGGCACTTGGCCCATCGCACCACCTTTGGCGGTAAATTAAAGGCCATTAACAAAGGCAATCTTGCCAGCGATGACTTGATGATTGACCTGGTTCAGCGTCGATTGGATATTCACGATTTCAAATACAGTTTTTTGTTAGATGGTTTTCCCCGTAACAGAGCCCAGGCTGAATATTTATTTGCCAAATACGAAATTGCCGGGGTGATTCACCTGGAGTTAAGCCAGGATATTGCCATGCAAAGGGCCCAGGGAAGAAAGGATGGAAAAGCTGTTCGTGCAGATGACAACGAAGAGGCCCTCGTGAAGCGCTTTGAAATTTTTCACAAGCATACCGAGCCTCTCATCCAACTTTATAACGAAAGAAATATTTTTCTTCCTGTGGATGGTTCTGCTCCCATAAACACAGTTCACGAACGGATTTTACATGCGCTGCGTTCTCATGGATTAATCTCCGGAGATTATTAAAAAATTGGGAGTTGCAGGCTTCTTCAAGCTTGCCGGGTCGGTAATTTAAGCGCTATCGGTCGCCCTTCGCCGGAATCTTGTCCCGACTATTTCAATTCGCCAAATAACTGAATTTTTTGGTGTTTTAAATCCAGGTTTTCTTTTTTGGCAATTTTCGCAATTAAAACATCCAGTTCTTTATCCTGCACTTCTTTTACAGTTCCAGTTCGGGTGCAAATAAGATGGATGTGGGTGTCCCCTTCGTGCGCCACCTCATAATGAGCGTGTCCATGTCCAAAATCCGCTTCAAATAAAATACCGCATTCCACCATTTGATGTAAACATCTGTATATAGTGGCGCGGGATACCCTGATTTTTTGGGTTTGGATATCTAAAAAAAGTTCGTCAGCTGAAAAATGGTCCTGCCTTTTTAAGACGCAATCCAAAATAGTCTTGCGCTCCTTGGTGTAGAACATAGACCGGAGTTTTAAATAGCTTTTGTATTTTTGTTCGGCTTCTTCAAATAGCTTTTTAAAATTTTTCATATTTTTATTAGGGGTTTTCTATCCGGCCTTTTTCCTGTATTTATTAAATTAAATTAAATAATTATCAGAGATTTTTTTTTGAAAATCTTATTTGGTGTAAATCTAGGGTTAAAGCACAGGTCCAATTGAGTTTAATAAGAAAATTGGGAATTGTTCGAGGGGCAGCAATCGCATCGTTCCTGGTTTTTCTGGGTTTATATAGCCAAATTCAGGGGCAGGGTCGTTTTGATATTACCAAATTCAATTTAAAAGCCGACTCCTCCCAGGCGGTAGATAGCCTTGTGCAAACAGATGTTGTTGATTCCACCGAATCCAAAGCCAATAGCCAGCCCATGGGAGACACTCTAAAACCCATGTCAGATGGAGAAATAAATTACGGCTACTTATCCATGACCATTTTTCCCGGATTTAAAAGTATTCGGCTAGACAGAGAAACCACTGTGGGCCTTTCCGATATGATTTTAATTCCCGCTGGAGGACATTGGGTGGAAATAACCGGCCCTGAGGGTTATGCGGACACCAGTTTTAAAGTTTTAATCAAAACTTCAGAGGTCTTGAATAAAGAAGTGCAATTGAGAAACTTGGTCACTGGCGAATTCGCCACCGGACCAGCGGCTCCAGAACAGCCCCCTCTCAATTGGAAAAAAATCGGAAAAATCACGGCATTTTCCCTCTCCGCTCTATCTTTTGTCTTGGCATTAAACGAAGAGAGACTTGCCAGAGACGCCAACGAAGCATATGATAGGCACAAAGTAGACGGTGCATCAGATTACGATAAATTGTACAATGAATTGGAAGATCATATTAAAAAACGCAATGCAATGGGGTTATTATCCGTATTGTCCCTGGGAGTTGGCATTGTGTTGTGGCGTTTTTAAAGGCCCGAATATGTTCCTTCCAAAATCATGGAGTTTTCGGCCAAATTCAAAAATGCTTTTGGGTTAATTAGTTTAACTCCTGTTTTTCTATGGGCATTTATCGCCTGTTCCGAGCAAAAAGATATTTTAATCGATGCGGTGGATATAATCTCCGTCCAGTTGGCTCTTTCCGATAGTCTTGAAACTTCTCTTGGAGTGGAGCTTCATTGGGAGGTGAGCGAAAAAGATTCTTCGCGCCTTAGCTATTTTGATATTTATTACCGCCTGGAGGAATCGGGTACCTCGGAAATCCTGATTAAAAAAGTTTCCGCCCAGCGCAGGAGTTTAATTTTGAATTTTCCTTCATTGGATAGCAGTTGGTCTCAAATTTATTTTGGAGTGGAAGGAGTTTATGAAGAATTTACCGGGCAGGAATGGAGAAGCCGGGATATTGTATATCAAAAAATAGGTTTGCTACCCAAAGTGAATATGTTATCACCAGCCCAAGGCAGCTACAGCAACAGCTTGAAAAGTATTTTCCAGGTCCAGTCCGCTCACGACCGCGGCGTGCACTACGACTTTTACGCCTTCTTGTATGTTAATGGCAAGCGCGAATACATTCAAAAGCAAAATTTTCCTTTTAACTCCACTGATGCCTCCATATATTACCGGACCGACGAGGCCAAAGATTCCTTGCAGTTTCCTTTTCCTTCCGATACAGTCATGGTAAAATGGTGCATAAAATCCACAGAAGTGCCAAATAACAACCCTGTTAACCGTTATCAAACCTTAAGCTGCTCGTATTTTTATCGGCTAAAGCCAGAGTGATGAAGTACTTATTCTCCTTTTTGGTACTCCTTTCCCCCCTCTGGGCTTCCTGGCAAATCCTGGAAGAAAACTCTGGGATGTTGCAGCTTAAATGGCAGCAATCTATGGGCGATGGCTCAAAACAAAAAGTAGAAAGGGTGATTGCCCTTCCTTTTAACCACAATCCATCCCTCCAATACAAAATTATTGAAAAACAATTGCTAACTGTTCCTACCGAATCTAAAAAAGCGGAAGCCTTTTCCCCGGGAGTAAAAAAAATGGGCCGCTTCAGGGATTTGGAATTGGCCGGAATTTATTTTAACCCTTTATTCCAGGAGGGAGCTAAGCAATACCTGTTACAAAAAGTAGAGTTCAACATTTTTTTCAATCCCCAAAATTTGTTTTCCAACAGCAGCAGGCCAAGTTTTCCCCCAGCAGAAAGCCATCCCTCTGAGCAGTTTTTAAAAAGCTACTTGCTTAACTACTCCCAAAGCAGAAAATGGAGGTTTGTGGAAAATAGTTTCAGCAACCCGCTGGCCAAAACATCAGTCCAGGAAGATATCACAGGAGAACGGCTCGTCGTCCGAACCAGTGAAGAAAAAATATACACGCTTGGATTTGAAGAACTGAAAAATGCAGGCTTGCCTTTAAATAACATAGATCCACGATACATCAAATTGATATTTCAAGGAAGGCAAATACCCATATACATACACGGGGAAAATGACGGAAAATTTGATAAAGAGGACTACATAGAATTTTTGGGAGTAAGGCCCGAGGGAAGTTTGCTCAGCAACGGAACCCAATCTTACAACTCCTTTTATACGGAAGATGCCGTATTATACATGAGTTGGAATAACAGCAAGTACGGCTTACGGGCTCCTTTAAGCCCGGTGCCAGGGGCCATCGCAGGCGTTGTGCAGGAAGAAAAAGAAATAAAACCCCTTTCCCATTATCCGGTAAAACTTCATTTGGAACAGGATAATAAAATCATCCGCCTGGGTGGAGTGGCTGTAGCTGATGTTTTGGATTTGGGAAATAATGTGGGCAGTTCCTCTGTGTCTGATTTTTGGTTTTGGGACAATCAGGGTCCCAATGAGGATGCCAAGGATATCGCCTTTCAGTTGAATTATAGCCCTGTAAACAAAGAAAATTCTGAACTAGGCGGGGATTCGGCGCGCGTAACCTTGCGTTTACAGGGAATAACCGATGTTCTCACCGCTCCTTTGGACCACCATGTTAAATTTTTATTAAACTCCAACGATATTTCCTTTATAAACGGCCGCCAAAACGAGGCTCTTTGGTCAGGGACAGATGCCTATATATGGACTTCGGATTACTTTCCCTCAGATCTTTTAAAATCCGGTGGCAATATATTAACCCTGCAAAAAATAAATGATTTGAGAACTGCTGAAGGAGGCCTGGTAGAAGTTCAGGACGCGTACCTGGATTGGATTCAAATTGAATTTTCCTCTCAGTTAAAAGCAGTTGGCAACTATTTAAGGTTCAACAATAATTTTCCCTCAGAACAAGGCTCTACAAATTTTGCGATCCAAAACTTAACTGGTAACAATTTTTCCTTATGGGATATGGAAGGCCGAAAACTTTCCGGTTTTAATACCATTTCAACTGGCAAAACGCTGCAAATTTCCTTTTCGGACAACCAAAACTCTTTTACCGAATATTTGTTGATGCAGAAAGAAGATTTTTTAACTCCGGGTATATATCTGGATACCATACAAAATTTAAAGACCAGCATTCTGCAAGCTGATTATTTAATTATCACTCAAAAAAAACTATTGGGAACAGCCTTGGATTCCCTGGTTAATCTCAGAGAAGAATCGGGACTTAGCGTACAAACCGTTCTGGCGGACCACATATATGCAAATTTTGGTGATGGAACCGCAAACCCATCCAGCATAAAAAGTTTTATTAACTACGCTTACCATCAGTGGAAAAGGCCGGCTCCCATATATGTATTACTATTGGGGGAAACAACTATGTTATTTGATAAAACTGACGCAGGCCGAAGCCAAAATATTGTACCAACGCATTTAATACATATTCCAGGCTGGGGAGTTACCAGTAACGATGATTACTATGCGAAAATCTCTGGAGAAGATAATATTCAGGATTTGTGGATTGGCCGCATACCCGTAATTGACAAACCCAGTCTTTCAATAGTGATTCAAAAAATATTAAATTACGAAAAAGAGCGCCCCAATGGACATTGGCAAAACAAAGCCCTTTTGTTGGGAGGATTTGAGAGCATATTCACCAAGAACAACAATAATCTGCAAAGTCTGCTAATTGACAACAACAGGCAGTACAGCCGATGGGATGTGGAATCCAATAGCCCTTATTACAGATCAAGGGGGCAAGGGCCTTCTCTTTTTGATATGATGGATTCCGCTTTTAATTTGGTGAGTTTTACCGGACATGGAGGCGGTTCGGTCTGGTCTGATGCGGGTATGTTAACTATGGATGAAATAGATAGAGATTCTCTGCGGGGGGAATTTGCTATTCCTTTAATTACATCCTTTACCTGTTTAACCGGTTTTTTTGAAGACACGGATTACCGCAGTTTGGGAGAAGAAATGCTTCGCTATCCGAAAGCAGGGGCGCTGTCTTTTTACGGAGCTTCTGGATACATCAGTTCTGTGGCGGCCTCACTTCTTTCCGAGCAGGTCTTTAAACAGACACTGAGTGGTGGGATAAAAACTTCGGGCCAAATTATTGCCTCAGCCGAAAACATGGTCAGCTTATTAACAGGCCTTGACTTTGCCCCTATTCTGGGAGAGTTTGATTTATTGGGAGACCCCGCCCTTCCCATTGAGTTTCCCTTGGCAACAAAAGCTTTGACAGTAGAGGGTTCTCCCACAGCATCTACACCAGGTCTTTTTGTAAGCGATGGCAATATTAGCCTGGAAAACCCGGAAGCTGTGATATCTGTTATTGGAAATGATTCCAATTATTTTAGCCGGGCCTTGGAAATTTCCGGGGACGAATATTCGGAGTCCTTTCAATTTCGCACAAATAATTCTGGAAACTTCCCCGTTATCGAAGAGGGAAAAGTTATCAGCCATATGTGGGACAGTAAAAAGTCCACAGTAAAGTACGCCGCCTTTAATTCTTTGGACTGGATGTTAGACTCGCTGGTAGTAAAACCCAATCCATTAAGGCTCAACAGCTCGGTGAGAATTGGTTTTAAGCTGGAAAAACTTGATGGAGAAATAACCTTAAACGGAGGAAGTGTTTCTTTTTATTTAGGTAGCGCCGCCAGCACGGATTTCATCCCTCAAAAAGAAGTATTGTTAACTCAAAAATCTCCTGGAGTTTTCGAAACTTTATCCGCTGTTCCCATCCTTGATTTATCCAGCAACATAAAAGATCCCGTTTTATTTTACAGAATACGAATGTCTTTAAGCGTTCAATCCAACAATGGCTCAATCATTGATTTACCGGGAATTCAAACCAAAGTTTATACGGCTCCGATTGTATTGCCATCGGATTTAGAACTGGGAAAAAACAGTTTTACCATTCCCGTACAAAACAAACTCGGAATTTGGGTTCACTTTAGCAATAATGGCGCTGGTAGCGATTCGGCCTTTAAGCTCCAACTCAATGTTTTAGACAATGGAGTGGTTCAAAAAACCGAAACTAAGACTTATAGCCAAAAATTGGGTTCAGGGGCGTCTGACTCTATGTTTTTTGATTTGAAAGATGGAGATTTATTAAAGACTCTGCAATTCTTTATATCTCCTTCTGACAGCCTGCTGGAAAGCAACATGTTAAACAATCAAAAAGACAGCAGCTTTGAAATATACACAAAAAATTTAAACAGCGAATCCCAACGCCTTTATACTAAAGATTCCACTATGTATATAATCAACCGTTCCGGTACGGCCAAAAGATTTTTCATTGAGGCCAAAACCCAAAACAGCTTTGCACTTCCAGAGCACTTATCTCCTGCCGAATTTGAGGAGGCCAACTCCGGTTATTATTCTATCAGTTGGAATGGCAGTGCTAACACACAATATGAAATCTACTCCAGCCAGCCTTCCGTTTTAAAAAAAGCCGCGCTTGAAAGGGCTTACTGGCACTATAATTTACCTCCCCAGTCCCAATGGTTAAAACTGGATAGCTTAAGTGGGAGTTTGTCTGGGGCTAGTTTATATGTACCCGGTGTATATGGTATGTTTTATAATCAGGACAAAGTACTGCCCAAGGTGCAGTTTTCAGCCCAGGGACAATTCTTACTACAGGAAGATTATATTCCGCAAAACTCTCCGTTGCAAATCACATTAAAAGATGATGTTGGTTTGGACTACTACCTCCACCCTCCCCAAATTATTAGCGGCAATCGGGAAATTGACAGCACAACTACCGTAAATGCTCCTGTGGGTGCCCTCGCCAAATCAGGTGTGATCCAATACGAACCCAAGGGTAAAATACAAAGGGATTCCTTAACTGTTGTGGCCTATGATATTAGCGGAAACCGAATAGAAGAAAGCCTGGTTTATAAAAAGGGACAAGGATTAAAAATCCGGCTTTATGGTTCCTACCCCAACCCCTTTGCCGATAGCGTCATAATTGTGTACCAACTCACCGATTGGGCTGACAAAGTGAGCCTTAAAATTTATTCCAGAGCAGGACGGTTGGTTAAAAAGCTGGAGGAACCGGCGGGAACCGGATATCGGGAAATTGTTTGGAACGGAAAAGATGAAAGCGGACGTCCGGTATCCAATGGCCTTTATTATTTAAAAGTTGTGGCCAGCTCAGGGAGTGAAAACAGCTCTTCCCTGTTTAAAATGTTTCGAATGAAGCGCAAATAGCTTTCTTTTATTGTAATATTTACGGCTCGCGGTTATTTTTAAAACCGGAAATTAAATGAGCCTGACACCCGGATTATATATTGTAGCTACCCCAATTGGAAATTTGGGAGACATCACTTTTAGGGCTGTGGAAACTTTAAAAGCCTCTGATAAAATCCTGGCCGAGGATACCAGGCACTCCAGATGGCTTTTAAACCATTATCAAATTTCTGTGGAATGCGAATCCTATAACGATTTTAACAAAGAAAAAAGAAGTCCGGGCATATTAGCAGAGCTAAAAGAAAAAAAAACAATCTCTCTGATTAGCGATGCAGGAACTCCAGGCATTGCTGACCCTGCCTTTTATCTGGTGAGAATGGCCCGGCAAGAGGGCATCCCCGTTTATCCAATTCCAGGGCCAGTAGCTGGCATTTCTGCTTTAGTGGCCTCAGGCTTGCCTACGGATCATTTTTTGTTTGCCAATTTCCCGCCTAAAAAATCTGCAGCGAGACTAAACCAACTTCAGGCATACAAAGAGATGTATCACGAGGATGTAAAATGGGCTCCCACCATTGTTTACTATATCGGCACTATGCAGTTAAAAAAATTTTTAAATGAAATTGAAACTGTGTTTGGCTCCCATACCATTGTGGCATTGGCTAGAGAGCTTACTAAAAAATTTGAAGAAATATCTGTAAAATCCGTCCAGGAACATATTGCCATTTACCAAAACAAAAATCCTAAGGGCGAATTTGTGCTCCTATTCCATCCTCAAAATAAAGGATGATTAAAAAACATCTATGCCACCGTTTTTAGCAAGTACCAGAGGCCGTCCTTTTATAACCATTTTGCTTTGTCATTTGCTTTGGGCCTTTTGCTACCCCCCTTTTAACTTAGGTCCCTTGATTTTTGTTTTGCCCGCCATAATGTGGCAGGCCAGTTTTTCACTTAGCCCTCGCAAAGCTTTTTGGTATCATTTCAGTGCCGGGTTGGCCTATAACATCATCATGTACTTCTGGCTGTACAATGTTATGAAGGTTGGACCGGCTGTAGTCATATTACTTGGAGTATTACTTTTAGTTGTAGCGCTCTCGCTTTTTAATGGATACCTGGGCTGGCTGGCAGTTCGTCTGCAAAAAAAATCTTATGGCTGGCTGGTTTTTACCCTATTGGCCACGGGCCTTGAGGTGGTTCGCACCTCCGGCCAGATGTCTTTTCCCTGGAGCCACTTAGCCTATACATTGGGACACTATTTGCCTTTTATTCAAATTTCTTCTCTTATAGGGGTGTTTGGCGTCTCTGCCTTAATTTATTTGGCAAATTACCTGGGAGCCGTATTTCTTTATCAAAAACATTACGGAGCATTAAAATTTTTGGTTTTAGTTCCAGCATTAATGCTCCTTTACGGTGTTGTGGAATTAAAACTTATGCCCTCGGGAGAATTTCATTCCAGCGCCGATATTTCCTTGGTGCAGCCCTCCATCGAGCAAACCAAAAAATGGGATGAAGGTTATTTTCAATCGGTGATGGAATCTACTTACGGAGTAATGGATGAGGCTAATTTAAAAAATAGCGACATCATTATATTGGCTGAAACAGCTATCCCCGCTTTTTTATCTCAACGCCCCGAAGTGTATGCCGAATTTAAAAGAAGAGCTATGGAATACCGCAGCGATTTAATTGTTGGATCTTTAGATTTTAAAATTAACAACCACCCTGCAAAGCCATATATTTTTTACAACGCCGCCTTTTTATTTTCCAAAGACAGTTTAAAAGGGGCAGAGCAATACAACAAGCTTTATTTAGTGCCCTTCAGTGAGCGCCTTCCCTTCGATAATATTTTCCCTCTGTTAAACTATGTGAATTTTGGCGAAGGAGATTTTTCCTCCGGCACAGAAATATTTTTATGGGGAGAAAAATTCAAATATAGCCCTTCCATTTGCTACGAAGTAGTGTATCCCGGATACATCCGCCAGATTGTTAAAAAGGGAGCCCAGTTATTAATAAACATTACCAATGACGGATGGTTTGGCCGGAGTCCCGCCCCTTTTCAGCATGCAAACATTACAAAATTCCGGGCCATTGAATCTGGCATACCCATTGCAAGATGCTCCAACGCTGGTATTAGCGTTTTTTACGACAACCGGGGGCGTACTCTGGAAAAGACATCCTTATTTGAAAAAACGGTATTGCGAAAAAAAATTGATGTCACTACCAGAAAAACCCTATACAACATTATCGGAACACCTATGGAATGGGGCTTGCTCCTGTTTTTTGCAGCCCTAAACAGTTTCTGGTTTATTGGTTGGCTTTTGGGAAAGATCCTTCCCGCACTGCGGCGGCGTAATTCATAAAAGCCTCCTGTGCCGCTTCAAATAAATTTCCAAATTTTTTTGCAAAAGGGGGAAGTTTTTTCTTCCTAAGGCCAAGTAAGTCGTGCATGACTAAAACCTGCCCTGATGTGTCTGGCCCTGCCCCAATTCCGATGGTAGGAATATTAAGAGAATGGGTTATTTTTTTTCCCAGTTGAAAATCCATATGCTCTAAAACCATGGCATATGTCCCCAGCGATTCCAAAGCCTTGGCTTCTTCAAAAATTTGTTCCGCGCTTTTATTGTTCGCCCCCACCTGCTTAAGGCTGGTGGCGGTTTGAGGAAGCAAACCCAGATGTCCCATAACCGGGATGTTTTCCCCAATTAAAGCTTCAATAATCTCAGGCTTTAAGCCTTCCAGTTTTACGGAATGGGCTCCGGCTTCCATATATGATTTCGCATTACGCAGGGCATCATCCACCGTGTTATATGATAAATAAGGCATATCAGCCACTATGTGCGTATCTTTCGCCCCGTTTGCCACGGCTTCCACAAACAGCAACATGGTCTCTGTTTTTAATTCGGATGTTCTATTTTTCCCAAGCATAACATTAGCCAGGGAATCCCCCACCAGGATAATATCCACTCCGGCTGATTCGGCAATGCTTGCAAAACATACATCGTATGCCGTTACCATTACTAAAGGCTTGCCCCGGTGGTTCGCTATATGGGAAGAGCTCAACATAAGGTTGAATAAAATAGTAACTTTGTAAAACTGTGCAAAGCCTAAATCCGACGGACAACTAGTTCTCAAATACCATTTTTTTGTAAAAAGAATAAGATTTTAAAGAGTTATTATGGCCGGATTGGCTTTTAAGAAAATCCAGCAATAAAGATTCCCCCCCATCCATGGTGCTTTTCGCGGCCAGATTTTTTAAACCGCCACTTACTAGAACGGAATCCAGCCATTTAATTATTTTTTGCGAATACTTTATGTAGGAATAATTTTGCTGATTTGAACAGCGAAAGCAACCCGCCCCTCCTAATTCAGGATAAAAAAACAGGACTCTATCCTGTAAGGCGGCCTCACAAAAAACACATTGGCTGAACTGGGGTTTAAAGCCCATAATAGAACAAAATTGAATTATAAAATCACAGAGCAAACCCGAACTGCTCGGAGCGTGAAAGACAACTGAATCAATAAAATCAAGCTGATGGGCCAATAACTCGTATAAAGGTTGAGAGGGTTCAGGCCCATATAAAAATCGCAGATATATTTCCAGGATAACATTAGCCAAGCTACTTCGAATTAAATCCTTTTGAATATTTTCAAAATGCTTGATACCAGTAACATCCTGCAAAATAATTAAACTGCTGTCGTTGCGAAGATTGTATGTGCATTCCAGCAGACGAAAAAAATCTATTTGCCCGCGCATTTTGGATTTGGGTCTCATGGCCCCTTTGGCAATAAAACTTAGCAACCCAGATTCTCGGGTGTAGATTTTTGCTATGGTTGAGGATTCCGAATAAGGCATTTTATGAAGTAAAATGCCTTCGGATTGCAAAGTGGCCATGGGTTTAAATTAATAAACTTTAACCGTGCAAGGAAATGGCTTGTTCAATGGTAGTCACACCATTTTGGACCAGATCGAATGCCATAGATTTAACATCTCTCCATTGGCTGTTGTCCAGCACCTCCTGAAACTCTTCCAATGGCCGGTTTTGATAAAGCAATTGCCTTAAGTTTTTGCCAATGGGAAGCACCTCAAAGACTCCGGTTTGTCCTAAATATCCTGTTTGGTTGCAGCGCGCGCAGCCTTTTCCAATAAAGCAGAGAGGATTGTCTTGAAGCTCTTTTGGCAATTGGGGCAAAAGCTCTTCTGAAATGCTATGGGTTTCCTTGCAATAGGGGCATATTTTTTTCACTAACCTTTGAAAGATGATCATAGTCAAAGCCGACCCCAATGTTAATGAAGAGACATTTAAGTCTCTCAATTGGGAAAAACTATGGAGAATTCCCGAAGCAGATATTCCAGCCAGAATTTGGTGCCCCGTGAGAGAAAACTTAATTGCTGAATCCGCCGTATCGTGATCCCGAATAGGATCAATGAGAACAACATCAGGGTCCTGGTAAGAAATATGTTCCATAGCTATTTTAGCGGTAAACCCCTTATCTGGATCCAATTTAAATTGAGTCATGCCCGGCAATTGGAATTCAATAACATTTTCAACCGAAACAATATTTTTGGCCTCGGATATTATTTCCTGCACCATGGAATATAAGGTGGTGCTTTTCCCCGAACGAATAGGGCTCGCCACAATGACTAACCCATAGGGGGAGCTTAAATATTTCCGAATAAGGGAAAGGGACTCCGAAGAAAAGCCCAAATGATTTATATCTAATTTAAACTCTTCCTTTTTAATGATAGTAACTACTATTTTTTCAAATTGGATGGTGGGAACGCAGGATACCCTCAAATGCAAATCCATATTCAATATTCTTAATTGAAAGGCCCCTTCTTGGGGAAGGTTTTTTTCCATTAAATTTAAAGAAGCCAGAGTTTTTATATGCTCCACCAGGCTTCGATGTGTACTGGATGGTGGAGCGATAATTTTTCGAAGTTCCCCTTCCACTCTGTATTTTAGTGAAAGTCCTGTGGTTTGAATTTCAAAATGGATATCACTTGCTTTTTCCTTGATAGCTTGAGCTACAATAGAATTGAACATTCCGGCAATACCTTCCGTTTCCTGAGCCTGGGGAGTTGGAGGGGCTTTAAAAGAAATATTGGAACTTTGTGATTGCTTGCTGATAGAAGCGGAATCATCACCGGGCAAGGGATAAAAAATTTCAATCGCCTTAGAAATAGTTGAAGAATCCACTCCATGGGCTTTTATCAAATAACTGCTTCTATCACGCAGCAAATCAAGAAGCCTAACATCCCCTGGATCTGTGACCGCAACATGAAGATGGTTGTCTAATATTTTAATGGGGATGCAAACATGAGAATGAGCCATAGAAGCTGGAATCAAATCTATTGCATTTCTCTCAATGTTTCGTATTAAATCATAAGGCAAATTATTCCTATTAAAAATATCCGGAGTTAGCAGGCTGGATATGGTTTTAAGCAGACTTCCCGAATTTACTGGAAAATATATGGCCTGGGTTACGTTTGTGCTTTTAATTTGATCCTCAAATATGGCCTTTCGCTTTGCATCTACTATGGCTAAGGTTCTTTGTGTCTCGCTTTGTATCTTTTTCAAAATTTCTTTGAAATTTTCGAGATCACCTTCTTGGGGTAACAATAAAATAGCAAGATTGCAACTTTCACCATTCATTTGTGAAAAGGCTTGGTAGGAAAATTCCACATTTAGTTTTCCGAGTCCTTTGTTCAAAACATCCAGAAGCTTTGCCGAGGCTTCTGGTCGCTGCGCATAAAAAATGACTTTCTTATTCTGATTAGAAGAACTGTCCATATTTTTAATTCTTTCGCTTAATTAATTTTTTTCCATCTATGTGGTATAGAAAATGAGTCATTTGAGAACTAAGATACACTTTATCTTCTGTGATTTTAACAATATTTCGCCCCAATAAATTATCGCCTGCTGCCACCGTATAAAATTGATTTCCGTATTTGAAAATGGCATACCAATTGTTGAGCGTGTCCGACCCTATTTTTTTTAAGCTTAAAGGATCATTTGGCTGAGAAATAACCTTCCCAATGGGAACTAACGGGTCGGCCAATATTAAAGAATTGCCTTTTTTTGCTTCCTGAGCTGACTTATCCGGTTGATAACTATCCCATTGGCTTAATGTTATTTCCAGTTCATTACAAAGGTTTAAAAAAACATTTACATAGCCATTAGCACTTTCCAGAGATGCTGAATCTATTTTTTGGTAATCTGCAGAATGTTTATGGGCCCGGAATATCACCCAGCCTGCCAAAAAAATTATGGCAATTAAAATTTTATAGTGCAGAGAGTTCATATCCAAAATTATTTAAATAATAGGGTAGACTTATTTTTAGTTGAAGTTGAAAATAATTTTTACGCCCCTGGGTTTTGGAGTAACGAATGATTAGTTCTTCCAAATTGTTGATTTTCAAATCCTGAGCAAGATGATTTAACAAAACTTCAATATTTTCCATTGAAGTTGGATAAAAATTCAAACTGTAATATGCCGTTTTTTTTAATAGGTCCAGATGAGAATCTTCCAATTGAATAGACTCTAATTTTGTGCCGGACTTTTCTGAAATTCTATTAAAGAAATCTGCCGCCAAAGCATCCAATTTATCCGATTCCAAAATTGAACCATCCACTATGTTATCCGACAAAAAATTTTGCACATGGGGATAGTTACCATCTATGATTTTCTGATTTGCAATTTCAGCGGAGCGCTTGATCCTTTGTTGAATAATATTTTGAATTTCCAGTTTACTTGGCGAAATATATAAGAAGTCTAACCCAAACCAGATAATTAATACGCTTGCCGTTGCGATTAATAAAAAATTTGGTTTTAAAAACATAATACTCAGCTTTTAAGTGCAATAAGCTTTAATTGTCTATTGTCTAAAATATGCAGGCTTAGAGAATTGAAGTTATAGCGGAAAGCTTTCCAGCTATAAATAGATGCCACTTTTTCATCCAATTTAGCTTTATTCAAAGGAAAACTTTTTGGCGCTCCTTTAATTATCAAACTATCCCGGTTAAATTGGATGCTTTCAATTTCTACTTCTTGTTTAAAATAGTCCCTTAATTGGACAATGTTAATGGGAAAAAAACTTCTGTTTACCTGAGAGTAATGGATGCTTTTTAACAGAGGGTAAGAAAGATTAAAATCTGCAGAGGCATTTCTAACTGCATAATCGTCCAGATTCAACAATAGTGTTTTTTCTTTTTCCTTTAGACTCCAAACGGAATAAAAGTTACTGGAAATGTATGCGGCTAGAATACATAGCAGCACCAAACAGGAATAAGAGATAATAAACCTAATATGATCTTTGTTATCAATGGGCCTTGAATCCAGTTTAGATGGCTGAGCTAAGTTGATATGATACTTAAAGGGACTCATTCCAGTCCCCGCATGGCAAGGGAAATCGCTAGATTAAAATCCCCAGTTCCTTCTTTTAGGCTAAACCCAAGCACATCTATTAAATCCATACAATGAACTTTTAAGGATATTTTTTCAGTAAGCGACTTTACAAACGTTGGATTATGGCTGTTTTTACCGGATAGCCAAATATTTTCCAACAGGATTCCAGGGTTTTCTTTTTGATAAAACCGAACTGAATTATTTATTTCTTCAACAATAATTTCCATCTTTTCCAAATGTTGTTCAGGACTATGCTTATTACTTGGTGTGTTCAGCAAAAATCTATGGTAAAAAAAAGGAGCGTAGTTACTTTCAAACAATATAAAGGCTTCCGTTAAACCTATATGCAATACAATTTGAGATTTCGATTGACCTATGCTTCCAGGCAGTAAATACAAGCTATTCGCTAAACTCAACATTTTGGTATCTAATTTAAATTGAGAAACTCCACAACGTTGCAAAATGTTTATCAGATTGTTTAAATGACCATTTTCAATCGCAGCCACAATGTAATGTGATTGGTTAGCCTGTGTTGTTAAATTTTCAAGCTTATGGTAGTCAAGCGAGGCTAATTCAATGTCAAAGGGAAGTTGATTTTGAACAGCTTTTTGTATGAGTTCCTTTTCCTGCGATTTTGAATGAGCTGTTATTTTAACCTGAGATGCATAACTGTATTTTCCCTCGGCAGAACAGCTCCATTGCTCATTGCCATTTTCTGGAAGTGATTCCCTACAGTCTTTTATATTTTTAATCAATGTTTCAGGCTTCGAAAAATCTCCCTGTCGTTGCTCCAATGCTTCAATACTTACTTGTCCCCTATTATTACAAACAAGCAAAGCGCAATGGATGCAGTGGAAATCCCACTCAATACCGACTCCCACAACAGCTTTATGAATATGCCCTAATGTTAACGGAGAAAAATCTTTTTTTTTTCTTAGACTTAATGAAGGCGTTACTGTATGGATGTCGGGCATATAAAATTGAAAGACTTTCCCAATACTCAATTCAAAAGAAACCCCGGTTGAATATCCTGGTCCAGATTTGAGATATTTGTGACTTTATTTGATGATAAAATACCTTGGCAAACAGGGTCAATCTGTTTTTATCGGGCCAAGCCCAATGATAAATTGGGGAATAATTTGGAATTGAAAGGCCGGGTCGAAAATATATATTTGAATTCGAAAATGCACCCGTAGCTCAGCTGGATAGAGCGTCTGCCTCCGGAGCAGAAGGTCTGAGGTTCGAATCCTCTCGGGTGTACTCTTTCGCTCATTTCAAAATTTCGCCAATTTTATCAAGCAGAATCATAAATCTTTATTTTAAAAGAATTTTTATGATAGATGTTAATTAAAAGGGTTGTCATAAGTTGTGACAAAGTGAGATAAAAGAGCATTTTTAGGGTCAAATTCGTAACATTTCAGTAACGTTGAATGGATTTTCAAATGGTCCTTTTTTATGGATGTTGGCTTGACTATTTTTGTCAAGTTAAAAGAATTGTTCATTCTCAAATTACGCTAAATTATTAAGTGGTTTACAGAACCACAGGAGCTAAATTTTAAAACCATGCAAAAATTAGACAACAAAATAAAGGCTAGTTTTAATATGCAAAATAACTGGTTATTTTGGGCTAATCAATTTGCCCTAGTAGCTCTGTTTATTTTGGTAATAATTTCACAGCTTGACTTTTTAAAGCTCATAAAATTTGACAAATCAATTTCTATTGGAAATATAATTTTAAGCATTTCTTTATTGTTATCTGTCTTTGGTTGGTTTGTTGTACATGGATTTAATAAAAAATTAAAGAAAGAAGAAATAGAATCCAATTTACTCTTAAATGTTTATAAAGAGCTTAGACCATTATTACTTGAATTTAGGGATCAAATAGCATTATTCAATGTTTTTAATGATAAGTGCAAAAAATTTTTCCAAATTCCAAAATTTGATGGGCGTGCATACACAAGTGAACTTGTGACAGGCGAATTAGCATTTAAAAACCCATATGAACCAATAAATAAATGGTACGAAACATTTTCTTCACATCCCACAATTTACAACAACTTTGCTGAGACAGTTCAAATAATTAAAAAAGAAGCCTTTGACATAATGCTCTATTGTGAGCATATGTATAATATTTTTAAAAATAAATATCCTAATATTCCTACTAAACAATACCAAACTGTTATTAAAGAGGAAAATGTGATATTATTTGATATTAATAAATTATCAAAACGAATTAAATGGTGCGGAATAAATGTATCAGCTCTTATTTCAGCAGTTGAAAGATACTCAATGAAAAATATTTATTCTATGGATGATAAAAAAGAAACTTTTGAAAACATTAAACCACATATGTATTTTTCTAAAAATTGGAAATTAAATTTAAATATTGAAAATATGATTAATATGGAACCATTTGATGAATGGAAAAAAAGTAACATGAATACAGCCGATGAAAGAAGCTAAGGAATCAAAAAAATCTAACCGAAAATTAATTCCAATAATTCTTATTGGTGTACAGTGATCGTATTCACCTGACAGTTGAGCAATAATGCGGTATGGCCATGGAGACTCCAAGAGTTATTAATTTAACTCTACACACAAATAAAATGCCTATTACTGCTGTTCATGTATTAAAGGCGAAGTCTTGCCATTTTTTGACGCGCAAAATATGAATGGGAAAACACTACTAATAAGGGTTTCAACCTGTGAAACCCTTACTTCATCACTCAATTGTCAATAGGTTATTCAACCCATGAACGGCTTTCCCAACATCCATGTTGATCTCCCCACTGATCCTTTTGAGCAGCCACCACCCTTCTGGCTTCATCCAAAGTACTGCGGCATTCCTTAAAGGTTACCGGTTGTGTCAAGGGAGCCCAAAGACAATAATACCTCTTTTGTTCGTGGCAGTATCTTTTATTGTTGAATGTTTCTTGTTGTACCGCCCAGTTAAAACCGTCATTTTCATGGTTTTTTAAAAAATATCGAAAATCATATCTGTACTTCACACCATGCTTAACATATACCCTTTTTGAAGCCGAATTACCTGAACTAACCGTTGTGGGAGACACCGACTCCTTGAATGAACTTCCGCTCAGACTTCTTCGTTCAGAAACCGAAAACTTCAAGGTGCCGCGGTAAACTTCCACACGACCATACATTTCTTTGGTTTCTTCCGCCGTTTGCCACGAGTCACCAGATCCCACTTTAGTCCGATGCCAGCCGCATTTGAGCGTCCGAAAGTTATGGCCCGATCCTGTATATTCTACCATTTTACTGTTATTGCAGTAATTATTTTTAAAGGTCGTTTCAGAAGTTGTGACCCCGGCCTTTCCGAGCGCCCCATCTTTTTGCGGCAGATCCGTATCATCTTTTTCAAACATGTTTTCTTCGGATTCAGGAATATCTTCCAGTTGTTCTTCATCTAATTCAGTTATAGTATTTTCGGCCAGCAGCAGTTCCCGCGGAACCGCCTCTCCCGGATGTAATTCAGAATAGAGTTCGCTTAGGGATTGAGATTTACTGTTTTGGGGATCTATATAATGTTCCTTTCCATTCTCGCCAATTTCTGTGGCCACCATAAAGGTTCCTCGATCATAAAATCGGATAATATTTCCGTTGTTAGCCTTTAATTCTAACAGTGCGTTTGGATCCCTATCAATGATGTCATTCTCTACCTGTGAACTGGACACTTTTGTTGTATCGGGTGTTTTATCTGTTTTTGACATTAGACAACCTGTCATGGACAGTATTGTGATACCTAACCCTGCTTGATAAAATTTCCTTAATTTCAACTTCATTTTAAAACTCCTTTTGTTCATATATTAAATTGCGCTGCAAAAGTTTAACAGTTTATTACGAAACCACACAGCATCCTCGTATCTTTAAATCCGACGAATAATCCAGACAAAAATGCAACCAAAAAAAAAACGAGGATCGATAAAGGATCCAAAATGTTAATAGACAGGGCCGGTCACGCCATTATAAACAAAATCAATTTGCAAAAACCCGGTGCCTAACCAGCCTTTTTTGCGAATTGAAGGGTTCTATTACCTGCGTCTTGTGTTTTAGAAAATTAAGCTGAAACCTGATGCCACAGTTTTACTGTGGCCATGACAATTAGCAGCATGGAAAGAAATAAATTGCCATAGGGCACCCAAAGTTGTTCATATGCCCGTAGGGTGAAGTGGTAGGTCAAACCCAAAAGCTAAGCATCTTTGAATGTTCTTAAACATATTCCCCTTCACCAATTGATTTTGCTTCTATGGAGGCATAATGGATAAATTTATTCTGAACCAGGAATTTTCCTGGTTAAAGGAATACTTTTATTATGCATGCTTCTTATAGCCCTTCCGTTAATATGCCTGAGCCCCCATTTTGAATCTATTTCCACTGCAAATATCCCATTTTTCCCATTTAATTTTAAAGGCCTATTAAGTGCCTGCGAAGGCTTAATTACAAAAGGCTTGGTTGATACAGGCTTTTCATATTTATTAATAAACATGAAAACCCCGTTTGGTTCTGCAACAACAACATCTGGCATATCATCTCCATTAATATCCGTTACATGTAATCCTGTACCCACGCTGGCTTCGTCACTTATTTCGTGAGGAATATATTTAACACTGTCCCCCCTGGTGAGCTCAAACCACCAAACCTGAGGTTCCCCCGTTCCTTCCGGTATGGGAATATGATGAGTCCAGTAACGGGAGCCAGCCACCAAATCCATAAGTCCATCTCCATTCATATCTGCCAGAGCAAGCGCATGAACAGCCAATAGGGAGACACCATAACCAGCCGTATCCGCTTCGCCTGTGGAACTTGAATGAGGCGGCAATATAATATGCATCTTAAATTCTTCACCATCCCCGTCCAAATTTTCAAACCAACCTATTCCCCGTCCATGAGCCTGCAAATTCGTAATGACATCGTTGTCGCCATCACCATCCACATCATAAGTATACATATCCGCTCCCCCTGTTTTTTCCCTTACAAAATCAGGGGCAAAAAAATCATGCTCATGATGTATCCACTGGCCGTTCAAATTTTGAGGTTGTTCCCACCAACCATTTTTATGTAAAACGTCATCCCTTCCATCCCCATTTACATCCCCTCCCCCAATTCCGTGCAGATTGGTTTCCGTGAAACCAGATTCAGAAACCTGGATAAAGGACCATCCCTGAGTTGGGTTGGAGCCCGCCTTGTAAATTCCTATCCGCCCGCTTTGTCCGGATAACAAATCCACCAACCCATCCCCATCTATATCGTACATCATGGGGCTTTCATTCTGATTGCCACCGGAGATTCTATGACCCTGCCAATTTCCGGTACTTCCATTATTTTGGTACCAGTGAGCGTCATTTCCAGGCCCCTTAATTACAATGGGATCTTTAAACCCATCGTCATTAATATCAAAAGCATAAATCCTCCAGCAACTGGAATATTGGCCTGTATAGGGACCTTGATTATAAAAACTATGCTGCTGATTAAAATCAGGACCCTCCCACCAGGCCGCCCCTGCAACTACATCCACATTGCCGTCATTATTTAAATCTGCCGCATAGGCGGCTTCGGCCCAATATTCATCGGAAAGCTGAACTTTTTCAAACTTATCTTTCTGGGCATGTGCAAAGAAAAAACCAATCAAAACAAAAGAAAAAGCCAATTTTGGATTTATATTCATCTATCCCCCCGGATTATCGCCGATTGAAAAAATTTCCCGGCAATTCTTTTTTTAAAATAAACGAAAATTTACTCTGGCCAACTGGATTCGAAAAATTTTTTGATTTCCTGGCTTTAAATGTATTTTTATTTAGGTTTTATGTACAAATTGAGCTTAATCCGATAGGGTAGTGAATATGGATAAAAAACCTTTAACTGTAGATGAGTATTTAAAAAAAGGTTGTGGGCGCTGCTCCTACGCCAGCACTCCCCAATGTAAAGTAAACAGCTGGTTACAAGAGTTAAAAGCTCTGCGGAAAATAGCCCTTAAAATGAACTTGCATGAAGAAATAAAATGGGGCGTACCCTGTTATACATCAGGCAAAAAAAACATATGTATTATTAGCGCATTCAAGGAATACGCTTCCATTAGTTTTTTTAAAGGTTCCCTAATTAAGGACCCCGATAATAAATTATTTAGCCCAGGAGACCATTCACAAGCCTCCCGACTACTCAAATTCACAAACACAAACGAAATAAAAAGAATGGAAAAAACAATATCCTCTTTTATTTCCCAGGCAATTGAAATAGAAAAGAAAGGGCTTAAAGTTTCCTTTAAATCTGTTGATGAATATCCTATTCCAGAGGAACTGAATGAAATTTTTTTAAATAACCCAAGATTTGAAAAGGCGTTTAAAAAATTAACTCCTGGTCGGCAAAAAGGCTATTTAATTTATTTTTCCCAGCCTAAGCAATCTGCTACGCGAACCTCCCGAATTGAAAAATGTATGGATAAAATTTTCCAAGGAATCGGTTTCTTCGATAGGTAACCCCTCTGGTAAATTGAAGCACTATTTTATATTTCAATATTCTATATTTTGAAAATCACAACAATTTTTAAGAAATGATTTTTTCTCAAGTTTATTCGGGAGTAGGTTTAGGGCTACTAATTGGTTTCCTTTTAGGGTTGTCTTCTTCGCCTATTGTAGGCTTGGTTGTCGGGTCCATAACAGCTTTGCTATCCTCATTAATAGGGGCTGACCTTCCCGGCCTTGCAGGCGACAAGAAATCTGAGCCTAAAGTTTCCACTGAACAACTGAAAATTGTAGGGGTGCGGGCAGGGTCCTTTGGATTAGCATGTATACTCGGAATTATTATGGGGATATATATGCGCACACATGACTTTTTATCTCCTAGAGACAAAAGTCTGCAAGAAAATTATCAGGAACTATTAAATTTGGGATATAGTGAATCAGAATCCAGAGACATAATAAAAGAAAAGTACCTTTTGCCTAAAAATGCAACAGTGGCAGATTCGGCCACACTAATTGCCAGTCAAATTAAGCAAACGGTACTGTTCTCAGAAAAAGATACCAGCCTTTGCGATAAAATCCAGTTAGATAAATTTGACGGGTTGCAATCTGCCTATGAATATTATCAAGCATTCAACTTGAAACACTTAGCCAGTACTACAAATTCCTTATTAAGCAGCAACATCAATAAGGAAGATAAAGAGCAAATTTTAAATTCCATTCTAAAGGATTACTGCAGCCCGGAGTAATGGACAAAAGAATATATATATCGGTTGTTTTTTTATATGCCCTGATATTAAACCTGGACATATATGGGACTGAAATATTAAAAAACGCAAGTTTATCTGTAGTTAAGGTTGAAACAGAAAGTAGTAACGCTTCAGGGTTTATTTGGAAACAAACTGATTGGGTCGTAACATCTTTGCATGTTGTAGATGGAAAATCAAAAATATTAGTCAAATATATCAATGATGATGGAAAAATCATCAAAACTTCCAAGGCCAAAGTAATTAAAGTGCTCAAAAAATCTGATCTGGTATTATTATCCCTTCTAGCACCTTTAAATCGCGCAGCTCTTAGTCTTAATGTTGAGCTTCCAAAGGCAAAGCAAACTCTGGATGCTCTTGGCTTCCCCTTAAACATTTCCAGCGCCAGCAGTACGGAAATTAAAGTGAGGTTTGGAGGCAATAAACTCAAAACTATTTTGCCTGCCAAAGCATTGAACAACATAAAAGAATACCCCAGTACTGATATTGAAATTATCAACCTTGAAGGCAATTTAGTCCCGGGCCTATCTGGCGGCCCAATTTTAGATAAACAGGGAAAGGTCATTGGAGTTGTGGACGGAGGCCTGGAAAATGGAGCTATTGGTATTTGTTGGGGAATTCCTTCCAACCAAATTCTCGAATTAGAAAATTCAGTAGAAACCAAAGTGCCCAATGCGAAGGGAATTAAAGAACTATTCGCGGCGGATTTGAAAGTAGATGTGGAAAAAACCAAGAAAATTGGAAATTTAAAACTGACCAAACTTAAGACCAGAAGTTTCCTAGAACTTTCCCTAACAGCCGATGATAAATTAAGTCTTGGCCAGCTTGCAGAATTATTTTCAAATTTTGATCCATTTTCCTTTCGATACGATATTTACCAAGAAGAAACATCCGGGGCCACCCTGGTCCTGCCAGAAGGGGCGAAAATATACAATGAAGGGGATTATCATATCGCAAGCGTTGGTGATACAAGAATGGAAGTCAATTTTATGATAGTTCCAACTAACGATTTAATAGATGCTCAACAAAAATCAATAAAGTTTGAAAAAAAATTTACGGAAGATTACCCCAACGGACAATTGTTTCCTGACCAGGCATGGAGCTATTTTGAACCCGTGACAAGATACGGAGTTACCGTAAACCGTAAAGGGCTTTATCTGAACACAATGGAAAACTACCAATGGCAAACTGAAAAATATTTATTCGAAACTTTAGCTACAAATGGTGAAACTCTCCTAGCGGTTGCTGCCGTTAATCATGATAACAGCCCTGAAATGTTACAAGCGGAATTTCTATGCACTCAATATAACAACGAGGAATGTTCTAAAATTATACAGTCCCGCAAAATATTCGCCCAAATGGCCCTGGGAGTACAACTTGCCACTTTTCCTCAATTGCAATTTTAAATTATGATTTAACCTGTTCCATATGGACGGAGACCTTTAAACTGTTCGCTCCATTTGTATAGATTACTCCTTTTAAAGGGGGCACATCGTAGTAGTCCCTTCCCCAAGCCATTGTCACATAATTTTCTCCAGGAAGTTGGTTATTGGTTGGGTCAAAATCAACCCAGCCCATTCCAGGAATAAAAACTGCAAACCAGGCATGAGAGGCATCTACCCCTGTAAGTTTAGGCTGGCCTGGAGGAGCAATTGTTTCTATATAACCACTAACATAACGGGCGGCTAATCCCTGAGCACGAAGACAGGCAATGGCTATATGCGCAAAATCCTGGCATACGCCTTTTTTCCCATCCATTACTTCATTTAAAGGAGTGGTAATAGTGGTAAACCCAGGAACAAATTCAAAATCGTTATATATGCCAGATGTTAATTCCAAGGACGCTTCAAACAAGGGTGTTTCTGGTCCGAAAAATTTACTGGAATATTCTAAAATAGATTGCGGATAATTATTAATCAATTGAGACTCAATTATATATTGCCTGGCCAAAATGTAGTCTGGATTAATTTTTTTTAATTCTTCTCTGGTTTGGGCAACGGTAATAGGAGAAGGCATTTTTCTTCCTTCACCTAGTTCATATTGCAACACTCCCCTGGAAATCAAGCTGTGAGAGCGAACTCGCAACATTTGATGCATTTCGTGTATGGAAAAACGGGTTAAATTATTTCCAAAAAAATCCAACCCTTCGCTGATTTGAGCCGGAATCGGATCAATTTCAAGGGTAAAGTCAATTAATTCGTTACCACTATAACTCCGGGGTTTTAACATAGCGATATTATGGCAATAACTTACATAATCCGAATATTTATATTCGGTTATATGTTCAACTGAGTAAATCAAGGCTTTGGCTAGGGTTGCGTTGGAGAAGTTGATTTTGAGAATAGCTATGGCTAAAATATCGATTGCTAAATTCCAGATTGGTATCCATTAAGTTTTGTTTAATTTTCAACAACAAATCACCTAACATAGCCCGATTTCCGTTCAACAATGTTTGCTCAGCCAAATTCTGGGGGTTTGCCAGCCTTAAAAGGGAGTATGCTTCAAAAATTCCGTGCTCGTGGGGCATTAAATTAGATTCTCCTCCTTCTTTAGGCATCTTTTTCAAATCTTTTTGCATTCTGGATAATTGAAACATTAAAGAATTAGGATAGTCTTTATGAAGTAAAATTAAATCAATCACATTTAGGGGGTTGATATAGGTCCTGTAACTATATCTATATATGTTAAGACTTTCATGGCTTATTAATAGGGACTCAAGGAGCTCATATTCCACTGCGTCTTCAAAAGAAGGGGTTAGTATACAATAGGACTTAGTTACATTTTGCATGGCTTGTTCCAATTGCATCCCTATAAAATAAAGCAATAAACCCTGATTAATCAAAATGCTTTTTTCAACCAGACCCATAAATGCAATAATTCTTGTAATTAGCTGATCCAACGCTTGAGACATATCCTGCAAATCCCTAAAAGCATTGTTTTGAATATCAGACCATATTATTTCAATTCGATCAAACAGCCTCCACATATCCGAAGACCATAAATATCGAATTGAATAGTAGGTATTTGTAAACATGGAAATAGTCTGCGAAAGGCTTCCGTTCCTATTAACATCAAATAAAATTGAATTTAATTCTTCATAGGCTGCGGCTTTTGTATTTAAATTTTCAGGCTTATAAAAACCTGGATGGGACCATGTTAAATCTGTTAAGGTTTGGAACAAATGATTAATTTGCGGTTTAAATTTGTTACCCCCTTCATAGGGATTGTACAATAACTTTTTAACAACCATTCTGGTGAATCGCGCCAAACTCAATGTTCTTCCAATGTATCTGCCTGCCCAGAACAAATTTTCAGCAGTTAAACTTGGAAGTTCATTCAAGCCAGGCAACGCCATAGAGGAACTTATGGGCTTTTTAAAAATCTTGGATTTAGGTTCAGGGGAGTCTGCAATAATCCAAATATCCTTGCTAGTGCCACCTTTTTGATTAGACACTAATATATTTCCATGTTGGGGCGAAACCCTCACCAAACCGCCAGGCATGACTTTGTAGCCATCTTTTGTTCCAATTGAAAAAGTGCGCCAACTGCTATAACGCGGCTCAAATCCATTCCCGGTAAATGTAGGTGAGGTGGAGAAACTTACCTTTTCCTGGGCCACAAAAAGATATGGCTTTGCAAGAATTTGATTTCTCAACTGGATTAGTTCAGATTTCGTTAAGTCAAAACCGTAGTATATTGGATGGCCCGACCCGTGATCTATTCTTTTTACAATCAATTGGGAAAGATTTTCCATTACATAATTTTTTTCCAGCTCCTGCCCGCACCACCAGGTTGCGATTTGGGGAATTATTAGCTCTTCATCTAAAAAGTACTTGCATAATGCCGGCATAAACGGATTTAGCCCACTGTTTTCAAGGATCCGACTTCCTATGGGATTAACTATAGTCACATTATTTTTACGTATAACATCCAGTAATCCTGCAACTCCGAGTTGTGAGTCCTCTTTTAATTCAAGGGGATCTGCATATATGTCATCAACCCTTCTTAAAACGACATCGACTTTTTTAAGGCCATTCAAATTTTTCATCCACAAATAGCCATCCCGCACAATTAAATCTCTTCCCTGAACCAGAGAAAAACCAAAATATTCAGCTAAATAAGAGTGTTCAAAGTAGGTTTCATTGTGCGGACCGGGCGTCATAACAACGATATTGGGATTCTCGTTATTTTGAGAATGAGATTCCAATAGCAGATTTTTAAAATTATCATAAAAATTTGCAATTTGCCTGACATACATATTTAAACTCAGCTCAGGTACTACCCTATCCAGACTTAGCCTATTTTCCAACGCGTACCCCATTCCAGATGGCGCCTGGGTCCTGTCTTTTATTACCCACATATTTCCATCCGGTCCCCTGGCCATATCACAGCCATGCACATAAAGAGGTTTTTCACAAGAGTAAGAAACCTGATCACAAACCCGTAAAAAACCTCCATGACTATAAATAACCTCAGGGGGAACTATCCCCGACTTCAACAAGTTTCTTTTTCCGTATATATCCTTAAAAATAAGATTTAGCAGTTCACTTCTTTGTTTTAATCCTTTTTCAAGTAATTTCCATTCAGATTCATGGATTAGTTGAGGGGTCACATCTAAATTCCACGGCCTGTTCATTCCCTTTGGATCGCCATATACATTATAGGTTATTCCATTTTCTGAAAGTTGCCAGCTTAGGTGATTTTGTTTTTCAGCCAGTCCATCCAGCCCTAAATTTTGTAAATTTTTTATTAGTGGTTTCCATACGGCTTTTATATTCCCAATGGAACTTCCCAATTCATCATAACCATTTTCCTTGAAATAATCAGAAAACATAGACTTGGAATTTAAAGGGGTGGTGCTCATCTTACTTTATGGCTTTTCCTTAAATCAAGCGTATGTGGAAACTCAAGGTTAATTGGAGGCTCCTGATATATAAATCCTGCCGATGGGCTCTTGATGCTAACACCCCTTCCCAGACTAACAACATTACTGGAATGTTGAAGGGGAGTTATTTCACCCTGGGAATGGCCAATATCCCAAAACCGGCTTATTCTCCTGGACTCAGCCTCAAAACTATTTACAGGAAATGTTTCATAACTCCTTCCCCCTGGATGAGAAACATGGTAAGTGCAGCCTCCCAATGATCGGCTATTCCAGCTATCCAAAATATCAAATATCAAGGGGGTATCTACTCCAATGGTTGGATGCAGGGCGGACCATGGCTGCCAGGCTTTATATCGGATGCTGGCCACGTATTCTCCAGCCTTTCCTGTAGAGCTAAGCGGAATCCGAACTCCATTACAAGTTAGTATATACCTATCCTCTATGAAATTATTCAATTTTACCTGCAACCTTTCCACAGATGAATCTACATATCTTGAGGTTCCTCTGCCTGTCATTTCTTCGCCCAGCACATTCCAAGGTTCAATTGCAGCCCTTAACTCCAATTCTACCCTATTTATATGTACAATGCCGTATAGGGGGAACCTAAATTCAAAAAACGGGTTAAACCAGTCCAATTCCAAAGGATAGCCTTCCCTATTCAGCTGTTCCACAATGTCGTTCATATCTTCTCTGACATAGTGCTCCATCAAATACCTGTCGTGTAATTCCGTTCCCCATCGAATGAGCTTATGCTTATAAGGCTTTTGCCAAAACCAAACAACAAGGGTTCTTACCAAAAGCATTTGGGTAAGGCTCATTCTGGCATGGGGGGGCATATCAAAGGCTCTTAGTTCCAATATTCCCAACCTTCCTGAGCTGGAGTCAGGACTGTATAATTTATCAATACAAAATTCCGACCTATGGGTATTTCCAGTAATGTCCGTTAGTAAGTGGCGAAACAATCTATCCGTGAGCCAAAAGGGCACCTCTTTTGAAGATGGAATTTGGCTAAAGGCAATTTCCAACTCATACAAGTTCTCAGCTCTTCCCTCGTCCACTCTTGGAGCCTGACTAGTTGGCCCAATAAAGGCGCCGGAAAATAAATAAGACAGTCCGGGGTGATGTTGCCAATATGTTATTAAACTTCGAAGTAAATCGGGCCTTCGTAATAAAGGACTATCAGAAGGAGTGGCCCCGCCTAAGGTCACATGATTGCCCCCACCAGTCCCAGTATGCTTTCCATCCAGCATAAACTTTTGAGTTCCCAGCCGTGATAATTCAGCTTCTTTATATAAAGCAAAGGTGTTTTCACACAATTCACTCCAGCTCTGCGAAGGATGTATATTTACTTCAATAACCCCAGGATCTGGAGTTACCTTTAACTTTTGAATTCGGTGGTCCTCGGGAGGGGAGTAACCTTCCAATATTATTTGCACATTCAACTGAGCGGAAACGGCTTCAATACAACAAACCAAATCCAAAAAAGCCTCTGAACTTTCCAGAGGGGGCAAAAAAACGTAAAGAGAACCTGCCCTAGGTTCTATGCAAAGAGCTGTTCGAATTAAATTTCCCGATGATGCATCAAAAGTGGAAAATTTTTCAGTTTTATTTCTTCGCTCTATTATCTGAGATGATTCCGGCAACTTCCCTAATGAAGAGAAATTATCTTTAGGCATAACCGGACCCGGCTCCCGCTCAGGTTTTAACATTAAAGATTCAAGGGGAAGCCTAAGACCCATAGGGGAATTTCCTGGAATTAAAACCAAGCGTTTTCTTTTTAATTTCCAATCGCTAGAATCCCAGCCCTGTTTCCCATAATGTAATGGAAGCGCAAATCCGGCAGGTTCGCTTAAGCCCTTGTTTAGTAGTTCTGTCAGTTTTTGCATTACTGGCGGTGATTTTAAATCAATATTTTCTGGTTCTAAATCTGTAGGTAATTTCTCTTTTTCCCAATAAAAATAAAAGGCATCTTCGTAACCGGGAATCAAATATTTTTGATCCACAGATAGCTTATCGCATAACTTTTGCAAAAAGTTTTTTGCCAGGCTTATGTTTATATTTTGATTATTTGAATTTGGTGTACCTAATAAATTTGGATTTTTCCAAATTGGATTTCCGTCTTTTCTCCAATACAAGGCAATTTCCCAGCGCGGTAATATTTCACCTGGATACCATTTGCCTTGCGGGTGGTGCAGTACCCCTCCTTTTCCAAAACGTTTCAATAATTTTTTCGATAAATCAATTGCCCGTTTTCTTTTTTCTTCTCCATCAGCTTCCGTATTCCATTGAGCGGACTCCATATCATCAATAGAAACAAAAGTAGGTTCTCCCCCCATGGTTAATCTAACATCATTTTTTTGGAGTTCATTTTCGACTTTTTCCCCTAACTGGTTGATTTTCAACCACTGATTATCTGTGTAAGGTTTTGTAACTCTTGGCGATTCAAAGATTCTTTTAACAGTGTTTTCATATGAAAACACTGTTTTACAAATATCAGTTGTCCCGGTAACCGGAGCTGCTCCTTCAAAAGATGGAGTGCATGCAAGTGGAATATGCCCCTCTCCTGCAAGTAGTCCGGATGTGGAATCTAAACCTATCCAACCAGCACCCGGAACATAAACTTCTGCCCAAGCATGTAAATCTGTAAAATCTTCTTCCGGACCGGATGGACCATCTAAGGATTTAACATCGGCTTTAAGCTGCACTAAATAACCGGAAACAAACCTGGCACCAAACCCCAAATGCCGCAGTGTTTGCACAAGCAGCCAGGCAAAATCTCTACAAGATCCAGATTTTTTTCTCAGCGTAACTTCACAGCTTTGCACTCCAGGCTGCATGCGAATATTGTACTTTAACATGTTATTAATTTTTTGATTAATATCAATTAAAAAATCTATAGTTATTTTCTTAGACCTATCAATGCTATTTAGCCATTCAGAAAAAAGTTTGCCTTTTCGGGAAGTTTTCAAATAGGGGTTTAATTCTCTTTTTGTTAATCTGTCATATTTAAAAGGGAAGTACTTGGCAGATTCTTCAACAAAGAAATCAAAGGGATTTATAGCTGTTAAATCGGCGATGATTTCTACCTCAATACTCATCTCCCTGGATTTTTCAGGGAAAACCAATCTGGCCTGGTAATTTCCAAATGGATCTTGTTGCCAATTAAAAAATTGTTTTTCAGGTTTAATCTTCATTGAATAGGCATATATCGGCGTGCGGGAATGTGGTGCGGGCCTGAGCCTGAATACATGGGGAGAAATGGTCACCAATCTGTCAAACTGATAAAATGTTTTATGGGATATAACAACCTTTAGCGTCATAACATATTCTCCTTTGAAAGTTCCCGCTTTTTCTTAACTGGAAGCATTCCGTTGAGCCTGGGGAAACCCTTAACAGGTATTATAAAGATACATCCCTACAGCAGTATTGTCAGGCTCAAAAGCCTATACATCGAATTATCAGCGTGTCTTTATCATTTCAATAGAAATATCCATCTTCTCCAAATTAGCTTTTCCGCCATAACTGCCGGTAATTGGGCTCGCTAATTCAGATTCGGGAGCTGATGCCACTGAAATATGTTCATTTTCAACAAATAAGCCGTTTGTGGGGTCCATCGCCCTCCAGCCCGCTCCCTCCAGGTATATTTCAACCCAGGCATGCATGTGCTGTTCCTCTTCGCTTCGATGATGTAAATATCCACTGACAAATCTGGAAGGTATACCCAGACATGAGCAACATTCCATGAATAATACAGCTAAGTCTCTGCAAGCCCCTTCCTTTTTATGCCAAGTAACCATTGGATCATGTGGAACGCCTTCCAACCTTTTAATTTGAGATATTTTTTGGTAAATGATGTTGCATAATAACTGCAATACATGAACCGTATTTCCGGTAAACTCCACCCCAAAATCTTTTTCCATTTCCCGGAGTATTCCGGTATTATTTGATCTTATCACAGGTTTTCCCAAGGGAAGGTTCAGCCAATTGGAATCTAAAAGAAATTGAAAAGGGTTAAAAGCTATCGCCTCAACTTCGGATATTGCGCTAATGGTTAATTTTTCAGTTTTTCCGGTAAACCAAACAGACAAACATCTGTTCCCGAAAAAGTCCACAATTTCTGATTTCCCCGCAGGCTCTGGAAAAACTTCTATTTCGCAATTTATTAAATGCTGTATTGCCGTGGATTTGGGAATAAGACGGATTACATGGGGGCCTAAAACGACCAAATTATTATAATAATATTCTGTAACATGATTGATTTTATATTTCATGTTACATAATCCTTATTTTTTCATGCGTTTAGGCTTTGGCAGTTCCCTGTAAATATCGTTGAACCAACTTCCTGGAAAGGAATCTACAGATTCTCTGAGTTTCCCCTGCCACCATTCTGATACCTCTTTCAAATCGTCCTTCTCGTATCTATGTTCCACACATTCGTAGGAGTTTTTCGCATAAAGAACAACATCTAAAGGAAAATCAACATCTGCAGCAGAAATTCGGGTGGAATCAAATGCCAAGCAACCCACTTTTAAAGCAAAGGGAATGCTGTCCTCATATTTTAGGGTTCTGTCTAATACCGGCTTACCATATGGAGTTGCTCCAATTATTTGATAAGGAGTCCCAACTCCAACGGCGACCCAATTTCCCTGGGGGTAGATAAAAAACAATTGATGGTCCGCATCTTTGGACATCTGACCGCCGATAATCATATGAATATTAAATTGCAGCCCTGCTTCCTTTAGAGCTTCTGCATCTTCTTTATAAACTCTTCGTATTTGAGAAGCCATCGTATTCACAACTTTGTAAAGTTGATCATGGCTATTTTTATGTTTACTAAAATACTCGTCAAAATAAATTAATGATTTATCTCTTAAAGAGCGTAAACCCGAAGTCATTACAAAAAAGAAATAATTTTTTCCTTGAAAAATGGTAAGTTTCCGGGCTGTAATACATTCAGCCCCTGATGTAATTCTTGTATCAGATAAAGCAACTAAACCATCTTTTACTTTAATTCCCAAACAAAAAGTAATAATGCCTCCAAATCTTAAATTTGAAAATAAACCCAAGTAAATTTACTAAAAATTATTGGCTTGCGCCATATGCAAAATCTTCTTGGGGATATTTGAAGAAAAAGCTAAAAATATCCTGTCCGATTTCATATATGCGTTTTTGGAGACTTTCCAAGTATTCATGCAGCCCTCGAATAATTATTTCTTCAACGCTGCTAAATTCTAATTCATTTCTAAGCCTGGCCAATTTCTGCTCCGCAGAATTTGAAAAATACCCCGGACTTGTACCCGAAATTTTGAACAAGCTGCTTTCGGCCTGTTTTAAACAGAACAAGACTGAACGGGGAAATTCTCTATCCAATAACAAAAATTCAACAACACTATCGGGGGTCAATTTATGATATTTTTGCTTAAATGTTTGAAATCCGCTTACGGATTGCAAAAGAGCTGCCCACAAAATATCTTCGATAACACTACCAACATGGCCTACTTTGGGCAGTAAAATAAAATATTTAACATCTAAAATGCGCGTCGTTTTATCCGCTCTTTCCAAATAAGTGCCAAGCTGTTGGAAATTCCAGCCATCGTCCCGGCAAAAGGTAGCATCCGTCATTCCTATTAGGGTATATATAGACATCCTCAATTCAATAAAAAAATTAATGGGGTCGGATTGCGCTTTCATTTCGGTTTGCTTGTTATTTATAAAATGGTAAAGCTTATTAATATGCTCCCACATTTCTGTGCTTATGTATCCCCTTATCAAACGGGCATTTTCGCGAGCCTTGGCTATACAGGAATAAATGCTATTGGAATTTTGAAAATCGAAGGTTAAAAAATTTAAAACATTTGTTTTATGTTCATTTGGATGGAACTTGCTGCCTTCAGAGTCGTAATCCTTAAATTTTTCAATAAAAGACTCCAAATCTCCAGTTGCATGCAACAAGGGCTCCCATTGTTCTTTAACAACCAGAGGCGTATCCATGTTTAATGACAAATTAACTCCAATAAAGCGGGCCACATTCTCAGCCCTTTCGATGTATCTGCTCATCCAATAAATTGAATCCGCCACGCGGCTAAGCATCGTTTTCCTCCGTGGGCAAATGTTCCACTACCCAGGTATCTTTACTACCACCACCTTGAGAAGAGTTTACAATTAAGGAGCCTTTTCGCAGGGCCACACGGGTCAGCCCCCCAGGCAGAATAAAAATTTCTTTGCCAAATAAGATAAAGGGACGCAAATCAATGTGGCGTGGTTCAAAATTCTCCCCGATTATGCACGGGGCCATACTTAAATTCAGTTTTACCTGAGCCAGATAATTTCTTGGATCAGATTGAACACGGGTCTTCCATTTCGCCAATTCTTCTTTAGAAGCATGGGGACCAATAAGCACTCCATATCCTCCAGATTCATTTGCTGATTTTATCACCAGTTTATCCATGTTTTCCAATACATACTTGTAATCCGAAGGGTTTTGACATAAATAAGTGGGAACATTCGGTAAAATCTGATCTTCGCCCAAATAGTATTTAATGATTTCAGGTATGTATGCATAAATCACTTTGTCATCGGCAATCCCAGTTCCCGGAGCGTTTGCCAAAGTGAGGTTTCCTGAAGTAAAACACTCCATTATCCCCGGTACTCCCAGCATTGAGTCGGGTCGAAAAACTCTTGGATCTAAAAAATCATCGTCTATGCGACGGTACAATACATCTATGCGCTTGGGCCCACGTGTGGTGCGCATAAACAAAAATTTATTTTCAACAAACAGGTCATCTCCGGTTACCAGCTCAACTCCCATTTGTTGCGCCAAAAAACTATGCTCAAAGTAGGCGGAGTTGTAAATTCCAGGAGTTAAAACAGCCAGGCATGGATCTGTAGAAGTATTTGGAGCTGTACTCCTTAATGTTTCTAATAGTTGTATGGGGTAATCTTCTACCGGAAGAGGATTCATTTCTTCAAAAACCTGCGGGAGAGTCCTTTTCATCACCTGCCGGTTTTCCAATACATAAGATACTCCGGAAGGGCAACGCAAATTATCCTCAAGCACATAAACATTGCCTTTTTCATCGGAAACCATATCCATTCCCCCGACATGAATCCAGGTTTTGCCGGGAGGAGTCACACCTCTGCACTGGTTTTTATATCCAGGAGATGTATAGATAACTTCGGGAGGGATAATCCTGTCTTTTAGTATGTTTTGATTATTATAAATATCCTGAATAAATTCGTTTAAGGCATAAGTTCTTTGCCGCAAACCTTTTTCAATGTTTTTCCACTTATTTAATTCAATCAGGCGGGGCAAAATATCCATAGGAAATATGCGTTCAGGTCCGCTGCTATCCCCAGTAACATTAAAGGTTACCCCAAGATTTAACAACAAGGATTCGGCTGCAGTTTGGCGTCGGAGGATTTCAGTTTTCCCTAACTTTGCAAGGCGATTTACCAGGGGGTATAAATGGTTTTTAATTTTTTTATCTTCTTCGAAATACTCGTCATAGGATTGACCGATTTCGTAGGTATCAAAAACTGGATCCATATTTATAAAACAGCGCAAAATTTAAGCCATTTTCAATCCTATTTTTTTGCCAAAAATAAGCTGCATGTCGATTTGTCTGTCAGATTTTGAAAGAAATTGTCACAAATTACACTAGCAATTGAGAGGTTAACTTTTCTTTGTCCGAAGATAAGCTTTCCATCCTTTGTACCTAGAAATATTCTTGGAATCCTCAAAACCCACCGGTTCGCAAATAAACCCTTTAACCGATTCACCGGACTCCAGAAAAATAGTCCCAATTCCCAACGGAGCTGGAATCCATTCCATAAATTGGCCTAAACCGAAATAAGGAAGAGAATAAATTTCTATGGAATAGGATTTACCATGATTTCGTCCCACATAACGAAGAGCAGGCTTGGGAGGAATGGAATTGGTTATTTCAAACAACTCATAGGAGCTTTCCGTTTGGGCCGTTTCCACAAATCTACCTTTACATTTTTCAATTTGCCAATGTAATGGCTGACCCTTTAAATGAGCCCCTACCACCGCCAGATGCACGGTCCCATTTTTAGGAGAGGAAACATTTGGGCTATTGGTGGAGTTAAGCGGATTTTGCTTTCCACACATTAGTTTTTCATTTTTAAAAAAATCATCGGCCCATTTCAACATCCAGTTCAAACGGGTCTTACGGGTAAACAAAGTAATACTAGTTGGCATATCATCCCTCTGGTGTCCCGCAGGTAGGGATATGGCCGAGGTTTGGAGTAAGTTTGCAAAATTTGTGAAAGTTCCCAATTGACTATTCAACTCAACAGGTCTCTTTTTAACTTCTTCAATTTTGTAAATACTAGGGGTAGTAGGCAAAATAAAGGCATCCATTTTTTTCCACTCTGAATCCATGTATTTTAGATCCTCAAAATTTTGATGTATAGCCTTTGAAAATTCATGGGCTCTAATACTGCCTGCCGCTTTAATTATTTTTTCAACGGTGGCATCCAAACCATCCGGTTTAGATTCAATAAATTCGCCAACCGCACTATATCGCTCCGCAACCCAGGGGCCTTCATAAAGTTGTTTGGCGCAGTTATTTAAAAATGTCAGGTCCAGAGGAACAATTTCCCACCCCAGGCTTTCAAATCGCCTAACGGCTAATTGGTAGCTCTTTTTGTTTTTCGGGTCTTCCAAAGATTCAATGTATTTATCCCCTGGAACCCCTAACCTAAATTTTTGAGCTCCCTGATTAATAAATTCGATTTTATTAAAAAAATCTAAATCTTCATGAAAACCCTTTTGGTATTCAGGATCCAGAATGTCTTCTAAATCTTGTTCGGAAATGATTTTCAAAACTTCAGATACATCATAAACAGATAATCCAAAGACGCTAACACAGTCCAGGGAGGCAACTGCAGGAACCACGCCTTGATTGGAAACCATTTTAATAGGTGGTTTTAGCCCTATTATATTATTAAAACTTGCCGGAACCCTGCCGGATCCTGCGGTATCTGTGCCAAGGCTAAAACAGCAAATTGCATTAGAAACGGCTACAGCCGAACCTGAACTTGACCCGCCAGGAATATATTCAGGGTTGAAAGGATTTTTAGGTATGCCAAAGGGAGAGCGAACACCAACTAAACCTGTGGCAAATTGGTCCATGTTGGTTTTACCTACCAACAATGCACCAGCCTTAAGTAATTTTTCCACGGATACGGCGTGTTTTTGGGGAATATAAGAAAAAGAGGGGCAAGCTGCCGTGGTAGGAATGCCTTTTACATCTATGTTATCCTTAACAGCAAAAGGAACTCCGTATAGGGGGAGCTTTTTTTGTTCTTCTTTACTCCTGTGCCCATGGAACTCGCTAAATAACCTTAATGTTTCTTCTTTGCTGAGTAACTTAATAAAAATAGCGGGATCGTCTAATTTTTTATAGCGCTTATGAATTCCGTCTAATATGTACTCAATTCGCCCATTAAAACGGTAATAGGATTTTAAATCAGCTAAGGAAAGAACAGGAGTCAAATCATCATAGGTATACATCCATGTTTCCTTTATTTTTCTTCAAGTACACATAACATCTGTCCAGCTTCAATAATCTGGCCTTCTTCGGCAAATATCCTTTTTATTACGCCGCTATATTCAGACTTAATTGGAAACTCCATTTTCATACTTTCTAATATCATGACAGTTTCATTTTCCTCAATTTGTTTTCCCTCCTCAACGAGGATTTTCCAAATATTTCCCGGCATATTTGATGAAACCGCTTTTTGCCCTTCTCCCAATTCACTTCCCAATTCAGACATCTGGGTATCGGATATCTCTTCGGATAACTTCATCAACCCAGCCTTTTCCCATTGCTCCCTTTCCTCCTGAAAGGCTTTTCTCTGGGAAGTTTGAAATTCCTGAATGGATTCCTGCTCTCTGTTTAAAAATTGTTTATACTCCCCTAAATTGAGCTTAGTCTTTTCAATTTGAACATTAATTTTTCCTGATAAAAAATCTTTTCTAAACTCCTGCAATTCATTTTCACTTACGGGATAGAAGCGTATTTGATCAAACAGCCTTAGCAACCAGGGCAATCCATCTTTAAAACTATCTGTTTGGCAATAGCTATTCCAAACCTGGCAAGTTCGGCCAAATAACTGATAGCCTCCAGGGCCTTCCATTCCATATATGCACATATAAGCGCCGCCAATTCCGACTACATTTTCCAAAGTCCAGGTTCTGGCAGGGTTATATTTTGTGGTGACAAAGCGGTGCCGGGGATCCAAAGGGGTGGCTACTGGCGCACCCAAATAAACATCACCCAACCCCATAACCAAATAAGACGCATCGAAAATCGCATTTTTAACTGATTCAACATCGGGCATTCCATTTACCCTTCGGATAAACTCAATATTATCCGGGCACCAGGGCGCATCACTTCTCACTGTTTTAATGTATTTATCAATTATTTTGTGTATAGCTTCATCATTCCAGGAAAGGGGCAAGTGCACAACCCTTGATTCAACCGTCATATCTTCTACAGGAGGCGTGTTGGTTTCCAATTCAGAAATAATGGCCACGATTTTTTCCTGTGGCAGTAAAAAGGAATCGTAATGTATCTGTAAACTTCTAATACCCGGAGTCAAATCTGTTATTCCCTCAATGCTCCTGTTTTTCAATTCGTTCCATATCCATTGAATTCTAAACCTATATTCCAAATCCAAATGGAGCTCACCAATTTCCAAAAGCATGTAGCTATCTCCAGCTTGACGGATTGTTATGGGCAATCCATCTTTATTAACATACTCCTTTAAAATGGGACTTGGAAGCGTGTTTTCGGGCTTATACAGAGAAATAGCTGATGGTAGATTATTTAAGAAGTTCGTTATATATGCGTTTTGACTTTTTAATTGGGAGTTAGCTTCTGCCCCCCCAACCAGGTAAAATTGGACGCTATCTCCTGGCTTTAACTGGCCCAACTTCCAAACTTCCGATTGAATGCAAGTTAAGGGGCAAACAAAGCCACCCAAACTAGGGCCGTCCGGGCCTAACAGAACCGGCATATCGCCGGTAAAATCCATAGTTCCGATAGCATAGGCGTTATCATGTATATTGGAAGGGTGCAACCCCGCTTCGCCGCCGTCTTTTCTTGCCCAAGTGGGTTTGGGACCAATGAGACGAATACCTGTTCGGTTGGAATTAAAATGGACTTTCCATTTAGCCTCTAATATTTTCTGAATATCCTCCTGCAAAAAGAATTCAGAAGTGGAATGAGGCCCTATCATGCAACCAATTTTCCAATCGTTGGTTATTTCAGGTTGCAGATTTTTGGGCATCGATTCTGAAACAAATGTTTTATGTTCCTTTGTAGGAATTATAGGCAACATATCCCCGGGCTTTAAAATTTTTCCATCCAGCCCGCCAAACTGGCCAAGAGTAAAAGTGGAACAGGACCCCAGGAAAGGAAAAACATTCAGCCCATTTTTAAATAAAATGTAAGCACGCATCCCCGGTCCAATAACAGACCCTGAATTTAAAATATCTCCGGAATTCGCATGATAGCTGGTATACATTTGTAATTCCAATTTTGTTCCATCTGCTTTTTCTAAAAAGGCATTAAGCTGGGACCCGGTAAGACAAAATTCGCAACTCGAATGTAATTTTAGAGATGGGCCCTTAAGGGTAATTTCCAATCCAGCGGCATCAGAGTTATTTTTCAGCAAGCTATTACCTAATTGAAAGGCCAGATTATCCATGGGCCCCGAAGGAGGCACTCCAACTTCCCAATATCCTAATCGACCTGGAAAATCTTGAATCGTAGTTTGCGCTCCGCCCTCCAATACCTCAATAACATTACTTTTCCAATGATGGGTGTTTGCCCATTGGGTGTGCACATTTGCTTCTATAAAATCCGGGTGAGATAATATACTACTTACATATTCCTTGTTTGAATACAGTCCTTGAAGTTCGCTTTTTTCCAATGCGGATTTTAAACGTAAAATTGCTTCTTGTCGGTTTTTTCCTTTGGAGATTAACTTAGCGAGGAGCGGATCATAAAAAGTGCTCACCTCTTGCCCTTCCTGCACCCAGCTATCGCAACGTATTTCTTCGGGAATTTTAAGCCGCGTGATTTTTCCCGCACAAGGCATAAAATTTTTAAGAGGGTTTTCCGCGTACCATCTGAACTCCATTGCATGCCCATCAGGTTCAGGAATCTTTTGGCTGTTTAAAAAATTTGGGCCAGCTGCCTGGCGCACCATCCACTCTACCAGATCTACGGAATAGACTTCTTCAGTTACCCCATGTTCCACCTGCAGACGGGTATTTACTTCTAAAAAATAATGTCGGCTACTAGTAATATCATAAATAAATTCAACTGTTCCGGCAGATTTGTATTTCACAAATTCTGCTAGGCTTTGAGCCGAGGCAACAATATTTTTTTCAATATCCACATCCAGATTTGGCGCAGGAGCCTCTTCTATAACCTTTTGATTTCTCCTTTGGACGCTGCAATCTCTGGTTCCTAATGTTATTATTTTTCCGTTTCCGTCGCCAAAAATCTGAACTTCTATATGCCTTCCTTTTTCGATGTATTTTTCAAGAAACACTTCTGCGCTTCCAAAGTGGGTTTTACTCAAATGCAAGACCTTTTCCCAGCTTTCTTCCAATTCAAAGTTGTTATGGCATAACCGCATGCCTATTCCACCACCTCCCGCACTACTTTTCAGCATAACCGGATAACCAATGAAATCAGCAGACTCAATAGCCTCCGAAAGTTCAGTCAATATCCCTGTCCCGGGAATTAAAGGAACGTTGGCTTTTTTGGCAATTTCCTTTGATACATGTTTGAGACCAAAATCTTTAAGCTGGCTGGGAGTAGGGCCGATAAAGCATATTTCATTTATTTCACAGGCTTTAGCGAACTCAACATTTTCACTTAAAAAGCCATATCCTGGGTGAATCGCCTCTGCAGATATGCTCTTAGCCACAGAAATAATTTTGTTAAAATCCAAATAACTTTCATGGCTGGGAGAATTTCCGATATGTATCGCTTCGTCAGCTAGTTGGGTTGGAAGAGAATTCCTGTCTGCATCACTATAAACGACTGCGCTTTTTATTCCCATCTTTTTAAGGGTTTTTATTATGCGGCAGGCGATTTCTCCTCTATTTGCTATTAAAACTTTTGAAAATAATTTGTCCATTTATAAACTCATACGGAAATTGAATCCCAAATAACCATTTTTACAGGAGTTGGATTGTATGCATTACATGGATTATTTAATTGAGGGCAGTTTGAAACCACTGCCATCACATCCATTTCCGCCCTGAGTTCCACATATTTGAGCGGGTTTGAAACTCCGTCTTCAAATGTTAATCCTCCCTCTGGGGTCACAGGAACATTCATAAAAAAATTAATATTACTGGTTATATCCCTTTTCCCTAGTCCATCCTGCCAATTCATGATCACCCACAAAAAACTATCCCGGCAGGCGTGCATATGTTTTTTATCCAGTGAATATCGAACCGTATTCGACTCAGCCGCGCAGGCTCCTCCTAATGTATCATGTCTTCCGCAGGTATCCGCTACTATAGTTAGCATAGGATTTCCCTCGCTGCTGACTAGCTGGGTCCCGGTGGTAAGGTAAATATTTTTTTGTTCCCTGATAGTATCTACAGAACTATAACGTTCGGAGGGGTCGTGTGCATTATAAAACAAGGTATCTGCGGCCTGGTTACCTTCTAAATCCACAATTCTTATTACCTGCCCTTTTTTTACAATATGTTTCCAACCTTCCCCGGCTGGAACGATTTCGTTATAAATTGCGTTTTTTTCTTCTAATGAACTTTCCATGTAATTCAATGTTGTCATAGTTGAACCTTTGTGCTGAAGTACCTTTGATTATTTAAAAAGCCCCTCTCATTTTCAGGACAATGGGTTCTGCAAATTTCACTGTCTAGCTCATTTTCAGATTTAAAAATTTCCAATATTATTTCGCCTGCTTCCCATTTTTGGGATGGGTTTAGAGGGTGAGGCGTGTTGGAAACCACCATAAGACAATTCATTTCTGCTTTGAGGATAATTTGGGACCCTGCTTTTGAATTGTGCTCGGAGAAATTCATCCCACCTTTTTCATCTACCCAAACTTTGCTAAACAAATTTAAGCATGGGCCAAAATCTTTTTTATTAAGGCCATTCTTTCCCATTTCAACCAACAAATTTTGGCGACCACTTCTATGGTAGTCGTTGCGGAGTTCCTGATAGGAGCTTGGCCCGTATTTTTTTTCCGTTTGCGCATTATTTAAAACCCCGCAAATTGTATCGTGCCATCCTACAGAATCTTCTGTAATTGAAAACAAGACACGGCCCATATCACTGTAAATGCAATGGCCTTTAGTTAAATGAGCCGTGTGCTGAGCCTTTAAAGTATCGGGCATATTGTATTTTTCCAACACATTATCGTTGTTAAACACCAACATAGAAAGGTTGCCATCTCCAGAAACATCTGTAACCCGAAGACTCAGTCCTTTTTCTACTACCCAACTCCAGGTTTGATTTGGTTTTAGTCTTTCACTTAAAATTATATCTGTCATTCCCATTCCTATTTATAACAATTCAATATACATCATCCCCTATATTTGTCATACGCATTATTGGCACTTCGAATTTTGCCTTATGGCCTCCTGGATGGATCCATTCGTCTAACCTTTTTTTAGTGGCCAAAAATTCGGGACTCAATAAAACATCTGAGCTACGGGGTTGCATGATAGGCACCTTAATTATTTCCGCCACCCGACCAGGGTTAGCAGATAATACTATTATTCTATCAGCAAGCAAAATGGCTTCATCCAAATCATGAGTAATAAACAAAATAGTAACATCAACATTTTTCCATATTTCCATTAAATGCATTTGCATATGAGATCGTGTTTGCGCATCCAATGCACCAAAAGGCTCATCCATTAAAAGGACCTTTGGATAGTTGGCCAATGCCCTGGCAATAGCGACCCTTTGCTTCATGCCTCCAGATAACTCATGAGGATAACTGTTGGCAAATTTTTCCAGACCAACCATTTCCAGTAGCTGCAATGCTTCTGAATCCAGAGACGCCCCTCCCCGCCCCTTGATTTTTGGACCAAACATAACATTACCCTTTACAGTTAGCCAGGGAAATAAGGTATAACCCTGGAAAACCATTCCCCTATCGCTGCCTGGTCCTTTAATTTCTTGACCACCTACTACAACTTTTCCTTCTGTAGGTTGTTCCAGGCCTGCCAAAACACGGATAAGGGTGGATTTTCCGCATCCAGAGGGGCCTATCACACAAACAAATTCTCTGCGATGCACATCAAAGGAAATATTATCCAGTGCTTTTACCTTTCCATTTTTAGAATCAAATGATTTGTGAATACTTTTCACTTCCAGTTGTTTAGGGCGTTGAAAAATTTTTTCAAACCTGGATTCAACATCAGCTGGAAGAATTTTATAATCAGGTAAATTTATTCCATGTAAGCTATTCATTATTTCACCCATACTGTTGCAGGGTCCGCAAATTTACGAATGGCTTTAATGGACCTGGAGAAAAGTGCAGGCTTGCCACTTTCCCATGGGAAAAGCCTCCGGCCAAAAAAAGCTAACACTTGGTCTGTTATAAGCCCAACAATTCCAATCATTAATATCGAGGCATAAACATTATCAAATTGCTTATAGCGCTGCGATTGATATAAAAAGGCTGAAATACCGGATTTCGCACCCACCAATTCAGCCACGACCAAATAGGTCCATGCCCATCCGATAAGAATTCTTATGTCGCGATATAAATTGGGCAAAATCCCTGGTATAACCACTTTTAATACTAGGTCTTTATTTCGGGCTCCAAGAGTTTGCCCGGCTTCTAATAAAGAGGCATCCAATTTTGATGTTGTTGTTGCCACAACCAAAACCATTTGAAAAAATGTGCCTATAAATATAATGGTAATTTTCGGACCATCATCTAACCCAAGGATGGAAACAGCCAAGGCCCCGAACACAGGAGCCGGCATGTAACGAACAAAATCCACAAAGGGCTCTATTAACTTTGAAAAAAAAGAGAATGTGCCACATAATATCCCTACGGGTATCCCAAAAATGGCGGACCAAAAAAAGCCCAGGAAAATAATCCGAAAACTATGTAATAGACTAGAGTGAAGCCATTGATCTCCCGTACGTTGAGGTTCTGTTTTAAAGGCATAATAAAAAGCTTTAAAAACTTCATGGGGCGCGGGAAAGTATATTGGATTTCGCGCTATCCCTTGAACTGAAGGCGCCCCGGCTGCTAAAAGCGTTTTATTACGTTCTTGGAAAACTTTTTTTTCCACTAACATACCCTGAGTGATATAATCGTAATCACCCTCAACATTGCTGTCACCCACATTGGTAACCTCCATGTAGGGATGCCATAGGAATTCAAAGTAACTGAAGGCTGACCATATTAGCAAAGGAAGGATAAAAGATAGAATAGCCAAGCCAGCGGAGCGAGTTTTTGAAAGCGGCTTTCGAACCGCAAACCAGCTATTCATTTTACAGCATCCTTAGTTAAATTTGATTAATCAATTACTTGATTAATTCAGGATTCAAATAGTCTTCTGTTTTCAGAGGAGCTTTGTACACTTCATATTTTACATTGAATTCATCAACAACTTTATTGCTGTGATAAATGGAAGATAAGTCCGAACCTTTTTTGAAAGACTTTTCGTTACCTTTTTTCCCAAGAAAATAAGTTCCCTTGAGCAGAGGCTCATATTCAGCAGGAGTTAAGCCTACTCTCGCAGACATGATTTTTAATGCTTCTGCTTTGTTTTTATCATCTTTCAAAAAATCTGCAATTTTAAACCATACAGAAACAACCTTTTTCCATTCTGCTTTTTTCTCAGCTAATGATTTTGGATTAACTGCCAATACATCGTAAATGACTCCAGGAACATTTGCGGAAGAGAAAATAGGTTTAGAACCAGGTAGAGCCTTTAAAGCTTGGCCAGAATTTGGCTGCCATGCCACTATCGCATCTACACTGCCACTACCCAAAGCCTGTGGAGTTTGATCTGTTGGCATATTAACCAATGTTACATCGCTTTCTTTTAAACCGCCTGCCTGAAGCGCATTGAGTAATAATAGATGAGAAACAAACCCAACCTCAACTCCAATTTTTTTGCCTTTTAAAGCTTTTACATTTTTTATACCTGGCTTTGCTACCACCATGTCATTTCCGTTTGAGTAATCGTTAATTAAAATAGCCACGCTCGGAGCTCCAGTGGAACCTGTAACCAAGGCATCACCGTTTGTCATGGCTACCGCATCTACTTTTCCAGCAGCAAAAGCGTCCATTGAAGGAACATACTCAAACCAAATGAATTCTACATCAACCCCGGCCTCTTTGAACCAACCTTTCTGAACAGCGATATCCCAAGCCACCCATCCAGGCCAATCTGAGTATCCAATTTTTAAAGGTCCCGCTTGTAAAAGAGTTCCACCAGCCAGTAAAGCAGTAATTAAAATTTTTCTAATTAAATTCATGAATTTCCTCTCAGGTTCGTGTTGTATCCAAAAGCCAATACTTCTGGATAATCAATAATCATGCCTGGTAATAACCCGATTTTTTGCCTAAAAAGCAATGCGGAAAGTTTTAAATTGTGATTAATTGACTTGTTTTGTCAATATATGGAATATCAATCCCTAAAGTATTTTATTTAACGCTAATACTTCCTGAAGGGTCAGGAGGAGACTCGTCTTGCATAAATTGAGACAAGAAAGGGCTTATGGTGGCCCAATACTCATCCCGATAGGGCGAATCATTCCATAATACTCGTGCCCCATGTTGGCCCGAGGATTTGGGAACAAAGGATAATTTTTTTGAACTGGGAATAGCTTCAAAAATATCTTGCCAGGAATAGGTTTCCTGCTTGCTTGAGGTAACGAATACCGGAATATTTATGTTAGCTGCCGAACTTTGAACCCAGTTAGAAGCTTTGCCTTGATTGAAAAAATATTCACCTGGAGAAAAAAGCAACAACCCATCCATAACCCCGGGAATACTTCCGGCTATATGGATTAATAATCCGGCAGAGTAAGAACTACCCACTGTAATTAATTTGCCCCTGGATATTTTTCTCCCGTAAATGAGGGAGGCTTCAATATCCTGAAGCGCATCAATATAGCGAGTTGATTTTCCAGCTTGTAAAGCTACTTTTTGCGTTTCGTTGACTACTCCATTTACCATTTTCCCTGATCTTAGGTCTACCACCAGGGCATTAAAGCCTTTGTTTAAAAATAAACCCACAGAACTTTTATATTCCCCCCGGGAATAACCTGCCTGATGAAACATTATGGCTAAAGGCATGGAGGAATCGTTAGAAATTGAATAGTAATCCGCACTTATGGTAACCCCATCCATAGAGGGAAACTGCACAAACCTGGGACTTTCCTGAAGTCCACTTCCCCAAACAATGAAGGGTAACAAGGCAGATACTATTAGAAAGCGAATATTCATGACTGCTCGATTATTGACATTAAAAAGCTATAAATTATTACAAAGCTTTTCACGCCAATTTCGATTGGGCCACAAAAAAAAATTGGGAAGTTTGGGAAATACCCCGGTTTTAAAGGGATTTAAGCCTTATTTGACTTTTTTTTGAATCCGAAAAAACCAAATACCAAGCTCCCCATTCCAAATAAGGCTAGGGATAAGGGTTCGGGAACAGTTCCTGGGCCTTGAGCCTGAGCTAAAGTAAAATGCAAATCGCCCTGAGCTGCGGCATCGAGCCGAGTAATGGCACCAGCTGGATGGTTCTGAGTATGGTAACGATATTCAAGCATGTAGCTTCCAGCAGACAGTGAGCCTGACAAATCTCCGGTAACCACGGAATAGTAATCGCTATTATTAATATTACCTAAAGTGAAATAATTCTCATTTCCCAGCAAATCCTGCGCTCCACCCTCAAAATAAATCTGATTAGTTGAAATGTTTTTCAAAACCACATACTGGTAAAAATCGTTGGCCCCATCCTGGGTGTAGTACCCTGCCAAACTGTACTCTGTTAATTGATCCACATCAAAATAAAGCGCCCCGGAGCTGAATGAAATTGCGGTTAATTCCGCACTGCGTCGATGAAACATATCAATATCAAAACTGGCTTCGTATTCGCTAATATTTGCCACAAGACTAGTTAAATTCAGGTTTTCGCCATCTATTAAAGTATCAGAGAAAGAACTCAGCAAAGATTGCGTGGAAGAGTTATAAGCCCCTAAGGCGTCATCAGCCCGTAGAATTGTTTGAGAAGATAAATCATCAAAAATAATGCTGGCTTGAGTGGAAACACACAAGGACATGACAAATGCAACACCGCAAAATTTTGTAAAAATTTTCATAAATCCCTCAAATCAAAAATTCAGCTTCTAACCTCAAAAAGTTAACAAATTAAAATTCCTATTCAAATGTATTCAGGAAGATTAGACCAATAATTGTGGGGAACTTAGCAAAATTAAGGCGCAAAACCTCTATTAAGATGAGTGTAAATTTTTTCGACACCCGTTTTGAGTAATAAACTTAGAACTTCTAATCATTCATGAGGATTATAAAAGCCAGACAAAATCATCATTCACTAACGGGTACTTCAAAAGGCACCAGTCTTACTTTCTTCTTTCTCCATAACATACTCCACTATCCTTATAATTCCAGCCTGTTTAAATTTAATTCATATTCAATAATCAAAGCCTGGCAATTAAACGCCTGCTCTAGCCAAAATAAAAGTTCACCCCAAGAGCCATATAATGGAGCGAAAAAAAACATCAACTACGAAATGAGGATTCTTTTCATCTCCCAGCAATATTTATTAATTTTAATTGGACAACTTTAAATTCTACTGGCATGGGGATTTTGCCATTTAAAAACAATTCGGGGTATAAATGTTTTGGAAAATTAAAAATGTGGTTATGTTAGTAACAAACCTGCTCCTGGTAGCATTCACTTTATCGGGATGTAATGAAAAAAAATCGGAAAGCGGCGAAACTCAAGCAAATGAATCAGATAAAATTTTGATCGGTTTGTCTATGGCCGATTTAAAAGAAGAACGCTGGCAAAGAGATCGGGATTATTTTGTATCCAAGGCTAAAGAGTTGGGCGCAGATGTTATTGTACAAGATGCAGGCGGCGATCCAAATGCGCAGCTCAGACAGTGCGATGCCCTGTTGGCCAAAGGGGTTAAGTTACTGGTGGTTATCCCAAAAAATGCAGACGCGGCCAGACCCATTGTTCAAAATGCGAAAACGTACAAAGTGCCGGTAATTTCCTATGATAGATTAATCGGAAACGCCCCTGTGGATCTTTACTTGTCATTTAACAACGTTGTGGTTGGCGAAATCCAGGCTAAAGCCATTATGGAAAAAGTGCCTTCAGGAAACTATTTAATTTTAAAAGGCGACCCAGGGGACAAGAATTCTGATATGATACATCAAGGCCATATGAACATCATCAAAGAGGCCATAGGCAAAAAAGAAATCAATGTGGTTGTAAACCAGTATTGCGATAAATGGATGCGAAGCGAAGCACAGAGAATTGCCGCCGACGCCTTATCCAAGCACAAAATTGACGCCATTATTGCCAGCAATGATGGAACTGCCTCGGGAGCTATTGCCGCCCTTAAAGACAAGGGCCTTGCTGGAAAAATTCCCGTATCCGGCCAGGATGCGGATTTGCAAGCTTGCCAAAACGTGGCCAAAGGGCTCCAAACCGTTACTGTATATAAGCCCATTAAGCAACTGGCCGAAATTGCGGCCGCAGAGGCAGTGAAAAAAATAAAAGAAGGCTCATTCAGCCCTCCTAACAGTAACATTAAAAACGGCCCTTTCGATGTTCCTGTCTTATTTCTCCCTCCCATCCCCGTTACAAAAGAAAATTTAAAAGAGACGGTAATAAAAGATGGATTCCACAGCGAAAAGGATGTATTTGGAGAATAGCTTTCTAAATAACGGCAACTCACTATTGCGCATACAAAAACTGACCAAATCTTTTGGTGCGCTGAAAGTTCTGGAAGACTGCAGCCTGGAAATAAAACCCGGAGAAGTTCACGGCCTCTGCGGTGAAAATGGCGCAGGAAAATCCACGCTAATTAAAATTATCGCAGGCATTTGGCCAAAAGGCAGTTACGGTGGCGATTTAATATTTGAAAATAAATTAAATCCATTCCACCAAACCAAGGATGCCCTTGACGCCGGCATATCCATTATACACCAGGAATTATCCCTGGTGCCTGACATGAACATAATGGAGAATATTTTTTTAGGCTGCGAAATAAAAAAAGGGATAAGCCTTGATTTTGAAAAAATGTATTTCGAAACATTGCAACTTTTAAACAGATTAAACCAACCCCAGCTGTTACCCACTACTATGGTTTCCGGGCTTGCCGTAGGACAAATGCAAATTGTAGAAATAGCCAAAGCTCTTCGCACAAAATGCAAATTGTTAATTCTGGACGAACCCACCTCCGCCCTTTCCCAACCGGAAACTGAAAATTTATTGAATTTGGTATTGAGATTAAAAGATCAGGGCACATCTATTATGTATGTGACCCATAAACTAAATGAAGTTTTCAAAATTGCAGATATCATTGATGTTCTACGAAACGGGAAACTGGTGGATATCTTTTCCAGGGAAAATTTCGCGCCGGAAAAAATAATTCAGGCCATGATTGGAAAGCCTTTAAACCAAGCCTTCCCGACACGAACAAGCCCGCCGCAAATTGATGCAAATACAATTCCATTTCTTGAAACTAAGAACTTATGCTTAAACCCGGGAAAAAGGAACAATCAGACAGCTTTGCGAAATATTAATTTAAAAATTTACCCAGGAGAAATTATTGGGTTAGCCGGATTAATGGGCTCCGGCCGAACAGAACTTCTGGAATGTATTGGGGGAGTTCAAAATGGAAAGTTCAGTGGAGCCATGTATATAGAAGGACAAACTCGAAAAATAAATAGCCCCTCTCAGGCTGCTTCAAAAGGAATCGCCTTGGTTTGTGAGGATAGAAGGAAAAAGGGTATTTTTCCGGATAAATCTGTTGCCAAAAATGTTACACTCAGCTCCTTAAAGCGTATCTCAAAATGGGGAGTAATAAAGGGAGCGAATGAATGGAAGAATGTTGAGGAAATACGCACTAAGTTATCTGCTAAATTTGAATCTCATAATACTCTTATTAGCAAATTATCCGGGGGAAACCAGCAAAAATTAATTATTGGCCGATACTTGCTTACAAATCCTAAGTTGTTGCTCCTGGACGATCCTACCCGGGGAATTGATGTGGGTGCAAAATTTGAAATATACAAGTTAATCAACGAATTGGCTCAAATGGGCATATGCATTATTTTATGTAGTTCTGAAAATGAAGAAGTTTTAAATTTGTCTCACAGGATTTATGTTATGAACAGCGGGACTATTGTTAAAGAATTTGAAGGAAATCCTAATTTGGCTGAAGAAATTTTATCACTAGCTACAGGGGCCATGCTGGTATGAATCAAAGACTAATAACCCTTTTAGTGGCTATACCGCTTATACTTTTACTCTTTCATTTTTTATCGGATGGAGCCGTCTTCAATCCGGCCAATTTCGTAAATCTCTTTAAATATGTTTCTGTGGTTGGCCTATTGTCCATCGGCATGACATTAGTCATAGTAAACGGCCACATTGACTTATCAGTCGGTTCGGGCCTAGGCCTTTTAGGCGCCTATGGCGCCTACTTTCTAACAAATCAGCAATTGCCTTTGCCAGTTGTATTTGTAATTGGAATTTGCTTAGCCTTAACCATGGGCCTTATACATGGAATATGTGTGGTGTATTTAAAGGTGCCATCGTTTATTGTAACGCTTTCCGGTCTTATGGCATATATGGGGCTTAAACATTTAATTGCAAATCCCGTTATTCCCATTTTAAATGAAACCTATCTGTACATCGGCCAGGGATACTTGCCAAAAACATTAGCCCTGGTTATTGCTTGCTACATCCCCCTGCAAATTTTGATGTCGGGCCTGCTTAAAATCAGAAGGCAAAAGTCAAAACAAATCCCAGCAGATGCTCCATTGGGGTTGGTTGCGAGGTTTTTTCTGGTTGGTATATTAAGCCTTGGAATAACTCTGGTTTGCAACCAGGACAGGGGAATTCCTTTTTGCGCCATGTTAATGGTAGTTCTGGCTGCAATTTATAGTTTTTTAGCGAACAAGACCCGTTTTGGCAGGCAATTGTACGCCGTGGGATCTAATCCAGAGGCGGCATATTATGCAGGAGTTAACACCTCTAAAATCACCATTTTGGTGTTTATGTTAATGGCTATAATGGTTCTGGCCGCAGGAACCGTAGCCACAACCCAACTTATGGCTGGCGCTCCGGATATAGGGGATTACCAGGAACTTTACGCCATCGCAGCCTGCGTTTTAGGGGGAGCCAGCTTAAAGGGAGGTACCGGATCAATTTGGATGTCTTTACTAGGGGCCGTTTTAATGGCAAGCATCCTCAATGGCATGGAACAGGTTGGAATAGCTTCTCCTGTTCAAAAGCTGATATTAGGCCTGATATTAACTACCGCCGTAGCCCTGGACAAATGGGCCCTCCATAAAAAAAGCGGTGTAGCCGCCTAAGAAGCCCTTAAAATAGGGATTTTAAGGGTCTATTTATAAAACCAGCCAGCGTTTTTTAAAAAAGACCAAGGTGAAAATTGATTTTTTCCTTATTATAAATATTGGGAAGTAATCAATTATAGGAAAAGTTGAATTTATGAATTCCGTTGTAAAGTTATTGTGCAAAATCAACATATGCATAGTTTTCGGAATAATTTGTGCCTGGCCTAGCCCAGATAATTTAAAACAAGCGCTGGGGCAGGCTGAAAAATTTATGGAAGAAGAGGACTATGCTAAGGCCATAAGTAACTATAAAATCGCCCAAAAGTTAGAACCGGAAAACCCCATGATTTTGGCTGGTTTGGCCGAAGCCTATGAGTACGATGAGAACTGGAGCTCTGCCCGGGACGTATACAAGGTGTTGGTGGATATGTTTCCCAAAGACTATCGAAACATAAGCCGTTATTTAAAATCCCTAAAAAAGTCCGGAACCATTCAGGGCCAAAAAGAGTGCTATAAGAAGTTATTTGAAATGAATCCCAAAGATATGGTGCAGGCTATCAATTATTTAAAATTCATGGAAAAACAGGGATCTAATGGGGCTGACCCTGATTACGTTCAGGTTCTGGAAGAGTTGAGCATGACACCGGGAAGCCATTTGTTTTTTGCCAACATGTTAGGACAAGCCCAAATGGAAGAATTGGCTGTGGACAACCAAAATAGGGATTCCCAGTTGGGGAAAAAAATGGAGTTCCACAAAACGATTGCCGCCATAAACAAACTTCAAAAAACAAAGATCGATACCGCTAAGTTTCAACAAAAATTAATGGCCCTGATTACCTCCACTCCCAATGATGAAACTCTGTTGGAAGCACAGGGTATTCTTTATTTTTTCCAGGGCAACTATTCTCATGCAAAAATATTTTTTAACAATATGAAAAACCCAAGCCCCACTGTTCACGGGCTATTGGCCAAAATTTATTTCAAAAGGGAAAATTACAAGGAGGCCATCAGCCACTTTTCCAAGATACCTGAGGAAAAACGGGATCAAAAAACCTGGGAGCAGTATTGCGATGCCCTGGCCAGCGAAAACCAAAAACAAAAGGCCAAAAAAGAATACCAAAAATTGCTGAAGGCTTACCCTCAATCCGAAGAGGGAAAAAAATATTTGGCCACAAACAAATAAGCCTTTAATGGGAAAAATTCCCATTATGGAATAAAAATCCAATTATTTAGTTTTTTTATTTTTTTTAGTTATTTGATTTAATTAAATTTTATCAAATTAAGCTTTTCAACCTGGGTATTTTGGCTCGCGGTTTTTTAAATTGATGAAAATTAAACCTTGTGCTAGGATTAATGGGACGAGGGGCTTTGGCAGAAAATAATTTTCCGAGGGCAATTTTTGATTTTCAAGTATAAATCCAGGAAGGCAGCACCTGGCTCAATTTTATTATTTCTGTTTTTGGCTGCATTGCCTAGTTGGTCTACAGTTTTAGAAGGAATTAAAGTTCTGGAAAACAGGGACGGACCCTATGTTAAATTTGAATTTAGCTCCTTGGTTCCAGAGTACAATTTAAATTCAAATTCAGATGGCAACATCACCTTATTGGTGTATCAATTCAAAGAATGCTCCACTACGGTGGTTCCCAATTTGGAAATTCTTCGTCCGGTCCAGCATATTGAGGCTGATCAAATTCAAAAAGAAGGAATTACCCAAACTCAGGTCACTATTTACCTGGAAAAAAAAATACCCGTTCGCAACGAAGTTAGCCAAAACAATTTAAGCGCAGTTTTCAGTTGGCTGGAAGTCAACAGAAAGGAAGAGCCTTCTATACTTAAATCCATGGCCTTTCGCAGTAACGAGGAAAACAGTCTCTCGGTTAAATCCGAATTTGATAGGGTTCCCCCAGAAAAGTTTGTGTTTTTATCTATGGATAAGAAAAAAGTCATTGTGAGTTTCTTGAATACTAAGGAAGAAGCTGATGTAATGGAGCCCATGCACTCCAATCTGGTTAACAAAATACAGACAAAACGCGGTATCGCAAAAAATGGTCAAGGTTATACCAAGTTAGTATTCCACGCCAACCAGGAACTTTTGATGGATGTTGCTGAAGAAACAAACCGCTTTTTTATGGACTTTTATGGGGTAAGCGGGCAAAAAATTGATCCTAATGCCGAACCGGATTTGGAAGAAAACCTGGTGAAATACGAGCGATCCGGAGAAGGCCCGGAATATGTGAAACCCCCTTCCACTAAAAAATGGTGGTATTTAGGATTGGGCACAGGCCTTATGGTAGGCGGGGCTGCCGCCGGTTACTTTTATTTTTCAGATGATGGCGCTGATAAGGCCAAGGAAATAAAGGAAATCGATGTGCTAATGCCCGACACCCCATAGTCAGTTCTGCTAAATACAGGCAAAAAAAACTAATTTTGCCCTATTTTGTAATTCATCCCGATTTGTAATATATTGAACAGGAAAATGGAAAGGAATGCTTATGTATAAAATTGTGCTGGTAAGACATGGGGAAAGCGTTTGGAATAAGGAAAACAGGTTTACAGGTTGGACCGATGTGTCCCTTTCGGAAAAAGGCGAAGGCGAAGCTAAAACCGCCGGAAAATTACTGAAGGAAAACGGCTTTGTTTTTGATAAGGCTTATACATCTGTTCTTAAACGGGCCATTGGAACACTTTGGAATATTTTAAAAGAGATGGATTTAATGTGGATTCCTGTGGAAAAAACCTGGAAGCTGAACGAGCGCCATTACGGCGGGCTTCAGGGCCTGGACAAGTCTGAAACAGCGGCCAAGCATGGTGAAGAGCAAGTAAAAATCTGGCGTAGAAGCTACGATGTTCCTCCTCCGGAATTGGATACATCTGATGAGCGATATCCCGGCAACGACCCGAGATACAAATCACTTTCAGAAGCGGAGCTTCCCAAAACTGAAAGTTTAAAGGAAACTGTGGAAAGAGTGGTTCCCTTTTGGGAAAACACCATTGTGCCCGAAGTAAAAGCTGGCAAGAACTTAATTATTGCCGCTCATGGAAATAGCCTCAGAGCTTTGGTGATGTTTCTGGATAAAATGTCTCAGGAAGAAATTTTAAAATTAAACATTCCCACCGGAACTCCGCTGGTCTATGAGTTAGATGAAAATTTAAAACCCACTAAACATTACTATCTGGGTGATGAAGAAGCTATCAAGGCCGCCATGGCTGCTGTTGCCGCTCAAGGCAAGGCGGCTGCCCAAGCTTAATTGTTTAATTTCCAAGGCCTCTTAGCTGAGGCCTTCAAAAAAATCGTTCCCTTTATCGTCGCAAACAATAAAAGCAGGAAAGTTTTTGACAGAAATTTTCCTTATGGCTTCCATTCCCAATTCCTCAAAATCGACCATTTCCACTTTAAGGATGTTTTGCTTAGCCAGAATTGCAGCGGGTCCCCCAATACTTCCCAAATAAAAGCCTCCGTATTTTTTACAGGCATCCCGAACCGCTTTGCTTCGGTTTCCCTTAGCTAACATAATTTTAGATCCTCCCAGGGCCATAAAGCCATCAACATAGGGGTCCATTCTCCCCGCAGTAGTAGGACCAAAGCTGCCCGAAGGCATTCCTTCAGGGGTTTTAGCAGGTCCGGCATAATATATGGGATGGTTTTTAAAATACTCCGGCATTTCTTTTCCTGAATCAACTAACTCTTTTACCTTTGCATGGGCCATATCACGAGCCACAATAACATCCCCTGATAACGAAAGCCTTGTTTTAATGGGATATTGAGATAGTTGCTTTAAAATTTCATCCATGGGCCGGTTTAAATCCACAGCCACTGCTTCCTGGGCACTGGTTTCAATGCCTTCCAAATACTTTTCAGGTTCAGTTTCCAACTGTTCCAGAAAAATTCCTTTCGATGTGATTTTTCCCTTAATGTTTCTATCTGCACTACAGCTAACCCCCATGCCAACAGGACAGGAAGCCGCGTGCCTAGATAAGCGAATTACCCTTACATCGTGAATAAAATATTTGCCTCCAAATTGAGCGCCAATACCGGTATTGAGGGCGATATTTGCAATTTTTTCTTCCCATTCCAAATCCCGAAAAGCCCTGCCGTGTTCATTCCCGCTGGTGGGCAGATTATCCAAATAACCCGCGCTGGCCAATTTTACTGTTTTAAGAGTGCTCTCAGCGGATGTGCCTCCAATTACAATGGCTAGATGGTAAGGGGGGCATGCCGATGTCCCCAATGTTAATATTTCTTTTTTAACAAATTTCACCATGGCATTTTCCGTTAAGAGGGATTTTGTTTTTTGATACAAAAAAGTTTTATTGGCAGAGCCACCGCCCTTGGCCAGGAACAAAAAGGAATATTCATTTCCAGCCACAGCAGATATATCTATTTGAGCGGGTAAGTTTGTGCCTGTATTTTTTTCTTCAAACATGGATTGGGCTACAACTTGGGAATAGCGCAAGTTATTTTCTGCGTATGTTTTGTATATCCCTTTGGAAAGATGTAACGAATCATTTTCATCGGTCCAGACCCGCCCTCCTTTTTTTGCCATAACCACAGCGGTGCCGGTGTCCTGGCAAGACGGAAGTTTTCCTTCTTTGGCAATAACGGCATTTTCCAAAAGGTTGCGAGCCACAAATTTATCATTTTCCGAAGCTTCGGGGTCTTCCAGAATTTTTCTTAAGCTGGATAGATGGGCAGATCGCAAATAAAAAGAGACGTCCTTCATGGCCTGTTCAGCCAATAATTCCAGGGCTTCGGGTTCGACTTCCAATACCTCTTTTCCATTAACATTAAAGGTTTTTACATAATCGGAGCTAAGCAATCGATACTTTGTTTTGTCCTCTCCGTGCTGAAAAAGCGGTTCGTAGATAAATTCAGTCATGTTTGTTCCCTTTTTAAGATAGATAAAGCCCGGCCTGCCTCATTCCCTTTCAAAAATGGAAAAAATTATCCCTTTGTCCAATTGCCTGTTTTTGACAATTTGGATTATTCTCCTGCCCTAAGGGTTGAGGATATGCTTTTGGGATAATAAATTACTTAATCTAACAAGGACAGCATTATGAATTTATCAGAAGTAAATGAAAAATTGGCAAAAGCCAGCCCTCAGGAAATTGTAAATTGGGCCGTTTCCCAATACTCCGAGGATATTTTTATTTCCACTAATTTTCGCCCTCAAGAGGCTGTATTGTTGCATATGGCAGTGCAGGCCAAAAAGGATATCCCAGTCTTATGGGCCGATCACGGTTACAATACCAGAGAAACTTACAACTGCGCCTTTAAGCTAATCGAAATGCTCAATCTTAATATTAAGCTATACGTTCCCAAAACCACCGTGGGTTATAGAGATGCGCTGTATGGTGGAATTCCCCAAATTGAAAAAAAGGAACTCCACGATAAATTTACCGAAGAAGTCAAGTTGGAACCTTTTGACAGAGGTTTACAGGAGCTTAAACCAAAAGCCTGGCTTACGGCCTTGAGAAAAGACCAAACAGAATTTCGCCAAGGGCTCGACATCGTATCCCCTGGAAAATACGACATGGTAAAAGTATGCCCTGTTTTGAATTGGACCCATGAAGACATGGAGGCCTATTTAGCTGAGCACAATTTACCCTCAGTTAAAAATTATTTTGATCCCACCAAAGTTTTGGACAAAAGAGAGTGCGGATTGCATCCTAATTTTTAATGGAGTCTTAATAAAGCTATTATTGAGAAGGGAGTTTCTATATTAACCACTCCCTGCTCATATGATTGACTTTTTTCTCAAATATCCGCAACTGGTATTTTCCTCACTCTCCGCAATTTCTGCGTTTTACCTCTTTATCCTCTTAACCTTTCAGTATAAACGAAGGGGCGGAATAAATTTTGCCATTTTAAGTTTTACTATGGTGGTTTGGCAGGGCGGCAAAGTAATTAAAAATTTAACCCTGGTTCCAGATTTTCCCATTTACATCAACACTGTTTTTTGGTCCAACCTGTCTTTCGCCGGTATCACCTTTTGTTACTGCACCTTTTTTCGTTTGGCTTGCCAAATTTCCTTTCGCGACAAAGGTATATTCAATTGGCTCTCCTATTTAGGTTACCTTAGTGCCTTTATACTCATCTATCTGGAAATTAAAGGCGTGCTTTCCAATGGCGATATCGCCACAGCTTATGGTTATTTTAGAGATCCCAGCAAGTGGTATTTCCTATACGTGCTTACTTTCGGCCTATTTATGGGACTGGGCATATTTGTACTAATCCCTAAATTTTATGCCAAAGTCCCCCATTTAAAAAAACAGGTGAACACCATTTTTTTTGGCGCCTTATGCGGTTTTTCCCTGGGAAGTCTAGAATTTGTAAGCATATACGGGTATCCGGTGTATCCTATTGCCGATTTATCGCCTTTGGTATTTGGGAGTATTTTTTACTGGGCCATTTATCGATTCAATTTTATCGCCGCCTCAGATATTGTGAAGTCCACTATTTTGTGGACGCTTTATTTGGGAACCGTTATAACTGTAAGTTTTTTCATATACCACGCCACTATGTTTGTTATCCAGGTACTGGATATTTCTCCCTCCAGCTCCACTCTAATTACCTTATTTTCCTTTTTTGTTTTTATTCTCACTCCGGTATATTTGTTTGTGTTGCGAAAAACCCGAAAACGTTTTTTTCCCGTGCGCTATTACTTCAGAGACTTTTACACCACTTTATCTTCCCAATTAAGCCAATTGGATTCCGAAGAGAAAATGGTGCAAACCGTTATCCAGGAAATGGAAAAAGAGTTCGACTACGAAAATGGAACAGGGATTTTATTTGAAAGAGTAGACGACCAATTTTTGAGGAGACATTATAAGGTTATCGGCGCTCCCCTGCCGGAAAATTTAAAACGAAATTTATTCGCCAATGCCAATCTGGAATCCATGTTATCCAGGCGAAATGTTATTAATGAGTTGAGACTGGATAACAATCCTGAACCAAAGTTTAAAATTTTAATGGGCCTGCGTCTCTTAGACAGGCTAAAAAGAGATTTGATTATCCCGGTCAAGGCGAGAAATGAGGTAGCAGCCCTGCTTATTTTTTCCCAATCCCGGTTTCGCCCGGAATCCTGGACTATTGTTATGCCTATACTAACATCCATTAGCGATATTTTAGGGAATCATTTACATCAAATAAAACTCTTAAAAGAACAGTCGGAAAAAGAGCACCTAAGCCAGGTCGGTATGATGGCTGCCACAATGGCCCATGAAATTAAAAACCCCCTGGGAGGCATTTATGGAGCCGCGCAGGTTTTAAAGGAAGGCATTCCCAATTCAGATAGGTTCATCGAAATTATTTTAAAAGACGCCACGCGTTTGAACCATGTGGTGAGACGTTTTTTGGATTTTTCTTCTCCCTTCCAATCCTCCCTAAAAGCTTTTGATTTAATTTCCTGGTTGGAAAAGTTTGTGGAAAGGCAAAACCATCTCAACGAAGAAAAACCTCTCCAGCTAAACTGCAAAATAAAGCAATTGGAAATTCTTTCAGATGAAAACGGATTGGAGCAAATTATGCTCAATTTGACTCAAAATGCGCAAAGATTCCAAAAATCCAAAAATCCCGTTCAGATACATTTATACAGTGCGGGATCAAAAATAAAAATCGCCGTGGAAGACGATGGCATAGGTATCCCCGAGGAAGATAGAAACAAAATTTTTACTCCCTTTTACACAACATCCACTACTGGAACCGGTCTTGGCCTTTCAATTTCCCGGAAAATTGCCAAAGCCCTTAAGGGGGACTTATATTTTGAGCCGCTGGAACCGGGCACCCGGTTTATTTTGGAATTGCCAAAAGGAAGTTAATTGAATTTTGGCTTTATTATGTTATTGGGGGCAATGTAAAGAATGACTGAAGTTATTAAGGGAAATATTTTAATTGTGGATGATGAAATCCACATCAGAGAAATCCTGGCAGCCACCCTCACTCCACTTGCAAACAAAATTTTTACCGCAGAATCCGCTGACAAGGCCACCCAACTCGTCCTGGAAGAAAATTTAGATGTTGTAGTTTGCGACATCCAAATGCCTGGAATGGATGGACTGGAATTTTTGAGCAAGGTAAAGCAAGAACAGCCCGACATTAAGTTTTTAATGATAACAGCACATACATCAGTGGACAAAGTCATTTCGGCCCTAAGAAGCGGGGCTTCGGATTTTTTATCCAAACCTTTTGAAAATGCAAATGTGCGCTCGATTGTATCCAAGCTCATTAAAGAAAAATCCATGCGCACCGAGCCACTTCAGGCTCCCGAATTATCCAAAGAAAACTCGGGTATCATTGGAAAGTCCCAAAGTTTTCAAAAGAGTTTGAATATTGCCTTAAAAGCGGCCGCTACGGATTCAAATGTATTGATATTAGGAGAAAGCGGAACGGGAAAAGAAGTATTCGCCCGATGCATTCACGAGAACAGTTCCCGTGCTAAAAATCCTTTTATTGCCATTAATTGTGGAGCCATTCCTGAAAACCTTATTGAAAGCGAATTGTTCGGACACGAAAAGGGAGCCTTTTCCGGGGCTTTGGACAGCAAGCCTGGCAAATTTGCTCTAGCCAATACAGGGACCATTTTCCTGGATGAAATTGGTGAAATGCCCTTACAGCTCCAGGTTAAATTGTTAAGGGTATTGCAGGAAAAAACCATCGACCCCCTGGGCTCCAGCCAATCCATACCCATTGATTTTAGGCTGGTAGCAGCCACCAACAAAGACTTAAAAGAAGAAATTGCGTTGGGAAACTTTAGGGAAGATTTATACTATCGCTTGAATATTATTCCCATACAACTGCCCCCTTTGCGAGATAGAAAAGAAGATGTTGCAGATTTGGCTAATTTCTTTCTGGAAAATTTTAATAACAGGTACAATTGCCGGCTTTCCTTAAGCCCTGCGCAAATCCAGATGTTAATTAGTTATAACTGGCCTGGAAATATTCGGGAGCTGGAAAATACCGTGGAAAGAGCTGTGGTTTTGGGTGATGCAGATTTAGGCCTGCAACTTGATTTACCTGGAGCGGAATCAAATCCCGTTTCAGAGAATGGAGTAGAGAGCACCGGATTAAAGAAAAACCGACAGCTTCATGAAAAAGAAGAAATTATAAAAGCGCTGGAAAAACACCGTTGGAACAAAACCAAGGCCGCTGAGGACCTTGGCATAAGCAGACGTTCCTTGCTTTATAAAGTCAAGGAATACGAAATCAATTAAAATTTGATTTTAACTTCGGTAGTATCTTCACCAGATACGGATATATCATATTTGCGCTTTTTCGCGCCCCTGGAAGCTTTTAGAATGTGATCGCCCTGCTGAACATTATTAATAGTTAAAGGACCACCTTCTGTTTTGCCCACATCCACGTCGTCGATTTGTATGCGGGTGTTGTTTGGTGCACCGGATACAATCACAGTCCCGTAAGGCATCACCAGTGTTTCTTCAATTTTAGTGGTTTTATTAGGCCAAACATTAACCCTTTTGCTAACCAATTCTTCGCCCTGTAACATAATGGTTAAATCATGTCTTCCACTGGGAAAGGATTTTTCCTCAATGGGTGTTATTCCTATTTCTTCTCCCCCAAGGTATACTTTAGCCTTGCTAGGAGTAGTGATAACTGTTACCTGGCCTGTGCCCCCTCTTTCGGGAACTTCCATATCGGATCCATCATCTTCCTGAGTAAAAGCCAAAGAAGAAAATAAAAGACCGAAAACAATTGAAATCAATCCGCTTTTAAGCGCAAACATATTCATTTTGACTTTATCCATACACACCTCAGTTATTGCAAATGAAAAAGACCTATTTGAAAAAAATATTAAAATCCTGGGGATTCCCGCTTCCCCATAAACTATTTAATAAAATTTGGCTGATTTAAGTGCTGAATTGGAAATTTTTTGCAATTAAAGCTAAAAATTAACCCAAAAATGCCTATTTACTGCGCAGCATGGTTCGTATGACCATGGCGATTTGCTTAGCTGCTTCTTCGGAAATCTGAACTTTTTTGAGACCGGATTTTTGGGGAAGATTCCCTCCCAAAATTTGGGGGAGACTTGCCTTTGAAGGAACTTTTATTGATTTTGGGCCAAGCCCTGCAGCCTTTCGATTGCGACTAAAACCTTTTGAAGTCAAGTATTGTGGCTTTCGAAAATCCATCTCTTAATTATACCAATAACCGGGCGCTCCTTTCCAACTCATGGATAAAGATTTAAAAGGCCTGGGCCAAATCGAACTGAATTCGCCACTTGTCCCATTGAAGCCCAGCCTTATAGCCTACAGCGTAGTCCAGTCGGACATTAAAAATCACCACTGGAATTCTAAGGCCAAGGCCCACATCCATTCCCCTTCCACCCGATTTATAGGAGTTCCCCATATTCCAAATTCGACCGTAGTCCCAAAATGGAACCAGTTGGAGGTTTTCCATAAAGCGCAAATTACTGCTTTGGGCAAAAGAGAATAGTTGGAATAATTCCAACCTGAATTCAAAAGAAGTTAAGAAATAAGAAGGAGCCACGTCCAAGTTACAGTTTTGTTCCAAGTTATCATCACCTGTTATAACTTCATTTATCTCAGGGCATACATCCCATAAATCCTGATTGCGAATGCTGTTTCTGCCTCCCATAAAAAACCGTCGGGAGTTGGCGCCCCCTTCGCTAAAAAAACTGCCCACATCAAAACGCCAGGCCCAAATCAAGTAGCTAGGCAAGGAGTAATAAAAAGAGTTTTTTAATTCCAACCAGTTGTGCCGTTGCCTGGAAATGGCAAACACCTCATCCTGAACCACCGTTCCGCCATTTCCCCAAATGAATTTAAATCGCATTCCTTTTTTAGGGTTAAAATCATTGTCTACCAAAGGCACATCCCAGGATTGGATAAAGTTAAGTTTTATAACCTGTTCCCTGCCTAGTCTAATAACATCCGGGCTAACAGCGGATTGGCTGTTTTCAGGAGTGCTTTCAAATTCCAAACGGGATATAAATTTGGTTTGATAAATTGGCTTAATGAGAGAAGAGGAAAGATTCGCTTCAAAGATAGATTCATTATCATTTAATCCGGCATTTTGTCTCCAGTTCATATCCAACTCATTGCTAAGGCGGAGTTTATATCCAAATAAAAGGGGGTTGGCCAAACCAAGCAATACCCGTTGCCTTCTCTGCGCCAACCTTAATAAGGCTTTTCCCTCGTAAAACCTCCCCATCAAATTACGCCTTTGCCAAATACTTTCCACTCCCAACCCATCCTGGGATTCCCAAAACAAGGAACTGTTTAACCTTCCGGGCACCCGTTCTTCCAAATCCAGAATCAAAGCGCTTCCAGGCTTTCCCTGAACTAAACTACTATCTCTCAAGCGGATGTAATTAAAATTCTGGGTGCTTTTTAAGCGGGATTTAAACAGGCCCAACTTACTTAGCATTACTTTTTCACCTTTTTCAATGCTAAGCAGGTTTTGAATCATTTGTATGTTGGTAAGACCTGGTTTTTCAGACTGTTTGCCCTCTCTTTTATTGTGGATAATCAGAGTATCAAATACCATCACATAGCCTGGATCGATTTGATATATAACATCCACATTTTTTAGGCTGTCATTTATGTTAAAGGTTTGCCTGATTATTCGTTTCACATAACCCTGCTCCCCGTATTTTCGCCTAATATACCGCAAATCAGTTTGGGGGAAATTGCCGTTATAAGGCTCACCCGGCTGAATTTTTAATTCGGATTTTTGTACAAGGGGAATGGAATTATCCAGGGTTTTTAATTCAACTTTCCCAAAGTTATAACGCTCCCCTTCATCAATTATAATATGAAGCTGGCCCTGGAGATTTTCCCCGGTGCTGTCTTTTGTGAGCTTTACATCCACATAAGCCCCGAAAAAGCCCAATCGTTCATATTCCAGCAGCAATATTTCCTGGAACTCCACCAACCACTGGTATATATATTCCCTGGAAGAGTCGGCCATATCTTCTGGAAGCACTGCCAGATTTTTTATTTTACCGGATTTTAAATGGTAATTTCCTTCCATTTGCAGGCTAGGCGTGTCTGCCAGACAAAAAACTGTCAGCAACATCAAAGAAACAAAAAAGCTAACAGTTATTTTCACCAGAGATCCCAAAAATCATATTTATAGCGCACACCAAATTGAAACCTTAGCTCATCTTCTTCCTGGGTTTCGTATTCAGTTTCCAAAAGAGGGGTGGATTTTAACTTGGACTCCAGGCTCAGTTTGTCTTTCCAGTTTTTTTCCCTGGAAACACTATCTTCCTTGGGTATTCTCCACTCCACCGCACCTTCGTGCTCCCAGTTTGAGGTGGTAGAGTAGGGTATGTATCCGGAGCGGGCTCTTAAGCGAAAACCTTTTTTTTCAGCCGTTTCTATTTCCAGAGAAATGGATTCATCTTCAAAGGAGTAATCCTGAAACTCGGAATTGTTTGATGTTTCTTCATAGCTTTTATTTCTCAAAATATTTCGTGTTCCACTTACCCTTAAATTTTTTATGGTGTTTCCACTCAGCTTTCGAATTCCGCTGGTGGCGTATTTATTCATTTGGCCTTCCATCCACACAAAAGCTGCCGCCTCTCCGGAGTTTAAGGGATCAAAACATCCCCGGCCTATGGAATTTAAAAACACCATGGGGTCTGTATTCTGCCCTAAATCCTGGCCGCATGTTCCATCAAAAGAAAATTCAGGCTTGGAAAAAGGCCCCGCCAATCTGATATCCACAATGCAACTATCCGATTCGGGGTTTCGGCAATCTTTTGCCAAAACTTTCTGGGCAGCCAATTCCACCCAGCCCTCTTTTAAAGGGTCATCGTTCCATCGCAAAGACAAGTCGTTGATTTTATAAAACTGGGAGCTAAACCCGAACTGGCCCGTTAAAGATGTCAATTCTCCCCGCGCGGTTATTTGAGGGGTTCCCCCCAAAACCTGAACTTCGCCTTCTAGTTTGGTTCTCAATAAAGATGTATTGATAATATTATTCCCTCCTTTGAGTTCCACTAATACCCGAATGTCATAAGGCAGGCTCTTTTTTAAATTACGGGAATGGCCTTTTCGGGCTGGCCTGAAAAAATTTCTGAAGTTTGCCATTCCAAATGTATTGTGCATAAAGTAACTGTCTTCGATTTCTATTTGTCCTGTGATTTTCCGGGTTTGAATACGTTGCTTTTGGGCGCGGGGAAGTTCATAATCAATTTTCCCCCGGGTATTAAACCGCAGCTCCATCACTTCATTCTTCCTTTGGAAAAAGCCGTTCTCCCATTCACAATTCACTAACATACCGGCCGAATCCATAGTTAAACTGGCCTGCGAATTTTCCAGTAACAAACTTCCGTTATCTTCAAAGGGAAGGGTAAACTTGGGAGCTACTGCGCTCATGTTAAGACGCAAAGGCCAACTAATTTGCCCCGTGGCTGCAATAGCCTCGCCAGCGGGGTTGTATATATCCGCTTTTTCAATCAATAGTTTGTTATTTGCAAATCTCCAAAAGGCATTTAAAGACAAGGGTTCAAATTCAGGCCTTTTAAATTTCACCTTTTCCACCTGCCCTTCAAACAACAAATCACCGCTCTTTTCTTTATTAAGAGGAACATAAAATGTACCTGTAGAATTAATAGCGCTCAAATGCCCGTGCCCAAATGGCAAAGCGGTATTCCCCCATATTTTTAATTCCCCTTTAATAGCTTCTGCCCGAATCATGTGGCCGCTCATGTTGGCAAACAAACTATCCTGGGAAACGATTTCCATTTCCACTAAAGTGTTTTTGGAAAAAATATTGGCCACATCAATGCTAACAGTGTCGTTTAACATATTCATTTTCTCAGATTGCGTATAGGCCTTTACTTTTAAATTGTTGCCCTTGAAAACCGCGCTTACCCCGGTTAAAAGAAAAATGCTGTCCATTTTTGGAATTGCGATTTCCCTGGAATGGACTTCACCATGAAGTTTTTCCAGCGGGTTATATGTTAATTGCCCATTTAAAACCAAACGCTCCAACTCAGCTTTGCTTTGCTCCAGAATCCAGGGAGCTACATCGAGGTTTTTAAAATTCAATTGAACGGTTTCCAGTTTTTCCTCCTCAAAAGGGTATAGATTGTAATAATGTTGCCCGAACAATTTAAATCGCCCACTGCCAACGAGCTCTTGGCCTCTCAGTTTTACTGCCATGTTATCCATATTTAAATAACTGCTATCCCACTGAGCTGCCAAATTCAGTTCCAAAGATTTATCTTCCAATGTGATTTGTGCCACAAGGTCGGTCTTTCCTGTTTTTTCCGCCAGGTCCCATTGATATATGCCCGTTACCACAGGCTTGTATTTATAAAGTGTTTCAATTTTGCGGTACGGAGTTTTATCACCATGAAGACGGGAAACAGAAGCGGACATGGATTTAAAATCCGGCATAACATAAATGGCACGGCCATAATTGGGGTTAGAAGCCGTAAATTTTAAATCCCGATTTGGTGCCAACCAGTTTATTTCACCTTCTACATTCCAGGGCACCTCATTGTACTCCACCAACCCAGAATCAATAGTAAGCCCATCTTTTCTAATTCCCACAATGGCAAAAACACTGTCTCCCTCAGCTCCATAAGCAGTGGCCTTATTAATGGAGGTATAAATTTTTAACAATTTATTTTCAAAAACGGCGTTCACTTTTCCTTTTTTAAAATGAACATGGTCTTTGGTCCAGGCCGTCATCCAGCTTTCGGTAGCCGAAACATTGCCCTTAAATTCCGCCCTCAATTTGGGTGACCAGGTCAAATTGCCTTTGATTTGGGAACCGTCTTTGGATTCCACTTCTGCCCGCAGGCCTTTTTCGAAGAGCTGTGCGTTTCGAATGTTAAAATCCAAAGGCAAAATCTGGCTCGCCAAAGGCCAATCCAAATTTTTTCCCTGTCCAATAACATCAAAGCGAACCCTTGAAAAGTCCTTATTTTTTATTTCCCCCGGTGTTAAGCTTGGTCCCGAGAGCTGGAGGTTTATTTTTTGCCCCTGGTTATTTTGTGAGAGAAGAGACACATCCGTAGTTGCCTGGTTATAATTTAATCCAACCTGAAACTCATGGTTTTTCAAGCTAAAGTCCTTTAAAAAAGGAATGCTATCTGCATCGAGAAAGCCCTGTATCTTGCAGGAGAATAAAAAATCAGTTCCAAAATTTAATTCGTAATTAATATGTATCTTTTCAGGAAACGGTATGTTAATTTTGCCTCTATAGGGAACCCACTTTTCTAAATCCCCGGCAAAGACGTCGCCACTTATTTTTTTTAATTCGCCTTTCACTTTGGAAAACGTTATTTGCATATTTGCTTTTTCCGAATCGGATTTAAGTTGGAGGCTAAGGTTGTTATGGGTGGCGCGATTGCCATTGTAATCCAGTTCTAAGCGGGCTTTTCCGGGTATGTTTTTATTTTCCAAGCTATCCGATTCCAAACTAAAGGCGTTGTTGTTTTTGCTTTTAAAACGGATGTTTTGGGCTTGTACCAGTTCATTTGAAAAATGGAAACTGGCTTTTTTTGAGGACAGTTGGATAGAACGCGGCACTTTGAATTCGGGAAAACGCAACTTTTCCAGATTAAAGCTATCGGATTTTTTTCCTTTCTGTACAAGATAAAGGCTATCCATTTCACCCTCAAAAAAAGGCTTGGAGGAAAAGGAAGAGCTAAAGACTCTGAGCTTGGAAAAAAAGGAATGGATTTTAATTTCCACACCCGGAACTTCAAGTTGAACTTTTCCGGCAGATAATTCAATTTGAGGCCAGTTTAAAGAAATGGACATATTTTCCGTTTGCAGATAAGCCTCATGAAAGCGAATTCCCTGGTTTAATTTTTCTTCCAATTGGGAAATGGCCAGATAAATTCCAAGTGGGATACCCACAAAAATTAAAACTAGGGGGAAGTAAAATAATGGCTTTCTGAGCGCTTTTTTCATGGATTTATAAGCCCAATAAAAGGAAAATCAAGAAGGGCTATACATTTTATAATTAAAAAGAATTTACAGGCCATTTTTTACAGTAGCTCAGCTAAAAAGGAAACCCTTTTTAAAGCAAATTATTGAATATTTCCCAAACTGCCTATGATTACAGGAAATTTACAGAAAATAGCAGTTGCCCTCAAATACAAATACTTAGAAGATAAAGAGCCCATCGTGGTTGCCTCTGGTTCTGGAGTTATCGCAGATTCTATTCTCAAAAAGGCAAAAGAACTGGATATTCCCATCCATAAAGACCCAAAACTTGCCGTATTGCTGAAAAAAGTTCAAGTTGGGGGCACTATTCCAGAAGAGCTGTACGAAATTGTGGCAGAAGTCATTGCCATGGTATACAGGTTGGATCAAAAACTGGGGACCAAAAAATAATGCGCATTTGCTTTTTTCTTTTTTTGCTGAGTTGGGGTTTTTCAGCCCCGGTTTCCTTTGCTTTTTTAAAAGTCAAAACCAATTACCAGCCCGATCTCAATGAAAAACTCGATAAGCTCATCCGCGAAAAGTTGGAAGATTTGAAAAACTTAGACCAATTATCCCCTAGGGAAATTCAGGATTTGCAAATTAAAAAAATACTCACCACTCAATTGCCCAATGAAACGGAACAGGAAAAAATCCGGGATGCCTTGGGCACACTGGTAGTAACAGAAGTCTTTTTGCACAAATTTTTCTGGTCTGCGGAAAATACCTGGTGGCCTCTCATGGGCCGAAAAATAATTCTCGAAGCTAAAGTGGAACTTTCCATTTTAAATACCCAAAGCGGCGAGTTTATCTTTGCAGGAAATCTGGAAGCCCAATCCGAATACAAAAAAGCATTTAGTCGGGCGCAAACAAAAGATCCCCAGCGATTTTTAAATGCCTTGGAAAAAAACAAGTTAATCGAAGAGCTTTTAGAAAAAATTGCAGAAAAGACAGCCAACCGGATTCGCCAAAGCATGGCAGGGTTTAAATTTATAGATTAACAGCACAAATGCAGAAAAAAACCCAAACAGAAGAAAAAAATGTGAAAGTTTTGCTTCTCGGCATTTTAAAAACTACAAGTTCCTGTTAAATTGTTATTTTGAGTTTCGAAAATTGATACTATTTTAATGGCACACGAGGTTGATTAAACATGGATACCCCAATAGATCTTCAAATTTCCGATGTGGACAACATCCAGGATGCTAAGATTATCCGCTTTATCGGAGATTTGGATGCCACCAATGTGGAATTGGCTCTTAAGCAAGTTACTGAATTGTTTGAGCAGGGTTTTACCAGAATAATTGCCGATTTCAAGCTATTGCGTTATGTTAACAGTACTGGTTTGGGTATCCTGCTCCATATAAGCCGTGCCGCTAAAGAAAAAAACGGCTGTTTTAAAATTGCAAATATCAATGAAAACGTATACGAAATCATCGAGATTATCGGGGCCACCTCCCTCCTCGAGATTTACGACGATATTGATAAGGCAGTTGGCTCTTTAAGCTAATTTTTAATATCTTACAACCTGCTTCTAAGGGGGCAATATTTTGAAATATTGCTATTTTAAAACCTTATTTTTACGAAATAATTAGGAGAATTTTGCATGTTTAAACTGCTTGGGATTTTCACCCTTTCCGGCGCAATGCTAATGGGTTGCGGTAAATCCACGGACAACTCAAAAGTCATTGCCAAAGTTGGAAAAGATAAAATTACCGAAAATTATCTGCTGGCTGCCCTTAAAGCCCGGCACCGTAATACTGATTTTAAGGAAGCGGATAAAGAAAAAAACATCGACTTCCTAAATACATTAATTGAATCCAAGGTATTGACTTTGGCAGCTCAGGATGCTGGCTTAACTAAAATCGAAAAGCTAGCGACACGCGCCGAGTCCCTTCGCAAAAGAATTATCAGCCAAAAATACCAGGAAATCCACCTGGAAAACAGAGGCGGAGTTAAACTCAGCACCCTGGAAAAATTTTACCAGGACAATCAGGATATGTTTAAAGATGATTCCAACAAGGTGATACCCTTTGAAAAGGCCGAAAACCAGGTTGTGGAAGCTTATTTGCTTAAAGATGTGAATCTGGAAGATTATTACGAAGAGAATAAAGTTCAATTCGCCAAAATCAAAGGGGAAGACACTACCTACACTACTCTGGAAGAAAACAGAGATCAGGTGGAAAAAATGTATGTGCGCATGTATCGCAGAGATTTGGTGCAGGGCTTACGGGAACGCTTAAACGAAAAATACGCTGTGGAAATGCACAAACCCAATTCCAATGCAAAAGAAGAGGAATTAAAAGCATTTTACGAAGAACATAAAGACAGATACATGAATGCAGAACTTTATGAAGTCTATCATATCGAAACCGAAACAGAAGAAAAGGCTATGAAAGCCCTTGAAGGGGTTAAAACTCTGGATGATTTTAAAGTGGCTGCCGGAAAATATTCCATTAACGAATGGACCAAGCCTAATGGCGGGTACGTGGGTCTTATAAAAAATGCCCATTGCCTTCCCTATGGCATTGGCATGTTCCCCAGGCTTTTCCCCATGCTGGATTCACTAATGCAAACTTCCGAAACCCTAAAGCTGGCTCCAGCCTTAAACAACCCACAATCGAAAATGTGGCATAGCTTTGCAGTTGTGAAGAAAGTGGACAAAACGCAAAAGCCTTACGAACGCGTGGCCAGCCTGGTTAAAGAAAACTTCTTCAGCCAGAAAGGCGAAGATGTGGCCCCCGACGCTGTGTTAGCAACATACAAACCCAACGGAAAAATTATTGAACAGGATGTTCTCACATTGCGTGAAGAAATCCCTCCTCATTACCAACAACGTTATACACGGGAGCAGTTGGTGGACTTTTTAATTCTGTGGGAGCTTTCTGATTTAGAAGCCAAAGAAGCGGGCCTGTTATCCGACAATACATTAGATGCCACTATCGAAATGGAAATGAATAACTACTGGTCAAAAGTATACCAGGATTCCGTATTACAAGAATCCTTTGGACTGGATTCTGCAACTTTGGCGAAGACTTTCGAAGAAAACCGGGAATATTTTATGCCCGAAAGTCCCAATGCCTCATACATGCCGCAAATGGATAAATCCATCGCTATTTTCCGTTCCATTGACCCAGAGGAAATCAAACTGGAATACAACATACATCCTGAAAAGTATATGAAAGACAGCACCCAATTGAGTTTCGATGAGGCTAAATACAAAATTTTCCAAAATCTAAGGCGCAAGTTCCAAAATCGTCCCTTCGAAAATTACGTGGAAAATTTGAAAAAGAAGTATTCCGTGGAAATTGTAGACAGCATGTTTATTATTCCTCCTCTAACAGACCCTCAAGCCGAGTTTAAAACAGCTCAGCAGTTACATACGGATAGAAAGCTTAATGATGCTTTAAAACAATATCGGAAAATCCGAGAGGCTTTCCCCGATAACAAAACTTTGCAAGACTCCATTTGCATGGGAATGGCACAGGTTAATGTGGAACTGGAAAAATACAACGACGCCCTTTCTGAGTATCGCCGTTTGTTGTACTTGTATCCCGATAGCCCTAATAACTATAAAGCCCAATTTATGATTGGATTTATTTTTGCCGAGAATCTGAAAAAAGACGGCCCCGCCATCGCGGCCTTTAAAGAGCTCTTGGAAAAATATCCAAAATGCGATTTGGCAGATGATGCAGACTGGATGATAAGAAACATCGAGAGCGGTGGCGCCCTCATGCCTGTTCTGGAAGACAGCTAATCCGATTTTTTTGTACCGCTATATTAAACCGCTTCTTTTAGAAGCGGTTTTTTTTTTTTTGCTCTTAATTTTTATCTATCTGCTGGGAAAAGGGCCCTCTATAATTTTAAATTTTGAATAACAGCTGAGGTTTTATGAAGCCCATACTAAAAATTAATGGAGTGGAGATTTTTCCAGGTCAACAGATATCTATGGATATTAAGGTGGCCCAAATGTACGATGCCACTCAAATGAGGATCCCTGTTCACGTGATATCCGGTGAGGAAGAGGGGCCAAATATTTTTGTTTGTGCAGCTGTTCATGGAGATGAAATTAACGGAGTGGAAATCATAAGGCGCATTATCCATTCCTTAAACCCCAGGCAAATTAGAGGATGCTTAATAGCCATTCCCGTAGTGAATGTATTTGGCTTTAACACCCATTCGCGATATTTACCGGACCGCCGGGATTTAAACCGCTGTTTTCCCGGCTCCCCCACTGGAAGTCTGGCTTCGCAAATGGCCCATTTGTTATTGGAAGAAATAATAAAAAAATGCCAATATGGAATTGATTTGCACACAGGAGGTTTACATCGCTCCAATTTGCCTCAAATACGAGCCAACTTAAAAGATGCCCAGGCAAAAAAAATGGCCCTGCATTTTGGAGTACCTGTGGTTGTGGATGCCAAAATCAGAGATGGAAGCATGAGAGAGGCAGCCAGTGAGCATAACATTCCGGTTATTGTTTACGAGGCGGGAGAAGCCCTTCGTTTTGATGAAGAATACATACGAACCGGAGTGCGGGGAATATTTTCCACCATGGAAAAACTGGGAATGATGGTTAAAAAAAACAGCCCTAAAACAAAAAAAGAACAACCCGCAAAACCTCCCATACTAACATTTTCCAGCGGCTGGATTCGGGCTCCTCACAGTGGTTTACTCAGCATTCAGGGAAAACTGGGCCGTCAAATTGAAGAGGGTGAATTGCTTGGCACCATATCTTCCCCGTTAGGAGATTACAACCATCAGGTGAGGGCCAGTACCGCGGGCGTAATTATAGGAAGGGCCACCATGCCTCTTGTAAACCAGGGGGATGCCATATTTCACATAGCCAGTATCGACAAAAAATCTAAAACTGGCGAGCCCATCGAAAACTACGGCGATTACCAGGACCTGGAACAGACTTAAAAAAGGCTGTGGTTGTCCACTGCGACGAAAACAAGGAAGAGATTACTCCAAAATTGGGAAGGGAACCGCTCCATTTTAAGCCGCAAATTCAAAGCCGTTCGAGGAGGTGTATGACTATACTCCGACGAGAACAATACCGAATTTGCGAGCTTAAAATGGAGCGGATTATCGGACTCGAACCGACGACCACTTGCTTGGGAAGCAAGAGCTCTACCAACTGAGCTAAATCCGCTTTGGGGCAAAATATAATGTTTTAACATTAAATTGCCATGTTATTTCAAACACCAAACAATCCGGGTTTTGAGGATTTTCCTAAAATTTCATAACTTGAGTAAAAAAGAAAGGAACAAATATGGAATCCACATTTATTATGATTAAACCCAATGGGGTAGCCAGTGGTCTGGTCGGGGAAATCCTGGGTCGCTATGAAAAGTCACGATTATCTCTACGGGGAATTCGCATTGGCCATTTTTCAAAAGAAAAATTCGCCGGTTTTTATGCAGAACATGAAGGCAAACCTTTTTTTGATGGGCTGGTTGATTTTATGTCTTCAGGCCCCGCAGTAGTGGCCGTGCTTTACGGTGAAAAAGCCATAAGCGCCGCCCGCACCATTAACGGAGCCACCAACCCCGACAATGCAGATCCAGGCACCATCCGCTTTGATTTTGCCCCCGATGTTGGGAAAAATATCGTGCACTCTTCCGACTCTCCGGAAAGCGCACAAAGGGAAATTGGATATTGGTTTGAAGAATCAGAATTGGTTCAATTTGCGCCAAAATCTTTTAAATGTAGCGATTGATTCTACGGGCATCTTTTAAAATTGATGATCGTGGTTGTGAGCGAGGCTCACGATGACGAACCGAGGATGCTTAAATTGATAGCCCGGCGAGCTTGAAGGAGCCCGCGACGCCCAATTTTTAGAGACGCCCTAAAAGGGGACTGGTACTTGTGTGAGTCCAGTCCTTTGTCTATTTTAATCGCCATATACTATTATGGCTATTTTAAATTTTCAAGATTATCGTCCCCAAATTGGCCCCAGTAATTTTATCGCGCCAAGCGCCGATATAATTGGGCAGGTTTATTTAGGAGAAGAAAGCTCCGTTTTTTTTAATTGTACTTTAAGGGGGGATATCAACAGTATCCAGCTGGGAAAAAGCACTAACATCCAGGACAATTCTGTTATCCATGTTTCCACTCCTCTTGGCGTGGAAATTGGAGACAATGTATCGGTGGGGCATCAATGTTGCATTCACGCCTGCAAAGTTGGAAACAGCGTCTTAGTGGGCATGGGATCGATTTTATTAGACGGTTGCCAAGTGGGAGACAACTCTTTAATTGCAGCTGGAACCCTGGTGCCAAAAGACAAATCTTTTCCTCCTGGAAGTTTAATCATGGGTTCCCCCGCTAAACTTATAAGAAAGCTGAGCGATTCGGAAATAGAAGATATTTTTAAATTGTCCTTAAAATATGTTGGCGTAAAAAACCAATATTTAAACGGTTCTCCGTGAGATATTTAAAATCCCTCGCCTTATTAATTGCCATTTTAGTGGTGGGCAGCTGGATTTTTAACCATTACATTCTGGCAGCCACCCGACCTTATATATACACCGACCCCCACGAACTATCAGATTTAAATTATGTGCTAGTGCCTGGGGCCAGTGTGTTTCGTTCTGGAAAACTTTCTCCCACCCTTAGAAATAGAGTGGAGGCGGCGCTTTTTGTCCATAACTTAAAGGACTCCATCCCCATTATCTTTTCCGGCCACTCTATCCCAAACGGATATAATGAACCACTAGCCATGATGGATTACGCCAAAGAAAAAGGAGTCTCCCAAAACAAAATAAGCGTGGATCCCCGAGGGGTTTCCACCTACTCATCCATACAAAATTTTAAAAGCAGCCATAAAAACGCTTCCCTTCTAATCGTTAGCCAGGCCTACCACCTGCCCCGAGCCGTATATATCGCCAGGTCTTTGGGAATTCAATGTTACGGACTTTCGGTTCAGGGTTTTAACGGAGGAAAAAAAGAAAGAACGCCTTTAAGGGAGGTAACCAGTCGCATCAAGGACTTTATTCTCCTTAAATTTTTCAAACTCTTTTCAACATCTTCCCCATGAAAAAATTTTCCATCTCATTTTTAATCAACCCTGTAAGCGGAGATGGATTGGGAAAAAGGGTTTTTAACCAACTGCCGGAAATTATGCGAGCCTTTGACTTTCATCAAAGCGACTGGACCGCTGAATTTACCAATCCCGAGAAAATGGATGAACAATCAGTTTTTCTTTTAAAAAACTCCAAGCGGGTCATTGCAGTGGGCGGAGACGGGACCATGGGCCTTATTTTAAACCAGCTTCGAATCCATTCCTTTCCAGATACCGAAGTGGGACTCATTCCCTTGGGAACCGGCAATGATTTAGGGCGAACCCTGGGAATTTATAATGTATACCGGGAAAGAGGACTATTAGCATGTATCAAAAGATTGGTGCGGGCAGGTTCAGTGGAGCTGGATATTTGGAACATCAATAAAAAGTACACCTTGTCCGCTTATTTTAGTTTTGGAATGGACGCCGCCATCCTCCACAAATTTCATAAATTGCGATGTAATAAAAATTTCCCCACCTGGTCTTTGGCCAATAAGATTGCCTACTTCGTTTTGTTTTTAAAAAATTTCAACTATCGCATTAAAGACAAATACAATCTCCAATACGAGTATGATGGCCGACAAAACGAGCTTAAAATAGAGGGCGCTTCTTGTTGTGTGTTATCCAATATTCCCTCTTATGCAGGGGGAAGCTGCCCGTTCCCTCCTCCAAATTTTGAAGATGGACTTATAAACATCACCGTTTTTCGCTCCCCCATAAAATACGCCTTGGGGCAAACTCTTTCCCGCCTTATCCCCTACCTTTCTCATTGGATGAAAGGCATGGGAGAAAATGTTTTAGCTAAGTCCGTAAAATTTACGGCAGGAGATAAAGAATTTTTCCAAATTGATGGAGAAGATTTCTCAAAAAAATTTAGGGGGAAATCCGTTGAAATCCAATTGGCCCAAAAAGTCAAAATGCTGGACCTACGTAAGCCGCCTTTTGACGTTTTTTAAAGCTGCCCATTAATAGTTGTGGTCAAATTTCAAGATTCTACCGCAACATGGGAATAGCGCTTTAAAAAAGCAGGATAACTTTCTTCTTCTTCAAGATGTTTGTACTCTGGAAGACGTTCCGAAAAGATTTTTTTCACATCCATATAAACATCATACCCGCCTCCTTCGCTAAAATACAAAGCCCGGCGGCGGCGCAAAAAATCCACGGGAAGTTTGGCAAACTCCCGGTCGATGGCAAAATGGACTTCGCCTTCCAATAGCTGGTATTTTTTGGAAATAAGCTGTTTATGAGATTCTTTTTCGCTGATGTACTGGGCCAGTTCCAAAGCCCTCTGGCCATATGTATTTAACCAGCTTTGGGCCAATTCCCTGTCAAAACCCAGCTTATTAATTTTATCCAGAATATTTTCTCTGGACTCCAAAAAAGCCCCGGGAAATTTTTTGCCACTTAAGTCAGGATTTTCAAAGGATTTGCCATATACATACTTAAAAAAATCATGGGCAAACACTCTAAAGGTGGTGTACTTTCCTCCCACTCCGCTAAAAACTAAGTCGTGCAATTTATGAAATTTATGAGTTCTGGAGGCTTTGGTATGTTGCTTGGTTTTACCTTTAGCAAGGGGACGCACACCGGCAATAGTGCATATTTTTTCCAGTTTGATGTTGGGAAAATATTCCGTAAAATTTTTTTCGATTTCTGAAATTTCGGACTCCTTGGGAATAAAAGGGCCTTCGTCCTCATTTCCCACTGCCGTTTCTGTAGTTCCGATTAAATGCCCCTCTTTAAAAGGCAGCACAAACATAAGGCGATTGGTGTTTGGAACCGGAAGCAAAAAGCTTTCGGAAAAAGGCAGTTTTTTAACAAACAGATGAGCCCCTTGGCTTCGCAAGAGTTGGGGCTTCATACTAGTAAATTCCTTTTTTAAAACCTGGTCATTCCAGGGGCCTAAGGCAAACATCAATTTGCGGGCCAAATATTCCCGGTTGGTGCCATCTTGCCTGTCTTCTACGGTCACTTCCAAAATGGTATCTTTTTCCCACATGGTGTTTTCTTCCACACCCAAAAACTCGCAATAATTTTTAAGTTCCACTCCCATTTTTGCCGCATCCAGCAGGTTCTCCATACATAGCCGGGAGTCATCCATATAACAATCGCTGTATATATAAGCCCCCGTCTTTTCAGATGGCAAAAGTTCCGGATATTTTTTCTCTAGCTGGGCGGAGTTTGCAAATTCATGCCTATGCAAGCGGTATTTCCCTGCGAACAAATCATACAACATCATACCAGCTTTGTACATCCAGCGAGGCCGGGAGCTGCGTTTGCCTACCGGCAACACAAACCTACCCTCTTTTACCAGGTGCGGAGCTGTTTCCAGCAATATTTTTCTTTCTTTTAAAGATTCTTTAACCAGGCCAAACTCTCCATACTCCAGATAACGCAGTCCACCATGGATTAATTTGGAGGATTCAGAACTGGTGCCGCCGGCAAAATCAGATTTTTCAAATAGGATGGTTTTAAGCCCCGCGTGGCCTGCGGCTCTTGCCAAAGCGGCTCCATTTATCCCGCCACCTACAATGATTAAGTCATAAACAATGGTTTTTTCAGACATGATTTCCTAAAACTTCAATTCCCCTGAATAATTTGCAAGGATTCCTCATTTTTCCGAGAGGATTTTCCGACTTTTAGGGGAAAGATCACCCCCGTGGCCAAAATTTGAACCCCTTTAGAACAATTAATTAACTTTTTGTAAGATATAAAATCCTTTGGATTAATTTGCCACGCCCTTTAATCCAGAACCACCTGAAAAAAAGAATCAAATGAAGCATAACTTTAAAAAATTCGCTCTTGTACTTTTATTTTTTGGCCTGTTGCCCTGTTTTGTTTTCGCCAAAGGCACAACTGTTATTCAAGTGAACGATGTTCCTATTACTAAAGAGCGCATTGATTCGCTGGTGGTTTTGTTGGGAAGGCAGCAATTTGGAGAAAAGGCCCTAACCAAAGAAGAATATGAGTATCTGGTTAAAATTGTGGCGGGAAACCTGGTGAGTCAGGAACTTTTGTACGCAGAAGCCAAAAGCCAAAAAATACCTGTGGGAAAAGCCGAGGTGGATTCTGTAATGGCTGTTTTTAAATCTTCTTTTGGAGATAACGGCGGGTATGAAAAAGCCTTAAAACAGGTGGGAGATTCCGAAAAATCCCTGCGGGAAAAAATGGAACGTCAAATAAAAATGGAAAAGCTATTGGCCAGCATAGTTAGCGCTCCTGCAAGACCCAACGAAGGGGAAATGAAGCAGTATTTTGAAAAAAATAAGGATAAATTCCCTAAAAACAAGAAATTAAGGGGATCGCAAATTTTACTCAAGCTTGGAAAAGGAAAATCAGCAGATGAGGAAAAAACCAAGCGGGAAAAACTGGAAAAAATCAGGGAACACCTTTTGGCTGAGCCCCATATTGATATTTTGCTGGAAAAGTTTGCCAGACTGGCGGCCCTTCATTCTGAAGGAGAAGAAGCCCAACTAGGTGGAGATTTAGGCACCTTTGAATTAGGTGATTTTATGCCTGATTTTGATAAAAACGTGAAAAATTTAAAAGTTGGAGAAATTTCCCCGGTTTTTAAAACCCCCTTGGGACTTCATTTGTTTTTACTCACAGATAAAAATGATAAAAGCTTTGAAAATTCAAAACTGAAAATAATGCAGATTTACGTTTTGGAAAAAACCCGTGAAAATCAGGAAAAATTGGAAGGTTACTTGCAAACCCTGTACAAAAAGTTCAATGTGAAATACCTGAACCCCCAGTACAAGGGTGAATTGTCTTCCGATTTAAACGCAGGTGGGTTACAATAAGCAAAGGCCTTAAAATAAGGCTCGTTCCCTTGCAATCTGGAGTTAATTTAATAACTTTCCACCAGATTTTTTTAGATGAAATTAAGGAATAAGCATGTATTCTGTTATTAAATCCGGCGGCTTTCAGCAAAAGGTGACCATTGGCGAAACCTTGAAAGTTCCCAAATTAGAAGCCGAAGTTGGATCGGAAATATCCATCAGTGATGTATTGTTAGTTGCCAACGGCGATAAAATTGAAGTGGGCGCACCTATTCTGGATAATGCCTCTGTAAAATGCGAAGTTTTGGCCCATGGCAAAGCTGACAAAGTTAAAGTTTTCAAAAAGAAAAGAAGACAAGGGTATCGCCGCACACAGGGCCACCGTCAGGATTTCTCTGAGATAATTGTGGTGGAAATCGATTCTTCTGCAGGTAAAAAGTCTGCCGATAAAAAAGCAATCGAAAGAGCCAGGGTTCGCGCTGCTGCAATTGCAAAGGCCAAAGAGCCCGCCCAAAAAAAGGCGAAAAGTAAAGAAGAACAAGAGGGATAAATCATGGCGCACAAAAAAGGTTTAGGAAGCACAAAAAACGGAAGAGACTCAAATCCACAGTATTTGGGCGTTAAAAAATTCGGCGGTGAGCTGGTTAAACCAGGTAATATTATTATCCGTCAAAAAGGAACTAAATGGCACCCCGGTAAAAATGTGGGTCTTGGAAAAGATTACACCATTTTTAGCCTGATTGATGGCCATGTTAAATTCCAAAAGGTAAGCCAAACTAAAACCACCGTTGGTGTGGAACCCTTGGCTGCTGCGTAATCGCTTTAAATTTACAGTTTGAATAAAAGGCCCACTGGATAGTCTCCAGTGGGTTTTTTATAATGTTCTTATGAAATGGATTTGGTTTCTTTTTGGGTCTCTGGCCCTTTTTTATTGCAGCGATGATCCCAGGGAAAGAAGTTTTGCCTATTTAAAATCACCGGATGGATTTTTAACTCCCACAGAATTTGAAGAGGATAGTCCCGACCCCCAGAAATATATCCTCACCTGGCGCAACCCTTCTGAAAAAGAAAAGTTTCAAAACATACGCATATATCTGGATACTACCAACTGGAAAGAGATACTGGAAAAGCCTGAAAAATCCATTGGAGCGGTACTAACGTTGAAGCCAACCCAGGATTCTACTGTTAAATCCATTGATAAAAAAACCAATGATACCACCTGGAATAAATTTATCGTGGAAGAAGACAGCATTCTTTTTTCTTTTGGCGACTCGGGAGACCCCGTTCAGTTAATGGAAAAAAATTACAAGGGCTATCCCTGGTATCAATTCGATACATCGGGCATGGGAGCCCGGTTGGATTCTGTGGATTACGCCTTTAATTTTGCATTGGTTTCTGTCTACCCTGGCGATATTGGTATTCCCCGCTTTACGGAGATTATTGTGGACGATCGCTTCCCCCCCGAAAAACTGCAATCCCAGCGCAGCGTAACGGATAAGAGCTTTACTTTGAGCTGGAAGCGCCCCCGGGATAAAACCAGCTTTTTTAACAACGATCCTGCCTCGGACAGCGGGCACATTTCCGGGTACCATCTCATTTTAAAAAACGTGGAAAAAACAGATGAACCTCTCACCACTCTTAAAATTGATTCTATGGTATTTGTTCGGGAGAAAGACAGTTTATTTTATTCCAGTGGCCGCTCAAAAAACCCAGGTTTTAAAGTAACCAGGTTAAGCAGCGATACCGGTAAAATAGCCATCTATGATATTTTTCTGGAAGATGGCAATGGTTATTCGCCCAACCAATCCGCCATGTATTTTCAAATATTAGGCCTTAAGGATTTGCATCAATATTCCTATCAGTTTTATGCGGTGGACGAATTTGGCAACCGGGGCACCCGCGGCGCAGAATTGCTAACCTTCAACACCACAGATACATCAAAACCAAGAGCTATTGAAAACTTTAAGGCCGATAGCATTGGCATTAACATTATTGAATTGAGCTGGTCCCCCACAAGGGATAGCCGCCCCGATGATACAAAGGACAACCAGAACATCATGAGTTATCATTTGGTGAAAACCAAAATCCCCGACAGCAGCAGCCAGGCCAAGCCGGAGTCTTTAGTCATAAACATCGAAGTTTCTCCCACGGCGCCTCAATCCATCATTACCAATCAAAGCCGCATATTAACTCCCGATTCCGAATCGGATTTATACCGGGCCTATTTTTATTATTTGGCTCCAGGGCAAAAGTTTGATTTCAAATTATATGCGGAAGATTCCACCCAACACAAGTCCGATATTAGCAGCCTTTCCGTTACCACTCTTTTTGCGGATACGGGATATACTTGTCCCACAGGCTATAAATTAATCGCTAAGGGCAATAACACTCCCTTTTGCATAGAAGAACTGGAACATCAGGACTCCAGCGGAAATTTTATGAGCGCCGTGACTATTTCAGAGGCCGCGCAAATTTGCGGGGATGTAGCGGATGAAGCCGATAGCCTAAGCCAGCATTATCTTTGCACGGAACAGCAATGGGTAAGAGCCTGTCGAGGGCGGGAAGAAAAGCATGTTTATGGTATCCAGTCTTTGGATAATCTTGGCAACGAATTGGGAGAACTCAGCGCCAGCAGTTCCTTATTGCAAACCCATTGCAACCAGGGGGCTGGAGATATTGACATGGCCTTTGATATTCGCCTTAGAAACAGCGTCTGCATCACCAACGAAGGCGTGCGCGACTTAGCAGGGAACCTGTCGGAGTGGGTCGCAGCCGAGGATAGCGGACAACTTACGCCCATGTTTAAAGGCGGTAACTATTTAAAGCCTCAAATCAGCGTGGCAGATTTACAGAAAAAAGCCCAATGTACGGCTCTGGTATCCCGCCCCAAACAAAAGCGGCCAGCTTATGTCCCTTCCTGTGTTTCAGAGTTTGTAAATGTGGCGGTACGCTACAAACATCCTTCCAATGTGGATTCGGTTTTTTGCCCGGAAATAAGCTCCCCGGTAGTTGGAAAGCCCGAATTCAAAAAGGGAGAAGAAACCATAAATGGCAAAAAGCTGGAAAAAGACAGCGTATACATGACCCTAAATTTTAAAAATGGCGAATCTAAAGAATACAAAATAAGAAATATCGGCAAGGCGGATTCAAACGCGCTTAACGGAGTAGAAATCAATCAAAAAGTTTTGCTTGAAGTGTTGTTCAGCAAAGAGGAGATCGACAGTTTAAAAGAGTTTGGAAGCGACAGCAATCTTGAATATGTATTGGACACTTTGGATTACCGGGAATTCAGTTATTCGGATACTCTTGTTTTGGATGGCGCTTACAGCGAGCACCCCCTGTTAACAAGAGAGGTTAATGGAAATTGGAAAAGTTTTCCCACGAAACTTTTGTACGGATACATCAAAAATTATCCCGAAGAAGCGGTGCAAAATTTTAAGGACGCCAAAGAGTTTTATCAGTTTAAAGCCATTGGTTTTCGATGCTGTGCGGCGGCCATCCCCAAAGCCCCTCCTGTGGACTAAACGCCCGAAGAAAGCCTTGGGGCTAATTAATTTTTCTTAAAATAGATTTCGACTCTCCCAAATTTTTTTGGATAAAGAACTGATCAAAGTTTTTTCTAAGTCCCGAGCCGGGTGCCAATCATAGCCTTCGGGTAATTTTTTTATGGCCTTTGATGATTTTAAAAAAATTGGATAGAGCCTGATTTTGTGATGGGTTATGGCATGGCCTATTAGTCTTGGAGATACTTGAATACTCGCCAGCTCCTTTTTGCTTAACAGCAAGGGATTTCCAAAAAAGACTTCTGCCAAATTTTTTTGTTTACTCCAGGGAAAAGTCCATTGTCCCCCCAACAGTTCCCCCTTTTTCCTATGGGTTAACAATACCCCCAGGGGCGAAATAATTATCCAGGCATATCCGTTAATATTTACTCCTGCCCGTCTTTTTTTAAGGGGAGGCAGTTCTGTTGTTTTTTTCTTTTGGTGTGCATAACATTTGGCTGCCAATGGACAGATTCCACATTGAGGATTTTTTACCGTGCAAACCAAAGCGCCCAATTCCATGAGTGCCTCATTCACATCGCCCGGTTGTTTGGATTCCACCCATGTTTTTGCCAGGTTCCAGTATGTTTGCCTCTGGTTTTTATCTTCCGGCAGGAAACCCCAGCCCATGTATCTGCTAAAAATACGAATCAAATTCCCGTCTAATATGGGCGCTTGTTGATTATAAGCCAAACTGGAAATAGCCCCTGATGTATAGGGCCCCACTCCGGGAATTTTAATCAATTCAGATACATCATCAGGAAGCTCTCCCCCGTGGTTCTGTAAAATATAATTGGCCCCCTTGTGCAAACTTCTGGCTCTGGAATAATAACCAAGCCCAGCCCAGGCCATAAGAACCTCTTCCAGGGGGCTTTGGGCAAGCGCTTTAACGCTGGGGAATTTTTTCACCCAGTTTTCAAAATAGCCTATAACCGTTTTCACCTGGGTTTGCTGCAGCATTACTTCTGACACCCAGGTTTTATAGGGATCCCGACGCAATTTAGCTCTGGATACACGCCAGGGCAAATCCCTTTGGTTTTTGGAAAACCATTTTAGAAGTTCTTTTTCATGCATTGCTTGCAGAAGATTTTTCCCATTCGTCCAGAATATCAAAAACCTGGTCTAACTGGGATTCCAGAATATAAACATGGGGTCCAAAGCGTATTTTGCCCAATCTTAAAGCATGGATAATTTTATGCTTGGTTAGCTGGCGACTTAGCTGTTCCATGTTTTTATTAGCTTTATTAAAACTCACAATGGGGCTCTTTTCAATATCAGAAGAATCCGCGGCTAATCTGTAACCCCTTTCCAAAAGCCCGGATTCGAGATAACGGCTAAGTTCCGAAAGCCTTTTTAAAACATGAGAAAATCCAATATTGTTTAATAGCCCAAGAGAAGATTCAAAGTAAATCCAATCGTTAAAATTGGGAGTGGAAATTTCAAAGCGGTCAGCACCCTGTTTCCATTTTGATTTATATGGAAGATATTCCTCTGCTCCTTCCACAGATGCAGTGCCTTTAAACACGGGAGTTAATTTATCTAGATTAGAAATACTCACATACATAACACCCAGGCCCAGTGGGCCCAATAGCCATTTCCAAGCTGCCATGGCCATAAAATCAACTTTAGCTTTTTTTAAATCCACAGGAACAGCTCCCACGGCCTGAGAACCATCTAACGCAAAATACGCCCCGGCTTTTTTGCACATGCTGCCGATTTCTTCAATGGGCAAAACCTGGCCCGTACACCAATGCACAGGGGATAAACTGACTAAAGAAATATTCTGTTTTAATGCCTTCTCCACATTATCCAACCATTCTTCAGTGTTTTGGGCCATGGGCAAAGTTACAATTTCCATTTTTTTTTCTTTCCAATGTTCCCAGGGGTAATAGTTACTGGGGTATTCATTTTCCAGTAAAAGGATTTTGGAGTTTTCCGGGAGTTTAAGGCTATGTGAAATGTAGTTCATGCCTTCGGACGTATTGTGTATAAGGCACAACTCTAAAGGGTCGCAATTGAGGAGCTGAGATAGAATGTTCTTGATGTTGTTTTTTACCTGCCGGTAATTAGCAACATCGGTAAAAACTCCCGCCTTAGAGTAGCCTTCTAAAAAAGAATGAACAGCTTTTAAACTTTTTGAAGATATGGGAGTGGTACCGCAATTATTCAGCCAAATGGAATGTTTATTGACTGGAAATTCCTTGTGGGCTTCAATCCAATTTTGATTCACAGAAGCTAAAGCTATTTGGTTTCGCCTTCCAAAGGCAAGCCGCCCCGGCGATCTCCAATAATTTCCACAACTTTTTTGTCTTCAAATTTGACGCCTGTAACCAATTTGCCTTTACCATCTATGTATTCCCAAATGGTATCGTCTTCAATGGTTCTATCGGGAGCACCATATAGCTGGAATACCAACTCTTGCTCCATGCCTTCGGTAATAAACCCATCCAAAAAAGATTGTTTCACTTCTGGAGTAATTCCATATCCATTTTGAACAACATAATATCGTCTTTCTTCTTCATTCAAACCTCGAGTTATAAGGGCCCGGTTTGTGGAGCATCCGATAATTATCCCTATTAAGAGGAAGGCAAAGATTTTCTGTAATGACATGTGAATTAACTCCTGTACTTATCCTTTAATTTTTTATGAGATAGCCCAGATATCCCAACACCCCCGGATGATGCAAAAATAAAAAAATATTCTGGTTTAAAACTGCTGATTAATGGAATTTTTTACAAAAAGGAAATTAAATTAAAGAATACCATGTCTAAACTAGTGGTTATTTGCCTATGCCTGGGAGCTTTTGTCAGCTCTCCCTTTCCCAAAACCATTGGGGATATCGTCCATTTTGGAGGCTATACCCGCCAAAACTTCACCATGCACAGTTCACCGCTGGCCTGGGACGAAGATCTTACCACCGGAGTTTACCATTTTGAAGCGGGTTGGATAGAGCCCATTTTAAGTCTGAATGTGGAAACATTTAGCCGTACCTTCTTAAAACCCCTGGTAGAAGTTTCCGTTTCCCCGCTTTACAGCAATCTGGGAGGTGGGCTTCAAATCAAATTAGTATCCTGGTTTCAAATCCAAGCTGGCTACAGACGGCAGTTTTACCACAAAAGTTTGGTATCCTTTGGCTCACAACCCATTAGAAAAAGCTGGCAGCCTTCAGAAATCTTTAATGACTTTAGCAGCAAAGGCGAGTTTGCCGGGGGAGATATTTTTGCTTTTTCCGCCCATGTGAATATTCCCACTCCGTTTTTAGACTTTAAATTTTACGGAATGCACGAGCTCATTGATATTGATGTCAGGGACAAAAGCTACGTGTACGATTTCAACCACGACATGTTGTTGGAACCCATTGATGAAGTAAGGGGCGCAGGCCTTAGAATGGAATTATTTCCCAAAGGAGACACCCAATATTTTGCCAATCTATTTTACAAATGGAGTGCGGAAACTGAACTATTAAAAAGCTCTATGGAATTCGGAGCCACTGGAATTTCCCTCAACAAACAAAAAAGTTTTTTTGTAAACTTGCATGTGGGAAGTTGGTTGGACCACCCCCAATTGGATTATCTTGATTTTCCAAAATCTTTGTTTATTGGGGCTTCTCTCCATTTAAACCTGGTTCATTTAGGAGCGAAACGAATGGAAAAAAAATAGGGAAGGCCTAAGACCTCCCCCATTTTTTGCAGTAAAAAAGAACTTCTGATTAATTTTCTTCGCGAACCACCAATTCAATATTTGCGAGCATTTCGTCGGTATCTTCTGGTTTGGCGGATAGAGTTTCGCGAATTTTAGCTTCGATTTCGGTACTAACGTCTGTGTTTTCTTTTAAGAAAGCCACAGCTCTGTCGCGACCCTGACCCAATCTTTCTGCACCATAACTGTACCAGGTTCCACTTTTTTGGATAATTTCGTATTCGGTGGCCATATCCAAAAGGCTACCTTCTCGGGAAATTCCCTCACCATAGAGAATATCAAACTCACATTGTTTAAAGGGGGCGGCGGTTTTGTTTTTCACAATTTTAACCCGAGTGCGGTTGCCCACTGCGTTGTCGCCGTCTTTAATGGTGGCCACGCGGCGAATATCCATGCGCACCGAGGAATAAAATTTAAGGGCATTGCCCCCTGTGGTGGTTTCGGGATTGCCAAACATGACACCAATTTTCATGCGCAATTGGTTAATAAAGAAAAGGCAGGTGCTGGAGCGGCTCACAATGGCAGTAAGTTTTCGCAAAGCCTGAGACATGAGGCGGGCTTGAAGGCCCATGTGTGAGTCGCCCATTTCTCCATTAATTTCGGCTTGGGGAACCAAGGCAGCCACAGAATCGATAACCACAATATCAATAGCCCCGCTGCGCACCAATGTTTCGCAAATATCCAGTGCTTGTTCACCAGTATCGGGTTGGGAAACCAACAGATGATCAATGTTAACTCCAAGTTTGCGGGCGTATATAGGATCAAAGGAATGCTCGGCATCAATGAAGGCGGCTACGCCGCCCTGGCGTTGGGCTTCGGCAATGGCGTGCAAGGTTAAAGTGGTTTTACCGGAAGATTCGGGGCCAAAAATTTCAACAATTTTACCCCGGGGGTAACCACCGATGCCCAAAGCCATGTCTAACTGGATACAGCCTGTAGGAATAGTAGGTACACTGGCGGCTTCTTGAGTGCCAAGACTCATAATAGCGCCTTTGCCGTGTGCCTTTTCGATTTGAGCAATGGTGCCTTCGATAATTTTGGCTTTATCGCCTTCGACACCAAGAGGGGTTTTGTTTTGTTTCTTTGCCATTGTGAATCTCCTTTTGATCTTTCCGTTAAAAATTAATTATACTGCTCAAATGTGCAAGTTCTTTTTTTCATTTTAAAATTTTTTCCAAAAATTGGTTTAAATCGAAGAGCAACTGCTGCACAGTTCGAATTTGAATTTGAGAACGGCTCCCTTTAAGTTGCAAAAGCCTGGACTCCACTTTTTCAGAGGAACCATAAGCTAGCCAAACTGTGCCCACTGGTTTTTGGACAGTGCCGCCCCCAGGTCCCGCAATTCCTGAAGTAGCCAGGGCATAGTCGGCTCCACTCGCTTTAAGACAGCCTTTAACCATAGCCTTTACCACAGCCTCAGAAACAGCTCCATGTTTATCCAAAAGGGAAGCGGGAACTTTTAAAATTTTTTGCTTCGCATTATTACTATAGGTAACATAGCCCGCCTCAAAATAATCGCTACTGCCCGGACGAGAAGTAAACTCAGCGGCCAAAAGCCCCCCTGTGCAGGATTCAGCCACAGCCACTTTCTTTTTACTCTTTAGTAGCTTTTGCGCAATGGCCTCAAGCGCAGTTAAACCCACGGGGCGAACCAACAAATGGGCAGGTACGCAACTCAAAAGTTTTTTCCAATGCTTGGAAAAATTTTGTTTTTCTTTTTTAAGCTGAGCTGAATTTTTAGAGCAAATAGTGCTGAGGGATATTTGCACCCCCTGTAAAGAAGGCAAAGAGGAAAAATTATAGTTTTTTGGTAAGGAAAAGTCTTTAAAAGCCTCTTCTTGCCGGGATTCAGACCAATCCCAAGTCCACAACTGCTTTTCCAGTTTTAAGTTTTGGCCCAATAGCAAAGGCTTAACATGGTCTGTTAACATTTGCCGCACTTCGGAGGGAACCCCGGGAAATAACATATACTGGGTTCTGCCCCGTAAAAAAGATATGCCACAGGCTGTTCCCACTTTATTTCTAAGGGGCAAAGCGCCCATTGGGATGTATATTTGCTTTTTTTGATTTTCGCTGTAGGCCTTGCCTTTTTTTTTGAGAAAGTCCTTAACCCAAACCAAGGCCTGGGGCGATTCCAGCAATTCTGTTTTTAAAAATTGGGCCACAGACTCGCGAGTAGTGTCATCTCGCGTTGGACCAAGTCCGCCGGTTATTAAAACCAAATCAGCCTTGTTTACCCATTTTTCCAATGTGGAAACAATTGCAGAGGAATTATCGGGAATACTCTCGATACTGCTCAATTTATGGCCAAAGCCCATTAAAAAACGGCCCATATCCGAAGCGTTGGTATTCACCCTTTTGCCGCTCATCAATTCGTCGCCGATGTTTATGACTGTTGAAATCATATTTTTCAATATAAACCTTCCTCAGGACAGAAAATGTCCCTACAAAAAATTAAAAGATCACCCCAGGAGCAATGACATGTACCCCTGAAAAAGGATAAAATAAAGAAGTATGAATAATGGGGGAACAATAAAAGCCCGGTTTTGTGTATTTGCCTGCGCGCTGTTTCTAAGTCTTCAGGTATTTGGCGCTGAGCCTGAAATCCAGGACAGCTTGCAGTATTTATATCAGGACAATTTTTTCTTTATCGGACGGGTGGACAGCAATTTGGCAGCTGGGGTTTTTGGTTGGCAACGGGAGCGAAATTGGGTGGATGGGAAAGCCGAGCTCAAAGGCAAGTTTATGGGAGGGCTGGGCTGGAAAGATTTTTTCTTCAATCTGGAACCCCAGGACTATCCCATTGAACTGTTTGAGCCCCGCACCATTCCACCCCACCCCGCTTTCGATTTCCACTGGCCAAACTCCGCGGAATTAGGAGAGTTCAGCTATCATTTTGAGCGGATATATGTGAATGTATATTACGACAGCTTATTGCCTTTACATGTGTTGTACGACAGTGCGGGAAATTCCTCGGACCTGTTTATTACCAATGCAGTGATGCAGGGGCAAAATAACGATATTAATGGAATACTGCTTTACCACCGTCTGCGCCTTCAGCGGGAGCCCCCTGACAAAAAAGACAGAGAAGAAGAACGCATTGATGCGGAAGGTCCGGGAAAATTATTTTTCCTCAATGCCCCGGGTGGCGAAAGTTTTTTGCTTTGGAACAAATATCCCTTCGAGGGTCCGGGGCCAAAAAATTTTTCCATGAAAATAAACTGGACGGGTGATGTATATACCTCTGAAATGGAAGTGGACTACGAAATCAGCAAATCCGATACAACTTATGTTCCCCGGCTACAGCTGGGTTGGAATGTATCTGCCATTGGCATTGAAACTCAATTTGTGTTGGAGTCTGTGGGCTATTCCCGGCGCATTCAAAGCTCCCGTTTTTACCAGGTCAAAGGACGTTACAGAAGCCCCAATTCCAGAGATGTGCTTTCGGGCTTAATGATTGACAACCGCCGTCTGGTGGAAAGTAATGTATCTTTAACTAAAAAGAAAAAAGAATCAGAGGCCGTCACTAAGCCCAAAGGCCGGCCTGGCTTCTCCAAATTTTCCGGAAAAAAATCCAAAAAGTCTGGCGGTCTTCTGGGAAACTGGAAAAAAATTCGCGCCCAGCAAAAAAAATAGCGATCCTGAGCTTTTAAAAATTAAAGTGGCAGGGTCATTATTAAAGTTCAAAATTTTTAACGGCTAAAGCCGGGGAAGAAATAAAGGCTTAAAAAAAGTATCTTCAAAGGGCATGAAATTCCCATCTGCCAAAATATTTTACCTCAGCCTATTGTGTGCGTGTATTTGCTATGGCCAAAGAAAATCGGGAATACCCAAAATTGATAGCCTGCCTATTGAAGACTGGAGAATAGAAAACCCTCCATTATCCTATGGAAAAACACTGGCGTTAGCAGCTCTTATTCCCGGGGGGGGACATATTTATTCCAAGCATTATGTGCGGGCGGGCTTTTTGTTTGGTATTGAAGGTCTGCTTTTGGGACAGGCTTTTTTTTCCCAGCCCAGTTTATTTAAAAATCAAAACAAACAAATTCTGGATTTCATTGAGAAGTCTTACGACAGTTATCGGGCTTTGATTAATAACCCGGACAGCTTAGATGCTGCCAGAGAAATGAAAGAAGCACTCTATAATGCCAGGGAAATCCAGGACAAAAAAATGGCACAGATGGATTTAACCAAATCTTTTATTGCCTGGGGATTAGGGATGCATTTCTACGGCTTTATGGATGCCTTTGAAATAGCCAAAAACAGTAGGGGCAAAAAAGAAGAATCCCTTTCGGGGGAAACTGCTTTTTGGAGGGGGCTGGTTTTTCCAGGAGGAGGCCAGTTGTATACCGGACGCTATGGCAAATTTGGCATGTTATGGATGGGAATTGGAGGCTGTGTTGCCTCGGCTGTTTTTAGGCAGCAAATGGTGGATTACTACCGAAGCCGGATTATCTCAGCGAAAGCTGAGTCCCTTTTAGAAAAGGATAACATTGGAGAAAATCTGGATTACCTGCAAACCCAGGCTACCCTTTACCGCAAACGCAGAAACCAATATTATTGGGGGATGGCGCTTTTGTATTTGTATGCCATTGGCGATGGAATGGTGGATGCCATATTAAACGACTTCGACCGGGAAGATAAATTTGCCCTAATGCCAGGGCCAAGTCCTCTGTCTTTCGCCCTTGCCTTTCGTTTTTAAGCCCCTCTAAAAATTACCCTTGGACATGATACATCGTTGCTTCATCGTCAAAATAGTCGTCACAAATTCCATTTGTTTCCTTTAAGCTCGATAAGCATCTGCATTTGGGCTTCTCGGTTCCTCATTTACAAGCAAGTAAACTCCGGTTTTTGGGCGTCGCACTGCTCCTTCAAGCTCGCGTTCCTCTTCGCGCCCCTCGTTTGATGTCACAATTATCAATTTTTAGCCCTCCTGGGTTTTTACTTTTTAAATGCGGGAACTAAAATCCCGGATTAAACCTCGAAAATATTTTAAAGCATCCAGGGGCGATTCCGAATTTTCCCAATACTCTTCCATACATTCTTTTAGACTGGATGGCTCCACATGCTTTATCCAACGCGCCAGACGAAAATCAAAATACATTTCGCGATGATCCCAAAAAAAATCCCTAGGAATTTTTAAGCAAATTTCTTTTACAGCATCCCTTGGTATGTTTATTAGTAGAAAGGGAGTAAGAAATTGTTCAATTATTTTTGGGTCTTTTTTATGGGCAAGATCTCTTTCCAAAAAAAATTCTGTCAATTCCGTCAATAAAATTTTTTGCTGGGTACCAAGATTTTCGCCATTTTGCATGGAGATTAATTTTTCAATGTTAAATTCCATTTTCCTCAACCATAAAATCCATAAAGAATTTTGAATCTCCAAATTTTTTTAGACAATTCCCTCAAATAAAAATTAACTTCTGGGGAGAGCATGGGTGAATACGGAATTATAGGCTTTTTTGTCTTCCTGGGTACCATATTTGTTGGTGGAGGTATGGTTACTTCCCTTATTGTATCTTTTCGCTCTCCCGATACACAAAAAAAGCACGAGCCTTACGAATGCGGTGAAGAAGCCATAGGCAGCGCCCGCATTCAATTTAAGGTTGGTTATTATTTATTTGCCCTTTTGTTTTTAATTTTTGATGTGGAATCCCTGTTTTTATTTCCCTGCGCGGCAATTTTTCGAGCGGCAACCCAAGGCCAAATTCCCGGTATCCAAACCTGGGTTTTGCTGGTGGAAATATTTGTTTTTGTTTCTATTCTTGTTTTTGGACTTTTGTACGCCTGGAAGAAAAAAGTATTGGAGTGGGAGTAAATAAAAATGTCTGCACTCAACAAATTACCTAGCCTTCTGGATGCGATGCCAGCTGGAAAGAACTTAACCAATGCCGTTGACTTTGTGGTGAATTGGGCCAGAGCCAATTCCCTTTGGCCTTTGGTTTATGGAACCTCTTGCTGCGCCATTGAAATGATGGCCACAGGCGCCTCCAAACACGATTGGTCCCGCTTTGGTGCTGAAGTGGCAAGGGCCACACCCAGGCAGGCCGATGTCATTATCCTTGCCGGAACCATTGTGGAAAAAATGGCTCCCCGCCTAAAAACTTTATACGAACAAATGGCAAGCCCTAAATATGTTATTGCCATGGGGGCTTGCACTATTTCCGGCGGGCCTTTTTATTACGACAGTTACGCCGCCGTAAAAGGGGCTGATAGAATCATTCCCGTTGATGTATATATTCCCGGCTGCCCTCCCCGACCTGAGGCTTTGCTTTACGGCATACTTCAATTGCAAGAGCTGATAAAAAAAGAAACTATCCGGGTACCCCGTAAACCCAATCCCATTTATCCGGAAGGTATTAGCGATTTGCACAGCGATGCGGCAAATGCCTGGGATGTATTGGAAGCGGACAAACAAGAGCAGATTAAAGAAGCGCAGAAAAAATTCGCGGAAGAAAACCCTAAATACAAGGGACACACTTACCAACGGAAGGAAGTAGAGAGTTTTTCTGATGTAGAAAGGCCGGCTCCTCTGCAAATCGGGCTTTCCAATTGGGAAATATACCAATTGGTTGCCGAAAAATTCCCCAATATTAAAATTGCAGATCTCGAAGAAATCAGCCAGGAATCCCTGGAAAAATTAGGCCCAGATTACATTTTGGACTTTGTAGTTGAAAAAGAAGAATATGTGGCCTTTGCTAATTTTTTAAAGTCCCATTCCAAATTAAAAATGGACTTCCTCACTTTTATCACCGCCGTGGATTATGTGGAATACATGGATGTGGTGGTACATTTGCTTTCCACAGAACTGGGCCACAAAATTTCTTTTCACGCCAGCCTTTCTGACAGGGAAAACCCCGAAATAGAAAGCCTTTGCGCCATATACATAGGAGCTAACTGGCACGAGAGAGAAGTTTACGATTTTTTTGGAATAAAATTTACCAACCATCCCGATATGCGCCGCATTTTTCTGGACGAGTTGGAGAAGCCCATCGAGGGTTTCCCCCTTCGCAAAGATTGGGAAGACCCTACACGAGTTGTAAAGAGGCCCTATTAATATGGAATTAACCCCTCTTAAAACACAACCTGGATTTCACGTCGCCGAAAATAAGGAAAGCACTGAAGAATATTATTTGAATATGGGGCCACAGCACCCCAGTACCCACGGTGTTTTAAGGTTAGTAGTGAGGTTGGACGGAGAAATTATTCGAGAAGTGGTTCCCCATTTGGGTTATATCCATCGGTCCATTGAAAAAATGGGCGAAACAGAATCTTACGTGCAATACATCCACCTAACCGATAGAATGGATTATCTCTCCAGCCATATCAATAATCTGGGAGTGTGCCTGGCCATAGAAAAAGGTATGGGAATTGGAGTTCCTGAAAGAGCCGAATATATCCGGGTAATGGTGAGCGAATTACAGCGCATTCAATCCCACTTATTGTGGTGGGGTGTTATGGGAATGGATTTAGGCGCAATAACCGCATTTTTATATGGCTTCAAAGACAGGGAGCTTATTACCGAGCTCTTTGAAGAATTATGTGGCGCCCGCCTCACCATGAACTTTTTTCGCCCTGGAGGAAGTTACGCCGACGTACACGAAGGCTTTATTCCCCAGGTAAAGAAAATCATTGAGCATATGAAACGCTCCCTGGACGAAATGAACCGTTTGCTAACAGGCAATATCATTTTACAAGAGAGAACCAAGGGAATCGGCATTCTCACCAAAGAAAAAGCCATTTCTTATGGCTGTTCCGGCCCTACTGCCAGAGGTTCCGGGGTCAATTACGATGTCCGTAAAAACGACCCTTACTCCATATATTCCAGCTTTGACTTTGATGTGCCACTTGGAAAGGTGGGAGACTGTTTTGACAGGTACACGGTTCGTATGGAAGAGATGGCTCAATCCCTTAAAATTTTGGAACAGGCCTGTGCCCGTTTTCCGGAAGGTCCCTACCGCAGCAAACCCAAAGCCAGCTTCAGACTTCCCAAAGGAAGTGTATATAGCCAGGTAGAAACGGCTCGGGGCATATTCGGAACTTATTTTGTATCCAGCGGCAAAGGCGACAAACCCTATAGGGTGAAAACACGCTCTCCTAATTTTTCCAACCTACACGCCATCAATGAAATGTCCGTGGGCTTAAAAATTGGAGATCTGGTCGCCATTTTATCCACTATTGATTTGGTTATTCCCGATATCGACAGGTAGCAAATGAACCCAGCTGAATTGCAAAAACTATATCCGGAAACAAACGCCATAGGCGATTTTATCCGAAGTGTAATGCCGCAAGGGCCTTTGCAACAAATAATGCCTTATGTAGCTGGTGTATTGGGGTTAATTACTTTTGTATCCTTAAGCGCCTTTTTTCTTATTTGGCTGGAGCGAAAAGTATGCGCCCATTTCCAGGCCAGAGTTGGTCCTATGCGTGTGGGCTGGCACGGCGCTTTGCAAACCATTGCTGACGCTGTCAAATTGTTATTAAAAGAAGGGCTCCGACCCAAAGGCAGCGATGCTTTTGGATTTTATTTGGCTCCCCTTTTGCCCATGACCGGTACCTTTTTAATCCTGGCGGTGATGCCCTTTGACCACCATTTGCAATTTACGGATTTGAAGGCAGGAGTTCTTTATGTGATTGCTGTTTCCGGCCTGGGAATTTTTGGATTTTTAATCGGAGGCTGGGCTTCCAACTCTAAATGGGCTCTTTTGGGTTCTCTACGTACTGGAGCCCAAATGATTAGCTATGAGGTTTCCATTGCTTTAGGCATGTTGCTTATTGTTTTGCTAAGTGGAACAGCTTCCTTAAGAGAAATTGTATTGAGCCAACAGGGAACCATTTTAGACTGGTGGATTATCAAAGCCCCCTTTGTGGGAGTTCTGGGATTCGTGCTTTTTATTATTTCCGGTACCGCTGAACTCAATCGAGGCCCTTTTGATATGTCCGAAGCCGAATCCGAACTTACAGCCGGATTTCACACGGAATATTCAGGCATTACCTTTTCCATGTTTTTTCTTGCGGAATTTATCAACATGTTTGTAGCTGGTGGGTTAACAGCTACTTTTTTTCTGGGTGGATTTTTAGCGCCTAATATTGGCATCGCTGCAGTGGACAATATTTTAAACATGGTGCCGGGTTATATCTGGTTTATGCTAAAGGCCTATTTTGTGGTTTTCTTATTTATGTGGTTTCGCTGGACCTTCCCCAGACTTAGGGTAGACCAGCTGATGATTTTTGAATGGAAATTTTTATTGCCTGCTACTCTGGGAAACCTTTCCCTGGGAGCCATATTAATCAGCCTCAATTGGTTGATTCCATAAAAAGGAAAAATTGGGAATAGTAAATGGAAGGTGATTTGAAACAAGCTGCAGCCCAAAAAACACCCTTGGTGCTTATGCCTAAACCTACACCCTATTTTAAAAAAGTATTCGGAGGCTTAAAGTCTTTGTTAACGGGTATGGGTATTACCTTTAGCTACTTAATCAATCCCAAAAAAGTGGTCACCCAGCAATACCCCGAAAACAGGGAAAGCTTAAAAATGGCCAATCGCTTCCGTGGACATGTTATTATGCCCCACGATGAAAATGAAGATCACAATTGCACAGGCTGTAAAATTTGCGAAAAAGCCTGCCCCAATGGCACTATTTCCATACACAATACTAAAAACGAAAAAGGCAAAAAGGTATTAGGTGAGTTCATATACAGACTTTCCCAATGCACTCTATGCAACTTATGCGTGGAAGCCTGCCCCTTTGGCGCCATTGATATGGGCCATGATTTTGAATGGGCCGATTTTTCCAGAAAGCCTCTGGATTTAAAATTAAACAAAAAGGAAGGCCGTTAATGGCAGACAGCCTTTTCTACCTACTTGCTGCAGGTATTGTTCTTTTTTCCATATTGGTAGTAAGCCTCCCCAATTTATTGCACGCAGCCCTGGCCCTAATCGCCTCATTTGCCTCCACTGCGGGGCTTTACATATTGCTTAAAGCCGAATTTGTGGCAATGGCTCAGGTTATGGTATACATTGGAGGCGTAGTAATTTTTATTGTATTTGCCATATTGCTGACCACTCAGTTGGGAGAACGTTTTTTATCTTCCGGTAAGATAACCAAGGGTTTGAGCTTAGCACTGAGCGCCCTGGTGTTCTTTGGCATATTTTATTTTGCCACTTGCCCGCCTTTGCCCGCTGGAACTCCTGCTGATGCTAATGCGGGATCTTTAACCCAAGTGGGCATCCGTTTAATGAGCATCGGCAAAGACGGATTTATCGTTCCCTTTGAAATTATTTCCGTATTGCTAATAGCTGCAGTGGTGGGTGCTATTGTAACAGCCAGAAAATCCAGCGAAAACCAGGAGGCATCCGAAAAATGACTCTGGGAAATTGTTTAGTTCTGTCCGGTATTTTATTTAGCATTGGCGTTTACGGTATCCTAACCCGACGGAATTTTATTGCCGTTTTAATGAGCATTGAAATTATGATCAATGCTTCCATAATCAATTTTGTGGCCTTTGCCTATTTTGGCGGAGGCGATTCCACAGCGGGTTCCGTTTTTTCCATTTTTATTATTGCCGTTTCTGCATGCGAAATGTCTGTGGCCCTGGCTATTGCCGTGGCTATGTATCGCAAGCATAAAAACCTGGACATCAGGGAATTGGATAAATTGAATGGATAACTTTTTTGTAAATCATTCCTATACCATACTGGCATTGCCACTTTTATCATTTGTGGTAAACGGCCTATACCTTGGCCGTAAAAACTGGAAAGCAGCAGCAGGCTTTGCCATTGTTTGTGTCGGGCTGGCTTTGGTCTTTACGGCGGGTGTTGTATCTGCCTATGCTTCCAACGTCTTAGGGAACAGCGCGGAATTCCCTCACCAAACTGTCATAGCCTGGGAATACAACTGGCTTCAGTTTAACAGTGCACTTTTTGGAGGTTATGATTTAGCAGCCAGTATTGGAATGTATTTAGACCCCATATCTGTGATGATGCTGGTGGTTATTTGTTCCATTGCCCTTCTGGTTAATATTTATTCTGTGGGATACATGAAAGAAGACCCCAGCGCAGGAAGGTTTTTTGCGCTTCTTTCTCTTTTCGTATTTTCCATGTTAGGCCTTGTCGTTGCCCCCAACATTTTCCAAATGTTCGTGTTTTGGGAATTGGTGGGTGTTTCTTCCTATTTGCTAATTGGCTTTTGGTACACCAAGCCCTCCGCTGTGGCCGCTTCCAAAAAAGCCTTTATTGTGACTCGTTTTGCCGATGCCTTTTTCTTAATGGGAATTATAATTGTCAGCTACTACACAAAGTCCCTTAATTTTTTGGATCTAAACAACCCTGAAAATTTTGCGGCCTTAAAGGGAACCGTTTCTTTTGGATTTTTTAGCGTAAACCTCTTAACTCTGGCCACTCTTTTGATTTTTACCGGCGGTTGGGGAAAGTCCGCCATGTTCCCCCTTCATATTTGGCTTCCAGATGCCATGGAAGGCCCCACCCCTGTTTCTTCTATTATCCACTCGGCCACCATGGTGGTAGCTGGCGTTTTTCTCACCGCAAGAATGTTCCCCTTATTTGCGGCTTCGGAAATGACCCTTCATATTATTGAAGTTATTGGAGCTTTTACCGCTCTATTTGCCGCGGTTATCGCCTGTACTCAGACGGACATTAAACGAATTCTAGCTTTTTCAACTTTATCCCAATTGGGATACATGTTGTTCTCCCTGGGAACTGCGAAACTGGCCCATGCCCATCACGGAGTAGATGTAAATATTCTTGGTTATTCGGCTTCCATGTTTCACATATTCACCCATGCTTTTTTCAAGTGCATGCTATTTTTAATGGCAGGCCAGGTTATTCATGTGGTTCACAGCAACGATATCTGGAAAATGGGTGGCCTTCGCAAAAAGATGCCTTTTACTTACTTTTCAGCCTTGATTGCCTGCTTGGCCATTGCGGGTATACCTCCCTTTGCGGGCTTTTTCTCAAAGGACGAAATTATTCTGGCTTCTTTACAATCTGGGCATTATTTAACAGCCATTGTAGGATTAGCTGTTGGAGGCCTTACTGCTTTTTATATGTTCCGACTATTTATTTTGACCTTCCACGGCAAAGCCAGAAGCGAATACCATCATATACATGAAGACAAATGGATGACCAGCCCCATTGTTATTCTCACTATCCCCAGCATTATTGCTGGTATTGCCTTTAAAAAATTATTTACCGGCTCGGTGCTTCCTGCCATGAACATTCCCGAAACTCATTTTGCCCATCCCATTTGGTTGCCCATTTTAGCAGGCAGCTTGGGAGCAATAGGAGTTTTGGTAGCTATCCTAATGTATGGCAAATCAGAAAAAATGGCCCTGGCCAACGGCCTTAGAAAAAGCATGGGCGGACTCTACACTACGGTCCAAAACAAGTTTTACATCGACGAAGTATATCTCTTTGTGACCCACAAAATTATTTTCAAATTTGTGGCCGGACCCATCAAATGGTTTGATAGAAACATTGTGGATGGTGCGATGAATTTAACAGCTAAAATTTTAGACATTTTAGGAATTATTGTACGCTTGTTGCAAATCGGCCAACTTCAATTTTACCTATCCATAATGATACTTGGACTTGTCTTTATATATTACATCGGGAGGTTTGTGGGATGAACGGCTCTTACCTTCTCACCGCAACCTGGATTATCCCGGCTATTTTAGCCCTGGTTATATCTGCCATTCCCAACAGCAAGCATATGCTGATAAAAAAAATTGCTGCGGTGGTTTCGGGAATTAATTTAATACTTATTATCGGCCTTACTATTCGCTTTTTCCAACTGACTACTACAGAAGCGGTAACCGGAACCAAAACCGCGCTGCAATTCGCCCATACTTACCAATGGTTCCAAATCATGAACATTGAATACGCCATTGGTGTAGACGGCATTTCCATGATAATGATGTTATTAACGGCTATTGTGATTTTTTGCGGCGTATTTGCTTCCTGGGGAGTCACCAGCCAGGCCAAAGAATTTTTTGTATTGCTGAATGTATTGGTATCCGGCGTATACGGAGTATTTATCTCCTTTGACCTCTTTACCTTTTTCCTTTTCTATGAAGTGGCAGTACTTCCCATGTATTTGCTAATTGGAGTTTGGGGAACAGGCCGAAAAGAATATTCCGCCATGAAATTAACTCTGATGCTGGTTGCGGGCTCCGCACTGATTTTTGCCGGTATTTTAGGTTTATATTTCGCATCTGGCATTCAGAGCTTTAACATTATCGAGTTATCCCAGGTTAAATTCAGCAAAGAATTTCAGGCCTGGGCCTTTCCCGCCACCTTTATTGGCTTTGGCGTTTTAGGCGCCCTTTACCCCTTTCACACTTGGTCTCCCGATGGACATGCCGCAGCCCCCACCGCTGTTTCCATGCTTCACGCCGGCGTTCTAATGAAATTGGGCGGCTATGGCTGCCTTAGAGTTGCCATGTATTTACTACCCGAAGGCTGCCAGCAATGGATGCCCCTGTTTTTAATACTCGTTACCATAAATGTGGTCTATGGAGCCTATGGAGCTATTAAACAAACGGATTTAAAATACATTACCGCCTATTCCTCCGTTTCTCACTGCGGGTTCGTATTATTTGGTTTTGCCGCCTTGAGTTATATCGGTATTAAGGGAGCCGTATTGCAAATGGTTTCTCACGGACTTATGACGGCCCTATTCTTCTGCCTTATTGGAATGATTTATGGCAGAACCCATACCAGGGAAATCGCCTCCATGGGAGGGCTCATGAAGATTATGCCCTTTTTATCGGTGGCCTTTGTGATTGCGGGTCTTGCCGGTTTGGGACTTCCCAGCCTTAGCGGCTTTGTGGCAGAGGCTACCATTTTTATTGGAGCCTTTGCAAATGAATCCCTGCTAAACCGTGTGTGCACGGTATTGGCGGTAAGTTCCATTGTAGTGACCGCAGTTTACGTATTGCGGGCCGCAAACAAAATGTTAAACGGTCCTGTGAACGAAAAATTTAAAGACCTCACAGACGCAACCTTAATTGAAAGATTCCCAGTGGTGGTTTTAATAATTTGCTTGTTTGGTATGGGAATTTTACCCGGATGGATAATAAAAATGGTGGATCCTTCCATCACTCCCATTTTTAACAATCTGATGAGATAACTATGTTGGCCTCTATTGCTCCAGATCTTGTAATACTGTTTTTAGGCTTCTTAATTATTGGTCTGGATTTGTTTTTACCCAAATCATCCTCCAAGACCATATTGTTTAACCTGGCCTGGGTGGGGCCCCTGGTTTCTATCTTACTGCTTTTGCGTCTGCCTCCGGACTTAAGCGCAAGCTATTTACAACACTACCATCTAACAGGCCAGGGCCTGGTATTAAAAATTTTGTTCGCCCTGGCGCTTATGTTTACGGTGTTATTATCTAAAACTTACTTTGAAGAAAAAGGCAATTTACGGGGCCAATTAAAATCCCCCGCAGAATTTTTTGGAATTTTATCCTTTTGCACTTTTGGCATGTTTACCCTGGTATCTGCCTCCGATTTTTTAACCTTTTTCATCGGTTTGGAATTGGCCACCATTCCCCTTTATGCCTTAACGGGATATTACAAAGAAGAAAAAAGCTCCACGGAGGCCGCCAGTAAATACATCCTTATGGGGGCCAGTTCTACAGCCGTATTTCTTTTTGGCGCCTCCTTTTTATACGGCGCAGCCGGTTCGCTGGAGTTTTCAAATTTACAGGCCTATGCCGGGCAAAGCTATCTGTTCACCACGGGTGCCATATTTATGGTAGCCTCCATTGGGTTTAAAATGGCCCTGGTACCCTTTCACATGTGGGCACCAGATGTATATCAAGGAGCCCCCACTCCCATCACCGCCTTTTTATCAGTGGCCTCAAAAACCGCCGGTTTGTCTGCTTTAATCATTTTGTTTTATGGCCCTCTGTCTAGCATGAGAGAGCCCCTCTTACCTCTTTTTGTGGTGCTGGCTTGCCTCACCATGGTTGTTGGAAATTTAGGCGCATTGCGTCAATTAGAGCTTAGACGCTTTATGGGTTATTCCTCCATCGCCCAGGCAGGCTATATCTTAGTGGGCTTTGTGGGTAACAACAGTTTGGCACGCTCCTCCATGGTTTTTTACCTATTGGTTTACGCTATCACCAATTACTGCACTTTTTTTATTATCAGCATCATTGGCGAAAAAAGGCGGGAAAGCTTCCAATCGTTACGGGGACTAAGCAAACAGAGTCCTCTTTTAGCCGCCATTTTAAGCCTTTGCATGTTTAGCCTGGCCGGTATCCCTCCTTTAGCTGGTTTTACAGGCAAATTTTTCCTTTTTGGCTCTGCCGCCCAATCCGGCCACTACGCTTTGGTTGTGTTCGCCGCGTTAAACTCCACAGTCAGTCTCTACTATTATTTGATAGTTCTCAAAGAGGCTTATATCAATTCTCCAGGCGAAGAAATCTTGCCAGATTTGCAAATTTCCTTCGTACAACGCTGGGCTTTACTCATTCTAACCCTCTCAATGGTCCTTTTCGGCCTAATCCCCCAAATTTCGGGGAAAATTGCAGCTATTTTTTAAAATTAGCTGATTTTTGGGTAAATTGCTATTCTTTATAGCGGCTTGAAACTAGTTGTTTCAAGCTCAAATAAATTTGTTTGGAGCTGATTTTTGGGAGCCTTCAGCCTGGAATGTATGATCTGGATTTTGGCTATATCTAAGCTAAATTTATCAGCTGATAAAAGTTGAATTTTGGTTAATTTGAAAGAAAGTTAGGAGTATCAATGACGAACATCTCAACCACAAAACCCCCTAGCGATAAGGCTAATAAGAAAAAAGTTAAGTACCCTGGTATTCGTATAACAACAAACGGAAACCAGCTTATAGCGTATCATACAGAAGCCCGTATCACAGATGGAGGGGTGTTTTATCCCATTACTCCTTCCACCGAAGGCGGTGAAAACTATCAGCTATCCACAGCACAGGGAAACCTCAATGTATTTGGTCAATCCCGCGTAGCCATTGAAACTGAAGGTGAGCACGCAGCGCAAGGCGGAGCTATTGCCCTTTCGGTAACCGGCAAACGCGTTGTTAACTTTACATCGGGACAGGGCATTGTATACGGCGTAGAGCAATATTACCACGCTCCGGGCAAGTGCTCCACTATGGTTTTAGAAGTGGGAGCCCGCGCTCTTACTAAACATGCTCTTAACGTACATTGCGGCCACGATGATATATACGGCGCGTTGGATACAGGCTGGATTATGGTCTTCGGAAAAGACGCTCAACAAGCGGCGGACCAGGCTCTTATCTTAAGAAAGGTCACAGAAAAATCTTTGACTCCAGGCATGAACATCCAGGACGGCTTTTTGACCACTCACCTGGAAAGAACTTTTTTAAAACACGAAGCGGAATTGATTCGTGAATTTTTAGGCGCTCCCGACGATATTATTGACTGCCCCACTCCCGCGCAAAGAGAGTTGTTCGGCCCCACACGTAGGCGTGTGCCCGAAGTCATTGATTTAAGAAACCCAACCATGATTGGCCCTGTGCAAAACCAGGAACATTACATGAACGGTGTAATTGCCCGCCGCAACAACTTTGTAGAACCTATTTTAACATTCCTGGAAGAAGCCTATGAAGAATTTGGCAATCTTACAGGCCGTCACTATGGACTTGTTTCCCAATACAAATGCGAGGATGCTGACACGGTGATTATTTCTCTGGGCTCTGCCGCCGAAAACGTAGAAGCTGCTATCGACTACCTGCAAGACAAAGGCGAAAAGGTTGGCGGCATACATATTAATGTTATCCGTCCATTCCCTGAAGCCGCTGTTATCGAAGCTATTCGCGGCAAAAAGAATGTTATCATTCTCGAACGTACCGATGAACCTATGGCCGGTGATAACCCTCTGGCCCGTGATATTCGCACTGCCATCAGTAAAGCCCAGCAAAATTTCCGTTTCCCTCCTAAAGATGGAGTTGGAAATGGTCTGCCCGCTTTGGCGCTTGAAGAAACTCCTAAACTATTTGCCGGTTCCTATGGACTTGGCTCCCGCGACTTTCGCCCTGAAGGAATTTTGGGCGCTTATGAATACAGTAAAGGCAAAATTGCCCGTAAAGACGGCAAGACTGTAGAAGATGGCATTAATTTTTTCGTTTTGGGAATTGACCACCCCTATGAAGTTAAATCCAGCGAAACCCCCAGCCTTCTGCCCGACCATACCATAGCCATTCGCTTTCATTCTATTGGAGGATGGGGTATGATTACCACCGGTAAAAACCTCGGTGAAATTATTGGTGAAATCGGAGCCGGTATTGCGAAAAAAGCAAATTCCTTTGACGAATACGGCAATTTAAAAGAAGTGGTGCATATTAGTGCTAACCCTAAATACGGTTCCGAGAAAAAAGGCGCCCCTACCTCTTACTTTTTATCTGTTGCTCCTGAAAGAATTAGAGTCAACTGCGACTTAAGGCACGTAGATGTAGTTCTGTGCTGCGACTCCAAAGCATTTACCCACACCAACCCTCTGGATGGTTTAAATGAGGGTGGAGCCTTTGTTTGGGAATCTGAAGAGTCTCCAGAAAAAGCCTGGGAACGTATTCCTAAAAGACTCCGTCAGGAAATTATCGATAAAAAAATTAAAATCTACACCCTTCCTGGTTTTGATATCGCGAGAAAAGCAACAGACAGAGCTGATCTCCAATTGAGAATGCAAGGTAACTCCTTTCTAGGTGCCTTTTTCAAAGTAAGCACCTTTCTTAAGGACAATAACATTCAAAGTGAAGATTTTGAAAATATTGTACGCGCCCAATACAACAAAAAATTTGGCCGCTTTGGAGAAGCCGTAGTTGAATCTAACATGCAGGTGATGACCGGTGGTTTTAATCGGGTATCTGAAGTTCCTCATGGGGACGTAAACGCTCCTGATAATTCCAGCATGAGAATTGGCTGCATTACTCCGGTTGCCCGCGACGAAAATGATTACATGTACAATAATATCCCAACTCCCATGGATCAATCCGCCAAACAGCCCATTCAAACCACAGAAATGTTTGATAAAGAGTTTCGCGCCGGCTTGGGATATGATCAACCCGCTTCCGCTCTTTCTGCAGTTGGCCTTATGGCGGCAGGAACAGGCGTTACAGCCAGTAAATATGTGGCCAGACGCTTGATTCCCAAGTATTATGCGGAAAATTGCACCCAGTGTATGGAATGTATTTCGGGATGCCCTGATACTGCCCTTCCCAACACGGCTCAGGATGTGGCAACTGTGCTTCGTACTGCCGCTATTAACTATGTTACCAACGCTTCTGAAAGGGCCAACTTAATCAAAGCACTTCCCAAAATCGAAGAAGCCGCCAGAGCCGATATGAACAAAGCTTTGGAAAACAAAGAAAGCGTAGCCTTTCAGGATATTTTAAAAGGACATCTTAACGTCGTGGAAGGCGTTTCCGAAAGCTCTTTGCAAGAGTTCGTAAATATCATTGATATCCTTCCTCTGGCTTATTCTAAAGTAAACGCCATATACAAAACAAACGAAAAGAAAAATCCCGGTTCAGGCGGTTTCTTTTCCATTTTTGTTTCCGATCTTTGCAAGGGATGCGGACTTTGCGTTGAGCTTTGCGGCGACCACGAAGCTTTGGAAATGGTTCCCGAATCCGAAGAAATAAATGCCGAAACCATTGGCGCAACACAATTCCTTAACTTGTTGCCCGATACCCCTCAAAAATACCTTGGCTTTTACGATGATGAAAATGCTGCCGATGCCAAAGTAGGCGTTTTGAAAAACCACTTAATGGTTCGCAGAAATTACGACGCCTATGTATCTGGCGATGGCGCTTGCGCAGGTTGCGGTGAAAAAAGCGTGCTTCGCAGTGTGGCCACCATCACCGAAGCTTATATGCGCCCCATGTTCCACAGAAAAGCGGCTCGTTTGGAATCTAAAGTGGCTGAACTCAAAGAAATGGGTGTTGCCAGATTACAAACTCTGAAAAACGAAAATCAAGACGCCTACGAATTAATGACACAAGCTATTGCACACTTGATAATGGGACTTGGCGGTGAAAATGAAGCGGATACATTAATCCGCATGGGGGAACATGGCCCCATTTCCGATGAAGAATACGTGGAAGCCCTTTCCTTGGTTTTGGCTCAGGATGCTTACAATCATAAAACTCTGCAAACCAAAGAGGGACGCCTTGCCAACGGCATGTCTGTTATGGCCATGGGAGCTCATACTGGATGTAACACAGTTTTCGGAAGCACGCCTCCCAATAACCCCCATCCTTATCCCTGGATGAACTCCCTGTTTCAGGATGGTTCTACTATTACCTGGATGTTTGGGGAAAGCTTCATTATGGACCACTCCCGTCGTTCTGTTATCCCCGAAAGGTTGGCTAATATCCTTTTATCCCAATCCGGACAGGTAATGACCAAAAGCGAATACTTCAAACTTTCCCATTTTACCGACAACCACATGACAGAGCTAGAAATTAAAGAATTGCCCAAAGCCTGGGCCATTGGAGGAGATGGCGGAATGGGAGATATTGGTTACCAAAACGTATCTAAAGTAGTTCTGCAAAACCGCCCCAATGTGAAGCTCCTTATGTTGGATACTCAGGTTTATTCAAACACTGGCGGTCAAAATAGCGACTCTTCTCTGATGTTAGGCGGATACGATATGAACCAATTCGGAGAAGCCTCTCAAGGAAAAATGACAGAGAAAAAAGGCGTTGCTGAAAGCTTTATCGGCGGTCATGGATCCCCATTTGTGGCCCAGGTAAGTATGGCCAACTCAGCCAACTTATACAGAGCGCTATTGGATGGTCTTGAATATCGTGGTACTGCTTTCTTCCAATGCTTTACCACTTGCCAACCTGAGCACGGCGTGGCAGATGATATGTCGGTGGCCCAAGCCCAGCTAATCAGAGACTCACGCGGCGTGCCCGAATTTGTATACAATCCTACTAAAGGCGAGTCCTTTGCAGATGCTTTGGATATAAAAGGCAACCCCACTCCTCGCGTGGATTGGTACACAGCCAAATTCAAAAGCACTGGCGAAAAGTACAAGCTCACTACAGCCCATTGGTGCTTGACTGAGGCGCGTTTTAGAAGACACCATGCCAAGGTTAAAGAAGAGCAAACCAAAGACCTGGTGCACCTTGAAGATATCTTGGCGCGTATCACCCAGGATGATGTGGTCAACCGCCGATTCCTTGATCCTTCTCATCGTTCCTTTGTCCCTGATTTTGGCGTATACATCCAAAATGAAAGCAACGGGAAAATCAATTACCACACATTATCACGCCAAATGGTGTTGTTCTGCGTGGAACGCCGTAAAGCATGGCGCTTGATTCAATCCCAGTCCGGAACCGAAAACAAAGAGTATTTGGCGCAAAAAAATCTTCTTAAAAAAGTGGACTCTGGCAAAATTGCCTTAGAAGACTTTTTGAAAAACAGCGCTCAAATGCTTGCAGAAGAGGTAGAAGCTTTAAAAACAAAATAAGCTCTCTATTTGATTAGTCAAAAAGCCCTGATAACCTCAGGGCTTTTTTTGTATGGTTCAATACAAGCGCAAAAGTCTCTTTGATTGCAGAAAAAAGCTAAATTGTAGGCATGTTTAACATCCCTGTAGGAGAAGCCCTTTCCCGTATAAAGCCATCCGGGAATTTTAATGTTATTCCAGCTAATATTCTAGATCCCCAAACAGCATCCCGCGTGCTATCCATCATGGAACACAAAGTTAAGTCCAATTTGCGGCCCTTGGAAACCAAAATCCATCCGAAGCTAACCAAAAACCAAAAGCTAAACTACGGGGAAAAAATCCATAAGGTAATGCGGGTAAAAACCTTTAGAATTGAAAACTCCAAGCACGAAGCCCTTTGGAATTCATATCAATTGGAACAGCTCGTTTCTCCCCAGCTAGCCCGCAAAGTTTGCGAAAAACTTTTCCAATGCAAGTTTAGAAAGGAAGTAGGCAAACAAATTGTGAGCTATTTTGAGGGAGATTATTTTGGCCCCCACAACGATCACCACCCTGAACTGCCCCATATGAAAAATGGCTATGTGGATTTTCACTATTATGTTAATCACGCAGATGTGGAATACCAAATGCTTGTGCATGAAGACAGAGGGCATTTAAACAAGTTTTACAGTTTAAATCATTTTGCGGGTCTTAATGTATATCGCCTACCATTTTGGCATTACACCAGCCCATTACAGGTAAAGCCCGGTAGCTCCAAGAAAGCAGCCCGTTGGATAATCATGTATACATTTTATTTTGAGCAGCCAACCAAAAATAAAAAAAAGGCCCCTAAGTGGGGGCCTTAGCATTTACCTAGTTATTGTTAAAAATCAGTCTTCTTTAGAAGTGACTTCTTGAACTGATTTTTCGTCCACCTTTTTAGCTTTTTCAGCTTGTTTTTCGGCAGCTTTAGTTTCTTTCTTAGCTTCTTTAACTGCAGCTTTTTCCATTTTCTTGGCTTCTTTTACAGTTGTTTTTACTTCTTTCGCAGCTGACTTTTCGGCCTTTTCTGCTTTTTTCTCAGCAGTTTTCTCCTCCTTCGCAGCGTCTGTTTTAGCCGGAGCGACAGCAGCTTTTTCCTCTACTTTTTTAGGAGCAGGAGCTTTAGCTGTTTCTTTAGAGGTTTCTTCTTTAGCTTTTGAAGCGCTCTTATCAGAGGCCTTTGGGGCTTTTACTTCAGCCATAGCGGGCTTCTTTTCTGCTTTTTTTTCAGCTACTGGAGCAGCTTTAGGAGAAGGCTTTTGTGCGGTTTTGTCCGCAGCGGGTTTTTCCTTCTTGGAAGCTTGTGCTGCAGGCGCTTTTGTGTCTTTTGCTGCTGTGGAGTAATACCTGTCCAAAGAAATAGCATTTCTGGTATTTCCTGATTTGGTATAATTCACATTTACTCTATCACCAACGGAAAGTTTATCGGTAGTGATAGATTCCTTTCCGGCTCTCATGGAAGTTTCTTTTCCCAATTGAACAGGATATTTATTGCCATTTCTTTCAATGGTAATGATGTTTTTGGCCTTGTCCAACGCCACAATAGGTCCACCCAGGATTTTAACCTTTTTAGGGGCTTCTATTTTTTTCTGTTCGGCTGGAGCTTTTTTTGGATTTGACCAAATTGCAGGGGACATTACTAGTGCGGCCAGCAAGCAGATAATTTTATTCACGATTCCTCCTCATTATTGAATTAAATTTTAACTCGGCAGTAAAAATATATACCCAAACTCCATATAACACAGGGTTATAATGGAGAAAATGGAAATAACTTTGGGAGTTTTTTTCCTCTGGTAGAATATTTTCAAAGATCTAGTTTTGTTAGCAATAAAATGCTAAAACGACCAGCAAAGATTAAATTTTCTCCTTATATTCTCAAGGAGGATGGTGGTATCTGGCTTAAAATATTGAGTTTTTTTAGCTTTTAGATCTGAGCAATGGAAATTCCCATAACAAGACTTCCTGCAATCCCCAACACCAATTCCGCATAGCCCAGTCTTTTGATACTTGTTTCTGGTCTGGGATAACGAAGTCCCAAAACAGCACGCAGACTGTATACAGCAATAACCAACAGACACAACTCAGGAATAAATCCTTTTAGAGCTAAAACACCTGTTAAAAACAAGGCTGTAAATTGCACGGCTAATATTTTTACTTCCGGGGCTTGCTTTTTATGGGACAAATCCACCCTTCCCTTAACATATAAAATAGTGGGAACTGTTCTGGCGCTCACCAGCACCCATAACATCCAGGCCGTATTAACATTGAGCGACCCCAACAAGGCAATAGATGTGGCGAAGCTGCCGGGAAGGCAACTTGAAAGCATTTCCCTGTTAATATTTCTCTTATCTCCCGTTATGTCTGACTTGAGCTGCCAAAAGCTGGGAATGAGGGCTATAAACATAGGCACTAAAAAATACCCCTGAAAGCCGTTTAACATCCAGGCAATACCAAGGCAAGCAAATAAAAAAGTCCACAGCAAAACAAGCCACATAATTTGAGGGGCAATGCTTTTTTGAGGGTTTTTGTAATTTTGAAGGAGCCGATAGGCAGGTTGTCTGGCCAGCAAAGAAGCAAAAGCAGCTACCCCTACTAACATTCCCGGAACGGAAAAAGCCGCCACCAAGCCCAAAAGTACGGGTTCACCAACTACTCCCCACCCCCCCTTTTCCCGGGGCAAAAGGTTTATCTTCCATTTGGATTTATTACTGGCCATGATGAAACCCGTTATGTCCTTCCCAGTTTTTCATAACTTCATTAATAACATCACTGTCTACAATGCTTTTGTTCATTTTAACAGCTTGGCGCTCTATTTCTTTTTTTACCATGGGCCGAATAAATTCGGGAATTTTATTCCCTCTTTGAGTGGCTTCTTCATTCCAAGGCATGTTTAAATCCACAGAGGATGCCCCGTGAGCCCAACTGGAATACTTGTCCTCAAGAACTTTTTTAGTGACTATTTTCTCCCCATGTTTTCGAGCCCAATGTTCTGCCCGGCCTTTGGTCATATTCCGCACAATTCCCTCTGGAACTTGACTTAACTTCTCCTTCGCGGCAGCATCCCATTTTAAAGAGACAAAATCGTTTTCCGTAAGAGATTGGGCGTCTTCTCCCTCCAGTTTTTCCATGTTTGTATCATTACAAGAAGGGCAATTCGAAGGAGGGTTTTCCTTAAAAGCCAGACCGCATAAACCGCATTTGTACGCAACATCTGCGGCCGGTGTTTGAATAGATGACGGGTGTCCTGCGCCAGAAGCCATTCCCCCCATCATTTTCTCCCGGGCCTTTCCCAATCCCGCTTCTGCAACTTCCAGGTTAATCTCATTTAAGCCAGCCTCTTTGGCATAATCCACAACAGTCTGCATGGCCGCTTTTCTCATAAAGCCTTCGGGAACTCTATTAACTCGGGCTATGGCCTCATCCAGCCATATAACATCTTGTTTTGGCGGGGTCACAACAAGGCCGCGGGCTTTTATTTCCTCTTCCACAATTTTGAGGCCTATATTTTTTTGATGTTTGGTTAAGGCTTGTTTTTCCAACTTGCTTTTTATTTGTTCCCTATCCAATTCATTTGGCAACTGGTTAAGCAAGTCCAAAGCCGCTTTTTCCCAAATCAATTCCCTGTCTCCCATGACTTTTAAGGTCTGGCCATTGGATACAGTATCCGATTCAATTAGTAAAAACTTGGCCCCTTCTCCTCCACATATAGGGCAACTGGCAGGGCGATTGCCATGATGTATATGGCCACAGGTTGAGCATTTATAACTAAGAGCAATTTTATCCAGGTTTTCTTCTTCGGTTTTTTGGGATTCTATTATTCCCATTCTTACCAGTGCCTCCTCTGGAAGGATTTGCTTTACTGCTTGCAACAAAATGGATTCTGTCACCACAGTATGGCCTTCGGCAATGCAATAATTTTGTATGGATTTCGTGGCTACCGCCCTTGCCATCACAGGCACTTTTTCCATAAAGGCCGTGGCTTCTTTGGTCCAGGTAATGGTTTCTTCAGCCTGTTGTTGCACCGAAGGTTTGTCCTTAGTTTCTACTATTAATATGTTACTATCCCCTAATCGGGCCACGTTATCCGTGTTGCTGCCCATATCCATGGATTCATCACTATGATAACCTATGCGGCCAATTATAGTCAGCCAGGGTTTAAGATTATTAATTTCGGCCAGAATTTTTTCAAATGGCTTGCCATCCAAAAGCTGAGTTGCAATTTCAACTCCTTCTTCTTCCGCAATTTTAGCAGCGATGTTTAGATGAGATTGGTATATTTTCGCCAAACCTGAATCAATAATTTCTTCATGGAGTTTTTCCTGTTCTTCAAATTTAAAAACCTTTCTGGCTTTCTCTGTCAGGGTTTTATTAAGGCTGTTAAACATAACATAGTGAAAGTAGGGATCAAAAACCGAAACCACTTTCAATTTTTTATTGTGGCTTTTGGCAAAACGAATGCCTCTTTTCAAGGCGCCCCAGCTTCTCTCGGAGCCGTCTATACAAACCAAAATCAGGTCCGATAAATTCTCCGATTCTTTTTTCTTAACAATAAGCAGATCCCGTTTTATCCTTCGCATGACCCTTTGAGTCACACTTCCCAATTGGGAATTAGAAACCCGGCCCACACCATGTCCGCCCATAACCACCAAATCATAGTCATGCTCTTCAATATCTTTTACCAGCATTTCCCAGTTTCTTCCTTCAAGGGAAACGCCGTTAAACTTCAACTGGGCTTTTTCAGCTTTTTGCTGCATCACATTGATATATGAGTCCGTGATCAATTCCAAACCTTTTGTAATCAAGGAATCGTGAATTTTTCTCTGGCGGTTTAATTCTTTTTCTTTTTGAAATTCTTCGGGAAGCCCCCCTTCCATGCTCCTAAAGCGCATATCATGCATCTTTGCAGCATATACATGGGAACCGGAAAGTTGGGATTGCATTTTTTCTCCTAAGGAAATCGCAATATCCACGCCTTCATTGGCCAGCTCTGAACTGTCTAAAGCAACATATATATGCTTATAATCTTCGTTATTTTGCTTTTTGACTTTTTTTTCTTTTTCATCGTAATTTCGTTCTAAAACCTCACGAGCCTCTCGAACAAAATCCAAGGTAATCTCAGTATAGCCCCTGTCTGTGGCGTATTTTTCAATTTGTTGGCGGATAAACTGACGTATCATGCCCGGGGCTCTGTTGATAGATTCCGAAGCTTCCGGAGACCAGTTTAACCCTCCTGCGCTTTTGATATTAACAACCTTCTTATTTTTTTGGGGGACTCTGTAAGGGGTTTTATCCACCAACTCAGAAATCCAAAACAAATACGCATAGGGAAAATTATGTTGATATATATGAAAGCTATTGTATTCAAACATAGTTCTGGCCAGTTTGATAAATTCGTGCCTGGGGTCTTCAGGGCCGATAATTTCCACTGCTGCATTTAATTGGAAGGAAATATAATCCGGTGCATTGCCGGTGTAATGAATAGCTGCCTTGGGAGTTTCATTCAGATTCTTAAAAGTTTGTTTCTCAAAAATTTCCAGGGTACTTAACACTCTTTTATCAATCTTATCTTCATTAAAATAAAACTGAGAAACGCATTCTATCCTTTTATGTAAAGATTCTTCCCAGGGAATACCCTTGGTATTCTCCATAGTGGTGCGAAACAAATCAATGTATTCCTGTAAATATTCAGGTTTGGGAATAAAGCCCACACCTTTGTTGGAAGAGTTAAAGGGAAAAAGCTTTGATTTGGAAAATGTGGTAACCACGGGCAAATGAGATGCGAAAAATCCGTGCCCAGCTGTGTTTTTCACTATCTTATCATACATTTGCTTTCTGCCGTTATTTATCCAGCTAAAATATTTTTCAGGCAATTCCATCAAGGGGAAAGTCTGCACATTCCCTTCAAAGGACACAGTAGCCTCATCCTTCGCAATGGAAAATTTGGACAACTCCTGATTTTCCAAGCTAGATAATACGGCAGCACTGTTGTTATTCATATTATTTCCCCCTATTTAAACTTTATTCCCATTTCCGTTTCCCGCTGCTTTTTATGCTCGCGCATAAAGTCAGCAGTAATTTGGCAATGTTGAGCCCTGGCTTTTTCTTCCAGAGCTTTTTTAACCCGCTTTCTCAAAAACAAAGGTATCCTGGCGAGCCGTTGTTCAGCTTCCTCAGTCCACAACTCAAGAGTTTTATCACCCGGCACCTCCTCTATCTGAGAAGCAATTAACTTACCGCCCTTTGGCTCATAAATACAGCTTGGGTCGGCTTCCATTAAGTTATTTAGCTGAGCCAGACTGCGGGCTCTGCATCCTCCGCATAATTCTTTGAATTCACATTTACCGCATTTTCCTAAAATTAAATCCGTGTTACGCATGGATTTAAACAAAGGGGCGTTGTCCCATATATCCCAAAAACTTTTTTCACGTAAATTTCCAGCGGATATTTCCATGTATGGACAGGGGGTTACTTCGCCATCAGGTGCAATACGGGCATAATGGGTTGCCGCCGGACAACCACCGCCATCATAACCTGTAGCCCTGGTGTACTCCGACATGGGGTTTTTCTCATACAAGATTCTTTTAAAATGAGGCGCACAACGCGCTTGAATCATTATTGTTTTTTCGCTTTTCTGATAATCGGCAATTTTATTAAGGCTTTTTTCATATTCTTCCGGAGATAAATCCTGGACAGAGCTTCCTCTGCCCACGCATACAAGAAAGAAGAAGTTTAAAATAGAGGCCCCTAATGATTTGGCCAAACCTATAGACTTCTCCCATTCATGTTTGTTTTTTTCATGTATGGTATAATGTATCTGAACATGTAGCCCCTGCTTAACGCAGCTTTTAATATTTTCACAAACCTTATTAAAAGAACCCGGCATTCCCCGAAAATCATCATGCACTTTAGGGGTACTTCCATCCAGGCTCACTCCAACACCATGTAAACCGGCGGCTTTTAGCTCAATAACCTTTTTTTCATGTAACAGCAGCCCATTTGTTCCAACAACTGGCCTTAGCCCCAGCTTACTGCAATGGGAAATTAAATCTAAAAGGTCGGGGTACATTAAGGGCTCCCCACCAGTTAGGACCACAATGGTGCCAGGCGCTCGCCTGGAAAGTTCATTAAAAAAATCTTTCAGCTCGAAAGGTTTTAATTCCCTATCATTAATGGCTATGCGCTGTTCTGCGTCCATATAACAATGAGAACAGGCTAAATTGCAGCGCTTAGTTAAATTGACGGCAATTAAGTAGGGTATATATTGGGTCTGTACTACCATAGATCCATTAGTTCAATTCCTACTATTTTTTAAATCAATTTTTATACCATTGCCTTCAAAGTGGAAAATTTGCATTTATTGGCTACTTACCCTGTGTATTTTTGACAACAAAGTGTCAAATAGTCAAACTATCTGTCAGTTTGACAGTTACTCAGGTCTTTTTGCGCACTTTAAGCCGCACCCAAAAAATCAAAATCAGCTCTAATACCAGCACCATCAGAGCGATTTTAACAGCTGGCCAAAATGCGGATTTTTGCTCAAGTGGCTTTAAATACAAGGATTTCCACATGGAAAGACCGGTTTTTATGCCACGCTCCTCAGCCAAACCATCCCACAAAAAAACTTCCAAAGGCACAAATTCCCCCTCCAGCATTTTATATCCATTGCTCATTTCTTTTGGAAGACGGTATATAACATGCCACTGCCCACCTTTATAGAGGGATTGATATTTGAAATTAGCTTCTTTAGCTTCAAGCCTTGCACTTCCCTTCGCGCTGAACAAACTATTTTTATTCTGGCCGAGATCCACGTGGTATAAATCCACGCCCATTTTTTTATCTCCCCATAAGAAATAGGGAATCGCATGTCCCGCTGGGGCCTGAGACGGAAACTGTAAGGCCACAGCGTCACTGAATTCTTTGCCTCCATCGTCTTTGTATTTTAAAACTTCCTCATTTTCGAAATCAAAAGGAGGGACTTTAAGCATAGGAGAATTTTTGCCCTCCGTATTGGGGCTTATATCATTCCAACTCACTAATACAGCCAATTCGCTTTCGTTGTGAACGGCCTTAAGCTCCACACTAACATTAGCTGGGAAAAAAGCCCGGCCAGGCTCCATTATTTGACCCACTATGGGAAAATGGGCTTTGGGAAATTTTTCAAAAAATTCCAAATCCAGTTTTTCAGGAAATGCATTTGGACTGCCCATCGCTGTGAGCGCATTGGAATAATTTGGCTCCCGCTCAGAAAGAGAATACACATAATCCACCAAAGCCCACCTGGTTTTCTCATCGGGCAATCCATCCACAAAAGATGGCATTGGAGTTCCGTCCAATCCATTCATAACCGTTCTATATATATCTTCCCTATCGCCTCCGCCTCTAAATGTCCAACCCTTTGTTAAATCCGCAGGACGAATGGGAAATCCATAATCGTCTTTTAAAGTAGGCGCGGAAGGCCCATCACCACGACCGCTCAAACCGTGACAATCCATACAGTTGTTATCTTCAAATACTTTTTTCCCTAACTTTGCAGACTCCCGACTAAACTCGGGGGGGTTAGGAATTTGGATTGGATCTGCGGCATAATCAGGGTCTGCAAAATCGCTTTGAAAAGATTTAATGTAATATACAAGATTGTATATTTGTTCATCTGTAAACTGAGGCCAGGCTGGCATACCTGTATATGGCATTCCCTCCCGAATCATTTTAAATATATCCTGGGTAGCAGGAAGCTCCCCTGCCGGAGTCGTTCTGATTTTATATGTTCCAATGGTAAAGTCTCTGGGCACGGGTCTGAACACAAGACGGCCCACAGCCTGGGCATCTCCCTCGTAGCCATGGCATTGGGCGCATTTTTGGTTGTATAATTTTTTTCCTTCTTCTATTTGAGCTTCGCTGCCCACATCAATTTTAGCAGCCCAAGCTGCAAGTGCCGATAAACCTAAGACAAAGATACATGCAATTCTTTTCATTTTGCGTGCCCCTTTACCCTGGGTTTTTGATTGGTAAACTCATACAAAAACATAGTAACATCCCAAATATCGTCTTCCGATAGAAAGAGTTCCCAGGCTGGCATGGCAGATTCCCAGGGACCGGACTCCTCGGGCAAACCCGGCGCTCCCTTTGCAATTCGCCAGAAAAGAAAAGTTTCTGTTAACATAGCAATCGTTGTTGGATCTGCGAAATTAGTGGGTTTAGGATTGTAGCCATGAGCAAAAATCCCCTTCCCCTCCATGTTATCGCCATGGCAAAAGACACAATTTTGGTAATACACTTTGCGGCCATTAGCGATATGAGTTTTGTATTCTTCGGGATTTGTTGTTTCCAATTCCCTATATGGATTGTGGCCATCTATTAAATCTATGGTTTTTCCCTTAAAATTAATAGTTGCCGGGGGAGCAGGATGCACGGTTCTTCCAAATACCGGAGGCTGGGCTTCTTTGGATTGGTCAAAAAAGTATTTAACCCCTAATAACATAGGTATTAACAAAGCTACAATTATAAGAGCTCCGGTGTATTTTTTTAAACTTAAGAAATTTAATATTCCAGATACGGCAACTTGATACTTATCAGTGCTTGAAGTGGCATAGGCAACCAATCCCACCGCCACAATGGCCATACACATGGCAACTATGGATGATGGAATTGGAGGAGAAATACCCCATTTAAGCACTACATAACAGCCTATTAACCAAACCGCCATCCAGGCTAAAACATTTAGTTTTACAAACCTAAGGGCCACCATTACCGCTAATACAATTCCAACCAGCCAATAATTCATCAGTTGCCTTTTTTGCTCATCAAAAATTCCACTAAATTATTCAAACTTTTTGCATTCACCTGCGAATAAAATCCTGTTCCATCCAAAGTGGCTTTCATAACGTTGGGAGGATAGCTTTCAGCTATTTTTGCGTCGGGATTTAATATGGCCTCATACAATTCATTTGCCGTGTATTTGTTCCCTGCATTATGTAACGGGGGACCGACCATCCTGATATCCGCATCAATGCTGTGGCATTGCGCGCAATTATATTTTGCATATATTTCTTCTCCGGTGAGGTCCACCGCAACTGGAGCGGGGGGAGGAGCTGAAGCAGTTGCGGCAGACGCACCTTGGCCGGAATAAGAAAATTTGGTTTCCATAGTTACAGTGACTTCTCCACCAAGGGATTGTAAATAGGCAATCACTGTCAGAATTTCTTCGTCCGTTAAATTAATGGGAGCTTTCTGGACAGGAGGCATACCAGGGTTAAACCCGCTTACGATATAGGCGCTTGGATCATACAAGGCCTCGGCTAAATAATCTTCAGCAGATACCCCTTCCCTGCGAGTTCCCGCCACATTGCCCATGCCATTTAAAGCTGGGAACCTTTCTCCTGGCGCATGTTCCATTTTATGACAGGCAAGGCAGGTTCCCTTTCCAGAAACAATTTGAGCGCCAATTTCAATCATTTCTTCCTGGGTCATGTCCTTACTAATTTCTATGGATTTAGGAGGATACACTTCTTTTTGAGGTACTAGCCAGCCCACATAGGTATAAAACAAGGTGACCAGTATGGAAAATAGCGTTATGTTAATGGCTGTTTTCATTTCTTGTCCACAAAATGGCTTGGGTAATCTTTTTTATGAGAAAGGCTGGTTAGCCAAAATACAACTGCAATAAATCCGAAAAATATCATAACCGTAATTGATGTTACATTAGCCGCATAACCCAAAGTTGGGGTATAGGCATCGGGAGATTTATCCTCAATAACCCCATATACATGCCAGTGCTGGCGCATTCCTGCTCTGGCATAACCCATTAAACCCATTATCCAAGTGAACGAAAGGGCTATAAAAAACAGAACATATTGGGCTCTTTTTGGCATTTTCCCCCAGTTAATTTCTTTGGACATGGATCTGCGAAACATGAAAATATCGATTATGACCACCAGAAACATCGCCAAAAGGACAGAGCCCACCTGGGGTATGGACAAACCAATCCGCACATCAGCTTCCACGAAATACCCGTAAATCCCAAGCCAAATCACATACAAGGATGTTGCTGTTAAAATCAATATCTGAGCCCAGTTTCCTTTATTCACCCAGGGCGCAAGGGATTTTTTATTGCCCCGGCGATACAATAGAAAACTTAAAAATGTGGTCAATATCAATATATTTACCGCCGTGTTTTTCGCAGACATCACACCCAGTACGCTAAGCAAGGGGTGGTGCCCTCCTCCCATTTTTTGAGCTTCTTCAATGGAGGCTACCATGGAGTGGGGAATAGCCCAAACAATGAAACACACTATTACGGATAACAGTAACCACTTAACATGTTTTTTAAACCTGTCCGCGCCTTCAATTCTTTCCATTCCCAGCCAAAGGTAATAGTTAGCCGCGACAAATAACATCCCAATTAAAATGGCCTGGATAATAAATAACCAAGAGAACGCTCCACCCATTAAAAACATCCCAAGGTTCTGAGAATAATCGTAAATTTCTTTTCCCAGCCAATATCCGGCGAAAGGCAATGGCAAAAATGCGGATATGGCAATAAAATTCCCTATGTATCCCATCCAGTCGTAATAAGCTTTTTCTTCTTCCGTTTTTGCTCCTAAAAACCTGTAGGCGCCATAAGCCCCAGCTATAGCTCCTCCAAAGGCTATGTTTCCTATGGTACGGTGGATATTCATGGGCATCCAGGTAAAATTTTGAACCGCAGCCCATGTACTCACCAGTTCACCGGTTTCTGTCACTCCATTTGGTGAGTTCATGAAAGTAAGCCAGGAATCCGCCACAAATAAAATTCCAATCCCCGATGCGTTTAACCCCAACCCTAAAAGCAAGTGCACTACGGGATGGAATTTGCCCCAACCGTAGTAGTAGCTGTAGAGGAAAAAGGCCTCGCCAAAAAAGAGGAGCACATAGGGCAAAAAGGTCGGCCCGAAAACATAAGCCATATAGTTCATCAATTGCGGATACAGATATATCAGCAATAATGTCAGCAAAGCTCCTAAGGAAGCAGTAAAGCTAAAAGAAACCGATAATAACTTTGTAAACTCATAGGAAAGCCTATCGAACTTTTTCTGTTTTGTCTTAAAGCCTATAAATTCAATTATTAATGCAAACATGGGAACAGCCAGCACAAAGGCTCCAAATAACAAATGAAGCTGTGCAATAACCCACACTATGTTTCTGCTGTTTACAAAACCAAGACTCCTGTAAGCTGCATGGGAACCCGATTTGAGTGTGGCCCCGGATTTCCCATCTACACTTGCTTCCGCGGCTTCAGGACTATTTAAACTGATAATCCAGCCCACCATTTTTTCAAGATTTGGATCAGTCTCCGCTGGATGGGGAGGCATGGGTATAGCTCCCCAGGTTCCGCTGCTTCCATTTTTTATTTTCGCGGCAAGTGCGGGTATATCCTCAGATGTATATTTTTGAGAAATATCTTTAAAAGAAGGGCCTACTGTTTTGGCATCTAATTGATGGCAACCGGCACAGTCACTTTTTTGAACCAGGGCGGCACCTTCGTGTTCCTTTAGAACCACTTTACTTTGTTCAGATTGTGGATTGCCTTTAATTATTATTGCAAGCACAGGAATGCCCACAGCTAGCAAGATACATGTGTAGACAATTTTAAGACGAGCCCATTCTCTCATATGTTATTTTCTTTCGAAAATGAAATCCTTGTTACTTGGGTTAATTCCACCATAGTTGTTTAAAACTTGCAAACGCGAAAACTATGCCCAATTAACTTCAGATAAGATTTTTAGCTTAAAATCGACAATTGAAGCTTGCTGAAAGAAACTTTTCAGCCTTTTTTTAAATTATTTAATTGCAAATTTGGCAAAAATTTTTGCCTTTTTTACAAATATCATTACTTGTTTGAGCTAAAAGACAGGAAAACCTGTTTCCTTAATTTTAAAAATTTTTGTTTCAAGCTAACTTTTCTTGGAGCTTCCCATTTCATCGGAATTTTATGGAACGGTATAACTTTAATTAAAGATTCGAAGTTTTGAGAAACCATAGCCCAAATAATTTGGCATTCTGAAGTTCCTATAAGTTTTAAATCTTTATAAACCTCATCCATTAACTTCAAACATTCAGGATAATTTAAATTCACTAAAATTAGCCCTGTATTACAAATCCGAATATTTTCACTACAACCATGATTTATTTTTTCAACTATGTACTGATGAGTCTGTTCCTTAAATTTTTGATAACGAAGTTGTAGGTTTGCCTCGTTATACTCTTCCCAAATTGTAGTTTTTTCTCTGGGAGTACTTCTAATTACAATGGGTTTGTTTGCGTTTCCAAGTATTTCACCTATGTGAGTATCTTGAATAAAAAATTTATGATCTACAAAAAGGGAGTATTGAAATTGGCCCAAAAAATTTCCCTCAGACCGATTTCTTATTTGCAAAAACTTAATGAATTTTGATTGAAAACTGGAAACTGAAATATCCTGACTAAGCTCAAAATCCACAAATATGTACTTCCACCCTTTTTTCCTAATTTCCTTTTTTAGTTTCGGATTATTACAAAAAAAGTAAGCTGGATAATTCTTTGGAGCCGGATAAACACAATTAAAGTCAGGGCCAAAAATACAACTTAGAACACAGAGAAGATGTGGATTTTTTTTGGACATAATTCAATTTTACCCTAAAATATTATTTTAAGCCCTGCCAAATCTGCCTATTTTAAAAACTTTGACAAAATTTCCATTTATTGACATATTGTCATATCATGCTGAAATATAAATCTCCAACCTCAGAAAACTCAACGTTTTAAATGGAATATTTTACTGGCATACTAGTTGCGCAAATTTTAAAAAATTTTGAAATGTCCATATTGTAACCATTCGGATAAATAAAATGAGAAATAAAATATTAATAGTGGACGATGAAAAAGGAATTCGAGATGCCTTAGCCAGAGCCCTTAATAGTTTGGAAGCGGATATTGAAACTGCAGAAGACGGGGAAAAGGCGCTTGAATTAGTAGAACAAATAAACCCTGCCATTGTAATTACGGATTTACGTATGCCCAATATTGGTGGGATGGAGCTTATTACTAAGCTTAACAAAGAGCGACCAGAAATCACTACCATTGTTATTACTGGTCATGCCACTATTGAAGATGCCGTACAAGCTATGAAAAAAGGGGCTTACGATTTCATTACCAAACCTTTTAAAAAACAACAAATTGTAACTGTGGCAAAGCGAGCACTTGAAAAAGTTTTACTGGTACAGGAAAACCAACAGCTAAAAGAAAAATTAAAAAAGGCTAAAAAAGAAGAAGTAGATTGGGGCAAAAGCCGCGAGTTTAAAGAATTATTGGAACGAGGCAAACAAGCCGCCCAAAGTGATGCCACCATTTTGATTCTGGGTGAATCAGGTACAGGAAAAGAAATTCTAGCAGATTATATATTTGAAAATTCCAATCGACAAACTGGCCCCTTTATTAAAGTAAACTGCGCGGCTATTCCGGATAACTTGTTGGAATCAGAATTGTTCGGATACAAAAAAGGCGCCTTTACAGGCGCCATCCACGACTCAAAAGGCAAATTTTTGGAAGCGAATAATGGAACCATTTTTTTAGATGAAATTGGCGAACTTCCCCACCCCATACAAGCTAAGTTACTTAGGGTTCTGCAAAACCGTGAGATAAATCCTGTAGGCGGTAAAACCGAAAAGGTGGATGTTCGTATTCTGGCTGCTACTAATCAAAACTTAAGAAAAAAAGTAGAAGAAGGCAGTTTTCGGGAAGACCTGTTTTACCGTCTTAATGTTATTCCCCTCTCCGTTCCTCCCTTAAGGGAAAGGCTGGACGACTTAACTTCACTGGTTTCCTTTTTTATTCAAAAATTTTGCAGAAAAAACAAAAGGGCAAACCTAACCTTGTCTGCTGATGCGCTGCAACTCATTCAAGATTACGGTTGGCCTGGTAATATCCGGGAGTTGGAAAACGCCATGGAAAGAGCTGTTATTCTATGCAGGGGAAGCCAAATCACTCCTGAAGATTTACCCCCGGAATTATCGGGAGTAGAATCGGATAACATTAACATGAACTTTTCCAAAAACATGACAATGGACCAAATCGAACGATTTGTTATTAAAAATACTCTCAAAAGATTTAAGGGCAACAAAGGCCGGGCGGCTGAAGCTCTGGGAATTAGTATGAGAACAATTTACCGGAAACTGGATTAATCTTTTAGATTTTCCCCTGCAGGTTTAAGCTTAAAGACTTTAACCTCACAGGGTTTTAACTCAATCTTCTGCACTAATTCCAAAGGTTTTTCCGTTTTATTCCATAAGCAACTTTCCAAAAGCCATTCCCCGGAACCAGATAAAAATATGTTGTCTTTTTTTAGCTGAAGACTCTGGTTATGGAAAATATCAAAGTTACATAAAACTAAGTAATGGTAATATTTTCCCAGGCGCTGAAAGGCTATTATGGCTTCGTGGTTCTCGTCAAAGAAAAGTAAATTTCCATGAGTCCAAAAAACGGATTCAGAATTTGCCAAACCATTTATTTTGCCGATAAACTCGCAAAAATCGGGAATGGGTTTTTCCTGCAAACGGGACATGGGTCCAATAAAATTTATTTTTTTATCCAAGCCGCATTCTACGCCCTGAACCATTCCAGTAACCCCAGTGCCTGCTAAAGAGGACAAAGCATAACGGGGATATGTTGCTTTAACATCTCCAAACTCCTGAGCCGGTGTGCCGCTATCATGGCTTGTGATAGGAAAAAAGTACTTAAAACTATTGTAACTCTCATGTATATAACCAACATAACGCCTTAATTCAGGAACAAATTTAGACTCCCATGGTGTGGCCAGCAATAAATGTAATTGGTTATTCCATACCTTGTTCAGCATGACTGGCTCTTTGTCAAAAAATTCCGCCAGCACTATCATATCGGGAAAGGCTTGGTGTATGGATTGAATAATAAAACGGATAAACATCCCGTGGCTGCTGTGGAAATTATCCAGGCGAATAACCCCTTTATTTCCCTGAATAAGAGAGCACCAGTACAATGCGTACTTTCGCATGTACTCCCAAATTTCTTTTCTGGTTTTTGGTTCAGGGTGTTTATAATTAATAAGGACAAGTTCTTCCCATTTCACCCATTCGTCGCCTCGCCACCATCCGGCTCTTTTGAAGCCATCTTCTTCATCGCAATCACCAACTATCCACTCCGGGTGGTGTTTACATATTTGGCTTCCAATTCCCACATGGTTAAAAACTAAATCCACGCCAAGAGCAAAACCCATTGAGTGGGCTTCCTTGACAAAATCTTTAAAATCTAATTCGGCATTTTCTCCATATATTGGATCAAATTCAAGCAGTTTACTGGCCGCATAGGGACTTTGGCTGGTATCCATTGCGCTTAGCGGAAGTAATTGAATCCAATTAAAACCCATGTTTTTAATATGAGCCAATTGTTTTTTCCATTGGGATATAGGGCCGGATACATTTGGTATTATAACATAGCAACTTAAGCCCGCAACCCAGGATGGATCTACCATTAGATAAGAATAGTCCGCTTTATCCCAATGCCAACTTCTTCCGCCATCATCTGAGTACCTGACCTTAAAACAATACTTCCCCGGATGGCTCAAGCTAAGACTGAGTGCAAACCTTTGTAATTCGGTATTGTAATAAAACGCTTCTTCCCGCCAATCTTCTTCGTGATTGATATTCGTCCAGGCCACGACCTGGATTTGTTTTCCATCTATAGGAGGTTTATATTGCAGCTTTAATTTTTGGCCTACTTTTTTTCGTAAAAATATACCCTTTGAAGTTGGGTAATTTCGGACTCCACCTGAAGTTTTAAGAAAAGATTCAGTTTTTTTATTCATTGCGTATTAAAGTTGGCAAAAGCCAAGTTAACCAATACATTTGAAACTATTAAAAGGGCAGCTATAAAGCGGCCCATTTTATAAGGCCCGGCAAAAACTGGACGGCCAAGTTTTTGTGACCAGGCAATAACCTCACCGAGAAGCCATATCTTCCGCCTGTTTGACAGGGGATTGAACCTTTAAAGTTTACAATACTGCCTTCCCCGCTTTCAGGTTCCATACGAACCCGATAGCCTTTTTCAATATTATTTTGTGCTGATAGGGAGCCGTGGTAGACTTCCACAATAATGTTTTCAGGCTTAAACTTGCCTAAATTCACCTGGGCAGTTACCTGTAGTTCATTCCCAACATACATCACTTCCGTAACATTGGACTCAACTTTTAAGATTTGAATATCATCCCATTCCCGATTCACCTTATCTCTCCAGGCGGCAAGTTCTTTAGCCGCACTGGCTCCGCTTTCCATTAGCACATGGAAAAGTTCGTCAGCTTTTATATAAAACTTGTTGGTGTAGTCCATAACCATACGGTGGGTATTAAAATAGGAACCTAGTTTTCCAATGGATTGCTTCATCATATACACCCATTGTTCAGGAATACCTTGTTCATTTCGGTTGTAAAAAGTAGGGATTATATCCTGCTCTAACACCCGGTACAACAAACTGCCTTCAATGTCATCCTGATATTTGGTATCGGCATATTCTTCCCCATTTCCAATGCTCCAACCCACTTCTGGGGTGTAAGCTTCGTCCCACCAACCGTCCATAACACTTAAGTTGAGGCTTCCATTTACGGCAGCTTTCATTCCCGAGGTTCCAGAAGCTTCCAGAGGACGACGAGGATTATTTAACCATACATCTACACCTTGAACCAAATGCCTGGCCACGGCATAGTCGTAATCTTCCAGAAAAACTATTCTATGGGACAATCCATTTTGAATGGCAAAGTTGTAAATTTCTTTAATCAATTCTTTGCCTTGATGATCCGCCGGATGGGCCTTTCCAGAAAAAACAAATTGCACTGGTCTTTCCGGGTTTAGTATCAGTCGTTTTAAGCGTTCGGGATCCTTTAATAAAAGATTTGCCCTTTTGTATGTGGCGAACCTTCTGGCAAAACCAATGGTTAATATGTTCGGCACTAAAATTTCCTGGGCCTTGGAGACCTGGTCTGCAGTCCCCCCTATTCTTCTGATTCTGGATTGAACCCGTTTGCGGCAAAAATAAACCAAAATTTTTCTTCTTTCTTCATGGACTTTCCAGAGTTCCGCATCGGGAATTTTATCTATATCCTTAAAGGTTCCCAATTCACTGGGTTCATCCAAAGTTTCGGGTCCCAAATACCTCAATATAAGCGAAGACAGTTGAGGGCTCAGCCAACTGCGGGTATGTATACCATTTGTTATATGGCCAATGGGTATTTCATCCATGGGTATTTCAGAAAATAATTTTTGCCACATTTCTCGGGAAATAACCCCATGTAATTTAGCCACTCCATTTGCATGAGAGGCAAGTTTTAAGGCAAGCACAGTCATGCAGAATTTTTCCTCAGAGTCAGCCGGATTTTCTCTACCCAATCCGATGAATTCATCCATGGACATTCCAATTTCGCTTACATATTTGGCTAAATAATTTTCGATTTTTTCCACATCAAAACGCTCGTTTCCCGCGGGAACGGGAGTGTGAGTGGTAAATACATTACAGGCCCAGGTAAGTTCACGAGCTTCTTTGAACGATAAATCGTATTCTTTCATTAGGTTGCGAATACGCTCTATCATCAAAAAGGCGGAATGTCCTTCATTGGAGTGGTACACACTGGGATTAATTCCAATGGCTTTTAATGCTCTCACGCCACCAATACCAAGTAAAACCTCCTGTTTAATACGAACATCGCCATGTGTATCGTAAAGACGCATGGTAATGTCTCTATTTTCAGGAGTGTTTATTTCCAGATTAGTATCCAGCAGATAAAGGAAAATTCTGCCTACAGCTACCGACCAAACCTGAAAATGCACCAATTCTTCTCCAATATTTATGGACAACAAAAGCCTATGCCCATCTTCTTTTTTAACCAATTTAACCGGAAGACTGTACCAATCATTTTCAGGGAAGATTTCCTGCTGCCAACCTTCTGCATTTATTCTCTGCTTAAAATAGCCTTGTCTATATAACATACCCACTGCCACTAGGGGAATTCCCAAATCACTGGCAGACTTCAAATGGTCCCCTGATAAAATTCCCAAACCTCCGCTATAAATGGGAAGGGAATGGTGCATTCCGTATTCGCAAGAAAAATAGGCCACATAAGCTTGCTCTTTAGAGCCAAATTTTCTTTCGTACCAGGTGGTGGATTCCATGTAATTTTTGAAGCGAACGTAAAGCCTGTCCATTTGCTCCAAAAAGGCTTTATCCTTGGCGGCCTCCTCGAGTTTTTCGTGGGGGATCATACATAACATACGAACCCAGTTTTCACTGGAAGCTTTCCAGCTAACCGGATCTAATTTTTTAAACAACTGGGATGCCTCATAATTCCAGGAAATCCACATATTATATGCCATTTCCAAAAGAGGATTCAGACGCTCAGGCGTAGCTGGCAATACGGTAAATGATTTGTATTGGGTCATATTTTCCCGGGGGTTTGAGTTAAACGGCTATGCCGCGTTGGGTTAATGTCTCTTTTAAATCATTTAAAACATTAGTGTATATTACATAGGCATCATATGGACTATTGTAGGGGTTGAAGTACTTATGTACATCACCATCGCTAAACCATTTTGTGCACATGTAATAAAAATGATCCGAAGTCAGCAACTTTCTCCATGTGTGAATCAGTTGGATGTCCTTGGATTTTAATACGGCATTCATAAGGCTGTAGGCATAATCAATTGCGGAATCCTGCAAGGGGTTTCCCAGCCAGGCTGTTAAGTCTCTTTCCAAATCGGCCCAGGAAATAAAATGAGGAACATCCATTTTGGACATGGGCTGATGTTTTTTTCCCACTTCGCTGGGAGTTAAAAATCGAAAATCAGGGTGGGACATGACTTGTTCGGGAAGGTGATCTAAAAACTTAAAGATGCCCGTATCTTCCCATTGGTGTTCCCCAAAGGTTTCATAATCCATAAACAAATTTAAGACTTCTCCGTTTCCAGCTAAAGCGTGTACCCATTGGGCAAACTTTTCAGTGGTTAAGGGGAATTCTTCCCAATCCCGATTTGAAAAACGAAAGGCAATATCGTCAGAGAGCTTATAGTTTTTTAACAAAAGCTTTAGCTTATAACATGGGGCCGGCTGATACACAAAATTAGGGCTTCTCCAACCCAAAATTTGATCCGCGCCTTCCGTTAAAATGACTTCATAACCCAGGTTTTCGATTTCCTTCGCCAAGTCGTTGTTATAAATCAATTCCGTGTTGCGAAAAGTTTTTGGGGTTACGCCAAATAAGTCTTTAAGCTTTTTTTTATGCGCCTTTACCTGATTTACAAATTCCTTTTTGGAAAACAGAAAAGCCAGGGAATGGTAATAAGTCTCATTAATGAGTTCCACACAGCCTGTATCCACTAATTTCTGAAAGCTTTCCAGTACTTCAGGGGCGTACAATTCGAACTGTTCCAGGCACACACCGCTTATGGAATAGGAAATCCGAAACTTCCCCTCATGTTTATTAATAAGCTTTAGCATGGTTTCATTAGCGGGCAGGTAACACTTTCTGGCGACCTTTAGCATGATTTCCCGATTCGCATCGGAATCTTCATACATATGATTTCCGCCAATATCAAAAAAGGAGTAATCTTTTCTCAATCTAAAGGGCTGATGTACCTGAAAATAAAAACAAACAGAAATCATATTTTTGCAACCTCATAATACAAATGGGAAATAAGGCTGGCTGAGTTCGACCAATCAATGCTTTCCAGTTCTCTGGAGCTGCGCTCCACCAAGTGAGAGGAAAGGCTGCTGTCAGACAAAACATTAGTAATAGAACTGGCCAATTTGTTTATATCCCAAAAATCAACTTTAATCAGATTTTCAATAACTTCAGTAATACCCGATTGCTTAGAAACGATAATAGGTACTCCGTATTTCATAACTTCAAAAGGAGTGATACCAAACGGCTCAGATACGGATGGCATTACATATAAGTCGCACATGGAAAATATTTTTTCACGTTGCACGCCTCTTAAAAAACCTGTGAAATGGAACTTGTCCTGCATCCTGAGCTCAGCCGCCCTTTCTATCATCCTGGGTAACATATCTCCAGCGCCAGCCATAACAAAGCGAACATTTTTAACCTTTTTTAAAACCTCATGAGCCGCCTCAATAAAATAGTCAGGTCCTTTTTGCATGGTAACACGTCCCAGAAACAATACAATTTTTTCCTTTAAAAATTTTGGCGCTTCACTTTTATCCAGAGTTTTTTCCTTAGTCACGGCATTGTGCACCACATGCACCTTATGATAATCAATTCCATACTTTTCTACAATTAAATTCTTAGTTCTTTGGCTAACGGCTATAACCACGTCAGCTTCTTCCATTCCCCACTTTTCAATGTTATAAATATCAATATTAGGTGTTTCGCCGGAACGATCAAATTCAGTAGCGTGAACATGTACAATCAAAGGCAATCCTGAAGATTTTTTAGCTTCAATACCTGCGGGGTATGTCATCCAATCGTGGGCATGTATAATATGGTACCCTGGCTTTTTGCCGAGAAAGGAGCCTATCATGGAGTATCTGTACACTTCCCCCAACAAATCATGGCCATAATCTCCTTCTAAATCAATAATGCCTCTAAATTCGGAACTTTTATTTTCAGATTCGTGTTTGCGCACCTCTTCAATATGTTTTACATAAGTTTCCTCATTCATGTAAGGCAATAAAGAAGAGTTCACTTCAAGTAATTTCAATTTGGATTCCCATTGCATTTTTTGGCTATGGATAATCTCTTCTGAAACCTGATTTGCTCCTACCACCTCAACAGGTGAATTATCCCCAAGACCACCTTTTATCTTAGGAAGGACAAATGTTATTTTCATTCCCATTTGGCAAAGCGCCTGTGTCATGCCGTAGCATGCTGTTCCCAACCCTCCACTTATGTAAGGGGGGAACTCCCAACCAAACATTAATATTTTCATACCAACACCTTTTCAATCAAAACCTGGCCACGAATAGCTTCAGCAACGCTCCACGCCTGGGCAATACATCCCCTTGGTTTATGGGGAGGATTTCCATCAAAAATTTCTGCAATACTTAATAAACCATGTTGATATATGTGCTTTTCCCACATTGGAGCGAACAAATCTTTGAGGCGTTTGGCTTCGGACTTTTTCTTTTGCGACGATTTCAAACAGGCCTCAATGTAAGCTCCGCTAAGCCAGGGCCATACTGTGCCCTGATGGTATGCCGAATCTCTCTTGTCGGGGTTGCCGGAATATTCGCCCTTGAACTTTGGATCTTTTGGAGAAAGGGTTCTCAGTCCAAAGGGGGTTACCAATTCCCTGTTAACGCATTGTAGCACCGATTTTTTCTCTTCGTTGGAAAGCACCGAATGAGGAACCGAGAGAGCGAAAATTTGATTGGGACGAACCGAAGTATCCTGGCCGTTTTCATTCACAACATCTGCCAGATAGCCCCCATCTTCAACCCAAAATTTTTCTTTGAAATTATGTTCTGCCTTTTTCAGAAGCTCAAGCCAACCAGATAGGCCAAAGGATTTTTCACCTTGCCTTAAATCAATTACGAAGGCAAGAGCGCTAATCCAAAGGGCATTTATTTCCACAGCCATTCCATAACGCGGAGTTACTGGTTTTCCATTGGCAGTGGCATCCATCCAGGTAAGTTGGGTGTCGGGGCTCCCAGCGCTTAACAGGGCAAACTCATTGAGTTTTAACAAACCATTGGTGCCATTAACAATGGATTCCACAATGTTATTTACTGTGGGGAATACATGTTGCATGAACCCGTCCATATCTTTCACTTCGCGAAAGTACACATGTGCTGCCCATACATACCAAAGGGCGGCGTCGATAGAATTATATCCATGATCATCCGCAAAGCTGGAAAGCGTGTTTGGAATTAAACCATTTTTTTCGTATTTGCCATAGGTCTTTAGAATTTCCAATCCCAATTCTGGCTTCCCGGAGTAAATGGTGAGGCCAGGCAGAGAAATCATGGCATCTCGGCCCCACTCTAAAAACCAGTGGTAGCCTGCAATAATGGAGGGTTCTTTTTTGTGATTGTAAACCACGAAAGATTGGGAGCGGTTTTTGAGAATTTCCAGGCTGCCGCCTTTTTTATTTTTTTCAAATTCGGCTTTGCGCTGTTCGTAAAGTTTTTCAAAACCTGATTTTGGGTTAGATGCTTTAGGCTCCAATCCTACAGAAAGATAAAAATCTTGTTTGGCTGAGAGCCTCTTGTCCATTACCCCGGGGGCAAACAAATCTTCCTGGTAAGGGAACCCTCGAAACCTCTCTTCAAGGTATTCCACATTGGTAAACCAAGTAGGCCCGGGATGAAATTCAAATACGCTGTTGGTATGGATGTACATGGGAGGCATACCGGAATAGGGCTCGACTTTCATTCCGTTTTTGCCTTCCTGGAAGGTTTTAACCTGGATGTCCATGTTTTCCCGAACCAAATGGTGGAAATTGCGGTAGGCAATTTTAGGGCGAATGCGAATTTTTAAAGACTTCTCCCCTTCTAACACTGAAATTTTTACAAGCAGTTGGTTTTTATTAGGAACCAACATAATCGAACGTTTAAGCAAAACATCGCCAATACGCCAAACTACTTCTGGGCAGACACCATAGTCAAAGTATTCGATAAACTGATGCCCAGTGGCATGGAACACGCCAGGGTATTTGTTAGTATCAAGAAAGAACTCCTTTTGATTTGTCAAAACTGAAATGTCTAATTTTGACAAAAGAACATATTTGTCAGGGAGTCCAGCCAGGGGAGTTACCAAAAGGCCGTGATATTTTCTGGTATGGCAATTGAGAATGGTGCTGGAACTGTAGGCCCCCAGTTGGTTCGTTTCTAACCACTCAACATCCAGGGCCTTTTCCAGGTTTAAACAAAGAGATCGGTCGATTTTAAAAGCGTCTGTCATTTTTTTCCTCAGAAATTTATTCTTCAAATTTCTCTGTATTTTGGGTAAAAATTAGCTATAGCATGGTAATTTTGCATTCCTTTTTTGTGCTTTCTCATCTAAAATTTTTGTCGGACCCTCTGTTTAATAAAATTGAGAAAGCAACATTCATACCCCAATTTTTTCGGGACATACTTCCAACCAAATAAAAGACAATTTCTCCCGGTTAAATTGAATGGGAATTCAAAATAAGAACTTGACAATTTGTCAGAAGGGAGTTTGGGATATTTAAAACAGACTCAATTATCATTAATCAGGGCCAGTAAGGCCTGGCTTTAAAAATATTATGGCAAGAAGATTGATTAGCACCCGAAAACGGGGTTTGGTTTTAATGGCCATCATGATGGCTATTTCCATTTGCGTGGCCGTAATTGCGAACATAATTTTGTACAACTCCTATTTAAGCTATCAAAAAACTTTGCTAGGAGACATGCTCCACTTTCAAAGAAGTTGGATTCGCAATTTAAATGAAACTCATAAGACAAATAATTCAGGGTCCGAAGGCCAAGAAAAATTGGAGTTCCTAAAAATAATTCAAAAGGCGCAATCAGAATTTCATGGCTTTGGTGAAACTGGCGAGTTCCTTGTAAGCGCTCAAATAAAAGACTCCATTTTTTATCTGATTTTTAGCCATAAAATTTCCAGTGGGCAATTAGAATCCATCCCCCTGGCCAGGGCCCAAAATTTACCTCTGTACCTTGCTTTAAAAAATCCCGAAGGGGCTCTTGCCAACCAATGGGACTATTCAGGCGATAGGGTTTTAGCCGCTACCACCCCCATTTCCGAACTCAACCTTGGCTTAACCGCAAAAATGGATATGCGAGAACTTCGGGAACCATTTTACAAGGCCAGTTGGTTAAATGCCATGGTTGTATTTTTTGTGATCGTGGTTGGTTTGGATTTATTCCGCCGGGTAGGAAAACCTATGGTTCTCTACGAGGACGAAAGAGAAGAAAAATACCAAAACCTTTTTGAAAGTTCTCAACTGGGAATCATGGTTTTGGGAGACAAACTGGAGGAGTGCAACGAAAAATTCACTCGGTTGTGGGGCAGCTCTAAAGAAAAGCTAATCGGACTTAGCAGCCAAGAGTTATTTTCCCAACACCCCCAACCCAATTCTGATTGGAGCGGCAGGTTAGAAGAAGCCATAAACATGGCGTTTAATAGGCAAGAGTCCAAACTCCTTTGGAAAATCCAGGGAGAAAAAGAGCGTTATTGCGAAATTTCTCTAAAGCCCATTGAATACCACAACCAAAAATTTTTATTGGGCTCAGTGGAAGATATAACAAGTCGTATAGAAGGCGAGCACATTCAGGCTAAACTGGAAGCCCAACTGCGTCAGGCACAAAAAATGGAAGCTACCGGGAGATTGGCTGGAGGAATTGCCCATGATTACAATAATATTTTGGCCACTATTACTTTAAACGCTGATTTTTTGGGGGAAAATTTAAGCAAAGATTCGGATAGCCAAGAGGAAGTCAGATTAATAAAAGAGGCTGCACAAAGAGGCAAAAAATTAACCCAGCAACTTCTTGCTTTTAGCCGTCGAAAACCTGTTACCCTGGAAATGTTGGATTTGAATCAAGTGGTATCCAATTTACTGGAAATGATCCAGAGATTAATGGAAAAGCACATTCATCTGGAAATGAAGCTTAGCTCCCATAGCTGTTATGTTTATGCCGATAAAACCAGCGTTGAGCAAGTCATCATGAATCTAGTCATAAACTCTAAAGACGCCATTGAAGGAGAGGGCAACATTCTAATTTCCACAGAAAAGGTCCACCTTCGCTCTTCAGATATTCAAAATAGCTCTCAGGAAATTCCGGGACAATATGTGGTTTTATCTGTGGAAGATACGGGACAGGGAATGACCGCAGAAACTTTAGGCCAAATTTTTGAACCTTTTTTTACCACTAAAGACATTGGAAAAGGCACCGGCTTAGGGCTTTCCACAGTCTATGGCATTGTAAAGCAAATGGATGGGTTTATTAGAGTGGATAGCAAGTTAAATAAAGGAAGCAAATTCCAGATATTTTTCCCGGATAAACCCAAAAAAAGCTAAGCCTTGTATCACATTCCAGGATGAAATTTTTCTTCTTCAGCAGTTTGAGAAAGTCGGTTGCTATTTTCCAGCACAATAACATTAAATAAATTATGTATCTGGTTTAGCATTAAATCAGATTTTGGAGTTTTTTTCTTTTCAACTTTTGAAGAATAATGTTCAACTATCATGTTCATAAAATACACAGACCGTCTAAACTCAGCAAGATTTAATTTACATCTAATTTTTCGAAATTTTTTAACTTGCCTAGTTTAAATTGCCTCAATGCGGCCGCTCCAGTTCCAAAAAACCCTTCGTATACAGGAATGCAATGGGAGTCAAAATGATGGAAAGCGTTCATTTCACAAAGTCCGGTTATAACAACATCAACTCCTTCGCGAATGAGCCAATCCGCCAATTCTGCTGCACTGGCAGTCTGAGCTTCAAAATTAAATGGGTTATTTAGAATTTCCTGGATTCCCCAAAACGTATCTACTATGCCAAAATAATTTGTCCTGCCAAACTCAAGGTCCATTTGAGACTGGAGAGTTGGCTGGACCAATCCAACTGCTATTTTCATGGTAATTCCCCTCCTGGGATTTGTTGTATTTTCCAATGATCCAAAACAATAAAAACATAAGCGCCAATAACGTAGAAGCCGTAAAAATAAACCCCTTTACAGAGGCCTTTAATGGTCCCGGTATATCAGACATACCAAAACTCCTTGCCAATTAAAACAAAAGCCGCAAAAAGTATTCCAATCCAAAATAATGGATGTTTTTATGTAATTACATAAAGAAAGTTTTTTCCATAAAAAATTTCTGCCAAATTGGCTTCAACCAAAGTTGAATATGGCAAGGATTTAGCGAAGAGCAGCTTTGATTTTATCGGCCAATTGCTGCACGGAGAATGGTTTTTGCAAAAAATTATTTGTGTTCAACAACTTACCATATTCGGTAAAAGCCCGCTCCGTGTAGCCTGATGTAAATAAATACTTTGTATTGGGATTTTCTTTCAGCATTTTTTGAATCATTTCCGGTCCGCTGGTTTTTGGCATAATCACATCAGTAAGAACAAATTTTAAATTATCCCTGTTTTCTCCAAAAATTTCCATAGCCTCGGAAAACTCACCTGCCTCTAAAACTTCATAACCGAATTTGCTCAAAACCCGGGCAATGGTGGTACGCACAGCTTTGTCATCTTCCACCAACAAAACCCGCCCACTATCTTTGAAAGGTAAGCCTCCATTTCCCTGTCGGGATCCGGAATTATAATGCTTTCCATGTGCCGGAAAAAATACCTTCACTTCTGTTCCTCCTGATGGCCTTACTGAAATTTGTAACCCGCCCCCAATTTTTCTCAGTATATTTGCAACTGTCGTTAAACCCAGGCCTTCGTGATTTTCCTTATGCGAAAATTTCGGCCGGATTAAATTTTCCAACTCATCTGCCAGAGGCGGAATTCCAGTATCTGCAAAAATCAAAACCGAGTAATTCCCTGGGGCTAGCTTTAGACCTAATAAACTGGTTTCTGCATCCAGATGAACGGCTTCAGTTTCTATATATATTTTTTTTACCTTTGTATGCGCCTGTAGAGATTCTATGGAATTTGTGGCCAAATTAAACACAATGTTTTCAAGCTGGCCTTTATCCATTTTTATTTCCCTGAGACGGCTATCCGTATGCAACAAAACTTCAACTTCATCCCCAGCCATTCTGGTAACAAGCGAATACATTTCTATTAACAGCTTATTCAAATTTAAAACATCCATTTTTTCTATTTGAGCATGGCTAAATGCCAGCAACTGCTTGGTTAGAGAATCACCCCTTTTAGCCATGTTTTCAATAAGCTGAATTTCTTCCCATACATCAGATTCAGGGTCCAGGATCTCAGATATGTTTTCCACATTGAGCAATATTGCGGACATAATATCATTGTAATCATGGGCCATTCCTCCAATGAGCCGCCCCTCATAGTCTGTTTTGTTGATTCTGTCCAAACGTTTGCGGTTTAAATAAAAATCCATTTTAGTGAATTCACTGTCGGTAAGATCTACCAGAATCACCCGGCATTCTGAACATTCTAATTCTTCCGTAAAAATGGGTTGCAATGTTAATTTTACATATATGGAATGCTTTTCCATGAAAAAGAATCGGTAATAACTATTACAGTCGCAGCTCTTTTCCAGGCAATGCCTGGCCTGATTTTTAAATTTTTCAATTTCATCTCCCTTTAAAAATTCAGTAAAGGGACGGTTTAGCATTTCGGAATCCGGTTGGGAAAGCAACCTTAAAAAAGATTGGCTAATAAGGGTTATTTGTAAATCCCTATCAATATGGCAAACATGAAATGCATTGTTTTGATACAAGTCATCAGATACTTCTATTTTTTCCAATTTACACCACCTGCGTAAAAACAGAAATCTCTCTGGAGCTAATTCCATTTTGGTTTAAAGAGGAAATAGCCTGTAAAAGAACATCCACAACCTGGTCATCTTCAAAGGAATCGGTATTGATAACCATATCATACATGGCCGGGTCATCCACTTCGGCTTTAAACCATGTCTTTATAAATTTTTTTTGTTTTTTATCCTTCTCCCGGACCAATTTTTCAGCTTCTTTTTTGGTAATTTTTAAGGCATACATAAAACGCCTCAGCCTTTTATCAAAGCTCCCAATTATACGGATGTTAAGATTATTCTCCTGGTTTTTTAACACAAAATTCGCTCCCCGCCCCACAATGATTGCATAGCCCATTGTAGCAATATCTTTTATAGCTTTATTGCATCTGGTTTGGAGCAACTCCAAGGAAGGGTGTAGACCCATCATTTCCTCAATGGCTCTTTCTATGCTAGGATACTTGGACTCTTCTAAATAGGGCAGGTAATTTTTAGGCCATTTATTTTTTTCCAGGATTTTGGCCAAAAGCGTTTTGTTATAGGCCTCCCAAACAGGAGCCTTTTTCCTTTCGTTTAATTTATTTAATAATTTTTCAATTATTGTGTCTCCGCGTGATCCTGCCATTCTGGAGATGGTCACGCTTGGTAACATCTGGTTTGATATTTCTTTTTTTTCAGCCTGGGGGAGGTTGGCAAATTCAAGATAGCGGCTTAATTGCCTCAAGTTAGTCATAGCGCCCTCCTTTGCTATAATTATTTTATAGCGCAAATTACATGCCCGGGAATATTTTTGCAAAACGTTCCCATTTCCCTAAACAGACCAGGACAGGATTCCAGGAGGAGCAGCAGCTATGAAAAAAGGACAATAATTTTGCCTTTTTGACAGGTTTAAAACTAACATCCCCAAATTTTAAAAGAATATGCACATGATATATTAATTGTACGCAATTATTGTTTCTCCCTAAATAGTTGAAGAGAGATGATATATTAGATTATAAGAATATACTTATTTATCAAAAGGCAAGCGCCTAGGTCATCATTCTCATTTGGGGTGAAAATTTCACTTGGAATTCACGGATACGAAAAATCCCAGACGAGACCAGTTAAAAAACCAGTTGCTTAAATTTTCCGCTAGCTCGGATTGTTCCCTTGAATCTAACTTAGGCAAAATTGCTTCAAATGCATCGCTAAGAGCAGTCCGGTTAAGCAGCTCTTTCAACAATACATATTGAGAATGGGTCAATTCATATTTATAAAACTTTTGGCCCATTCGAAGCAACGCGAAAAACTCTGGTCTTTCCGTTTCGTTAAGTTCAGATTTTTGTTCTTTATGCGGGAACAAAGCTTCCACAAGGTTCCAATTTTGCTGAAATAATTTTAAACTGGGCTGAAAGCCCAGGCTGGAATGAAGCAACTTTTCCATGGGAACTTTGTCTAGCTCAGCCACATTTAATTCCGGATAATTTTCTTTTCTAAAGGCCTTTTCGTACCATGTTTCTAAATCCACAAGTTGTAGCCATTTTTTTTGATTCCATTTTTTACTGGTTTGCATAAATCCATAAAGCCTGTCCACTAAATTATCCAGGCTGTAATGTTCTGATGGAAATTGGCATAAATAATCAGAAGACAATTGATTAATCGTCCATAAGTTTAATTCTTTAGATAATATGGGGTAAATTTCCTGAATTAAGGTAAAAAGCCTAAACCAATATTGCTGATTATATACTTCAAGCCTTTCTTCGCCTGAAGCAATGTTATTATTAACTGCTTTTTTCACAAGCTCCTTTGGATACAAACTCCTTTGAAACACAAATTTTCCAGTAGAAAAATCAACGGGAGTCATAGCCATTTTGGAAAACTCCTCCTGCAAAAGAGCCAACTGATCCGGAACTTCAATGGACATGTGCTTCCTTTTTTTCTCTCAGGGACTTTGCTTTAAGAGCTTCTTTATGAGTTTCTTCCAGTGAGATGAAATTGCCGTCCCATTCTAGGAGCGTTGGGAAACCACCAGACAAATTCCAGGCATATTTATATAAGTCCCAAACCTCTTGCCTTACATAATTATCGTGAGTATCCACAATAATTCCACTTGAATTTTCAGAATGCCCTGCAATATGGCATTGCAACACTTTTTCCCATTTAATGGAGTTCAGATAATCCAGCGGGTTAAACCCATGGTTGGCAGAGGACACAAAAATATTATTAATATCCAGCATATAATAACATCCGGACAACTCCACTACTTTGTTATAAAACTCCCATTCTGTCATTTCAGATTGAGAAAATTCCACATAAGAGGAAAGGTTTTCTAATCCGAAAGGAATACCCATATAATCCTGAACGAATTTAATTCTTTGGGCTATATAAGCGGCCACCTTTTCTGTGTAGGGAAGGGGCAGCAAATCGTGCAAATAATAATTGTTAAACCCCGTCCAACATAAGTGATCGGTAAAATATGGAGTATGAGTAATGCGGCATAATTCTTTTAAGTCTCTTAAATAATCCGGGTTCAGATCCGTGTTATTGCCCAAGCCCATAGAGGTCCCATGCAAAACAACCGGGTAGTTTTCAAGGACGCGCAATAAATTCTCCATAGGCAAACCCTTGGTGGCCATGAAATTTTCCGAAATAATTTCAAAAAAATCGATGTTAGGTTTGTTTTTAAACAAATCTTTATAATGGGGAACCCGAAGGCCAAGACCAATTGAGTTCTTGTTTATTTTATTTTCAGTCATAAACAAATTTGGGGGCTAACGCCCCCTCAGGAAATCTAATAATACTAAAACATTAACTTTCCAGGCATTGGGCACCGGCACAAGTATTCATACCCGCACAATCATGAGCGGTTTCCTTACCAGTTGCCGTATCATAAGATGTACCCTTACAAGAGCCTGTACCGGTACAGGAGGCAATTTCTTTATAGGTTCCACCACCCGCTTCACAGCTAGTTTTAAATTTAGACAGGGCTTCAGCCGTTCCATCTCCGTCACTGCTAGTTGATTTTTTACAACCAGTTAGTGATACCCCGCCCGCCATAAGGCCTATAAGGGCCAGCTGAGCTAATGATTTTCCATTTACTTTTTTCATTTTGTCCTCCAGGTTTTTTGTTGAGTTAAAAATTATCCTTTACAGTTTCCCCCCATGCAGGAATTTTTTCCGGCGCAATCGTGGACTGTTTTTTCATTTGTACTAGAATTCATAAATTCTCCGGCACAAGTGGAGTTGCCCGAACAAGATGCTATATCTTCATATTGTTTGCCGGCAGCTTCGCACTCTTCTTTAAATTTTTCCAGTGGCGTTTTTTCAGCAGCTTTATTTTCGCTTTCCTTTTTATCGCAGGCGGTAAGGGAAAGGCCCCCTGCCATAAGACCCATTAACGCCAACTCAGCCAAAGATTTTTTATTCCATTTTTTCATTTTTTGTCCTTAGGTTAAATTATTGAGGGAAGTTCATTCTCAATAATTAAATAAGTAAGAATCTGAGAGCTACGTTACAATAAATTTGTCTCATGATGGTTAAAAGTATTTGGAGAAAGCCAAATTCAAGTAAAAAGAATTTTTCTCCTCGGAAAAATCAGAGTTAGAGTTAGAAAAGAATTGATTGTTGTAGTTCCATATTACATAACCCCCAGAAAGGCCTAAATAGTAACCTGGAGCCAATTTATAACTAACTGCCGGGCCCAAGCCCAAGCTGTAATCACTTTCATCCACATATACTGTTCCAAATTTCCACAAATTATTAGCCAAACTTAAATTTCCATCGAAAGAAAAGCTAAAAGGCTTTAATCCCGAATAACTTAATTTAGCGCTCCATTGGGCTGACCAGGAGCCCAAAAGCAAATTGTAATCTGTAAATGAGCTCTCAATAGGCAAGTTGAATTTAGCCCCGCTACCCCATTTTAGTTTTGGGATATTTCCACCAAAACCAGCCGAATAGGCTACAGCAACATAGGGAGTAATGTTACCAGAACCCAAAAAAGGGCTCTCGGTAATTTGATTAGGACTATAGAATGCAAACTTAGAACCTGCATAAATTTTTAAACTATGGTAGCTATAACCCAGTAATAAATTTCCGTCTCCGAAACCGTAATTACTTTCATCGCCCTGAATAGAGTAAGTTAAAGGAAGACTGATTTGTCCGAAAAGGGACCCATGCCGAAATCCAAAGCTTAAAGACGGCAAAGAGTAATAATTAAAGCCCTCAGACCTAAGACCCTCTGTGCTGCTTTTAAGGCTGCTATGCCAAAAAGAGGTTCCTAAAGAAATGTGTGAAAGTTCCAATGCCGGAGAGAAAGACAGCATTCCTCCAAAAAGGAGCGCTTTCCACGCAAAAGTTGAATTTGAATTCCACTGCATAAATTTAAATATACAAAAAAAAATTATTTTGGAATACAAAAAATGCTTTTTTTAACTAATAAAAAGTATTTATTAAAAATAATTATTTTATATAGAATACAAAAATAGCGTTTTCCATCCCTTTTTGGCAATTTTCCACAAAAATTCAATTAAAACCCCTTTTTTAAGGCCAGGGATATTTACGCGTGGTCCGCAACGCCCTTTTTCAAAGCTCAGCTTTAATTGGTTTTAATTCCAAAAACCTTATAAAGGGGGCAAAAGCCCACTAGGCTGGTGAGCACAAAAATGGCCGCCAACAATCCCGCAATCATAGCTACCCACCCTGACAAAACTCCGGTTCCAATTAAAACCGCAGCAATTATTGCAATTATAATTCGAGCGCTTTTATCAATGTTACTCATGTTTTTCATTTTCCCTTCTCCTTTTTAAAACTCAAGGCAATTTTATAAAACAAATATCCCCAGGGCGCACCATGCATAACCAGATCAAGCCAGTCTATGGGTTGGGTAAAAGTTCCATTTGCTATGTTTTTTAACTGCTTCCATATATGTGGCTCCGGAAAAAAAGGGGCCAAGCCAAGTGTTGCTGCAACTAATATGGGCGCTATCCACTTGTCCATTTTTTATCTTACCACCGGAAAAGAGTTTTGCTGCCAGGAAATGATGCCATCTTCCATATTCACAATTTTTTGAAACCCTTGTTTGGCTAAAATTCCCGCCGCCCGACCGCTTCTCGCTCCGCTACGGCAGTATACATAAATAGCTTTCTCTTTGGGAATATCTGCAAAAGACTTTTCAAATCCAGGGGAGCTAACATCTTTTAGAATAGACCCTTCGATATGGCCGGATGCATATTCCGCTGATGTTCTCACATCTACAAGTAAAATGTTATTGTCTTTTTTCTGAAGCGCCTCGTAAAATTTGCCAGCATTAACATTTTCAACAGCACTGTTCGTTTCAGCCTGGCAGGCAAATAAGAAAAAAACACCCAGTAAAATGCTCGCTACTTTCATAAGGCTTACAATTCCCCTTTTAATTTTGTTAAAACTTTTTTTAATCTTTCCTGCACTTCTTCTGCCAAGCCGCCAAGGCCTTCATTTTGAACAGCCATCATAGATGCCGGAGGGTCAATAACGCTTATTTTTTTATTCCCATTTTCCAATTCCCTCACAACTATATTGCAAGGCAACATCAAACCAATATCGGGCTCCTGGGTAATTGCCTTATGAGCAAATCCTGGATTGCAGGCACCAAAGATTTTATAGGGTAGAATTTGCGCCCCGATTTTTTTCTTCAAGGTTTCCATCACATCAATGGTGGTTAGAATTCCAAAACCCTGTTCCTTCAAGGCAACGGTCAGCGCCGCTTCAACGGCATCCCAGTTTTTGTCTGTTTCCAGTGAAAAATAGTAACTCAAATCAACCTCCTATACATAAATGTCACTTAGCTGGCCGCTAAAGCGGCGCCAATAAAGGCGCCATATATTGTTGAAATAAATGGATTGCTGGTAAGGGGACAAGCCCCGGTGCTGCAACCAATGTAGCGGTAATAGCCATAGCCCAGCAATCCGCCAACTAAAGCACCCGCAATTCCTTTCCAAACGGTTATCGGCATGGTTATCCTCTGTTTATTTTCTCAATAACATCCACCCAATAGTCTTTGGGATAGGCACCAACCTGCGAAAACACTTCCTGCCCCCCCTTAAAAAACTTTACCGCAGGAATACTTCTAATACCCATTTGGCCAGCTACCGATGGATTCTCATCCACATTAAATTTCGCAACTGTAACTTCGGATACCATTTCAGAAGCGATGTCTTCTAAAACAGGGCCAAGCATCCGGCATGGGCCGCACCATTCAGCCCAAAAATCTACCAAAACCAAACCTTTGTGATTCTGAATAAATTCAGCAAAATTATTGTCGGTTAAATGAACCACTTTTCCTTTAATCTCTGTACTCATTTTCTCCTCCTTATATAAGTATATTCTTATTTACTTATTTATAATTTTAAATTTTTTTAACAATAGATGCTTTGAAGAACCTTTACCAGTTTTAAAGTTTCTGGATTTTTAATTCGATAAAAAACCTGATTACCCTCTTTTCTGTTTTCTAAAATTCCAAGGCCCCTTAGCTTAGCTAAATGCTGGGAGATATTAGCCTGGGTAGTGCCTAAAAACTCTTCGAGCTCCTGCACATTTTTTTCCCCTTGGCCGATAAAACAAATAGTCAGCAATCTGGTTTCGTGAGACAACCCCTTCAACATTTCTGAAGCCGACTTGGCATGGCTTACTAACTCCATTAGCTTTTTACCCTTCATTTATAATAATATAAGAATATTCTTATATTTAGTCAAGGGCTTTTTTAAGCGATATACTCGTCATTTCCAGCCATCAATTGGTTTAGCTGGTGCCGCACCTTTTGAAAGAGACCATTTATGGCTTCTTCAAGGCCGCTGCCTTCTTCGGTAAATAATAAGGAACCCAGTCCCGCCAATACAACTTTTAGCCGAAGCCTTATTTTATCATTAATGGTATTTTCAAGATTCAGCTGAATATCCTGGATATCATCATTAATTAAATCCAAAAATTCCAGGTTCCTTCGCAATAAAACCTGTTCTTGGGCTGAAAGTGGAAATTTAGCATGCAATTCAGTCAAAATAATTGATTCCCAGTTGTGGCTTTTTTACCTAACATTATGCAAAGCAAGTGCCAAATTCCTTTTTAGGCTAGAGACCTAAAAAACAAGGGGAATTTTTTTGATTAGAATATGTGCGCGTGTCAGAATGGCAAATCACATGCAATTAGGTCACATTAGCAACTTATATCTCTGTCCCAAAAAAGCTTCGCAACTTATCGGAAAGCTGGTTTACCGAAAAAGGCTTCTGGATAAAATTGTCTTCGGTAAAGTATTCTTCATATTCAGTAATAAATTTATCGGTATAACCACTCATAAAAATGGCCTTTATTTCAGCCTGATACATCTTTACTTCATCGTATATTTTCGGACCGCTTTTATCCGGCAATATTACATCTGATAACATCACCCTGATATTGTCTTTATATTCCAGAGATATTTTTACTGCTTCTTCGCCATTTTTTGCGGCCAATACATTGTAACCAAAACGGCTTAGGACTTTGGCTACGGACCTTCTAACATCCTCTTCATCTTCAATGAGCAAAATATTTCCCTTGGCTTTGAAGCTTTTATCTGAATTCGCTGAAGCGGATTTTTCGGGTTTTCCCTCAGAATAAACAGGTAAATAAATTTTAATTGAGGTACCCTTATCCAGCTCACTGTAAGCTTTGACGCTCCCGCCCAATTGATGAACGATTCCGTAAACAGTAGACAGGCCAAGTCCTGTGCCTTTATGTTCATCTTTTGTGGTAAAAAAGGGCTCGAAAATTCTGGTCAATGTCTCCGCATCCATGCCATGGCCATTATCTTCCACATTGAGAACCACAAACTTTCCTGGTCGAAGATCAATGTTAGGAATAATCTCCTTAACATCAATATCTATTAAGTTGGTACTGATGATCATCTGTCCCCCACCGGGCATGGCATCGCGGGAATTTATTACCAGATTCATTAAAATCTGCTCCATTTGAATTCGGTCCGCATAAACAGATTCGGAAGAAGAGTTGGCAGATATATCCAACTTAATATCCTCGCCTATTAACCGTTTTAACATCTTCATTAAATCCAGAACAATTTCATCCAGATTTAATACTTCCATGTTTAATACCTGAGACTTGCTAAAAGCTAAAAGCTGCTTAGTGAGATTCATGCCCCGCTCTACCGCAGCTTCAATCTGCTTTAAATCTTCCAAGGCTTGCGTATTGCCTTCAAGCTCTTCCTGAAGGAAATCAGAGTTTAGCATTATAGTTGCCAGGATGTTGTTGTAATCGTGGGCCACTCCGCCAGCCAGGCGCCCTGTGGCCTCTAGCTTCTGTGATTGCCTTAGCTGCTCCTGCAATTTTTTTTCGGTGGTGAGGTCCCTAACAATGCCCGTAAAACAGCGCAAATCTCCATCGTTGATTTCCGCAACACGAATGGAAATAGGGAAAATTTCACCACTTTTTTTCTGCCCTAATACTTCACGGCCTATCCCAATTATTTTTTTAATCCCAGTGCTCAAATAATGTTCTAAATAACCATCGTGCTCCCCTCTATAGGGCTGGGGCATAATAAGGGAAATATTTTGCCCAATCAATTCGCTCAACTCGTACCCAAACATAGAGCCTGCGGTCTTATTGGTATGAATGATAATGCCTTTTTCATCAATGGTAAAAAGGCCATCAATGACTGTATTTACAATGGCATCATTAATTGAGGCTATATCCAAGCCTGTAATTCCGTTTTTTGAATTCATAGAGAGATAATAAATTATTTCAGATTAAAATAGCACAATATCTAACCGCAATTTGAAATAAATTTTTCTCTCTCAATTTTTACATTAAATTCACCAAAAAAAAGCGCATTACAACCAGTCTTGGATATTTTTCGCTAAGGTTTTAGGATCCCCTGAGCTGGGCAATGAGCCCAAAAACTCCCCTTTTTTTCCAACAATCATAAAAACAGCGGGGTGATCCATTTGAAATGCCGGATTTTTCGAATCGCCAATTTTATGGTATTCAATTCTAAAGGATTTCAGCGTTTGACTCATTTGTTTTTCATTTCCAATAAGTCCTACAATTCTCGAATCAAAATTTCCAATAAAATTTTGAACCACAGAGGCAGAATCTCTTTGTAAATCAAAACTGATAAATATGGGACTTATATCATCCGCCTTGTCTCCAAGCTCATTTAAAACAGCTTTTAGGTTTTGCAGCCCGACTGGGCAAATTGTTTGGCAATATGTAAAGCCAAAAAAAATAACTTGTAGCTTTCCCTTAAAATTATCCTGGGAAACCATTTCTCCTGATTTAACATCCATTAATTCGTATTTAGCGGTAATATGGTAGGGGTTTATCCCTTTATTTTCTTTGGAATGTATGGCATCCTCATGACCAGGATGGCAATTAGAAAATGCAAGGAGCGCGCTACCTAAAATAATTATCAAAGCCATATTAATTTGTCGAAAATCCATTCTGTTATTCCTCAAGTACTAATCTAAATCCAAGGTTTGATGCGGGTTTTAAAGTGGAGCAACCACCATTATAAGTATCCTCAATAAAATCAGGTACATGAGCCCTATGTTCCCCTCCTGTAATTCTTGTAGAACATAAGTTCGCATCGTTTAACGAATCGGGATTTTGAAAAGCCAACAGGCTTTCCTCAGCCAAGGCATAACAGGCAAGCGTCCATTCCCATACGTTGCCTGTAACATCTGACAAGCCCCATTCGTTTTCCCCAAAATAGCCTGCTTTTTTTATGATTTTTGGCACTCGCCGTATTTCTTCCAGATCAGAATAATCATACTCATATGATTTTTCTTGTCTGTTTTTTCCCATAGAGGAGGCATAGAACCATTCATGCTCAGTGGGCAATCGGTATTTTTTCCCCGTTTTTTTTGTAAGCCATTTAGAAAACATATAAGCGTCGTGCCAAGTTACTTTTACCACCGGGTAATCCAAGGTTGAATCTTTTCCGGGAAAAGGCCTGGATCGGCAACTACTATCCTTAACACATTCGTTCCACTGTTTATAAGTAATTTCATGTTTCCCAATTAAAAAATCCTCTTTTATCGAAACAGGCACATTTAAAAATTGCGGTTCAATAAAACTTGTTAACGGAACAGAGTATACCATGCTACCTTTTGGTATTTTTACCATCTCAATGGATAATTGGGCTTCAACAAACATAATGCAGATTGACATAAGAATCCAGATAAAAGGTAACATGGTATCGTAGTGTAAATTTTTATTTCAATTTTTTAGGCTTGGAAATTTGTTTCATCAAATCATCATTCCATTTGCCATCGACTTTAACATGAGCTGTAGCTCCTTTAACCACTGCCTGAATCAAGTTATGGTTCACATAAGCGTATACTCCAGGCTGCTTAAAGTTATAAATGGCAGCTCCCGCACTTCCACCTGCGATAAACCAGGTCTCCAATCCCGTTTCGGGTTTATCATTAAAAGAGCCCCTTTCCCATACATAATCTCCATGGCCACCAATTAAATGTGGTCTGGTATCATAGTTTGCCTGGCTATGAACAAACAAAACTGTCTCGCCTACTTTTGCTTTCATGGCATTGTCTCCTGTCATGGAGCCGACTTTTCCATTAAATACAATATGGGATGGAGTTAAGGTTGCCATTACTTCTAAATCGTCGTTAGAAGATTGAATGGCGTTTTCATAGCTTTTATACTTTCCATCTTCACCCTTTTTGATATAGAAATCTTGCTCGCCTATATAATAAGCCCTATCATATTTAATACGGTTTCCTTCACCGTCTGAAAGGCCATTTCTTGGCAGAACAGTAATAGCTCCATTCATGCCGTGAACAACATGCCAGGGAATCATGAATCCTCCCGGAGCGCAATGATACACAAAAGTACCTGATTTTGTGGCTCTAAACCGCACTTTCACTTCCTCCCCAGGAGCGACATGGGTTAAACCTCCGGCTCCTAATGCTCCTGTGGATGCATGAAAATCTATATTGTGTTCCAATAGATTGGTTTTAACGTTTTTCAAATTGAACTCTAAATAATCGCCTTCATGTACCACTATCATTGGGCCGGGCACGGTTCCGTTATAGGTAAAAGCCCATATCTTCGTGCCCTGATCGTCTATTACAATTTCTTTTTCAATTATAGGCAAGTCCACTTCCACAATTTTAAACTCGCTGGCAGTTTGTTCGTGTTTCGGGAAATCTGGCGGGTCCACTAATTTTTGTTTTACCCTTTTAAGTTTTGCAATTTGAGCTTCGGACATCGGTTTATAATCCTTTGCAAGACCCGCTTGCCAAGAACATAATACTAACACAATACATAATATGAACATATTTTTTGTTTTTTCCATTGTGGCCTCCGTTTATAAACATGATATTAAGATTCAAGTTCCATATTTTATTTTAAAAGCTATTTGCGCAGCAGTCTGAATAAGGGATAAAGAAGACTTAACCCTTCCAAACATCCCTCTGCGGAACATTTGCGGCAAATATTGGGCGCTTTTCTCATCGTAAGCGATGGCATATGTAAAAACGCCCTCTTTTTCCGCTTCAGCAATGGCTTTTCGAATATCTTTAATCCCATACATCCCTTCATAGGTATCATAATCATTGGGCTTTCCATCAGATAACAAAATCACAGCTTTATGCTGGCAAGAAATTCTGGACATTTGGGCACTAGCATGCCTTAAGGCGGGGCCAATTCGTGTATATCCAAAAGGTTCAATGGAGCCCAATGTATCAAGGCAGCTTTCAAACCGCTCTTCCACTTTTTTTATAGGAATAAAATTGCAATTCTTCCTGGTATCTGATGAAAATGCGGATATTTGGAATAAGTCCACAAACTCTTCAATTGAACTTCCCAGCACATAGGCTGCCATTTTAAGCTGTTCGAGAATTTGCTTTCCTCCAAAAAACCCCTCGGTTGAATATGAAGTATCTATTAAAAAATGGATGTATGCGTTTAAGGGGGTTTTCTTCCTGTCTTCATATACTTTTTCATCGGGAGAGTTCCCTCGCAATATTTCAATCTGGGCATCCACTAAAGATTCCAAATCAAACTCTTCTCCGTCAGGCTGTGATTTTTTCTTTTGAAAATTAGCCTGAAGCGCTGCTAAGCGCCTTTTAGAGTGGGCGACCAGTTGTCCATACTTTTCATGGCAGCTTTTGCCCCATTCTAGGCCTTCTGAGCTAATTAAAGGTTCTTTTTCTTTAACATAACACCAGTTTTTGTAGTACCTGGATTTTTTGTAATTCCATTCAGGATAGGGAATGCCGCCATTTGGCTTTCCTCCAATTTGCATCGCTCCTGAATTTAAAGAAATTTCAGCGGAGTATAATGAAGTGGTTTTTTCTTTTGAGCGAATTACATGCCTTAGGTTTAACTCCTCTAAAGCATCTTCCTTATCATGCAAATCTGACTCATTTTCTGACATTCTGGGAACACCTTCATACTCATCTATGGTCTCTACTTTTTCAAAGGAATGGAAAGGCATTTCGCTCTTTGGGTCCTTCTGCTCTTCTAATCTTTCAACGTCCAAACGCCCTTTGCCTTTGATTTCTTCTGTCCAAGCTCTTTCTTCCGATTCTTCTAAATCTTGGGTATTGTCATCAGAGTTTGGATTAATCCCTTCAGTCATTCTTTGTAATCTGCCCTTAAAAAAGCCATTCATTTTTTCAGCTGTTTTAGGATTCCCTTCAACCGGAATTGTTTGAAACTCATTCCACCAATCCCGGAATTCCGGATGGGCAATTAAAAATTTGTTAATAATTGCGTCTTCAATTATTAAATCAAATGGCGCATTGAAAGCTTGGTAACACCACGCGGCCAAAGCTGTATTAAAAAACAAAGCTTTCGTATTTAGATCTGAATTTCCAAATACACTTACAGAAGGAGGGAGGCAGATTTTTTTATCTTTTAATAGATAAGGATCTGATGTTTCAAAAATTTGAAAATTTTCAGGATATATTAATCTTGAAAAAATATGCAAGCTACCAATTAAAGGTTGCAACAGAATTTTAGAATTAGCGTTCGGGTCCTTGAATATTTTAGTTGAGATTGATTTATAGAAAGAACGGGCCCCTACATACAACCCCTCTTCCCAATCTATCATCTTTCTTCCTAAAAGTTTAAACTGATTAAATGGTTTAAGGCGTTCATTACATCCGCATCATCTGTAAGAATTTCAGAAATGGATGCCTGGCACGCTTCCCTTGGCTGAACCCCCCTGGAAATTAGGGTTCCCGCAGCAATCAGCAACCTGGTAGAGGGAACCTCCAGTAAGTTCATTTCCTTTAAGCCTCTGATTTTTTTTGCAATTTTAACCAATTTTTTTGAAATAGCCATTTCTACCTGACTTTCATGGCTAATTATTTCGGCTTCCACATTATCGTCCGGATAGTCAAAGGACAAGGACACAAAGCGTTGCCTGGTTGAGGGCTTTAGCTCCTTTAGTGTCCTTTGGTAACCGGGATTAAATGACACGATAAGCATAAATGTATCCGGCGCCTTAATCGTCTCGGAAGTTCTATCCAAATACATTGTTCTGCGATGGTCACTTAATGAATGGATGGCAACCAGTGTGTCGCTTCTGGCCTCCACAAATTCGTCCAAATACAAAATAGCTCCCTGGCGAACGGCTCTGGTTACCGGACCGTCTGCCCATTTAGTCTCTCCCCCTATAAACAAGTGCCTTCCTAATAAATCCGATACCGTGGTATCTTCATTGCAGGAAACTGTAATTAGGGGCCGGTTCAATTCATTCGCCATATATTCCACAAACCTGGTTTTACCGCAGCCTGTGGGCCCCTTAATCATCAAGGGCAGTTTGGATTCGAAGGCATGTTGAAACAAGAAACATTCGTTTTTTATTTCCTGGTAATAAACATTTGATTTCGCCTTTTCAAACATTTTGTATTTATTTCCATTTATCATTAAACCATCCTAATTTCAACATGTTCAAAATCAAACTCAGACAGCCTCTATTGAACCTCGGACATTTTAGGTAGTCCGTATTTTATGAAGTTTATTACAAATGCTCCAATACCTATTGTGAATAGGCAGGCGGCCAGCACCATTCCAAGAAAGTGCATCTCAATTTCTTTTTGGACTGCAAGAAAATCCAACCCCAATCTTCTTTCCAAAACCACTTGGCTTACACCAGCTACTGCCAATGCGCAGGTCATGGCAACTATCCCAATATTACTGGTCCAGAACGCCAAGGTTGAAATATGATTGTTAAATAATTTTCTGCCCGTCATAATCGGCATAGCATAGGAAATAATTGCAAAAACTATCATGGCATATGCTCCCCAAAAGGCCAGATGCCCATGCATTGCAGTAACCAATGTGCCGTGAGTATACATATTTACCTGAGGCAATGTATGGGCAAACCCTAAAAAGCCCGCCCCTACAAAAGACATTATGGCACAGCCTACTGACCAGGTTAGAGCAATTCGATTTTCGTGTTTTCTTTCTCCGTTTTTCGATAACACCACCGCATAAATTGCCATTCCCAGAAAAGCGAGCGGTTCAAGAGCAGAAAAAACACCCCCGACCCAAAGCCAGTATCTTGGAGTTCCTATGTAATAATAATGATGCCCTGTACCTAAAATTCCCGACAGAAATGTTAAACCGACAATAACATAGAGCCACTTTTCCACAATTTCTCTATCCACCCCTGTCAGTTTTATCAAGAGATAACATAAAATTCCGCCCATAATTAACTCCCATACACCTTCTACCCATAAATGGACCACCCACCACCGGTAAAATGAATCCAAAGTTTGGTTGTCAAAAGTGATCATACCAGGTAAATAAAGCAACGCGGCAAACAACAGACCCATATATAACACAAGAGCCGTGGTGGTGTGGCGTTTACCCTTAAAAAGGGTCATACCTATATTAAGCAAAAAAGTTAATACGTTTACTACTACAAGGTAATCAAGTTCTCTTGGAATTTCTAAAAATTTTCGTCCTTCCCAATAGTTAAAATGATAACCCGCAACAGCCACTACTCCTACCAGCAAAAGAGAAAAATACTGAATCCAAGCCAGTTTAGGTGACCACAACTCATTATCACTTTCTTCTGGAATAATGTAATAGGCAGCCCCCATAAACCCGGTAAGCAACCAAACCACTAATAAATTAGTATGCACAGCCCTGGCAGTATTGAATGGAATAACATTGTGTAACACATCAAATCCCATATGGGCAAAACCCATTATGAACCCGTATACTATTTGCAGGCAAAATAGCGCCATGGAAGCCGCGAAAAAATAATATGCTATTGATTGACTTTTATATTTCATTACATATCTCCTTCCAAAGCATTTTTTGATTCCTGTTTAAGCAGAAACGATGTTAAACTTTCTATTTGCTGTGTTGTTAACGGTAATTTTGGCATTTTTGTGCCTGGTTTTACGGCATTTGGGTCGGTAAGCCAGGCCTTTAATTCTTGTTCGCTGTATTTTTGATCCACTTGGTCCAGAGCCGGACCAACTACCCCTCCACTACCGTTAATACTGTGACATGCTATACATATCTGAGAAAATACAGCTGGCGGCTCGGATTTAAACCCGGAGCTGGAGGCAGTAGCCGCCACTGCATTTTTAGACCCCATTTTTTCCTTTAAAGGCGGGTCAGCAGGAAAACCATTTAAATCCACGCCTCCGCACCAATTTAAGAATTCGAATATGCTATTAATTTCAGAATCAGTGAAATTATATTGAACCATTTTTCTTTCCCCAGGAAACATGGCCTGAGGATCTTTTAAAAACGCCTTTATCCAGGCTTCCCCCCTTCGCTTCACGACTTGAGTCAGTTCAGGAGCATAATATGCGCCTTCTCCAAATAATGTATGGCAGCCCATACAATTATTCTTTTCCCACAATTCTTTTCCTTTTACAACATTTTCTGTAAGGTTCTGATCTTTGGTTTGTTTGGGTACCTGCTTCATGGAGTCATATGTTAGTGCCAAAAAAATTCCGCCAAAAACTATGGTCCCACCTAAAAAAAAGATCCTTGCCTGAGATTTACTTAGCATTAGTCCTCCTTAATCTTACCTTCTATTAAGGCAAAGGATATGCCAGTAAAAAAATGCCGAAATTTGCTTAAAAACGGGGTTTCATAAGGACTTTGACAAAATGTCTTATGAATTTCATAACACGATTCGTATTATTTTCATAACATGTTATTATAAGCATAACCAACGGACGTCTATGAAAACCTCAGAACATCCAGAAGCGGGAGTCATTGGAAAATTAAACTCATTACTAAAAATGACTCAAGATCTCAGCTTCTACTTAACCGCGCCTAATCCCTATTTAAGGTTTTTGGAGACTTTGCGTAGCATCATACCTTTTGAAGCTTCAGTATTCTTCAAAATGGAAGAGGGCCAATTAGTTCCTCAAGCTACAATTGGCCTTTCTGAAGAGGCAAGTATTAGAAAATACACCATTAAAAAGCACCCTCGTTTGCAACTAATAAGTGAATCAGAGGGAACCATTCAATTCCCTCCTGAATCTAATTTGCCTGATCCATTTGATGGTTTCCTTTTTGATACGAACTCAACTCATAGCCGCATTCACGCATGTATGGGAATTCCACTTAGGACAAAAAACGAATTAATAGGGGTTCTTACCGCAGATTCCCTAGAACCTCATCAATTTGATTATTTAGATCAGGATGAACTTTCAATGGTCGGCGCTCTCGCCAGTTTGCTATTACAATCCCGCACACTTTTGGATACGGTTCAGCAGCAGGCAGAAAAACAAGGAAAATTAGTTCAAGATTTAATGAAAGATGCCCAAGACAGGGAGGGAGGAAACATTATAGGAACCTCCAGCGTAATACAAAAGTTAAAGCAGGAAATTGAATTAGTAAGTAAAACAGATCTAGCTGTGTTAATATTGGGAGAAACAGGAGTAGGAAAAGAGCGAGTCGCAAGAAGCATACATCAGTCATCCAAGCGTTCGGAACAAGCCATGATATATGTGAATTGCGCCGCCCTACCAGAAACTATTGCGGAAAGCGAGTTATTTGGACACTCCAAAGGGGCATTTACCGGTTCAGAAGGACCTAGGTCCGGAAAATTTGAAATAGCAGATGGCGGAACTTTATTCCTGGATGAAGTGGGAGAACTTCCACATAGCGTGCAAAGCAAATTACTTCGGGTACTCCAGGAAGGAGAAATTCAAAGGGTTGGCAGCGACAAAACCCTTAAAGTTAATGTTCGCATAATTGCTGCAACCAATAGGGATTTGGAAAGCGAAGTAGCCAAAGGAAAATTTCGTTCAGACTTATACCACCGCCTGCATGTTTATCCACTTTATGTGCCTCCATTACGGCAAAGAGGAAAAGATATTTTGCTGCTAGCGGCCTACTTTACAGATAAATTTAGAATTCAATTTGGTTTAAGCGCATTGAGAATGTCAACTCAGACCAGGAAGCTATTATTAGAATATAATTGGCCCGGAAATATTAGGGAATTAGGGAACATAATATCCAGAGGTATCCTTAAAGCATCCCTAAAACAACAAGAAAAAAATAAACCTTTAGAATTGACTCCAGGAGATTTAGACATTATTAGTTTAAATCACAACCAATATGATTCAGAAAGTTTCGAGCAGGAAGAGCCGGAGAAAGCAGAAGAAGATATACAAGTATCAAATCCTATTTCCTCTTATAACAAACAATCTTTGAATGTTTATTTAAACCTGCCCTTAAACCAAGCTTGTGATAAACTAAAAAGAGATTTAATTCTCAACCGAGTTCAAAAAAGAAATGGGAACTGGTCACTTGCTGCAAAAGATTTAGGGCTTCATCGCTCCAACCTGTACCAAACGGCGAAACGATTGGGAATTGGAAAGGTCAGTTGAAAAAATTATTTTTTTTCTAACCCACCGTGGCGAACGATATTACCTTCAATTAGATAAATAACATCTTCGGCAATATTGGTAGCATGATCGCCAATGCGTTCTAACTGCTTGGAAATAAATAAAAGGTTCATCCAGGTGTTCACATAATCAGGAGAATCTTTAATCTCCCGCTTCATTTCCTTAAAAAAGTCATCGTGAAAGGCGTCTACTCTTTTATCCTGCTCCCAAACAGTTTTTGCCATGTTAACGTCCATATATATCAAAGAATCCAAACTGGTGCGAAGCATCTGCCGAACCTCTTCGGCTATTTGAATGAGCTTTGGGAATTTCGGATTTGCCACCTGAGAGTCCAGGGATAAAAACCTCTCTACTATGTGCAAAGCCATATCTCCGATTCTTTCCAAATCATTGTTAATCTTTAAGGCTGATATTACAAAGCGCAAATCGCTGGCTACAGGCTGGTGCAAAGCCAAAATTTTGAGGCATTCTTCTTCGATTTCAATTTCCATGGAGTCTATTTTTTTTTCCACCTCTACAACCTTAGCGGCTTCTTTCTCATTTTTATTTTCCAGGCTGGTTATAGCCCGAGTGAGGTTTTCTTCCACACTTGTACAAATTGAAACAAGGTTAATTTTTAAATCTTGAATATCCCTTTGCAAATGAACACTCATTTCTAAGGCCTCCTAGCCAAACCGTCCTGTAATGTAATCTTCTGTTTGTTTTTTTTCCGGATTAGTAAATAGGCTTTGGGTTTCCCCAAACTCTATCAACTCTCCTTCATAGAAAAAGGCCGTGGAGTCCGATACCCGGGCGGCCTGTTGCATGTTATGGGTCACAATAACAATAGTGTAATCCTGGGATAAATCCCGAATTAAATCTTCAATACGCGCCGTAGAGCGAGGGTCTAAGGCACTGGTAGGTTCATCCATAAGCACTACTTCAGGATTAATGGCTAAAGTTCTGGCTATGCATAACCTTTGCTGCTGTCCGCCGGAAAGGCTAAAGGCATTTTGATGTATTCTGTCCTGAACTTCATCCCATAGAGAAGCTTTTTTTAAACTCTGCTCTACAATACCTTCCAAATCTGTTTTGCTTTTTATGCCATGAATTCTGGGGCCATAGGCGATGTTATCAAATATGGATTTGGGAAAAGGATTAGATTTTTGGAAGACCATGCCCACTTTTTTCCTTAAATCCACTACATTTTTCATTTGAGAATAAATATCAACGCCATCTAATTTAATCTGACCTTCAACCCGTGTATTGTCAATAATATCATTCATGCGATTTAACGTCCGCAAAAATGTTGATTTACCGCAACCAGATGGCCCAATTAAGGCCAGAACTTTATTGGCGGCCACGTCCATGTTTATATTAAACAAAGCTTGGCTGTCTGTATTGTAATAGAAGTTTAGATTGCTGACACTAATTTTAGAGCTTTCAGAATTCATGAATTACCACCGAAATTTCTTGCGAATCACTAATCGCAAATAAATAGCCAAGGAATTTACTCCAAGAACTAATAATAACAAAACCAGAGCTGTGCCGTATTGAAGTGGCCTTACCTTTTCCAAATCAGGATGTTGAGTTGCCAATACATATAAATGATAGGGCAAAGCCATAACTTGATCAAAAATGGAGTTGGGTAATTTTGGGAGGAAAAAAGCCGCTGCGGTCAATAGAATGGGAGCTGTTTCTCCTGCTGCCCTGCCAATGGCTAAAATGGAACCTGTTAACATCCCGGGAGTCGCATAGGGCAATACATTTCTGGATATGGTCTGCCATTTGGTAGCCCCAAGAGCAAGGCTCCCCTCTCTCAAACTTTTTGGCACCGCCTTAAGAGCCTCTTCACTGGTCACAATAATGGTTGGAAGCACCATGCAGGCCAGGGTAAGACTGCCCGCTATCAAAGAGGCTCCCATATTTAAAAATAAAACAAAGAGGCCTAATCCAAATAAGCCATAAACGATAGAAGGAATGCCAGCTAATGTAACAATGGCCAGACGCAAAAAGTCATTGGCCTTGCCAGGTTTGGCATATTCTGTTAAAAAAATAGCGGCAGCCATTCCGAGAGGAAGGGCGAAAAATATGGTTCCCATTACTAACAAAAGGGTTCCCACAATGGCGGGTAAAATTCCGCCTTCCGCGCCGCTTTGTCTGGGAAAATCTGTTAAAAACTCCCAGGATAAAACAGGAAATCCATGCCAGACAATGTCGATTAATATGTAAGCAATTACAATTACTACAGAGTAAGAGATAAGGCGCATGCCCCATATCCAAACTAAATCAGCATTTGACTTCATTGTTGCTTCAACTCGTATTTTTTAAGGACTCTATGACTGATGTATACCAAAATAAAGGTAAATAGCAAAAGCACCAAGCCTACCCAAAACAAAGCGGAATAATGGGAGTCACCATGGGAAACCTCGCCCATTTCTCCGGCAATAGTGGCCGTCATAGTTCGAACAGACTCAAGGGGGTTCAGTGTTAAAAGTGGAGCATTTCCTGTAACCATTAGCACAGCCATAGTCTCACCAATAACACGTCCCATCCCTAACATAATAGATGCGATGATACCCGACATAGCAGCGGGAACAATAACCTTCCAAACCGTTTGCAGTTTTGAGGCCCCTAACGCTAAAGAAGCTTGTTTGTAGCTGGCCGGCACGCTTCTTAATGCATCTTCAGAAATAGATGTTATAGTTGGTACTGCCATCATAGCCAATAAAACCGCTCCAGTGAGGGCATTTAAACCCGATCCCAGGTTAAAAAGCTCTTTTATAAATGGAGCAACTACGACCAATCCAAAAAAACCCAGCACCACGGACGGCAAACCAGCCAGGAGCTCAACAAAGGGTTTTAGCAAAGCAGATTCTTTTGGGTTGGCTACTTCGGCCATATATACGGCAAGAATAACACCGAAGGGTACTGCAATTATGGTGGCGAAAAAAGTAACAACTAAAGTTCCGGTAATAAGAGGGTATATGCCAAAGGATTCGTTAAAAAAGGAAACCGGATTCCATTTGGAATTGAACAGGGCGAGAATTCCAGGTTCTTCTATAAATGTTAATGATTCTTTTGCTAAAAACAAAAAAATCATTACGACAATTAAAATACTGCTGCTGGCCGCACTGGCCAGCAGGTACTTAACAATTTTTTCCCGAAGCTTCATAGTTATTTTTTAGAAACTTCTTCTTTAATTAAAGGAACATAGCCTGTTTCTTCCACAACCTTTTGTCCTTCAGCCGCCTTGGCATATTCCATAAAGCTTTTAACAGCTCCTTTGGGCTCGCCATTGGTGTAAAGTTGCAATGCACGGCTAATGGAATAACTTCCATCAACAACAGTGGCAACAGAAGGAGCAACTGCTGGAGAATTGGCATCGGCTTTTACTTTGAGGGCTTTAATTTTATCTGCTGCTTTTTCAGCGTAGCCAAGTCCAACATAGCCTATTGAATAGGGGTCTGTGGAGACAGCTTGAACAATTGCTGAAGTAGCGGGCATTAACCTGGCTTTAGGAGTGTAATCTTTTTTCATTAACACATGTTCCTGAAAGAATACATAGGTTCCTGAACTGGACTCTCTGGAAAGAACCACAATAGCCTTATCTGGTCCGCCAACTTGTTTCCAATTGGTGATTTCCCCTCTGTAAATTTTTCCAATTTGCTCTATTTCCAATTCAGAAACTGGATTTTTAGGGTTTACAACAACAGCGATACCATCTTTACCGACAATATGCTCCACTGGGGTGATGTTTTTCTTTTCAGCCAGCTTTAATTCTTTTCCTTTAATTTTTCTGGATGCTGCGCAAATATCTGTGGTTCCATTCAACAATGCGGCAATCCCTGTTCCAGATCCGCCGCCTGTAACAGATATTTCCACATCTTTATGGGAAGCCATATATTTTTCAGCCCAGGTGCTAACCAAGTGAACCATAGTGTCTGAGCCTTTGATACTGATGGATTGATTTCCAGCAAAAGAAAGTCCGGCAATAAGGCTCACAGCAACCAGGCTTGATTTAATTTTTAAATTCATGTTTTCTCCTTTATGTTTCAATTTAATGTTATAAAGTGATTGTTAGAGAATTGTTAGAAAACCCTATTTAAACTTCATTTTGATATCTAATTGAAATCTCTGGTACAAATCCCCGCCATCGGCCCCTAATTCGTTAAAAAAGTAAGTTCCGGCTAAGGTGGTGTTTTTAAGCATTACATATTGGGCGCTAACAACAGAACCCATATTATCTGTTCCACCGCCACCGAAATCAGAATCGGCAAATACTGCTAAAACAGCGTCTTTTTGAAGCATTTTATAGGAATAACCCAAACTCCAACTTTGAGGATCTTTGGCTTTTCCCAATTGGAACCCTGCCATAAAACCCATTCCATCTTCATCTACAAGAGGATTGGTTACAAAATGACCGCTAAGGGATGCTGGAAATTTTCCAAATTTTGTTTTTAGATTTGCGTAAACTTCAATGGGCATATATTCTTCCGTGTATCCTGTAGAATCCCCTGAATTACCAAAAAAATCACCATCATAAAGGGCTGCAGCACCTAAAAGATTTTGGTAACTGTAGAGTCCTGCGCCAAGATCTGCAGAAACTGGACCCATATCTATGGAAGCTCCGGCTTGCGCACTGATTAACATAGGATCATAGTCGTCTTTTATTTCAGATAACCAAAAATGGCCTACAGAAATAAAGGGTAAAAACTTTCCTTCCCCTTCCTTTTCATAGGAAAGCAAAGCGCCTTCGGGCGTAACATCGCCGTCCCAAACCAATTTTGCTCCACTGGGTGTATGAAAAGGCATTTTCAATTTACCCAAACTAAGGCTCAAACCTTTTGCATAGCTAGGTGAATAAGTCAAATAAGCAATATCCAACCAAATGGATTTTGAGGACCAACCACTGCCCAATGTTTGGTTAGTAGAAACAGGATCGGCAGAACCAGAAGCCAACCCAATTTTTACTTTGGCGCTCTCTGCCACTTTTCCTTCCACAGCCAGCTTGGCCTGAATTCTTTCGCGATTGCGGCCATCTTTATCCTCCACAAATATGCCTTCATGGCGAAAGCGCAAGCTACCGCTTAATTTTACGGATTCATTAGAATGAGCCCAGGTTAAAAAGGCCAGGGATAAAATACCAGCAATTTTTAATTTCATTTTAACTCCTTTAAGGTTTTAAATCGTTTTGAAATCAAAATGAAAATGAATTGTTAGGATTTTGTGTGGAAAATGAAATTTTGTTAAAAACTGTTACAAAAAAGTTGGACCCAACAGCAGTTCTAACCAGCATAAATCCTTAAAAATTAGTGAGTTAAAGCAAAAAGCCCTTCAAAAAACAAGCTTTGAAGCGCTGAAAAAAATTAGGGTGGCTTAAAATTCGAAAGGTTGGCGCACTTTCATGGAAACGGGAATTCCGTTAAGACTCCCAGGAGTAAATTTCCAATCTTTTAAGGCTAAGGCAATTTCCTCTCTAAAGCCATAATTGCCAGGGCTGTCTATTATCTCCCAATTGGAAATATTTCCGGATATATCTACTTCGATTTCACATACTACCAAACCGGATATGCCAGCATCTCTGGCTTTGTCAGGGTATTTAGGCATAGCAACCGGTCTGATAATAGATGGATAAATCAGTCCCTGACTTCCTTCATCCCCAATTAAACCCTCAGAAAGATTCGCAGAACCAATGCCCATTCCATTTGCCGCCTGATGGCTTAAGTCCATGGAAAGCTTAGTCCGATTGAGTTTTAATGTACTGCTTAACTTTTTATTTGAGCTTGGTTTTGGCCTATTTCTTTTCGGTGGCGGTTTCTTTTTTTGAAGCTTGACCTTTTTTTGAACCGCATGAATAGGAAGTTCTTCTTTTTCGTATAGTTCAGCTTTTTTAAGATTGAAATAGTTGGAAATGGGAATGGATACAAAAAGGGCCACACTGATTCCAAAGGAACCAAAAACCACAATAGCAATTTTAAAAAAGGATTTAATCATCCCGCTTCAGTGGATACTGAGGAATTTTTAATCCCCAATTCATTGCATACATCAAGTATTTTAACAACCACTCCCATTTCCGCCTGCTTGTCGGATTGAATCACCACTGTGGGATTACTATCCTCCAGGGCACTGCGTTTAAGCAGGCTTCTTAATATGGAAAAATCGACTTGCCTATCATTTACATGTATTTCTCCAGTTCTCGAAACACCTATAATGATAGGTCTTTTAGCCAATTGCTTGGAACTACTCGCTTTTGGTTTGTTGATATCTATACCTGTTTCCTTAGTAAAGGTAGTGGTTAGTACAAAAAATATTACCAATACAAACACCACATCCACCATGTTAACTATGGCGATTTCAACATCTTTTCTTTCTTTTTTACTTACTCTTGGAATCATGACTGACTGGTTTCGGTTAAATAATTTATCATCCTGTGCGATGCTTTGTTTATTTCATTTTCAATTTTATAAATTCTGTTTGTTAAAAATATATGCACTAACATAAAAGGAATAGCTACAATTAACCCGTTTTGGGTGGTTACCAGGGCCACGGAAATGCTGTCGGCCATAAGCACAGGGTTATTAGTGCCAAAAACACTCAATACGTTAAAGGTATCAATCATACCTATTACAGTTCCCAATAACCCCAAAAGGGGAGCGGCGGCTGCTAATATTCTTAGAGTTTCAAGGCCTTTCTCCATTTCGGGAACAGTGGCCTTCATCTGTTCATCCAAAGCTTCCAACATCCCATTTTGCCCGAATGCCTTAGCCCGAAACACATTTAACAGTACTCTGGCGGAAAAAGATCTTTTCTCTTTGGGGTTTAAATTGCTTAACCAGTTTATCAAAGTTTTCGGATAGCGGATTCTCTTGGTAAGATATTTAAATGGAAGCTCTCTTCTCCAAACCCTAAATATACATTGAAAGGAAATGACCCAGCCAAGGACAGAAACCACAAATAAAGGAAGTATAACCCAGCCACCTTTGGCAATTTCCTCAATAATATAATCAAGCATCCACTTTCTCCGCCACCTCAACCTGATTGTTTAATTCATCAGCGTGGAGTTCTTTCATTTCATTTTCCCTATCCGCTCCGGCATATGTATACAATACATTAATAAGCCTTGTGGAGTATTTCTCCATGTCCGAAATCATTTTTTGAGAGTTATTACTTACCCAGTTGTACAACAGCAACAATGGAATAGCTGCCAACAGACCCCATTTTGTGGAAAGCAGGGCCTCAGATATGCCGGAAGCCATAACTTTAGGGTCGCTCGTGCCGTGAAGTGTGATTGCAGAGAAAAGGTTAACCATACCGGAAACAGTACCCAACAATCCAATCAAGGGAGCTGCTGCCGCCATGATGTTAATGGTTCCTATATTTTTTTCTATGGTTGCGGATTCGTGAAGCATTATTTCATAAGTAACATCTTCAACTTTTCCACGCCCCAAATCCCTTTTCACAATTATGGCCTTTAATACACGGGCCAAAGAGCTGTTTTTGTTTTTGCATAAATTTTTCGCCGCAAAATATTTGCCTTCCAGGCACAAGTTGATAACCCTGTCTCCAAGGCGCTCCGAGCTGTAAAGCCCTTTACTGATAAACACCACCAATTTTCGGGTGACGCTAAACAATCCTATAATGATGATGGGAATCAATATCCATAAAACAAAGCCGACACCAATCAATTCTTCCTTGAGTTCCTTTAAAAACCCCAGACGCTCATTAGCCACATAACCTTCTCCAATGGAATTTTTCAATTGAACATCTATGGGTACAAAGTAAATTGTATTTACAGGTGACTCACCGCTTTGGAAACCCGATATATCCTGTTTTAGCTGGACAAACCTGTCTTTTACATCCTGGTTTAAATTTTCCAGCCACACCCAACTGTTCTCACCAATGTTTCCGCTTTTACCCAGAATAGCAGAATGACCCGATTCCGTGCTAACAAATGCTTTGTATATGTTTCCCAATCTTATTTCATAACCCGCTTCAATTTTAGGAACGTTAATTCCAGCTACAGTGGAAGAATCTCTGCCCGCATTTAAAAAAGTGAATTGGGTGCGCTTTATCTCTGAGGACTGAGACATTTTTAAATCTTCATTTCTCGCGGCAAACAATTTATGCACATCAGCCATATTGGCGGTAAAATCTGAAGATTCCAAATTTTTTTGGATTTCAGAAAGATTCGCTATTATTTTATTTCTGGCTTCGGGAAAACCATACTCTCTTTCCGCTTTCCAATTCTCCAACAATTCCGAAATTTGAATTCCGAATTCCCGGGTTCTGCTTTTTACCAGGTCCAACTGGGAAAAGGCCTCTTTGTGCTGGTTTTTTAAGCTGAGAACAGTCTCATTTTTCTGGGACATTTGCCTGTCCAACTTGTCCATTTCAAACTGAGCCTTATCCCAGGCTTCTTTAAAAGTTTGTTTTTTAACTATGGCGTTTCTTTTATCCTGCCATCGATTAATTCTCAACTCGTCCAATTCCCTTTGCAGATCATTTCTTTGGAGAATGAGCTTATTTAAAGCCTGCTGTTCCTTAAATTCTTCCCGACGCCTGTCTTCAGAAAAACCAAAAACTAAAAGGCATAAAACAAATAGGGATGTTACTATCTTATTCATTTTTATTCTCCTCATCCCCAATTAACTCCAAACTTTCCGCCAACAGTGGTATTGAGGTAAATCCGGGAAGGGCTTTTCCATCCGCCACTTCCACGGCTTTTTTCACGGCCTTTCTTTCATCCGAATCAAGTTCATTTTCATCCAGCCACTTCCACTCGCCGCTTTTTATTTTCCGCAAAACTCCCACATGAATTCCAGAGGCATTACTATACATAGCTATTTGTTTTCCTACCCTTAAATATTTTACGGGAACTTCGGTTCCTGAACCGTCTTTTATTTTTCCGGAATATACCAAAGCCTCACTTGCCATTTGTTCTTCCGAACTATAGATCCCCCACAACCTGGTTAAAGCCTCTTCAGGATTAATTTTGTTTTTTTTCAAATCAAGAATTAGAGTGTTTATTTTTTCCATTCGGGAACTGAGCTGCACTGGAATAGAATTAGCAATGGCGTCTTTTAAAGCCCCGGCTTCTTCTAACACAATTTTGTTATAGAATTCAAAGGATGTTTCCAACCTCTTGGTCTTGGATTTAGCCTTTTCGATTTCATTTAACAAATGCTCAATTTCCAACTCCGATCCGGAAATCTTATCTTTGAATTCCAATTTCTGACTTTCCAGATCGGCCAATTGGCTAATCCTTTTTTTCTCATCTTTTTCACTAGCGGATTTTTCTCCGGCCCATTTGAGCCGTTCTTCTTTTATTTTTTCCTGCAATTGTTCTATTTCCAGCTTCACAGATTTTTCAGTCTCTGAAAAGCCGTATTTTCCAATAAGCAGAATAGCGGACATTAAGATTAACTTTTTCATTCCAACAAAATTAACTCCCCTTATGTTTCAATTCTGTTTCCAATTGGTATCAGAAAAGTTTCCTGTTTGAAACATAAGCTTGAGGTACCGATAACTAAATGCTTTTGGGACAATGCAATAAAATTTATGGGAATTTGAAATAAATACCACATCCTAACATAATCCTAATGTTTGGATGCTATTCTTAGTCTGATTGATTCATTAAAAAGCAGCTAAATTATGTCAAATAACTCAATTTTAATAATAGAAGACGAAGAAGATATTTTAGAATTGTTAAAATTTCGTTTTGAAAACGAAGATTTTCAAGTTTTCATAGCCAAAAACTCTACCCAGGCATTTTCTGTTTTATACGATGAAACAATTGATTTGGTCATTTGCGATATCATGTTGCCCGGACTTCAGGGAACGGATATTAGCAAGAAGATGAAAAAAGACGAGCGCCTCTCCAATATTCCAATCATATTTCTCACAGCAAAAAATACTGAAGAAGATATGTTGCGGGGATTTCAGGCTGGTGGAGACGATTATCTAACAAAGCCTTTTTCCTTTAAAATTTTGTTGGCAAGGGTGGCTGCGTTACTTAACAGAGCTTATGGTTCGCATGCACCCTATCGTATTGCCCAATTTGAAATTCACCCCGAAAGGCATCAAGTTAAAATTGACGGACGGCGAATCAGCCTTACTCCCCGAGAGTTTAATGTATTACAAATCCTTATTGAAAAAAAGAATAAGACAGTGACACGGGAAACCCTTTTGGAAAAAGGTTGGGGGATGAATACAAAATCCAGCTATAGAGCAGTGGATATTGTTATTACCCGATTACGCAATAAAATCAAACCCTATGGGTATTGTATTGAAACCATTACAGGTTTTGGATACCAGTGGAACGAAGAAAAAATGGAACAAAACCCTTCGGTAGCCAGTTATAATTAAGTTTCTAAAATAGACCAGATAATATATTTACCGCCAATTTTTAACACGGTTTTAAAAACGGGAAAGTGAAATTTCTTTCCAACATCATCCATGCATTCCACTTGAATGCCTGACAATAATTCATAACCCTTTCCTTCCTTTATTTCCTTTGGCTCTGATGTTATTAGTTTTACACATTTTTTCTCGTGGAAATCCCTAGACCATCTAGGAAGATTTTTCTTATTCCCATTTACATACAATGTCGCCATAAATTCTCCAGAATTTGGGTTCAAATCCGGGTCTGGCAAGTAGTAATACAATTTGGCATATTCCGAAAATTTAGGCAACAACTTTTGGGCCTCCAGAACATTGGTATCCATTAAATTTTGGCTGAGACCAGATGTTAATTCTTCTATATTGGAATAGCTGTTTTCCAGCACAATAGAATTAATATTGGGCAGGGAACTAATATCCACTTTTGTTGTATCCAGCCCGGAATGAAGCCTGGCGCTTTTATCTTCCTTTTGGCCTTGGGCCTTTTCTTTTTGGCTGTTTTCTTTTCCGCAACCGGCAAGAAAAATCAAAAGAAAACTTAGTTTAACAATTACAAAAATATTTTGTTTAATAAACTGATTGTTCATATTTCTTTCCTAATTCTTATTCTTCTATAAAATAAAAAAGGCCCCAATAAAATTGGAGCCTTTTAAATTGGAATTGGCAAATTTTAGATAGTGCCGGCTTTAACCCAGCCCATATACCAAAGTTCATCCACTATGGCTCCTGCTTCTGCATCGGAAACAGCGGAGGCCGCAGGTGAATAATCCGCATTTAATGGGCTATCCACATCGGAACAAGCCGCATTAAGCTTGGTTTCTGCTGAAGCATCTCCAGTGTTGGTAACAATTACAGGGTCGCCAGTATAAAAACAATTAGTCACAACCGTTTCGTCTGAATTAACCGAGGCTATAGAAACATCGCCCTCAAGTTTTATAAGAGATGGCGCGCCTTCTGTCAAAATTACAAACTTATCATAATTGCCTGACACATTGTTCTTAAAATGAATCACATCATTAACGCCATTGGAAACAATGGTAATGTTTGAAAAACTGGGAGCCGTAATTTGCTCTTGATTTACAGCCTTATCACCAGCTTCGATGGCTTTGTCAGATTCTGCACCTTGAACATTAAGGCCAAAAGAAACGGAACCATTAAAGCCTTCATCCACATCAAAGCCATCGTCATGATAGGCAGTAACTACAATGTGATCTACATTTACACTTCCGCCAAAAAATTCTATGGCGTCGTCCTTACCTTCATGGATTTGAACATGGCTGATTTCAGTTTGAGAACCAACGCCGCCTAAGGTCAATCCATTTAATTCTTTATCTGTGGCTACCACGTACCCTGCGTATTCAATTCGGGCATACTTTAATACTCCGGAATTGTCATTGGAAACCTTTCCACCAAAAATATCCGTAGCATTGGCTTCAAAAGCCTGAGTGCTGTCGGCAGTGGATACAGGCGCGTTACCAAGAATAACGACTCCAGCCCAATCTCCGGTTTCGGGGTTCTCTTCTTTAGATGTGAAAACAATGGGGTTCGCTGCGTTGCCCATGGCCATTATTTTGGCGCCAGGGTTTACAATCAAAGCTGATTTTCCAGAGGAAGCGATGTATGCTCCCGCAGGAATAGTTAACGTAGCCCCATCCACATATACAAAGCCATCCAATTCATATGTCAGCAGGTTGGAAAGCTCCATATCCGCGTCAATGGTTCCGCTAAGTACCACATTTTCAGGAGTGGGTTCATTTCCCAAATCCAAAGTGCCATCCACAGACCAGCCTTCATACCATAGATCATCCCCTACAATAGCTCCGGCCGAATCAGAGATAACCTCGGCTGCTGCAGGACTCAAGTCGGCGTTTAAAGGATTCATGGTGCGCGTAATACCAGCACTTAATGCTGCTTCAGCCGCACTGTCTCCTGCTGCGCTTATTAAAGAATTCACAGCTACGCCTGAATAATAAAATTTGGAAAGTTTCAAATCGCCGGATTTAATAGCATCCAGAGTCACTGAACCTTCTGCTTTTATTATTTCTGTGGCAGAATCAGATACAACCACAAATTTGTTGTAAGTTCCCGCCACGTTGTCCTTGAGATGCAATGCTTGATTTGTGGAGTTTGCCCAAATTGTTATGTTATTGAAAGTAGGGGCTGTAATCCGATTTGGATCCACAGCCTTACTTCCAGCTTCAATTGCGCGATCTGAACCTTCGCCTTGGATATTGATTCCGTAATTGATTGTTCCTGTGTAGCCTTCATCTACATCGAAACCATCGTCATGATAAGAAGTCACAATAATATGATCCACATTTACACTGCCGCCGAAAAATTCAACCGCATCGTCTTTTCCCTCGTGGATTTGAACATAGCTAACTTCAGTGCCAGTACCTACGCCACCTAAGGTCAAACCATTAAGTTCTTTATCTGTGGCCACAACATATCCGGCATATTCAATTATTACATATTTAATAACACCCGAATTGTGGTCCGCTACATTTCCACCAAATTTATCAGATTCATTGGCTTCGAAACTTTGCGTTTTGTCAGCCGTGGAAACTGGTGCCTGTCCAAATACCACAACCCCTGCCCAGTCTCCAGCTTCTGGATTGGCAGCTTTTGAAGTCATAATAATTGGCTTGTCTGCGGTACCTTCTGCCATTAACTTCCCAGTGGTGGTAATAATAAGCGCTGATTTACCTGAAGATTTAAAAACAGTGCCTGCAGGAATAGTCAATGTGGCATCCTCCACATACACAAAGCCATTGAGCTCATATTGAATGTCGGCATCCAATTCCATATCTGAGTTTATAGTTCCAGTAAGTACAACCACATCACCGGTGCTACCTGATTTTGAAGTGATGGTACCCTCTTTTGTCCAATCTTCGTACCATAAATCGCTACCCACAATGGCGCCAGCTTCTGCATCTTTTACCTTGGAATCTTTAGCAGAAAGGTCATCATTTAAAGGGTTGGCTACCTGAACAAAATTAGGAGAAACTCTGTCTAAAGTGGATTGAATAGAATCTGCACCAAAATCCAGCACCGCATTCACGAAGCTTCCTGAATAAAAGAAATCTGAAAATACGGTGGAAGAATCTTTTAATTTACCAATAGTCACATCACCTTCAGCTTTAATAAGCTCAGAAGCGCTATCACTGATAACTACAAATTTCTCATAAGTTCCACTTACATTGTCTTTTAAGTGCAACGCTTGATTTGTGGAGTTACACCACATGGTAATATTGCTGAACGTAGGCGCGGTTATCATATCGGGGTCCACAGCTTTACTTCCAGCTTCAATACATCTGTCAGAACCTTCACCCTGAATATTTATACCGTAGCTAATGCTGCCGGAAAAACCTTCGTCCACATCAAAACCGTCATCATGATAAGAAGTCACTACGATGTGATCCACTTCCGCCGCGCCACCAAAAAATTCTATGGCATCATCTTTTCCTTCATGAATTTGAACGTAAGAGATTTTTGTTCCGCTGCCCACACCACCTAAAGTAAGACCGTTGAGTTCCTTGTCAGTAGCTACAACATAACCGGCATATTCAATTCGAACATATTCCAAAGTTCCGGAATTATGTTCTTCTGTATCTCCGCCAAATTTATCCGCCTCGTTAGCCTCAAAACTTTGAGTGTGATCGGCTGTGGAAACAGGAGCCTTTCCAAACAGAACAATACCCGCCCAGTCTCCAGCTTCGGGAGAAGAGGCTTTTGAGGTAAATACAATGGGGCTTTCCTTAGTGCCTTTGGCTTCCAATTTTGCATTTGAATTAACGATAAGAGCTGATTTGCCAGCGGATTTAAACATGGTTCCCGCAGGAATGCTAAGAGTTGCCCCATCCACATATACAAATCCATTTAATTCGTATTGCACACCTGCTTCTAAAGTCATGTCATCGCTGATGGTGCCGCTAAGAACAACAATTTCGGCAGGGTTTTCATCTTTTCCCGTAATAGTGCCTTCCATAGTCCAATCTTCGTACCACAAATCATTACCCACTATAGCCCCGGCGCCCGCATCTTTAATAGCCGCATTTTTTGCAGACCAATTTGAATTTAAAGCATTGGAAACTTGAGTAAAATTGGAGGTCAATTCATTCATATCAATGGTTTCATCGCCTGAAACATCAATCACAGAATTTTGAAAATTACCTGCGTAGAAAAAATCGCTAAATACAGTAGAACCGTCTGCTAATTTAGCTAAAGTCACATCGCCTTCCGCTTTAATCAATTCAGAGGCGCTATCGCTCACAACTACAAATTTTTCGTAAGTTCCACTCACATTATCTTTTAAATGCAGGGCTTGATTTGTGGAGTTACACCACATTGTAATATTGCTAAATGTGGGAGCAGTTAACAAATCTTTATTAACAGCCTTGCTGCCCGCCTCTATACATCTATCCGATTCATCACCTTGAATATTTAAGCCAAAGCTTAATTTTCCAACGAAACCTTCATCTATATCAAATCCATCATCCTGGTAATCGGTCACCACAATGTGGTCAACTTCTACAGTACCGCCAAAAAACTCTATGGCATCGTCTTTACCAGCATGGATTTGCACATAACTAATCTGGGTACCTGTGCCCACACCGCCAAGAGTAAGGCCGTTAAGCTCTTTATCGGGTCCAACCGTATAACCGGCGTACTCGATACGGACATATTTTAATATACCGGAATTGCTTGCTTTTTTAGTGCCTCCAAAAGTTTCGCCTTCATCGGCTTCAAACTTCTGAGTGTTATCCGCAGTGGAAACAGGAGCTTCTCCAAAAATTACAATTCCCGCCCAGTCGCCTGATTCGGGATTTGGATTGGCTGAGGTAAATACAATAGGTTTTTCTTTGGTGCCCACAGCTTCAATAGTAGCTCCAGGTCGAATAACCAAAGCGGATTTACCATTTGCTTTGATAACCGTTCCTTCGGGAATAGTTAGAGTTACTCCCTTGTCCACATACACCATGCCTTCAATGGTATATTCTATTTTCGCATCAAGTGTTATGTCCTTTGTTATAGTACCTTCCAAATCTCCGGGGGGCTTTTTATCCGGCCCTGTGCTGTCAAAGCACCCCCAAAATAGGAATAAGGCTGCAATATATGTGGTAGCCTTTAATAAATTCATTTTTCCTCCAGTGTAAACATTTTCAAGTAAATATGGAAATGCCTTGTTTCAAAACTGTTTAAATGTTGTTACAAAAAATGCTCAGGAATTTTATTTTAGTTCTACTTTTGGAACCGAAATACTCAGCCCTAAAGTCTTAAAAAGACTATAAACATTAATACATAGGGCGACTTGGTATTTAAACCGTCTGTTTCAAAACCCATTCATGAAACATTTTTGAAACAAGACAAGGATGGTACTTTTCTGTAAAATAAAAACCTAGAAAGAATAACCCACACTCAATGAATACGAAGTGCCGTCCGCTTTTTCTTCAATTGTTTTGCGAATGGTTTCTTTTTCATCCTCGTCCAAGCCATCTAAATACTTTAGTTTTCGGGAATTCAGTAAATTTTTTATTTTAAGGGAAATCCCCAAGGGCCCAATAGTTATTTTGTTAAAATAATCCAGGCTGTGGAACGAGTTTTCATAATGATCATCCACATAGTAGGTTCCAACCTTTTCAATTCGGGGTCCAAATACATTATAGGCTATGCCATGTTGTATGGACCATTTTCCAAGATCCGGTTGATGAACCAATTTTGCATTTATTAAAAAATCAGATTGCCCTACCATTGGCCTTGTAGTATGTAATACACCAACGAAACCTGAGTTTGAATCAATTTTAACTTCAGATGTCATTAAGGCCACATTGCCAGACAATTCAAAATCTTCCATAGGCTTTTTTAAATTTTTAAAATTTTCAAATATAAACCCCGGCTTTAAAAGCCAGTCAAACTCTATGCCTTTAACAAAAGCCTTTTTTGAGTTTTGAAATCTTTTGTAAGGAGGCGAACTATTTGGGTCCACGTAGCCTTCCACAGGATCCTTAAAGTTTTTATAAAAAAGGCTGGCAGATAATATTTGACCACCTTTTAAATACCAATCCCACCGGTAGTCAAAATTATGCACCACTGTGTTTACTAAATCAGGGTTACCCACAACGGTTTGCTCTTTTTCGGTGTCATAAAATTCCGTGGGTGAACGTTCCCGAATTTCCGGGCGGATAACGGTACGGGCGTATTGAAAACTACCTTTCGTGTTTTTAGTCCAGCGGTTATACCAATATACAGAAGGGTATAGTTGAAACTCATTGCTGTTAATCCGCTTGGCTTCATCCATACGCAACTCAGGGTTGTTAATAGAAGCTTCTCCTGTAAATGGAGCAACAAAATCTAATAGGAACCATTCCGCCTTTACCCCCGCATGAAGGCCCGTTGGAAATCGCCCTAAGCTAAAATCCAATCCCGATTTCAGATATATAGCATTGGTTAAGTCCCATGCATTGTAGGAATCATTTTCATTAGGCGTGGTTTCAAAACCATTTGTTCGGCTTTGCAAATGTCTGTATACAATTTCCGGATCGTGTATCTGTTCCACCAAACTGTAATCTCCTGTTTCGGAAATCATAGGTATATACTCATTGGATTGCATTCCGTCCCAGTTATACCTGAATACATCATAAGTCCTTTGTTTAAAAGACCAGATGTAACCAAATTGAGCTTTCGGCAAAGCTAAGTGGTGGAAAAAAGAGTTATCCACAAAAAAGCTATCCTTTTGGGAAATGCTAGGCGGAATTACCAAAAAGCCATCCATTCTGCCTGCCAACCCATACTCCCAGGTAACTTCATAAGCCCTGGTTCCATAAGGGGATTTTAGCTCGTATTTTAAACGGGGATCTATTATTCTTATTTCTTCCCCGGCTTCATAGCTAATGCCATCTACCACCGTATCCACCTGGGTTCTAACATATCTTACATTGCGGGTATAATAATAACGTTTTTTATCGGGAATATTTTCCTTGGTCCAGGCAAACCCCATCGCCCAGGAAAGGGAATCTAAAATCCCTTTTCCGATATAATGCCCGCCGCCAAACTGATTGGATAAAAAATGACGTTCACTATACATCAATTCAAAACGTTCTTCCCAATCGCTGTCCATGCCCGCTCCGGGCCCACCCCGGGTCTGCCAGGCTTGATTGTAAAATGCCTTATCTTCCGTTAAGTGGGCGTATAAGTTTTTGAACCATAGTTGATTATCTTTGGATTCATAACCAAAATTGGCCAGCGCGCTGATTTTAGTTTCAAAAAGGCCCTCTCCAATTTGAAGCTCTGCTGCATTTTTCACGTAATAAACTTCTTCGGCCAGACTGTAACTGGGCTTGTAAACTATACGCTTAAAATCGTCATTGGAGTACTTGTTGGAATAGGATATATCCAATAACATTCCTTTTTTATTTTCGTCCCCTTTAGACACTTTAGCATAAGAAAGGGCAAAAGATTGGTTAGGCAATATTCGCCCAGTATCAAGGGCTAATTTGTTATTAAATTGATAGGCGAAATCTGCCCGTTCCTTATTTGAAAAAACACTTTTAGGTATAGATGTAGGCACTCCATTGGGAACAGCCCTGGTTCCATCATCATAGCCAAAATAATTGGTTAGTTTGCTTCCTCCATCGTAAGTGAACCGGTCATCTCCCACATCTAAAAAAGATCCATCTCCATAATAGTCGGTCCCTCCCAGGCCCAATTGAATTTTAAAAGCATTTTTTTCAGGGATACCTTTTGTGTTTAAATCTATGGAACCCCCGGCAAAATCCGGAGGCAACTCTGGTTGGAAAGTTTTATAAATTGTAAACGTCTCTAAGGCGCTTGCCGGAAATAAATCTTGAGGCACAATCCGCTTGTCTTTTTCCGGCGAGGGAACCGGCAAACCGTTCAAATACATGTTTGTATACCGTTCTCCCAAACCTCTCACAAAAACGTATTTACCGCCAATCAAAGAAGTCCCGGAAATCCTTTTGGCAACAGCTCCTGCATCGGAGTCCGTGGATTTTCCAATTTGCTCGGAGCCCATGGCATCAAACATTCCCGTTGCAGCTTGCCTTTTTTCCAAAAGAGAAATAAGCGAACCGCCTCGAATGCTTTTTTTCACCTGCATTTTCGAAAGTGTTTTAATGGGTTTATCTAATTTATATTCAATAATAGTTTGCCCATCGTATTCGGGGTATCGGCTATTTTTGGTTTCGTACCCATCTTTCGCAATGGAAAGAGAGTACCCCTTGTAATTTTCCATGGGAAAAAGAAACAACCCACTAACATCTGTTATGAGTTCTAATGTATCTTCTTTAAATACTTTAATTACGGCCCCTTCAATGGGAGTACTGGTCAAAGCAGAAAGCACCAGGCCTCTTCGTTCCTGTTTGACAATTTCTACAGGGGGTTTAAATTCCAAACTATCTGAAGTGTTAGCTGCGGCGGAATCAAATATCGCTTCCTCATTAAAATTATACAGGGCGGAATCCGATAATACCGGAATCACTTCGCCATCTTGGGCAAAAGAAGCTGCACTTAATAAAAGCAAGATCGAAAGTATAAACTGCATATTGCGCACAAATCTTATTTTAGCCTTCCATCCTGGATAATATTTCGGCAATTTCAGGTTTTTTCTGCAATTCCTTATTTAATTTGCCCAAACAAAATTCCATAAACCGTTTGTCATTATTAGCTGCTGCATCTTCCAGTAAAAACAAAACCCCCTGAAACCCACCCTTAACATTTGAATCATAAGCATCCAGGAAATAAAGAAAAGATTTATCCGTATCGCCTAAGTTGTAATACATGTTAGCTAATTCTATATATACATCATTTCCCAAAACCTTGGCCTCTAAACCTTTGGAAAGAGTATTTATCGCAAGAAAAGGCTGGTTTAATTCAGACTGAAGGTTGGACAATTTATAATAATACAACTCCTGTCCTGGGTCCCTTTGCAAAGCTTTTTTGTAGGTTAGGGCCGCTTCTTTCTTTTTTCCATTGGCATTTAATATATCCCCTAATAAAAACCACAAGGAATTGTTTTCAAATTTATTAATGTTATCTATTAACAACATTTCAATGGAAACCATATCATTTAACTTCTGATAAGACTCCACCAAGCCATACAACCACTCTTCATTTTGAGGCTCTTTATCCATTCCCAACTCGAAATAACGGATGGCCTCAGGGTAGTTTTCAATTTTCAAATAACTTTCCGCCACCATTTTAATAACTAAAAGGTTTTCCGGTTCCAATTTGAGGGCTTTTCCGTATAAGCTAAGGGCTTCTCCAACCACATCCATTTCAAAGTAAATTCCGGCCAGATTTATATAGGGCTTTACAAATTCGGGATGCTCCCGAATGATTTTTTGGTATTCCATTACCGCTCTTCCAGTTTGCCCCATTTTATAAAGGACATTGGATTTATAATAGCGAGCCAGAGTTGGATTTTCTCCAGCCTCCAGAGCCATACTATACATTTGCAAAGATTGCCCTAACTTTCCCTCATTAAAAAGGGCATTGCCTTTGTCTATATAATCAGCCCAAACCAGAGAACTAAACAAAAGTAAGGCTAAGCAATATTTTTTGTTAAGAAATTGAAACATTTGAAACAAAAATGCCTGTCCAAAGTTTCATTTATATTTCAAAAGGGTTTCGAAACCGCCCCAAGGCGAAGGCTATTTTTCATTTAAAGGCACACTTACCAAATAACAAATTGCCGATTTTGATTTATTCCAGCCTGGTTCAGCCAATATTTTTGCTCCTAAGGAAAACAATTGGCTTAAATAATAAGGCAAGGCATTTTCCACGAAGGGATTTTTACTCCATCCGCCATCTTCCCAATTAATAAAAACAGGGTAATGGGGATGGCAATGTTTTGGCCCTTTGGATTTATAATGGCGATACAAATACCCATGAATATTGCTTAAAACATTATTGTGAGAAACCGGGAAATTAAAATTAAACACCATTTCGTCCACGGTAATATTTTTCAAATATTCAGAAACCGCGGCCCAAATTAAAATTTCAATTAACTTAATGTTTTTTGATTGTTTGGTAACAATAGGTCCAACTTCGATGTATTTCTTATTGATATCAAAAAAATAATCGCTAAGAGAGAATTGAACCTGGCAGGGATAAACCCCAAAGTTTTCAGGGTGGTAAATACGACAGTATCCCACTGTCGTGTTGCTTATCAAATCCACAACAATTATATGTTCGGACTCCAAATCAAAATATTCCAGCTCTTTTCTGGATGTATTTTCTGCTTTATTTTTTAGTTCGCAAATTGAGCCGAGCTCCTCTAAAGTATCCGCTGTCTTCAGATGGAAATTATTAATCATAAAATCCAGAGGAACTTTCGGCCTATAATTTTGAAAGGCTTTATTTTCAAAGGGATTTAGATATTTGTTTGAATCGCTCGGGCGGGGTTCTGATTCAAAAGCTCCATTTAACATATATTCTCCTGGTTTAACTACCCAGGAATATCAAAACTTAATGTTTCAAAATGAATTCAACCAGATAGAAAACAAGTTGATTTTATGAGCTCTGCTTTAAAATAGGTAGGCTTATGCGGAAACGGGAACCTTTTCCAACTTCGCTATTGACACTGGCCTCCCCTCGATGGAGTTGGCAAATGTGTTTAACAATAGAAAGGCCAAGACCCGTACCACCCATTTTACGGCTACGGGCCTTATCCACCCTGTAAAAGCGTTCAAAAATCCGGGCAATATGGCTTTTTTCAATTCCAGGCCCTTCATCAATAACATCGATTTGAACTTTACTGTCTGTTAAGGAGCCTTCCACCCGGACAACGGTTTTAGAATTAGAATATTTTATGGCGTTGGAAATCAAATTTATCAGGGCCTGTTCCAGCAATGTTTTATTTCCCAAAACTTTGGCATTGTAATCCAGATTCACTTTAATTTCAATGTCACTGGCCGAAGCCATATTTTGGCAGGATTTTACAGCCCCATCCAAAAGCTTATCGACCGGAATTTCTTCTTTTTCCAAAACATCAAAATTGAGTTCATTTTCCAGCCGGGATAGTTTTAAAATATCTTCAATGATTAAAGAAAGACGTTCAGAATTGGATATTATCATATCCAAAAAGCGTTGTGAAATTTTGGGGTTTTCTATGGCTCCATCTATTAAAGTTTCCGCGGCCCCCTTAATAGAAGTAATAGGGGTTTTTAACTCGTGAGAGACATTGGCCACAAATTCTTCACGCATTTTTTCCAGTTTTTTAATGCGTGTGATATCATTAAACACCAGAATGATTCCCATTAAGTCTTTTTTCTTGTTTAATAGAGGCGCACCCCGAACCTGAATTTCCAATCCCTTATCCAAAAGGGAAATGCTTAATTCATCAGGAACATCCATTCCCGGACGCTTCAGGTTTTCAATAAAGCTCATTAAATTGGAGTTCCTGACAAATGAGTATATAGGCTTTCCCTCATGGGAATTGATATTCATGTTAAATAAGTTGGAAGCGGCCGGATTACATGCCAGCAAATTCAAATAATTGTCCAGGGCAATTACACCCTCTTTCATAGAACTAAAAATAGCATCCAACTGTCCCTGTTGTTTTTCTATGGTTTCAATTCGCTTTTTTAGGCTTAGACTCATGGATTCAAAGGAGCTGGCAAGATCCTGCACTTCACTGGCGCCCGTCCTGGGAATTTTTGAGAGAAAGTTTCCCTTAGCGATGACCTCTGCATAATTTTTCAAGTTGCTAATTGGCTGAGAGATGTTCCTGGAGATTATAAAACAGAGCAAAAAGACCATGGCTAATCCAAACCCTGAAATAGCTATTACCGGAAACTGCTGGTTCCACAATATTTTTTCCAGCGACATTAGAGGAATAGCCACTCGGATGAAACCAACGGAGTCGCCCATTTTTTTCTTAACTGCCGAATACATCATGTTGGTTTTTAAAGTATTGCTGTAACGAATGCCGGAGCCTATTCCAAAATCCCGGGCTTCCATAATTTCCGGCCTGTCCGAATGGTTATCCATAGTCTCGGAATTTTCATCGGAATCCAGAACTACCACGCCATCGGATTGGATTAGGGTAATTCGAAGACCGGCCTGGTTTGCCGATTCCAAATAAGCTTGGAAATTGACTTCATCAAAATTTTCAATATTACCTGCAATGAGGTAATTTATCTTTTGTAAATCCGAACGTTTTTCTCCCAGATAAAAATTTTTGCTGTAAATAAGGGTAAAGAGAGTGACCAGGCTCAACACCACCGCAAAAAGCAGGCTGAAAGTGGGAAAAATGCTCCAAAAAATATTTTTTTGAACTTTAAACATTTAACCGGTATCCAATCCCTCTAACAGTTTCGATTTTTAAACTAGCCCCGTTTAATTTTTTTCTAAGGCCCACAATAACCACATCCACTGCTCTTGGCGCTGTTTCTTTTTCATCTCCCCATAGGTGTTCCAATATTTGGTTCCTTGTGTATACCATTTGAGGTTTTGCTAACATCAACTGCAACACTTTGAATTCGGAGGGAGTTAAATCCAGCAGCTTGCCCATAACTTTGGCTTCATGCTTTTGGGCATCCAGGGAAACCTCTCCCATCTCGAACAATTGCGGCTGATTTGGAGCCTTAAACCGCGTCGTGCGGCGCAATATAGCTTTAACCCTGGCCAGCACTTCTCCAATTTTAAAAGGTTTAGTGATGTAGTCTTCAGCACCCAGTTCTAAACCCCTGATAATGTCGCTTTCTTCTCCCTTGGCCGTGACCATGACAATGGGAATATGTTCGGTGCTTTTATGGGCTTTTAGAATTCTGCAAATTTCAAGTCCCGATAGTTTAGGGAGCATCAAATCCAGCAAAATGAGGTCGGGAGCATTTTCTCTGGCAAGTTTTAAACCTTTTTCCCCTGTATTGGCTGTAACTATGTGGTGTCCTATTTTTTCAAGATTAAACTTTAGGATAAACTGAATATCCTCTTCGTCTTCCACGATTAAAATATTTTGGGGATTAGAATTCATGGCGAGATAAAATTAAAAAAACAATAGCCCAAAATTCTCAATTAAAAATCTTCCTGATAATTTTTATGAAATAAAATTGTGAGCTGCTTTACTTGTGTCAATTTTTCAGTATTCGGATAAATCCCTGGCAAAAGGGCCTTGTCAATTTGTCAGGCAAAAAAGCCAGTGAAAATCAAAAATCCGAATATTATTAGGGTATAGCACAATTTTTAACCTTTAACCAATAGAATCAAAAGGGAAGATTATGAAAAAATTAGCCATCATCGCTTTAGTTTTAGCAGGAAGCTTACAAGCTGCTGACCTGGTAAAAACAGGCCAAAAACTTTATAAAAGGAACGGCTGCGCCACCTGTCACAACGACGACGGAATGGGGCGGGCCAAAGATGGAAAATTAGGCAAACAGGAAGGCCCCCGAATAGCAGGCCTAGCTGCTGTTTATTCCGAAGCACAAATTTTAGACATCAAAGCTGAAAAAAGAACTTCTGAATTTACTAAAGACATGGTGCTAAAAATCAAAAGCCTCAACGAGGAAAAAATCAAAGCCCTTGCCGCTTACTTGGAAAGCATGGGAGAGTCCTTCAAGGGCATGAAAGAATAAATACTGTTCCTCCAGAAACAATAAATATTGCGCTCCTCCGGGGGCGCATTTTTTTCAAAAACGCGAATTAGCTTAATGCGCCCATGACAATGCTAAAAAACACAATGCCAATGGCGAAAAAAAAGGCCAAACCGACAGCGGCTTCAATCATTTCCAGCCGTTCAATTCCTTTGGGATCCATAATTGCCTCCTGATTAAGGATTCAATTAGATGTATCTCAAGGACTGTGCCAATTACATTTTTTAGATTTTAGCTGCTTTTTCAGCCGCCTTTGTACCGCATATCGACAATATGGCAAGGGGCTTTATCTTCCTTTTCGAGGAATCAGGAATTTAACATTGCTGTCAGGTCCATTCCCCTTAAATCGTCTTTTTCAGCCAATTCATTGTGGTCAATGGAAAGCAATATTTTTTCATCTGGCAAAATAAATTCCTTGATTTCCGAGTTTTTTATGAGAATGGTTTTGTCATAAAGAGAGTTCTGGTGCAATGTAAGTTGAAGGCCTTTCACATCCCAATGGATGCCATCGTAGTATACATCAGTAACCAACCCGAGAGTCTCTTCTTTTTCCATGTATTTCAAACCCAAAATGGAGTTTAAATTATACAAATTGGGGTTATAGCCTTTTTCTTTATCTTCAAAAGAATCCTCAAAACTTTTTTCCACAATTTCTTCAGATACATCCAAAGAGGTCTCCGGAGGGCGCACCCCAATGGGAGCCCAATAATTTGGCCAGTCAAAATGACGGGCCAATTTCTTTTCCAATTGAAGGGATACAGGTAAATCCATATCCACAGCTGGGCTTGAATCTATTTGTGCCAAAGTCAGACTTAAATGCACCAGCTTCTTTTTAGACTCCACCTTTTTAACAGAGGAAGGAGATAAAAGAATTTGGCGCTGGGCCAGAAAACCTCCGGTTTTATCCACTAAATAACGCACCGCCCACAAATGGGTATCCAGGTATACATCGGACACCTGGCCCATAAAACCATCCAAGGCATGGATTTTTGAATGCAATATATTTTTAAGGCTTTTCACACAAACCTCCCCGGATTATTAAATTGCCCTCGCGACCTGATACATCGTTGCTCTCATCCTCAAATCCTCATTTACAGCAAGTAAATTCCGGTTTGTCCTCTTCGAGCGCCTCGTCTGAAGTCGCGATCATCAATTTTTAGAGTTCTCCGATTTTTTAATTAATGTTTACTCTTCAACTTCTCCTTAATATTAGTCAAAACATTTTCAGCCTTGTCTCTAATAATGTCCACAGCCGCGTGCAGGCTTCTGTCTGTTTCTTTTAAAACCACAGGCTCCCTTTTAGGAATACCCACCTTAAGCTGAATAGTGTGGTCGTTGTTAGCTTCTTTTTCAACCATAACATCAATAAACTGGATGGAGTCGAGGTAGCGGGATAAAATGCCGAATTTTTCATCAAGCAATTCCTTAAATGTATCGGAAAGGTTCAAGTTTTTGCCTGTAATATTCATTTTCATTTTGACTCCTTGGAAAAATTAAAACTAACAAAAAAATATAATGAAAATCTATCTTATTCTTTATAAACGTAAAGAGAACAGCCTCCTTTGTTTAATAGTTTATCCGTGGTACCGCCGATGAGCAACCGTCCCAGTGCAGTGTGGGAATGTGAAGCCAACATAATAAGCTTTGCATCTAACTGCTCCTGGTATTCTAAAATTTTTGCATTAGCCGAGCCCGAAAATACTTTGTATTCATACTTGGATTTTATTTGTAATCCATCCAAATATTCCTTTAATTTTGCGGTTACAGCTTCCAAATCCGGTTTTTTATACATGGATTCTTCTGGGACCACCACCCCATAGGAATGAGCGGTCCATGCTCCGTAGTAACCCTCATCTGGGTCCACATGGACAAAGGCCAAATCCCCACCAAAGTCCATGGCATAATCATCCGCAATGGCCACCACTTTCCGATTCACCTCCGTAAAATCAATGGGAACCACAATTTTATTCTCGAAAGCCTGTTCCGGTTTTTTATATACAAATACGGGGCATTTGCAATGGTGCATTACATATTTGGTAATCCCTCCCAACAAAAGTTCCCCAATTAGGGTATGGGAATGCGCCGCCATTACAATTAAGTCTACATTGTAGCGATTGGCCTCATCCACAATCTGCTGGCTGGGATAACCAACTGGCGATAATATTTCATGAGAAGGGGTTTTTAAAGTTATAGTCTCCATAAATTTTTTAAAAACCTCTCCCGTTTCTACTACATAGGGGGAGCGTTCCTGCACATGCAGCACAAACAGCTCCGCATTATTTTTTAGGGCGAGAGAATCAGCAAATTCAACAACCTCTCTGCTGATAGAACTGGGACCCACCGTAACCATTATTCTCTTGTTCATGATATTACCCTCGGTTTAAGATCCATCTATAGTTTAAAAAACGCAAACGATGTGCCAAGATAGCCCTTTAAAATCCTCAAATCCTGCCGCCAAATTAGGCTGAAATCCCCATTTTTTTCCTTCTCTATATAATATATAGTTTTAGAGCCTAAAAAAATGTCAATTTGACTACAAAATGCTATTTTGTCATTTTTACTGTTATCAAGAGCTGGAAATTTTAATTGAAAATAATTTTGATAGATGGCATTTAATTTGCACTTTCCTTTATTGGGGTGGAACAAATAGGAGGAAGATCATGGCAAACAGAAAAAAAACAAAAATTTCCTTAATTGTCGGCGGAGTGATATTAATATTACTGGCCATCCAAATATATCGGGTGGATATTTACAGAGAGTCCTGGAGTGGACCAGTGGCTATTCCATCCACCTATGCAGCGTTGGATGAAAATGGAAAAGTGCTGACCTATTCCTTCCTAGATGGTAACAAAGTCCTTATAACAATGGGCTATGGAGATGATGAATGCGTGCTTTTGGGAAAATACAATGGCACTTTTGGTAACCAATTTTTTGATTTCCTTTGGAAAACCGATGTGGAAGATTGGTACTGGGCCCAAAAATTCACATTTGTTGAAAAAGGTTACAAACCGGTGGCCCTTACTTTGGATGTGGACAAGGGACTTGGGGATCAATGTTTAGGAATGCCCCGTCCTGGGAAAACCTATTACAAGTATATGGAAACAGATGAAAAGCACATGAAAATTGAAGATAAAATTTTTATCCGCTTTTCAGATCCCACAGTAAGCGGAATGGACATCGAAAATTTATTAACACTATTGGAGTAAAGGAAATTTAAATCTGCTGAAACACCACTTTGTTTCTTCCCTGGTTTTTAGCCATGTAAAGGGTGCTGTCCAGTTCTTTTAAAATAAAATTCAAATTACTGGATTCATTTGGACTGCACAGCACCACCCCAATAGAAATGGTTTGCGGGCCTTTGAAGCCTAAATCCTGAGCGCTCAGTTCCATCACTTTTTCCCGAATCCGATTCGACAACAACACGCCTTGTTCAGAGCTGGTTTCAGGACAAAAAATTATGAACTCTTCCCCGCCCCATCTGGCCACAATATCCGAACCTCGGGATTCCGCTTTGAGCACACCAGAAACCGCCCTAAGCACTTTATCCCCTACAGAATGGCCGTATGTATCGTTCACTTTTTTAAAATAGTCTAAATCCAGCATACATATTAAGAAGGGTTTTTGATAGCGTTTACAAAAGCTAAAAGCTTCTTCGAGGCGAATTTGCATATATCGCCTGTTAAATAGTTGGGTCAGCAAATCGTGGCTGGCGTAATAGTCCAGCTTATCAATAAAATTTCCAGCCCACATCCCAAAGGAAGAAAAAACGATAAGTGTGCCGATAGTGCTATATATATATGCTACTTTGAGAATATCCGAATAACCCTCAAACATGTATTTATCAATAACATACAGTCCGGCGGGAGATCCCAAGCTTAAAAACGCGCCATAAAAGGCCCAACGCACTTTGTGGGATTTAAACAGAATAAAATTTTTCAGGAAAGGATGAACCCCCATTACCGCAGCCTTGAGTACATTGTCCCCATAAAATTCAAAAAAAAAAGGTGCGCAGACTCTCGCCGCACACCTTTTCAAATACCCAAATTCAATTATTTCTTAAAGCTGAAATCCTGAGACACAGAGCCATCAGCACCAACTTTTACTTTAGCGGTTTGTTCGCCCATTTTTTCATGCCAGGCTACCAGTTCGTAATCGCCGGCAGGAAGTCCGGAAATTTTAAACTTTCCGTCATTTCCAGACACTGAAAAATAAGGGTGGTCAAAAACCTGAACCCAAGCGCCCATCCAGGGATGAACATCACATTTAATGGGGAAAGGTGCTTCGGCTTTTTTAAAATCTTTTACAGCTTCTTTTTTGTGTTTAGGCATGCTCAGGTTAAAAGGACGGTTCTTTTTAGGCATGGCATGAACATTGTGCAAAGTGCCATCGGGATTCAACAATTTAATAGGCTGGCCAGCCATGACGCCGAATACATGGGGCGTATATTTACAACCCTCTTGAGTCACAACCATTGCATCGCTAGGAGCTTTAAAACTTCCCTTTACGGATTTTACACTTACCAATACATTGGCCAATGCATTTCCATCTCCCAAAACCAAAGCTTCGTTAACAAGTGGCTCTTTGTGCATTTTGGCGCAGATTGCATCTTTATCCACATTGTGTGGGCGCAATTTTGGGGGGGTCCCTTCAAACTTAATTGTTCCTACTACATCCCCAGCAAAAGCCGAAGTGGCCAGTAAAAATGCAAGGGAGGAGCAAAGGGTTGCCATTTTTTTCATAAAATACTCCTAAATTTTGTTTTAAATAATTTTGATTCCTTTTTAATTGCCCTTTTCCTATTCAGGCAATTCCTATCTATGGAATTTTCTTCCGGCTAATAAAGTAATAGATTAAAAAATTTATGACAAATTGACCCGGTTTTTGTTAAGTTTGCGCTGGGTTAGTTAGGAAATTTATCCTCCTGGTATAATTTTATTTGAGATAAAGAAGTTATGTTAAATTGGTTTCCTCAAAACGTATCTACCTTCGGACATGAAGTGGATTCTATTATTTCGTTCATTTATTATGTGGTGGGCGCTCTTTTTATACTCACCGAAATTGTGGTTTTTTGGATTATTTTCCAAGCTCGCAAAAAAGCCAATCCCAATGCTGGCTATCACAGTGGCACCAAAATCAACCAGTTTGTATGGATAATAATCCCCACAGCCCTGCTGGTTATTACAGATTTTTCCATTGAGGCCAAAGGGCACCATGCCTGGAAAACCATAAAAGAAACACTTCCCCAAAAAGCTCTGGAAATTGAAGTTTCCGGACAGCAGTTTGCCTGGGATTTTGTTATCCCTGGACAGGATGAAAAGTTGGGCACCGAAGACGATCTTAAAATGCAAACCGAATTGGTGGTTCCCGCCAATACAGATATTCTTTTTCACCTCAGCTCTGTTGACGTTTTGCACAGCTTTTGGATTCCATCCCTTCGCTTAAAACAGGATGCGGTTCCAGGGCGCAGCATAAAAGGTTGGTTTAACGTAACCACTCCTGGAAGCTACCCCATTGCCTGTGCTGAAATTTGCGGCGTAGGTCACACAAAGATGGGTGCGGTTTTAACCGTTAAATCCAAAGACGAATACGCAAAATGGGTCAGCGAACAAGAGGTGTATGAAGAATGGTAATCCTTAAATCAGTTCTCAAGGGACAAGTTAGATGAGCGAGCATAATCAGTCGTTTATAACTAAATATTTATTTACAATCGATCACAAAATGATCGCCCGGCAATACACCTTAACCGGGCTTATCATGGCGGCCATCGGGGGCTATCTGGCCTATGTATTCCGTTCTCAATTAGCCTGGCCTGGAGAATCCATTCCCGGTTTTGGAATCATGGGGGCCGGTCAATATAATCAGGCCGTTACCATGCACGCCACGATCATGGTATTTTGGGTGGCCATGCCCATTCTTTTAGGCGGCTTTGGAAATTTTTTAATCCCCCTTATGGTGGGTGCTGATGACATGGCTTTTCCAAAGCTAAACATGGCCTCATTTTGGGTGTTTTTTGTTTCCAGCGTTATATTAATTCTTTCCTTTTTTGTGCCCGGTGGAGCCGCTTCTGGTGGATGGACTATGTATCCGCCCTTATCCGCAAAATCGGCTTTTTCAGGCGTGGAGTGGGGCGCAAACCTCTGGATTATAGCTGTGGCTTTGGAAATTATTTCCATGTTAATTGGCGGTATTAATTTTATTACCACAACCATAAATATGAGGGCTAAGGGCCTTAGTCTTTTTCGTTTGCCCGTAATGCTTTGGATGGAAGTTGTTGCCAACCTTCTTTTTATGTTCTCAGTCGGCCCGCTTGTGGCCGGAGCTGTAATGTTATTATTAGACAGAACTTTAGGGACTGGCTTTTACGACCCCGGCCAGGGCGGAGATCCCCTTTTATTTCAACATCTTTTTTGGTTTTTCGGACATCCCGAAGTATACGTCATTCTTTTGCCTGGTCTTGGAATTATTGCGGAAATTATCCCCGCTTTTACCAGAAAAACACTTTTTGGTTACAAAACCATTCTCTATTCCATTTTTATTGCGGGTATACTAAGCTTTGTGGTTTGGGCTCATCACCAGTTTATTTCAGGTATCGACCCCAGATTGGCTCTGCCTTTTAGCATTACCACCATATTGATTTCTGTTCCACTGGCAGTAAGCGTACTTTGTTTTATAGCCACTTTGTGGAAAGGCTCCATTACTTTTAGCACTCCTATGTTATTTGCCCTTGGGTTCTTACTGGAATTTTTATTGGGAGGGGCCACTGGTCTTATGCTAGGCTCTCCGGCGGCCGATATATATTTTCACGACACTTATTTTGTAGTCGCCCATTTTCACTACACTCTATTTCCCACGGTGATTATCGCCACCTTTGCAGGGATATATTATTGGTTTCCCAAAATGTTTGGAAAATACATGAATGAAACCTTAGGCAAAATTCACTTTGCCGGTACCATTTTGTTTTTCAATTTTATTTTTATCCCACAGTTTTTAATGGGGGCCCAGGGGCACCACAGAAGAATTGCCGACCCCACTCAATTTGATTTTCTCCAGGACTTGCAGCATTTGCAAATCATATCCACTTCAGCGGTAATTGGACTTTTGATTTTCCAAATTCCATTTGTTTTCAACCTGTTCCACAGCATTTTTAAGGGAAAGGCAGCTCCGGAAAACCCCTGGAACGCCACTACTTTGGAATGGAATACTCCATCTCCCCCTCCGCACGGAAATTTTTTAACTCCACCAGTGGTTTACAGAGATCCTTACGAATACAGCATACCTGGTGCCGATTCCGACTTTTTACCCCAGCATAAATCCTAATTTATTAACGGTTTATATATGAGTGAACACAATTTGAATACACAAACAGAAAACATGGGAATCCCCAATGGCAAATTTGGAACCTGGGTATTCCTAGGCGGTGAGTTGCTTATTTTTGGGGGGCTCATCGTATCTTATATCCTGTTTCGTTTACACCATCCGGATTGGCACGAGCATGCGGCCCACACCATATCCTACATAGGCCTTTTTAATACCTTGGTGCTTTTAACCAGCAGTCTTACGATGGTTCTTGCTTTTAAATCTGTAGATGAAAAAGATTATATAAAGGCTTCCAACCAAATGTTTATGACTATCGGTTTGGGCCTTCTCTTTTTATGTGTTAAGGCTTACGAGTACAATCACGAGTTCCATATGGGTTTCACCCCAGTTACTAATTTATTCTGGTCTTTTTACTTCCTTATGACAGGCCTTCACGCCTTTCACATTCTGGCGGGCTTAGTGGTTATTTTCGCATTTGCCCTGAGAGTTCGCAAAGGCAAAAGCCTGGCATCTGTGGAATATGTAGGCCTTTATTGGCACTTGGTAGATATCATCTGGATTTTTCTTTTTCCCCTGGTATACATCGCATCTTAAGAGAGATAAATTATGGAAGATAAAGACGTAGCACATCATCATCCCAATTACATTAAAATATGGGCTATCTTATTCGTTTTGTTGCTTTTGGGAATGGGTGCCGGTATGGTGGGAAATCCCACTTTAGCTACCATCCTAGTCTTTAGCGTAGCCTTTATTAAAGCAGGCATTGTTGTTTCCAACTACATGCACTTAAAATTTGAACCCAAGTTTTTAAAAATTTTTGCTGCAGTGGGCGCCCTTTGCATTTTAATACTTCTTATAGGCCTTATCCCCGACATTGTTTATGTCTACGGTGACTGAATCCGGTAGAACCTACCATCAAAATTTTCCAATATCCAATGGAAAATTAGCCCTCTTTATTTTTATTGGAACTGAAATTATGCTTTTTGCAGGATTTATCAGTTCTTTTCTAGTAGTAAAATCAAAAAACCTGGGAGTATGGCCTCCCTTGAACCAACCTAGGTTGCCTGTGGCCATTACGGCCTTTAACACTCTTGCCCTTTTAATTTCCGGTATACTTATATACATAGCCGTTCAAAAATCCTCTTCCCGAAGCGTAAAATCTAAAATGATTTTCGGCTTAAGCGGCCTTGCTCTTGGGATATTGTTTTTAATTATTCAGGGATATGAATGGACTAAACTCATTAATTTTGGATTAACCTTGAGTTCCAGTCTTTTCGGCGGCACATTTTACACACTTATTGGATTACATGCCCTTCACGTACTAGTGGGGGCTGTATTTTTAGCTTTGGGTATTTTCCAAAGCCTGATTCAGTTGAAAACAAGCGGGCAAAGCCTGGAGCTCTCTTCCATCTATTGGTATTTTGTGGTGGCCATTTGGCCTATTCTTTATTTATTGGTTTATTTCTAGACTGCCTATCATGTACAAAGCTCTGATTTTTATCTTCCTGCTTGCCAGTATGGCCCACAGTTGCCCGGTTTGCTTTAATGCAGAATCTAACACTAGAATGGCCTACTATATTACTACGGGTTTTTTAATTTTTCTGCCCTTGATTCTAATTGGTACCGGAATCCTTTATTTAAGACGGCTTAGTAAAAACAAACCCTTAAATTAAAAGCAATTGGCAATAATTGGCTTTAACCGTTCTGGGAGCTGCTGATTTATTTCCTTGCTAAAAAGACAAGAGGCATGTCAAAAGATCAAAACAAAATACTCTTCTTGTCAATTTGACAAAATAGCCTTCAATTTTCCATTCAATTTCTTGTAAAAAAAGTTTGTGAATTAAATTATGGCATTCTATTTTGCCAAGACTGCAAAAGATTTTCAGAGCAGGGGCCAAAAAAACAAAATATAATCTTGAAAATGTTTTGGATTACTAATTCTAAAAATTTCGATGTCAAATTTAGCCCTAAATATGGTACAGCATTTGCTCAACCTAGCACACACAATGAACCCTAATTATCAAGTGTGTAAACCATGATCCGACAGCCCACCAACTGTCTTATTCTTTTGTCATTGCTTTTGTTTTTTGGAGGCGCAGCCTCTACCATGGCAAATTACATTTCCACCTCAGCAAATTTAGGTGGCTACGCCGTGGAACAACAAGATGCCACCGAACAAAAGTCCATATATCAATCCGAATCTTTTTTTATTCAGGGCAAACAAAGTGATTTTTACTACACAGCATCCTACCGCTATTCAGATTTTCATGAAACCCGTCCCAATTCTTATTTAAGTAACAGTCGTCTTGGCATTACGGGTGTTAAATACGCGCCTTCCAAAAGCTCGTACAGTATTTTTGCAGGCCGCGATTTTATTCCTTTTATAAACAGGAACGTTTTATACGACGGAGGAGGCCTTTCAGCAAGTTTTAAAGAGTGGGTTCACGCTGAAGGCTATGTTGGTTACAACTCCCCCCAGTTTTATCAGGAAGGCCTATTTGATTTTTCCGCAGATGCCTTCTTTTTTGGCGGCAAGTTATCTTCCAAGCCTTTTCCGGGAACCCAAATTGATTTGGATTTAAGTTCGGAAAGCAACATGGATACGCTCAATTATGGGGCGTCTTTGCGGCAAAATCTTTTTAAAAGGTGGGATCTAATTGGAGAAATTCTTTATGATGACATTATTGAAGAGTTTACTCAATACGATGTTACCAGTATTGTCCAGTTAAGACAAAAAGATGTATTCCTTGTGAATTGGGGTTATCAGGACGAGCAATTGGATTCCATGCCCTCCTACGAATATTTTATTCACCCAAAACACCAGTATGTTAATACCTCATATTTATTCAAGCTAAATGAAAAGCTCTATACTTCCCTCAGTGGTGGGCTAATTTGGTATGACGACTTCGCAGGAAAAATGCTGGATGTCAAACTGGGGGCTTACGGAATTCTGTTGGGTTTCCAGATGGAAACGGAAAAAATATCCGATAGAATGAGTTATACAGCTGCCTACCAATACCGACTATTTAAAAGAGGAGAAATCTCCCTGGCAAGTGGGCTTTCCACTTATTCCTTTGAAAATAAAAAAAACTTGAAAGCTTCTTTTTATGAGATTGGAGGCAGCCTGAATATTTCTAATTATTTCACTTTAACTTCAGAGTATCAGCTTTTGCAAAATGAGTTTTACACATCAGATCATCGCTTTTATTTTGGATTAAAACTCAAATATTTCAGGGGGACCCGGGAATGATCCCTAGAAAGAGCTTTTTATTGGTATTGGTATGTGCTTGTTTTGCTTTTAGTGAAGAAACAGCTGTTAAAAAAATAGAAAAAGCCAAAAACCCTCATGGAAAAAAAGCCGATTGTTCCACTTGCCATAGCGCAGAACCTGCCACAAATGCAAACCTCAAATTTAAAACGGCCGAGCAGCTTTGCACAGATTGCCATGACGGAGTTCGTGCCAACAGAGAAATTCATCCGGCAGGAATGAAACCCTCGGAAAAGCTTCTAAAAAATATTTCAAAGACTTTTCCATTAGACAACGGAAAAGTTTCCTGCCTGACTTGCCACGATGCCCTATTGCAATGTAAAGGAAAGAAAAATCAGGAAGAAAACATGAATTTTTTAAGAGGCAATAAACCCGAAAAGGAATTTTGTTTTAACTGCCATGTTAAAGAAGATTACACGCCTTTTAATGTTCACGATCAATTAGATAAAAACGGAAAGAAAAAAGAAGATGTATGCCTTTGGTGCCATACGGAAGTTCCCAAACTCAGCGAAAAAATGAAGCCAAGCACAGACTTTAAACTCAGAGCTGAGTCCGAGCAGTTATGTGGCAATTGCCATTCAGTTTCTCAAAACCATCCCGTATTGGGAAACCACCCCATTCCAGGGAACCATCCCATTGTGGGTCGTCATATATTGGCCAAACCTACTCCCGAAACTTTTAAGGAAATGGCTGATTACCTCAAAATGGACAAAAAAGAATATGAAAAATACCAGGTGTTTCCACTGGACAGTACAGGGCGAATCACCTGTTTTAGCTGCCATAACCCCCATGAAAAAGGACTCTTTCCCGCAAAAAATCCGCGGTCCATGGGCGCAGATGAGAAAGAAGCTAAGTCCACAAGGCTAAGGCGCAAAAAACCAGGAGAAAATTCATGCAAAGTTTGTCACTAATTTTTAACCGGTTAACTGGGTTTAGGGTTTTATTTCTCTTCATATTTGCATTGGGTTTGTTTATTCCAGCAACAGCCAAGGACCCTCAAAACTGTTTAATGTGCCACCGTTACCCTGGTCTGGGAAGGGTGGATTCGGCTGGCAGCTTTAAATCCTTTTTCATTGATCCCATGCATGAAATGGAAGGGCCCCACCAAAGGGTCAGTTGCAAGGACTGCCACTCAGATATTGAAGAGATTCCTCACTATAACGCTGAAAAAGTAAACTGCACTAAAACCTGTCACATTGAAGAACCCAACAGAGAAATTTTATTTAGCCACAAGAAAGTGCAGGAAAGCCTGGACTTTGGAGTACATGCCACAAAAGACAAAGACGGCAATGACAATGAGTTTATTGAGGACTATCCAAGTTGTAAGGACTGCCACGACTCCCCCGAATTTAAGCCTTTAGCTATTCACAAATCCCTTTCTGCTGGAGTTTCTGAGCAGGCAATAAACAGATGTATGGTATGCCATGAAGACGAAAAGTTTGTGAGGTATTCCTATAACCATGTAACTTCCCGGCTGAAAAAATCACGTGACCCCATGGAAATTTTAAATCTTTGCGGAAAGTGTCATGGGGACCCAGAGTTTAACAAACGCCATGATATGCCCGATGTGATTTCCAGCTATTTGGAAACCTACCACGGCAAAGCGATATTATTCGGTTCCAGAAGAGCGCCCGACTGCCTGGACTGCCATGCAGGCACTGAAAATGTGCATGACATGAGAGGCAAAGAAGATGAAGCCTCCGCCATTTACGAGGCGAACAAACCACAAACATGCAGCCAAATGGATTGCCACCCCAATGCCGGAGCCCAATTAGCCCAGTTCCGCGTGCACTCCACCCCTCACGACAGCCAGAGATACCCAGTGGAATCAAAAGTTGCTTTGGCCTTTGTTATTCTTACTCTGAGTGTTTTGATCCCCATGTTAATCATTAGCATTCTGGGGTTGTTGCGGGAAGCCTTCCCCAGTAAGGAAGCAAAGGAAGAAACCCTCCGCATCCAAAAACTAGCGGAGAAATGGGTTGGCAAGGAAAAATCAAGACAGCGTTTTAGTCCCTGGCACAGGGTTCAACACGCTTTGTTGGTGGTAAGCTTTACGGTGCTTTCGCTTACCGGACTTCCCATGAAGTTTCCGGAGGCTTTCTGGTCTTCCTTTGTTTATAAAATTATGGGAGGCATTGAAGTAGCTCCCATATTGCACAGGGTTGCCGGAGTCATTATGATAATCGGTTTTTTCCTGCATATCATTTCTATTCTGAACAGCATAGGAAAAGCCATGGAAGCCCAGGGTAAAAAAGGGCTTGGCGGTTGGCTTTCCACATTGTTTGGGTTGCCTTTAATGCCAAACAAAGATGATGTTCACGACTTTGTGGTGATGCTCAAATACATCTTTTACATAAGTCCAATAAAGCCTGCCTACAAGCGTTTTTCCTGGAAAGAGAAATTCGATTATCTGGCGGTATTCTGGGGTATCCCTCTTCTGGCTGTTACGGGGATAATAATGTGGGGCGAGGAACTATTCAGCGCCTATTTGCCGGGATGGGTTATCAACATTTCCTTAATTGCCCATTCCGATGAAGCCCTTTTAGCCATATCCTTTATTTTCCTCATTCACATCCTGAATGTTCTCCGACCTTTTACTTCTCCCTTGTCCTCCATGATCACAGGTGAGGTTACACCCCACATGCTGGCAGAAGAACACGGAGGGGAGGTTCTGGATACGCAGAATGATGAAGAGAAAAAACCGGAGGATGAAGCATGAAAAAATTTATGGCCGGATTTCTAAAATACCTTTACATCATAACTACCATTTTCTTTCTGATTGCAGCAGGAGTAGCCATGAGCATGTTGCTCATCGGGGTAGTCAGCAAATCTTCACATTACAGCCTGGATTCCATAGTTCGGGATAAATTCAATTTACCTCCTTCCCAAAGCAAACAACACGAGCAAGCAAAAGCCGTTTCAGATACTGTTCAAAATCTGGGAAACGAGTTTCATAAAACCAATAAGAAAGTGGAAAAAGATAGCTGGAGTTTTTGCGTGGATTGCCATGGGACTTATGACCATGCCAAAAAAAAGGAAGCTCGCTCTTTTTTAAATATGCACTCCCAATTTATATCCTGCGAAGTTTGCCATGTTAGTATGCAATCCCCCGACGACCCTTCCTCCCAAATGGGATTTGGCTGGGTGGATCTTAAAGAGGGCAAATTGGTTCCCAACCCTGATTTAATCGAATCCAGCTGGGGCGATTATGGAGCCAAGATTGCGCAGGTTGCAGGAGACAAATCAAATCCAGCTCCCTTTGTACTGGAGGACGAAAAGAATTTTTACCTTCAACTTAAATCCAGCTCCACAAAGCCCGATCCCAGCCAGGAGGAAGAGAACAATAAAGTCCTGCATCAAAATATGTTAAAAGAAGCTCTTAGTTGTACCAAATGCCACAACTCTAAAAATAACTTCTTCCCTTATGTGGAATTAGGCTATTCCGAGCAACGGAAAAGCTTTCTGGTTACATCCGAAGTGGTGGACCTGATTAACAATCTGGAGAAGTTTTTTATTCCTTCTCTAATGAAATCAGGTTTGGATAAAGAGGAAAATGCTCCAAGGGCGAATCCATGAAACTTTCCACTTTAAATATTATGCTATTTGTGGGGGGACTAACCCTGAGTACGGTTGCACATGGTTCTGAGCTCATTAAAGTAAAGAGCGCACGGGTATTTAAAACCCCAGAAAATAACCCCATGGTCATGCCTACAGATGTGGCCTTAGGCCCCGGTGGAGAAATTTATGTATCTGATGGAGTAAACCATCGCATTATCAAATTTAACTCCCAGGGAAAATTTTTATCCAGCATAGGAAAAAAGGGAAGCGCTAAGGGTTATTTAAAAAGCCCGCTTGGAATTGATGTGGGCAAAAACGGCCACATATATGTTGCAGATACGGGAAACAAACGGGTTCAGGTTTTTTCGGCTGAGGGAAAATTTGTGAAACTCATTCCAGCGCCAGGAAAAATAAAAAAGACAGAATCTGATATTACTGATGTGGCCGTGGACAAAAGTTCCCAACGAGTTTTTCTCTGTGACAACGACAACCATCAAATACATGTATTTGACGAAGCAAAAAATAGCTATGCAAAAAGCTGGGGCGAATTGGGAAAAGATATATTAAAGTTCCAATACCCATTTTTTATAAGCTTTACTCCCGATGGAAATTTAATGGTAACTGAAACCATAAATACCAGGGTTCAGGTTATTAACCCTAAAGGAAAATTTATTTCCTTTATTGGCAAAATGGGAGTAGAAGCCGGAGAACTATATCGCCCCAAATCCTCGGCCATGCTGGATAACAAAGTATTTATTACAGATAGTTATTTGGGGCGCATCCAGGCGTTTAGCATTACGGGGAAATATCTAGGATTGCTAACGGATTCGTCGGGAAAGCCCATGGTATTTGATACGCCCACTGGAATAACCAGCGACCCAAAAAACAACAGATTGTATGTGATTGAATTTAAAGCAGGCCAGGTTCGCGAATTAACCTTAAGCAAATGAAAATGAGAAAAGTTTATTCTAAAATTTTGCCTTTTTTGATGGTCAGCACGTCCTTTCTTTGGGCGGCGGAAAACCCCTTTTTATCGGGGCCTCAAAAAGATAAAAGTTCCGATACCAAATGTACAGTCTGCCATATTCGTTGGTTCAAAACTTTTGAAAAGGAAATAGATAGCACAATTGTTCCCTTTGTAAAAACAAATCGCCAAGCGGCAAGCTCCGATATGTGCCTTTCCTGTCACGATGGCTCAGTCGTAGACTCAAGGGAAAAAGTATGGACTACGGATAATCATGTTACAGGTAAAAAACCTTCGAATTCCGTTAACATACCCACAGATAAGTTTCCCTTGGATGATAACGGCAAAATAAACTGCGCCACTTGCCACACCGCCCATGCCATTAAGGGTGACTCCGATTTAAAAACAGTGGTTTTCCTGAGGCAACCTAATGAAAATTCAAACCTTTGCCTTAGTTGCCACACCAGTTTTAAAAAGAACAACCACCATCCATTAGGTCCTCAAAAAGAAAAAGTCCCGCAAAAAATTATCGAGGCAGGCGGCATGACTTCTAAGAACAAGAATGCCATATACTGCCAAACCTGCCATGCACCTCACGGCGCTGAATTCCCGAAAATGTTAGTAATGCCCGTTAAAACGCTTTGCATCTCCTGCCATGAAAATAAATCTCCCGAAGTGGCTAAAAGTTCGGGCCAGGCCATGCACCGCATTGGACAAAAATTTCCCGAATTTGTCCCACCTGAAACACTGGTTAAAGCAGGAGCTAAGTTCGGGCCCAAGGGAGAGCTTTCCTGTTTGTCCTGCCACGATATGCACCAGAGCAAAACAAAAGAAAACCTTTTGGTGAAGGAAAATAATAAGGGTTCCTTATGTATAGATTGTCACGAAAGTCAAAGATCAGTTGTTGGAACCACTCATGATATGAACAAAAGCGCTCCCAAAGCCTTTAACATTGATAGCCAAACAGTAGCCGAATCTGGGGTATGCGGTTCCTGCCACAAATCACATGGTTGGGCCAAAAAGCAAACCACTTTAAAAAGCCAGCACCAGCCCCTATGCGTAGAATGCCATCAGGAAGGTGGTATGGCATGGGAAAAGAAACCCTATGTTGAAATGCATCCTGTGGACGTGGCTGTGCCAAAGGGTCTTAAAACCTCACTTCCCCTACAAGTAGATGGGGACAAGCGAAAAATAAATTGCCAGACATGTCACGATCCCCACGCCAAAGACAAACTGCCCTCAATGTTGCGCCTACCCAAAACAAAGCTTTGTACAGAGTGCCACGAGGATAAAAAGATGGCAGGAGGGGTCCATGACCCCTTAGGCAAAGAATGGGCAGAAAAGCTGGATTTTGTGAGTAAAGATTTATGCTCCAATTGCCACTCAGCACACAAACCACATCCCGACTCAGGAAACGTGCCTTTTGCCAAATTGACAAACTCCGATAAAGTAACCTGTACCGGATGCCATAAGGAAGAAGGGTTTGGACAATTTGTCAAAACAGCTCATACTGAACAAATGATGGATACAAGCATTTCCCATCCTTTGGGTAAAAAAACAAAGGGTAACAACAAAGCTTCCATTATTTGCAGCAGTTGTCATGATATACATCAACCCAAAGAAGAAAAGCACTTGATGCGCACAGCTATTTCTCAAACGGGAATGTGCACAGATTGCCACAAAAATGGGGCCTTGATAAAAGACAGCCACCACGACTTGTCTAAGTCGGCTCCAGATTTTAAAAACCAACTTGGGGAAACTCCAACTGAGGCAGGCCTATGCCGCAGTTGCCACCTTATCCATGAAACCGATAAAGGACGGGGGCTTTGGGCCTTTGACACCCTTTTGAATACAAATAAAACTGAGGCCTTATGTGAAAGCTGCCATCAAAAAGGTGGAATTGCGAAGGCTATGGTTGTTAAAGATAAGGACCATCCCGATTTGGCCTCCTTTAACAAAAAGGATACTGAGACCACCAGGCTATTGCCTATTTTTGATGACCATGGAAATGATAGCAGCCTAATTAAGATTAGCTGTAACAATTGCCATGATCCCCACGGTGGCCCATTAAAAACCGATTCGAAGGAAACCAAAACAGCTACTACCCTGGCTAAATTCTTGTTGCCTCAGGTGAAAGAAGAATTATGTTCCAGTTGCCATGGTGCGGAAGGGCTTTGGAGGCTATTGTATTTTCACAACCGTGATAGATTGCCTTTTCCCGCCAAGGGAATGCCCTACAAACCCCAATCAGAATTAGGTGAAGAGGCCAAAGCTAAAAGAAACATGAACAACTGTATGGCCTGTCACGAACAAGTTCCCATACCTTTCGATCACAAACAGGTCAATTGGACTAAGGCCGAAGGCCATGGGATACAAGCCAGAATTCGGGAACAGGATTGCAAAACCTGTCATGAGGAGAAAAATGACTGCTTAAATTGCCACACAGGTATGAACAGTGAATTTTCCCATGAACCCAATTACAAATACACCCATGGTATTGATGTGAAGTTCCTGAAAAAAGATTGTACAGCTTGTCACGCCCCCATAAAACAATTCTGCGGGGATTGCCATGAGAAAAAGGGGATTCGTTAATTACATTAAAGAAAAGTAAAATACCTGAATATTTTTTCCATCATCTACAACTGAAAAGTTTTATTTTTTGAACTCTAAAAACCAGAAATTTACTGGAAAATATGACAAATACTCCTGTCAAAAATCTGAAGAGGCAAATTGGCCTTAGACATTTTGGCAAAGCAAAATGGTCGAATTCTTTAGTTCCCTGTCGTACATTAGGGATAGGTAATTGATAACTGAATTTTCATTAAAAACAGCATTATGAGCAAATCAATGAGTAGCAGTAAACATCAAAACAAGGTGAAATTGCGGGCACAGGATTTGCAGTTGTGCTAGGGTAGATCATCATTTAAAGTTGCTGGAGGGCATAATGAAAAAACAAAAAACAAAAAAGAGGTTATTTATACTCAGCTTTATATTTGCTGGGTTGTTTATTTTAGCGGGCTGTTTAGAAGGCCCTCCGGGTAAAGACGGAAAAGACGGTGAGGATGGCGTTGACGGTGTTGACGGTGTTGACGGCACCAGCATGGAAATTGATTCCACATTGCTTGCAAGTATTGGGGAATGTAAAACCTGTCACGATGGTTCTGAAGACATGACAGCCAAACAACTTCAATATGGCAATTCAGGCCATGCTACTCTAGGGGACTTTGAAAGAAGTACCGCTTCCTGCGCTGGCTGCCATACCAGTGAAGGCTTTCGTATTCGTATTGAAACTGGTGAAGCTGCAGTTGAAGAGGATGTACTTGATCCTACGCCTCAAAATTGCAAAACCTGTCACTTTATCCATACCAATTACGACTCTACAGATTTTGCTCTCAGGGTTCCAGCCGATGAAAATATTATGATTCACTTCAACGGTGAGGAAGTGAGTTTTGGCAAAGGCAATGTATGCGCTACCTGCCACCAACCCAGAGGCTCTGCGGATGATCTTCCTGTTCCCGGTGGAGATGACTTCGAAATCACATCTTCCCGCTTCGGACCTCACCACGGCCCTCAATCCACCATGTTAAAAGGTATGGGCGCAGTGGAAATCCCCGGCTCTCTTGAATACGAAAACTCCGATCATGCCACCGAAGTGGAAGACGGATGTACTGAGTGCCACATGGGCCAGGCTTATGGCGCAGCTGCCGGCGGCCATAACTTCTATCTGGAATACGAATATCATGGATCCACAAGATCTTTGACAACAGGATGCGTAGCCTGCCACGAAGATGCCGTAACCGACTTCAACTACGACGATGTCGCCACCACTCTTCAGGAGTTGATGGATACATTGACAGTTCGCCTACAGACAGCTGGTGCCCTGGATTCCACTGGAGCCACTGTAACAGGAACATATCCTGCTAATGTAGCCGGTGCACTTTGGAACTTGCGCACTGTGGAAGAGGACAAGAGTATGGGTAACCATAACTTCCCTTATGCCAGAGCTATGTTACAGAACTCCATTGAGGCTGTTGAAGCCGAACTAGAATAATCAAATTGCTCCAGCTTAACCTTGATAAACTTGAAGGCGCCCCGAACGGGGGCCTTCATTTTTGTTTTAAGGGTGTTTTAAATTTTTTTTGTTTACTTGCCTTATTTAACATGTTGTGGGTAGGATGCAGCCATCCCGATAAAAGCACAAGCCCCAACGATGAAAGTTGTATGTTATGCCATAGGGCTGATTTGCAAAATTCAAGAATTCACGATACTCACGTCAATTTTCAAACCAAAAAAATAAACCCGTTTTTTAAGTTAGCTGACTCAGCCGGCGAAAATCCAGATTTCAATCTCGACTCTATTTTAGCCAGTTTAGACAGCCTACCAGAGGATTCTGCAATAGATCCTGTCTTACTAGCGGATACCACCAGACCAGCCATGTACGCCTGTAATGTTTGCCATATGGGATATACATCCGATGGCTCAAAGGTGAGCGAAAAATTCCATCAAAACGGAAAGGTCAGCGTGATTTTCGACACTCTCTTTTTTGATTCGGTCTTTCGCTTTGATTCTGTTTACCAATACGATTCGACACTGGATTCAACTATTGTCTACAGATACATTCCAGATATGAAATTTGAAGGGCAAACCTGTTCCAACATTCCCTGTCATGGCACAGATAGAGAAGGATTAGATGATGTGGAATGGAACCCCCATGTGAGCCTGGATGATGAAATGGATTGTATGAGCTGCCATGACCAATCCAACCACCGCAATAGAATTCGCTGCGGAAACTGCCATGACGTAACCACCTATGACGGTACCGAAGTCACTAACTTTTATTACCATGTAAATGGCTATGTGGAAGAAAAGAAAAAGCCCAGTTTATGGGAACTTATTCAGGCCATGGATACTACTTCAGTAGATACTCTGGATGAGGAACAGTAAACCGCACTGTTTCACCCCTCTTCTAAACAACCCAGCGCACAGAAACCCGCTTTTTATTTCCGATTTATTGCCGGAATGCCTTGATTTTTATTCAAGGGAAAGTTAGCTTATTGTCAATATGACATTGGTAGGGTCATTTTGACAACGATCACTCGATTTTTTCTTCAAAAACCTGCCAATCACGCTGCCTTTTAAGCTTAATAATGAAATAAAGGTCCGTTTTTTTTTTGGCTTAATATTTGGATACAGAAAAGGTATGGCCCGATTAAAAAGGACTTCCCGGACTTGAACATTGTATTAAATCGACAGGTGGTGGATGTTTTCATAAAATGGCAAGATTTAATATTTTAATAGCAGTAAAAAGAACCTTTAAGGTAAACAAATAATGAATCAAAAAAGACTCCTCAAACTTGGCATTTTAATTTTGCTTTCGCTTAGTGTGTTCCATTGTAAAAAAGACTCCACTCACAGAACTTACACAGAAATTGAAATTCCAAAACCCGATCCAATGTTAGCAGACAGCAATTCTCCCCATGCTACCATGATGGACATTAAAAGCGAGCCCAATTCAGGCCTTAGCTGGATAACTCCCGAAGGTTGGGTTGAAGAAAAAGGATCGGGAATGCGACTGGCCACCTTTTTCTTTAACCAGGGAAATAAAAACGCCGAGTGCACCATTGTAATGTTAGATGGCCACGCAGGCGGTGTCCGGGCTAATATTGAGCGCTGGATGGGGCAGTTAAACCTCGTTATCCCTCCTTCCGATGAAATGGAAAACTTTATTAACAACTCTCAAAAGGTGCCCACCAAAAGCGGATACGAGGCCCTTATCGTAGACTTTACAACTTTGCTATCCGGAAGCCTCATTGATAGCAAATCCACTGTTGCGGCTATTTTGCAATCCGAAACCAAAACTGTTTTTGTTAAGGTAACCGGCAATAAAAGTTTGTTAGTTAAAAATAAAGCGAATCTCATAGAGTTAACTAAATCCCTCGAGTTTAAAGGCGAATAACATGGTAAGAAAATTTGCTCGGCACCCTATTATTAACTTCCTTTGTTCCTATTGGCTTACAGTCAGCTGTCTGTTTTTGCTGATGGTTCTTACTTTTTGGGGGACTTTGCACCAGGTACAACACGGCTTGTACGTGACCCAGCACCGCATGTTTAACAGCTGGTATTTTACCGCCCTGGGCTTCATTCCTTTCCCCGGAGGCCGGCTTGTTTTATGGGTAGCTTTAGTTAATGTACTGTCGGTCACCTTTTTCCGACTCCAATATAACCTGCGCAAACTGGGACTCTGGCTGGTGCATTTAGGGATTATTGTTTTAATTGTAAGTGGCGGGGTCACTCTGCATATGGCCCAGGAGTCCAACTTAACCCTGGAAGAGGGACAGGCCCTTGATGTGGCAGAAGATTACCACGAATGGGAATTAGCCCTATGGACCCAAACCAATGTGGGAGACTCCATTGTACGACAGGTTGAGGCCATTAATGTAAATGGCATTGATCCTAATGTTCCTCTCCTCTACCCCAATTTTGGAGTTCAAATAAACTTCATCCAGTTTTACCTTCATTGCCGCGCCTTTAGGGGTGAAAATTTCCAACCCTCCAAGGAATATTTAAATGCCTCTGGTATCGTAAATCTAAAGGAAGACAAACCCAATAGCGATCCCGCTAAAAATTTTCCCGGCATGACCTTTTCCATCCAACCCATTGAAAATGGCGCTGGGGCTGCTCAAAAGGTTTTGCAATTTGGTGCGGAAGCAAGCCCAACCTCTGTTATTGTTGGGGACAAACGCATATTTTGCAAACTCCGGCGGGTACACTATAAATTGCCCATTCTGGTAAAATTGTTGGACTTCAAGAAAGAAGATTATGTGGGTACATCCATGGCAAAAAGCTATTCCAGCCGTGTAATAATAAAAACCAACGATTTTGAACGCGAAGTGGTCATATCCATGAACCAACCCCTGCGGGTGGATAATTTTACCTTTTATCAATCTTCCTTTTCTCAATCCAGAATGGGTGAAACCTCCACCTTTGCCGTGGTAGAAAACCCGGGAAGGGTGCTTCCCTATGTGGGTAGTATTGTTATCGGATTGGGATTGCTATTTTATTTTATCCTGATGTTGGGAAGATTCAGTAAAAAACAAAGAGGAGCCAAAAAAAATGCCTAGTAAGAAATCAGCTCTGACAAAAATTTTAAACTTGAGTCTGCTAATACTCTTTGTACTTGGTTTTCAAAATGTAAAAGCCAATGAACTGGATTTTTCGGAAATGTCCAAGATTCCTGTGTTGGATGAAGGACGGAAAAAACCTCTGGACACCTATGCCAGAGCCTTGCTCCTGCAGTTTTCGGGAAAAAGCCGCTACGAAAAAATGCCTGCCATAGAGTGGTTGGCTAAACTGTTATTCGATCCCGAATCCACCCAGGATGACAAAGTATTTATGGTGAACTCCATGGAAGTGATTCAGGCGCTGGGATTAGATTTAGAAACATCCAGGCGCTTTAGCTATTCCCAATTAGAAGCAGGATTGGGAAAACTACGAGAGCTTGCTGTTAAAGCTTCGGAAATTGATGAAAAGCAACGCAGCATTGTGGAAAATGGATTATTGCGTCTGTATCACAACATCAACCGCTACGTGAATTTAGCAGCTAGTTATCAGTTCGCCCTGCCCCATAGTTCCTTTGTTATTTACAATAAGGAACTTGCTAATTACCTGGGATTGGAGCCTTCTCCGGTAAAACATAGCTATTACACTATCTTCAGCAAATCCAGCGATCTCCATAAATTTTTAACCGCTATGCAAAACAACAACAACAATGCCAGCGATGTGGATTCCGAAGTGTTGCGCCTTTCTCAGGAGCTGTTCCAATGGTCCAAATTTTACAGGAATATGCCTATAACCATGATTCCTTTTATGAACAAAGAGGAAGAAGTCTGGTTTAGTCCCTGGGATGTTTTAACCAATGTTGGCATTATTAAAGGCCTTACAGATGAGCTGGACCAGCTTCATGCCCTGGCTCAGGGATACTTAAATAACAACAGTGAAAATTTCACAAAAGCAGCAGCTAGTTTTAGAGAACTTTCAGCGGCCAGAGTTTCTGGGCAAATTGATATTGGGCACTCTGGTTTAGAAGTCTTCTATAACAAAATAAATTTCTTTTTGCTTTCTAAAGTTTTCTACGTGCTCAGTCTTCTCACCGTGCTATTGTCCATGGTGTTTATGAGAAAATTATTTTATCCCATTGCCTGGGTAAGTTTGATTCTGGCTCTTGTGCCTCATACTATTGGTATTTTGACCCGGATGTATATAATGAACCGCCCTCCGGTGACCAATTTGTACGAGACCTTTATTTTTGTGAGCTGGATTGCTGTAGTGGTAAGTGTCTTTGTTGAATTTTTCCAAAAGCGAGGGGTTGGTTTGGTAACAGCTGCCTTTTCGGGAATTTCCATGTTAATGATAGCCGCCAAATACGCTTTGGATGGCGACACAATGGGAATGTTAGTAGCCGTTTTGGACTCCAACTTTTGGCTGGCAACCCACGTGGTAACCATCACCATGGGTTATGCGGGCTGTGTAGCTGCGGGTATTGCCGGGCATATATATCTTATCCAAAAGGCTTTTAATGCGGACAACCAACGGCTTAAAGAAACCATTAAGGCCGTTTATGGCATTATGGCCTTTGGCTTGATCTTTTCTTTTATCGGAACGGTTTTGGGCGGGATTTGGGCTGACCAGTCCTGGGGACGTTTTTGGGGCTGGGATCCAAAAGAAAATGGCGCCTTGCTTATTGTGCTTTGGTGCAGTATTTTATTTCATTCCCGTCTGGGAGGAATTATACGGGAACTGGGATTTGCCGTGGGTTCGGTTTTAGGGATTATCATTGTGATGTTCGCCTGGTTTGGCGTAAACCTGCTGGGAGTCGGGCTGCACTCTTATGGATTTTCAGCAGGTGTATTTATGAAATTTTTCATATACATTGCATCGGAACTTGTGTTCCTGGCAATTTGCCTCTTTTTCATCAACAAAAAACCTTCCCTCAAAGCTTCGGCATAAGCTTCTCTAAATTTTAGGCAACAAAAAACCCCCTCACAAAAGTGAGAGGGTTTTCCATGTAACGGAGAATAGAAAATTCTCTCTTGAAAGCTCTTGGCCAGCTCAATTCCTTATGGAAGAGAGCCTAACCAAAAGCCCTAACAAAGGTCCTACATATGGGCGAAGCCGTACCGATGTACGGCGAGGTCTGAACAGAAAACTCCAACGAAGAAGTGATCGCATAAAATCGCATCTATGAACAACCGCTGGTGGAACCGCAATCATCGCATAGTGTGCAGGTGCCATTGCGGCGAACTCTGAGAGAACCACAGGAGCCACAAGTGTCCCCTGTATAGCCTGCGCGGCGGGATTCCAGACGAGCTGTCGCTCCCTCATCCACTACCTGGAGTACCAGTTCTTCTTTTTCATTGGATTTGCTCTCTTTTTTCTGCTTGGTATTTTCAGGAACATCTTCAATGGACTTAACATGAGTTAAGTGATTGAGTCCCAGATAGTGATGTCCCAAAGTTCTGAAAATAAAATCCAGGATGGAAGTGGCGCTCTTAATTTGTTCGTGGCCACTTACAATTCCAGAGGGTTCAAAACGGGTGAAGGTAAAGCTGTCTACAAGCTTTTCCAGAGGCACACCATATTGCAATGCTTTAGATGTAAGTACGGCAAAGCAGTTCAAAAGACCGCGGTAAGAAGCGCCTTCTTTATACATATCAATAAAGATTTCTCCCAAAGTGCCATCGGGATATTCGCCGGTTCTCAAAAAGATTTTATGGCCGCCTACTTCAGCTTCCTGAACAAAGCCATCTCTGCGGGTGGGGAGCTGTCTTCTTTTAGACTGTGGCCAGCTAAGAGGCTCGGGCTGTTTTTTCTTTTGAACATTTTCAAATACCACTGGTTTTTCTGGCTCGGCAGGACGCTGCTTGGCAAGGCGCATCACCTTGGGCAGAGCGCCGGAAGAGCTCAGAGGCTGAGACAGTTTAGAACTGTCGCGGTATATGGAAACCGCTTTTAATCCCATTTCCCAGGCTGTTCTGTAAATGTCTTTTACATCTGCCACAGAGGCGTCGCCGGGAAGGTTAAAAGTTTTAGAAATAGCACCGCTAATAAAAGACTGAGCCGCTGCCATAATACGAAGGTGTCCCTTAGGCGCTATGGAACGGGTTCCATGAGGGCCGCAGGTATTGGCGCAATCAAATACAGGGTAATGCTCTTTGGCCAAATATGGAGCTCCTTCTATGGTTTGACGACCGCATATATATAGATTGGCCTCTTCGATTTGAGATTGAGTAAAGCCTAAGAAGCTTAAAATGTTGAAATTGGGGTGGTTTAATTGTTCGCTGGGAACATTTAATTTTTTCGCCAGAAAGTCCTGGCCAATAACATAGGAGTTAATGGCGTGGTGGATTTCAAAGGCACCAGGCAAGGCCCCGTTAATTAAATCAATCACTTCCTGAGTAAAGCCTTTGGCTTTTAAAGAAGCCTCATTGATATGAGGGGAGTCTTTTAAAGAGGCATGGCCCTTACAATAAAGTTCAATGGCTTTGATTTGATCCTGATTGTAGCCCAAGGTACGCAAAGCTGGAGCTACCGATTGGTTTACAATTTTGAAATAACCGCCACCAGATAATTTTTTGAATTTAACCAAGGCAAAATCAGGCTCAATTCCAGTGGTGTCGCAATCCATTACCAAACCAATCGTTCCCGTAGGAGCTATTACGGTTACTTGAGCATTGCGATAGCCATGTTTTTCACCTAATTCCAAAGCTTTGTCCCAGGCTTCTCTGGCTGCTACGGCCAAATAAGAAGGGCAGTTGTCTTTGTTTAAACCAATGGGAGTAATACCCAATTGTTCGTATTCGCCCACAGGGGTGTTGTAAGCTGCTCGACGGTGGTTGCGAATAACCCTTAACATGTCTTTTTTGTTGGCTTCGTATCTGGCAAAGGCACCGTGGTCTCCGGCAAGTTCTGCGGAAGTCGCGTAAGAAGTGCCGCACATAACCGCGGTGATAGCTCCGGTTAAAGCAGCAGCTTCTTTACTATCATAAGCGATTCCCATTCTCATTAATATGCTGCCCAGATTGGCGTAGCCAAGACCCAGGGTACGATAATCAAAAGAGCGCTGGGCAATTTCCAAAGAAGGGAATTGGGCCATAGTTACGGAAATTTCCAGTACGGTTGTCCAAAGGCGAACGGCGTGGTTAAAAGAGTCCACATCAAAGTGGCCTTTAGAGTCTATAAAATGAACCAGATTTATGCTGGCCAGATTACAGGCAGTATCGTCCAGGAACATATACTCAGAACAGGGGTTGGAACTGCGAATTCTGCCATCGCTAGGGCAGGTGTGCCAATCGTTAATAGTATCGTCAAATTGCAATCCGGGGTCTGCGCATTCCCAGGCAGCTATTGCGATGTCTTCCCATAGTTTAGAGGCTTTAATTGTTTTTACAGCCTTGCCGTCCACGCGACCGGTCAAATCCCAGTCGCCATTTTTTTGAACCAGGGACATAAACTTGTGAGGAATTCGAACAGAATTGTTGGAGTTCTGCCCACTTACCGTGGCATAGGCATCGCCTTCATAGTCAGTGCTCATTTCATCCATTTTAAATTCAGTAATGCCTTGGGAACCCAATTGCAGAGCTCTTTTTATCATGCCTTCGGGAAGCCCCATATCCAGGGCATCGCGAACAGCTTTAACTAAGGGTTCTGCTTCTTCAGAGGCATCTTTTACAGAAGCGGCTTCTTTTAGGATTTTTTCAAAGGCCTGATTAACCGAGCGAACGCCTGTTACCAATGCGCCTACTTTTCTTTCTTCGTTGCTCTTCCATTTGATAAACTCTTCTACTTCAGGATGGTCAATATCAAGGCAAACCATTTTAGCGGCGCGGCGGGTTGTTCCGCCGGATTTAATGGAGCCCGCAGCTCTGTCGTAAATACGCAAAAAGGACATTAAGCCCGAAGAGAAACCACCACTGCCAAGGGCTTCACCTACCCCGCGGATGTTGCTGAAGTTAGTTCCAGTGCCAGAGCCAAATTTAAAAATACGACCTTCACGGGTAAGCAGGCTGTAAATACCGTTGTCTCCTAATAAATCATCGTCCACCGATTGAATAAAGCAGGCATGGGGCTGGGGATGGGTAAAAGCATCTTCGGATTTGGTCATTTTATGGGTTTTGGGGTCTACATACCAATGGCCCTGATAAGTGCCTTTGATACCATATTTAAGAGCTAATCCTGTATTAAACCACTGGGGAGAATTTGGTGCGGCCATTTGTTTTAACATCATGTGCACCACTTCGTCGTAAAAAGCCTGGGAGTCTTCAGGGCTGTTAAAGTAATTGTGTTCGTCACCCCAATGTTGCCAGCATCCAACTAATCTATCCACCACCTGACGGACGCTGTTTTCGCCCCCCGTAACTTGCTTTCCGTTTTCATCTAAAAGGGGCTCTCCCTTATCATTTAATTGAGGCACATCGCTTCTTCTCAGATACTTTTGAGCTAAAATATCTGTGGCTACCTGAGACCAGCCCACAGGACTTTCTACAGATACCGAACGCGAAGCGGAACTGCCATCCTCGTTGCGGATGGTGGAGGTGCGCCATTCGTATTTTACGGAATGGTACGGGTTTTCGCCTGCTTTGGTGAATTTTCTCTTAATTTGCATTCTTTGACCCCTGTCTACAATATATGGTGGTTGTTTTCAAATTTTGACCTAAAGAAATACAATACCTTGGGGATATGTGCAAGTGTTTTATTTGGATATTTTTTATTAACGAAATTTGGTGATTTTTGGCTTATTTTGCCAAAAATGGCTCAAATTTCTCAAAAAAAAACTGAATTCCAGTCTTGCCTAAAAAACTTGAAAAGTTTAAAAGACAGATTGGTGGAGCTTTTCAGAAAGTTGTTGGGATTGCTCCATGCATCTTTCCAAACCCGAACCCGTCAAAAAGCTTTGGTTGATGTAAAGGTTAGGTAATTGCTGTTTCAGTAGTTTTTCAATTTCGCTGCATTTTTCTTTGTGGAAAGGCGAATACACCGGCATTCCCTGGGGAAGATAAACAAAACGCTCCAACTCACTGTTAGCTGGCAAAATAAAAGAGGGTAGTTGCTTTTTAATATGGCTGTGCCAGTAAAGCTTTTCTTCCTCAATATTTTGGAGATTCATGGTTTTAGCCAATTGAACACTCAAGAGTTGGCGGCCCTTCTCCATAACATGGGGAAAAAGATTGGATAAAAAAACGCCGCTTGTGATGGGAGTTTGCGTTAATGTGGGAACAAAAAACCCAAAGCCCGGGGGCAGTTTTTGGGAGGCGGGAAAAGAAAAATAATAAGTGGCAAGAGCAGCGTATTGGATGGACTCCAGGAGCGTTTTGAGAGGCTTTGAAAGCTCTGGAAACATATTTGCAATACAATGGGCCGGAGTAGATAAAACCAGTTTATTGGCCTTTATACGCAGACTCTGGCTGGTCAATAAGGAATAACAGTTTTCATTTTTTTTGATTTCAAACACCGGAGTATTTTTTAGGAGAGTTGTGTTTTTTTCCAGAAGCCAGCTTTCAATAGCAGATACAAAACTTTCCATACCTCCTTTGAAATAAAGACCATGAGAAAGAGGTGCCGGGGCAAACAGGGGTAGGGGTTTTTTAAAACTCTGGGCCCACATGGCTTTTGTAATGCTGCCATATTGGCGCTCCCAATTTTTATAGTTCCCCGCAATTAACTCTGCACTTAATTTTTCAGCAGAGCTGGCAAAAATACTGGCAGCCATGGGCTCTAAAAAATGTTGCGAAAATCCCCTGCCCAGACGGCGAAGACCAAAGTTTTTAAGGCTTTCTTCTTTTAACACAGCAGGGCGCATGGGTTCTTTAACCAGTTCCCATTTATCTGCATAGCTTAAAATGGGGGATTTTACCAACTCCCATAAATTTTGGGGAAAGGGCCAAAGTTTTTTTTCTTTTAAAACATAACGCCGCCCCTGACTTACATCGGCTTTTTGAAAGGCAAGCCTTGTACCCAGTTGGGATAACATACTTTGGCAAGCAGGGCCACGACTTGTAAAAAGGTAAGGGCCTTCTTCCATTATCCCGTTAGGACCCTGGTAACTGGATATTAGCCCCCCTAATTTCGGAGAGGATTCCAGAAGGCAAAGTTTAAGACGAGGGTTTTTTAATTTTAAAAAAAAGGCGGCCGAAAGGCCGCTGATTCCCCCTCCAACAATGGCTACATCATAGTCCACAGCATTAGAAAGGTTAAAAATTTAGCAAACCTTTAAAACTTGGCCGTCATATCCATACGGGCTTTAAAATTCCAGTTTTCTTCCCGCTGGGGATTGGTGGATAAAATTTTAAACGCCAAATTCACTTTGGGGTCAAGGCCAATGCGAAGGCCCAATAAATAGCCCCAATAATCAGACGCTGCGCCAAAGTCGCCCTGGGAAAAGGCCGGGTTCACTGCCCGTTCGCCAATATACTGGCCTTGGAAAAAGGCGAATACATCTCCCAATTTTTCTTTTCTTCCGACCCCTGCGCCCATTACAAAACCCAGATTATCCCTATCGGTCATGTAATTGTAAAAATTTTCAAATTTAATTTCCCAGGGAACAGGAGTAAATCCGAACTTGGCGCTGATGTATTGGTGTAAAATGTGGTATTCCATCCCATGGTTTTCACCAGAGGGGGTTTGGGGATGAAAATAAAAATAGCCGGCAGTAGCCATATCCAACATGGCTATTTTTTTAAGGGGGACTTCTAAAAAAACCTGGTTCGCAGATAAAGTGGGAATATCCTTGCCCTTTCCCAGATTGTCCATCACATAAAGGCTGGCCACAAAGCCCCCGGATTTCACCCAGTCGTTTTCTTCGGTTTTATGATCAAACTTAAGGGCTATGCCCTCGGGCTGGATATCCTTATCCCAGGCGTGCTGGCTGTACAAACCGGCATCTTTAAACAGAAAGCCTGTTTTTCCCAAATGCATTTTTAATTCGGGGTTAACCACAATGTTTATGTAGGCTCTGTCGATGCCCGGAGTCATTTTTTCAAAGCCTGTATTTAAGTCCACATGGGCGCTTTTTTTGTTTCCAACTTTTTGAGTGGTAATACGAAAGCCAGTTTCAAAAAACTCGCCTAAGCCGCCTTTGATTTCACTGTAGCCTTTAACTTTAACAGCGTTAAAGGCGCTGTCGCTTGTAGAGCTGTATTCGTCTCTGAACTGGATTTTACCACTAACATTGACCTTGTGGTCCTCCATAGCGGCTGTAAGAGCTAAGGCCGATAATACCAAAAAAACAATTTTTTTAACGGGATTCATAACATTCCTTTCCTATTCCAACGGATTGAATAATAGAAAAAAACCCCAAAAAAAAAGCGAGGCTCCATAAAACCTCGCCTATTCTTTTACTGGCATCAGAAATTATTTCGCAGAATCTATTTCTTTTACTTTCTTTAAATTTTCAGCCAGATTTTTCTTGCTAATGGGGGTGTACTTATCTTTGCAGCCCGCCAAAGAGTTGATAAAATGAACAATGGCCCAACGTTCTTTAATGCTTAAGGCAGCGCCCATGGGAGCCATGCCTGTACCTGGAATACCTTTAACAATGGTTTTGTAAATTTCCGCAGGTTCGCGGCCGTTAGTCCATTCTACTTTTGGATCTAAAAAAGAACGAGGAGGGGGTTTTAAACTGGCGGCAACTGGAGTATTTCCATCACCTGTAGCGCCATGACAGGCAGCGCACAAAGTTTGAAATTTAGCATTCCCCGCTTTGATTAAATCGGGAGTGCTAATCATATACTTAGATGGATCTTCATCGGCAGCCCAAGCCCCGCAAAATCCAGCCAACATCAATGCCACGAACAATTTTTTCATTATCTCCTCCTATTTGTCTTTTTTAAAAATTTAAGCAAAAATTAAATTATTCCATGAGACAAAAGCTGCCAAATTGTCATTTATACGAATTTTGACAAATTAATGGTGGTGGTGTTCCCCCGCCGCAGCACAGGCCTCACAATTGACCCAACCCGAATCCCCATTTAAATAATATTCTTTTTTCCAAATGGGCAAACTGTGTTTCACCGTATCAATAATATACTGGCAGGCTTCAAAAGCCTCTTTTCTGTGGGCGGAGCTCACCCCCACCCATACAGCCATATCCCCGATTTCCAGCTTTCCCAATCGATGTTCGCAGCGCGCAGAAAAAACATCAAATTTTTTTAAAGCCTCAGACAAAATTTTCTGCCCTTGTCTAAGAGCCATGTCGTCATAACCTTCGTATTCGAGTTTTATGACTTCCGCGCCTTCGTTGTGATTTCTAACCCAGCCTTCAAAGCTAACATAGCCCCCGGCATCGGGACGTATGCAAAACTCTTTTAACTTCAGTTCATTTATTTTTTCGTATGTTATGGAAAACACAATTAGCCTCCTGCCACAGGGGTCATAAAAACCAATTCATCCCCTTCCTTTAAGCTATCCTGCCAATGGCTAAATTCCTGATTGATAGCCACTCGAAGGCCTTCCATCTTCATGTGAAAATGGTATTTGTCTTCTAAGGTTTTATACAAGGCTTCCGGGGTACGGGCTTCGGTGGTGATTTGTTCTTCAGATATTCCGGCTTTTTCTCTCAACAGGGCAAAATATTTTACAGTGATGTTAATAGGATTCAAAATTCAACCCTCCTTCAAACGGGATTTTAACTGATGGTAATCTTCTTTAGTGTTGGCATTGGCCAATTCCTGCGGGTATTTGGGTTCAACAACATGGCTGTTGGAATTGATCAACACTTTTCTGGGGCAACCAAAACCCTGGGCTATAAACAAATGGGCCCTTTTAAAAAATTTCGGTTCGTAAATGGCGATCAGCGGCTCAGGAAGGTTGTTTTCGGGATTTGAAAAGCAACTGGCCAACTTAAAGGGGTTTCTTTGTTTTACAATCTGCTCTAAACTCTTATGGCTAACCAGAGGCAAGTCACAGGCCAAAACCAAAAAGGCCGCCTTGGGAAATTGCTTTTGGGCCGAAAGAATCCCGCCCAGAGGCCCTGTATTTAAATAACTGTCGTATATGGTTTGGGCTTCGGAAAAGCCCTCTGCGGTTTTACCAGGTCTGGTGGATACAAATACCTTTTCGCAAAAAGGTTCCAGCAATTCCTTAGCATACCGCACCTGGGCCTTTCCGTGGTAATCCATCTGGCCTTTGTCTTCTCCCATTCTGCTGGACAAACCGCCATTTAGCACTAAGCCATAAAGGGGAATTTGTTTTAGCTTTTCTTCAAAATGGCTCAAAATAAAACTGGCTATTCCACTTACATCATCCCGATGAAAGCTTGGTATATCAGTTTGGGAAGGCAAACTTTTTTTATCGGGATATATAAGCCCCAATACATTGCTAAACCTTCCAGCTAAAAAATTTTGGGTTAATTGTCCCTCTTCATCCAAAAGCAGCAACTTGGGCAATTCAGAATCTTTGTAGCCTTCCACCAGGGATATATCGCATTGTTCTTTAACCGCCGAAAGGGAAAAAACATCCATTCCCTTTTCGCCGATATATGCATGTCGGGAATCCCCATCGATTAAAATCTGTGAAGCTCCGCTTTGGCTTGCTTTCCAGGTGTCTTTCCCCTCCCTGTCCATATCAAAGGCATGTACGTCATGTTTATGAAAACCCACCGAATAATTTCCCTTAAAGCTTCCAATGAGTTTTCCAATTAATGTGGTTTTACCGCTTCCCGTATAACCGCAAATGGCCATTTCAAAAGGGTGCGAACCGGGCCCCTTGGGAGTTTTTGTCGGTGTACAAGTAGATTCGCTCATTGTCAACCCCCAATTTGATTCATAGACTGTCCCAAAGACTCCAGCCTTTCCACTGGTTTTTGGGCAATTACCCAACCCAAGGCCTTGTAAAATTCTTCCGGGGGCAAACCCTTTACATTTAAACCCTCTTCTTTCATAAGGCAGGACCGCAATACTCCCTCAGAAGAAAGCCTTAGGCGGGAACATGACTCACAAAAGGGCTTACTTTCCGAAGCGATAAAACCAATTTTTGCTCCGTTGTCCAAAGCATACATAAAACTGGTGGAATCTCTTTCCACCTTAATGGGCTCTATTGTAAATTCTTTTTTTAATATCTCCAGAATTTCTCCCGCGGAAATAAAGCGATTAAAATTTTGCTTGTATAGAGGGCCAATTTTCATAAACTCCAAAAAACGCACTTCTACTTTTTCTCTGGCAGACCAATGGCAAAAATCCAAAAACTCTCCATCATTTATTCCCTTAAAAGCCACGCAATTCACTTTTACTTTAAAACCCATATCCCGGGCAGTGTATATGCTGCCTAAAACCTTTGCTAAGTTACCGCTTTTTGTGATGCGTTCAAACCTGCCGGCATCCAGGCTATCCATACTGATGTTAAGACTTCGGCAGCCATAGCTCCACAAAGGCAATAACATAGGTTTTAAGTTTTCGCCATTGCTGGTAACTCCCAAAGATTGGCAATTCAAACTCCCTAGCATTTCCATGATTTTTAAAAAATCAGGCCGGGCGCATGGCTCCCCTCCAGTCACCCGAATCTGCTCTACGCCTAAACCCACTAGCATGGAACTGATGCCAAATATTTCTTCAGGACTTAGCCATTTATTTTGTTTGGCAAAAACGGTGTCTTCGGGCATGCAATAAAAACAGCGATAATTACAGGCGTCTGTAAGGGATATACGAAGTTTTCTCATGTAGCGCCCGTAGGCATCCTGCAAATGGCTTTTTGCCAACAAATGTTTTTGAATGGCTATCACAACATGTCCCTCCATCCATAAAACAAAGGCGGTTTATTATTGCCCGGGATAAATTCTAAAAAGCCATCCGACAAAGCCAGGCTCGCCAAATCGCCAGACCCGTTGCCTTTTATAAGCTGAGCTTTAAAGGCTCCCGTTTTTTCCCTTAGGACTTTTACTGGCACAAACTGAACCAAATCTCCTTTAAGGCTAAAATTCCCCTCGTAGGGAATAGGAAAACCTTCGCCGCCGGGAATGCCCCAGCAGGCATATATAAATGGCACAATGTATTTGCGGCAGTTTATAACACTTGAAACCGGGTTTCCCGGAAGACCGAACACAAAGGCTTTTTTTTCTTTTCCCTGATACACTCCATAAAGAAGGGGTTTTCCCGGTTTTTGTTTCACTTTATGGAAGAGAATCTCCACTCCCAGTTCTTTTAAAATTCCCGGGACAAAATCAAATTTCCCCATGGAAACCCCACCGGATAATATCAAAATATCCGAGTTATTTAGCATATCTTCCAGAGATGAGCTTAACTCTTCCTCCACATCGGCTTTATGAAAAATTTCAAGGCTGTTTATTCCCAATTCTTCCAGCATGGCCCGAACGGCATAATTATTGGAGATTCGAATTTGCTGTGGCTGCGGAGTTTTATCTATGGGAACCAATTCATCGCCAGTAGACACAATGCTAACGCAGGGCCATTTTTTTACCTTTAACATTTGCTTGCCAATAGTTGCCGCCACGGCGATTTGCGGCCCTCTTAAAATACTGGCTCTGGATAAAATTTTATCCGATTTTTTTAAATCGCTTCCCATAACATGAATATTTTTGCCCCGGGTAATTTCCGCTCCTGGTTTTAAACGGGCCAAGCCCTCGGATAATTCCAGGTCTTCATAGCGAATTACCGTGTCCGCCGAAGAGGGAAGCATGGCTCCTGTCATTATTTCCAGGCAATCCTCGTAAGATTCCAGACTCAGAGCAGGAGCCCCTGAAGCCTGAACTCCTTTTATTTTAAATTGGCGCAAACCTTTTTCATAACCCTGGTACTGGATGCATATTCCATCCATGGCCACTCGGTTGAAAGGGGGGAAATCCCTATCCGCAAAAAGGTCTTCAGCTAAAATCCTGCCCTTGGCTTTTTCAATGGGGCAAAATTCCCAGCCAAAATCTTGAGCGGATTCCCTAATTATTTCAAGGCTTTTTTCAGATGTTATCATAGGTTCCTTTTCCACCGGGAGACAAATCCGTTTCCAGAAGTGCCGTATCGTTCCGCTGCCATTGCTAAAGCTTTAGGACCACGGAATAAGGAACGATCCTTTATTCGTTTATATTCTTTTTTATTCTAATTTATTCATTTCTTCCACAACCCAGGTGTAGGCTGCCACCGTGGCGGGCATACCCATGGAACTTGCGGCAAGAGCCACCGTTTGTAAAATTTCCTCCTTGGTAATGCCCATAGCGAGGGCCTTTCTAACTGACGAATGCACAGCGCCTTCGCTTTTGGTCCCTATGGCAATAGCCAGTTTTATAAGGCGCCCTTGTTTTTCAGAAAGAGGACCTTGTTTTCCCTGTTGGTTTATCAGCTCCCAGGCCTTACCTAAATCAGGATATTGCTTAATAAAATTGGTATAGGTTTTGGGTGGCTTAGGCAATTCCATCAGGACTCCTTTTTATCGGATGACGCCACACTAGCATCTCCATCTAAAAGGCCACTTTTTGCAGATTTGAAATCCCGAATACCGCGGCCAATGCCCCGGGCAATTTCAGGAATTTTTTTTCCGCCGAAAAGCAGGATAACAATTGCAAACACTATTAATAATTCTGTCATTCCAGGCATTGCCATTTTTACTCCTTCAGTCGGTTATAATGAAAGATAACTCCTTTTTACCCAATTTCGCATCCCAATAATATTGTCAAAATTACCTGTCACTTGTCAAAATGTCAGATTTTGACTTGCTGGTTTTAGGGAAACTCCTCATTAAATGCCTGGCACAAAACTTGCAAACTTCAATAACCAAACAAAGGAGAAAGCTGTGGTACCTGAAAATTCATTTAAAAGTCTTGTAAAAAGCTTCAGCAAAGCCGAAATTTTAGTTTTTTGCAGCATGATTGTGGCTGGCATTGCCGGCATCGCCCTTCCAGCCCTCCACTATTACCAAAGCTTTTTCAGTTAGCCTTTTCTTCAGCAGACCAGCTTTTAATTTTTTCCAAGTCCTGGGAAGTCAATTTGGCTTCCTTATGAAGTAAAACATAACCCTTCATGGGCATTTCACCCTCTTCGATTTCCTCCCATATTTCTTCCCGAAGTTTTTCCTTTTTCTTTTCGGGAAGTTTATTCCAAATAGAAAAGTTGAGGTGCTCCCGGCCTTCTTGCACATGATGGGAAAGCATCCAGCTTACAGGTGCGATATTACTATACCAGGGATAACGAGTTTCTGAAGAATGGCAATCGTAACAAGCCCGCTTAAAAACAGCAGTCAGTTCGCTATCTTCTGAAAAACTTTCTTCTGAATTTACTGGCGGATTTGCTTTATCAGGCCGAATCAGTTGAGCTAAAAGCAATAACAAAAAAAAGGCAATTAATGTTTTTTTCAAGGAGAATTTCATTTTGGCCTCCCAATTTTTTTAGTGGATTCCTACTCCCTATTAATTTACCTGCTTCCCATTACAAATAAAAGCGCCAGACCCATTTTTTTATCTTTACCCTAATGGAGCGAAAATGGCGATAAAAACATACATCGTTCAAATTTCACCGAGAGTGAAAACCCGGACATGGATAGAGAGCTCTGTAAGTTACTATATAAGAAAGTCTTATGGAAACTCATCTCCATTTTTATACATCGTTAGAGTTTAATGAGGAAGTTTGTGGCGCAAAGCTCCATACGCATATACACCCAATAGGGCCCCTGCCAAAGCCAGCAGCATGGACAAATAACCATTGCCAATTAAAACTACAATGGGCCCAGGGCAGGCCCCCACCAAAGCCCAGCCCATTCCAAACAAAGCGCCACCCAGAAGGTAATTTTTCCAACCCGGTTCCTTAGGAAAAAATGCCATAGGTTTTCCGTAAAGAGAATTGGGTTTTAGCTTTTGAATAAGAAACCTGCCAATAATACCCAGGCCCACCGCCGAACCTAGCACGCCATACATGTGAAAGGATTGAAAGCGAAACATTTCCTGAATACGAAACCAGGAAACAATTTCAGCTTTTGTTAAAACAATACCAAAAAAAATTCCCAACAGCATATATTTCAAATACTTCATTATTTTTTCCTAACCCAAAATTAAAGGCAATCCAAAAAAGGTCATTAACAAACCGCCAATAAAAAATCCAATTACAGCAATAAGAGAAGGCAATTGCAGGTTGGATAAACCATATATGCCATGGCCTGAGGTACAGCCATCCGCCCACCGGGTTCCAAAACCCACTAAAAAGCCTCCGCCCAGCAAAATCAGCAAAGGTTTAAAATTAAATCCGTTGGAAAAAGTCAAGTAATCCGGCAAATAACTTTGTGTGACGGCAACGCCAATGTCTTTTAAATCCGCCATAGTAGAAAGGGAAACTTTATTTACCGATGTATGCATTAAAAAACGGGAAGCTATAAAACCTCCCAATAGTAGTCCTAATAAAAAAGCCAGGTTCCACAATTGGCCCTTCCAATTGTTGTTAAAATATTTGAGTTTTTTTCCCGCCCCCAAAATGGAGCACATGGTTCTGAAGTTAGAAGACACCCCAAATTTTTTTCCAAAGTAAACCAGGCTAAACATGGTAATAGACACCAACGGACCCGCAACATACCAGGGCCAGGGCTCGGACACAATCAATTGGAACATAATTTCCCTCCTAGGGCAAATCTAATTAAAAACCCCTCTGGAAGCATACACCCCTTCTTATCCCATATTTTTTGGGCTTTTTGAGGGTGGAAGTCCCTAAATTTTGCCTTTTAAATTCAGCCAACGAATAAAATTCAATAATTCCGACAATTCATTTTCTGCGATATAATTCTTGTATGCCGGCATTTTAATTTTTTGCCGATTGATAAAATACATCGCTACAGAATTATTTTGAAACCTGTCTATCTTTCCCTCCAATATCCAGCGTTTTATCTCTTCTTCGTTTTTACACAATTCTTCAAAATCCTTTCCATACAAGGCAGGAATAACAGCCTTGAAGGAACCATAATTCTTTATTCCACCCATTCCCGAAGGGCCATGACAGCCAAAGCAACCCAGTTTTTTGCCTACTTCATATCCTTTTCTTGCCTCTGCTGGCATTTCCGGATAAAAATTAGATACCGCTTTTACATAGGCGACCAATTTCATCAATTCATTGTCAGAAACAACCCCCTCATAAGCCGGCATTTGCATCAACCCTTTCGATACTGACTTTTCGCTTGCTCCATGCCCTTTTAATATATAGGATTCGATATCCGCATCGGAATTAAGATACATCATTGAAGTACCCCCGCTCCATTGGGGGACATCTCCTTCTCCACCGCCAACATTTGGTATTCCGCTAGTACCGCCCTCTCCGTGGCAGGCAAAACAACCCAAATTTGCAGCAATTTCCTTGCCTTGGATGGCAAATGTTTGATATGGTTCACGAACCCAGGAAAACACAGACATTAACATTAACGCTAAAAAAGCTGCGCCGGGAATCGCAAACCAAATTTTTTTCATTATTTAGAAACCAATTTTTTTATTAACAGCATTTTAACGCCATTCATTTCTTTTACTTCTCCCATAGCCGTAACCGTTTTACCGGCATGTTCAGCTAACATATCGTTAGGGGCTTTATGATTAGCGTCGCCGGCCACATACAGTTTTCCATCAGAGGTTAAAATCCCTACAGGCATACCTTTTTGAATACATTTTTTAGCGCAACCGGCATGGTCTTTTCCTTTGCCATTTTCCGGATGAGCCATATAACAGGTTAAATCCATGACTTCTCCGGTAACTGTTTGCATTGCGGACTTATGGCCCTCATGCCCGCCATCGCTGGCGAAGGAAGCGGCTATCCAAAACAGGCTTACAATTAAATATTTCATTTTTTCTCCTTTTCGTTGTGGTTTTTCATAAACATCTAACTATGATTTTCTTTTTTGTCCTTTTAAAAATTTACGTTCCTCAAGGGCGCAGTATATTACAGGCACCACAAACACAGTGATAAGGACAACCGACATGCCTCCAAAAGAAGGTATAGCCATAGGGACCATAACATCTGATCCCTTTCCTGTGGAAGTTAAAATGGGAATAAGGGCTAACAAAATGGTAGAAACAGTCATTAGTGCGGGTCGAATCCTTCTGGAAGCCGCTTTAAGAGTCCATTCCCGAATTTCAGCGATGTTGCGTGGCTTCTTATCTTTAAAACTTTGGTCCAAATAGGTCGTCATCACTACCCCATCGTCTGTAGCCACGCCAAATAAAGCCAAAAAACCCACCCAAACGGCTATGCTTAAATTAAGAGTATGTATCTGAAATAAATCCCTCATAGAAGTTCCAAGTACCGCAAAGTCCAGAAACCAGGATTTTGAATACAAATACATCATAATAAACCCGCCGGACCAGGCCACAAACACACCTGAAAAAACCAAAAGGGTAGTGGGAATCCGCTTAAACTCAAAATATATGAGCAATAAAATAAGGAATAGCGCAAGAGGCAAAACTAACATCATGCGTTTTTCGCTTCTGATTTGATTTTCATAGTTTCCTGCAAATTTATAATGGGCTCCATTTAAATTTAAAAAGCCCTTCTCGACCTGGGACTGTAATACTTTTTGAGCGCTATGAACCACATCCACCTCAGCATACTGGGGCTTCTTATCGAAAACAACATAGCCGATAAGAAAGGTGTCTTCGCTTTTAATGACCTGCGGCCCTTTTACATATTCAATTTTAGCCAGTTGGGTAATGGGAATTTGTGTGCCTGAGGAAGTGGGAACTACAATTTTTTGCAATTCCTCCAAAGAGTTTCTAAGCTCCCTTTGGTAACGCACTCTAACCGGGTAACGCTCCCGTCCTTCCACACTGGACATTAAGGGCTTTCCGCCAATGGCCACTTCAATCACATTTTGAACGGTTTGAATATGTAATCCATAACGGGCAATAGCATCCCTGTCTATTTCAATTTGCAAATAGGGTTTGCCCACTATTCTATCTGCCACCACGGAGCTTGGCTCAATAGAAGGGACTGTTTTTAATATTTTTTCAATTTCTATTCCCACTCTTTCAATATTTTCAAGGCTGGAACCGAAAACCTTGACTCCCATAGGGGCCCGCATACCGCTTTGCAACATCACGATCCTCGCCTTAATGGGTTGAAGCTTTGGAGCCGATGTAACTCCTGTGAGCTTGGATACTTTTACAATTTCATCCCATATGTCCTGGATGCTATGGATATTAGGCCGCCATTGTCTATAAGGCCTCCCATCTTTGTCCGGGATCAATTCTCCATTTGAGTCCCTTTTATATTCCCCTTTAAGTTTGTCATATTGAAACCTTATCCGATTACCATGTTCATCTAATTTGTATTCGGACTTGTAATTAACAATGGTTTCAAACATGGATATGGGGGCCGGGTCAAGTGGAGTTTCAGCACGGCCTAATTTTCCCACCACACTTTCCACTTCCGGAACAGACTGAATGAGTTTGTCTTGAGTTTGGAGGATATCATAAGCCTCCCCCAAGGATGCGTGAGTCATAGTTGTAGGCATAAACAAAAAGGAACCCTCATCTAAATCCGGCATAAACTCTTTTCCAATACCTGGAAATTCCTTTTGCACAGACTGAAACCAGGAGTAGTTATGTACAGATTTTGGCAGCCAAAAGAAAACCTTGCCTGCCCCCAGCCATATCATAAGGCCAAGAAATACAGTAATAGCCGGAGCCAATAAAAATTTCTTTTTGTGGTTTAAAAATATTTTAAGCAAGTCTAAATATTTCACTTGCAACAAATGCAGGGAGCCCAGTATGCCCACCACCATAATTGCTACAAATAAAAAATTTCTAAAATACCCCTTTTCGGGCCCTAAAGGAAGCCAGTGCTCCGCCAACAAAAGCACCACTCCGGCAATAATAACATAATTCCCGGTTTTTGCAGATTTAATGTAGGGAATATCCCATTTGCCGTGTTTTAAAACACTGAGTAATGCCAGGAATATGAGTAACAACCCTATCCAAAAAGAGTACACAATTGCGATTACCAGGCCTGCCAGTCCAAGCAACATAAGCCATAAATAGATAAACTTTTTTCGATGGATTTTTAATCCGAAAAGCCAATGGGCATAAGCGGGAAGTACGGTTAAAGTCAAAACTATGGAAGCCATCAACGCCATAGTCTTTGTATAGGCAAGTGGTTTGAACAATCTGCCCTCCGGCCCTTCCATAAAAAATACCGGAAGAAATCCCACAACAGTGGTTGCCACCGCCGTAAACACAGCTCCGCTTACTTCTGCAGTGGCCGTATACAATGTTTTCAAAAGGCTATCTTCTGGTTTTGCCCGGGCCATGTGTTGCAACATGTTTTCGCACAATACCACTCCAACTTCCACAATAGTTCCAATGGCAATAGCAATCCCGGATAAAGCCACAATATTTGCTTCAATCTTAAAAAATTTCATCCCTATAAATGTCACAAGCACGGCGGCAGGCATTAGGGAAGAAACCAAAAGGGAACTTCTCAAATGCATTACCATAAACAAAATAACGATGATGGTGAAAATCATTTCATCGGTCAAGGCCGTATTCAAGGTACCCAATGTTTCGTGGATTAACCCTGTTCTATCGTAAAAGGGAACAATTTTAACATGGGATATTCGGCCATCCTCCAGCGTTTTTTTAGGCAGGGATGTTTCAATTTCCTGTATTTTTTGCTTCACATTTTTTATGGTCTGAAGAGGGTTGGCCCCATAGCGGGTCACAACCACTCCTCCCACTGCTTCATTGCCTTCTTTATCCAATACCCCTCGCCTCATAGCAGGGCCCAGATTTACATGGGCAATGTCTTTTACCCGCACCGGAACGCCTTCGACTACCTTTAGCACAACTTTTTCAATATCTTCTACGGATTTAATAAAGCCGATTCCACGAATAACATACTCCACGTTGTTAATTTCAATGGTACGGGCGCCGACATCCAGGTTAGACATTTTAACGGCATTGTATATCTGTTCTAACCCGATGTTATAGGCCCTCATGGCTTCCGGGTTAACATCTATTTGGTATTCCTTCACAAAGCCTCCAATGGAAGCCACCTCCGCCACTCCATCGGCAGAGAGCAAAGAGTAACGTACTTTCCAATCCTGTATGGAGCGCAGTTCCTGTAAGTCCCATCCGCCGGTGGGATTTCCTTGTTCGTCCCTGCCCTCCAGGGTATACCAATACACTTGGCCTAATGCGGTGGCATCCGGACCTAACATGGGTTTTACTCCGTCGGGGAGGGTTCCCATGGGAAGGCTGCTCAGCTTTTCCAAAAGTCTGGAACGGGACCAGTAAAAATCGACCTTCTCTTTGAAGATAACATAGATGGAGGAAAAACCAAACATAGAGTAACTTCGCACTGTTTTTACGCCAGGTACTCCCAGCAAAGCCACAGTTAAGGGGTAACCCACCTGGTCTTCCACATCCTGGGGACTTCTTCCAGGCCAGGGAGTAAAAATAATCTGCTGGTTTTCACCTATATCAGGTATGGCGTCCACTGCTACTGGACTTCGAATTAATCCGGGAATTTCCCAATCGAAGGGAGCCACAATAATTCCCGCTGTTAAAAAACCCAGAAAAACCAGAGTCACAACCAATTTGTTCTGCATACACCAGCCAATTAACCTGTTAATGGCGGATGCGTCTTTTAAATCCAAGGGTTCCATATTAGGCCTCTTATTCCTTTACAACCGATCCGCAACTGGGCATTTTTTTACCAAAATAGGGATTACGCACATTTTCACCTTCCTGCAGCCAATCTGCCCCTTCTCCATCAAAAGCCATGGGGCAATGTATGCGAAAGTATTTATCCCTCCAACTATTTGAACCCGATATTTCAATGAGACTATTAGATACCTTAAAAAAACCTCTGCGCTGTGCTTCCAGGTTTTTATCTCCAGTCCCCCCTAATATATCCAAAAAATCATGTATCCATTTAATGGAGGCCTCAGGAGATTTGGCGCCGTGGAGTTCCTTCATTAGAGCTTTCGCCTTTTCAATTAATTGTTTCTTACTTTCAATAGCTTCTTTTAATTGATCTTTAAACAGTGCATGTTGCCAACCCAAATAGGCCGGGACAAGGGTTTGGACGGATTTTTCGGGAATGTTTATGTTTTTTTCAACACCTTCCTTTTTATCCATTCCGGCATTTTTGTCAGATACATTATCCGGGTTCATCATACTTTTTTTCGCTCTAATTTGTAATTCGCTATCAATTTTAAATGCGCCGCGTTTTACCACTTTTTCCCCCTCCGAAAGACCGGAAACCACGATGTAATAATCTCCAACTTTGGGGCCCAACACCACTTCCCGCCCTTCAAAAAGCGGTTTATCCCCGGGCAAGGCAACATATACCACGGCTCTTTTTCCTGTGATTAAGGCTGCGGTTTGCGGGATTACCAAAGGGATTTCCTTAGCGCTATTTCCGCTTACAAAGCCCAAACTTGAAGCCTTTACCAACTTCATCCCGCACACGGTACAATTGCCCGGTTTGGAACTTATTACTTCCGGATGCATAGGGCTTATCCATTTTCCCGCCAGGTAATCATCCACGATCCCTCCTTCCGGAGTCAGGCTTGCCAGCACATTTCCCCTCACATACATATCCGGTTTTAATTTATTATTTGGATTTTCCACATTGACCCTGAGTTTGATGGTTCTGGTCATGGGATTTAAAATGGGATCGATAAAACCAATGCGCCCCTCGAATTTTTCCCCGGGATAAGCTTCCACAGTAAACTCCACCTTTTGGCCAAATCGCAGCCAGGAAATATCCGATTCATAAGCGTCAAACAAAACCCACACCGAAGATAAATCCGCAATTTTATATATGGCAGTTCCTGTTTTAACATAATTTCCTTCCACAGCTGATTTTTCAATGACAATGCCGGATATGGGAGAGTACATGGTCAAATGATCTTCGGGGATTTTGCGGGATTCTATTTCAGAAATCTGGCCCGATGTTAACCCCCATTGCTTGAGCTTTTCCCTGGCAGCTGTTACCATTGCTTTTGTGGTTTGTTGAAGGACGCCGCTTTGCCCTTCAGGCATTGCCTGAAGGCGGTTCAAAGCTTGTATGAGTTCCTCCTGGGCTGCATAGAGTTCGGGACTGTAAAGGCTTACTAAATGATCTCCCTTTTTTATGGAGATGCCGGTATAGTCCACAAAGAGCCTGTCCAGACGCCCTCCCACCCGGGCGGTTATAACTTTAAGACGGCTTTCATCGTAATCAATTTTTCCCACCATGCGTATTTCTTTTTGCACCCACTTTCGCTCTACCTCCTGGGTCTCGATGTTAGCAAGGGCAGCCGCAGCTTCTGACATGGATAGCTGGTTGGGGCTCGCTCCATCGCCATCCTCTTCTGTTTGCACAATCAAATCCATTCCGCAAATAGGGCATTTGCCCGGTTTAGGCATGCGTATTTGCGGGTGCATGGAGCAAGTCCATATTTCTTCTTTGCCGTGGCCGTGCTCGACTTGAGCCGCGGAATTATTTGGATTCTTTTTTCCGCCAACTCCTTTGCCAATCCAGAAGGCGGCCAATACCAACAGTAACAACAATAGGATTTTTGTCCCTAAGGGCATATGTGACTTTTTCATAAACTTTCTCCGGTTAGGTATTCCAGTTCGGCCCAATACAGTACCAGATTTTTTAAAGATTCCTGGTATTCAAACTCAAATTTTAAAAGCTCTCTTTCTCCCTCAATCATTTCCAAAAAACTGGCATCCCCAGTTTTAAACTCCGTTTGAAGCACCCACAGTGATTGCTCTGCAATGGGGATTAGAGATTGTTTGTATAGTTCACTTTTCCGGACTGTATCTTCGTATTTAAACAAAATTTTTGAAAGGGCGGTTTTTAGTTCTGATTCCATATTTACATTCATATAGTGAACGGCCTTTTGCTTGGCTTGGGCCATTTTCACCCCGTGGCTTTTTGAAGAAAGCTGAAGGGGGATGTTAACCGTGGCCATTAACATAAGAGGGTCCTTGCCGTTATCATTAACATCCATGGGACTTTTATCTGTTTGCACCCAATCCACTCCTAATTTGAAGTTAGGGTAGTAGCTTTTCTTTAACAACCGTTCCTCAAGTTGAAAACCTTTTAATTTATGGGATAATTCGGAAAGGTTGGGGTTATTTTTTTTGATTTTTTCCCAGAGTTTTTCTTTTTCAGGAAGCTGCCCAAAAGCCTGGTCCAAGCTATCTGGAAATGGAAAAAGCCCTTCCAAAGGAGTGTGCATCAAGTTTGCCAATTCATCATTTAGAGGACCTCTGGCCAATGTTAATGACTCAATATCATTTTCCAGTTTTCCCATTTCAACTTGCAGCATTAATATTTTCTTGTATATGGCGCCCCCGGCAGAGTATTGGGCACTGGCAGCACTGTGAAGGCTTTCTAATAGAGAGAATTTGTCTTTTAGAATATCAATTTTTTTTCCCAGCAAATAATATTCTGCAAAAACCCTTTTTATGTTTTGGGAGAGCGCCAGCCATTTTCTTTCAAACTGAACTCGTTTCAATTCCGATTCGGCAAAGGCTATATCTTCTTTAAGACTTAAAACCCCAAACCAGGGAAAAGCTTGCATTAAAGTAAACCTTTGCCTTTGAGGGCCCACTCGGGTTTCAACAGATTTCAAAAAATACACATAGCTAAATTGGGGGTCTTCCAGGGAGCCTGACATGGGCAATTTATTCAGGGCAGCTTTCCATTCATAAAACGAGGCTTTTAGCGCTGGACTTTGTATGTAAGCCTGTTTTAGAACGTTACTTAAAGTGAAATTTTCTTTTTGAGTTAAATCTACTCCAAGGGACGCTTCCCCATTCTCATAGGATTTTTCCAATTTCTCTATTTTTTTCCAGCTATCTTTTTCAGAGTTATTTTCTGCCAGCCCTCCACTTAAAAACAGGCATGAATAGAAAACCATCCGGGCCAGTAGCCCCCATTTTTTTATTTGAATACCTTTTTGAAACTCCATAATATCAACCTTTATTTCCTGGATTAAGAAAACCTGCGGATTGGTACATGGACAGCGGGTTTTAGTTAAACCCAACCATGTTAGTTACCGGGAAGTATGAATTCCCTTAGAAAAATAAAAGGAAAATGTTAGAGCCTGAGGCGAAGAGTAGCCAGATACTTGGGCGGGCTTTCGGCCAGGGAATAGCTTTGAGCTGCGAAGCTCACATTTGAATTTTCCCCTGGGAAGTAGTTTTTTCCCAGAGGTAAAAGGGTTGTTTTTAAAGAAAGTGAAGCGTCCTGGAACTGAATGTCCATATCTCCGGTGTAATCCGGGGCTTCCATATGGCAGCCGCAACTTTTATGCTGAGTGTTTACAACGCCCTTTGCCCCCCGGTTTTTCTGAGCATGGCATGGAGGCACTTGTTTTTCAGAACCCGAAAATAAAGGGCTTGAGGAATGGCAAAAACAGGGTTCCACGGCTGCTAAAATACCTGGGGCTATTAAAGCCGCAGCCATTGTAACAAAAACCAGCAATTTAAGCTTTTTTGCCATACTTATAATGTACCATTAATTAAATTCATTTCCAATTGTTGAACTACTTATTCCTCTTCCTCTTCCTCGACCAGGGAAACATCTTCAATTAATTCAGGCTCATCAGTTTGTTCGATACTGAGTTTTTCCTCTTCATCAAAGCGAGTCTCCGGGCTATCCCGTTCAGGCAAAGTTATATCCTCAAAATGCATGTGCTCGATATAATCTTCAGCATCTTCTTCTTTTGCAGAAAATTCCCATTCCATACCGCCTCCTTTGCTCGGGTAATAAAAATCAATGCAAATAAAATGCCATATCAAACTGTCCGGCTGTATTGAGCCACATTTTCCTTTAACAAAGGATCAAATAACATGGCTATGCAACGGACCACCAACCAACCTTTTTCGGTTACTTTTAAGTCTTCTCCTGATTTTTCCACTAGGCCATCATCTATGTAATCCTGAATCTGGCCCATTCCCTCTTTTAACCCTGCCAAAACTTCCGCTTCTTTTTTTCCGGTTTTATCGGCCAGTTCTTTTGGAATAAGCTCCCCGCGGCACATTAAAGAATTAATCACCTCTCTAAAGTATATGTTCTCTTCGCTCATCACATATATCTTTTCCAGCGGTAACTTTCCTTCCTTAACAAGGTCAATATAAGGCTGGGTATCTTTAACATTTTGCCCGTAGCCATGATGTAATTGGGAAATACTGGAAGCCCCAAAGCCGTAAACCTGGCCTGTGGTATGGCGGGTGCAGTAGCCCTGAAAATTTCGATGTAATTTTTTTTCCTTCAAAGCCACAGAAAGGCTGTCTTCGGGTTTGGCATAATGATCCATTCCAATGGCCACATAGCCCGCATCAGATAACACATTGTGGCAGAGCACCGCAATTTCATTTTTTACCGAAGCCTTGGGAAGGCCTTTTTCTTCAAGGGGTTTTTGATGGGGTTTTATCCAGGGCACATGGGCATAAGAAAATATGGCTATTCTATCTGGATTGGCTTCTATGGTTTTAGCCAAAGTATCTTTATAGGATTCCACAGATTGCCCTGGAAGTCCATAAATCAAATCCAGATTAATGCCCTCAAAACCGATTTTCCGGGCGTGAGAAATAAGTTCAATGGGAGGGACTTTGGGAAAACGCCTTTCCACATTATCCAAAACATCCTGTTTAAAATCCTGCAACCCAAAAGACACACGGGTAAAACCCATGGCCCGGTATTCGTCCAGCCTTTTTAAAGTCAGCAAATTGGGATCGCACTCGATAGCCACTTCGGGCTTGTCTATGAATTCCAGATTTTCTCTGATTTTATCAAGAATAGCAGCCAGGTATTTTCCTGGAACCGCATTGGGAGTTCCTCCCCCAAAATGTATTTGACTAACCTTTCGACTTTTATCCAACCAGGGCATCACCAAGTCCATTTCTCTTAAAATGGCCGCCTGATATTCTTTAACTACCGGGCTCGGCGCAGCAATATCCACGGTGCAACCGCAATACAAACATCGATGCGGGCAAAAGGGAATATGAAAATAAAAAGAAATTTGATCCTGGAGACGATTGGAATCTTTAACCAATTCCTCCCATGTATGCGGGTCAAAATCCGGACTAAAATGAGGCGCAGGCGGGTAGGAAGTGTACCTGGGCCCCGCTTTGTCGTACTTTTCAATAAATCCGGCGTCTATTTGCATGAATAACTTCCTTCTCTATATAATTTAAAACATTTTTCGGGGAGAATCTCTTTGTCAGATAGACATTATTCTGCCATATTGACAAGCAACATTATTTTCAAAAACCTTAAAAAAACCTGAATTCAATCTACCTTTCCCTTGTTATTTTTGCAAAATAGAAATTCCATGAAAAAGAAAATGACAGCTATTTTAAAGGAACCATACCGGGTTTGGGTTCCCCTTGCCCTTGGCTTTAGCCTGTTTGGTCTGGGAGTATGGACCGTTTACTGGCTATTTCCCCAATGGGGCTACCCCTATTACCCCCACGTGAGTCTTCAAATGCGCACCATTATGCCCCTATTTGTGTTTGGAATTCTACTTACGCTTCTTCCCAAACTGCTCCATTTGAGCCCTCTTAAAAAATGGGAATTTTTTCTATTCACCCTTTGTTTTACTCTCAATTTTATCGCCTCTTTATGGGTTTTACCCCTTATTCTTGAAATCAGCTATGGTGTTTGCCTTTTACTTCTGTGCTATTTTTTTTACGCCCGCAAAGCCGAAGTCGCCGTTTCCTTTCCCAAAGAGTTTTATATGCTCCACCTGGCTTTTTTCTGTAATATCGCTACCAGCTTAATTCGAATTTTATATGAACTACATATTTCTGTCCCCTCGGCTCTGGAACGATTTGCCAGCCGTTTTCAAAATCAGGGTTTTATCTTCCTTATTTTTTTAAGTGTGGGCTCTTTTTTAATTCCCAAAATGTTTCTTTCCCCTGACTATGTGGCCCTGTATTTGGAAAAGCTAAAATCCCGTAAAAAAAGTTCCGGTTTTAAATTTGTGGCATTGGGAATTTTGTTTTGTACCAGCTATCTCATAGAATCCTTTATTTCCCCCTTGGCCCTTTCTTACCGGTTGGCTGCGTCCCTTCGATTAGCCCTAATTTTTTATCTGTATTCAGAATTATTTATGGCTTTTCGATGGCCAGCCCAATTACCGCAAATTTTAAAATGGGGCTGGACTGCCCTGTGGTGTATCCCTCTAAGCCAATTGGCCATTTTCATTTATCCCGTGGAATACATAAGCTGGGATCACATCCTATACATATCGGGAATTTTTCTAATCACATTTAGCATAGGGGCTAAAATTTTATCGGGCCACGCCAATGACAGCGGCCTCATTAAAAAATACCCCAGGGCCATATTTTCTTTTGGCTTTTTCTTTATGCTGGGTATGAGCACCAGAGTATCCTGTTTTTTTGTGAAAAGTTATGAGATGCACTTGGGCGTTTCCGCCCTTTGCGTTTTAATTTCCATTGGAATCTGGGCCAAAATATACCTGCCGAAAACAGTGGAAATTCCCTCCCATATGCAGTAACCTTTAAAAAAGGGGCGCTGTGTGAAAAATTCTGGCCTTGCTCAATTTGCTGTAGTGATGTTACAACCCCAATGCAATATGCATTGTTCTTTTTGCATTACAGAAAATTCCCTTCACAAAGCCAGTTGGGAAGACGCCCTTGATTTGCTGGAACAACTCAAATCAAAAAATATTCAAAATCTTGTTTTAGGAGGGGGAGAGCCCTTTTATTGGCCCCACAATGTATTAAAACTTTCCCAAGTGGCAACTAACATGGGGTTCCACATACAAATCGGCACTAATGGCATTGAGCTGCCCAAGGGTTTTCAATTCGAAGAATCGGTTAAGCGATATGTGTTGCCACTGGAGTCCGTGGAAGACGGGATTCACAACGCCCTTCGCCAATATAAAAAGCGGCATTGCAGCATCATAAAGCAAGCTTTAAAAAACCTGGCTGAATCGCGAAAAGAAGTAAGCATCTCCACTGTATTAACCAAAGTGAATTTAAATTATTTGCAGGGTTTAAAAGATTTTTTAGTCCAATACCAAAGCCAATATCACAACATACATGCCTGGCACTTATATCAGTTTGTGCCAGCCGGGCGCGGAGGCAGATTGGAAAACGAAAAACTGCAGATCTCAAAAGAAAACTATTGGGGCGCTGTCCATTCGCTGAAACAGGATGTAAAGGATTTTAAAGTGTTCGCCCGACCGGATATGTATCATTCAAAAACCGTGGGCTTCTATTGGTTCAACGGAAAAAGCTGGCTTGATACCCAACCTCCCGTAACAGAGTGCCAGGTTTATTAATCAGGCGATGCCCATTAGGCGCAGGCCCTGTACCAGAAAAATACTGAGTATGTATGCGCCACCGGTAAATACGGCCAATTGTAAAAAGGCCAGCTTTTTAGAGCCAAACTCCTTTTTGGCCACCGCCACCGTAGGAAAGCACTGCAAGGCAATCATATAAAACAATATCATGCCCAGAACCGTGGACACGGTAAATATTTTTTCGTCCGTACCGATAAAGGTAATGCTTCTCATTTTCTTGATGAGGCGCTCATTAACCCCCTCTTCTTCTTCCATATCATCCAGGCGATATATTAAGGCCATGCTGGAAACAAACACCTCACGAGCTGCAAAACCGCTCATTAAAGCCACTCCCCCACGCCAATCCAGGCCAAGGGGTTTGGTCACAGGCTCAATCCATTGGCCGATTTGGGCTGCCAAAGATTGGCTAATAGCAACATATTCGCTGCTTTCTTCTTTGGGAGCTGATGTTTGGGATTGCCCAAATCCTATGGCAGGAGTATGGGTGAAAACCCAAAGCAGAGCTGATATTAACAAAATAGTGGGTCCGGCTTTTTTTACATATTCCTTGGCGCGGTTGTATGTTGTTTTCGCTACAATTTTAAACACCGGCCTTCGAATGGGTGGAATTTCCTGCATAAAACTGCTACTAACATCGGGCTTCACCAAACGGCTTAAAATTGTGGATACAATAGCGCCCATTAAAAAACCCCCAAAATAAAGGGCTGCCAAAGCGGCTCCCGCCATTAAAGCAGACCCGGCAGGCATCAAAAAACCAATTAGCAATACATAAACGGGAAGGCGGGCTGAGCAACTCATTAAGGGAATCACCAGCAATGTTAATTTTCTTTCCAGGGGATTTCGAATAGTGCGGGCGGCCATCATAGCCGGAATGGCGCAGGCATAGCCAGACAAAAGGGGCACAAAGGATTTTCCATTGAGACCCATTTTAGATAAGGGCCTGTCGATAATAGCAGCTCCCCTGGCTAAATAACCCGAATCTTCCAAGATGCCCATAAACAAAAACAAAATCACAATCTGAGGCAAAAACACAGCCACGGCTCCCACGCCTGCAATTAAGCCATCACTAACAAAGTCCCCAAACCAGTTGGAAGGCAAAACTGTTTTAGAGGCTTCGATGGCCCATCCAAAAAAGCCATCAATTCCGTCCATAAAGGGCTGGGCAAACCAAAATATGGAGGCGAAAATAAAAGTCATTATCAAAGCAAAAGAAACGATGCCCATTATCGGATGAAGGAAAATGTTATCCAGTACAAAGCTTCCCAGTTCGGGCTCGGCTTGCTTTCGAATCACCAGCTTTTCAATGTCGTCCAGGCCTTCGTATATTTTTTGAATGCTATCGTGGGTGTAATTTTGCCTGAGTTCTTCCAGGCTTTTGGAGTGAATAGAGGCTACTTCTTTTTTTTGTTTGAGCTTTTCCAGAACCTGTTGACGGTTCCCTTTTTGCCGGGGATCCAGGCCAACAACATCACATTCCATAAACTGGGACAGCTTGTCCAAATCCAGTTCTTTTCCTTTTTTACGGGCAACATCCAGCATGGTGACCACCAGAAGCACATCGTAACCCATAAACTGCAATTGATGGGCAATATATAGGTGCCGGGACAATTGGTTGGCATCCACCACTACCATCACCTTTTGCGGGTTAAATTGCTGCAAACAATCCACTGTCACTTTTTCTTCAGGAGAAAAGGCCAAAAGGCTGCCTACACCTGGTGTGTCTATCACTTGTACATTTTCAAAACCTTTCAAGGGGCCTGTGCAAAACTCTACCGTAGCCCCTGGATAATTGGCGGTGGTATATTGCATTCCCGTTAGTAAATTGAACAAAGTGGTTTTTCCACTATTGGGAGGGCCCACCAAAGCATAACTTGCCACTGCATTTTTAAGAGCGATGGCGCTTAACTCTTTTTGCTTGTCTAATTTGGCTTCTACTTCAGAGTAATGCATTCGGCTTCCTTTTTGCGCAGAGCAATTTGAGTTCCTCTTATTTCGTATAGGATGGGATCTCCAAAAGGAGTTTTGCGAACCATGGTAATTTTTGAGCCCGGCGTAAATCCCGATTCTTTAAGGCGCAAGGTTAACAAATCATCCCCTCTCAAAGAATCAATTATGGCCCACTCGCCTTTGTTTAACTGAACCAAATTTTTTTCCATGAAACCTACTTGAAATTTTTTATTTCATAAATTGAGACTTAGTATAAATCTACCCCTATTTTATAAAAATTTCAATTTGAAGCCCGTGGATTTCTTTCGCCATTTTGTCCCACAAAAAAAGCCGCTCAATTTGAGCGGCTAGAGCCGTATTTGATGAGTAACTCCTAAAAATTAAAAATAGGCATAAAATAGAACTGAAAAGAGGCTTCATCGTCCGCCATACCGACGGTTTGAATACCTTCTTCCGGGATGAACAATCCAGCTCCCAGTACGATGTTCGCTTTGGGAAGTATTTTAGCGTGGAGTTCTAAATCCATCTCCCAGCCATAGGCGTTGTCGTTAGGATCTATTGGGGCTGCCTGCAGAAAATAATGGTTTTGAGATTTAACAGCCAATTTTTCTCCAAGAGCCAAATCCAGATCTACCCTAAAATCCATTAAACCAGTGGCGGGATTCGCCAAAAAGTAATCCATCCAACCAAAATAAGCATGGGCAAAAAAGTATTTGGCCAGGTAAGTGTTTTCCATGCTTCCATCATCGGAGCCGCTCATCATATCAAAACCAAAACTTGCCTTGAATTGGTTAGTGAACTGAGCTCCCAAACGTGTGGCGTTAAAGAATGCAGATTTGTCTGTACTGCCCACTTCTCCCAATTGATACTGGAATTCTTCTTCGTACAGAAACACCCCGGCTTTACCATGTATGCGCGCCCCCAGGTTTGCCAGGCTGGAAAATCCGGCATCGGCCATATTATCGGAGTATTCGTAAAACCCGTAAACTTCAAGCCTCAATACATCCAAAAGCTTTCTGGCGTAATGTAAGCCATATAAGCTTTGGCTTCCTTCAGCAGCAGTGGGACTGGCTTCGTTAACCAATAGGGCTAAGGCTGTTAGACTAGCGGCTTCGCCCATTTTATATACGGAACTGGCGCCATCAAAAACCCTGGCATTGGGGTGCCATTCCAGGGAGCTTATAAAACGCTGACTTCCTAAGGCGAGTTTTTGTCTACCCAATTTTATGGAAACAGGTCCCAGTGCAACGTTTGCATAGGCCTGATGTAAATCCAGATTCATGGAATTTCCAATGGTTGTAGTATGGGGGGCTGTAGCTCCTGCAGGAAGTTCGGTTCCCATGGTACGGCTGTCCTGGATTTCCAATCTGAGATCCAATTTTTCAGCAGGATTTGCAGAAATCGCAGCCCTCGATCTCAACTGGTGGCTAATATAGCTGTCTGAATTTTCATCTGTGTTTTTTTGAATCATGGAACGTTCCCGAATTTGCCCACTGACATTGACTCCTGCCGTTTCCGAAAAAACCAATCCAGAACCCAAAATGGCAGCCATCAGGGTAATTTTAAATCCAGACATAAATACTCCTTTTTGAAATTTTTAAGAGAAACAAGATTTAAATGCCAAAACATGCAAATTAAATATCAATTAATGACATTTCCCCTATTTTCTTAAAAATGTGAAATATTTGAAGTTTTTACATCCATTTTCCATGTCATTTTGACATTTTCAGACGAAAGTCGCCAATATTTGCATGCAAACGCCCAGTTTATCTATCTATGAAGATGAAGTGAATACAGGAAGGCGATGGCGTACTTTAAGTAGGTAAAGGTCGGGGATTTTCCGACAACACAGAAATGGCCGCATACCAATGCTAAATTGATTTTGAGCGAGGCAGTTCAAGGCGGAGAAAAGACAGGAGGGCGAAGCTGTGCTTTTGCACTGCGAGGTCTCATGGATTTGCGACAACACAGAAATGGCTGCCTACCAACGCTAAATTGATTTTAGGCCAGGCAGTTCAAGGCGGAGAAAAGACAGGAGGGCGAAGCTGTGCTTTTGCACTGCGAGGTCTCATGGATTTGCGACAACACAGAAATGGCTGCCTACCAATGCTAAATTGATTTTAGGCCAGGCAGTTCAAGGCGGAGAAAAGACAGGAGGGCGAAGCTGTGCTTTTGCACTGCGAGGTCTCATGGATTTGCGACAACACAGAAATGGCCGCCTAAAATCAATTTAACCCCAGACGCTTTTGGATGACCTGATATGACGGCCCTTTGTTGGCGCTCCAAACAGGAGCCACTAAACCATTTTCAAAAGTACAATCTGCCATCAAGCGGTGAATCACCTGGTCTGGTCTTAGGTAGCTGATAAACTCTTCCAATACATCGGCATACTCTTCCACCTCATATACAGGTACTTCACCATTGTGATACATTTTTTCCATTACAGTGCCTTTTATCACCATAAGCTGATGTATCTTAACACCATCGACAGGAAGCCTGGCGATTTCTTTAGCGGATTCCATAATCATTTCCCTTGTCTCTCCGGGAAAACCCAATATCATGTGCGCTACACTTTCTATGTTTCTTTTTTTTAATTCAGCAAAAGCATTAACGCTGTCCTGGTGGATCTGGCAGCGATTGATGTTTATTAAAGTTTGCTCGTGGATTGTTTGCACTCCAAGCTCCACACTTAAATAAGTTCGGGAATTTAAATCGCTTAAATAATCATATATCTCATTTGTGAAGCAATCCGGCCTGGTGCCAATGGCAATACCAACCACATTCTCAAATTCAAGAGCGGGCTCATACACCTTTTTTAGCTTTTCAACGGTACCGAAAGTATTGGAATAAGGCTGAAAATAAGCCATAAATTTTTGAAACCTTTTTGGAGCTCTGGCCATTCCCGACTCTAATTGGCCCTTTACATTGGGAACGGTATTGGCAACTGGACTGAAGGAACGGTTGTCACAATAGGTGCAACCGCCGACTCCTTTTGTTCCATTGATATTTGGACAGGTAAACCCCCCGCTAACAGGAATCTTCAAAACCGGTTCACCAAATTTTTGTTTTAAAAACTGGTTATAAGTCAGGGCTTTAAAACCAATTTCCGATGTTTGTGTCATAGAGCAATTTTAACAATTAACCTCCATTTCAGCCAATCAACCCTCAAATTTACCCAAAAAAGGCTTTTTTTAAACTTTGACGGAAGGTCTCCCGAGTATACGAGAAGTTTTTTACCGGCTATCCCATCCGGCGAAGGCATTTTATCCGTCTTGGGGAGAGCTTAGCATTCCTATTCGCAAAATTTAGAACTTAAAAATTCGCCTAAGAAGGAAACATAAAATCTAATGAAATCGATATACATACTCACTTACATAAGAATACAATCCAGCCAAAGTACTATCCATGTATTCCAGCTCAGGGATATTTCCCTTTCCCCATTTTACCTGATCGGAGGTCTGGTTCCTCAAATTAGATAAAAATGAATAATACTGCTTAATTTGCTCGTTTGGTGTTTCAACAGTTTTACTGAGTAAGCTTTCCACTTCTTCCAAAGTCGGAATTCCAGATTCTCCCCAGCTAATGGATTTACCGGAAATTTTGACAATGGACTCAAGAATAGGTTTTATCACCGATAAAATTTTAATGGCTTTGGTATTGTCTTCGGTTACCATATCCATCCTCCAGGTTTAAGTCCCATGAAATTTAACGCCTATATTACTTAGCAATTTAAATGGAGGAACGCCTCCCGCAAAGATAAATACTGCGTCATTAGGAAATACTTTTTCTTCCTCTTTGTGCTTAAGGTAAATTTCTTTTTCCTTAATTTCTTTAACCTCAGATTCCAAGACCAAGTCTAACATCTTGGAACTCACCATTTCTTCTAATCTAGTTTGATTTAATTCTTTAATTCTGAATATTTTGTTTTTGCGATAAGACAACTGAACCTTATTTCCATCTATAGATGCCAAGGCCATGGCGGCTTCAATGGCGCTGTCCCCGCCTCCGACCACCACTATATGTTTATTTTTATGTTCTTCAGGATCTGCTAAACGATACTCCACTTTTTCCAATTCTTCTCCTAGAACCCCAAGTTTTCTGGGAGTTCCGCTTCTCCCCATTGCCAGTATCACATACTTGGCTTTGACAACATCCCCTTTTTCCGAAGTAATGGCATAAACCCCGCCCTGATTTTCCAAACGCTCCATTTTAAATCCAACGCGTAAATTTAAATTTTGATCTTTGTGGATTTTTTCAAAAATTTCCATCAATTCTTCTTTGGGATATTCATATTTATCCAGAGTTCCGTAACCGGGAATTTCGACTTTGTCAATTAAAGTGGGTTTTTGTTTGGGATACATGGCCACAGTTCCCCCTAAGCCTCGCATATCCAACATGACATAATTTAGCTGCAATTGGGTAGCCATGGTGGAAGCGCCGATACCAGCGGGGCCAGCCCCTACGATGGCAATATCATATACATCATCTCCAACAGATTCGGCCTCATTTTCGTTTATTTTTCGATGGATGGCATTTACCACCATTTTCCCTTGGTTTATTCCGTTAAATATCAACCCCTGCCCTCCCAATTCACCTGCAATATATACTCCGGACAGGGAAGTTTCATTGTGGGCGTCCATCACAGGTATATCGTTTCGCTTTTTTAAGTTTCCCAACCCCATTGTTACGGCACCTACGGGACAGGCTTCCGCACATTTAGCTATCCCAATACATTTAGCCCCATTAATAACAGTGGGAAAGCCATCCACCATCCCCAAGACCTTTCCCATAGGACAAACCGTGGTGCAGCTGGTGCAGCCAATGCAAAGGGATAAATCAAATTGAGGAAACATGGCCGGAGCCTTGTCCGCGCCCAATAATTTAGCCTCGGTATGCCTGGCCTTATGGACTTTTACTTTTTTTCTAAAATTTTTAAGGTAATAGCCTAAAAATAATATCGGAGGAACAGTGCAAATGAACCAAATGATAACGCTCTCAACATTCAATTGAAAGCTTTCAAGGCTCAAATTCACAATGGCGGTGGTATCAGTCATGAGGGTAGGTATATACTGTACTAAAAGCGATAGCCTGTTTCCCAAAACCCTCGGTGGCCGTTTTGGACTTGCCCCCAATTATATTCATAATTAACGGTAACATAGGTATTATAAATCATCTGCAACGTCGTACCCGTTCGTATCCAATTACTCTGAATCCTTGATACGGTAGTTGAATTGTATTTATATTCATATTTTCCATATCCAAAACTCAAATTGTTCCCGTTTAAAAAGCTTTTTCTGAGAAAAAGGGAAGTGTTGTATCCATTATTTGTTTCACTGTTAAAGCCAGTATAGGAAGCGTTTACATAAATCCTTTTTAAAATAAAATTGGATACATTTAGCCCCAGGTTATAGTTATATGGTATGTCACCTCGATTTTGGAAGCGGGTTTGGCCGACACTTAAATAAACGCTGGAGGAAGGTAAAAAACGGTAATAGGTATTTGCTTTTAATCCATGACGGGTGGCATCATCGAACAAACTATCAGCAAAACTTCGCATGTCCAGGCGGTAATAATTTTTCCGGGTATCGTATTGAATTCCAAAGGACAACTTCTGAGTGGCTTTCCAATTGCCGTGGGCATACATGCTACTCAGGGAAAAATCTTTCCTTGTTTTTTCCTTCCTCCAACCTCGATTCACTTCAATTTCGGAAGTCTGACTAATGGACAAATTTTTACTCAAATACAAGTTATTTCTTAAATTCAAAAATTCCCTGGAAATGACCAAGCCATCATACTCACCCCCGAATCCCAGCATATTTTCAAGGCGGGTATTCTTCCTATCTCCAAAATCAAATCCGTAAAACCCCCCGTATTTTTGGATGGAGATGGGTGTTTCATAATATAACATCCTGGGGATATTCCCAAAAAATCCTCCAATATATTGATTTTGATTAGCCTGAATCTTAAACGCCCCCCCATCAATGTATCCGATACTGGAAATATTTTGGGGAACCACCCGGCCCAATTCATACGAAACTGCCGAGTTTGGATTTTGATAGCCAAAAACAAATTGGTTTACTCTATTGTCCCAATTTTGCCTTTGCTCGGACTGTGAAAACAAATTATTGTCTTGTGATGCATACATATTAAAGCGCAAATTGTAGTCGGAGTTCAACAATTCAGATACACGGAAATCAACTCGTATATTTTGCTTTCCAACTTCCCATTTATCGCTGGCCAGCCCTTCTTCGAAGTACAATTGATAAGCTGCATATCCCCGCAAACGCGCAAATGCTTTTGCCGCATCTCCTTTAATATGTTGCTCAGGAAGCTCCCGAGTTCTTGAAACCAAAGTGTCTGGTTCTTCCTTTTTTATCCCTTCAATTTTAAGACTTTTAGGCTTTGCTTTTGCTTTATCTCCTAAGACTACCAACCCTTTTTCCAAAATAACCTTACAGGAGCTGGAGTAATTAGAGGCGTGCTCAACCACCAAAACCGCCACTAATTTTCTTTTCCTATGAATTGTTAACGTATCCCCTGATGCAAGACCTGATTTTATTCCCCCTTTAAGATATATAAAGTCTTTTGACATATAATTTATCTGATATACTTTTCCGGCAGAGGATTTGAATTTTTTTGTGGAGGTTTTTCCAAAACAAAGTACGGGCATCATGATAATTAACACACACAATAAATGCTGAATTATTTTTACTTTCCAAAACACTATTCTCGCCCTCTGGGATGACAGCGGTAACAAGCCTGGCTGTTGTATTCGTATCCGGCGGCTTCCCCCCGATGGTCTGCATCCACTTCTGCTCTATTATTATGGGCATGGCAAAAAATACACTCAAATGCTGCGTAATTTCCATCCACCACATGGCATTCACTGCATTGAAACCCCGAATGGCGTCCAGTAGCAATGGGAAAAAATCGCTCATGGTCAATGGAAGCATCATCCCAGGTTTCCCTCTTATGGCAGCTAAGGCAATCTTTAGAATAGTTAGATTGGACATGATTGGGATTTTGAACCTGCTCGTAATCTTTTTGGTGGCAAGCATAACAATCCGAGGCCGTGTTGGAATAACCGTTGGCGTGGCAATCTACGCAACTGGCCTTATCATGTGGCAATGTCAAAGGGAAGCTTGAGGGATGGTTTATTGCGATATTGGGAGGGATATCAGCCCCCTGCCAGGTAACATTTGTATGGCACAACGCACAATCAGTGGGCAACCTTAAGTCGGAATGATTTGGCTCAGCAGCCAGATAATCATCATTGTGGCAGGAGTTACATTCATTGGAAGTGTTCGTATAGCCATTAGCATGGCATTCCATGCAACTTACATCCGCATGGCCAGCCACTAAAGGAAATTCAGCTGGATGTTGAAATTGTCCTCCAGGAGGGATCTCAGCTCCTTGCCAGGAATCCACAGTATGGCATTCACTGCAGTTGGTGGAAAAATTCAAATCCATGTGGTTAGGGTTTTTAGTCTCATCATAATCGGTCTTATGGCAGGATAAACACTCTGTGGCTGTATTGGTGTATCCATCAGTATGGCAATTGGAACAATTAACATTACTATGCCCCCCAATTAGTGGAAATGATGCCGGGTGATCAAACTTTACATCCGGCGGAATAGTTGCCCCCAACCAATCTTTAGCAACAGTATGGCATTCCGTACAATTTTGAGAAAAATTCTGGTCTACATGATTGGGATTTTCAGCTTTTTTAAAATCTTCTTCGTGGCAGGATATACATTCCGGCGATGTGTTGGTATACCCACTTGTGTGGCACTTCTGACATTCCACTTCTGAATGCCCTTCTTTCAAAGGAAAGCTCGCGGGATGTTGAAAATTACTATTATCGGGAATAATAACCCCGGCCCAGTTGTTGGTATTATGGCACTCCGCGCAATTTGTCCCAAAATTCATATCCAGATGATTCGGTGAACTTGCGGTGTCATAGTTGGCCTTATGACAAGACAAGCAATCACTAGGAGTATCGGTATATTTACCGTCTATATGACAATCTGTACAGGAAGCAACACTGTGCCCTCCCTCAAGGGGAAAAGTTGCAGGGTGTTGAAAATTGCTGTTAGGCGGAATTAAGGCCCCAGCCCATTCTCCGGTTGTGTGACATTCCGAGCAATTTTTTCCAAAATTCTGCTCTATGTGATTGGGGTTCTTGGTTTCATTAAAATCTTTTTCATGGCAGCTTATACACTCCGGGTTTGTTCCCGTATACCCATTTATATGGCAGTCTGCGCATTTAGGCGTGGCATGTCCCCCTAGCAATGGAAACGATTCCGGGTGTTTAAATTCCGTTCCCTCTGGAATTAAAGTGGTTTTCCAATCCTCATTAGTATGGCACATTTGGCAATCTATGGGAAAATTAAGCTCCCTGTGGTTTGGCTTAGATGTGGCGGCAAAGTTATCCTGATGGCATTCGTAACATGTGGGATTTAACCCGGTGAAACTATTTTTATTGTGGCAATCATAACATGAAATTCGTCCATGAGCTCCCGTAAGCGGCAAGGTTTCCGGGTGGATCACCCCATTAGTCCCTCCTCTCCAGCCCGTCACAACCGAAGACAAATGACATCCGGTGCAATTCGTGGAAAAGTTAAGCGCTCTGTGGTCAGGTGAAATGGTTGCTTCAAAGTCAGACAAATGGCAAGCGCTACAATTGGTGGGAGTATTAACATAGTCTTCTGGTTTCTGGTTTTTATGGCAGGCGGAACAATCCTCTATGGCATGAGCCCCTACCAGTGGAAATTCCGTGTGAACCTGGGCTTCAACTGTTAGAAATTCTTTTCCCCACTTTTTAGTAGTATGACAGGTTTGACAATCAAACCCAAACTTTCCATCATGTTCATCCTTATGGCAATCGGCACAGGCAGAGCTAACCGTGGGGAACTTTAAATCCTTATGGCACTCCGTGCATAAAAGAGAAGCATGACTCCCGGATAACGGGAACCCACTTTTACCATGATCAAAATCAATATTTCTTTTGGTTGGCTTCCAGCGTTTGGGAGTATGGCACTGACTGCATTCCATTTTAATATCGCCGTGGGGGTTTTTTAATTGACTGTTAGTTCGCTTAGCATAACCTGATACTAACAGAGAAAAGAATGCAAACAACATTACTAGACAATTCATTTTAATCTCACCTCCAACCTACAGCAGGACAACTTGGAATCAAACGGAAATTAGGGGTACGAAGCAAAACGGCTCCTCAAAATGAATGGTGGCAAATTCCCGATACTTATAACATCATAATATAGTTTGAATTAATAATTTTTCAACATAAAATTTTGTCAAAAATTATTTATGATTCGTATTAAAAATGTTTATTACCATAAGTCGTTTAATAATAAAGAGTTATTATTTAATTCGTATTTAAAAAATAAAATTAATGAACTATTTTGATTCATTTGTGGGAAAAATTTTTGTCTATTTGACCATAACACTGTCTCCATGGCAAGACTTACATTCAATGCTCAAGGGCTTATAACGGACAAACGTCACCTTCCCTTCTTTTTGAACCAAATGGCAAGCTTCGCAACGTGCTTTTTCATGAGCCCCATCAAGTTTAAACCTGGATTGAGTGTTGTGTTCAAACAACTCAGCATACCAATCCGTAGTGGTATGGCATTTATCGCATTTAACAACCCCGGATCCTTGCTTCTCGTTTGCATCAAGTTCTTTGAATTGGCCTTGATGGGGATCTTTATGGCATTCAAAGCATTCTTTTTTCTTCTCCTCAAAGTCCGGAATTTTTAAACGAATACTCTTTTTAAGTTCGAAAGAAAACACTTTGGAATGGCAATCCCTGCAACCCGCTTTTTGATGCCTACCTGTAAGGGAATACCCAGTTAAACCGTGATCAAAATGAACATCACTCCACGACGTACCAGAATGGCAGGAAAGACAACCTTTTTCCACTTTGTATTTATCCACTTGTTTACGGTGGGGATCTTTATGGCACACATTACAATCCATAGAGGGAAATTTGAATTTTCGTTTTACTAGCTCTTTATTTTTATTAACGCTTTTCGTGTGGCACAATATACAGGGAGCGGCGAGGTGCGCCTCCTTAAGAGGAAAATCTGTCTTGTTGTGCTCTTCGACTCCATAATTTGCCGGAACATAGCCCTTCACACTGTGGCAGTCTTCACATTTTTCCGGGCTTTTCACCTTTTTAAATTCTCCTTTGTGAAAATTGTCATGACAATCGATACATTGGCTAAATTTGGTCAACACCCAGGATTCCGATTTCTTATGGCATTGGTTACAATTCACAGCTACATGTTTACCTTCCAACGGGAACTCCGTTTTACTGTGATCAAAATTTTTAACCTTGATCCTTTTAAACCCGGACTCCTGGTGGCATTTTTGGCAACTTTTTCCAAACTTACCCTTGTGAACATCTTTATGGCAGCTAATACACCCCCTGTTTTTAACCCTCTTTGGCTTGGGTAACTCCCAGGGTTGACCTCTCTTGTGGCATTTCACGCAAGTCAGCTTTTTATGCTTACCCTTAATTCTAAATTTGGTCTGGCGGTTGTGATCAAAACCTTCGGCAGGCTTCCATTTATTGGAATTGTGGCAATCCAAGCAATTTTTTTTGCCGAACATTTCCTTGTGTACATCTTTATGGCAGGCAAGACATTCGGTTTTTAAGCCTAAGTATGTTTTCTTTTTAAACTCCTCTTTCTTTTTTTGAATCTTCGGATCTTTGATAAACTTAGGCTGATGGCATTCGTTGCATTTTAATTTTTTATGGGCTCCTTTAAGCTCAAAACCAGATAATTCATGTTTGAAATTCTCCGCTTTTCCGCCAAGCACTTTCCAATTCACAAGCTTAAATTTTCTGCCCAGATGATCAAAATGACACTTTCCGCACTTGTTATATTTCTGCAGCCCATGTAATCCAGTTTTATTTTTAATCCGCATTTTCATCTCTTTGTGGCAATCCAGACAAAGAGACGGGTCTGTACTACCCTTACCCTTGCTGCTATGGCATTTGGAACAATTATTGAACCCTTCCAGATGTGAATGTTCCCGCGCCAATTCACCAGGAGAAAGCTGTGGCAAAGCAAATTCCGGAAACGCAAAAACTACAAACAAGCCCAGAAGGAAGCTTTTATAAAAAACATGCTTCAAAAGATCCACACAAACCCAAATTTTGCCGCAATATATACATGAACCACTAAAACGATATACATTAATACACTAAGCGGCTTATGAAATACATGCCAATAGTACAAACGCGCCTGAATCGCCTTCCATCTTTTAACTTTCCTTTTAAGAGAAGCTGTTTTTTTTATGGACTTTACCATCCGGGCCAAATAGTGCTTGCGTTTTTTAATAGCCTGATTTTGACTCTTCAAGAAAAATTTCCAGGCTGGGTTGTTATCTTTATACTCTACCATGTCTCGAATCATCTGATAACTGAACCCCCAAAGAGGCCGAAAATTTCGCAAAGCCGTTTCGTTAAACACCCTCAGTTTTTCCATTGTTTCAAATGGCGCAATATATTTTTTTAAAAATTGATTTACGTTTTTGCGGGATTCCAAAGCATCCAATTCTTCGGCGGCTTTTCCAATGTGGGCTAGTTTTTTTTTAAGAGTTTCCCTTAACTCCTCGGAAATTTCTATGGCTTCTTCCAAGCTGTATTCCAACCCGGTTGCCCTTCTAGGTACCGCACCGTAGAAAAAACGACCCACAAATCCGCTGAGGAAAACCAATACCATGGACCAAAAACTAAGCGATACAAGCCCGTTTACTTTGCCGGTTGTATGCACCATAACTAACAAAGGGCCTACCACTCCTAAAAAAATATGGAAATGCAGCCATTTTTTTAAACTGCCCCATTTTTGGAAAAACTTCACTCTTTTTCTGATAGAATATGTATGCATCACAATCATCATAATGGAACCGATAATTCCAAACCCATGCCCCCATAACCCCCCAGGTTTTATTAAGGCATGGTTTTCATGAAATGGCCTTTCCATAACAGGCAACCTCAGATAATCCCAGGTATAATGCATATACCATGCGATAAAAGCGAAGGAGGTTGCATAGGCTATGAACAGTATAAGGTAGAATATCAGATCATAGATTTTCTGGCGGTTTTTTTGAGAATCCATATAATACTTATCGTGAGAAATAAAACTTCAAAAACAATGAATAGAAAAAAGTTCACAAATACGCCTGAAGAAAAGCCATAAGAATGCAATCCAACTCCAAGCAAATTAATTCCGAACCAGGCAAACATCACAATGGTAATTCCTATGACGCTTCCCGCCGCAAACCCCAATTCTTTAATGCGTCCACCCAGCCTGGCGTGAAACAAAGCCGAACACCAGAGTACAATAAGTAAAGCGCCATTTTCTTTTGGATCCCAGCCCCAAAAACGGCCCCAAGACTGGTCCGCCCAAATACCGCCAAGCACCGTTCCGATAAATGAAAAAACCAAGCCAAATGCCAAAATACCGTATACAGCCTTATGAGAAGTCCTCAGTTGTTCGGGTTTAGCCCCAAACATTCTTTGCAGCAGGTAGACATGGCCGGCAATTCCCGCGGCGCAGCACCCGGCATAACCCAGAGAAATGGCAACTACATGGGTTGAAAGCCAGAAGTTAGTGTCTAGCACCGCAACTAACATAGACAAAGTATCCCCTTCCCTGGCATATTTGTCAGATATAAACAAAAGGGAAACTGCGGAAAATGTGGATACAATGAGCCCCAACTTATTCCTTTGAAACCACTCGGTAACAAAACCCAGTATGCAGCAAACCCAGGAGACGGTAATAAAAGTTTCGAACAAATTGGTAATAGGAGGACGGGACATAATCACCATTCTTGAAGCAATCCCCCAAGTATGAGGGACTATAGCAACAATCGCCAATCCAATACCAATAACATAAGCCCATTTTCCCTTACCAATTAAAGAAACCAAAACGCATAGAAGGGAAATCAAGTAGAAAATTTTGGCAATTTTGAAGGGCTGGAATTTGTTGTATAAAATTTCCAAATTCCCGTGGTTTCCGCTTAGGGCCCAAGACGCTCGGCCTTGTATTATTTTATCAAAACTTTTAAGCGCTAAATCGAATTCCATCTGGCTGTTATTTCTATAGGCAACAGACACATCGGCTAAAGCCCTTATTTCATTTTGCAATCCAAAAGCCGCTGAGTTGGATAGAAGATCCCATGGGGAAAAAAACACTTCCACAGAATTGTTAAAAGGTGGAATAATGGTAAACTCCCTGTCTCGATTGAATTTTTTCCAAAAAAAGATCTCTTTTTTTAGTCGGGCGGCTTCACTTGCAATTCCTAACAAGGCAATTGAATCCAAATTGTATTTTGCGCTATCAATATTGTTAACATTTGTGTAATTGCTAATTTCAACTTCCCTGTCTAACATTTCCAAAAAGGAATGTTCGCCCTTGCCTTTTTTAAACCCGAGCATTTCCTCAAGGTTGTCATTTTTAATGAAAAATGCAGATGTGCTTCTTGAAAAATTAAAACTCTTAGATAGGCTAGTATAAATGCTGATGTTGTAATAAAGACGTAATAGTTCCTCCTCAACCGGCGATCTCATTTTTTCTTCGAGCTTGGATACCTCATGGGCCAAAGTTTGCAACTTGTTTATTCCTTTTTCCAATTCCTTAAAGCTGTATCGCCTCTCTTCAGGGAGAGCCAACCCTAAAGCTTCTATGGTCTGGTGATTGTTTACCCTAAATATTTTGTCCATTCTTGCATTCTCCGGGGAAAACAACAGATTGGACAACCAATGGATGGCTGGCTTACCGCGATAACTGGATCGCGAAGAAATTTGTAACAACAAACTCCGGGCATAAGTATCCAAAGGTTTAATACGACCTTCATTTTGGATGCTTAGGCTGGCGAATTTAGTTAGGTCTAAACTCCGAGCTCCCTCTCCCATCGCAGATAAAGAAAAACTGCAAATCAAAATTAAAGTTAAGATGCACCTGGATACGATGTTTGTTTTACTTAGAAACATGCAACCTCGACCGTTTTTGATTTGCCGCAAAAGCGACAAGCCGAAGAACAAAATGGACAATTAACCCCAACCCGACCAAAAGACAGGATATGTAAGGCAGCAACCTTCCGTAGTTTTTGACTACCGCCAAGGTCGAAGCCTCCTGTCCACCCGCTTGAGAAAAAGAAGCCTGGTAAAAGGTAAATCCATCTTGGCGAAAGGGTTTATTCATAGATATGGTGATGTCCCGCTCTATTCCTTGATGCCCAATGGTCACTTTACTTTCAAAGCTCCGGGCTTTTTGCGTTCCGGGATATTCTGATTTTTTAAAATCATTTAATTGGATAGATACGGGGAGAGGGTGCTTTTTTCTTCTCAAAGCGACATAGTAGTTTTCACCTTCCCATGTCATGGAAGTGGCAGTGGGGGCACCGCCATATACAATCATTTTTTCCGAGCCCGCTGTCAAGGGATCGAAAATGAGACCTGGGTAATTTTCAGCGGGATCCGTAGAAACTCTGGAAGAAATCAATTCATTAATATTGAAGCCATTAGGAGCCATTCCGGGTTTCGTCGGGCCGGTCATGGCTTTGCAATTTTTATATACTTCTGTAATTTTGACAGGTAAACCTATCTTTAAAAAACTAAGGGTTTCTCCTTTACCCACAGCGTTTAAAGGAAAAGCTTCCCCATCACGAAATACGCTATCTCCTCTCACGGATTGTTTCCAAATGGCGAATTCCCAATGATGATAATCGTCACTTACATTTGAAGCTTCTCCTTCTTCCAAGGTGAGCGATGATTCTTCGGCGAAATGATAAGTAAATCCCGCTGATATAATTAATAACAGCAAACCAAAATGTGTTAATAATAAGCCTATTTTTTTCCACTGGTAGCTGTGTTTAAAAATAGTCGCCAACCCAAGGTTTATAAAAGCGACCCACAACACCAACTTGGCCCCCGGGAAAGGGATAAAACCTAAAAATGTAAAAAACCAGGTGTTAAACATGCGATGTTGCGCATCATATAATCCGTAATCTACCTGGTGTAACGTTCCCCAAAAAGTCAGGATCATCAATAGTATCAAGCATATGATGGTCACATCAAAAGACGCCAATTGTTTGACTAAATAGTTCTTTTTAATTTTTTTCCACATATTTACTAAGACGCCATTTTTAAGCTGGAGGAAAGTTCCGCAAGCGCATCCACATTTTGTTTTAAAACGACTTTAGGACCCGTTAATTTTAAAAAAATAGTTTCACGTTCGGTCGATATAATGACAGCCACAATTGAATTTCCTTGAGTCAAATCTCCGCTTAACAAATTGGTCAAATCCACCAAAATCCCTTTGTATCCGTCCCTGGTTTGTACTTTTTTTTGATTCGACAAAAATTTTTGAAACTCTTGTTCATCCATAGGAACCGCACCTATCTGCTCCATCCAGCGCCGTACATTATTTTCAATTCCTCCAGCTGGTCCGGGCAATTGAATGATACTGCCATCGGCTTTTTTCCCGTTGTAAGAAATTTCAAAACTGCCCGTACGCATTCCTGAGGCATTTAGGGATTTCCAACCTTCAGGTGTTTGCCAACTAAGTTCCGATACCCCGTCCGCAACTTGATTAAAGTTGGGGTCTGATGTTTGCATATTGGGATCAACTTGTGCGACCCCAGCGGCACCAGTTTCATTTAAATCCTCTTTATCGCTAAAGCGAATAGATTTAGAAAGAGTTAATAATGATTCTTTATGATTTGATAGAAATTCAACATTTCCAGTAAGCTTTACAAAAACTGATTTATTACCAATTTTAAGAATCGACGCTAACATATATTCCTGATTGGGCCGTCCGAATTCTTCCAACTTAGTAAAATCAAAAAAAGACCCATCAGCATTATTCACTGTGACAAACTTCTGCCTTTCTTCTATGAATTGGCTTAATTGGTCGTTTGCCAAAACAATGTTTATTTGGCCCAGCCATCTGCTGATGTTTCCAATAAACCCATCATTGGCATTGGGTAAAATAACAATGGTCGCTTCTTTATTACTGTCTCCATCCGCTATTTTAAATGTTGCAGCACGCATCCCGCTTCCCGGCTCCGATACCCAACCCTTAGGTGTATCAAATTTGATTTCCACTTGTGACCGGGAGCCCATCTCCCCCATTTGTCCGGAAGAGAAGTTGTGGAACCCATCTTTTGGCATATTTCCATTGGCCAAATTAGGCTTTATTTCAAATTCATGGATTTCATAGGAAGATTCATGGGATTTGCATCGTAGGAGAACCATTCCAACTCCCAAAACCAATAGTGTTAGAAAATTTTTAGTTGAAATCATCTTCATCATCTTCCTCAAGGTGCTCCCATAAGGATGTCGCTTGTTTTACATTTTCAATAATGACCTCGTCAATATTGTTACAAGATGATTGGCTATTAATTATTAACCCCCCATCATCCTCCAAAACCAATTGATTACTGTCCAGGCATTTGGCCACTTCCAAGTTACTAAACCAAGCTGGTGCAAAAAACAACCCGGCCCAGTTGTAGGATGAATCCGACGCCACCTCTAATCCTATATTGTTTTCAAAGACAAATGTCTCATCAAAATCAAGCTGAATAGTCAAGGGGCGATTGGAAATGCCGTTATAGGAGAAAAATCCTTTCATAACAATCGCATGGCCAACCAATGGTTCATATGTAATGGGAATGTTTTCTATTTCATCCGCTTCCAATTTGCTAAATAAAATTTTCATTTGATTGAACACTCCTTTTGGCAAAGGAATATCGTTCACGATTGCCGGACTTAAAATTTCCAAAAGATCCGCAAAAAATGGTCCGGCAATAGTAATGGTGGAATCTGTACATTGTATGCTATCCGAATTTTGGCAAAAACCATATTCCGGAATTCGGACCTCAACTTCCTCCACATTCACAAATACGTTAGTTATCGTGAAAACAGAAAATTGTTTATCGACTAACATCAATGTATCGGTTATAGCCATGGAAGGCGCCACAGAAAATGAAGCAGGTGCATCGGAGTTTTTTGCAAGTGCGGGACTTCCAATTGCGCGAAGGGAAATAGAGAGGCTTCCTATCTCGGGATTGCCTTCGCCAGTGCCACCCGCACATCCTGAAAATATCAACGCGGCAACCAGAATATACCATTCAACAGATTTTAGCTTATTTATCATTTACATCGCCTCTGGACTTTGAAACTGGAAATAATTGAAAATTAATCTGAAATACCTTTTTTATATTTTTGTCTTTTTCCGCCAGGGAAATGATTTCGTCCCACAGGGCCTTAATTTTTGATTTAGCCATAGCATAACCATCTTCACTAAGCCCAAGAGTTATCCCTCTGACATCTCTTTCTTTGGAAGTAAAACGTTCGATACTCTCAGCTGAAAGTCCAATCATTTTTTTATGGAAAGCTCTTAAGGCAATTGAGGACACATCTGAGGATGTACTAATAATTGTTTCCATTTGCTTCCAATTTCCCGTATCAGGATCCTTACCAATTAGGCCTAGTTCCTGTAACAGGGATATGGATTTTTCAACTTGCGCTTCAGTAACATTGGGCTCAATGTTATCAGCAATTAATTTGGCATCACCCTGCAATTCCTCTAGCACAACCAATTCCCGGACCACAGGGTGATACCATTCGCTGAAATATTGAAATTGCTTATGTTCTATAGGCTTAACCGCCTCTTGGCTGCGCATTTTCAGAATATTCTGATAGTATTCTTCCCTCTCTTTAAAACTCCTGGCTCCATCAAAACGAACCAAATACCTTAAATATTCGGACTCTTTTTTATTTAACTTCAAAGCCCTTATGGTACCCTCTAAGGCCATAAGGTTAAGCTTTCGGGAACCCGATATAACTTGTTGTAAAAAATTAGGGCTCCCGTAACCGGCATCACGGCTAAAGTTTCGGTAAGAATATTTTGGGTTAGCCTCTTTAATAGACTGAAAGGCCTCCTCCAGGTATTTCCTGTAATCCAGAAAATTGAAAATGGATGGTAAGATGTTGTTTTTCAAATTTTTAACCCCAGGATATTTTAAGATTTAATCTAATCAAAAACATAAAATGATTCATGTCGTTTTTTAATTAAATTTTAAGTCATTATAATTCAATGCTTTATGAATTAAATTAATTTATTTATCGCTAAATTTTTTAAAAAATTGAATTATAATGATTCATTATTACCAAAAATAGCAAAACAAACCTAACTTTAATTTTAAATGAAAAAAGCGAATTCAAACCCAGCATTTTCCATATTGAATATTAAGGAAAAAGAAAAGCCAGCCCCAATTGACTAGGTCCGGCTTTATAATAAAAAGGCTGGCTGGTTAAACTATTTTATCAGAAATTTTTTATAAAAAACCTGTTTTTCTGATTGCAAAACCAATATATACATTCCAGCAATGAATCCTTTGGTCGGAATCAATACACTCATATCGTTGTCAGACAAACTAAAACTATTTAACCTATTCCCAAACACATCAAAAACCCCTAGTTTCATGTCTCTTAAATTATTTGTAGGTAAATCCACGCGTACTTGATCTATTCCATTAAGCTGGGTAACTGATAAAAACTTTGGCGTTTTCTTTGTTTGGTGCCTTAAACTTGCCCCCTGTTTCACTTCAATTTTGTCAATGTTCGGTAAGCCTTCCGATGCACTCCCCACAATCCTGAAATTATTTTTTCCTTCATCAAGACTGATAGTAAAGTTTACTGGAGTCCACTGTGACCAATCGGAGGTTGAGTTTCCATCCATTTCAAACAATTCTTCTCCATTTACCACAATACCCATGGGGCGATTACCCTCAACTCCAAGGGCGTAATATACATTCACTTGATATTCTCCCAATTGGGCTGCATCTAATTCGAATTCGATGTATACGCCCGATTCATTTTCGGTGTTCACATATCCAGACCCTGAGAATCCTGTGTATTCTTCTTCTACAGCAGCCTTGCCCGATGCCCATTTTGCAGACTCTGCTTCAATGGTAGTCCAGCTATCGGAGTTTTTTTCCACAAACTCCGCCTTGATATCCAGATCACTGTCCATGGTTAATGTTAAAGGGTTTGCAGAACCTGCTGAGGCACCAGACCAAGAAGAGAATTCAAAACCCAATTTAGGAACTGCTGTTAAAATAACTTCAGTGCCAGCAGGATAAGGCCCCTGTTCAGGATTTACACTCACGTCTCCCCCGCCTAAAGTTTCCAATGTTAATTCATAAGTTGGGCCAGAATATTCCTGAAAATTTGCAGTAATATTTTTTTCCGAATCCATTGTAATTGTTACACTAATTGCGTTTCCACTGGCATCTCCTGACCAACCGACAAACTCATATCCAAAATCCGGTTCCGCAGTAATGGTAACTTCTGTGCCACTTGCATAAACGCCCCCACCAGGGTTTAAACTAACAGTCCCATTTTCGCCAGATTGGACATTTAATATAAAAGCATCGGTTCCGCCTTCTAATTTACCCACTCCAGTGTATAACTTTGTAATACCTTCCACCGTGTTTACAGCATCCAGGCTATAACTATAAGGCAAAGTGCTGCTATTCCAGTAATTGCATCCATCCTGGGATATCACATTGCCCCCACTTGTTCCTGAAAAAATATTTCCAGTTTCACATATGTAACCATTGGGCAGTCCATCCACCGGAAACTTATCCGTGCTCATGGGGAGCTTGACATTGTGGTAATGATTATTTTCCATTTTCGCATGAGCGCCCACCCTGGCAGCAATTCCATAGTCATCAATATCTTCAAAATAATTGTTAAACATATGAGCCGCACCAAAGCGCAAACTGGGGTTTCGACCATTTGTTCTGGCAAACCAATTGTGGTGATAAGTTACCTTAATTTGGCTATCCAATTCCTGTTGACTAGTACTGTTTGTATGCCCCACTAAATTGCATTTCATATGATCGTGAAAATAATTCCAGGAAACAGTTATATATCTGGACCCATTTTTAATGTCCAATAAACCATCATAAGTATCCACCCCGATTCCATCTCCAATTTTGCTATGCAGCTCGCAATGATCTACCCAGGCATGGTTCACTCCATCCAAAGTAATTCCATCGTTAGGGTACAACACCTCTCTGATTTTCAAATTTCGAACGATAACATTATCATAATCTCGAATATTTAATCCCACGTTCACTAATTCGGCATTATTACCCGTTCCAATAATGGAAATATTAGCCCCATTTTTAATGGTAATTACAGTACTGCTGGAAGCAGAAATCGTACCTGAAATATTTACTATTTCAGGGCTGGTGTTTTTTTCCCGACTGGCGCCCCAATCTTGCAATTGAGATAAACTGCTGATATTAATTACCGAACCACCCTGCCCACCAGTGGTTGTTGACATGCCCTCGGCATTTACAGCAGCAAATCCGATCATATTGAAATCCTGTGCCGCGGTGTGCATTATTCCACTTAGTACCAAAAAAAGTACAGCCCAAATTTTGTCGAATCTTTTCTTCATTATTTTTCTCTCCTAAAAAAATGAATCTTTTTATTTAATATTCAGCTTTGCAATATGCCCCGATTTTTGAGACTCGTAGCATAGTCGAATCCAATCAGAGGTCCGGGTTGCCCTTAATACCCGGACCTCATCTATCTTACCCCTAAACCATAAAGAATTGTCCACTGGCCCCTTGCCAATTAAAAAGCCTTGCCAACTTACATTTTCTTGAGAAACTGAAGATGTTTGTTTTTCGGCAACCAATTCGCCATTTACATAAAAATTCAGATTATCGCCCACTCTACCCATTGCCAAGTAAACCCATTCATTAGATTTGGCTTGCCAATTCAAAGTATCTGAATTTAAAGAATCTCTTTTTTCTATATACTCCCATTGCCCGGAAGCACTGACCGATAAAGAAATCTCCCCATTTGCTGAAGAAAAAATAGTCTGGTTGTTTTCTACCAATGAATCCAGATATACCCAACTGGACAGCATGTAACTGGATAAGTTTATTTTTGGAATAGTTCCTTGGCTTGAATCGGAGACCACAATTTGACTGGCAAGCCCATCAAAAATTTGGGAACGCCCTATTTGTCCAATAACATCAGAAGAGCCATCCATCCCCTCTGGAGCCCCTTTAACACTATGCCGGGTAGCATCCATCATAATATCTCCACCAGACTGACCCATATGCCATACAGCCAAGTAATCCTGGGAGGAGTCAAATACGGAAAAACTGTTTTCCGCTGATTTTCCCATGGAGTTTCCCCATAACATCTGAATGGAATTGTTTTTAGCTTGGGAAAGGCTATCCACTTTCACCCATACAATACCCAGGGCTGTCGCACTATCCCAATACTCCACTTCAAAGGGAATTTCAATTTGCTGATTATTTAAAAACCGCAAATCCTCAGCTTCTTTTCTTGCCTGGGAAAAATCAAAATTTTCACTGGTTAAACGTATTAACATTGGAAAATCAGAGATCGATTCATTTTGATCTTGAAGCAAACTATCCAGCCCTAAATCAATGGATGCCCGGTAACTCCAATCGGGATAATAGGAGATCTCTGTAATTGCTCCCGGGCTGGCTGACACATCTTCAAAAACCGTATCTACAGAATTTGAATCTCTGGATACCAATCGCAAATCATAAATTCCTTCGGGAATATTTGTAAAAGAAAAAAAGCCAGAGTCTGAGTTGACCTCAACTAGCCTTTCCAAGCCAAATATTTGGATAAACAAGCCATTTGCCATATTATCCGACACAGGTATGTAACCAGTTATAATTCCGTTCGGCTTGAGGTTTAATGTATCTAACACGAGAGTGGAATTTTCCTCCACAAGAATTTTTTGAGCCAGGGATAATCCCTCATTGTTGTTAATTTCCAGAATGTAATTGCCAGGAATAATGGAATCTAAACGAAACCCACCCAGAGAATCTGTTCGTCCGTTAAAAAAATCTGCCGGAGCTTTAGCCATTGCCGAAGGAATGGGAGATAGATAATCGCTTTTTCTCAATATTACATTGGCATTTGGCAACAAAGTTCCAGTAGAATCCACCGCAAAACCCGTAACAGAAGGGTTTCCTGTTTGGGTACCGCTACCATCCCCGGCCAGCTTCTCTCCTGAGCTGCACTGGGAAAGACTAAAAGCGATAACCCCTAAGAATAATATCTGTGTTAAGTTTTGAAAAATTTTCATGATTCACCCTCAGTTCCGCTAAGGGGAAAAAACTGAAAGTTTAATTGGTGGACCCTATTGGAACCCTGATCTTCTTTTACCATTTCTAAAATTTCATTTTGCCATTCATGTATTTTACTCTTGATTTTTTTCTTACACGTTTCAGAAATACATAATGTTAAGGATGATATTTCCCTATCTTTTCCCGCAAACCTATCCATAGAAGCCTTTCCCAAATCCATCATGGTTCCATGAAAATTGCGTATTCCTAAAGATGTTACTTCTTTATCGGTCGCGATAAATTGAGACTCCAGTTTGTAACCCTGCTCTGAATTGCCGCTGATTAAACCCAAATCTTTCAGCAATTCAATTGACTTTTCTACTTGTTTTACAGTTAGGTTGGGAACAATTTTAGAAGCGATATTTTTGGCTTGAACAGGTATCTCTTCCCGCACAACCAATTCTCTTACTGCGCAGTTATACCAGTCGTTGTAATATCTATATTCATTGGGGGTTAACGCGCTTTTTTTTACAGAAGGTTTAAAAGAAGCCAATTGTCCAAAGTAAAACTTTTTTTCAATGGAGTTTTTTGCCTGGCAAAAAAACACCAAGCTGGAAAAATACTCTTTTTCTTTTTCGCGCAACTTTAAGCCTTCGGACAGTTTATCAAGAGCTTTAAGACCAATGTTTCGCTTTCCATCCATAACCAATTTTATATAGTTAGGCGAAGAAAAGCCCAACTCCTTGGCCATAGCTCGATGGGAATAATCTGCTTTTTCCATGATGCGCAGCTTATAAAAATCTTTCAGGTATTCTCTGAAATCCGAATAAGAATAAACTGACTTTAATTTTTTAAGACTCATACCTAATTTAATATAATTGATTTAAATATTTTTTCTACACATTTTTAGTATTCATTAAAAATTTCATAAATTATTATAAATTAATAAGTTAAAGATATTTATTTAATTTTTAAATAAATTTATTACAAATTATTGTATTCACTAAAACTCAGCGTTCCCTCAAAAAACCCAAAAGATGCAGGCCTAAGCCCTGCATAGCAGCTCGCATTTGCTAAATTCGCCAAAATTTATGTCCGGATACGTTTTAACCATTTCCCTTCTTTCTGCCTTGTTACTTGGCTTTTATGATTTTTCAAAAAAGTTGAGTCTGCAAAACAACCCCGCCGTAAAGGTTGTATGGGTAGCAAATTTAAGCGGATTGCTTTTTATCTTGCCCTTCGCCTGGGCAAACCATATTCTTAGTTTAGAAAACACACTAAGACTGAATTGGCAAATCGCCATATTTTTCAAAGCAATTCTAGTAAACCTATCCTGGAATCTGGCCTACATTGGCCTTAAACATTTACCCATATCCATAGCTTCCCCATTAAGGGCCACAGCGCCATTTTGGGTCATATTAGGGGCAATATGTTTATTCGCCGAACGCCCCTCCGGCTTACAATGGCTCGGCTTATCGATTGTGCTATTTTCCTATTTATCCTTCTCTTTAATTGGAAAAAAAGAGGGAATAAAATTTATCAGCAACCCCTGGATTTTTGCCATGTTAGGAGCCACCTTATTAGGGGCGGCCAGCGCTCTTTATGATAAGTATTTACTAACATCACTAAATATCCCTTATCTTTACTTACAAACATGGTTTTCCATTTATCTTTTTTTAAGCCAAAGCCTTCTAATAATTTGGAGTTTGCCCAAACTTCAAAAAATAAAATTCCATATAAGCATGCCGTTTATTGGAATTATATTAGTATGCTCCGATTTGCTTTATTTTAGAGCTATTCAAGAAACGGGCAGCTTAATTTCCTTAATATCCCCGTTAAGACGAAGCGGAGTTCTTTTATCCTTTATACTCGGGGGCCTTTTTTTTAAAGAACAGAATCTTAAAAATAAGTTTTGGGCTTTAATTGCCTTGTTGATTGGAGCTTTTTTACTTGGACTTGGCTAACTCGAATTAAGCTATAAAATGAATTTAAACCGCCTGTTAATCAAAACGAGTAACCATGAAATGAGTAATGAAACAGCGGACACCAATACAAACAAATAAGTAGGACTAACCTCTAAAAACAGCTTAAAAATGTTTAAAAATAAAACATGGACAAAATATATTGCGGAGGAAAGCAAAGCAATATTCTTACTATTTCCCCTAAAATTTAATTTATAACAATAAATGAAAATAAATATAGAAGCTATTGGAAGTGAAAAATAAAGGTTGAAGCTTTTGGCATTTTGGAAGAAGTTCGCTCCCGCTTCAAGTAACAAAGCAATAACTCCTAAAATGGAAATATTTCCAGCTAATCGTTTGGATATTTTTTCATGAAAGGCATTTTTATTTATAACGTATCCAGCATAAAAAAACGGGAATGCAAAAAATAAAAAATTCCTATGGAGCAACGATCCCTGGAAAAATGGGGCCAAAACGGTATTTTTCAAAATCGAATGCGCTGAAATATACTGGAAAACCGTCCCTATTACAAAACATAAAACAGGTATAATAAACAACCATTTATTTTTCACACCCCGAATCAGATATAAAATTAATGCGGCACCTATCATCCCAGCTACATACCACAAATGCCAATACCCCACAAGGACATCTCTCATAAAATAATAAAGGGTTGAAATTGATAAACCTTGGTAAGAAATCCAATAAGGTGAATATATTAACATCCAAAACAAGTAAAGTCGAAACGCTCTTTTTAACCAGGGATTAAATTTTTCATTTATAATAGCTGAATAAAAATAAAAACCATTTATTACAAAAAAAATTGGAACTGCCAATCGAAATATTCCGTTTACTGCGAGGTATCCTATTAAAGCGTTAACATCATAAAACAACTGACTGTGGAGCCCAACAACCATAAATGCCAATGACAGCTTAAGCCAATCAATTCCAGCTGATCTCATTTTATCTATTGGACCCTGTTTTCACCTTCCTTGGCATTTGTTTTTTCTTTGAAAATAATGATAACTCAAGGAGATTAGCGAGCTCAATTTTTATCAAAACCCACCAATCCCAATAGCTGCTCAAAATTTCACTGCACAATTGTATAGTATTTTACCGGATTTTTGCTTATTTTATGGCAATAACAGGAAATTTAAGGAGGCTACCATGCTGGGGATCAATGATTTCATTGAAAACACATACCATTCTCAAATTCAGTCCAAAAATATTTTTCCCAAACGAAAAGCCGAATTTCGAGATTTTCCCCAAAACCTGTCGCCCCAAATAAAGCAACAACTCAATAAAAATGGCATTGGACAATTATTTTCCCATCAATACGAGGCCTTTGAATCCATTTCCAATTATCGTGACAGCCTTATTGTTTCTGAAACGGCCAGTGGAAAATCTCTGGCTTTTTTCCTCCCAATCCTCAATGAATACTCCGCCGCTTCCCAACCCTTCAGCACTTTATTGCTTTATCCCACCAAGGCTTTAAGCAGAGACCAGGAGGGCAACTTAGGCAAGCTGGTAGAAAATGTCCTTCAAAAAAGAAACATCGGAACATTTGATGGAGATACTCCCCGGGAAACCCGCAGTCTTTTACAGGATACAGCTGACTTTGTTATCACAAACCCCGATATGCTCCACAATGGAATCCTCCCTGGGCACAATCGAAAGTGGAGAGGCTTTTTGTCCCGGTTAAAATTTATTGTGGTGGATGAAGTCCATATATACAGAGGCGCCTTCGGTTCCCATGTATCCAATGTTTTTCGCAGGCTCATTCGGATATGCCAACATCACGGCTCGAACCCGGTTTTTATTTGCTCAAGCGCTACAATTGGCAATGCCGCCCAACATGCCAAGGCTCTTTTTCACAGGGATTTTGTTTTAATCAAAAAGGACGGTTCCTCCAGACCCCACCGGACTTTATACACCATCAATCCCCAGTTGAGCCGGGGAGCCGGTGGAAATTTATTTAGAAAAGGCCCCGCTTCCATATCTGTGGGCCTCATTCGAAAAGCCGCTTCCATGGGAATTAGAACCATTTGTTTTTGCCGAGCCCGACAGGAAGTGGAACGCTTGTATCGCGCTGTCTGCGACAATCACCCTAGCCTGGCTCATTTGGTAAAGCCCTACCGAGGCGGGCTATTACCCAATGAAAGAAGGAAGCTGGAGCAAGATCTGTTTAACGGGAAAATCAAAGTGATATTATCCACCAATGCCCTTGAATTGGGGATAGATATTGGAGATTTGGACTTGTGCATATTATCGGGACATCCCGGGAGCATGGCCAGTTTTTGGCAACAAGCCGGAAGAGTAGGCCGCAAGGGCAATCAAGCCAGCATTGTTTTTATTGCTAAAGACAGTCCTGTGGACCAATATTTAGTTCGGCACCCGGATTTTATCACCGCGGCCCCCATTGAAAGGGCCTGGCTTAGCGCAGACAACCCCTATATAATAATGCAACATATACCCTGCATGGCTTACGAACATCCTATTTCTGAAGAAGAAGAATTGTTCACACAAAACCTTCCCTTTAAGCACAGCCTTCATTTTCTGAAATCCGACGGATCCCTCAAAGAAATGTATGGAGTGCTTAGATACAACAAACAGGATTACCCCGCCAGAGGAGTAAATTTAAGGGGTATGACAGATTACAACGTGGATATTTATTGTGGGACAAAAATCATAGGGGAAATCGACCCCATCGGAGCCCGCGGCTCTTTATACAAAGACGCTATATACCAACATTTAGGTAAAAAATACATTTCCATGGATTTGGATTTAAATAAAAAAATTTGCAAAGTAGAGCCCATTGCCGTGGATTACTATACCGAAGCAGTATGGGAAAAGCGGCTTAGTATGAATGATGTATCAGATGAAAAAATTCAATTCGGCCACATTATTCAATTTGGATATCTTAACATAAACAAGCAACCCAAGATATATAAAAAAATACGGGAACGTTCCTTTGAAAATGTGGGGTATGGCCCCATTACCCTTCCGGCTTTTGAATACGACACCACAGGGATGTGTATATTACCCTGTCCCCAATGGAAAAAAGAAATGGAAAAAGTGGACAAGCGTTTTGTGCAATCCGCCTTACACGGCCTGGCCTATATACTTAAAAGAGTCGCGCCTTCCCTATGCATGGCTGATGTATCTGACATGGAAACAGATGTAGCCCTGGCGGTAAGGCTCGACAAAGAATGGAAAAGCGCCCTTTATTTATACGACACCATCGAAGGCGGAGTTGGTTACGGCGAAAAAGTTTACGAGCTTTTGCCTCAAAGCCTGGAATTATGCCTAAATATTTTAGGGGATTGCCCCTGTAAAACAGGATGCCCCTCCTGCGTACCGCCAATTCCACCTGGAGTAGAAAACGAAGAGCTCATGGAATTTTTAAATGTCTCCAACGCTGCAGTGGAGTGCACCCGCTGTTTTTTAATTTCTTTATTAAAAGGAGCTGTAGAAATTCCCAAAATTCAAATTTTTCAAGAGTCCAAGCCCCAAAAGCAACCTCAACCAGAGGAAAATGAAGAAATTCGTGCTCTGGAAGAAAAACTTGCCAGGGCCAGAGCGCTACTAATAAAGAAAAGGGAACGAGTTTATTAAAACTTAGCCTTTTTCAATTTAAAAGATAATCGGGAGAGGATTATGAATTTTAAATGTCGAATTTGCTCCTATTTTGGGGGCCATGAAGGCGAAGCTCTGAAGTTATTGGGCCTGTAACACAACCCCAGGAGTTTCATTTAGAAAGGCTGGAATACTCTGTATTAAAAGTTTCCTCAAACTCCTTAAAAAAAGCATCAAACTTTTTTTCTTTTTTCACTTCTTTTAAGTCTATAGGCTCCAAAAATCGAACCCGAATTGGAGTTCCTGGTTTTAAGCTTTTTCTGCCTTCCCAAGCCTGCCGAGTGCCCACTATAAGGGAGGGAAGTAACACTGAATCCAGTTGCCAGGCCATTTTCAGTACTCCCGTTTTGAATGGGCTTAAGCTCCCGTTTTTAGAGCGGGTCCCTTCAGGAAAACAGACAAGATGAGCTGGCCGTCCCCGTTTTTCCAGAGCTTTTAATTTACGTATTGCCGTGGTGAATTTTTTGCGGTTGATAAAAACACAGCCAATTTTTTTCATCCAATAGTTTAAAAAGGGAATTCGCCCCAGTTCATATTTTGCCACAAAGCCAAGCATTTTTTCCGAGCAGGACAGTAAGCTTGGAATATCATAATAGCTTTGGTGGTTGGCCACAAAAAAAACATGCCTGTTCCAAGCTATTTTATCGAGATTGTTGCTGCCCTCACATTCGATGCCATTCCCCAACAAACGGATGCAATAATGGGCCCACAAACTGACCTTTTGTTCAAGCCAGGGGCCGAGTTTTGATTTGTTTACCAAAAGAATACTGTAATAAATGGCCACATGATACATCATGTAAAACAGAATTTTGAAGGTCAAAATGGATTTGAATAAAAAAATCATGCTCTAATTATATAAAATTTTAAGCTGTTTATATTGGTAGAACCCATCTCAAAATAAAATCGTTGAACAGCGACGATGTAAGAACAAGTTATACCCGAAGTGCAGCCGGGGCGCAGGGATGTGTGGAAAGCAGCTGTCAGTTACTGGCAAGCCCGTTGGGTACTAAAGCTGGATGCGAAGGTGCAACCAGGTGAAATGGCAAAATTTCGTGCATGGAGCGGGACAAAGCAGAACGATGCCCGAAGCGAGTGGAATTCAGAGTTTATTTTGAGATGGGTTCTGAAATTAACCTGAAGAGTTTGAGGAGTTTTTTTATTATATACTCATGGATAATCCCGAAAAAGCCATATTATTAGTTAATCTGGGCTCCCCGAAAAGCCCCAATCCACCTGATGTTAGCCAATACTTAAAAGAATTTTTGATGGATAAACATGTAATTAATCTTCCTTTTTTGCTTCGCTGGCTTTTGGTTCATGGAATTATCGCTCCCTTCAGGCATAAAAAATCCGCCCATGCTTACAGCACTATCTGGAGCCAAAACCCTTCCGGATCACCCCTGGTGCTCTATACGGAACAAATAAATGAAAAAGTTAAAAGGCTATGCGAAGGCAAATACCTTGTAGAATACGCCATGCGCTACGGAGAGCCCTCCATTGAATCCAAAATCAAAAAACTGCAACAGCAATCCGTAACATCCATAGGTCTGGTGCCCTTATACCCCCAATACGCCAATTCCACTTTTTACACAGTAATTGAAAGAACAAAAAAAGCTCTTTCAAATCTCGATTCTCAAAACAAGATTGATCTCAAAATTTTAGAGCCTTTCTATAATCACCCCAGCTATTTATCCGCTCTGTTTGCAAACATGGAACCTTACATAAGCAGCAAAAACTGGGATCATCTGGTTTTAAGTTTTCACGGTTTGCCAGTCAGCCATTTAAAACAAACAGAAGGAGCGGCCGGATTTTGCGCCGCCGAAAACTATACATGTTGTCATAACATAGTCCCCGAAAACTCAAAATGTTATCGGGCGCAATGTTATTATATCAGCAAAGCTATTTCCGAAAAGTTTAAAATTCCAGAAGATAAGTTCACCCTGTGTTTTCAATCCAGGTTGGGGAGGGCAAAATGGGTGGAGCCTTACACCGTGGAGGTTATCGAAAAGCTGGCCCGCAAAGGTGTCAAAAGGATTTTATCCACCAGCCCCAGTTTTGTGGCGGACTGTCTGGAAACTTTGGAAGAAATGGCGATACAAAATGCCGAACTTTTTAAAAGCCTGGGAGGCGAGAGTTTTGTGCAAATCCCCGCCTTAAACGCAGATGATGCCTGGGCACAATGCCTAAACCTATTTTCCTCAGAATTATTAGGTTAAAAATCTTCGCTTATTTGAGTTTTTTTAGAAAGGTTCAAAAAATGGATACTTTTAACTCCATCAAGGCCAACCTTAAACTTGTGCGAACACCTTTAGCCAACACTCCACATTAAGTATTTTTTGCAGGTGACTCATTTTTGGCAAATAGAATTCGAGGAAGCTTCAGAAAAGCGAAGCCAAAGGTATGAAAAGGATTTTATCACCCTGGGGCGCTCTTCGGAAAATGACATCCAAATCCTTAAGGATTTACAAGTCTCCAGTGTCCATTGCCGACTTTTTTTTGATGGAGAATCCATCATTGCTGAAGATTTAAACAGCACCAACGGGGTGTATGTTCAGTATCCCGGCAAAAATGAAAAGATCAATAAAATGGCGCGCATCAGCAATCCGGCTTCCATTAGAATAGGGCAAACACTTGTAGTAGCCGAATATTTTCACACCCAGGATCATTCCAACCTTGTGAAAATGAAAAACTGGCGGGAGACCTTTCACGGTCAAATGAAGGCCATTCAGCTGGAAGAATCCATTTTGGTTTTGGACATGTGTAACTCCACTTTGATGGCAAATCAATACGGGGATCAAACCGCCATACATTTGAAAAGCCGACTGGTGGAAATCAGCGATTCGGTTTGGGATAAACATCCCGCCAATTTTGTGAAAAATACCGGGGACGGATTTTTTGCCACCTTTAACAATGCCCAAAACGCTCTAGATGCAGCTATGTTGCTGAAAAACCGCATTCAATATCGGAACAAAACCAGCGATTTTTTTCCCCTTGAGGTTCGCATGTCTTTACACAAGGGCAAAACTCTGCAGTTTAGCAACGACCTTCCCGACAGGCATGGCAATGATTTAAACATTGCTTTCAAACTGGAAAAGGCGCAAGCTTCGGATTTTATTTCCAAACTGCAGTTTGAGCTCCCAGAAAAAAATCGGGTTTTAGCTTCCGGTGAATTTATCAGAGCTCTTGATAGCCGGCAAAATCAATTTTTATCTATTGGTCAGGTTTCCTTAAAGGGCATCCGTCATCCGGTAGAGGTTTTTATCTTACCTCGGGATTCAAATACCACTGAGATTTATCAAACCGCCGATAAAATAAAATCAAGTGATCTGCATCACAGTTCCAAATCCTAAATAAATTACATTTTAAAGAAATGAATTTTTTAAAAGCCATTGTACCTGGTTATGCGCCTAATGGTGCCCCAATTTTAAGCATTATCGCCAAAGCAAGTTTTGATATTGAGAACAGGGCCCGGGCAAAATTTAGCGATTCTCAACAAATTGAAATATATGAAAATGATGTTAGCGAAAAAAAAGGCGGTTCCAACTCACAGGCTATAGTACATGAATCGGATTTAATCGCATTTAAACCATTAACCGATGTTGTCTTTCACGGCAACGCCCATTGTCCCCCAGGTAAAAAAGCATACTATCTTGATGTAGGGCTTCAGGTCGCCAACCGAAAAAAAATTATAAGAGCCATTGGAAACAGGAGAGCTATTGCTCTTCCCACAGGAATAAAATTTTCAGATCCAATTGCATTTGAAGAGATGCCCATATCTTATAACCTTGCCTATGGGGGCAAAGATTTAAAATCAGAACAGGGTATGGAGTACAGCTATCAAAAAAACCCACTTGGCAAAGGGTTTGTAGTTAAAAAAAATCAAAGTTCACTTCAGGATTTGGAGCTTCCCAATCTGGAAAACCCAAGCCAACTTCTGACTCCTTCCAACCTGGCTTTGGAAAAATACGAGAACTGGATAAAATGGCCCGAACCCGCAGGACTTGGCTATGTGGGAAAAAACTTTTACCCCCGCTATACATTTTCCGGTTTAGCGCCAGATGAATTTATGGAAAATGAAATGATGCGTCAGGAATCCATTAGAAATATGCCCGAAATAGGAACTGGCGCTGACAGCGTGCCTCCTCCGGCCACCCCCATGATGAACCACAGGTTTTTTTGCGGCGCTTCTTCAGGCCTCTCCATGCCCTATTTAAAGGGAAACGAAAGAATTGCATTGCATTATTTAGATAAGAACTTCCCTCAATTTTATTTTGACCTTCCAGATATCCAACCCAGTTGTTGGTTGGATGTGGGAGAAGGGCCTGAGAACATGAGCATGGTTCTGCAAACAGCGGAAATATATAAGGAAAAAAACCTGCTTAGCCTGGTGTGGCGGGGAAGCGCATATTATAAAGGACCGGAAGCTATGGAAGAATTTACCAACTTTGAATTTGGAATCGAAACGGCTAAAGCTGGTGTCCACAGCAAGGTATAATCAGAATGGGAAAACCTGCCGCAAGACTAGCCGATAACACTGCCCACGGAGGCTTAATTACCGGCCCGGGTGTGCCCACGGTAATGATTGGAAAAAAACCGGCGGCAACACTGGGCGATATGCATACATGCCCCATGGCCACTCCGGCGACGCCACCCATTCCCCATGTTGGCGGTCCCATTATCTTGGGAAGCACCGGGGTGTTTATTGGAAAAAAACCAGCAGCCCGTATGGGCGATATGGCAGTATGTGTTGGACCGCCATCCACCATTATTTTAGGTGCCGTAAATGTTCTGATTGGCGAAGTGGGATCTGGAAGTTCCGCCTCTTCCGCAAATAAAGCCTCCAAAGCAAAGGGCGCTCAAATAACAGGGCCAAAAAAAGTAAAAGCTTTAGAACCGGAGGACTTTTCAGATACATCGGATAAATCCCCATTTATTGATGTGATTTTCAAAGACGGGGCCGGAAAAATCATTAATGGGCTCTTATATCAAATTCTAGGTCCCTCTAACGAAGAGATTATTGGTTCTTCCACAATTGCCGGGCAAGCCAACCATGTGGGTCTTGCCAAGGATGGCCAGTTTTCCATGGACTTAGGGGCCGTGGCCAATTGTAAGTGGAGCGCGACTGAATCAAAGCCCGGAGAAAAGCTAACTCTGGAGGCAGATATTGATATCGAGGAAAGCTCCTCCACTTTGCTTTTGCAAATCCACAATTTTAATAATGAAGGCAGCCAGCTTGTGCATAGCGAAGATGTTAGCATCTCCGGAAAAAAGTTAAAGCACAATTGGACTATTCCTACAGAGGGAATGGCTCTGCAAAAATTACAATTCAGCATTAGCCGTGGAAATTTAATGGGAGTGAGCAATTATCTTGAGATACATGATTTTGCGGAAATAAATTTAAAAACAGAAGACGGAAACCCCATAACGGATCTGGAATACTATATGTATTTTGCTGACGGCTCCATTCGCAATGGAAAACTTGATAAGGACGGCCATGCAGTGGAGGAAAATGTCCCTCCCGGAGAATACAGCGTAAAATTTATTAAGGCAGAAAGTTAAGCGTCGACTTAGAAGCAACGCTGGATAGTAAGGACCACTTTAAAAGCGTCCCTTAATTGGAAAAAGAAAACTCTTTTAAATTAGAGTAGTCAAACTCTTCGCTTTTTGTGGATGTACTTCCCAAACAAGAAATTTCAAAATATAGCTTAGAAGATTTTGGAGCATCTTCCAGTTTACCATCCCATAAAACCGAAATTTTTCCGGCTTTACAAACAGTTTTAAATGACTTTATTAGAAAGGCTGGAGTGTCTTCTTCTTTTATCCAATACAATTCTACTTGTACAGGCTCACCGTCTTTAACTCCTTTCAGCTCACCCTCTAACTTTACCATATCAGCAAATTGTACTGTTAACTTATCGCCCTTACCTTCGGTGCTGCTTGGCGTTAATTTTCCAAAATTTATTGGAGGCTGTACCTGCAAAGCAGAGGACAGTTTTTTAATTCCATGGCCAACCAGTTCTGCTTCGAACATTAAGCTGTTGTAATCGCCTTTGGGAACAGAAACAATCTTTCTATAAAAATTCGAATAAATCCGACCGGATAATTTATCGTAGGAATTGCCCTTGTTGTCTTTTACTTGAATTTTAATTTCAGTATCATCAGCAACATAGGCTGTTTGTAGTTCCAGAGTAGCCTTTCCTCCTTGGGCGGCCCTATTTTGAATCCAATGGGCTGCCACCAAGTAAGACTTTAACTCAATGTCCACACTTTTACTAGTCTGACCTTTATAGATTGGCATGGATAAAAAACTAGTTAAAATCCTCTAAAAAACCCCAAAAATTCCATTCTTAAGGAGCCTATTTTGAAAAAAATCGTTTTGTGATTATCTTTTTTTATGAGGAAGTGCCTTTTTTTGCCCATTTAGCCATTAGTAATTTTGATAAAGATAAATTCTAAATATTACAAACATTATTGTATGCTCTTGGGTTTTGCTTTGTCCTGTACTTCTTATGCTGCCCCCCAAATTACAAAGGCGCTTAAAATTTCTGGTAAAAAGCCAATGGAAGTGCTCCTTCGGGTCCATGTGAAGTTTCGCACAGAGGGTTTAGGCCAGGGTTGCGAAACATACAGTCCCGACTCCATCGTAATGGTTCCTTTGCGGAAAAAAGAAAGCTACGAAGTCAATACTATCGAAAGCGAATATTCTTTAGATGTTCCTATGACCTGGAAAAAAGCCTCCAATTGCATGTGGAAAGTGTATCAAACGGAACTGGAATTCAGGCATCTAACCTACCCCCATGCCATGGGAAAGGTTCGAATTCAATATGAAGATCAAAATAAAAAAGATATCCCCATCGGGGAGTCCGTGGAAGTCACCTGCATCCGCAAATACATGGATAAAGATGGCAATGAAAAAAAGGGGATCTCCTGCAAAGACAAATCCGAACGCAGCGACCGATGGATAACCTATTACAATGACTTTCTAACAGAACCGCTACTTCAATACAAAGTAAATATTGAGTTTGGAGAGCTTCCCCAAATTACCGCTAAGCCTGATTAATTTTAGAACTTGCATTCTTCGGATCTGAGTTTGTAGAAAACTCTGCAAGAAGTTCTTTCAATACCTCATAGCGAACAGGCTTAGTAATAAATTTGCTCATTCCTGATTGTATACATCTTTGCCTGTTCTCATTAAAAACATCCGCCGTTACTGCAATAATCAGCGGGTCCTTTTTTAACTTAAGCTTCTTAATTTTTTCAGAGGCTTCAAACCCGCTTATTCCCGGCATATGACAATCCATAAAAATAATATCATAATTATTTCTCTGAGCTTGCTGAATCGCATCCAAGCCGCTATTTACTTTATCCGGTGTCAATCCAAAGTTTTGAAGCATTTTGGAAAGCACCATTTGATTTACAGGATTGTCTTCAACAATCAGAGTTTTGTAAGAAAGGTTTTTGTCCAATTCATTAACCCGGTCTTTTTTTAGATGCTTTATTATTTTCGCTTTAGTTATAGGAATTTCAAAAACAAATTCACTGCCCTCATTGATTTGGCTTTTGGCATATATTTTCCCATTCATTAAATTCAGCAGCCCGTAACATATACTCAATCCAAGCCCTGTCCCTCCAAAGTTTCTGGTTATGGAACTATCTGCCTGGGTAAATGGAGTAAAGAGCTTTTGCAAATTTTTTTCTGAAATTCCACAACCTGTGTCTTTTACACTTACGGTTAATATATTCTGTTCCTTGCTTTTATCCGGTTTAAGAGAAACCAACACTTTTACTCCACCCGATTCTGTGAATTTTATGGCATTGTTCACAAGATTGGAAAGTATTTGTTTATAACGAATGGAATCCCCATAAATGTATTGAGGAATATCGTCGTCTACTATCAAATCGAGCTTTATACCTTTTTGAATGGCATTGCCCTTATAAAGCACCAGAGTTTCCTCAATGCATTTTTTCAAATCAAAGGGCTCATACACCAGATTTAATTTTTGCGACTCCATTTTTGAAAAGTCCAAAACATCATTTAAAATAGATTGAAGCATTTCACTGGAATTGCATATGGTTTCCAGATACAATTTATGCTCTTCACTTAAATCTGCCTGAGAAAGCAAATCCGCCATACCGAGCACTCCATTCATGGGAGTGCGAATCTCGTGACTCATATTAGCTAGAAATTCAGTTTTTAATCTCGCTACATCAACAGCCTTATCTTTTTCCACTTCCAATTGCTTATTCAAATGCGTTATTTCATTTAACGCTTCTATTCTATTTTTTTCCAGTTCTCCCACAGCAAAGGCTATAAATACATAAAACAGCCCGTATACAAAAACATCCGCCATAATTCCCAGTTCTGGCTGAGGATGAACTAATTTTATCAAGTCCGTGTTAGCGCCTAAAGAATAAAGGAAACCAATATAAGCAAAGGAAATCAATGCTGTAGCATATCCCCATTTCCAATTTAACACATGTATAGAGAGCAAAACAATGGCTCCAAACCAGGCAAAACTTGCATTTGGGAAGAAGGCGTCCATTAGGGAGCTCCAAACCATAAAGCAAAAGCCAAGGAAAATAATTAGCCTGCTCGCGGCGGCAATGTTAGCTGTGATTTTTAAATAAAAGCCAACTAAAAAAAACAGAATGCCAAAGCCAAAATCAAAATATCGAATGGGAGGCACATTAGCTTCCCAAAAGTATGTAAATAAAATGATAAAAAGTATTGATGGAATTATGATGGAAATGACCGAAAGTATTTTGGCCTTTCTTAAATCTTCCCGGCCGAGAGAAGTGAATTTCTTATTCGGGACAAAGTATTCAAAGAGGTTTTTCATGGATTCAATAAAGGTTTCCCTAAATTATACGCAATTCAGGGCCATTTCAGCTAAAATTAAAATATTGTCCAAAAGTCCTACTTAGGAACATAAAAAAAAGGGCCAAAAGGCCCTTTTCACTCACTAAACTTTCAAAAAAAACTAAAGTGAAATAAGTTCCACATCAAAAACTAAGGTGGCATAGGGAGGAATTGGGCCCCTTCCATTTTCACCATAAGCCAAGTCATAAGGTATGACCAGTATTCTTTTTTCTCCCTTTTTCATGTCTAACAGGGCTTCGTCCCAACCTTCGATTACCCTTCCCATCCCCACAGGAAATTCTATGGGTTGTCCTCTATCCACAGAGCTGTCAAATTTTCGCCCGTCCACAAATTTTCCAGTGTAATGGACTTTGATGTTGGAACCAGCTTTAGGCTTTTCTCCACTACCTTCCTTGACTACCACATATTTTAATCCGGATTCTGTGGTCTTGATTTTTCCAGGATGGCTTTTTTCAAGCTCCCCCAAGTATTTTTCCGTATCAGTCTTTGCCCCTTCGAAAAGTTCTTTGTCCCTTTCTTTCATAGCGGCCATTTGCCGCTCTTTGTGAGATTTAAGCAAGGAGTCAAAACTTGCCTGATCGCATTTAAAGGCTTCCGCTTTTTCACCAATTCTTTTAATCACCACTTTTTCCATAACAACAGGTTCCACAGGTCGGTCCTGTCCCCCTGTTTTAACACTGGCAATGGCGTCCACCACATCCATTCCACCAACAACATGGCCAAAAACAGTGTGCCGCCCGTCTAAGTGAGGAGTTGGAGCGTGGGTAATAAAAAACTGGCTTCCGTTGGTTCCGGGCCCCGCATTTGCCATTGATAATATTCCAGGTCCTGAATGTTTCAAATCAGGATGAAATTCATCGGGAAATTTATATCCGGGACCACCCATTCCTGTTCCATCAGGGTCCCCACCTTGGATCATAAAACCCTTAATTATTCTATGAAAAATAACACCATTGTAAAATGGAGTTCCTTCTGCTTTGTTTGAATTTTTTGTTCCTTCTGCCAGGCCCACAAAGTTTGCAACAGTCAACGGGGTTTTTTCAAATTCCAACTGTATTAAAATATTGCCCATGTTAGTTTGCAGTTCAGCAAAAAGACCTTCTTCACTTTTGGATTCCATGGATTGCTCCTTATTTGTTTCTTTATCGGGTTGTGCTTGGCAGGATTGTAACATCACTACCATGATCAAAAAAAATTTGCCACTAATAAATTGAAATGGGGTTTTCATTTTTATCCTTGGGGTTTAAGCGGATTTAATATTATCTCCACCTGTTTGTTATGAATTCTAAATGATTTAAATTCATCTACAATGCGATTGTATTCCAACCTATTTGGAAAAAATTGAACTATATCAATGTGGGTGCGCTTACCTAATAATGTAAACGGCGCTGGCCTGGAATTCATTTGGGACCTTGTGGTAATTAAAGAAAGCTTTTTGCCTTTTAGCCTTAAATATCCTTCCATTTCTGCATTAATATAACCGGATACATTCAACACCTTAACTATGCTTGCCATGTTATTTTTAAGCTTGTTCGCTGGAACCGAACAGCGCAAATTGAAAAGGGAGTCCTCAAGGCGAATGCGATACTGTACTTCATATTTGTTAATTAATTCATTATTGCGTATTAGGTGGTTCACTTCTTCGGAAGTAATTCTCAATGTATCGCCTAACTCACGATTAAAAAAAGAAATGAGCTTATTTTTTATAGCGTCCTCTTTTTCCGGAGATATAGGAATATGCTCAATAGCGTAGGGCTTATCTGATATAAAAGATTTGATTGGCAACCACACCACCACAAAAGCAATTACCAATGCAATGGTAACAAGGATGGAGACACCACCGAAAAGGTAAAGCAGAAGTTTTGGAGTTGAAACGCCCTCTTTTTTGGCGGAGAGCTTTCGGTCGCTATACCAGGAACCCATTAGTGATGGGCACCGCCATTGGGATTTTCGTTGGCCTTATCTACAGGAGATACAAAATCCATTTTTTTACCTTCCATTGGATCAGGCACGTCCCTTAGAAGGGTATCTGTAAGAGTCAAAGTAAAAAAGATAAAGAGGAAAACAATATTGGAAATAAATATCCCCACATTTAACTTGGTGTCCAACTTTAAGCCCATAAAAAAGGTAGCTACTAAACTGGCTTTGATTACGGCAATTAGCATGGCCAGAATAATGTTCATCGGCGTAAAATCAATTAGGCCGCCCACATAAGGATTAAAATGAGAAAAATCAATTAGTGCCGCCCCTACCGTTATTACTGTTAATACCAATAAGGTTAAAAAGGTTCTAATTAAAAACTTAAAAGGAATTGCGTGATGATGTTCTTGTGCGCTCATTATAACTTTACTCCGCCGGCTAAGTACAACAAGGGGAATAAAAAGATCCAAATTAAATCCACCAAATGCCAATACAATCCAACCATTTCCACGGGAGTAAAATATTCATCATAAAAATGGGTTTTTAAAGATCTGAAAAACAGCCAGGAAATTAGGGCCATGCCAATCAAAACGTGAAAACCATGAAGCCCAGTCATTAAAAAGTAAAGGCTAAAGAAAACGGGAAGATGATCCCCTTCAAAACCTGGAGCTGTAAATTTTCCGGCCCATAAAGTTCCCACATGTATCTTATGGCTATATTCAAAATACTTCACAACCATAAAAATTCCGGCGCATATAAATGTTATGGCCAAGTTGATAGTTAAGGCTTTAAATTGGTTTGTTTGTGCATTCCTGACCCCCCAAGCCATGGTAAAGGAGCTTGTGATAAGCACCAGGGTATTGAGGGCACCTAATTTCCAATTTAAGGCATGAGAGCCAGCGTGAAAAGCTTCTGGGTGCCAGGCACGAAAAACAACATAGGCGCAAAACAATCCACCAAAGAGCAAAACTTCAGTAGTTAGAAAAAGCCACATTCCCAATTTTGCGGATTGGAATTCCTGATCAGCTGTTTTGAAATGATGGGCTACGTGGTGTTTCACCGCCTTAGCTGAAGAACTCATTTATTTTCCTCCGCGTCGTAATCATAAGGACCAGCAGTCACCACAGGCTCTTCGGAAAAATTAAATTGAAGTGGTGGAGTGGGTGCATGGGTCCATTCTAAAGTTTTTGCTCCCCATGGATTTGCATCTGCTTTTTTTCCATTTTTAAGAGAGGCCAGTAGATAAATAACAGTCAGAAGCACTCCTAAGCCAATGGTTAAGGCCCCTATGGTGCTTATTTGGTGGTAAACTGTAAACTCAGGAACATAATCGTAATATCTGCGGGGCATTCCCTTTGATCCCATAATAAATTGAGGGGTAAATGTGGTTAAAAAACCAATAAACACAAGGAAGGCCGCAATTTTCCCATAAAATTCACTATACATGCGGCCTGTCATTTTCGGCCACCAGTAGTGCAAACCTGCTAAAAAGGCCATTACTGCTCCACCCATCATAGTTCCATGAAAGTGGGCCACTACGAAATAAGTGTCATGTAAGTGGGCGTCCAGAGATAAAATGGCAAGAATAATTCCTGTTAAACCACCAATGGAAAATAAAATCAAAAACACAAAGGAATAAACCATGGGAGTGCTAAAATCTATAGAACCCTTATATAAGGTGGCAATCCAGTTAAATACCTTAATAGCTGTGGGGACTCCTACAAAGAAAGTCAAAAACGAAAAAGCTGTGGAAAGCACTAAGGATTGCCCGGAAACAAACATGTGGTGGCCCCAGACCAAAAAGCCAATCAATGCAATGGACATAGAGCTATAAGCAATGGCTTTGTATCCGAATATATTTCTTCTGGAAAGAGCTGGAATAATTTCTGAGATAATTCCAAATCCAGGTAAAATCATAATGTATACAGCGGGGTGAGAGTAAAACCAGAAAAAGTGCTGAAATAATACCGGATCCCCGCCAAGGGCAGGATCAAAAATTCCTACATGCATTACATTTTCAATAATCAATAGAGCTAATGTTACTCCTACCACAGGAGTAGCAACCACCTGGCAAATAGCGGTTGCATATAAAGCCCAAACAAACAGAGGCAATCTAAACCAACTCATGCCTGGGGCTCTTAACTTATGGACAGTTACAATAAAATTTAAACCAGTTAGAATAGAGGAAAAACCAAGTATAAAGGCCGCGGTTGTAGCCCATATCACAGCAGGATTTTCCGAAATGGAATAGGGCGCATAAAATGTCCAGCCAGAATCCAGTCCGCCTATTGTAATAGAACCCAAAGCAATCACAAGACCAATCACCCATAAATAAAAACTGGTTAAGTTTAACTTGGGAAAAGCAACGTCAGGAGCTCCAATTTGGATAGGCAACACAAAGTTACCCAAGGCGCCTGGAATAGCGGGAATAATAAACAAGAAAACCATTATCACCCCGTGGAGGGTGAACAATTGGTTGTAACCATCTGCACTTACAAAGTCTTTGCCAGGGTTAAACAACTCCAGGCGTAAAGTAACTGCAAAGGCACCGCCAAGTAAAAAGGCCAAACTGACACCTACCAAATACATTATGCCAATTCTCTTGTGGTCCACAGTGGACATCCAAGACCAAAGCCCTTTTTTGGCCTTATAAAAGTTGATATTCTCTGAATGGCTACTCATAATCCGTCTTTAATTCCTATTTAAGGCTCTTTATATAGGCTATCAGGCCTGAAATTTCTTTATCATTAAGTACGCCTTTATAAGGCGGCATTACCGGTGCAAATGATTCCACGACATCCACCGCAGGTTCTTCTATGGACACTCTGATGTAATTTTCATCTACAGTTTTTGTGGCTCCGGAAGCCAATTTTCTTTCAGCCCCAAAAATGCCCTTCCAGCTTGGTCCCACCAACCGGGTTCCATCTAAGCTGTGGCAAGCATTACAACCTTTTTTAACGTAAAGCAATCCTCCAAACTCTTCAGGAGTAAGCCCTGCAGATACATCTGATTTGGCTGCAACCCATTTTTCATATTCTTCATAATCCACCACCCGAACTTTTGATTTCATTCCAGAGTGGCTGGTACCGCAAAACTCTGCGCAAAAAATATGGAAATCGCCCTTTTTATTTGCGCTAAACCAAAGTGTGCTATACATATTAGGAACCACATCTTTTTTAACCCTAAATGCCGGAATATACATAGAATGCAGCACATCCCTTGAATACATGGTCAGTTTAACGGGCTGGTTAACAGGAACTACCAATGTGTCTTCGCTGGCCCCGTTGGGATAATTAAAGGTCCAGTTCCATTTTTGCCCTACAACTTCGATATTCATGGCATCTTTAGGGGCCACACTCATATCCAGGTATCCAATAAACCCAAAAACAAAAAGAACAAAAAATATGATACTGGGAATTATAGTCCAGGCTAGTTCAAGCTTTAAGTTATGAGTAATTTGGGCTGAGGCTTTTTGATCGGCAGATTTTCTGATAAATCTGTTCCCGAAAATAACCAAAGTCACAATGATCCCAAATAATATGGCCAAGGCCAGGATCATATATCCTGAAAACAGGGGATCTAGATGCTTGGTAAAACTTGAGGCGGCCTCAGGTAACCAAAGTTTGTGTGTTTCGTTCATAATCCTTTTTAACTTCTCTTTTTAACGGGTATGTGAAATTTCAACTTTTTTTTTGCGAATTTCCCGGTACCACAAACTTCCAAATAAAAGTAATACAGCGGTGAGCACAATGTAACCGCTGGTTTTCATAAAATTTTGAGCAAAAAATACATAGCCCTGAGCATCCTTAGAATAGCGGTAGCAAAACATGATAACCTTATCCATCATAGAAATTTGCTTTTCATCGGATGCGTCCAAAAGGGCTCTTTTCAAATCCATACCCTTATAAGTAATGCCATAAAGATACCTGGACATTAAACCGGTGGGAGAAGCGATAAATATCCCTGCATTGTGGGCAACTTCCCCGTTTTCTAAGCGATTAAAACGAAAACCGATAGCGTCGGCCAATGCATCAATGTTTTCAACAGAGCCTGTTAAAAAACGCCAGCCGTCTTCAGTGGGTTGGTTTCGCAAGGCTCCCACATGAGTTTTTTTCTTTCGTGCTGCCAGTTTTGGAGTTTCTTCGGGTTTTACACTAACGCTTAACATGGTGAATTTTTCACCGGGAACCCAGGGCATTTGGTTTAGGCCATCAATCAGGCCATTCAAAACCATAGTGCATAGCATGGGACATTCGTAATAAACCATAGATATTAATACTGGTTTTCCCTTGTTAAAGTAATCGCCCAGCAGAACGCTATTTCCATCTTCATCTTTAAACTGAGCATCTAAAGGCAGTTTGCTTCCTAATTTTTCGTCGATGCCCACATCTTGCATTTCCTTGGGCAAATCTTGCTCAGCATAAACGAATCCGGAAAAAACAAAAAGAGATAAAACCAGCCAAGACAAGCTCTTTAAAGAATTAATCTTTAAGCTGGAAAAATTCATTAATGACCCGCTCCGTGGTTTGTTGCAGCTTCTTTAGAATCATTTGATACAGCTTCCATTTGGTTGCTAGAAGTATCCATTTGAGTCGTATCAGTTTGCGCTGCTGCTGGCTGAATTTTGGCGCCTTTGACAGTAAGTTCCATAGCCAAATCTATGGGAATTCGATAATTTCCATTTTCAAGGGCGCGGTACTCTCCCAAAATTTTTTGGTCTTCGGCATGTAAAGCATTTAGCTCCCTGCTGCCAGATGGACCTAAGCGGGCATTTTTCGCAGAAGTCACAAGCCCTTCCACAGCAAAAATGCTGACGATAACTACAACCAATAGAAAAACAGCCAATCCCACTGATGTAATTAATATGGCTGGCCAGGTAATTTTTTCTGTTACCGTCTCTGGCATATGTTTGTGATTTGTTTGGTTTTCAGACATATTTATCAAGCATTTTCAAAATGTAAGGATTCTGGTAATCGGGGATCTTTTTCAGGAATAAGAGAGCTTTTTTCCATTGTTTTTATCAAAAGCCAGAAAAACAGGCCTCCAACAAACAAAACTCCACTTAAATCCATAAGGGAAAATTGAACGCCTTCTTTATGAAAGTTAGGCATAATTAGCCAGTAAATATCAATGTAATTGATTACGAGCAACCATAAAGCTCCTGCAAAAATTCCAAGATTGTTTCTTTTAACTTTTCTGGAAATAAGGAAAAAGAAAGGAATCACAAAATGAAGAATGGGTAGCACTATGCTATATGTTTTCCAACTACCTACAGCGCGCATATGGAAAAAAGGTGTTTCTTCTCCCAAATTGGCGTACCAAATTAACATCCATTGAGAAAAGGCAATATAAGTCCAGAAAATATTAAAGCCGAAAAGCAATTTTCCTAAATCATGATCATGTTCTACAGTAATAATTCCTTTGAGGTATCCATTTCTGCGGAGAAGTTGAGACACAACAATCAGCAAGGAAAAAATTCCCACGGCGGAACATGCAAAATAATAAATGCCAAATATGGTGGAAAACCAATGTGCATTGAGAGACATTACAAAATCAAAAGCGAAAAAAGTTTCTGTCAAAGCATAAAGAATGGTTCCCACTGTAGACCATTTTTGAAGTGTCAGCGTTAACTTTTTGTCCCCGGTTTTGTCCTGGGCAACAGATGTCTTCAAAAGCCAATGGCTGAACCCAGCCCATATAGCGAAAAAGCAAATGACTCTGACAAAAAAGAATGGCAGATTTAAATATCCGGCCTTGGATTGCAAAATTGAATCGTGAGCTACAGCATCCGCATGAGTCCAGTGGAACAAATCATGTAATGAAAAAATCAAAAGAGGCAATACCAAAAGCCAGGCCCATTTTAAAGTCGATGCGATATTTTCCGCAATTCTGCGAACCACAACGCTCCAACCCGCTTTAGTAACGTGCTGGATAAGCACAAACCAAAGGCCACCTAATGCCAAGCTTAGAAAGTAGGTGAAGGCAGTAAGGTAAGAAAATCCAAAATGAGCCTTGTTGGTAATAAGGCCCCAAACACAACCCAGGGCTCCCAGTGCTGCAACTACTAAAAATAGCTTGCTTGATGATTTGGCTTTAAAAGGTTTTAAGTCCATGAAAAATCCTAACGAATAATCTCCCCGTGTTTATCAGCAGGAATATCCTGCAGGCTGGCAGTTTGACTTTTTTGCAATGCTCTGATGTAAGCGACTATAGCCCAACGTTCTTTGGGCTGAATCTGTAGCCCATAACTTGGCATGTTTCTTACGCCTTCGGAAATAACTGAAAAAATTTCCCCATCTTTCAGCCCCAATATTCTTGGATCGATTAAGCTGGGGGGTAAGACAAAGCCTTTTTTAACTACAATTCCATTTCCAAGACCAGCCATTCCATGGCAGGGGGTGCAAAAGGTGTTAAACTTTTCCTGGCCTTTGGTCATAAATTCGGATGTGAGTTTAACAGGGTTATTAACATAATCTCCGTTAACCACTCCTTTATAAAAAGCTTCATCTTCTTTGAGATGGCCCATAGCAACCACGCCTTCTGGTAGGGGGCGCATGTTACGCTTATCTCCATAAAAAGAGTTGTCATCATAGGGTTTAAATTTTTCTTGCCTGTCCATATTGGGGTTCAAATGGATAGGGGGTTTCTTGGAAGATTGACCACGGCAGCCCAGCAAAAAGGAAATCGCTAAGGAGCAAATAATCAGTGTTAATCTGTTAGCCATGCCTTAATCCTCTATCAACTCAATATTTTTGCCGCCAATTTCTTCCAGAAATGCCTTTGTGGAGCTTGCATCAAATTGGGGGTCCTTGGCTTCGATACTTACAAAAAATCCATCGTCGCTAAATCTTAAAAAGTTCTTGCTTCTAAACAGGCTGTGATAATACTGGGGCAATTTATTTATGGCAAGCATTCCAAAAATAGCCGCAAAAGCAGAAAATAAAATGCCGCCTTCAAATGTTATAGGAACATAAGCGGGATAGCTGTTAAAAGGCTTGCCGGAAATTACGATGGGATAGATAACTGAACTCGCCCACCACTGCAAAGCGAAAGCGCCAGATACACCGAAAAGGGCGCAAACAAAAACCAAAATACCGAGTTTTGAATCTCCCAAACCCATAGCCTTATCCATACCATGCACAGGAAAAGGAGTATGGGTATCCCAAAAACGAAACCCTTTATCCCTTATTTTTTCCGCTGCCTTTAACAAATCGTGGGGATTTGCAAATTCTGCGAGTACCCCAAATAATTTTGGCTGATTTGAATCAGACATATTAGTGGTGCTCCCCTTTCATATAATGGTGAGGGTTTGCCTCGGGCATAACACCTTTAACTTCTGAAACAGCGACCTGAGGCAAAAATCTCAAAAACAATAAAAACAGAGTGAAAAACAGACCAAAGCTACCCACATAGGTAAGTATATCCACGTAGGTTGGTGAATAGTAACCCCAACTGGAAGGTAAAAAGTCAGCATGGAGGGTAATGGTAATAACAAAACGTTCAAACCACATGCCTATGTTTATGAATATGGTAATAATAAAAGTAAAGGGAATGGAGGTCCGGATTTTTTTAAACCAGAACAACTGAGGGCTGATTACGTTGCAGGAAACCATAATCCAGTACGCCCAACCGTAAGGCCCAAAAGCACGGTTCCAGAAAGCAAATTTTTCGTAGGCAGAGCCGCTGTAATAGGCAATAAACATTTCCATGCCATAGGCGTATCCCACCAAAGTTCCGGTTACCAGCATGATTTTATTCATGTTTTCCAGATGGCGCATGGTTACCAGTTGTTTAAAGCCGTAAATTTGTCGGGCTATAATCATAAGGGTGGATACCAAAGCAAAACCTGAAAACACCGCACCAGCGACAAAATAGGGAGGAAATATGGTGGTGTGCCAACCGGGTAAAATAGAAACGGCAAAGTCAAAACTTACTATGCTGTGTACTGACAAAACCAGAGGCGTGGCAATGGCCGCTAAAATCAAATAAGCTCTTTCGTAATGACGCCAGTGACGATTGGCTCCGCGCCAACCCAAAGCAAAAATACCATATAATACCTGACGCGCTTTATTGGTGGCCCGGTCACGAAGAGTCGCCAAATCGGGAATTAAACCCATATACCAAAATAGGACTGAAACAGTTCCATAGGTGCTAACAGCTACAACGTCCCAAAGCAGAGGACTGCGAAAGTTGGGCCACATTCCCATTTGATTAGGAAGGGGAAACATATAATAAGCTACCCACATACGACCGACGTGGATACCTGGAAAGATCATGGCGCACACCACTGCAAAAACCGTCATAGCTTCTGCAAAACGGTTGATACCTGTTCGCCATTTTTGTCGAAACAAAAATAAAATAGCAGAAATCAAGGTACCGGCGTGGCCGATACCAATCCACCAAACAAAGTTTACAATAGCCCATCCCCAACCATTGGGTATATTAAGGCCCCAAACACCGGTACCTTCCCAAAGGAGGTAGCCGATCATTGTTTTTAATAATACTAGACCGGATAAGGCCCCTAAAAACGCGATTATCCACCAAGAAGGTGTTTTAATAACAGGAACTTCTGCAGGCCTTGCAACAATTGCCGTTACATCAGCAAAAGACTTTCCGCCCTCTACGAGTCTGGCTCTAACCGCTGGATCTTCTTGCAATGATACTGACATTTCGTTTAACTATGGCCTCCGTGAGATGTTTCGCTTGCCAGAGCAGGGTTAGGGTTAACCACTCTGGACAAATAAGAAGTTCTGGGCCGTGAATTTGTTTCGGCCAGAAGGTCGTAATTTCTGTGATTGTGCTTTAACTCAGCAACTTTGCTCTTTTTGTCGTTGATGTTGCCAAACACAATTGCATCAGCAGGGCAAGTTTGCTGACAAGCCGGAACCACTGCGCCATCGGCTATGACTTCTTCACCCTTATTTTTATGAACAATGCGTTGTTCATTAATCCTCTGGACGCAATAACTGCACTTTTCCATTACACCGCGGAAACGAACGGAAACATCGGGGTTTTGTCCCATTTTTTCTGTTTCGGTATACTCATTTGTGTAATTAAAAAAGTTAAAGCGACGCACTTTATAAGGACAGTTGTTAGAGCAATAGCGGGTTCCGATACAACGGTTATAGGCCATATCATTAAGGCCTTCGGAAGAGTGTACCGTTGCAGCAACTGGACATACGGTTTCGCATGGGGCCATTTCGCATTGCTGGCAAGCAACTCCCTGGTGCACCACCGAAGGATTGTCCATATCTCCTTCAAAATATCTGTCGATTCTAATCCAGTGCATTTCCCTGTTATTGAGTACATTTGATTTGCCAACAATGGGAATATTATTTTCAGCCTGACAGGCAGTAACGCAGTTACCGCATCCTGTGCATTTGTTAAGGTCAATAACCATACCCCATTGCATGCCTTCGGAGTAGTCGTGTTCCTTAAACAAGCTGGGATAGGCGCCGTGACCATGATGTTCGTTATGTGAATCCGTATTGGTCTCCACTCTTACCAAATCACGGCCTTCCATGCTCCAGTGTTCCTGAACTGAAGCTAGGGCATAAGTGCCACCTGTTTTGCGCAAACTGGCGCTGGAAGCCATGTAATAATCGTGGCCGGTTTGGAGTAAAGCAGCATTAAATCCGGTTCCGGTTCCCACTTTACCTGCCTGAGTTCTGCCATACCCCAAAGATATGTATACAGTGTCGTCAGCAAGTCCGGGTAAAACATAAGCGGGGAGCACTAATTTTTGATTTCGGTGAGAGATTTCCACCAAAGGCATATTGTACTTGCCAAGCGGAGTACCGGTAAGCTCTTCCAATAAAATACTGTTTTTTAATCCATATTTTTCAGCAGTTTTTACACTCATTATAGCGGCGTTATCCCAAGTCAGTCTGGACATGGGATCGGGCAACTCCTGAAGCCAGGGGTTATTTGCATAACGCCCATCAAACAAACAAGGGTGCTCTGCGAAAACCAGTTCTAACTCGCCTATTTTTAATTTGCGAATAGATTCAAGATTTTTTTGCAGGCTGGAAGATAAACCGGCTGTTTCGATGGGAGCAGCTACATTGGGAGCCTGAGTATTGGCGATTAAACCATCGTGAATCCATTTATTCCAATATCCGCTAAAAGACTCTGTAGCTGTACGTTCCAACCAGTAACCCTGAACAAGTTCATAGCTGTTTTTGGAAGTTTCTCCCGCAAGACCTGCTACAAATTCCACAGTGGATTTAGTGTCGTATAAAGGTTGGATTAAAGGCTGGGCTATGCTTAGGCTTCCATCAATAGCGGCGGCATCTCCCCAGGATTCCAGAAAATGAGAACGAGGAGCCACCCAATGGGCTAAGGCCGATGTTTCATTGGCCTCTAAGGTAAAATGAAAACTGTTTTTAACCTTAGGCAATTCTTTTGCAAATGGAATATCAGAAGGAGCCGAATACGCTGGGTTTCCTCCGATAATGATTAAGCTGTTTACTTTATTTTGAGACATGGCGAATGTCAATTCGCGTAGACTCCCAACGCTATTTAAGGGAACCTCATTAAAGTCTGAAATCTGAGATTTTTTGTATTGAACCGTGCGACCAACTGCACCCAATGCCATGTTAATGGCGAAGGCCAGGGCGTGAATTCCGGGTTCTTGGCTTTTGCCAACACATACCAGACTGCTACCCCCTGATTTTAATAGGTCAGCGGCAACCGTTTTAACCCATTTGTCCTGATGAATTCCTTTGGCCAAACCTGCACCAGAATTGCACAGTGATTTAAATTCAGGACCTAATCCAGCAGGCAGGGCAAGATTGTGATGGTTGAAAAGTTCATCGGCAACCAACCATAAAAACTTACCTAAGTCAGTGGGTTTTAATTTTAAACGGTGATCCGCTCGGGAACCCGTTACAGAGTACAAGGACTCAGCCATGTAAAGTCGGCTCATAGAACCCTTATCGGGGTCCCGTAATTTTACCCAATTTTTCGTATTGGGAATCTGATTGAGCTCTGTGCCTAAAAAGTCGCAATCGATAGATAGAACCCTCATGGCCTTATCCAATTGCAATAAGGTGGAAAGTGAAAGACCGGTAGCTGCTTTTAAGCCCGCTTTTTCGTTGTCGCTATTTACTGATTCGTAACTGTGCCAACGGGCATTGGGGTATTTTTCTAAAAATTTTTGCCTGAATTGAGCTACTGAAGGTGAAGTAATGTATTCAGACAAAACACGCACTCCAGAACCATCACCGGAAAGATTGTTTCCCAATTCGCTCCATAGGCTTTCCCAATTGGAGTCCTTGCCATTTTGAGAAACGGACTTGGCACGGTCGGGGTTATACAATTCTAAAATAGAAGCCTGATTAAACTTTGAAGCAGCACCCATACTGCCTGGGTGATTTGGGTTTCCCTCCACTTTGGTGGGACGTCCTTCGTGACTTTCTATAACAAGTCCGGTAACTTCTTCACCTATAGCCATGGTAGTGGCAAAATATAAAGGTCTTCCAGGGATAATTTCTTCGGGCTGATTGTTGTAAGGAAGAATTTTTTGTTCGGGGCGACGGATTAAATTACAACCGGTAACTCCAGCCAAAGCCATGGAAGAGGCCATAATTCCCAAAAAGGAACGGCGGGATACAGGATCCAGTAACTCTGAAGCCGATTCGGGAAATTCCCTTTCTACATATTCACGATAAGATGAAGAGTCGGCAAACTCATCCATGCTTTTCCAAAACTTTTTGGAACCGGACATGGCGCCTACAATTCCGCCATCACCTCTTTTCCTGCTTTCAGGATTATTAGGGGTTACCTGTGACATGTCGAACAATCCAATCTTGTTTTAACCTGATACTTTTCCATAAACTGAGAGCCGTATTCTCTGGCATCCATCCCAATGGAATCAGGAGACCAACTTAAATCGGTAACCAGACTCCTGTCTCTTAAACGGGGGGCCGGATCTTTGTGACAATCCAGACACCAGGACATTTCCAATGGCTCTGCGTGATACACTTCTTCCATTTGATCCACACGACCATGACATTCTTTACAGCTCACACCTTTATTGACGTGGGCACTGTGGTCGAAATATACATAATCAGGTGAGTCGTGAACCCGGACCCAGGGCACGGGAACATTGTCTTCGTGATACTTTGTGAGTTTTTGAATTTCGGGAGAGTCCGTTTTTATTTTTGTATGACAGTTCATACAAACCTGTGTGGGAGGAACCCCTGCCACAGGAGATTTTTCAACATTGTAGTGGCAATAACGACAGTCAATTCCCAAATCATTGACGTGTAATTTGTGGCTGTATTTAATGGGTTGCTCGGGCTGGTAGCCCACTACCAAGTGTTTATCTGAAAACCAGTACCAAAAAACAAAGACTGTGGAGATACCCCCACCTAACAATACAACTGGTAATACATAGGGAATTAAGTTAGTCCAACGGGGAAAAATCACCTAATAATTCCTTTCAGAGGATTCTACAATGTTGAATGTTAATTAAAATAAAGAAAAACCAATTCAACTTCAGAAAATTGAATGCCACAAATCATAGATAATGTTCCTGGGCCTTGCAATATCTGCTAGGCTTTTTTTCAATGAAAAATTGGCCAGAATAAAAAAAAAAGAAAAGTTTTGCAGCGAGAAAAAAATTATCCCCAACTGGTTTCTATAAATAAACCACGGTGGAATCTAAAACCAGAGATAATAGCAAAAAAGGGAGATATAAAAGAGAGTAGTAAAACAAGGAACGAGCCGATTGAGCGGACTTGTTTTTGTATAGCACAATACCTTTGTACAAAAAGTAAGAGCCCGCCAAAAGGGCTATTCCCAAATAGAAAAATCCCGCCAAGCCCCATACAATGGGCATCAACGATACAAAAATTAAAAAAGTAGTCTGTATAATAATCTGTCGGAAACAGGATTCTCCAGAATCATCCACCACCGAAAGCATGGCAAACTTCCCTTTGCTGTAATCTTCCCGATAAAGCCAGGCAATGGCTAAAAAATGTGGCAATTGCCAAAAAAACAGAATCAAAAAAAGCAAGGCAGCCCCTTTTCCAATACCATTCTGAGCCGCAGCCCACCCCAAAACTGGAGGTAAGGAACCAGGGATAGCCCCTATTAAAGTATTAAGGGTGGTCCACCTTTTAGTGGGGGTATATAAAAAGCAATAGCTAAAAACAATAAAAAAGCCAATCCAGGCGCTCAGAAGGTTAACCTTATCCCACAAAATCCAGAACCCCAACCCCCAACATACCAGGCTTAATATCCAGCCCTCGATTTTGTGGACAACTCCTTTTACCAGAGGACGATTTTGGGTGCGCACCATCATACCGTCCCTGTCGATTTCCAAAAGCTGATTGATTCCAAAACAGGCAAAAGCCAGCAGTGCCGAGCCCAATAGAGCCCACCACATAGGTGTCCAGGAAACGGATTCGGGTTTTCCGTAGATAAATCCAAAACTCACTGAAACCAGAATAAAAACTGTCATTCTGAGTTTTAGAAGTTCAATTATGCCTTTTATTTTTTTCATAATGTTTTGAATCCCAACTGCGCTTTTTTACCCGCTTAAATATTTCAAATAAAAGAAAATAACCACACCGGTAATGGAAACATAGAGCCAAATGGGCAGGGTAATTTTAGCAATTTTTCTGTGCTGCTCCAGGCGTCCGGATACGCCCATGGTATAAGTAAATATTATTAAGGGCAAAGTTATAACCGAAAGTATTATATGGGAAATCAAAATGAAAAAATAGCTAAAGCGTAAAAAACCCTCGCCAATAAATTTGGTATCCCCGTGAAAGCTGTGGTATATGACATAGCTGATAAAAAACAAACCAGAAGCCACCACCGCATTGTTCATCATTACCTTATGCGCAAACAAACGGCCGTTTTTCACAAAAACAAAACCCAGAGTCAAACACAAAGCGCTAAAAGCATTTAAGCTGGCATTTACCGCAGGTAAAAATTCAAGACTGGATGGCGCCCCGGCACTCTCCTTAAAATAAACCAACCATACTAAAAACAATATTATGACCCCGCACACCGCCAGGTCTAAATAAAGGATGGTTTTATTGGATACTTTTTCAAATCCGCTCAAAGCTTACCGCCATAATTTTAAGATTTATCCTTTTGCCCATTTAAACATGGCCTCAATACATTGTCTGGCCCGGTCCTGAATTTGGCTCTCGATTTTTATCTGTTGATAGGGCTGGGGATTTTTCAGGCAACTCAAAATATTTTCCAGGGTATTTGCCTTCATGTATTTGCATTGGGTGCAACTTCCCACAAAGTTTTTATCCCTGGCTTCCACCTGTAAACGGCTGGTCAACCCGCATTCTGTTAACATAAAAAAGTTTTTAGCCTCAGAATTTTGCACATACTTTAGCATTTGGCTGGTGCTGCCCACATAATCGCTTTCGTGAAGGACTCCGGGGCTGCATTCGGGATGGCTCAATACTTTCAAATCCGGGTATTCCAGGCGCAGGTATTCAATCATTTCCGGGTCGTATGTTTCGTGTACATAACACACTCCATCGTAAATCACAATATTTTTATCCACCCCACGGCGTTTAAGCTCTTCGATTATGTTTAACCCCATTAACTTATCAGGTAAAAACACAATATCTTTATTGGGATAACGCTCCACGATATCGTATACATTGGAGGATGTTACACATACATCGCACTCCGCTTTTACATCGGCAGTCGTATTTATATAACATATAAAGGCATGATTGGGGTATTTTTCCTTGAGTTCCCGCACTTTCTGCCCGCTAATAGAATCTGCCAGGGAACATCCGTTTAATTCCGCGGGTATCAAAACTTCTTTTTCGGGGTTTAGCAGCTTAGCTGTTTCGCCCATAAACTTTACCGCGCTAAAAACAATTGTAGAAGCCTTGGTTTTTTGGGCGTCCAGGCTTAAACCATAAGAGTCGCCGCTGTAATCCGCAACTCCGAATATAATATCGGGAGAAACATAGGAATGAGCCAAAATAACAGCGTTTTTTTCCTGCTTTAAGGCATTAATTTCATTAATTAGGGGTGCGATTTCAGCGCAGCGCGCTTCTGTGTAATAACATACATCCCCCCCAATACGCACATGCTTTAGCTTTTCGTAGAGCTCAAGAGGCGTGATTTCATGATGGACAAGGGTGGTCATTTTAGCCTTTGAAATATTGTTACAGGCTAAAAAATATATCTTTCGCGAAAAATTGCACCTCGAAGGCAAATTATTGCCAAATTTCGCGATAACTCAAAAAAATGGCTTCCGCTAAAATTACAGGAAGCAAGGGGTTTTCAAAATCCGGCGGGTGCAAGGCCAGGCGAAATATAGGCAACAGGTTTCCATATACTTTTAATGCGGAATTGTGAAGTTTTTCCTTAAAGCTTCCCGGACACAGATCAGGGGTAAAAGAAAAGGGAAGAATCCATTTATGGGTTTTTTGGGCTAAATTATAAATTTTAAAACGAGACTCCGCCCATTGGACCCTTAACTGATTTAGGGTTTTTTCTTTTAAACTGCCATACCAGGTAGGAACCACAATACCCGAAACCGGAATATTCCATTCTGCAAATGCGCTCATGGAGGCTTTAGCCACTTCCATTTTTTGCTTTTCCTTTAGGCCGCAAAACTCAGCTTCCCCATCCACCAAAAAGCGATTCACCATTTTTCCCCACATATTCCGGCTGTATTGAATGGGAATACTTTCCACTGATTTCACAGCAATTTCCGGAGCCATGTGGTACAAACCATGGGCGAAAATTTCATTGCCCTGCTCCACTTTTTCCTGCAACCAGGCTCTAAAAGGAGGGGTTTGGCAAAGCATGGCGTGGCTTTTGTAATTTGGAACCACCATCAGGGCGAATTTTTTACGCAAATCCGGGCTAAACATATTGAGAAAAAATTCCACCTGCTCATAATTGCAGGCGTGAACATCGTGTATTGCAGCTATTACCCTCATATATGGCCCATCCCTACCTGGCGATTAATCTAAATTTTTGCTCCGCAACAAAAAGGGGCACATTAATTAAATTCTCTTTGTGATAAATACTTTGATTTTTGATTTAGACGGCACTCTTGCCAATACCAAAGAAGATTTAACCTATTGTGTGAATTATGCCTTAAAAAGAGAAGGCTTTCCAGTTCGCAGCCAGCTAGAAGTTGTCAATCGGGTGGGTTTGGGGCTAGAAATGCTTTTAAAGCGCTGTTTACCAGAAAATTTTAGCCTGGACTCAGTAAAATCAAAGGAACTGATGGAAAGCTTCAAGGCCTGTTATCTTGAAAATTGCTGTGAAAAAACCCACTTGTACCCCGGTATCCAGGGAATGTTAGAAGCCTTTAAACATCTGAATTTGGCTGTTTTAACAAATAAAAGTGAAGCTTATTCTCTCAAAATTCTAAAAAAATTAAAAATCGATTCCTATTTTTCTTTGGTTTTGTGCGGAGACACCGTCTTCCAAAAAAAACCCCATCCTTCGGGCATTCAAAAGATATTTAGTCATTTTAAAGTTAAGGCAGAAAATTGCCTAATGATTGGAGACAGTGCCCCCGACGTGCAGGCGGCTAAAAATGCCGGCTGTAAATCTTTGGCTATTGCAACGGGCTTCTCCCGGGGGCTTACTTTAAGAAAGGAAAATCCAGATTATATTTTACCACACGCAAGGGATGGCTTATGGCTGATAAAAAAACTGGCGGTCCCGGCGTGAAATACCATGACAATGAATATACCGACAACTGAATTAAAACAGCCCCTGGCTGAAAGCAAAATGGAATCCTATTACCTGGCTACTTACGGCTGTCAGATGAATGTATATGACTCCAATATGATTGCCCAAATGCTGGAAAAGCGCGGGATGGTGCAAACCGAAGAGGCCAACCAGGCGGATTTAATTGTGGTGAATACATGTGCCATTCGAGGCGGTGCCGAGGATAAAGCCTATGCCCGCATCAGCAGCATGCGCCATTTTAAAAAGAAAAATCCCGAGCTGAAAATCGCCGTGATTGGATGTATGGCGCAAAACCACGGAGAAAAAATCCCCGTGAGCCTGTCTCATGTGGATTTCGTGGTGGGCCCCGACAATTACAAAGAATTGGAAAACCAGCTATTTGAATCTTCCAAGGGAAACAAAGCCAAAATTCTTACCGAAATAAACGGCTTTGAAAATTACGAAGGCATGTTAGCCAAGCTCGACTCCAAAGTTTCGGCTTTTGTATCTATTATGCGCGGTTGTAACAAACATTGCTCCTATTGCATAGTGCCATTTGTAAGGGGCAAGGAACGCAGCAGAGACCCTGATGAAGTGGAAGAAGAAGTGCGCAGAGCTGTTTTGGAGGGTATCCCCGAAGTCACATTACTGGGCCAAACGGTTAATTCTTACCGCAGGAAAACCGATAAAGGGCTGGTTACATTTGCCAATTTATTAGAGAGATTAAGCCAAATAGAAGGTTTAAAAAGAATTCGCTTTACTTCGCCCCACCCCAGGCACTTTACCCCGGATGTTATTGATGTGATGGCCAAATATCCCAACATATGCCCCCATGTACATATGCCACTGCAATCGGGCAGCGATAAGATGCTGGCAAAAATGCGCCGCCAATACGACAGAGCAGAATTTTTAAATATTATCCAGCAACTCCGGGAAAAAATCCCCGGCATTGGCCTTACCACTGATATTATTACAGGCTTTGTGGGTGAGAGCGAGCAGGATTATCAAGATACATTGAGTCTTGTAAAAGAAATTCGCTTTGATCACGCTTTTATGTTTTCCTATTCTCCCAGAGAAGGAACAGAAGCTTTTGCAGAACCGGAAACCCTCAGTCAAGAAGAAAAAAGCCAGCGCTTATCCGGATTAATCGACATTCAAAACCAAATTACCATCGAAAACCTGGACAATATGCTGGGAAAAGAAGAAGAAATATTGCTGGAAGGCCCGTCTCATAGGAACAAAAGCGAGTGGATAGGCAAAACAGGCAGTTTCAAAAAAGTTTTAGTGCCTCATGAAGAAGGCTTTTTTCCAGGACATTTTGTGCAGGTGAAAATTACCGAGAGAAGGGGCATGACACTTGCCGGGAAAGTTATTTCCTAATAGCCGCATATATAATATATTGATGGTATATGAAAACCATGACAAAAATAATACTGGGGGCAGTTCTTGCTATTTTAGGTGCTTTTGTGCTGCAAAATTGGGCGCCTCTGGTTCAATCTATTGAATTTCGTCTGGTAGGCTCCCAGGAACTTCCCCTTTGGATTTGGCTTATGGGCAGTTTTGGAATGGGTTGGTTTTTTTGGTACTCCTATACATTGGGCGCAAAAAGAAATTTAAAAAAAACCATCCGCCAGCGCGATAAGGAAATTAAAGAGCTCACATCCGAGCTAAATAAGTACCGCAACCTGAGCATTAAAGACGAGTTTACTTCCGACGAGAGCGCCATTGCGCCTCCCGAACCCAATAAGTAATTATGGCTAGTTTACTAACCCGAAGCAAACCCAGGCAAAATGCCGAAAGCGAATCTGGAATGGAGCTATACATCGAGGGTTTAAGCTCCATTATTGAAAACCAAAAAGAAATAGCCATTAAGCAACTTTCCCGGGCCGTGGAATTGGATTCCAATTTAACCGGCGCCTATTACCATCTGGGTATTTTATTTTCCGACAAAAAAGACAGCCTCAGAGCTCAAAAAATTTTTCGGGATTTACTCTTAAGAGAACATCTTGAAAAAAGCCTAAAGGAAAAAACAGAGCGGGCCCTGATTAAAGCCTATTGTGACACAAAAAAATTTTCCAGCGCCCAAATGTTGGCCGAACAAAGGGTAGATAGGTACCCCGAAGATTTGGAAGCTCGCCACCAGCTGACCCATTTGCTGGAAATGCAGGGCAACTACAGCGCAGCCGAAAAAAATTGGAAAATTTACTGCCAGCTCAGTGGAGAAAGTACCGATGCCAAACTGGCGCTCTATCAGGTGGAACTGGTGCGCTCAGATCCCAACATGCCCGGAAAAGAAAAGAAAAAAGTTTTGCAAAAGGCCATTAAACTCCATCAAAAATGCGCTCCGGCCTATATGTTGTTGGCCAGATTATATCGCGAAGAACAAAAGCCCGAAAAGGTTTTAGAATGCTGGGCACAACTCTTAGATAACGCTCCTGAAAAAAGCCCCTGGATTTTACCAGAAATAGAACAGTACCTATACGAAATAAATCGCTATCATGAGTTGTTAGGCATATATCAAAAACTGGTGCGCCAGAGCGGCTCCCACCAAACTGTGGCTAAATTGGGGTTGTTCAAGCAATATTTAAAATTAGGCGAAAAAGAAGAGGCTTTGGACACATTAAAAAGCATAGAGTCCCATAAGCTTTCCAAACAGGAAACTTTAAGAGAGCTGTTGCGTTTTTCTCTGGAAAACCAGTCGGGAAACCAGCCTTATCCCGAGTTAAAATCTGCCCTGGCTCAGCTGCCCGATATATTCACCTATTCCTGTCAATCATGCGGAAGAATTTCCAAGGAACCCGAATGGCATTGCCCTGACTGTGGCCATTGGGATAGTTTTGAATTATAAAAAAAATGTCTTTTATATGCCTTTTGGTTTTAATGGCCAGCTTCGGGTATGGCTCCGTGAGCCAGGTCAATCAATACATCGCCCAGGGAAAACTGGATTCGGCCCGCAAAGTTTTTTCCAAATTTAAAACCAGCTATCCCGAAGAGAGCATTACCAAATACCTGGAAGGCAAACTTGAAATGGATGCCTCCCTTTTATTTAAAAATTACCGTTGGCTGGATAAACACGGAGTCAACGACTCTACCAAGGAAGACGCCTACTTTCAATTAGCCCATTACTATTACCTCAAAGAGGAATTGGGCATGTCCATCTATTATTTTCGAAAATGTATAGTACAAAACCTTGAAGGAAAGCTCGCCCCTAAAGCACATTACTGGATGGGCTTAACATGCTCTCTATACGGAAAGAAAAAGGAAAGTTATTTAGACTCCGCGGAATTTCATTTTCGCAGCGCTTCAAAAATGATTCCCGAAACAAACCCGATATACTCCCTTTCCATCGCAGGGATTTCCCAGTTGAGATGGCTTAAAGGTGAAAAGGAAGCCTCCGGGGCTATTCTGGAAATGGCCAGAGAAAACCAAACTCACGAAACCCGGGGCGTCTTGGGTTGGCTGGGATATTTTCACAATCAAGAAGACTCCGACAACAGCAAATCCATTGCTTTCGCAAAAAGTCTGGCCTACCAATGTCCACATTGTCTGGAAACATCCCTATTGGATATTGACGTGGAATCCATAATTGCCACTGCCCCAAAGCTACAAGCAAGTCCCCAAAAAACAGAAGTAGAAATAAGCCCTCCTGTAAAAATCACAAAAGAAGATCCCAAAGTGGCCTTGCAACTGGGAGCTTACTCCAATCAGGAAAATGCACTAGCTTTTAAAAAGCAGCTTAAAGAAAAAGGCGTGGATGCCATTGTACTTTCTGAAATGCGCAACGGGAAATCTATGTTTCTGGTACGAGTCCCGGGATTTCCAAACCGCGGTGAGGCCGAAGAATACGGAGAAAAAAAATTAACGCTTCAGGGCCTTTCTTATTACGTGATTTTGCCAAATTGAATTATATTTTTCGCCACAAAAATCGCCGAGGTGGTGAAACTGGTAGACGCGCTGGACTCAAAATCCAGTAGGGGCGACCCTGTGGGGGTTCGAGTCCCCCCCTCGGCATTTTTCTTTTTCTTCTCTTTAAGTGTGCAATTTTGAGGGAAGCCCACAGCTAAATTCAGGTTTTTTACTATCTTAAAAAAAAAGATTCAACCACCCTGCCGGGAGATTAAGAATATGAAGAAAATTCTGTATAGTTTGACATTCCTTTTTGTTTTGCAGCTCAGTGTTTTTGCTCAGGAAGATGATGAATGGTACGGCTTTGACTATAAAGAAGCAGGCATATCCAATACAGAGTTCGAGCTGGTAAAAGAAAGGGGCATGTCCAGAAAAGAACTGGAAATGTTGTTGGAATACGGAATTATGCCTTCTGAATATTACAGTGAACCCTGGAAAAAGTTAGGCGTTTCCAAAACCGAATGGCTAAACTCCAAAAAAGCCGGTATGGAAGACGACGATATGGATAGAAGAGTCTACACCCAAAGCAAATTTAACTACATGCCCATTGTGTCTTTTGTTTTACCTGGGTTTTATCAATTTAAAACAGATAGGTATAAATTTGGCGGAGCTTTATCTGGAATTGCCGCCACCAGCCTTTTATTGACCTTCCTCCATCAGGAAGAGACCCAATCCAGTACAGAGGCCGATCCCGAATATTCCATATATCCCATTTACCCCATCATTGTATTGCTTTGTATGGGAACCAGCGCAGTAGACGCGTATCTGGGAACCCGTTATCACGACAACCAGGGTGCTGCCAGATTTTCATTTAACCTTTCTCCCAACTTGGAGCCCTCGGCCTTATTCTCTCTTGATTTTTAAAAATGCAAAGAATATTCCTTAGATCAAAAATCCACCGCGCCACTGTAACTGAAGCTAATCTTGAATATGAGGGGTCTATCACCATCGACCCCAGCCTTCTTGAGCAGGCAGACATGGCGGTCTACGAAAAGGTATTGGTAGTGAACGTCAACAATGGCGCTCGCTTTGAAACTTATATTATTGAAGGCGAACCCAACACGGGCACCATTTGTCTTAACGGGCCTGCCGCCCGTTTGGCTGTGCCAGGCGATATTGTAATAATTATGAGCTTCTGCGAATTAAATAACGATGAAGCAAAAACTCATAAACCTCAAATACTTAAATTAGACGGAAAAAATCGGGCTCTCCCGGCTAAATAATATATGTTATATTATAGGTAGCAGGTTGAAATATGCTTAAATTTGCCTTGGTATTAATATTCTTATCTTTAGCCGCTAACGCCGAGCAGCCCAATACCCTTGTGGTTAAAAAAGAACCATTTTCCAGAGAGGTTATGGAAAATAATCCCTATTCAGCTCAAACCCATTCCTACGGATTATTGCATCCCTCCCGCTTTTCCATGCAACAAAGCTACAGCACAAGCATGTCCTATGGCGGAGGTGGAATGGCTTCCTCGGGGGTCTATTTAAACTCTCTGAGCTACCAGTTGGCCGAACCATTGACTTTATCTATGGACATTGGCCTGCACACTCCTTTTTATTCTTCTGGAATTTACAGTAATATGTATCGGGGCGATAACATGGAAAATTTTGGCTCCTTTATTCTCCCAAGAATTAGTTTAGAGTACAAGCCCACCGAAAATAGCTCCATTTCCCTGCATTATTTCAATTTACAGGATGCTTATAAAGCCTATGGGCCCTTCGGGCATTGGTCTTCTTATTCACGCTAATGAATTCCTCCATTAGATCTTGAAAATCTCGAATTATTTACAAAATTCATTTTTATTGGTTTTCCTGGCCCTGGCAACCGGGGTGATAGGCTGTAAGCAGGAAAAGGCCGAGCCCAGTGAGTTCAAGCCGAACACTGGCCAAATTCAGGTTCTTAACGGCTGTGGCTTTCCCGGAGCTGCAGAAGAAGTTCGAAATTTCTTAATTGATCACGGGTTTGATATTGTGGAGTTTGGCAACGCTCCCCTTTGGAATTTTAAGGAAACTATAGTAGTTGCCCGAACCAGCAGTTTTGCAGTGGCTAGGGATCTGGGGGTAATATTAAAAACGGATAATGTTATTGAAATGATAGATTCTTCCCAAATGGTAGATGCCACCATCATCGTGGGAAAGGATTATTACAAGAGAATTAAATAAATGATACCAGCAACACTTAAAAAAAATAAAATCCTCAATGCCAGTATATCTGAACTCTACGCACTTAAAGCAGAAGACCTGGTTTTAATTGACATTCGCAAAATCCCCACCATAACCGATGACTTTATTATTGTATGTACCTGCCAATCAGAGGTGCAAATGCAATCCATAATCCGAAAAATGGGACGCCTGCTAAAAGAAAAAAAGCTGCCTCACATTAAAACGGAATATAGTCCTGGAGTAAAGTGGGGAATACTGGACTGTGGGGAGTTTGTACTCCATGTATTTGAAGAAGGTACACGTGCCTATTACTCCCTGGAACGCCTATGGAGAGATTCCCCTCAATACGAACTCGCTGCCGAAGATTTCGGACTTAGCGATTCTGAGTTAAAAGAATCTGAATCCAATTTGGCTACAGGTGAGGGCGCAGATGAATACTTATAAAGAGTCTTTAGCTCAATGTTTAGCTCCCGCCTTAAACCTGGAATGGGAAGCCCTGGTTCCCAATATTTTAGAAGCCCCAAAAAATGTGGAAGGGGATTTGAGCATAGCCTGCTTTCCCTTTGCCAAGACTTTTAAAAAATCTCCCAAGTTAATTGCCGAAGAACTCGCGCAAAAACTGGAAGTTCCCCAAGGCTTTTCCAAAATTGTAGCTGTGAATGGCTATTTGAATTTTTGTTTGGATAAAATTCGCTTTCAAAAAGAGCTGTTGGAAAAAATCCACCAGCAAGGAAAAACATACGGAAGCAACAATACAGGCAAAAACAAAACCATAGTAATAGACTACTCCTCCCCAAATATCGGAAAAGAATTGGCTTTCCACCATCTCCGGGGAACTATGTTGGGAAATGCTTTAAGCCGCCTGCACAAACTTTGCGGATATCACTTAGAGCGAATCAATCACCTTGGCGACTGGGGAACCTCATACGGAAAACTCATTGTCATGTACCTAAAAGAGAATCTTTCCCTGGATGATTCCTACATGGAAAGCCTTAGTATTTCCGATTTAAATAACCTGTATAAATCATTTACTATTGAAGCCGGGCAAAACCCTCAAATGGAAGATGAAGCCAGAGCTGCATTTGAAAAACTGGAATCGGGAGACTCCCTTTACACACGAATGTGGCAACACTTCAAAAAAATCACCATTAAGGAACTGGAAAAAATATACCAAATCCTGGGAGTGGAATTTGATCATTACACAGGCGAATCCTTTTTTATCCCCCATACATCTGGACTAATTGAAAACTTAAAGTCAAAGGGATTGTGGAGCGAGAGCCAGGGCGCTCAAATTGTGGATTTGTCCCAGGAAGAGCTTCCGCCACTAATGTTAAAAAAATCCGATGGCTCCACTGTTTATGCCACCCGGGATTTATGCGCAGCCATTTATCGGATGGAAGAGTACAACTTTGAGAAATGTTACTATGTGGTAGACAATGGCCAATCCCTTCATTTCAAGCAACTTTTCTTGGTATTGGAAAAAATGGGATTTGATTGGCACAGCAAATGCGTACACATTCCCTTTGGATTAATCCTCAATAAAAACGAAGAAGGAAAATGGGAAAAGGGCAAAACCAGAGCAGGCCAAGCTTCTCTTTTAAAAGATGTATTAAACAAGGCCAGCCAAAAAATCCTCTCTATTGTTGAGGAAAAAAATTCCGAACTGGAAAACAAAGAAAAGATTTCCAGGGACATCGCTGTGGGAGCCTTGGTGTTTAACGATCTTAAAAATAAGCGCCTTAACGATGTAAAATTTGATTGGGACTCTGTTCTCAGTTTTGAAGGAGATACTGGCCCTTACGTATTAAATGCTTATGTTAGACTTTGCAGCATATTGAGGAAAAAATCAGAACAGGACCCTGGCTTTTCTGAAAAAGAGTGGGATATAAACCAGTTAAATTTCGATTTGTTTACAGAGCCTGAAACGCAGGATATTATTAACGCCTTATCTAAATTCCCTGAGCGAGTTCTCGCTGCGGTTGATGCATTAGAGCCCTTTTTAGTGGGGCAATACGCGTTGTCCCTGGCGGATAAATCCCATAAGTTTATTCACAATTGCAGGGTTTTGGGAAGCGATGCCGAAAGAGAAAGACTCTTTCTGGTACACTGTATTAAAACAGTTTTGGGAAACGCTTTGGAGTCTATTGGCATTCCAACCATTGAATCCATGTAAATGGATTAGAGTAAAGGAATTTAAAAATTGAAGATCGTGACATCAGACGAGGCATTTGAAGAGGAACCGAAGCGGAACGCGAGCTTGAAGGAGCCAAGCGACGCCCAAAAACCGGAGTTTACTGTTGGTAAATGAGGAACCGAGAAACCTGAATGCCTATGCTTATTGAGCTTAAAGGAAACAAGTGGAACTTGTGACGACTATTTTGACGATGAGAAACAACGATGTATCATGTCACGAGGGCACCCGAGGGGGCTTGTGATTAACCTATTCGAGCTTGAAGGAGCAATGCGACGCCCCATTTTTAGAGGTTCTCATAAAAAGGGCCCACTGAAAAACAGTAGACCCTTTTATATAAAACGCTGAATCCAGCGGATTATTTTTTCTTTTTCTTAGCAGCTTTTTTCTTAGCAACCTTTTTCTTTGTTGCTTTCTTTTTGGCGACCTTTTTAGTTGCTTTTTTCTTAGCAGCTTTTTTAGTAGCCTTCTTAGCAGCTTTCTTCTTAGTTGCCTTTTTAGCTACCTTTTTCTTAGTGGCTTTCTTAGCAACTTTTTTTGTTGCTTTTTTAGCTACTTTTTTCTTGGTGGCCTTTTTGGCTACTTTCTTCTTTGTGGCTTTTTTCTTCTTTACAGCCATGCTATCACCCCCTCTCTTGGCGGTTAAATGGAACATACCATGGGGACAAATCAAGCTTACTATACATAATGTATTGGTGGGTGCAATTGATTTGATGAACTGTGAACTTTGTTAAGTCCAAATCCTTACCACGGTTGTGACTTAACTATGATAAAGTTATTAATTAGTTTAGTCAAGCAAATTGAATAAAAAAATCAAGATTAGCTTGAAACTTTTTTAATTATTTCCTGTTCCATTTGGTTTGTAATAAGGGAAATTTTTTCCTTATCCTCTATTTTCCGATTAAACATATCAGTAATATAGAAAGCATCCATTGCCGTTCCGGCTTCTGTAGTTAAGATGGCTCCATGTACCTGGATTTCCAGTTTAGAGAATACATTAGTAACTAAATACATTAATCCCATCACATCCAGACAGCTTAAATCCAGCGTGCTAAAGCTATCTGAGTACCTGTTTGAGAACTTAGCTCCAAAAGGTACATGGGAGGCACGCCTTATTTTAGCGGGCTTATAGGCCTGTGGAAACAAAGGTTTTGCCTTTAATTTGGTTTGCTTGGCGTACAATTCATCGGGGGAAAGCTTTAAGTTTGCTTTGAATTCATGCTCAATTTTTTTCTGCAAGTTAGGTAAATTAATTTTAACATCCTCATGGCCGGCAAACTGGAATTCGTCAATAGCCACACCATCCGAACGGGTAAATATCTTTGCATTGGATATGGAAACACCATGAGAGGAAAAACTTGCCGCCAAAGCGGCTAACAAATAAGGTCTGTCAACAGCCGCAACAGAAATACGGTAATAACTATCCCGCTTGGTCAATTCAATGACCACTTTATTTCTTTTGAGCTTTTCCACCATTTGCAAATGGTTTTTTAAAGTCTCCACATCAACAGAACTTCGGTATTGTTTGGGCATTAGTCTTAAGTGATTTACCGTAATTGAGGGAGGGTATTCTTCTTTTAAGGCCTTTATCAGCCTCTTTTCAATATTTTTTTGCAGATGTTCACGATAATCAGGCTGCTCCATTTCAATTAATGTTTTTAAATAAAGCTTTTTTAATAGAACAGCTTTCCAATCAGACCAGGCATCAGGATGCACAGAGGAAATGTCGCAATAAGTTAATACATAAAGCATATGAAGGTTTTGAGGGGATTTTATTTTTTCAATAAAATCTGAAATAGTTTTAGGATCATCCAAGTTTCGCCTTTGGGCAATTTCATTCATGGCCAAATGATGTAGCACCATCATGGAGCCTTGTTCGCATTCTTCATTGGAAAATCCAGCCTTCTTTAAAAATTTTCGGATAAGCTCCGCTCCTACTTCGCTGTGATCGCCGGGCAATGCTTTTGCAATATCGTGGTATATGCAGGATAAAATCAACACATCAATATTTTTTACATGGCCAAAGGCTTCTTTAAGGGTATCTAACATGGGGTTGGGATCGCCCTTTAAATAAGCCAGCTGCCTCACCACGGTTAAGGTGTGTTCATCGGTGGTGTAAATATGATAAATATTGTGCTGGGTATGGCAATTCACATATAAGAAATCAGGGATTATTAGTTCCACCAAACCTACCTCATGCATAGCCCTTAGCATTCGACCCACTCTTTGGGGACGTTTGCACAAATTCAAAAAGGGTTTTATGTAAGAGGTGATGTCCACTTTGTCTGTTTGAATAGTATTTACTGCCTGACGGATACGGTGTAAAGCCATGTTGCCAAAGGCAAGCCCGGTGGTGTTGGCCAGGCTAAAGTATTCCAGCATAAGGCCAATATTATTGCTAAATGGATTTCCCACGGGACTGTTTAAATCCAATCTGCCTTTTTCGTGGGCAAATATTTTGTGACCTTTAACTTGGCCTAACATTTGGCCGTGATAGGTGTTTTTTTCCCACTGGCTTAAAAAGCTTTCGGTAATACGGTTTATGGCCTTGGAGTGCCGGTAAAAAGATTGCAAAAACCACTCCACATTTTGATCGCCTTCTTCTCCGTCATAACCAAATTCCCGGGCCACATCGGGCTGAATATGGAAACCCAAAAAGTCTTCTTTCTTATTATTTACATAATGCAAACAACAGCGCGCCCGCAACAAAAATTCGTAACCATTGCGAAGCTCCTCCATTTCTTGAGGCGCCATCAAGCCTTCCCGAACCAAATCTTCCCAATATTTACAGCCAAATTTAATACGGGATATCCATTGAATAGTATGAACATCCCTAAGACAGCCAGTTCCCTCTTTTAAATTAGGCTCCAATAACTGAATTAAACCGCCGAATTTTTGAATCCTTTTTTTGCGTTCGTTTAGTTTAAACTTTAAAAACTGGGAAATCCTCCAGGGAACTACCGGTTTGTTAATCAATTTTAAAAACGATTTATACACCTGATAATTGCCTGCAATAAATCTTTCCGTTAAAAAAGAAGTCCAGGTTTCAAAATCGTTGCTTATGGCCTCGTCACATTGCTTCACAGAGCGAACCGAAGATCCCACTTCAAATCCATAATCCCATAAGTTACGCACCAAGGTTTCTGCCTGGTCCTGTTCTTCCTGGGTGATTTTGTTGGATGTTAATATTAACAAGTCAATGTCGGAATTGGGGCACAATTCCAATCGACCATAGCCACCCACAGCCACAATTGCTATGGTCTTTTGAGTGCTTTCCATTTTAATTTCCAACTGGTCCCAAATACCGCGAATTAAAACATCTACCATTTCGCTGATATATTTAACTGTTGAAACTCCCGAGCCGGGGTTTTTATTGCCAGTGCGAATCGCTTCCTTTTGTTGGGCGATTAAGGATTTTACCTGCTGGTTGTGTTTTGCAAAATCATTTTCATAAAACGCTTCCTGAACTAAATCAGAAAACAAACGCAGGGAATTGTGGCTCACATCAATAGATGCGAGCTTCGGGTTTTTAAAAAGCTCGATTTGATTGTTCATTTAGAAATGTTTTGTGAGAAGGAAATAAGATACCGCATAACCGGTAATCAAGATAGAAATATCTGAGGCAACCACCGAAGCGCGGGTCGCTCGGCCCACTCCTTCTGCTCCGTGAGTGCTGTTATAGCCGAAAAAACAACCAAAGCTGGTGATTACAATTCCAAAGGCAAATGCCTTCATAAGCCCTACGGAAAGCTCCCAATCCGAATAGAACAAACGCACCCCGGAAAAGAAAATAGCAGGAGGCACATCTTTTAATATATACAAAATGGCCAAAGCTCCCATGATGGCAACCAACGAAGAAAAAATGGTAAGTACAGGCAACATAATCATTCCCGCTACCAATCGCGGCGCCATTAAAAATCGAAAAGGGTTTAAGTTTAAACATCTCATGGCATCCAATTGTTCTGTTACCGCCATAGTCCCAAGCTCGGCAGCCATAGCCGCCCCTACCCGACCTGTGACCACAAGAGCTGTTAGCACCGGACCTAAATCCACCATAACCGTATTGCCCACTACAGTGCCAACATATCGAAGGGGTAAGTAATCTCCGAATTGAGTCACAAATTGAATGGCAACCACACCGCCGGTAAAAATGGAAGTGGTGGCAACAAGGGGGATAGAAGTAGTGCCAATGATATGCATCTGCTCCACGGTAAAATGGAAGTTTTTAAATACCTGGGGAAGATGTTTAAACACCTGGAATACAAATATGAGATATTCCTGCGATGTTTGGATGGAGTTGTGGACAAATTTCCCAATCCAAATCAACAGCCTGTCTAGCACCACAAAATATTTCAAATTCATAACCTTTATATGATATTATAATTTATCGCGTAAGCATTATCTCAAAAAATCCATCCACTTTTTCTTTATCTTCGGACTCCATATTAGCTTTTTGTGCCCTTTTTTTCTCCTTTAGCAGTAATTCCTGCCATTTATCCCGGGAGACTTTGGTATTTTGAGGAGAATTCTTTTCTTTTAAGCGCGATAATTTTCCTTCTCTTTCATTGCTGAAACCTCTTTCTTCCAGGGCATTGGAGGCCTCCAGCAAGCGGGATTGAAAGCGCTCCTGCCTTTCCTTAAGCTCGGGAGTTAACCTTCCCTTTCGCATTTCCCCTTCAATGTATCGAGCCTCTTCAGCTAATTTTCTGAGCTTGCTCGCCGCACCGCCTTTTTCATCAGCCCCTTCAGCCATGCTTTCCAATTGCTCTCCAAGCTGGCCCTGGTTATTGGCCAAAGACTGAGGGCTTTGCATCTGTCCTTTTCCTTTTGCGCTCTTCATTAAAGACTTCAGCAATTCAGAAGTTGCCTGATTGACCGCCATTTGTTTTCCCGAAAGTCCTTTGAGTTGTGTGGATAAATCGCTTCCTCCTTCCGGGTTGTTTCCCTGGGAGTTTTGGGGATCTCCTTGGCCTTGTCCCTGCCCGGAAGGAGGAGGCATGGATTTGGCTAATTTTAAAAGTTTTAATAACTCCCGACTTACTTTTTGGTTTGAATCTTTTGCTTTGGAAAGAGATAAATAAGACTTGCTAGTGGAAGATTGTTTAAGACTTTCTGATAATATCCGGCTTTGCGTTAGCAGGTAAGAGCTTACAAATGGAACTTCCGCACTTAATTTTTGCAATTCCTGATATATCCAATTGGCAATTTGATGGGCTGAATAATATAGGTGATTTTCTTCAGACTCCCACCCTTCCCCTTTTCGCACAGGGTAGTCCGAGGCAATTAACATTTGCAGTTCAGAGAGTTTTAAGGATTCATTAGTCAGCCTTTCAATAAGTTTCACATCCACAGAGGGGCCTTGCTGACCTGCCATTCCTTGTATCATTGATGTCATGGATTCGGCCATTTGGGAGAGTTCTTTCACAACATCTCCAGCGGTTTGGGAAGCTTCGGATTTATCGCCTCTTTCTTTTGCCAGTTGATCTTTCAACTTATCCATTTTCTCTTTCAGTTTTTTTTGCATCTCCTTTTTCAAAAAGGGTGGAAGTTTGGCATTGCTCATTTTTTCTTCTAAACTGCTTAAGCTTTTATTTACAGATTTATTAATACTTTCCTGCATGTTAGCTAGCTGGGAATTGCTCTTATTTTCTTTTGCCTTGTCCAGCTTATTTTTCAACTCCTCCTCGCGTTTTTTCGCCTGGAGCAACTCCTGACGGATATTATCGAGTTCTCTTAATTTTTTCATGTCTTCCAAAGCCCGCAAGGCCCGTTCAATGCTCTGCTCAAAGGCATCTTTATTTTCCATTAATTTGGATAAACTATTTTTCAAATCGGAAGCATTGACTTCCTGGCCTTCCATTTTTTTCTCCATTAGCTTTCTTAAAGAGTCAGGCAAAGCCTCTCGCAAAAGTTCTTGCACCTTTTCCATTTTTTCCAGCAAATCCTTGGAAAACATGGGGTTTTTCAAACTTTGTTCGATCATCTTTTGAAGTTCTTCAGTGCTTTCCATAACATCCTGAACAGCCTCGCTTTGTTCGCTTAACATTTCTTCCTTTAGTTTTTCTTCCAGTTGCTTTTGATTTTCTTCTGACTTTAAATATTCCTTTAGGCTCTCTTCCTTTTCCAAGGCTTTATCAATATTCTCTTCCAGATAATTCTTGCTAATTTCCATTTCAGATTTTTTTTGAGTATCAATACTCTCGAGCTCTTTTTTTATTTTTTTTTGATCCCTCATTATTCTATCCACTGTTTCCATCTTTTCTGGAGACTTAGCCTGCATAATATCGGATTTGGGCAAATTCTCCTTTGTTTTTTGAATTTGCTTTTCCAAAGAGCGAAACTTCTGGCTGTTTGTAGTTTGGGATTTTGAGCCTTTAAGTTCCATGTTCCTCATGCGCTGCAAAGTATTTTCAGCTTGATTTAAAAGTCTCCTTGGATTTTCCAACAGTATCTGTCGGATTTCAAAATTTGCGGCAGGCAAGTTATCTTTATTTTCCATTTGCTCGGCCCGTTTTTGCTTTTCCTCCACATTTTTTTGCCGCTCCACAGCGCTTTTTATCAGCGACATGGTTTCTGATTCTCTTTTAGCGGCCAAAGCCATGGCTTCCTGCACGGAAGGAGATTTAAATTGCTTTTTGGGGGAGCGGCTGCATTTAGGACCAGATACATTGTCGTTATCACAACCCAATAAATAAATTTCCAATTCATTTTCAGGACGAATTCCCAAAAAGCCTACATCCCATTCTTTAAATACATAGCTCCCCGAAGATGCCTTCAACCATTGGTAAATGGAAATTCTGCTGGAATCTTTTACATAACCATCACTGCTGAGTTTATAATACAGGTACAAGCTGGAAATTTTAAAATCATCTTTAGCTGAAATTCCCAGGGGGATTTTTCCTACATTCTCCAGCAAAAAATCAGTGGGCTCTACAATTTCCAGCTCTGGATATGTATCCTCTTTGGCATTTATAACATAATTCTGCGCATTTGCACTTTCGATTCCGCTCTTATCCCTGAGGATAAAGGAATATTTAAGTGGCAAAATAAAATCGCCCTTTTTCTTTTTGCCCCCAGCTAAAAGATTTAAAGAAAAAATTTGCCCGCCACCGAGTTTCTTTTCCATTAAAAGGGAGTCTTTTTCCATGGACCAGATTAATAACCTGGCATCCAAAAGCTCCCTATCTGCTTTTAAAGACCAGCTAACTTGGCTGCCAGGATAAACATTGGGTTCCACCATTCCAACTGGCAAACTATCCGCCTTTAAGCCCGTATAATCGGGAGGCACAATAGTCAATTGAATTTGGCTGAGGCGAGGTTCCTCCAGAGCTCTTATTTTCAAAGATTTACTTTTGCCGTTTTCTCCTGCAAAAAAAATTTGAAAATCTTCGTTGGCCTGTTTCGAAAATTGAAAACGGGAATTGTTTACCTCAACAGGATATCTCAATTCTTTATGGCCATGGGAGATATAAGCATAAATATTTTGATCTCTGGAGTAGTTTTTTAACAGACCTCTGAATCGCACATCTTCGCCCTTTTTAACTGTCTGCGGAACAGATTCCAGTTCAATTATCAAGGTTGGAATTTTTTGCAGCTGCTGAAAAGGCCAAACGGTATTGGCAACGTACAGTTCTCTGTCTTTAACAAATAACAAGGGGAGGGACCAAAGTACAACTCCCAGAAACAAAATGCCCAAAACCAATCTGGAAAATTTCACTTTAGGCCAATGAACATCCACAAATTTTTCGCTGTAATATTTGGTAAGGCTGGAATAAGTATTGTCCTGATTATCTGCGCTAAGGGAAGATTGAGAGAGCTGGAAACCATCGTCCAAATGGGGGTTTAAAACGTCCAGATCTTTTGCGGTGGCCAAATATCTGTTTTTTATTTTTGCCTTTTGCCATAGGAAGGCGCAAAAGGGAATCGCCCAAATTAAAAATGAAAAACAGGATACCAGTAAAACTGTTTTTGAAAAAGGAAATTCGTTGAGAATTAACCCTGTTACGCTTAAGAATATGCAATGGGCGCTAAAACAAATGAGGGCCAAACTAAATATTTTTTTCCACAATCTTTTATGGGCGAGCTTTTCAACCGCCTTATGATACATGGGAAGATGTATTTTAGAGTCTGACATATATGTTAAGGGTTTGCAGAGCCTGGCTGGCCTTGCAAGTACCAGGCAACAATGTTAACGCCCATTTTCAAAGCAAGTTCACGGGTGGCTTCGGGCACATTATGCACATCCTGATTTTCCCAACCATCGCCCAAATCCGCTTCATAGCTATACAAAAGGGATGGCCGGCCATCCACATCAATGGCCAATAGTTGAGGGCGTTTGCCGTCGTGTTCGTGAACTTTGGGCATTCCTTTTTTCATAACATAATGGGCGCTAAAAACCGGATGAGTTTTTCCCAATTCATACAATTTATTGTCTTTCCAAATTTCTTTTATTTCCTGCCTGAAAGAAGCGTCAAGGCCATAATTATCATCGGCTATTAAAAGCCCCCCCTGATAGAGGTATTTTTTGAGCTCCTTTCTTTCTTCATCGGAAAAGTGAATCTTGCCATGGCCAGTAAGGTACAAAATAGGGTACTCAAAAAGTTTGGCATCTAAAAGCTCCACAGTCTCTTCCTTTGGGCAAATGTTGGCTTTTAAATCTTTTTTAAGCCGATTGAATAAGTTGGGCAAACTGGTGGGATTGGAGTACCAATCACCTCCGCCCTGATATTTTAAGCGGGCGATGGTCCAGCATTCAGAAAACACTTGCTGGGACAATAAAAGCAAAACAAAAAAAACAGCCTGGCGCATAAAAAAGCTTAGGGAGAATCCTCCGCATAAATTAAATCGTAATTCCAAAAATTTCCCATTACCTTTTTAATATAGTCGCGGGTTTCCCAATAGCTCACCTCCTCCACAAAAATTTCCACTTCTTTTTTGGAATGCTCCTTTTCCCAACGTCGGGCAGGGCCCGGACCCGCATTGTAATTGGCCAAAACCAGCATTAAATTGTGGTTGTAATCGGATTTTAAGTCCATGAGATAATTGGTTCCTAAAAACACGTTTACAGCTGCCTTAGTCAAATCAAAAGGTTTAAAATCTTTGAGTTTAGCTTTTTTAGCTAAATCTTTTCCCGTATAGGGCATAATTTGCATTAACCCTATGGCTCCCGCCCAACTGCGAATATCCTCATCGAAACCGGATTCCTGGCGCATTAACGCGTAAATAAAATTCTCTTCCAGGTTTTTATCTTTGGCATTTTTGAAAACATATTCCCTATAAGGCCGAGGATAGATCTGCCGCAATACATTTAACGGCACTTCGCCCCATTTTGTGTAATGTATTTGATACTGGATGTTAAGAGCCATTCTATAAGCCCTTCCCGGCCAGTAGGGATAAAACAACTTTGCATAAGTATAGGAAAACCAGGGGTTTTTTCGATAGCTGTTGTATTTAGCGTCCAAGGTAATCATGGCCATGGTATCAAGCCCTAATTCCAGCAAATCTTTTATGGACAAATACTTACTTTCAAATTCCTCCTTTTTAAATTCGCTGTAGTTGGAAAAAGTTTTCGCCATCCAGTTTTTAAGACTGTCTTCGGATAGCATTTTAAAATCAGCCAACTCCATAAATTCAGACTTCCACATTCCTTCTTTTTTTAAAAAGGCCTGCGCCTGATGTCCGTAAAAATTCAAAGGGTTGTTTTTAAATGTATCTACCATTATAGTTAAGGCGGAATCCTTCAAACCCTTTTGATAAATAACATAGCCCAACCAAAAAGAACAGGCGGCGACCTCTTGTCCTCCGGACTTAATGGAGGCGCCTTTTTTAAACATCTTTTCCGCAGCAGCTAAATCTTTGTTTTTGTAAAAGCTAAAACCCCTCCTAAAATAAGCCCAACTCCCCCGGCTGCCATCTTCAAAAGTGGGTACCAGTTTATTGTAATACTCTTCGGCCCTGGAAAAGTTCCCATCCTGTTCCGCCTCAAAACCTCTTACCCAATAAATTTCTTCGGTTTTGCGATGCTTTGGATACATTGATGTAAACATATCATAATATTTTTTTCCTTTTTTAATATTCCCGCTTTTCGTATAGGAACGGGCCATTTGCAATATTCCGGTGGAAGAGTTCCCATATTTCTTAACATAGCGGGAGTAGGCTTTAGCTGCATTTTTAAAGCGCCCGTGCTTGTAATAATTATCCGCCAAGGCCCATTCTATTTCTTTTTGGGATTTTTTGTCTTTGAATTTTTTATCCATAAACTCCAATATATCCCTGGCTTTGGCGTATTTTGATTTTTTGGTTTTAAATTGAGCTGCATTTTTCAGACAGTCGTAAGAAAATTTTTCCAGATCAATGGGGGAAAAAAAATTGTCATAGGCTGAATCCAACAGAGGATTGATATGATCTAATTCCAGTAAATCGCCTAAATATTTATCGAAGGCTTCTGGCTTAGTTTTGTCATAAGTCAAATCGATTATTTTAAACAACACTTGTATACGAACCACTTCTTCGGGTTTGGATTTCAACAGGGAAGCTAATAATTCCAAGGGCTCTTTTTGCAGGCTACTATCCCTTAAATACAAACGATAGCGTTTTAACAATATGTATGCTTCCCAATCGCCCGTTTGAGAAAATTTCTGGGCCTCTTGGAGGGTGCTGTCCGAATTTTTGTATTGCCCTATTTTTTTCATTAAATCTGCCGCAATAATATGCTGGTAAAGGCTAGCGAGTTGTTCTTTTGGGCTCAAACTAATAAGGGTTTGAAGCGCGCTGGAGTCTTCTCCCCAAAGTAAATCCTTTTTAACCTTTCTTAATGTCTGGTGAAAATTTTCAGTTTCCATAGATGGAATAGAAGGGTCAATGTAGGGCAAATTGGCCAGGTTTTTTTCGGCTTTTTGCGCGAACAAATATGGATTCAGAAAAAAGCTGCCGAGACATAAAACTAAAAAGGATTTTTTGGATAACATGGCATCAATCGGGTTAAAAGCGTAGGCCCTAATTTCTTTTATCAATATATCTAATTAGGACCCGCTGCGCAGCAGCAATCCAATTTATCGGGACGAAGGTTCGTGCGGAGGAAACTGCATGGATTGAATGACTTTAGAATACCGGTTTTCCAAAAAAGTCGTGATTTGGGTGGCATTGGACATGGAAAGCGCCTCGGCTACATCCTTGCGAATTTCAGAATAAGAAAGGGAGCGGATGAACTTTTTCATTTCCAAAATACTGTTGGGACGCATGGAGAGTTCCTGGACCCCTAAACCCATTAACAGCAGGGCAGAATAGGGATTTCCCGCCATTTCCCCGCAAATGGAAACGGGGATTTTTTTCCGCTTGGCGGCTTTAATGGTGGTTTGAATTAGTCGCAATACAGCTGGATGATGGGGCTCGTATAAATCCGCCACCATTTTATTTCCTCTATCTACAGCCAAGGTAAATTGAATCAAATCGTTTGTTCCCATACTGAAAAAATCGCAGTGCTCTGCCAATTCATCAGCAATCATAACCGCAGCGGGCACCTCAATCATACAGCCCACTTTAATATTTTTATTATAAGGCACCTTGTTGGAATCGAACTCTTTTTGCACATCTTTTAGAATAGCTTTGGATTCCAGTAATTCATCCAGGGATGTTATCATGGGAAACATCAACTTGATATTGTTATTATAGCTGGCCCTAAGTATTGCCCTCAACTGGGTTTTAAAAATTTCGGGTTCTTTCAGGCATACTCGAATGGAACGCCAGCCCATAAAAGGGTTGCTTTCATCTTTTAAGTTAACCTGGGGAAAGAGCTTATCTCCTCCCGAATCAAAAGTGCGGATAACCACGGAACCCGGACTCATTCTGTCCCCAATATAGCGGTATGTTTGGTATTGTTCCTCTTCGCTGGGAATTTCTTTATGGGTTAAAAACAAAAATTCGCTGCGGTATAGTCCAATGGAGCTTCCCCCGTAGAGGAGAACTTTGTCCACCTCCACTGGTAACTCAATATTAGCGGACAATTCAATGGATTTTTTATCCTTTGTTTTGGATTCGAGGTTGCGCACTTCAAAAAGTTTGCGCTCCAAATCAAAGTAGCGGGCCTTTTTAGTTTCGTACTCAGCGATTTCCCGGGCAGTGGGTTGGATAATTAAAAGGCCTTCAGTACCGTCTAAAATAACCATATCCCCTTCGCTTATTTCAAAACGTTGGTAGTCAATGCCTGAAATGGCAGGCACTTCCATGGAACGGGCTAAAATAGATACATGAGAGGTGTTGCCCCCCTTTTCAGTTACAAAGCCAATGGTGTTTTTTTTATCGGATTTTCCTAAAGCAAAAGGAGTCATCTCCAGGGTAAAATGTATGGATGGGGTATCCAGTTCAGCCACCAGACTATGTTGCTGAGAGGTTTTTTGCAGAATTTCAATTACCTTTTTGGCTACGCTTTTAGCCTCATTAATTCGGTCCTGAAAATATTGATCCGTAAGCGGTTTTAAACGTGCCTCGAATTCATTGATACGGTTTAAATAAGCAAATTCCGCATTGCGATAATTAGTTCGAATATCTTTTATAACATGATCCACAATTTCGGGATCGTTTAAAATCATAACATGGGCGTCAAAAATTTTAGACTCATATTCCCCCACTACTTTTTTCATCCTTCGTTTTACCGAGGCGATTTCCTTAGTAGCTTTATCAATGGCCCTTTTAAAGCGCGTAATTTCCTTATCCACAGCATTGCGGGCAATATAACGTCGGGGTGCGCTTAATTCCTCAGGGCTAATAATTTTCGCCGGGCCGATTCCGTAACCCGGAGAGACACCAAGACCTTTAATAACCTGATGAGGAGATTTTGACTTAGGCTTCATCGTGAAATTTGTCCAAAAATAATTTTTCCATAGCTGCCAGGGCTTCATCCTGGTCCGGGCCTTCTATTTCCACTTCAATTTCGCAGCCGGGTTCGGCGGCCAACATTAAGATGTTTAAAATACTTTTGGCATTGGCGCGTACACCGTCTTTGGAAAAGGTGATGTCGCTGGCATATTGGCCAGCCACGCGGACAATGGCCGCAGCAGGGCGGGCATGGATGCCCATTTCATTTATGACTACTAGCGTTTTGTTTATCATAGTTTTAAAAATAATAAGTGATTTTTTCCCACCATTAAAAAATAGCACATTTTTTAATAGAAAATTTATTCAATTAAAGTTACTGGAGCAGAAAGACTGCTAAAACAAATCCACATTCACATCCAGGCCCTGCTTTTTAATAATAAACAGCAAGGAATCAGCTCTTTGCAGGGTGGATCTTAAATCGCGGTAAAATTCCGTATCGTTGAGCATGGCGCCCAGGGTTCCATCTGTAGAGTTCATTTTTTGCACAATTCCCGAAACTTCATCCGTAAGACCGGAAACTTTTCCCATAAGTTCATCGGCTTTTACAGAAATATTTTCACCGTTTTGAATAAGGCCTTTGATACTTTCTTCCTGGGAAGCCAGCAAAGTATTCAGTTCTTCGCTTAATTTTTCCAGATTGCGGATACTTTCTCTCACTTTTGGGTCCACATAATCCACCAGGCCATTTAGCTTTCCACTCAAATGCTTGGTGTCTGCTAAAACTCCATTAAATGTTTCCACAAAATCATCCCGACCTAAAGTGCTGTCGAAAATGGTTTTCACATCCAAAATCAATTTTTCGGACTCTTCAAAAACTTTTCCGGCAGTCCCCATGGCCTCAGCAATACCCGCATCAAATTTTCCATTTTCGATGATGGTACCTGGAGGGTAATTTTCAGGGGAATCTCCCAACTGGATTTCAATTTGGCGCTCGCCCATAAGGCCAATATTTTGAATGGTCAAAGTGGAATTCACCGGGATGCTGATTTTGTGGGTCTGCCCCTCGTGATCCTTATAACTGCGTTTTAAATCAAAGCGAACCCTGACTTTGTTTTTCCATAGTTCGATGTCTTTCACCCGGCCCATGGAAACACCGTTTAATTTTACCGGATCCCCCTTTTGCAAGGTGGAAACTTCCTGGAAAACCGCGAAATAAATATCCTTTTTTTCTCCGGGAACGGAGTTTTTTAAAAAATGAATCCCGAACATAAGGATAAAAAGGGCCACCAGGATAACCAGGCCCACTACAAAGTTTATTTTAGCGTTGACCATGAATAGAGTGATTTAGCCTGGGCTGCAGGTAAAAAGCAGATTTAGCAAAAAACATTACTCGTAAACCTCGGAAGACATGATTTCGATAGATTTCTTTTTACTCTTTTGATTCATTTTCTTTATCAATTTTTCATTAAACATCTGTGCCACGTCAACCCCATTCATCTTTAAAAGCATATTCATGGCTATTACTTCCGAAATCACCGTAATGTTTTTACCTGGAGAAATAGGAATTAATTTGCGGGGAATGGTAACTCCCATAATGTCTACTGTCAACTCATCGAGCCCGGTTCTGTCGTAATTTTCTCCCTCGCGCCAGTGCTGAAGCTCCACAATAATTTCCACCTTTTTTTTGTCTCGAATGGCGCGAATGCCAAAAAGCATACCCACGTCTACGATTCCCACGCCCCGTATTTCCATGTGGTGCCCCAGGGCTTCGTTGCCCTTGCCCACAATGGAGCTTCCGCTTTTTACCAACTTCACCATATCATCGGCAACTAAACGATGGCCTCTTTCCACCAAATCCAGGGCGCATTCACTTTTTCCCACGCCGCTGATTCCCGTATAGAGCATTCCCACCCCGTACACATCCACAAGGGTGCCATGGAGTATGCAATAAGGTGAAAACCAGTCTTCCAAAATGCGTTGCAAATCCATAGAAAATTCAGAGGTGGGCATGGAAGTAACCACAATGGGTACTTTCTGTAATTCGCACATTTCCCTGAGTTCCTCGTGAACGGGAAAACTGTGGGTGAGTATCCACATGGGAGAGCGATAATCTTTAAGATGATTAAAAATTTCCCGGCGCTTGTCTGGCCCAATGGATTCCAGATAGGTCCATTCGGAAGTCCCAATAACCTGGATACGCTGATAGCTAAACACTTCAGTGAAACCGGCCAAAGCGAGGCCAGGGCGATGTATATCTCGCTCTATGATTTCAGTGGATAGGGGGACAGAGGGGTTGGCCAGTTCCAGCGCAATTTTTTCTTTGTTGTATTCAAAGAACTCCTTGACGGAAAAGCCCTTCGCCCTCTTTATGTATAGTTTCTTAATCCCTTAAATTCCTTTCCAAAAAGCTATCCGGCAACCAGCTCGGATAATGCTTCGGAGCGGTGCTCTTTTAACTTTTGTTTTTCTTTTTTAAGGAGACGTTCAGCTTTCAGCAAAACAGACTCCACGGCTTTGTGCATATTTTGCCCTTGGGCACTCACACAAACAGTCTTATCAAAAATATTAAAAATCGCCTCTACGGTTCTAAGATTTTTTTTCTCAGCGTCTAAAATTATGTGGACATCCCGAATAGTATCATTAAATCGTCCCAATTTTTCTATTACACTATGGATTCTTTCCTGGAGTTCCGGTGAGCCATTAAAATGTCGAGTGGTGATTTTAATATCCATGATACCTCCATGAGTTTTTGGTTGTTGTTTTGGTTCCTTTAACCGGAGGGCGTGAGCATACCTTAAAAAAACTACCATTCCAATTAATCCCAATAAAAACTTACCCCAAAATTGAGGTCAAATAGTTTGGATGCGAGTGAGGGCGGTTTTTTGGTTGAGGCTTCACTAGACTTCTCCGGTGAATGGACTTTTTCGCTACTATCCTTATTCTTTATTAAACTAGAATTTTGGGGACGAAAAGAAAACTCGAGCCACAGGTCTTTGCTCAAGATTTTGTCTAGCGGCATTCATTTATTGTAGTGCTCCCCCAACCAAAAGTCAAGAAAAGCTGGCCCTTAAAATTCTTTGCGAAGGCGTGCTGGTAAAATTTCCAGCTGATCCCTGTATTTGGCAACAGTCCTTCTAGCTACCTCTAAGCCCTTTTCTTTTAGCAAATTCGCTATTTTTTGGTCACTTAAGGGCTTATGGCTATCTTCTTCGCTCACTAATTTTCGAATGGCTTCTTTAATTTGGATGCTGGAAACGTCTGTTCCATCCTCCTGGGCTACCCCGGACGTGAAGAAATATTTAAGCTCAAAAATGCCATGAGGGGTCTGCACGTACTTTCCATTTATCACCCGTGAGACGGTGGAAATATGCATTCCAATTTTTTCGGCGATGTCCTGGAGGATTAAAGGGCGCAAATGGGTGGGGCCTTTTGAGAAAAACTCCGGCTGGCTGTTGATTATAGCCCGCATAACCTTAAGCATGGTGGTTTTTCTCTGCTCAATGGCTCGAATAAGCCAGGAAGCGCTGTTTAATTTATCCCGCACAAATTTTTTGGTGTCTGCGGAGGCTTTGCTGCCTTTGCGTATTAAATCGGAATAATTCCGGGAAACCCGAAGAGATGGGGCAAACCTGTCATTAAAAAGCAATATGATTTCGCCATCAATAACTTCCACTAATAAATCGGGAATAATAGGAGCGCTTACCGAGTCGGCCACCTGGCGGCCAGGTTTTGGTTCAAAGCGGCCAATTTCCCTTAAAGCCGTTTGAATAGTTTCCGCTTCTTTATCCAGCTCTTTTGCAAGGGCCGAAATTTTTAGCTTCTTAAACAAGTCAAAATGTTTTTCCACTATTAAAAGAGCAAGTTCGCTGCAATTCCCATCTCGATACATCTGCAATAACAAACATTCCTGCAAGTTGCGCGCACCGATTCCAGCGGGTTCCAGACGCCGCAATATATGGAAAGCTTCTCTCACTTCTTTGGAAACTTCAAAGTCGTTTTTCTTAAGCTCGATTAGCTCGTGGACTTCCTGAAAAAATGGATTTTCTTCTACAGGGGGAAGGTTCCCTCCGTCTTCCACATCCAGTACCAGGTATCCATCGTCACTGAGACAGTCAATTAAGTATTCTACAATATCACGCACCTGAGGATTGATTTTTTTGTACTGGAGCTGCGCTCGTAAAAAATCCTGGAGCGTAGTACCGGAAACCGGAACTCTTTCAAATTTATCCTTATGACTTACATCTTCAGATTGGCGATAGCCGGGATCAAAACCATCTTCAAAAAAGGCCTCCCAATCCACTTCTTCCTTATTTTTTTCTGGATTGATTTCTTCGTATTCGCCGTCTTTTTGAGATTTTTCCTCGGAGTCCGAAGAATTATTATCGGAGTTATTATCATCTTCTTTTTCCAGAAGCGGATTTACTTCCAATTCTTCGGTAATCATGGCTTCCAACTGCAAGGCAGTCACCTGCAAAAGCTTTAGCGATTGGATCATTTGGGGGGAGAGCTTTTGCTCCAGCTTCATCCCAACATTTAATTCTAGGCCTAAACTCATGTATCCTCTGGCAAAAACATTTTTTTATTTATTAAGAGAAAAGGATTTGCCCAGATATTTTTCCCGGGCCTCGGGGTCCTTTACCAAATGCTCTGCCGTCCCTTCTACTAACACTTTACCTTGAAACATTATGTAAGACCTATCTGTAATGGAAAGCGTTTCCCTTACATTGTGATCCGTTATTAATATACCCACGCCTTTTGATTTTAAAACGGCTATCATGGATTGAATTTCCTCTACCGCAATTGGGTCGATTCCCGCAAAAGGCTCGTCTAATAATAAAAAATGTGGATCTATTGTCATAGCCCGGGCTATTTCAAGCCGGCGGCGTTCCCCCCCACTCAAAGAAAACGCCTTATTTTTGCGTAAATGGGTGATTTTAAACTCTTCCAATAAATTTTCCATGCGACTTCTGCGCTGCTCCCCACTCATAGAACGGGTTTCCAAAATGGCCATTATATTTTTTTCCACAGTCATCTTCCTGAAAATGGAAGGCTCCTGGGGTAAATAGCCAATGCCCATGCGGGCCCGCTTATGCATAGCCATTTTAGTAATGGGATTGTTGTTTAAAAGCACGGCTCCCTTATAGGGTTTTATCATGCCCACTATCATATTAAAACTGGTGGTTTTGCCTGCGCCATTGGGCCCCAACAGCCCCACGATTTCCCCTTTTTTAATGTGGAAACTAACTCCATCCACCACGCGCCGGCCCCGGTAAATTTTTACCAAGTCCTTGGCTTCCAGTTTGATTTCAGTTTCTGACATTAACGGCTAACACCCATTTCTTTTTAAGAATTACCATAATAGTTATTGCCCTGGCAATCCCAAAACCCATAGCCCAGAAATCCCAATAAATATCCTACTCTCCGAAAAAGGAGCCCCGGGCCCGGCCGGAAATAAAAATATCGCTCACTTTTCCCTTATCAAAACCAAGGCGAATGCTATCTCCATCGGCCACATTTTTCCCCTTATACACATCCTTTTCGTAAATGTAATACAGTGTTTTTGCCGCCCCGAAAATAAAAGCACTGTCCAATTTATCCTTGTCGAAGGATAGTTTGAGGTAGCGGCCTTCCATTTCGTTTACTTTATCGGGAAATTTTTTCTCAATAAAATTAGCTTTGGCGTTTTGGACCACTTCTAAAAACTCCAGGGACTCTTTTTCAGTTTTCATAAACATTGAGTCGCCCACCAAATGGTATTCTTCACTGCCCTTAAGGCTGTCTTCTTTTTCGTAAAAGTCCCCCTTGGCGTTTCCCACAAAAGACATGCTTTCCAACTCCTCCCCTTTGAGTTTTAAACTCATGGAATCCCCATACATCTGGTTGTGTTTGAAGTTGGCTTTGGGATTTTTTCTAAAATCTATAACCTCAGAATCTTCCTGGAAATGCGCCGAATCGCAGGTCACCAGCAAATGGCCCCGGGTAATTTTCACACGCCTCTCAGCAATAGCCCATTTTAGCGAATCGTTGTATTCAATTTTATTGGCTTCGATTTTTAAGGTGTCCATTTTGGCTTTTTTGTTTTTACCCTGCTTGTTTTTTTTGTCTTTTTCATCCGGAAAAAATTTTCGAAGCACAGCTTTGCGATTCAAATTGAGCAAATGTTTTTCAATGTCATAGTTAATATAGTCTGCCGAAAATGAATATTCCCCCGATGTATCTACCACCTGGGCGTTTTGCCTTGCCCATATTTGGGATTCGCCTTTGTTATACCCTCCCCGCTCGGAAGTGAGTATTAAGCCATTGGCCTCCACTTCCATTCCCCCTTCGCAATTTACCCGGTTGGAATTCCTGTCCCAAATAGCCCGGCTGGTTTTAAAGACCAAATCCTTGTACCAGCAAATAACATCACCGCTTAATTCATACACCCCCCGTTTGCCAGAGCCCCCCATAGTTCCCGGATTGGCCTCGCAGATAAGAGGGGCGGGGTCGTACCTTTTTTCGGCTTTTATTTCCAATGTATCGGAGGCTTTGTTTTTCTTTTCAAAGTTATCGATAATCAAACTATCCATTTGCTTGCCATCGATTTTTTTAGGCGGGGTATCGCCTGATGCCAAATTAACGCTGTCTCCTGTTTTTATCTTTCCCAAAGAATCTAAAGACTCGTTCACTTTTGTCTGACTGGAATCCCCGTTTTCAGATAGGGTACCCCCCTTCCCTATTTTTCCAGCGTCCTCCGCTACGGAAGGTTTCATAGCGGGTCTGGGACAGTTCCAGAAAAAAAACGCCACTGCCATAATAAGAAAAGAAGCTAAGCGCATTATTCCTTTTCCTTTATAGCTTCTTCGTCCTGCTTGTCGATGCGCTCTTCTAATTTGGGAATTACGGTGCGCACATTAGCCAGAATTTTCCAGTTTTCCAACTTGTCATCGGATATAAATCCAATTCCCGTTAAAGTGTCTCCTTCTTCGGAAACCACCTTAACTTTTCCATCTGTAGTAATTTGGCTGGTCTTTTTTTCCCACACCAAACTGTCGGTTTTAACCGAGGCCCCATCCCGGGCCTTAGCATAAACATGGCCCCAGATATTTACAAAACTCATGTCCTCATCGGCAGCTCCCGAGTCAGCCGTTATCCAGGCGGCTTCTCCACCGCTGCTGTCAAAAAGTACCATATTAATGGGTTTGGCCAAAAGAATGTTGTTGTTCATGGCCTTTTTCATGTAATCGGTTTTTAAAACCCAGGAAATTCGGGAACCTTCATACATGTCAATAACCACTGAATCCCGCATTTCGATAGCCGGGAATTCCTTTTTTTGGATTTTGGGAAATTCCTCCTGCTTCTTTTTGCCGCAGGCCGCAAACATAAACAACCCAATAACTAATAGCCCTATTTTGGGTTGCCTGTAAAATTTAATACAGTACTTTTTCAAATTTACGCCAACTGAATCCATATGCAAGAAGGGACAAGGTCAAAAGTACGATACACCACCAGCATAAAAAAGCTTTGGAGCTATATAGCCAAAAACCTGCGCCCTGTAAAATAATAAGGTAAATAATGGCCATAAGACCAGAAAATTGGGCGGCGCTGCGGGCTGTTTGGGTGCGCAGCGAAAAAAACAGGGATAGGGAACATAAAAAAACGGCAGATAGGGGCGTGGTGCAAAATGCGATAAAAAGCGAATTCACATCCATTTGCTCCGGTAAAAAAGGATAACATAACAAAGTCAAAATAAGTTGAGTCAGCCAGCCAATTATAATGGGAAGAGGCAAAATACCCAAAAGTTTTCCCAAAAAAAGTTCTCCTAAGCCCAGGGGGGTGCACAGAAGTATTTCCAATGAATTGCGCTCTTTTTCCCCGGCAAAACTGTCGGCGCATAGCACCAGGGACAAGGTGGAGGCCAGAGTGCCAATAATTAACATCATGATTTTATAGGAAGCGTATATTTCCTCTGCGGGAATCGGTCCATTTTTTACATACATCCAAAATCCCGCCATGGTAATAGCCGGAATCAGCACATAGGGAATAAAAAACAAGGGATCTTTTAATGCCATTTTAATTTCATGAGCCATCACCGTAAAAACTCTTGACTTTGCGGCCATTAAAATTTTTCCCCATGTAATTGTGATTGATATAAGCTATACAAATCGGGAACCAGTGTTTTAGCCTCGTATAAATGGCATCCTTCCTCCACCAACTGTTTTATTATCCGGGGAGTTTGGCTTTTTAATTGTGCCCCTCTGAATACATAAATTTTTTCGTTTTGTGAAATAGAAGAAACCTCTTCCGTTTTTCCCAAAGAAAACTGTTTCTCCAAACGGGCCATATCAGGCAGAAGAGCTGAGCTTAACTTCACCCTTAACTTTTGCTCTAAATTTGACTTGGCTTTTAGTGTTTCCAACGACCCAGAAAAGGGGATTTGGCCCCTGTGTAAAAAAGCCACATGTGAAATCAGGCTTTCGGCTAGGTTGAGTTGGTGGGTGGCCAGCAACAAACTGGCCTTTTCTTCTGAAAGATATTGGCGAATCAAGTCCATTAACAATTTTTGAGATTCGGGATCCAAATGGCTAAAAGGCTCATCTAAAATTAAAAGCTTAGGCCTATGCAACAAACATCGAATAAGCTGCACTTTTTGTTTTTGCCCCAAGGACATTTTCCCCATGGTTTGAGAGCGCAAATCCAGATTTAATTTTTGGGCTAGGTTTTCCAATCTGGAGGTTATGTTTTCTATCCTATATATCTTGGCAAAATATTGGAGGTATTGGAGGGGGTTTAATTTTTTATAAACGCCGGGGTTTTCCACCAAAACGCCCACCTCCGATAAATTTTTTCTCTGTGGGATATTTCCATATAAATAACATTGTCCCTTTAATGGCGGTATTAACCCCAATATTAAACGGATAAGGCTGGTTTTTCCCGAACCGTTTGGGCCTAATATTCCCCAGGATTCTCCTTCGGGAATTTCCAGGGAAAGCCCTTCAAATACGGGCCTGGGCGAGCTTGGGTATTTAAACGAACAGTGGGATAATTTTACCGCAAAGGTCATGAAATTTTGCTGGCCCTACTATCCGGCTACATACATGAACTTAATGAGCATATCAGGAACTTTAGTGGAAGATAAGATATCGGAATATTCATTACCGAACATTTCAATATTTTGAATCAAGTCAAAATAATTGGAACTAATGGTTACTCCCTCCACCGGGTGAACCTTTTGGCCGTTTTCCACCCAGAATCCCTGAGCGCCAATGGATATTTCTCCGGAAATAGGAGAACAACCTGAACCCCCTTCCAACTGAGTCACATATAAACATTTAGGGTGGGCAGACAACAATTCACTAAGACTATGCTTTCCCTTAGGCACAAACAAGTTGCTAAAACCCGTGCCCACATCGCCACTATAACTTCGCACAGCGTGTCCACTGGGAGCCACCCCTTCTTTTTTGGCGGACTCCAGGTTATATAAAAAGGCGTTTAGCACTCCATTTTCTACTACGGATATTTTTTGGCTGGGAATTCCTTCGCCGTCAAATAAACGGGAACCTGGAAAACCTTCCACATGGGGGTCGCATAAAATGCTAAAATCCTTAACGGCAATGCTTTCCCCAATTTTCCCCTTTAAGCGAGACTGGCCTTTTTGCACCGCTTCCCCGTAAAAAGGGGCTCTATACATGCCTATTAACTGAGGGGTAATGCGCTTGGATAACACCACTGGGTATTTTCCACTTGGAATGGATTTGGCCCCCAGCATTTCTACCGCACGCTCTACGGCTAAATTAGCCATGTAGTCGGATTTGAAAAAATTAAAATCCCGCGACGAGTTGGAATAATATCCCATTTTTTTGTGGCCGTTTTGATGGGCCAAAACCCCGATACCCGCATATAGGGAATTGCCACGGGCGCTACAGGACACCCCATTGGAATTTCGGATTTCAGTCCGACCTGAAGATTTTCCTGCTCCTAAATAGGGTATGTTTTCTACGCGCTTATCTTTTTGTTGGGCCAGCGATTCCATTTCCAGACACAAATCCTTAAGCTGGCTTAACTCCACAGACTCGGCGCTTTGATTCCAAAGTTTCAAATCTTTTTCTTCGATGTCAGCTGGCTCGGGCATATCCAGTTCAACGGGGTCTGTGAGTTTGGCATGGGCTATGGCATCGCTTACTGTTTGGCTCAATGCTTCTGTGGAATATTTTTCGGTAAAAGCAAAACCGGGGCGATTGTCCACAAACAAACGAATACCTATGCCCCTGGAGCTGGATATTTCCGAATTTTTCACTTTGCCTTCATAAAGATCCAAACCGGAACTTTCCGATTCTCCAGCAATAACATCAAAAGAATCTGCCCCTTGTTTTTTCGCCTCGGAACAAATGTAATCAAGGGCTTTGGATGTTTCCATTAACGCCCTCCCACAAGAATATTGTCCACTTTTAAACTGGGCTGGCCCACGGTGGTGGGAACCATGCCCGAACTTGCCCCGCACATACCTGCAGCCAATTCCAAATCATCCCCAACCATGGAAATTTGTGGCAAAATTTCATGGCCTTTGCCAATAAGAGCCGCTCCCCGAACCGGCTCAACCACTTTTCCATTTTTAATGATATAACCTTCTTCCACGGCGAAATTAAACTCGCCGGTGGCAGGGTTTACAGAACCGCCACCCATTTTCTTGGCGTACAAACCCGATTCCACACTGCCAATCATATCTTCGAATTTATCTTCCCCTTTGTCGATGTAGGTGTTTCTCATGCGGCTCACCGGGGCGTATTTATAACTTTCTCTCCGGCTGCTTCCGGTAATAGGCACGCCTAATTCTTTTGCGCCCACCCTATCGGACATATAATTTTTTAAAATTCCTTTTTCGATAAGCACAGTTTTTTGAGTGGGGTTGCCTTCATCATCCACGTTTAAAGATCCCCATTTGTTGGGTATGGTTCCATCATCCACCGCTGTGACTTTATTATGGGCAATTTGCTCGCCCATTTTTCCGGCAAAAGGAGAAGCTTTGCGACGAATAGATTCCGTTTCCAAGGGATGGCCGCATGCTTCATGAAAAATAACCCCTCCAAATCCATTTCCCATAACCACAGGCATTTTTTTGCCTTCAATGTATTTGGCATCTAACATTAAAACAGCTCTTCCCGCAGCTTGCCTGGCATATTGTTCGATATCCAGATTTTCCACAAATTCAAAGCCCATCATGGCGCCTGGAGCTTCCCGGGCTACAAAGATATCTCCATTTTGAGCAGCAGACACGTTAATGCTAAAACGAGTCCGAATACGATTGTCGCTTAAAAAAAGCCCTTCACTGTTAATGATGTTAACATGGCTGCTAATATCAGCGGCGGTAATAGCAACCTGGTGCACCTTGGAAGAGTATTCTCTGGCTGCTTTATCTGCCATTTTTAAAAAAGGGAGTTTTTTATCCTGACCTACCTCTCTTGGATTCAAACTAATTTTGTGGCTGTTGGAGGCTTCCTGAAACTGCAAGCTAATTGGATCTAGGTTTTGTCCTGATGCCTGAACCCCGGACAATTGGGAAAGATTCCTAACTAATTGAAGCAAGTGTTCTTCTTCCTCATTGCTGGTAAACCCGTATACCACATTGGTCCCGTAAATAAGGCGAATACCGATTCCGTAATCCGTGCCCGCGGTGGCTGATTCCACTTTTTTATCCTTGTAAACCACGGAGGCGTTGCGGGTTTCTTCTTCAAAGATTTCTACAAAATCAGCCATTTTCTCTTTTCCCAGAGAAATGATTTTTTCAGCGGTAGATTTATTCAAAATTCAGCTCCCTTCCAGAGATGTCTCCATTGATTCTTATCAAAATATGATATTTGTGCAAGTTTTAACAAAAAGCTTTTCTTTTTTTACTGCCCCAGAGTTTCCCATACAAAGATAAGCTTAGCTAAAAAAGCTAAAAACCGCCTCAAATGTTCACAATTTTAAACCCATATTTTTCAATACCAGCCAAATTTAACTTTTTTAGTTATATTACGTTCACAAATTTAGCAATAAATCCCATGGTTAATATTTTTGAATATCAAAATTACAGAGAGTTCCTGAGGGATTATTACAACAATGAGAAAAAAAACAAAAAATATTTTTCTTACCGTTATTTTTCTCAAAAAGCAGGGATAAACGCCAGCGCCTTTTTGTTTTACGTCATAGAAAACAAAAGGAATCTCACCAAAAAAAGCATTCTTAAAATATGCAATGCCATTGAGTTTACCCGCAACGAGGCAGAGTATTTTGAAAACCTGGTGTTTTTCAACCAGGCCAAAACCATTGCTGAAAAAACACTATACTACAGCAAAATTGTGGAAGTGCGCAACCCCATTGATATACATACTGTGGGAAAAGACCGGTTTGAATATTACAGCAAATGGTATCATTCCGTAATCCGGGAAATAATCACCTTTTACGATTTTAAAAACAACTTTAAAAAGCTTGGCGAATTTTTAAGACCTAAAATCACTGCCAAAGAAGCTAAAGACTCACTATTGCTCTTAGAAAAACTGGGGTTTATCGAACGTGATGAAGAAGGCTTGTATCACCAAACCGAAAATTTAATCAGTGTAAAAGCCGAAGCGGAAAAAGCCTTTATTATCGAAAACCTGCAAAAGGAAATGTTAAATCTCGCTTTGGGCTCCTATACTAATGTGGTCCGGAGAGAGAGAATGAGCGCCAGCACCACTTTCAGCATTTCCAGAAAAACCTTTGAATTATTTATTTTAAAAACCCGCGAGTTTAGAAAAGAACTTTTGGAAATTGCCCGCCTGGATGAAAACCCAGACCAGGTATTTCAATTCACATTCAATCTATTTCCCTTGTCAGACAAAAAGGATTCAAACGATGAAGCCCGCAAATAAATTATATATGCTGCTGGGCTTATTCAGTCTGTTATTATTAACAGGCTGTTTTGAAGGGGATAAAGTGGCCGGCGGCGGCTCAGATACGGAGGTGGGCGGACAAATTTTAGCTCTTAGCGGACAACCCTCTTCACAAACAAAAGTAACCCTTATTCCGAAACAATATAACCCCATAACCGATCCCCCTATTCCGGAAAGCCATTATTCCACAACGGATGAAAATGGTCGCTATACTTTTTTTGAAGTGGAACCGGGCTTTTACAATATTGAGGCCTTTAATGAGACAGATAGCACCAGGCTTTTGATTCAGGAAGTGGAAGTGGCAGGAAACCCCTTATCTGTCCGGGAAAAAGCTCTGGAAAAAGCGGGAACTTTAATTTTATCTGTGGATAACAACATCAATTCCCAGGGCGAAGGAATACTATACATTCCTGGAACCAGTTATCAATTTCCCGTAAGTTCTCAACCCAATAGCCAGGGAGAGGTCATTTTATCTGGTCTGCCAGCAGGATTAATTCCCGAAGTGGTTTTTATGCCCGCAGGTAACTTTGAAAATCAAACCAGTATTTCCGTAAACAAACAAGTCATACCTGAAGATACTACCTGGGCGCAAACTTATGTGAACTGGAGTTTTAAGAAAAATATAAAATTCAATACTACAGTTGAAGGAGCGGCCATTGCAGAAGATGTATATGACATTCCCATTCCAATTGTTTTGAATAACAACAATTTTAATTTTAGCGAGGCAGCTAGCGATGGAGCAGATATTCGTCTTGCCAAATCCGATGGCACACCTTTAGCATATGAGCTTGACAATTGGGACCCCGTAAATTCTGGGGCGGTTATATGGGTTAAAATGGATACCGTATATGGCAACCGGGGTGATCAAAACATTCAGCTTTTCTGGGGTATGAATAATGTAATCAGTGAATCCAACTCCTTTGAAGTTTTTGACATTAATGAAGGCTATAGCTCTGTTTGGCACTTAGGCGAAAGCCCTAATATGAACGCCAATGGATACTTGGATGCCAGCTTAAATGGGGCCCATGGCCAGGGCATTCGCATGAATGAGGATTTACAGGGACAAAGTTTAAACCGCGGCCCCCAAGAGGGCGTTCTTGGCTATGGCCAATTTTTTGCGGACAGTCTCAACCAATATATCGAAGTAGCCCCTCAATTGGAATCCATTTATGATTTTGCCACTCAAATGACCCTTTGCGCCTGGGTAAAAATCTCTGACTTTACCAGCCCCAGCCAGGCCATTATCACCAAGGGAGACCTTTCCTGGAAACTCCAGCGAAACGCGGAATCATCCAGCCTGGAGTTTAACACCACTAATTCCCAAATGGAAACCTCAGCTGCCATCGCTCCTATTGATGTTAATGATGGTGCCTGGCATTTTGTGGTGGCCAGCTATAACGGGCAAGCAAGAGAGATATACATTGATGGCCAGCTGGCTATTTCAGAATCTTATACAGATAGCCTTAACAATACCGGACAAGCTGTGGAAATTGGCAATAACCGAGGTGTAGCCGGACGATCTTTTTACGGTTCCCTTGATGAAATTCAGGTTTTAAGTGTGGGTAAATCCGCTTCCTGGGTTAAGCTCAGCTACGAATCCCAAAAGCCGGGAAGCAGCTTATTGGAATATTAAGGCCATCTCTAAGGCGCTTTTCCCAATTGCCTTTTTAGGTTCTGCAAAGCTTTTTGCTGGGCCGGTGTTAATTTTCTCTGGAAAGGATTTCGCCCCTTGCTTCCATTAATTTGACTTAGCCCTTCTTTCGCCCCTCGATGATTTGGGTTTAAAGAAAGCAAACGGGACCAACTCGCTTTAGCACCCGATAAATCTCCTTTGTTATATAAAATCCGTCCGAATGTATACAGCCAGCTTATGTTATTAGGGGATAGCTTAAGTAACGTTTCATACTGTTTTTGCGCCTCAGGCAAATTATTCTGTTTTAAATAACTGCGGGCTAAAAGTTCCCGAATTTCCACATCTTGAGGATTGTATTGCAAAACCCACTCGAAAGCCTCAATGGCCTTTTCTGTTTTATCCTGGCCTTGAAGGGCCATCGCTTTAAAGCGCCGGGCTTCCATGTTATTGGAATCTTTTTGCAAAGTCAGATTGTAATAAAAAAGAGCTGAATCAAAACTCTCTTTTCGATGGAAATCGGTGCCTACCAACAAGGCGCCCTGGGCCGTTTCTATGTTGCTGGTATCCATTTCCAGGGCTTTTTTAGCGATGCCCACAGCATCTTCAATTTTTCCCGCCCAATTGTATACTTTGGCCAAGTTATTTAAAGATAAGGCCATTTCTCTTTTATCAATAGTCGCCAATAAAGAGTCCCGAATTTGATTGTGTTTTGTACTATCCAATTCAGCCAAGGAAGGGAGCCAGTTTAGCTCTTCCATTTTCGAAATAATTTCCAAAGCCAATTGCCGATGGCTTTCCATGGTTAGATGTACATGGTCCAAAAAATATTCTTCGCCCAGAATTTCTTTACCGGTTTCCTCCAAAGCTTTTCTTTCCAAGATTTCCAACCAGGGAACATAAGGCAATTTGTATTTAGTAAAAATCTGTTTTTGCTTCTCCAATAAAGAGCTTGTCGCCCTTAACGGGCAAACATCCTCATCCCGGGCGCGAATTAAAAATTCTTTGGCCCTTTGGAATTCTCCAAGCTCCAAAAAATTTTTCCCATAGGCATATAACAACTGCGCATTCCGGGAGTCCAACTGCAAAGCTTCTTCCAATAATTCTCCAGCCGCTGGATATTCTCCCATGTTTTGCTTCTCCAATGCCTTTTCCATAAGTTTGGAAGCCCTAAGGGAATCCTGAATGCTTAATCCCGGCGATGTTTGTGATTTAAAAGGAGCACAGTCTTTAATATTGGAGGGGGTATTCACAAATAATATTTTTGCTCCAACCGATTTGGCCAATTCCACCATCCTCATTACGGAAAGCTCATAATGCTGGGCAATCCGATTTGCCAAAGTATCGTCACGAAAATAGGAACTGGGACCAATGGAATTATCCAAAATGGTTTGCACTTCCCCCTGAAGCTTAGCCTTTTTTTCGTTTTTGCGATGGCCCTTTGACTTTAATTCGGAGACTTTATTTTTAACAAGACTATACAATCTGGAAGACATTAATTTTTCATCACCCTGTAACAGCCATTTGGGCAATTGTTTTAAGGAGCCATAAGTCCTCTGTTCCAAAAACTCGTTGTGCCCCGTATACACTACAAATACATCGGGTTGGTAATTTATTAGCTCCTTCATTAACTCCGCCACCCGATAACTGGCATAACTGATGCCACCTGCATTCACCACTTCAATTTTTTTATGGGGCAGCATGTGGGATAAATAATTTTGAGTCCACCCCGAAAAGGAAGTTTTATTCCTGAAAGGTCGGCCATAAGTAGTTGAGCCCCCCAGGGAAAAAATCCTAATAGTATTGGGAGCTTTTTTTTGCGGAAAAATTTGAGAGTTAAAGAACTTCAACTTGGCTGGAGAAGTTGTATAAAACTCCCCGTTCAGACCGTCTTTTTTTACAAAAAGAGGCTGTCCTCCGGAAAAACCCACATAAGGATCCTCATTTTTTTTTTCTAAGGGAGAGATCAAAAAACGGGCGCCAATTTCCAGAAAGCCATAAAAGAAAACAAGGGAAAAAGCCACTAATAAGGCATTTTTAAAGAAATTTTCGGCTTTTTTTTGGCTGGCTCCCAAGGGGCATCCCTCATAAGGCTAATTGGATATTTTTCCCAGGGAAAGTAAGCGTCCTAAATCTCAAAATATTGAGCAGATAATTACAAGTAATCCCCAAAATTGAAACTAGAATATACTATAAATCCAATATGGTAGGAAAGCTGCAATTTCTGTCCAAATTCCTGCCAAGAAGTAAGCTTAGCTTCTGGAGATCCTCTCCATTTTCAGAAGCTTTTACTCGGGAAACCCTGTAGGATATGCCCAGGTCCTCAGGGTTTCCTTTTTTTGTATTTTTTTAAAAGCTAATTCAATAGAAGGACTATATTTTGTAAATTATAGCGATGTCTAATTTTTACATTTATTAGACACTAAATTACAAGAAAAACCATGCTACAACTCTATTTTTATATAGGTTTGTATCGGGTGTAACGGGGAGTAAAAGCCAGCATTCAAAACTTACCCAAACCACGAATGGCGGGCTTTTGGATTTTTCAGGAGGCAAGAAATGAATAAAATTTGGACTGTGGCTTTTTTGGGGCTATTGTCGCAATGGACATTTGGACAATTGACATACAATGGTTGTTCAGAAATTGGATCAAGGGACAATAACTTTAGCTTTGACCACATTATCAGTCAAGAAACCGACCAAAGCTTGAACAAGCCCATTAAAATGGACTTTTTAGCGCGGGATGATGGCAATGTGGACATTTATTTTACTCAGCAAACTGGCGAAATTAAAAAATACGATGGTGGATCTGGCGCAATATCTGAAATTGGCAGCGTAGATTCCCATTGGGATAATGGAAAACAGGAAGATGGGCTTATTGGAATAGCTCTGTCTCCTACTTTTAAAGAAGACAACCACCTCTATGTTTATTATAGCCATACACAAGATGGCTATCGTATTTCCCGTTTAACCCTTAACAACGGTCAATTGGGTAACGAAGTGGTTATGATTAAAATCCCCAGTTCCCGCGGACGCTGGCATACCTCCGGTAGCATGCGTTTTGACGATTATGGCAACCTTTGGGTCACTGTGGGTGACAACGAACAAATGAGAAAAGGCCCAGCCAGTACTGCTGATATGCGCGGTGGTATCTTAAGAATCCACCCCGAACCAGATGGAAGTTATACTATTCCTGATGGCAACCTCTGGGAATTCGCTGCGGCTCATTTTGAAGGACAAGGCGACAATGCCACTGCCGATGAATACCGCGATGAAAATAAAATGAAACGCGAAATTTATGCTATGGGCACCCGTAACGCTTATACCCTAACTTTGGACCCTGTTCGCCAATGGGCTATGTATGGTGACTGCGGACCCGATACAGAAAGTGGTAACCAAACAGACCAGGGCCGTTGGACTGAGGAACATACCATAGTTACTGAACCTGGCTTTTTGGGCTGGCCCTACTACGCTGCTGTTAGCTATTATATGCCTGATGTAGCTTATGGAACAGGGAATGAATCCTATTGGGGAGCAGGCATTCCTGCCAACGCACCCACTAACACAGACAACCAATCAGGCAGCATTGAAAAATTGATGCCGGTGGTTCCAGGCACTTACAACTACGCCCACTCCTGCGCTATGTCTGGCCCAATTTATCGTTATGATGGTTCCAACTCTTCCTCTCGTAAATTGCCCCCACATTTCAATAACAAATGGTTGGTATCCGACTTTCAGCAAAACTGGATTAGAGCCATTTCCGTTACAGAAAACGGTGGTATTCAGGGAAATCCTGTAACCCTTTTCCAAAACAATCCTTTTTCTAAAATTATCGATTTTCAGGTGGGACCCGATGGTGCTTTATATGTATTGCAACACAGCTGCGGTACCTGGTATACCACCGATGATTGCTCTGGAATTATCAGAATTGGTTATAACGGTGATTGCGAAGACCCCAACTTACAACCTGCCCGTTCAGGATGTAAAGATCCTAGCTTTAGGGAATATGACGAAGGCGCCGAATTTGACAACCCCGCTGCTTGTAAAACGCCTTCCAGCAGTATTACTTTTAGGAAGCCGAAAGATTTGGGGATTCAATTTTCCACAGGTTACATTGAGTTTACAAAAGCAATTAAAGTGGAAATCGCTTTCAGAGATATTAGCGGCAAACTCATATCCGGCCAATCCATTGAAGGTCCTGCCAGATTAGCAGTTCCCAAACATAGCGGAGTCTTGATTGCTCAGTTTACCACCAGCGAAGGTGGGAGCCAAAAAAGAATTACTGGATTCTAAGAAAACTTTAAGCATTCTAAAAAAAGCCTCCCATAAGGGAGGCTTTTTTTTGGGGTCCTCTAAAAATGGGGCGTCGCTTGGCTCCTTCAAGCTCGCGTTCCGCTTCGGTTCCTCTTCAGACGCCTCGTCTGATGTCACGAACATCAATTTTTAGGGGTCCCTTTATTAACTGCGCCAAACGATTTTAAGTTTTTCGGATTGGAATATTTGCGTTTATTAACTCCTCTTTGATTTGGGCAATGCTATAGGTTCCATAATGAACCATAGAAGCAATTAATGCGGCATCTGCATTAGCCTTCTCAAATACTTCCGCCAAATGCCGAGGTGCGCCAGCCCCTCCCGAAGCAATAACAGGAACAGCCACGGCTTCTGAAATCATTTTAGTGATATTGAGTTCATAGCCTTTTTTAACACCATCCGTATCAATTGCATTTAAACAAATTTCTCCTGCTCCCAAATCCACTGCTTTTTTAGCCCAGCCAAGCGCATCCAGGCCCATGGGCTTGCGTCCGCCTTGAATGTACACTTCATAGCCCGAAGGTATTTCAGAGGATACATCTACTTTTTTAACATCCATTCCCAGTACAATACATTGGTTGCCAAAAGCTTTAGCTCCCTCGGCAATAATACCGGGGTTTTGAACCGCCAAAGAATTAAGACTCACCTTTTCCGCGCCGGCAAGCAGTACCTGTCGCATATCTTCTAAGTTGCGAATACCACCTCCCACCGAAAAGGGAATAAATACATTTTTGGCCACATCGCGAACCATTTCAATGTCTATAGGACGTTTTTCGGCAGAAGCCATAATATCGTAAAAAACCAATTCATCAACGCCATCCAAATAATACTGCTGGCCCATTTCCACAGGATCGCCTAAATCTTCATTGCCTTTAAATTGAACGCCTTTGGTGACTTTTCTGTTGCGAACATCCAGGCAAACAATAACTCTTTTTGTCAGCATATTACCAGTTCCCATTCCATTCGCAAAAATTTTTAAGCAATTGCAAACCGTATTTGCCCGATTTTTCGGGGTGAAACTGGCAAGCTAATAAATTCTCTTTTCCAATAACCGATGTGAATTTGGTATTGCCATATTGGGTACTGGCAAAACAATTCTCTTTATTTGTGGGGATTGGGTAGTAGCTATGCACAAAATAAAAATCTGAATTTTGAGGAATGTTAGTGAACAAAGGGTTATCCTTAATCACTTCTACCTGGTTCCAACCAATTTGCGGAACCTTAATGGGAAATTGAGGCGTAGACTCGAACTTCCCTGTGGTGCCGCTTATAAAACCCAAACAGGAGGTATTGTCATTTTCCAAACTGGAATCCAGAACAATTTGGGCCCCTACACAAATCCCCAAAAATGGTTTTTTGGTTTCTAGAAACTCTTTTAAAATATTTTGCAAATTGCGAATATGTATGTTAAACATACATGCACCTGCCGCTCCGACTCCAGGAAAAATCACCCGCTCAGCGTTTAAAATCATTTCCCTATCGGAAGTAATTACCCCCGGAAAGCCAATTTCATTCAGAGCTAGTTGGACCGAAGTTAAATTTCCAGCCTCATAATCAACAATAGCAATCATAATTATTTTGCCATTACCACTTCGGCCTCGGGAACAGAACATCCATGTTCGCTTAAAACCAAGCCACTTTCTTCGATAAGGGCCAAATCATCCGCTGGCTGCCTGCCAGAAGTAGTTAAATAATGCCCAACCATGGTGCTATTGGCCCCGGTTAAAAACATCATGCTTTGGAACTCTCCTAAAGTGGACTCTCGTCCCCCAGCAATTTTTAAAACGTTTCCGGGAAGAATAAAACGAAACACACTTACAATTTGCAGGGCCTCCAAAGGGGAGATCTTTTTCAATTTTGCCAAGTCCACATTATTTCCCTCGGTGTGATGGTAAAAATTAAGAGGCGTGGTTTTAACATCCAGCTTTTTCAATTCAAAACCAAGCTCTACTCTTTGAGCCGGAGTTTCTCCCAACCCAAAAATACCGCCACTGCAAACTTTCATTCCCGCGGCCTTAACATATTGTATGGTTTTAACTCTGTCTTCAAACTTGTGAGTAGTGCATATATTGGGAAAAAAAGAGGGGCCTGCTTCCAGGTTATGGTTGTATTCCACCGCACCGGCATCTGCCAGGGCCTGGGCCACATCAGGATCTTCAATAAGACCTAAACTTAAATCGGGAACAATTTTTCCGGCATTTTTAATTTTTTGAATAGCCTCGCAAATTTGGTCTAATCCACGGCCCTTTTTTATACCACGCCAGGCAGTAACAATACCAAAAGCCGAGGCCCCATTTTTCGCGGCTGTATCTGAAGCTTCTAATATGGAATCCGAATCCAAAAGACTATATGTGGGGATGTTAGTGTCATGGGCTGCAGACTGAGAGCAAAAGTTGCAATTTTCAGAACAAGCCCCGCTCTTTGCATTTACAATGCCGCACAAATGAACTTCGTTTCCGCAATAGGCCTCCCGAATTCTATGGGCACTGGCAAATAATTGCAATCGGTCTGCCCCGGTTAACTGGATTAGCTCTACAGCTTCATCAAATTCAATGGAAGCGCCGGACAATACTTTTTTTTCCATGGAGGAGACAAAGTCTCCCTTGTTTGCCGCAGTTGCCATAAGTTTTCTACCCTCCTGATAAGGATAAAAAATATAAGAAAATATCCTTTTTTTAGGGAAACCCCTCAAATAGAGCGTTACGGACAGAGTTATTTACTAGAGCAGTTTGCGGATTAAAAACCCGAAGCTCTAGAAATTTTCACCACCACTATTTCCGCCCCTAAATTCTTTAATTTTAAAGAAAGCAGCCCCTGATTCAAGGTTCCTCGGCCAAAGGCATGGCTCTCCTCGACTTTAATATGGAGGTTTCGGCAAAGACGGTAAAAATCTTTGTAGGTAAACATATGAATATTGGGGGATTCCCACCAATTAAAGGGAAGCCCCTCAGTGGTTGGCATCACTCCATTTAGGGCAATATGTACCCTGTTTTTAATATTTCCAAAGTTGGGAAAAACAATAATGCCCTTTTCAGCCACTCTTAAAATTTCTTTCAGAACAAATTCGGGCCGTTTGAGCATTTGCATGGTTCTATCTAAAATGGCGTAATCAAAGGAATTGTCAGCAAACAGAGAAAGGCCGTTATCCACATCCCCATGTACTACCGGGACATTTTTTTCCAAAGTACTGATAGTATTTTCCAGATTAATTTCCACTCCAAAACCTGTAATTCCTTTTTCCTGGTACAGGTAATCAATAAGCTCCCCTTTACCAGAACCAATATCCAGAATGTGACTTTTGGCCTCCAGCATATTTCCAATAACCGGTTTGCTATCAAAATACTGGTACAATACAGGTTCTTCAGGAACCATTTTCTCAGCCTTTTCCGACTTTTTTTGCCCCTCAGGAATAATTAATCCATCGTGGCTTTTATTGAGAAAACCGTGAATCACCTGAGATAAATGTCCCACTTCCAGCAAAAAGGCATCATGGCCGTAGGGAGAGTTTAGTTCCAGAAAAGAGGCAATTTTACCCAGCTTTAATAAGGACTGGCACATGGCGCGGGATTGCTCCGGCGGGAAAAGCCAATCCGAAGAAAGAGCCACAATTAAAAATTCAGATTTTACGTTTTCAAAGGCCTTTTCCAGAGAGCCAAAACTCTCTTCCAAATCAAAGGTATCCATGGCATAGGTAATATGTAAGTAGGAGTTGGCATCAAAGCGTTCGCAAAATTTTCGGCCATTGTAACTTAAGTAACTCTCCACTTCATAACCCGTTTCAAAGGCATTTGGGTTATAACCATCTCTGCGCTTGCGGCCAAATTTACTGTGCATGGAATCGGCGGAAAGATATGTTATTAACCCCACCATGCGGGCAAATGTTAATCCTTTGTCCGGTTTGTCGCCGGAATAATAATCTCCCCCGGAAAAATTTTTATCGTTTTGCAATACAGAGCGTCCCACTATTTCAAAGCCTAAAGCTTGGGGACTTAAATGGGGAGCGGCAGCAACACATATACATTTACCCACGATGTCGGGATGGGCCACAGACCACTGCAATGCCTGCATTCCCCCCAGGCTACCGCCAATTACAGCGGCCAAGGATTCAATTCCCAATTGGCGTAAAAATTGATATTGCACCTCCACAATATCTTCAATGGAAATCCGGGGAAAGGAAGACCCGTAGGGCTTACCCGTATCGGGATTAATGGAAGCTGGCCCGGTTGTACCTTGGCAGCCTCCTAACATATTGGTGACAATCACCTGGTATTTATTGGTATCTAAAGCTTTATTGGGACCAATCATTTCGTCCCACCAACCAGGGTATTTGTCCTCTTCCGAATGCCAACCCGCTGCGTGGGCATCCATGGTTAATGGAGTACATACAAATATGACGTTATCCTTATTGGAGTTTAATTCTCCATAACTTTCATAAGCCACTTTAATTTCTTTTAAGTTTCCCCCGTGCTTAAGAGGAAAGCCATTGGGTAAATCGAGATCCAAAAACTGAGTTTTCACCAAAATTTTAGGGGATTTTTCCAAAATATTCCGTATTCCTTCTGCCGCTTTTCCCATCAAGAGTTTAAAAGTATCAAGAATTTGGAATAAATGCTAGATTTTTATCCCTATGCCAGAACTACCCGAAGTGGAAACCATCCGTCAGGCCCTACTATCTAATAAAATTGAGGGGCAGGTCATTAGCAACGTTAAATTAACCCTCCCAAGAATTTTAGAGGGCACAAATACAAATAATTTTGCTAAAAACTTAAAACATCAAAAAATTTTGTCTCTGAGAAGAAGAGGTAAATATCTGATTTTTCAATTGAGTCAGGACTCCTTGATTATCCATTTGGGTATGACAGGACAACTCAGTTTTTTTGAATCCCTCCCCCAAAAAAGTCCGGGGTTTGATCGCAGCATTACGGGTTTGGAACGAGCCAAAGGCCCCCATCCAGTAGATAAACACACTCATTTACATTTGCTATTCAGCTCAGGTGGCCATATGTTATTTAGAGATGTGCGCACTTTTGGCAAAATAATATTTACCCATAACGACAGCTGGAAAGCTCATCCCAGGATACAAAAACTTGGACTGGAGCCTTTAGAACATTCTTCCAGGGAATTGCAAAAAAAAATATCAGCCCATGTGGGAGTTCGCAATATCAAAAGCCTATTGCTGGACCAACATGTTATTGCCGGAGTTGGAAATATTTACTGTGACGAAGCTTTGTTTATGGCCGGGATTTTGCCCGATGTCCCCAGTGGCGATCTTTCTTTGGGACAAATTGCCCGACTCGCTCCCAGCATTCAAAAAGTGCTAAAAAAGGGCATAAAAAACTATGGGACCAGTATTTCCGATTACCGCAAACCCGATGGCAGCAAAGGCAAAAACCAGGAACGCCTTATGGTATATGGTAGAGGTGGACAGCCTTGCCGCAAATGCAATTCCATTTTAATTAAAATTGAAGTATCTCAAAGGGGAACTGTATATTGCCCGCTGTGCCAAACGAATTAAAAGTTATTTTTTTCAATTACATTTCTGATTTGAAATTTTATGAATGAAAAAACCATATACATAATCAAGAAAATGGATTGTGGTTCAGAAGAAAATTTAATTCGGTTAAAACTGAACAATATTTCTGGAATAAAAGATCTTCATTTTGATTTACCACAGCGTAAGTTAACTATTCTGCACTCCGGGCAAATTGACACTATTGACAAGTCCATATCCGATTTAAATTTGGACCACAAAAAAATAAAAACAGAAAAAACTCAGCAGGATAGCTTTGAACCTCTCCAGAACCAAAAACAAATATTAATAGCTGTTTTTGTTATTAATCTGGCCTTCTTTCTCATTGAATTGTTCTCTGGACTTATTTCCAAATCTATGGGGCTCGTTGCCGACAGTTTAGATATGCTCGCAGATGCCTTTGTATATGGAATGAGTTTGATGGCAGTTGGGGGGTCCATTGCAAAAAAAGCCTACTCTGCAAAACTTGCCGGATACATGCAAATCGCTTTGGCCCTATTTGGCATAACGGAAGTTTTGCGCAGATATATGGGAACCACAGATACTCCCAATTATTATTCTATGATTTCCATTTCTCTGTTGGCTTTAATTGCAAACGCCGTTTGCTTGTTTCTGCTACAGAAATCGAAAAACAAATCAGAAGCCCACATTCAAGCCAGCCTAATATTTACCTCCAATGATGTAATTATAAATCTTGGAGTAATTATGGCGGGCATTTTGGTTTTTTGGTTTAATTCAAAAGTTCCAGATCTAATAATAGGCGCTATCGTATTTACCATCGTGATACAGGGAAGTATAAGAATTTTGAAAATTGGAAAATCCACAGGATAATATTGAAAATAAACGATTTTATTTTGAGGAATTCTAAAATTGGTCTCCGTGCCCGGTCTGATATTGGGAGCCTCCATTTTTGCCCTTATTTTAATATTAATTCAATATTTTTTCCCCTGCCTCTAACATCATAATAAATTCCATTTTTAGTAAAAAGGGATTTTTCAAATGGAATAAACTTTTTGTGAATTGATTTTACAGATGTATTTTCCTCCGGTGTCACTTCACCATCTTCCGGGTTTAAACTAGGCCAGTTATCTTCGGTCCAATACAAGGGGCGGATCATAAGGGTGGCTCTGCCATTTTGATTGGCATCGTAGGCATGGTTCACTAAAAATGTGGTATCATTATCCGTAATAACCGAATTGTGGCCAGGCCCAATCCATCTGGAATCCCCATCATCGATTAGACTGCCCCCGCCATCCAATAACCGAGCCCCTTCCTTATCCTCATAAGGGCCTGTAACCTTTTCGGAGCGTCCCACTCTAATATTGTAGGTGCTGGTAACTCCATCACAGCATTTATCCCAGGATGAAAACAAATAATAGTAGCCGTATTTATATACAATAAAGGGGGCTTCAGTGCCCTTGCCCCCTCTTCCGGCGATATGTATGGGACTTGCATCATCCAGAGGTTTGCCGCTTGCTGTATCTAACTCAATAATATACAGTCCCTGCCAAAAAGATCCCCAACTCATCCACATTTTTCCTTCTTTGTCCTTTATAATGTTTGGATCGATGGCATTGTATGGATCTCCTCTCTGGGATTGTACAACAATACCTTGATCACTCCAATTGGGATTATTTAAACTTGGGCTTGTGGCCAAGCCAATTGCGGATACTTGCTGGCCAAAGGTGGAAACCGAATAATAAAGCCAATATCGGTTATTATGGAAAAAAACATCCGGGGCCCAATAATCAAAACCATTATTGCCGGGAACTGCGCTCCCAACCCAACTCACATTTTGATTAAATACGGTTCCTGCGCTTTCCCAAAAAATTCTATTGGAAGATGTTTTATGGCTAACCCAGCGCCCGGTAAAATATATATGGTATGTATCTTCTTCTTTTATTATAACTGGATCGTGAACAAATAAGCTCCCTTCCAAAGGAGACACATAGCTTTGCCCAAATGCTACTTGGACTAATAGAAACCACAGTGTAGGCAAAGTTAGAGTATTTTGTTTTCGCAAATTCTCTCCGGTTTTTATGGAAAACAATTAGGGCCTCAATTGCCCTATTAGCTTTTATGAATTTTTAAAGGTCCCATTTCTTAAACTAAGGGATATATCTACTATAACTCTAAATTTTATGGGAAACCGACCACAAATGTTTAAAATAAATAAACAATTCTGGAAAACATTCAAATTCGAAAATATTTATTTAACCAAGGCAATTTTCAAACGCTATGGCAATTAATTAATCATCACCATGGCGCCTTTAATGGTGTTAAGCCCCTTGGCCTCCACGTTCACAAGAGTGCCTGTGGTTTTGCTAGCCACACCCGCCTTGGACTCCACATTAACCCCGCCTTCCAGTTTTAAATTCAAACTGCCCTTGGCGCTTAAATCCATGCCTGCTTCCAGATTCATTTTCATGTTACCCTTGGCAGATACATTCGTCTTGCTGGTTATGTTTATATCCTGATCTGCGGACAAGTCAAAAGTACCGCCCTTAGATTGCATTTTAATATTGGTGGCCTGGATATCTAGGTTATTCTTTGCCTTTAAAACCATGTCTGCTTCTGATGTTAGAATAATCTTATTTTTCCCAATATCGATGTATATGGAATTTTTATTGTTTCCATCTGTGAGGGTAATGGTTTTTTTATCATCATTAATGGACAGGCAATGTTTATCCTTGGTCTGTATGTCGATAACTTTCTTTTTATCATCCATTTTAACCGTATGCCCATAATCCGTTTGGAGCAATATGTATTTGTCCTTATCATCGAACTTCATAACCTTTGTTCCATCTTTGGTTTTTAAGGTAATGTGTTCATTTTTATCATCAAGCAAAAGGACTTTTTCTTTAGCGGACTTTAATTCAATTTGCTGCTCTTTTTCAATATCCTGAAAAGAGAGGCTATGTTTGCCAGAACTAATAAGGTTAATGGAGGTTTCATCTTCCAAATCATTCATTTGCAGTATATGGCCGGAAGCTGTTTTCAATATGTTGTTGGATTTATTGGAGCTTGTAACTGGAGTGCCATTAGAGGGGTTAGGCACCGTGGCAAGTCCGATTGGCCTATCCACATCTCCATTTTCAAAGGCAATTAAAATTTCCGTTCCCTTATGCACAGGAAAATGCATCCCGTATCCCTTTCCTGTATAAGGTTGGGCCAGACGTACGGGTAAGCTAGCTTCCCCATTTTGTAAATCAGTTCGGTCAAAATAAAATTTGACTTTATAGCGTCCTTCTTCATCCAAATGAGCATAGGGTCCATCCGGCCCGTCTACCTTGGCAGTAAGAATCCCGTTCATTTGGGGTTTAGGAGTTTTCAAACTCGGCCTATAAGCTGTTTCCAAAGACAAACATTCAAATGTATTTGAGTAGGTAACAGAGTCCCCTTTGCCGAGCAACCCGGCTTCCTGGTTTCCCGAATGTTCAATTTTTGTTATAAAATATTTTCCGTCAAAACCAGAAGGCCCAGAACCACTTAACTCAAAATGAAAACCAGAAAAAAGCCAACGGCAATCACTATTTCCTCTAAATATGGTGCGACCCGAATCAAGCATTTGTTGCCTCACAGAGGCTAATTGGGACGCTTTTTGAGAGTCTTTTAAATTGCTGGCATACTCGTACCACTCTCCCATTTCGGCATCTCCCGATTGACCTAATACATTGGAATCAGGCTGGCGATAGTTGTAATCTTTGAAAGCATACCTTCCCGTAGCATAGCTATGCACTTTGGCTAAGTTTTTTACAGAAGCAGAATCTCCCTTGACCATTCCCCCATCAGGATTAAATGCCAATTGGGCTTTTTCCGGAAGGCCAGGGGCATCAGCACTCACATTAACCATCATTAACACATCTTTTCCATCTACATGATCGAAGTAATAATATATACCATGGGTTTCCATTAGGCGCTGTATGAAGTTTAGATCCGATTCGTTGTATTGAACCACAAACTCCTCTTCTTGAGGCATGGGGTTCAATACTTGCTTAAAATCCAGGTTTTTAACAAAGCCGGCATCTGTTAGTACATCTTCAATTATTTTAGCTATAGATTTTTTTTGGAAAACCCGGTTATTGCTGCGATATGAAAGCTTATATATGCGCGGCACCAATTTAAGATGATAGGTACTAAAATCACCCAAGGTGGCATACTGCTCGCAGGAAACAACCATTCCCCCCCGTTTAATTTCTCCTTCATGGGAATAGAAGGTGAACATAAAGGTTTTTCCAATTACTTCTTCATAGTTTAATTGGTGTTCCAGGGAAATAGCTTGCAAATTAAAATAAAAACATTCAGAAACAGATTCCGAACCGTTAAATTGCAATACCTGAAAAAAATCTTTGGGAAGTGCATCCACCCCAAAATAAAACTGGGAAGTATCCGCAGTCATTCCAGTTAAGCCATCATTTGTTCCCATATATATACCTCTTAATAACTTAACTCAATCAGGCTTCGCTGGTCACTTCTTCCACATTTTCCGCTGCCTCGGCAGGGGTTGATTCGGGATTATAAAAATCTCCCTGAGTGAAATAAAAGTCAAAAGCCCCTTCATTTGTCATTCCCACATACAAATGGGTGGGAAATTTTTCCTCGGTTAAAGCCAACAACAGTTGTCTGGAAATTTCAGGCAACAGTTCTTTATCGATAATGGTATCGATATTTCTGGCGCCAGATTGTACCTGAGTGCAACGAGCCACCAGCCCTTCAATAACTTCAGGGGACACAGCAAAAGCTATGTTATGCCTTCCCATTAACCTGTTCCCCACTTTATTTAATTTAAGCTGAACAATTTCAGCCAATGTATCGGAGCCAAGAGGTAAAAAGGGCACTACTTTGCATCTTGCCAAAAGAGCAGGAGCAAAGTGAGCTGTTAGCTCAGGCACAATGGCTTCGCGATAAGCTTCGTATTCGTATTCTTTGTCTTCTAAGGCCATTTGGGTAATCGTCTCCAGTCCCAAGTTGCTGGTCATCAAAATTACCGTATTTTTAAAATTAATATCCCGACCTTCACCATCTCGCAATATTCCCTTATCAAAAACCTGATAGAACATATTCAATACATCCTTGTGGGCTTTTTCCACTTCATCGAGGATAACCACCGTATAGGGGCGTTTGCGCACGCCTTCTGTTAGCACACCGCCATCTCCATAACCTACATAGCCTGCACTTGCGCCTTTTAACTGGGTTACAGACATGCTGTCTTGATATTCAGACATGTTAATGGTAACAACGGCTTTTTCACCTCCAAACAACAGATCAGAAATGGTGGTAGCTACTTCGGTTTTCCCCACACCTGAAGGACCGGTAACCAGAAAAACTCCCATGGGTGCATTGGGATTCCCCAAACCTGTTTTGGCGCTGCGAAGGGTATTGGCCAATTCCCTGACTCCCCAGCTTTGGCCCTTGACTCTTTTATTGATAATGTTTTCCAAATTGAGAAGGGTTTCCGCTTCATCGCGGACCATGTTACCGGCAGGTATACCTGTCCATTCCGAAATAATTTGAGCCACCACTTCCGGAGATACATGGGCATGCACCAATGGAATTTCTTCCTGAAGCTCTTCCAGGGTTTTCCATTTGCTATCAATTTCAGTTCGGATGGAACCTTTAGAATCTTCCGATGTTTCTTCTAACTCCAATTTTTCTTGCAAGGCTATAATTTCGCGAACGGCTTCCAGTTCTTTTTGCCATTGCCCCTCTATTTCGCTAACCCTGGCCTTGGCGGATTCCAACTTTTCTTTGGTATCTTCCAAAATATCCGTATCCGTTAAAATTCCGGATTTATAATCTTTTTCCAAAGCTTCCAGCTCAATTTCCAAATTGCCAACCGCTTGTTCCCATTGCAGCAACATGCTTGGTTTAGTGGTTAATCCCATTTTAACTCTGGCTGCAGCAGTATCCAACAAGTCCACAGCTTTATCGGGAAGTTGTCTACCAGCAATAAATTTATCCGAAAGTTCACAGGCAGCCTTTATAGCAGCGTAGGAAATTTTAACACCGTGGAAAGATTCATAGCGCGTACGCAAACCTCGTAACATAATGGCTGCCGTTTCCGGATCGGGTTCTTTAATGTTAACCATCTGAAAACGCCTGGCCATAGCAGGGTCTTTTTCAAAATATTTTCTAAACTCAGTAAAGGTAGTGGCCGCCAGGATTTTTAATTCACCCCGAGCCATTTCCGGCTTAAGCAAATTAGCTGCGTCGTTTTGACCAGCCTCACCGCCAGCCCCAATCATAGTATGGGCTTCATCAATAAACAATACAATGGGCACTTCTGAATTTTTAACTTCGCTGATAACGCCTTTTAACCGATTTTCAAATTCTCCGCGAACTCCAGCTCCAGCAGATAACAAACCCATATCCAGGCTGCGGATTTCCACGCCCTTTAATACATCGGGGACCTTTCCTTCCGCAATGCGAAGAGCCAAGCCTTCAATTACAGCGGTTTTTCCCACACCAGCCTCACCCACCATAATGGGGTTATTCTTTCGGCGACGGGATAAAATATCGATGGTCTGAAGAATTTCTTCATCCCGGCCGAAAATAGGATCAATTTTTCCGTTTTTGGCCATTTCCACAAAGTTCACAGTAAATCGGTCTAAATGAGAGCCCTCCTTAGCTTCTCCATCTTTTGCTCTTTTAGTAGTGGCCGCCCCGGCGGATTCTTTAGAACCGCCTACAATTTTGTGGAACCCTTCACTTAAAGCCTCAGGAGAGATTAAAGCAAGCTGGTCTTGCAACCCAACTCCACACATTCCTGGATTTTTTCTAAGAGCAAGCAAAATTCCACCTGTTCGGATTTCAGCTTCGCCCAAGTTTAAACTGGATTCAGACCAGGCCAGTTCCAATATGTTAATGAGTGTTGGAGAAAAAACAGGCTTTCCTGTGTTGCCAATTTTCAACTCCTTGAGTTCTTGTTGCAGAGCCGACTTGAACAATGTTGGGTCTACTTTAAAATGATTTAAAATGTATAGTAAATCTCCAGAACCTTCGCTAAAAGCCTGATCCAGAATATGGGTTACGGTAACTTCGTAATGTCCTCTGTTCACGCAAGCACCCACAGCACCTTCCAACAACCCTTTGTCGTATTTGTTTAATTTTTCCAATATGGCTCTAATAGAATTCGCAATCATGATTTACTCCTTTTATTCCTCAAGCTCTGACCAGCAAAGCTTCTGACGGTTTGCTTCCTAACCAGGCCCCTCTGCCAATTTGGGCAAAGTTACCTCCTAATTCACATTTTTCTCCCTCGGGAATTTGCAGTTCCAATTCCACATCAAAATCCAGAGGATCTCTTAAAAAACTTTTTATAAATTCTTTGGTTTTTTCTCCTAATGTTGTTCCATCTACTCCCTTTTGAAAAAATTTCTGAAACAGAGAAAATTCCATCGGGCCAATTTTCACTTTAAAAAAGCCCAATACATCGAAACAATATTTGCCTAAAAAACAGCCCTTCCCAAGAGCCACTGTGCCATCAAGCACGCTAGGGGCCGGGTTTTGAATCCACTGCCCACGCCATTGTTGAACTTCCACTTTCGGCAGTTGAAAAACTTGCTCCAAAAGATGGGCCAAATTTTCAGCGGAGCGTACCGCGGCGCCAAATAACCTTCCTCCTGCAACTGCTTCCAGACAATTTTTTTTACTCGTGGATTTAACAGAAGCAATGGATTGTGAGGATAACAGCTTAAAACCACTAGTTATTTTATCCTCGTTTCCCAACAAGGCTGCAAACATAGATTGATTTTTTTTCCAGGCCTTATAATACAAGGTATAAATTCGATGGGAAAAAATTTCCAACAGACCCTTTAGGGGACGGGCATGTTCCTTATTGAAGGTAATTCCATCAATGAAATACGAAGGCAAGGGTGAAGAAACTCCATACAGACCCATAAAAGAAAGCACCATTCGGTAACCCGATTCCATTCGATAAATTTTCAATATATCTGAAGCTGGAAAAGCCAGCGAGTTATCAGGAACAAATTTTATATGTCTAGCAAATGGGTCTTCCACTTCTGGAAAACCATCCTTAACATGGCTCTCCATAACCAGGGTAGCCCAATAGAAATTAAAATCCCAAGGGTCTTTAACCAGTTGTTCTTTTAGAGAGCCTGGCACAAACCCTCCATAGCGTTCCAACTTACAATTTGCCCAGACGGCTCAAACTTAAAGCGCAGGGAAACCAAGGAATTAATAGATGCATAACGGCTTACAAACTGGTGAAGCAAGCTGCCAAATATGTTTTGGTCCGCCACGTTGTGAAAGGCCCCATCTTCAAAGTTTAATGTGAGTTGTGTTCCACGGGCGAATTGCCCCTTCACCATAAAAGATTTGCCTTCGGCCTTAACACTTCGGAGTGCGTTTATGGCTCTCTTAATCCAGGCGTTATTTACCCAGTTGTACATTTCCAAAACTTTTTTAAAGGTGTCCCCATCGCTTAAAGCGTAAAAATTCAAGTTTAGATGGTTTAAAGCGTACCACAGATACATGCTTTCTTTAGGAGGCATATGGGAAGCTGTGGGTCTGGTTAAATTACTAAAGGATATAAAATCCGGAATATCGCTGGTGGGATTACAAACATCGCCCTCTCTCAATTCCTTTCTGGGCAGTCCCCCATGTGTAGCATACACTACCAAAGATAAATAGGAGGATTCCGTCTTGTGAAAATTTCCCCCTGGTCCCACTTTTATATAACAAGTGGAATGTCCTGGAATTTTTTGCAAACGCCGCATAGAATAAAAACCTTTGGCCGCCGAGTTTGGTTTATAGTTATGAAAGGGCTCTAACTTACTTTCTTTTCCAGAGTTTTTATCAATGCTTGTAACGGTTTTAAGCGAATATATTTCCAAGTCTTCATTTAAATCAGGCACGATTGGATATTCAAAAGATTTTAAGTTTGCAGAAATAGGCTCCGATTGTTTTTCAAAAAGGTTAATAGCAGGCGTGGAAAACAAAACCAGATTTTGGGTTTCCAAAGGCTGACCTTTTGGCAAAGGGTTGTTCAAATATATTTTAAGTTTAAATTCACGGGTGTCATCGGGTATATTGGAAAGGGGCAAATTTTGAAAGTGGATGTATCTGAATTTTTCTTCAAAAGAAATAAACTCAAATAGAGTATTGGCGCTTTTCATAGTAGAATGGGAATAGGGCCAAAGGGATTCTTTAATAAATTCCCCATTTAAATAAGCCTTGGGAGTTTCTGAATTGTTTTCCAGCAATTGGCCGTTCACCTCCAGGGCAACCTGGCTGGATTGATTGGTAAATAGATGATGTATCTGCCAGGCCCAGCTGCGCTCGCCCCTAACCCAAAGGGTAAAATGTCCATCTTCCAATTGATTAAGTTTGGCGCCCAAATCCGTTTTAAAACTAATATCGCATACATAACCTTTACTTTCGTCTCTTTTAAAGTCCACTTGAGAAATATGCATGGGAAAAACAGGAACATTTTTAGAAGTCACAAAAGTGCAAGGCATGGCTTTGGGGCCGGCTGGATTCGATAATATGCGTGAACCTTTTTTCAGGTTGTAACTTTTTTGCAACATGCCCGGACGAGGGGTAAATTGCACCATGGTTAGTGGCGGTATTGGACGCAGGAACTCGGGGGCCACAAAATCCAGCAAATTCTCCGTAAACTCGGGAAAGTCATCTTCAATTTTTTCCCGCACCCGGCTGGTTAAAAAGGCAAAACCTTCAAAGAGCCTTTCCACATAAGGGTCTCTATCAGCCAAACCGGCCAAGTTTAAATAAGAAGCCCTTTCAGGATATAGTTTGGAAAACTCCTGCCCCGCACGGGTCAGGTAATCCATTTCTTCGTTAAAAAATTCTTTTATATCCGGCATGTTATTGTTTTTTCATGGGAAGCACAGCTGCTTCGCCACTGGATGAAAAAGATGTCTGGAAAACCACCGCATGGCCCCCTTTAAAATAGCCTGATAATTGAAATGCTATTTTTAATTCTTCAGGTTTAAAGGGAAGCAAGGTCATTTTCATTCGTTCCAAGCGAGGTTCGTATTTTTGTATTAGCTCCAACACAGTAAATCTCAATTGATTAAAACTTGCTGGAAGCCCTCGGTATATTTGGGCAATATCGGGAACACCATAATCCGGTAAATGTTGCAAACTTCCCTGACGGGTATTAAGCAAACGGGAAAGGTGATCTGTTATACTTTTTAAAAGGCGCTGTTCAGAAGGCACAGTTCCCACCGGGGTACCATCTATGTAGACTCCGGTAAGCTTTTCTAAAAAACTTTCCTGATGTAATTGTACCACTGATGTTCCCCTTTGCTGGAGCACATCTAAAAACCTGTCAAATCAATAACCGGAGAAGCGGATGGATTTTTTTAGATATGCCCAATGCAGGCTTGTCCAATGAAAAAAGCTAAGGGGCCGAATTAGGCCCCCGCTAGCTATTAATTTACCGTACGTTCCAAAGATCAGTGTGCTGGTGATTTCCTTCTTTAAACAACCAGGTAATCTTTTCATAACGAATACAAAGCTCTTCCTGATGCACAAAAGTTTCTTTTGTAGGGTCTTTTACATTATGCATATAAGACCGCATGGAGGAAATTTTACAGTTGTTCAATGTATGAACAAAGTAAACCTCTTCTGTACCCTGAGGAGTAATCTCATACCAGTTAATTACGATTTCTTTAATATCTTCACCTTTACATACTTTTTTATAAAGCTCGGCAGATGACTTGTCGAAAGCTTTATGCAAAGTAATGGCTCCGTGTTTTCTGGTACCGGTAATGGAACCGTCGTCTTTATCAATGGGCAAATAAATCTTATGATCAAATTCCAAAACTTCAATAGTGTCTTCACGACCTGAAACGGCTACTGAGCCGGGAATTCCGTCTATCTTCATGTACGCTGGGATGGCCATTTTATCCTCCTTTAAAAGTTGTATTTATGATTGCCTGGCAAAGCAATTTAAATGAAAAATAACAATTCGGGTTTTACCTTGTCTGTGATCTACATCACAACGCATGAATTAATTTTTGGCCTTTGGCATTTGGGATACCAGGGACAAATTAACATCCATACCTTCCACCTGGAAGTGTGGAGTAACCGCCATAGATACTCTAAAAAACCCAGGATTGTCTTCATTTTCGGTAACAGTAACCTGGGCTGCGCTTAAAGGATGAGTGGCCGCCAATTCAGGATCCGGATCTTTCATTTCAGTCACCAGACTTTTAATCCATTTGTTCAATTCATCCTGCAGGGCGGAGGCGCTTTTTGTGGCTCCGATATTTTCTCTCTGCAACACTTTTAGATAATGGGCTAAACGGGAAGTGAGGAAAATATAAGGCAAACGAGAATTGATACGCATGTTAGCAGTTACTTTGGGATCGTCAAATTCCTGGGGCTTTTGCGCAGAGTTGGCAGAAAAGAAACAGGCAAAATCACTGTTTTTGTAGTAACTGAGAGGAATAAATCCCTGATTGGCAAATTCAAATTCGCGGGTTTCGGGAATTAGAATTTCAGTGGGAATTTTAGTTTGAGTGCCTTTACCCACATCGTAATTGTGGATGGGCAAATTTTCCACTTTACCGCCAGCTTCGGGACCACGGATTTGAACGGCCCAACCATTGTCCTGGAAGGAGCGAATCATGTTCGTGGCAAAGGTAAAAGAGGCATTTCCCCACAAGTATTTTTCGTGATCATCACCACTTACTTTTTCGGTATAGTTAAACTCTTTAACCGGATTGTCTTCGCCGTATGGGGAACGAAGTAAGAAACGAGGCAAAGTCAAACCCACATAGCGGGCGTCTTCTGATTCACGGAAGGACTTCCATTTGATGTATTCAGCTCTGTCCATGAAATTTTCTAAATCTTCAATTTTTGGAAGTTCGCGAACATCTTCTTTGCCAAAAAATTTGGCTCCTACAGATGCGATAAAAGGACAGTGAGCCGACGCAGATACCTTGGAAATATCTTGCAGGAGGCTGATATCCTGGGAAGTAGCGCCAAAATCAAAGTTTGAAATAATAGAAGTAAAGGGTTCACCACCCGGAGTATCGTATTCACTGGTATAAACATGCTTGTACAAACCCGACTGTATGGTTTCGGGAGAGTCTTCAAAATCTTCCAGCAAATCAATTTTAGATACATTCAAAACTTCCAGCTTAACATTCTTACGAAAGTCAGTTCTATCCACAGTGAATTTAAGACCACGCCAGGCGCTTTCCATTTTCTGGAAGGCTTCGGAATGCATGATTTCGTCTAATTGGGCAGAAATTTTTTCGTCAATTAAAGCAATTTGCGCATCAATCGCTGTTTTGTCGATTTTATCGATGCTTGCAGATGAATCCATAACAGATTGCACAAAAACTCTTAAAGCAGCACCCATACGCTCGTTGGCACTGTGATCCGAAAGAGATTCCACATCACGGTATTCGGAAATGTCCACTTCTTTTTCAGGGACAGCCAAATCCATTGTTTCGTAGATGTATTCTAGTCCTTTTGCTTCTTCAGCCATATTGATTCCTTGTTTAATTGAATGTCTGCTTAAAAATTATTATTCGGATTTTTCTTCCTGGGGTTCGTCTGAAAGAGGAGCAATTTTCTGAAGCTCTTCTTTTAAGCTTTCCATAGCGGATTTGTCTTTTAAAATGGCTTCCATCCGCTTTCTGAATTCGCGGTTGTCCAACAAATTAGAACCCAAATCTTTAATCAGGTTACGTGCCGCCATTAAATTGGTAATGGAGGGAACTTGTTTGGCCACTTCCACTGGATCAAAGGATTTCATGTTTTTGAATTTTAAATTCACTTTAATGTCGCCGCCGTTGGGGTTCAACTTGTTGGCTACAGTGGTGTCCACACCAAGGTCCATAGATTCCATAACCTGGTCAAAGTTGTTTTTATTGATATTGATGCGCTCTCTTTCTGCCACTCGGGTAGAGTCTTTTTTGCCTGTAAAATCGCCCATAACCATCATTTTCATGGGGAGCTCTACTTTTTTCTGAGCGCCACCTTTATCCACGCTAAGTTGAATATTTACACGTGCTGGTGGAATTTCATTTTGAAAGCTATTTGATGCCATACTTCATCCTCTGTTAAAACAAACACGACCCACTAATAAACCAGAAACTGAATCCAAATTTAATTAAAAATTCAATTGGTTGGCTTTGATTGGATCAAATTTAGCAATTTTTTTGTAACAATCCCGCATTTGTAATACATAATGTGCTTTTTCTGCTGGTCCAGAACCTGCATCAGTAGACAACAATTTATATATGCGAAGCCCCATTTCATAAACCGTAGAGGCAAAATTTTTATCCCAGTCTCCCGAGTGATCCCGCTCCAACTCATCCTTAACACCGGACCATATACCCTCGGCCAATAGAGGGTTTTGCATGTTAACACAAATTTTTGCCATTTGAATTTTGCGCATGCTTGTTGTCTTTTTATCGAGGTTACCAGGAGCATTTTCCAAAAAGGCTAAAACCTCAGGCAACTTGCCCTCCGCCACTAAGCCGTTCATGGTTTCTTTGTCTTCATCGCTTAGACCATCAGATGTTTTTGATACTCCAGTTCCTCCAGCCGCAGCGGCACTTATTTCCGCCACCCAATCTAAAGTACGGGGAGAGGCAAATGCAGTGTTATCCTGATATTTAAATTCAGCCAGACCTCCGGCCCGTTTCATTAAAGAGGCCAATTCACCCTCAATAGCACCAGCGCACAAGTTGTACTTGCCTCCCAAACCACGCAAAGCCTGGCAGGAATACCATTGTAAATCCAGCCAAAAATGATGGCCCGGTCGGGTGAAAGCCTCTTCGGCTAATCTAACCAAGTCTTTCCAGTTTTGGGTTTCCAGCATTTTTTCCAACTGGTTTTTAAGCTGTGCGTTGGGCCCGGCTATTCGCAAAACTCCATTGGGAATGTTGGGGGTCTCTGGAATGGTCTCCCATTTTAAAACCCGCATAAGTTTGTATCCCAAAGGGTTGGTTTCATCGTTTGCCAGAAAGAAACTGGCCACCTTTTGCAAGTTGGTTTGGGCCCCCGATATATCTTCAATGGCCCCTAAGGCTGGTCCTGCTGATGAAGCTGTTGAGGTAGTTGATGTACTTTCAGCTGGAGAGGAAGCGCTTGCGGTAGCGGCGGGCTTAGTGGCTGCCACTGGGGCTGGCTTTGAACTTTTAACCCACTTTTCCAAGGCCTTTCCCAACTGACCGATGGAAGGAGGGTTGTCTGGAAACTTTTCAAAAATAACAGACTTCAGTTTATTAAACGCTTGTTGAGCCCGCATAACATGGGGATAATAAGCCTCTTTGGGCTCTACCCCATCCATGGTGGTCATCAACCTGTCCTGGTTAAGCCATTTAATGGCGTTTTCCTTAGCAGTTTCTCTCTGGGGATGTAGCCCCTCAAAATCACTTTCCGCCCAATAGGCCATGCTATCCAGCACATAGGAAAAATGCTCAATGCCCTCGGACTTAATGGAGCCCAAAAGCAAAAATCCGAAAACTCTTAAATCCTTGGCCTGCTCTGTTAAAACTTTTAAACCCTCGTTCACCAGCAGTTCAAAATCATTGCCGCTCATTTTTTCAATTTCGGCCTTAATAACATCAAACTCATTGGAATATTTGGGATCTTCTCCTGTGGGAGCCCCATCTGAAATTGGTTTTTTAAGTTGAATCACCCAATCCGGGTCGGGCGCAGCTTCCACTTTTGTTTCCGTTTCAACGACTCCATTTGTATGAGGGACATCGGTAGATAGCTCCTGTCCCATCTTGCCATTGGCCGGGGCTGAAGCCTGTTCGGGATTTCCAGTTTCAGCTTCCCCTTCTGATACTTGGACTATAGATTCTTCTTTGGCGGAAACAGGTTCGTAATTTTTAACCCAAGCCTCAAAGACTTTGACCAACTGACCAATGGAGGGAGGATTATCTGGGTATTTTTCAGTAAGGAATTTTTTAACCTTGTTTAATTCCTGCAATGTGGTAAAAGCAATGGGCTTATCTGCACCCTCGGGGGATAACCCTTCTAAAAAAGCAGTTAATTTATCTGAATTAAGCCAGCTTATGGAATTTAATTTGGCTGTTTCCCTTTGGGGATGGACTTTTTCAAAATGTTCCAGTATGTAATGAGTAATGGCCAGCAGGGCCTCGCAGCCATGAGAAACACCACTGGCCCGAAAACTGGATAAGGCCAGATAACCAAGAGCCCGTAAGTCTTTGGCTATTTCCAGGCTTAGTTTTTGGCAGTTGAGCTGGATGGCTTCCCAATCAATGGAAGCTCCTTTTTCAATTTCCAGTTTGGCGATTTCAAATTCCGAAGTGTATTTTGGGTCTTCTCCAAAACCCTCTTCTGTTGCAACGGGGACAATTAAATCCAATGCCCCTTGAGGCCAATTGGCATGAGGGGCATTTTCTGCCTCTGCTGTTTGGCTGGTTTCAATGGCAGTAGCTTCCATGGCGCTCCATTAGATTATTACAGGAAAACAATGTAGTAATTTATGCTCTCTTATGCCTTTGTATATCTCCCAAGCCCGCCGAGTTTTACTAACTTAGTTCACAAATTGATGAAATTGGAGGATTCTTGGTACCCTTTATCAGCTTTGTTGCCTTTGATGTGGAAACAACCGGGCTTGACCCACGAAACAATGAAATTATTGAAATTGCCGGAATTAAATTCACTCTGGAATTAAGCGCCGGAAAAATTATTTCAAAAAAAATTGCAGAGTTTGGCAAACTTATCAAGCCCACTATGTTTATACCAGAAGATTCCATCCGCATTCACAACATCACCAACCAGATGGTGGAAAATGCTCCCCCGGCCAAAGATGTGATTTCCGAATTCATGAGGTTTTGCGGGTTATCCACTGTCTTAGTGGCCCACAATGCCCCTTTCGATGCTGAATTTGTAGCTTTGGCATTAAAAAAAGGGGGGCTTCGCATTCCCGAAAACCCCATTATTGACAGTTTAAAAATTACCAAAAAAATTCTGGTGGAAGCTCCTTCCCAAAAATTGGGAGACCTGGCTAAAAAATTAAGTTCGCAAATCAATATTAACGTGAAAAGCGACCAGTTACACCGGGCTTTATACGATTGCGAAGTGTTAAAAGAGGTTTTTTGCGCTTGTCTTAAAAAACGTTTTCAGGCAAAAGATTTGGGGATGGATAAGGCCCTTAAATCCATTGAATCTGTGCATGGTCCGGCCCATAAATTCGGAGCTTATTTAAAATAGCTTCGGGTTCTTTGACAATCCTGCATACAGGGAGTTGTTGGTAGCCCCTTTTTAAAATCGTATATTGTTGCTCGATTATGTCAGAGGAAAGTTTAGAATCACGTCTGGTGGAATTAGAGAGCAAACTAGCTTACATGGAAGAAAACCTGAATCAGGTAAACCTCACTATGTTTGAGCAAAGCAAGACCATTGACAGGCTCAAGACAGACCTAAAAGAGTTCTCAGACCGGATAATTCAAATCGAAACTGGCATGCCCCGCTCCGATTCCAATGAAAAGCCTCCCCATTATTAGAAAGAAAGATTAGGAATGTTGAAAAAGAAAATCTATGCATTTTGGTTTGGATGTAGTCTTTTAATTCAGGCCCAAGCAAACCTGGCCTCCAAAACAGATTTACATTCCCGTATCCAAAACATGAGTTGGGAGGAAAAAATCGGACAAATGTTCTTGGTTTATAATTCTCCTCTAAACTTTCTGGAAAAATACCATATTGGTGGCGTACTCATAATGTCTAACATGATGAAAGACCCTGAAAAGCTACAGAAAGAAATTAAAGAGGCTCAATCCAAATTATCTATCCCGTTGATTGTGTCGATGGACCAGGAAGGGGGAAAAGTAAACCGCCTGGTTTCCCTGCCTCAGTTTAAAAACTTACCATCTGCCACAGACATCCAAAGTTGGCCTTCAGATTCCATTAGCCAGCTTTCTGAAAAAATCGGATTCGAACTTAAAAAAATGGGAATCAATCTGAACCTGGCGCCCGTGGTGGACCCCTCCCATAACTGGGAGGGAAAAGAAACCTTTATGCATGCGGAAAAACGTTCCTTTGGCCCCAAAGCCAATCAAATTGTGGGCCCAGCCCTAGCCTTTGTAAAGGGCTATCAAAAAAGCGGAATATGGTGTATCTCCAAACATTTTCCAGGCTATGATGTAATGGACAATTCCGATCATCATATAGCTATCAGCCACGCAGATTCCCTTCATGTGGCCGAAAATATCGAAGCCTTTCGCCAAACCATAAGCCCCATGGCAGGGGTTATGTTAAGCAGCATTTTCTACAAAAAATTTTGCGAGCGCCCTTCTGTTTTTTCCCAAAAAATGGTGGGTCTTGCCCGTGACATTGCAGGAGACAAAGTTTTAATGACCGATGATTTATGGGGAGCTGCCTTGCGGGGTTATGTTAGTGGAGTAGATAAAGTGCATCCTGTAAAATATTCCGATGCCGATTTTGAAAAACTATTTGAAATGGCTTTTTGGGCAGGCAACGATATTTTTATGATTACCTTTCCAAAAAAGGTGGAAATAATGCAAAAATGCCTTTTGCGTTTGGTTAACGAAAATCCCGACGCAAGAGCTCGCATCGATAGTTCTGTAAGGCGCATTCTTATTTTAAAAGAAAAAATGGGCCTGCTTTAGGCCAAAAAAAACTTTTCTTATTTTATTAGATTTCTTTGCCTATTAAATAGGAAGGAGTTTTTATGTTTGTGCATTCTGTTGTTTTTTACCTTAAAAAAAATATGACCCCAGAACAAATAACCGCGTTTGAAAAAGGGGCTCAGAGCTTAACCACCATAAAGTCCGTGGCTCATGGTTGGGTGGGAAAACCAGCACAAACAGACAGAGAAATTATTCAAAAAGACTACGATTACTTACTTACTATTGTTAATGAGACATATGAAAAACAAATGGAATACCAGGACGACCCCATTCACGATGCCTTCCGGGATAATTTTGCTCAATTTTTTGATAAAGTCGTGATTTACGATGCGGAGTAAAACATGTTGTGGATAAAAGTTTCGGCCGCCTTTGGATTTTTGTCTGTGGCCCTGGGGGCATTTGGCGGGCATATGTTAAAAGGAAAGTTATCTCCAGACAGGTTTGAAATTTTTCAAATCGGATTGCAGTACCAAATATTTCATACCCTGGCCCTTTTAGCCCTCTCTCTTTACGCCTACAACAAGGGCACAAGCCTTAATGTATTGGGCGGGCTATTTACAGCTGGAATCCTGGTGTTTTCCGGAAGCTTATATACTCTTAGCTTATCCGGAATTAAAAGTTTCGGAGCCATCACTCCCATAGGCGGGGTTTTGTTTTTAATTGGATGGGGCTTGCTTTTCTTTAAAGGGATTTAAACCCTTTCCTTTCTTTAGTGCAGCCCACCGCGAGCTTGAAAGAGTAAAACGACACCTAAATAAATGTTATTTGGATTCTTCGGCCAATTGAGCCAGCAATTCATCCAGTCTTTCCAAGGTAGAGGCCATGCCTTCTTCCATACCCATTTTAATAATGGTTTCAAGATCCTGCAGGGAATTGTACTGCACCACAGTTTCCACCAGAGTATGCTCTCCCAGATCTTTAAAGCTCACATTCCATTTTGCCCTGGGCAATGCCGGATTTAACACCCCTTCGGAGTCGCAAAAGCCGTCCAGCGATGTATAGGAATCAATGGGGTTGATTTCCACAAACTCTGTAAGTCCCCAGTGTTCATTGCCGCCGGGTTCCACCATGGCATAGAGCCACTTTCCCCCTGCCCTGAAATCCATCTCCTTAGATTTGGCTGTAAAGGGTTTCGGCGCAAACCAACGCTCTAGCAATTCCTCCTTTGTATAGCAATCCCACACCAACTGCCGGGCAGCGGCAAATTCTCTTTTCATAGTGAGAGTACTATTCTCCTTATTTACAATAAAATCGAACTGCATTTTTCCAATCATTTTTTCCTTCCTTGTTTTTTTAGGGTGATTAAAACTTCGTCCAATTGGCTATAGCGAGTTTCCCACAAACGCCGGAATTGATCCAGCCAGCGGTCGATTTGCTGCATGTTTTCAGCCTTGAGGCTGTAATGCATCTCCCTGCCTTGCGAGCGGGAATCAATAAGACCACACTCTCCCAGCACCTGCATGTGTTTAGAGATAGTGGGACGGGCTGCGTCAAAATGTCCGGCAATCGCCCCCGCTGTCATGGTTTGCGATGCCAACAAGACTAAAATAGCCCTTCGTGTTGGGTCGGCAATGGCTTGAAAAGGGTCTCTCCGGGTTTTCATATTTATGAATATACCATTTATGTAGCTACTTGGCTACATATTTTTAAAAAAAAACAGGACTGGCTAGATTAGGTCCACTGGCGGCGTTTTTTTAATTGGAAGGAATAATTTGGTTTAGTGGTAGGCCTCATTTGCAAAGTCTAAGGATGGTAAGCCAATTTCCACTTTATTTTCCTTTTTTAGCCCTTCCTTTTCTTATTTTTTCAATTCAGTTGTTGAATACGGATTGCTTACCCTAGTTAAAAGGGCTGGAGGGGTTGGGCTCTGGGAATTACCAAAAATAAGCTCCCAGACACTTCCAGCTTTATCCAATTTTATGTTATTCGTTGTTTTGAGGTTAAACCCATTTAGCCCAATATCAGGTATTAAAAATTCCAAAATTCTACGTCGGTATTTTCTATCACGTTTATTAGGAGGTTTAAAATCCAATGATACAAACTCCTCCGTTTCCATTTTTGATGAGATGTCTGTCACAATTTTGGTTACTAAATACCCATAGACAAAGTTTCCATGAGACTCCTTAGATGCGGAATTCAAATCATCTGCGGGTGGTAAAAATTCCACCCACTGGGAAAGGGTAGGAACACTTTTAAGGGGGCCATTTGTTTCTTTGGGCGATTCTCTCCAAAATTTTAACTTTGCGAATAAGTGATCCTGTGAGCTAATTTTATCTGAATTATCTATTTCAATAGACAAGCGGAAGGAACAAAATGAAAAACTATTTTCCTGAGTATCAGCATCAAAGCTATGCCCAAATGGACCAATTATATTAATACTTGGAGCATCACCCTCCCATTTTTCTTTTGTTAATATAGGGTCCCATCCAACCTGAGGTATTTTTTCCCCATTCTCCTCATCATTCTTTCCTTTTGCAACAGATTCAATTTCACATTTTAATTTTTCCTCATACCCGCAATCTTCAAACCAGCCTTCGTTCAATATCACCAAAGCCTGATAAATATGACTCCCATCACTTTTGATGTAGTTCTTTGTTAGAGGAATGATTAGACGAATGGATGGAGTTCTGAGATTACTCTCCATCCTGTTAGGTACTCTAATTTTTTTCCATAATTCATTTCCATTTTTCAAGATTTGCGGTTCTGCTTTGATAAAACCATTGTACCTATTGTGAAATACAAAGTGCATTCGGTAATAATGGGCCCTTGTATCTAAGCTTATATCTTTTTCAAACAGGGCCACCTTTTTGTTGGAACTCCAATTTTTAGCAGAAATTTTTTGGCTGGTTTGGTTGTAACATCCATCTCCTGATTGTTCAAACCAGCTTGCCACCATTTTATCGTATTCTTCCAAATTTTTATCAATTGGTAGTGGAAGCCCATTCCACCTCCATTGCTGCAAATTAGAATCTACTTTATGGTAATATTTTAAAATTCTTTTGCTCGCAAACCCGCCGTTAACAAAACCCTGGATCTTGTCCTCGGCGTCTGTTATAGATACATTATCAAACAAGTCATTAGGTAATTCATCTAACTTATAAACAGCTTCCACAATAAATTGAAAAGGGCTAAACAATACATAAGATATTCCACTTACTGTATGTTGTTCCCTCCCAACTCTTAAATAGGAATAAATTTTTTGGTCGTTATCCTGTTGTTTAAAGTACTTAAAATTTACACCACTATAAATACGCACCAAATGCTGCGTACCCGGTACAACAGATATTATATGTTGGTTTCCATTATTTGTAACTAAAACATCATTATCCTTTTCCCCCTTTAATTTAAACACAATATTTTTATTTCCATCCAGCTCAAATATTTTATCACGATGTCTATTTTCAAGGAAAACAATTTCACAAAAAAGCTTATCGACTGCAGGGTCTTCTTTAGACTCATTATTCTGGCCATCGACAGACCCATGCCAGTGATGAAATGTTTGCGGGTCTGTTTTGGGCATTTTTAATGTAAAGGCTTTCTCATCTTCTCCTAAAAGCATTATGGGCAGTTTGTTTTTTCCGTAATCACTTTTCGATAATAAGAAAGTGGATGAAGAATCTTCCCTAACAAATGGCGTGGAATACGAAATTTCACGATTTTCCCCATTTACATTTTTGTTTAATTTAAGGGAAATAAATCCGTTATCAATTTTAAAATTGGGGTCATTGTCACTCCAAATTTTAATTGGACTGCCTCCATCTTGAAATTTGTATAACACAACATTATTACCATTTTCCTTGCATAACTTAAAATCTAATTCCATATTATCTTTCTTATTTACACACAACTTTGCTGATATTGAGGGGATAGCATTAACTCCACTATCATTTGAATAAATATTTATCCACAAGTCTTGATTAGAAAGAGGAACAGAAAATTTGGAAAAAACAATTTTAACTTCTCTTTCGAAAAAATTAAACAATCCTTCCGAGAGACTATTTTCATAAAAAAAGTATTCCTCATCGCCCGGATATAAGTAATGCAATAATGTTGGCGTTTCTAATTCACTAGCCAAAGGAAATACACCTTTCGGGATTGGGTCGAAAAGTGGTCTTTCACTATCCGTATTATCTGTATGGTTTAAAAGGGGTGTTCCCACCGGAACATCTCTTAAATACTTGGTTTTCTTAAGGAAATTACTTTTAATAGCAGTTCCCGTTACATATTCCTCATTGCTTTGTGACAAGTCAATTAAATTTTCATTACTTCGAGATAAAGTACTTACTATATCTGGAACTGTTCCTGAATATGAAATTTTAAATATTACTATAGAATACGAATTCCCAAATTTAAGCTTGGGTAAATTTTCACCATTCAATTTCTTAAATTTAAAAAGCGGATCGAAGTTACTTCCATCAGTCTCTGAATTGGTATCGCCAATTAAAGTTTCATTATTATAGCTTATTACAGAGTTTGCCATCCCAAAATTTTTTGCTATCCTAAGGGGAACAATTACATTTTCTGTATCATTACCCTTTAATTTGATCTCTGCCTTATTCAGACAATAAAAATTACTGCCACCCTCACTTAAAAGTATCCCAAGACCGCTTAATATTTCTCTCTGATTTTTATTACGATTATCTGAAATACTTCCCAAGCTAATGTGTAACCCTTCGGAAATTTCCTTTAAAAGAACGGGAGTTATCGGGGGTGCTTCTTTTGTTTCTTTTTCTAAAAACAAATTTTTAAGAATTACAACCAATTTCCTCTCAATATATTCTTTGAAGTCCTGGAGAATATTAGGGCCGTCGTTCCCTGAACCATTTAAATACTCCTCCAATTTATTTTTTAAATACCCAATTAATTGGTTTGCATCTGATAAATTTTCTTCATTCTGGTTTAACAAATTATTTCCGGCAGATTTATGTAAATAGTTTTCAAAACCATTTGGCATATTTTGCAAGTATTGAATAATTTCTGGCTTGTTATTTTTTATGATATTACCACCCTCTTCATCGGATAAATAGCCACGAATAAATAGCTGCGGAAGAAAAACACTATCCCAAACTTTTGTGTTAAAAGCTAGAATTATACCAGCATAGTCATTTTGGGATACATTTTCTTCATCAATAATTTTGTAATAAATAGAATCTAATTCTTTCTTAATTGTATTTTCATTAAATCCTTCCTCAAAAGTTTTTCCTAACTCATTCAAAAAATCCGGGGATTTATCCAGGTGAACGGTGATTTTTTCAGACAGGTCAAAGACGTATTCTTCCAGTTTAAACATCTTTAATGCTGAACTAATAAGAACATCTTTTATTGCATTTTTTTTGGAATCATCCAATTCAATGTTTGGATTTAACTTTAACCAATTAGGTACCCAAAGACTAAAGTTAAAGATACGACCTACTTTATCTTCTATTTTTACCAAATAGTTGTTATGAAAACATTTGGGTTCTACCCAATTTCCAATTTGAGGGCGGGGCTTACCAGGTATTATTTTCCAAGTATTATTTCCATTTTTATATACTCCATTATTTTTCAGCGAAAATCCTTCAATATCTGGAACTATATAATATTTCACATTTTCATCAATGTTTTTATCACTATCACGGATTGTGCAAATCAAGTTTAGCTTTAGATATTGGGATATGGGGTCAGGTAGAGTAGAGTAATACTCCAGATACTGCAGCCATTTTTCATTATTTATTGAGGCGGTATTAAATTTCTCCTTAAGTTTATCAAAAAATCCATTGTACCAGTTATTATCTTCCTCCTGGCTAACATTTAAGGTAATGGGATTATTAATATTACCTACAGGGTACGCCTTTATATTTTTTACATCTTTCCATTTTTTCATTTCAGAAATGAGTTTATCAATTCCATCAGCAGTTAAGATACTTTGATCATCTTGCTCAAAACCCAAAATCAGAGTGACACCATATTTATTATCACCAACTTTTTCAATACTGGACCATAACTTAAAATTAGTTGTACCCTCTCCTTCTCCCCCTGCTTGACTTACTCCTTTATCTTCCACTACATTATTTTTCGACTCAAGTGAATCAAAGGTATTGAGGGTTTTATAATACTCATGCTTATTTTGGGAACTTCCTTCATCTCCAAATTCATAGCTAATGGACTTCTTAATTTTAATATCAAAAAATAACATCTCTATTTTAATGGAAACCGTGCCCCTGCCAATCAATAATCCGTTATTGTATACCACTTCTAGCAATATTTTTAATTGGGCCGTAAGCAACCCCAATACCGATAGTTCACCTGCAATTAATATAAACACAGAATAACTGTAATCATTTTTATTAAGGCCATTATCAGAAACTGATTCTATATTGATTCCGAAAAAAACATAGGCTCTACCATAAACAATATCCATTATATTGAGCCCAAAGTTCATTCCCACTGCAACCCCCATAGAGGTTCGGCTTAGGGTTCGGTTACCAGCCATAAAAAAGTTATTCTCCAGCCAGCAGGCACCGCTAACTCCAAATAAAGTAATGGAAAAAGGAGTGTTCTTACTTCCAATCGAAAAGCCAAAACCCATCCCAAACTCCCCATTTTTATATGCTATGGAAAAAGGAGCTTTTAAAACTAATCCGGAAGCAGACAAACTGCCTATTGTTATATCCGGCATAGACAAGGAGAGCAATGCCTGAATTCCAACTGGAATACTATTTTCTTCGAATAAGCCGATTGATAGGCCGTTTCCTTTGTAATTTTTGGGGAATATTGATTTTATAACATCCAATACTCCATGTAAAATTATTTTATCCGGCGATAAACGAAAATCGAATTCTCCACGATTATTGAAACTAACATCAACATCCATAAACGTGATAATTTTTGTTCCACCTAATTCCAATTCCCAATCTGCATTTAAATTTCCGCTTCCAATTTCATTTTGAACTCCGCTTTTGGAAGCTTCAAGTTTTGTATACGCCCTAAGCCTTATATTTTTTAACAGTATTTTAACTGGATTCACTTCATATAATATGGAACTTTGAGGTATGGGGTAATTTAAACGCAAATCCACCCAGGCCATGCCTGTAGCTTTATGAAAGCCATTTTTAATTTCCAAATATTTATTCAAGTTATGGGGAACCGGGATTTTAGGCAAAAGTTTATCCAAACTAGCCCCTCCCAAACTCCTTATAAAATCTTTTAAATAAACTTCCCCCTCATTAACAAATCCGTCTTTGATAAACTCCCACCTGTCTTTTAATACCTTGGTGGGATTTTTAAGATCAAAGGGAACTAGGGAATCCAGTTTATGAAAAACATCCTTAACCTTATCTTTTAATGATATAACAACCGGGCTAGTTTCAATTTCCTTTTGACCTTCCTTAAAATAATAGGCCAATTTTCTTCGGTTAAACTTCATTCCTGGAACATCCGGAGCGCTTCCCCAAGCCCTTAATATGCGTACTGCATTACGGCCGTTTTGAATATTACCCGCTAGACCACTTTTTTGGTAATAGCTGAGTACTAAATTTTTACAGGCCTGGAAGTAGGCAACAGCTTCATCTCCTTCCCCTTTAATCTTATCCGGAAACTCCTCAAATATATTTCCGATAACTTCATCAATAAGATCATTGATGTTATTTTTAATAGGTATTAAAGAACCATTTAAATCCGGTAAGTTCAATTCTTTATTATTATTACAAAACTCTTCCCATGCTTTATTTGCCTTTTTCTGAAAACAACTGTCATCCTTTACTAAAGCATTGTTTATTTTACTTACAAAATCAAAAACAATATAAACCTTCAACTCCTTTAATTTTGTTTCCCAGTTTTCTATTGGATTAAGTATGTTTGAGTCTAAGCTATCCCCCTCAAATTTACACTTATTTAAAAAACCTACAATTTCATCAATTTGAGATTTAATAGTTTCACTTATACCCATATCAAATTCAAAATTGTATTGGCCGATGTTTATTTGAATATTATTAATATCCTCAAGGTCATTAATAAGTCCAATTGTCTCTTGGATTTTATTATTAATCTCTAATTTCTTCCTTTGAATATTTGAACCTGAATCAATAATGATTTTTTCAGCTTCACTTTTAAGTTTTAAAATTTTATCGGTCACATTTTTGGAAATAGAATATAATGGGTTATTTTTTTGTATGAGCAGCTCTAAACTTCTGCTTATTTCATCAACAAATTTATGAATTTTATTTCTTCCCGATTCAATACGAGAACCCGCATCTGCTTGAATGGTTTCAAGTTTAGTTTTTAAATCTTTCGTTCTATTTGTTACTGAAGCAATTGAATCAATCAAACCGGTTTTAAAACCTTCTGTGATCTCGGCACATTTATCTTTAAAATATGTTTTTATCTTTTTTAATTCTTCACCTTCCCTTTTACTACTAGCCCAAATTTTATTGAAACTTTCTTGAAAACCATTTATTTCCGTAAGTTCCTCTGGAAGAGAATTAACAATTTCCTCAGAACAACTCAATGTCACATTTTCAATGTTAGCGGCTACAAAACCCTCTCCTGATTGCTGAAGCGCTGTAAACACATTTGTGCTTAAAAGGTTAAAAGTCATGTTACCAAATCCAGATGCAACAGAAGGAGCATCCGGAAGCATGGAGTTTAGTGAATCCTTATTTAATTCTGGTACTTCGTTATTTTTAGGATTGGGAAGATTACAAAAATCTATTCCCGAAATAGCCGGCCATTTTTCCACCGGAAAGCCCGTGGGTTCTGAAATAAAATAAAAGTATACATTTTCAGGGTTTGATATTTGATTTGAGTATATACCAGTTTCTGATTCTGAAAGGGATTGACAATCTAAAAACATTTCCGGCATGGGATAAGTTTCATCTGATATATCTTTTTGCCAAAGTGGAATTTTCCAACCTTTGAATAGTTCTGCGCCATCTTCGGATATAAAATCTTCTCCCCATATACTATCTACGGCGATTTTAACCCCTTTATTAAATTTGCAACTCTTAATAAACTGCTGATTAATTTCTTTTTCGTCCTCTAAAATTTCTATATATTCTTTGACTTTGCGCACTATTGGTCTATTTATATGTTTATTTTGAGTTTCTCTAAATTGCTCGGAAGGAAATGTTGTTCTTTCAAACACAGCTACGTATTTTGCTAAATTCCCAAAAACCCCAACTCTCCCAAGTAATTCCAAAGAATAATTCGAGGTTCGGCCTTTCATTGTATTTGATATTATTTTAACCTTGTCATAATCTGAGACAAACTTACCCCAGCCCCCTAGACTGGATAAATACACATTTTCAAGTTCGCCTTTTTTGGAAATAGGACTATCAACTAACATTTTATATACATTAGATGAAGATGAAGGAAGACCCCACAAAGCCCCACCCTTTAATAAATCTGGTGGTCCATTATCCTCACTCTGCGGTTTTTTTAAAACATCCTTTCGCAATAAAAATCTTAAGCCGCTAGTTATACTAACTGAGTTAGCTTGCCCTGGTCTTCTCAATTGCAGTACTTCCAAATATGACATAACTGTTTTTTTATATTTTACAAGTTCTTCATACCAATTTTTAAATTCTCCCTTGCTCGAAGAACTTAAGACTTGAGGAATATTTGGTACGTTACCAATCAGTGAAAATAATTTGGATATTTTAAGTCTATTTTCGCCTTCATATTCTTTCTCATTAATGTTCACTTCAAGGCCATACAAAAGCTCCATTGTCAAATTTACAACATCTGAACCAGGGTCTTTTTGCCCCATTTCACCAAGCCACTGGTTTAAGCTCCAATAAGCTGGGCCCCAATTTCTATTCAACAGCTTATCACTTAATGTTATTTTAGTCGACGGAGAAAACGCAAATTTTAATTTATCACCTTCACCAATATCCTCCCTCCGTTCAAACTCTTCCCCAATGGATTGAGGAGGCAAGGTTAATTCTATCTCAACATTTCCAAAGCCTTGAAACATCCATTTATATCTATCGGTTCCAAAATCACTCCATTTTGCGATTTCAAAACCATTTTTTAATTCGGTATTGTTCTTAATTTCAACACCAGCCACAAAGTGGTTTTCTGTATTAACAACTATCCACTTATGCGTTGGAATTTTTACATTGTTATTATTCACGGCAATTATTTTTGCCAATAGGGAATGAGAGCGGTTTGTTTTTAAAAATTCTTCTATTCTTAGAACATAATTTAAAGGGGCATCACCAGTAATTGTGTTACGTTTATCCGGAATCAGAATAATATTATTTTCTGTTTTAAAGGAACTATCTCGATTAGGTTTAGCTTCTATTTTTTGTAAATCATCAATGTTTCCAGGAATAAATGTTTTTATGGGAAAATTGATAGAGCACTTAATAATTTCAACAATTGAATAACTTTCGAGATTTATTTTTTTTTCCACAATAAAATGAAATATTGAATGTTCTTGACTGGAGGAAGGGGGCGGGTACACTGAATTTGTTATCAAATCTAATGAGCCAAATCTGACATCATATTCTTTAATAGAATTTAAAACTTTAAACTCTAGATAAAATTCAAATAATTTTGCGGAGCACAGAATAGGGTAATTTTGCTCATTAAATTTAAATGGTTTACACTCTATATTCCATTGTAAATTTTGGTTTTCTTTATCAAAAAGATTTGCGCTTGTAATTTGACCTGGAAAGCATGCTGGGCATATTAATTTGGGAAGCTCTTTTTCAATAAAAAATCTGTTGAATTTACCTTCTTTATATTCTTTTTTTATCTCATAAAAAAAGTTCCAACCATCCACTTCTGTGGTTAGTGCAGGAAGGGAAGAAAGGGGAAAAGAAGATTTTACCGCCGAAATTTTTTCATGTAAATTAAAAATTATTTTTGCTACATCATCTTTTTTATTTGTCTTAGCGTTCCTTATTTCAAGGATATAATAATCCGGGATTTTTGCTTCTGCCATAGGAGAATAACCTGGGATAATATTGACTTCAGCATCTTCTTTTAGCTCATAGTCCAAATTAAATACAGCATTATTAAATTTGTTTTTTTTCTGAATATCATTAGTGATGGAAAAGGTTAAATAGTATTCGTTCTCAAAAATGCTTTCAAATTTTGGCCATAAACTTTTGAAAATTAATGATGGTGAGTCTATTAATTTTCTTCCTAACTTAGTGCACCAATCTTCGTTTTCTATTTTCCCAAAGTCGTCAATATTATTGAAGTATGATAAAACAACGTAAAATTGTTTCTCATAGCAAACGGCCAATTTTAGATTATTAATCTGTTTGGCGTTTGGATCAATTTTTAGAGTAACCTTCGCTACTTGATCCTTAGAAAAAAAATAGGGGATGAATAACTTAATCTTTATTTCCGTTCTTGTTTGATAATTTTTTTGAATTATTTTATTTTTTAATTCTAAATCTTTGCTGATTTTTTTTCTTTCATCCTCAGACAACTCCAATCCATATATCCAATAAACCTTTCCATCCTCAAATTTTATTTTTATATGAGAAAATTGAATGCTATTGGAATTTTCATCTGCTGATAATTTTTTCCAACCATCTACATTTATTGTCTTTAAAACCGTTTTACCGGAATCATAAAAATCAATTTTTGAAATTTTTTTCATATATTACCTGGGACTATGATTTCATATTTTAGATTTTGGCAGTCCTTCGTTCTGACAATATTCTTGCAAATGATATAGAGATTCCTGAAATTCACTTCGAATAAGTGAATTTGGTTCAACTATTTTATTATCTTTGATTTTACTTAAGTCAACGCTTTTGCAATCTTCTCTTAAATTTGAAGTTATTAAGCTCCATAAGCTATTTGCGTTTTTTGTTCTTAAACCAAACTTTTCTAAATTTGAAGCGGGTTCATTTGAACAAAATCTTTCGTAAATAGTTTTAATAATACTCGTATGATCATAAATAATGCTAGATACAGAACGCTTTGCTACCCAGGGTGAGACCACAAAAGCAGGAACCCTTACACCATATTTTTTAAAGTTCTCTCTATCATCTTCAGCTTTCCTCGGCTTTACATGGTCATAAAACCCACCGTGTTCATCATAGGTAATAATAAACATGGTTTTTTTCCAAAGATCATTTTTTCCATTAATCAAAGCATTATATATTCTTCCCACTAATTTTTGCCCTTTTTGAATATTATGTGGTGGGTGGTCGTCATTGCCGTCTGTTGGGCCTATGCCAAAATCCGGATCAATCCATGAAACGGGACTTAAATTTCCATTATGGCATCTTTCAAAAAATTTTCCAATTTTATCTATTGGCTCCGAAAAAAAATGGTTTTTATTAAACCGCAGTGAAGCAATATCATGAGAGTAAAAGTTCCAGTTAATTCCTGTTTCCTCTAGCATTTGGAATATTGTTTTGGCTTTGAAAAATTCACCAGGAAATATATTATCCGAATATCCCTCCGAGGTTCCAGAATAAGCATAGGCACGGTTAGGTTGGGTTTGGCCTCTTACAGAGGAAAACCATTTATCGCAAATACAGTAATTTTCTGAAAAATTGTGGTAAACAGGTAAATCATACCCATCATAAAAACCCATAATATCTTCGGGAGTTTTAGAATCATATTTTGAAAAATTTTTTACAAACCCACCGTTATTGGATGTTAATTGTTCTTCTACATCCTTACTCCCATGACCAGGATCAGGCTTAAATTCATATGCGTTTATCCTATAGGGATTATATTTTTTACCTCTATATCTGTTGAAATAATGATGTTGAAGACCGTCAATATCGTTTCTAATTCCATATAATTTTAAATACCCAAGCATTTGATCAAAAGATCTATTTTCCATTATTAACACAACAATGTGTTCAATTTGTTGCATATTTCACCCCGACCTAAAATTGATTGTTTAATAGTGAAAGTTAAGTTAACAATGAAAAATGTAATAAGGTTTTCAAATCAATTTGTTTTTTTACTTGAAAAAGGTCTTAATTAATTAGATTGTACATACAACATGAAGCAATAATTGAACCTTAATTGGATTTTGTCCATAATTGTCATTAAAAAATCAAATTGCTGGACATGTAATAAAGCTTGCACTATATTTTGATTCTTAAACTTGAAAATTAATGGAAAATCCAAGGATAGCTCATGGCAAAAAATAAGTACCAAAAATTTTTATTAGATGAAATAGAACCTGCCCTTCGTGCAATCGACCTATTTTCAGAAAATGCTGCACAGCTTTTACTAGGCACCGCAATTGTTGAAAGCGCCCTGAAATATAGAGAGCAGTTAGGGGGCGGACCTGCACTTGGTTTTTTTCAAATGGAGCCCAATACGCACAATGATATTTGGAATAATTATTTAAAATATCGCAAACCATTACGGGATAAACTCACCTTATTATTAACATCCGATGATAAATTAAATGAGTTAAAACTAAATGACAAATATGGGGCAGCTATGGCAAGGATTCATTACAAACGGGTATCCGAAAGCATACCCAATCTAAATGATATTCCTACAATGTCTAAATATTGGAAAAAATATTACAATGTTTCTGGCAAGCGTCCGGCTGAAGATTATGTAATTGAGTGGAAAAATGCCATGGGGAACAAATTAATCTATGTAGAAAACACACCATTACAAAATGGAGAACATATTCCTTCTAAATCGGAAACATCTACTGTTGGACCTCTTGCAAAGAAAATCACCAGAAATTCACCTGAATTCAACAAACTAGTTAAAAATACGAATCCAGATATTGTATTTAAAAATGAGGAGGGGACCGATGCTGATAGGTACATGACAAAAAAAGTTTCTAGCAAATTAAATGCTCTATCGGTAGAGGTCCATAAATATTGGAATAGTGTTAAACTTAGGGTAACTGAAGCCTGGGATGAGAACAACGAACATTCTATAAATAGCTTACATTATGAGGGACGCTCAGTAGATTTAACCACTTTTCCAGTCAAAAATGACAGATTAGGTATGCTCGGACGATTGGCGGTAAATGTAGGGTTTGAGTGGGTGTATTACGAAGGAAACCATATACACGCCTCTATGTCCGCTTAAACCAAAGTTTATATATGACCTGCTCAAATTGTTGTTTAACTATTATGCCCCAAGGAACTGGAATGTTTCTTACCATAATTTCAGGAATTATAAGTTTCTTAACTGCTGCTATTTTGTTTTTCCTCACAAAACGTGCAGAGCGCAAGGCTGCACTTCAATTGCATAAATTTAGAAATTATAAAAATTTATTTATTGCACTCTCACAGCTGGAAGTAGGTGGTCTGACAGATAAAAAATGCCGCTCAAATTATATTATGGCTGTAAATACTATATTACTTGTTTCGCCCCCCAGGGTGATTGATTCGATAATGGAACTAAATAATTTAATTTTCCAAAAATCCGATGTAAAGTCTGACGAATACCGAGACAAAAAAAAGATTTTTATTGATGCCACAAGGTGGAGTTTAGAATTGCCATTCGAAAATGAAGACTATAAATATCAATTGATTTAAAACTGTGACCCTATACGAAATAATATTTGGTATTCAAGTTGACCAAAAACAACTTTTAATTTTTTAACAGGATGGGGATGGCTTAATATTCCTACAAATCATCCGGCACGGTTACCACGGCCCTACCCCCAGATACATCAACCCCAAATTTTTTTAAAAAGGCTCCCTGACAAGGGCCCCCTTCGCAAAAGCCAGTTTCAGGAGTGTATACGGCCCCGTGGGTCTTGCAAATAATTTTGCCAGTTCTTTGATGGTAAAATTCTCCGTCATCCATATCCAGGGGAACTGGCCAATGCATACATTTATTGTAATAAGCCTTATAACCTTCTGAAGTGTTGATAATAAAACCGGTTCTGCCTTTTCTGGGACCTGGTATGTCAAAGCTAATAGTCCCACCAATGGCAAGTTCATCTAAACCGGCTACAGTTATTTCCATGAAACCGCCTGGGAAAAACCTAAGAATATAGCCCCGCCAACAATAATTACTCCGGCAAGAGCTAAAATTATTTTAACTGCAGTGGGAACTTTTGGCTCCTCCTCCTCTTCTTCCTCAATTTCTGTATCCATTTTAGGAAGAGAAGGTTTAGGCTGTTTTTTTTGATTGCGAAGGATATCCGGCGCAGGTTTGTTTACCGCAGCTTTTTCCACCACCGTATCTTCAAGAGGACTGGTATACACTTCTTCCTGGGTTTCAGAGTAAGGATCATCCTCTTCCATTTTACCCGCCTTTTTTTGGAGTTTAGAATCTGGCCTGGATGTTGGTTTTTCTACTGCAAATGCCTTGTTATCATTCCGCTTTGGCCCAGGAGCCTCATTTTGAGTTTCACTCTTGCGCAGATTTAGCTGTGGAGGCATTATTTTTGGTTCTTCCGGGGGAGAAGAAGCTATTTCAGTAACAGCGCTATCTTCTTCAGGCAGATATGGTTCAATAACTGAATCCTGCTCTTTTAACTGTTTTTTTAAAGCAAGGTGATCGATAACCTGAGTGTCGATATCATCTTCTTCATTTTCAAAATCATCTTCCATAGCCCTCATGGAATCTAAAGCAGAAGGGGATTGCTGCTTTGGCATAACGCCTGATTCCATTTTGCCATTGTTATTTGGAGCATGGGACATGTGTGAAACCGATACGCTCTCCCCTAAAGATTGTTCATGCCATTCATCTTCAATATCCGGCCTTTTATTTTTTGTGGGAATAAAAGTTAAAAGCAAATGGTTAAGGGCTTTTTGAATATCTTCTAAGCGATAAATCCGCTGCGAAGGGTTTTTCGCAAGAAAACTTAAAATGATATTATCCACATCCCGATTGTAAATATTGGAAAAAGCACTAGGCAGTTTAATTTTGCCCAAGGGAGCTTTCCCAACCAATATTTCATATAACATGGCGCCTAAAGCATAACAATGTCCAGATGGAGTATTAGAGCCCCAATCTTCTTTTAGTTCAGGAGCAACATAGGGAAGATAATGGGCAGCCGCCACATTTTTTTCAAAAAAGCTTACAGGTATATAACCGGCAATCCAAAATTCCTTCAAATAGACCTGGCCATCATTGAGAATAATGTTTTCGGGTTTTAAAAAGGCAAAACAATTGGCCTCCTCCATTTTCTTTAACAATTGAGAAAGCTTTTTTAATGTTTCCAAACCCGTTAATATTCGCTCTTCAAAGTTTAAGGTTTCTTTCATCCACCGTCTTAAACTTTTACCTTCAATAAAGGGAGATACATAGTAAAGTTCCCCGTTGTATTTTCCCAGCTCCAGAACCTGCACCAATTGAGGTATTTTTAAATTGGCCAATGATTTGGCAACCAACCCAAAAGATTGGCTAAACCCGGGCATATGCAAAAAATCTGAATGAATCGTTTTTAAAACCAATTTTTTGTCGGGCCAGATTTCTGACCGACACAAATAGGATTGACCCACACTGCCCGGATTAAATTCCTCATCCACGGCGTATTTGGAGTCATAAAGTTCGCCAACCCTGGCCATTTTTTCCTTCCTCTAATTTCCGGTGTACACAATAGGATAAAATATTGGGAACTAAAATTCAATCAAAGTCCCAACTTTCCCAAGAGTTAAGCTAGAGAGAAATTTGATGCTCTTTGATTTTACGCCAAAGAGTGGATCGGGAAATGCCCAATTTTTTGGCAACTTCAGTTTGGTTGTTGTTAAAAAACTGCAATGTTTGGATTATATAATCTTTTTCCAGCTGGGAAAGGGTTTTAATGTTGCTGGGGGCATCATTTACATTATTGGACTTGGGAAGGGCCAAGCGCTCAAAATTTTGATGGGCGCTTACCAATTTTTCTGGCAAGTGGGAAATTAAAATGTACTCCCCATCACACATAACCACAGCGTGTTCAATAATATTTTCCAATTCCCGGATATTTCCCGGATAATCATAATTCATTAAAAAATGCTCGGCCTCTTTGGCTATTCCCTTTATATGTCGCTGAGCCTCTTTTGAGTATTTTTTCACAAAATAGCGAATCATATGGGGAATATTGGCCTTTCTTTCTCTTAGTGGAGGGATATTAAAATGAAAGACGTTAAGCCGATAGAATAAATCCTCCCGAAACTTTCCCTCTTTTACCGATTTAATCAGATTCACATTGGTAGCGGCAATCACCCGCACATCCACAATTTTGCTTTCATTTTCCCCAATTCTGCGAATTTCTTTTTCCTGTAAAAATCGCAGCAGCTTTACCTGCATAGATTGGGGCAAATCACCAATTTCATCTAAAAAAAGCGTACCGTTATCCGCTTCTTCAAAAAGCCCTCTTCTATCGCTTATGGCCCCTGTAAAAGATCCTTTTTTAGAGCCAAATAATTCGGCTTCGATTAGAGATTCGGGAATAGCCGCACAATTTACAGCAATAAAAGGTTCGTCCTGCCTGTTGGACATGCGGTGGATTAAGTTGGCTAAAAATTCTTTACCTGTACCGGTTTCCCCTTCCACCAAAATACTGCTGTTTGTAGGCGCCACTTTAGTTAGGGTATTTAAAATTTTATCCATGGCCGGTGTGGATCCCAGTAAGTCGATCATTAAATGCTCTTCTAATTCCCGGTGGTTTGCGCGGGTAAGAGCTCGGACCATGGTTTTCCGAACCACACTTTCAAATAATTCCAGCTTTAGGGGACGGGTTAGTATGGAATGGGCACCTCGGCTCAAGGCCTTTTCAGCTTGTTCGGTATTGTCCCGGTCAGAAATAATGAAAATTTCCACTCCGGAATTTTTCTCTTTTATAAGATTCAGTATGTCCAGATTTTGAATGGTAAAATATTCAGTGGATATAAATACCGCACCCAAATCGCCCTTGGTAATGTAATTAATGGCCCCAGGGCCACCTGAACTGTGAACCACTTCCGTATCGGGCACAGACCAACCCTGGAGGATGTTAAGAATTTCCTCCGAACTGTCATCTATGATTAATACTTTCACGGGAATATCCGCAGGTCGTTAAAGCCCATATGTATTATGAACTAAAAAAATTCTTGGCTTTTGAAAAGAAAGATCCGTCGCTGGTATTTTCCCTTTGGATTTCATCCAGTTCACGGAGCAATTCTTTTTCTCTTGCGCTCAAAGAGCTGTTGGTGAACACATGGATTTTAACATACTGATCACCACTGTGGCCTGTGTTCAAATCCGGCAAACCTTTGCTTCTTAGCCTTAACATTTTTTCAGATTGAGTTCCGGCAGGAATTTTCAAATCCACTTCGCCATCAATAGTTTTTACGCGAATCTCCCCACCGAGGGCGACCGTGGTGTACTGGACCTCAACTGTGCAATACACATCATTGCCTTTGCGCTCAAAGTAAGGATCTTCTTTTTCTAAAATAATGGCTAACAAATCGCCGGGAGCGCCACCATGTATTCCCCTGTGGCCTTCACCTCGCAAAGTGATGTAATTTCCTTCAGCAACGCCCTTGGGTATATCAATGGAAATGGTAACTTGTTCCATGACGCGACCCTGTCCATAGCAATCAGGGCACTTGTTGCGAATAGATGTGCCTATGCCCTGACAGTCGGGACAGGTAGTCACATTAACCATAGTTCCAAAAATGGAATTTTGGGTTTGGCGAACTTGACCCACTCCGCCACAAGTGGGACAATTTTGCTTTCCGCTACCACCTTGTCCATGGCAGGAACCGCATTTGTTGTAGCGCTTGAGTTTTATTTTTTTGCTGACGCCTTTGGCTATTTCCTGCAAGGTTAACGGTAACTTAACCTGTAAATCTTCACCGCGGGGAGGCCCGGAAGGGCCACGACGCCGGCTTCTGCCGCCACCGCCAAAAAAATCCCCAAAGATATCTCCGAAGGAGCTGAATATATCTTCAAAGTTACTGAATCCGGCTCCGCCGCCCATGCCCTGCATTCCGGCGTGACCAAATTGATCGTATTGCTGACGCTTTTGAGGATCGTTTAATACATCATACGCTTCCGCAGCTTCTTTAAACTTGTCTTCTGCTTCTTTATTGCCTGGGTTTTTATCCGGATGATATTTAATGGCAAGTTTTTTATAAGCGGCTTTTAGCTGCGCTTTGTCTGCATCTTTGGGCACCCCCAAAACTTCGTAATAATCTCTTTTATCGGCCATAGTGGGGTCCTCAATATAACTTGTTTACAATTGAATTTTTAACCATGAAAGAAAAGGCGCCAAGGGACGCCGTATTAAAACGTGCTGTCCCTTGGCTCAAATTTCTATTTCTTTTCCTCTTCTTCGTCCACCACTTCATAATCTGCATCCACAGCTCCGGCGTCTTTGGGCTTTTCTGCCCCGTTGGCGCCAGCATCTGCTCCGGGCTGAGGACCTCCTGGGCCAGCTTGGGCGCCTGCGGCACCCTGGGCTTCCGCCGCAGATTTATACATAGCTTCCGAAAGTTTGTGACTGGACTCTTCCACCTTTTTAAGGGCAGCTTTCATGTCATCCGTATTGCCGGAATCTTTGGCCTTTTTTAAATCTTCCAAGGCAGCTTCCAGAGTTTTCTTTTCTTCAGCGCTCACCTTGTCGCCATGTTCCTTGATAAGTTTTTCGGTGGAGTAAATCATTTGTTCAGACTGATTTTTAACTTCCACTTTTTCTTTTTCCTGCTTATCGCTTTCGGCATTGGCTTCGGCTTCTTTCACCATTCTTTGAATTTCCTCTTCAGTCAACCCGGAAGAAGCTTCAATTTTGATTTTTTGTTCCTTGCCAGTGGATTTGTCCTTGGCGCTTACATTTACAATGCCATTGGCATCAATATCAAAAGTCACCTCAATTTGTGGAATTCCACGTGGAGCCGGGGGAATATCCGTTAATTCAAAGCGGCCCAATGTTCTATTGTGGCGGGCCATTTCCCGTTCTCCTTGAAGCACATGTATGCTAACAGCAGGCTGGTTGTCTTCAGCAGTTGAAAAAATCTGACTTTTCCGGGTGGGAATAGTGCTGTTTTTTTCAATCAACTTGGTCATAACGCCGCCCAGGGTTTCAATTCCCAAAGAAAGGGGCGTTACATCCAAAAGCAACACATCTTTAACCGCATCGTCACCGGCCAGAACGCCAGCTTGAATGGCCGCACCGATGGCCACTACTTCATCAGGGTTTACCCCTTTGTGCGCGGGTTTTTTGAAAAATTCTTCCACGGCTTTTTGAACTGCGGGGATTCTGGTTGAACCACCTACCAATACCACTTCCGTAATTTCTGAAAGATCCAGCCCTGCGTCTTTTAAAGCTGCAGCGCAAGGAGTAATGGTGCGTTTAACCAGCTCTTCTGTAAGCTGCTCAAATTTTGCTCTGGTCAATGTTAAATCCAGATGTTTAGGACCGGAAGCATCGGCAGTGATAAAAGGCAGGTTGATGTTTGTACTGGTTGTTCCGGACAATTCGATTTTTGCTTTTTCAGCAGCTTCTTTAATTCTCTGAACGGCCATTTTGTCATTGGATAAATCAATACCGTTAGAGCTTTTGAATTCGCTGTAAATCCAGTTCATAACGGCAGCATCAAAGTCATCTCCGCCTAATTGGGTATCTCCATTGGTGGACTTCACTTCAAACACACCGTCGCCAATTTCCAGAATGGAAATATCAAAAGTACCGCCGCCCAAATCGTACACGGCAATGGTTTGGTTGTGTTGTTTTTCCAACCCATAAGCGAGAGAGGCTGCAGTGGGCTCGTTTACAATACGCAAAACTTCAAGACCCGCAATTTTACCGGCATCTTTAGTGGCCTGGCGTTGGCTATCGTTGAAGTAAGCAGGAACGGTAATGACGGCTTGAGTTACTGTCTCTCCTAAATAATCTTCAGCTGTTTTTTTCAGGTTCTGCAGTACAATGGCAGAAATTTCAGGAGGAGTGTATCTCTTTCCATCAATATCCACCATAACCATTTCGTCGCTGGCGCCGGCTAATTTATAAGGAACTCTTTTTTCGTCTTCTTGTACTTCCTTATGACGACGGCCCATAAAACGCTTAATGGAATAAATTGTTTTTTCCGGATTGGTAATGGCCTGACGCTTGGCTACCTGGCCCACCAATCTTTCATTGTCTTTTGCAAATGCCACAATGGAGGGAGTTGTTCTTGCCCCTTCTGCATTGGGAATAACCACGGGCTTTCCGCCTTCCATCACTGCTACGCAGGAGTTGGTTGTTCCTAAATCGATACCTATTATCTTTGCCATAATTAACCCTCTTTACCTTTAGATGTTATAACCTTCGCATGTTTGATAATTTTGGAGTTTACTTTGAACCCCTTTTCAAAAACCTGAACGATGTGATCTTCTTCCACAGTGTCGTGAAATTGTTGCATTAATGCTTCGTGAAGATTGGGATCGAATTCTTCTCCCTCGGGATTGATTTCTTCTAATCCGGCATCTTCCAAAACATCCTTAAAATTATTGAAAATCATTTTAATGCCTGCTTTAAAATCTTCTTTTGCCTGGCCTTCGGAGTTGGCATTAAAAGCCCTCTCGAAATCAAGCAATGTGGGAAGCAATTTTTCAATGAGCTTGACGCTTGCATTTTGATGGGTTTCCATTGCTTCTCTGGCAGAACGCCTTCTGAAATTTTCAAACTCAGCATACAATCTTACATATTTGTCGTTTAATTCTTTGTATTTGCTATCGGAATCAGAGGCTGTTTCTTCTTTCTCTTCAGAAGAATCCTCTTCCTTTACATCTTCCTCAGAAACTTTTACCTCAACTTCCTCCTCAGCTGTTTCCAACTGCTCTTCCAATTTTTCTTCGGCGCTGAATTCCACCTTATCTTTCTCTTTTTCCTGTGCCATATCTGTGGTTTTATCCATTAAATTTCCTAACTCTGACCCTGTTGTGTTATAAGTCTGGCTGCATATCCAACCACAGACATCAACTTGGGATAATCCATTCGGGTGGGGCCAATCACTCCAATAGTTCCCTGAACGCCTTTGTAGTTATAGGTCGAGGTAATTACCGAGTGAGTTTTAAACAACTGCTGGTTATGCTCTCGTCCTATAGTAACCAAGACATCCTTTCTGGTTTCCCGTGATTGCAAGAAGTGTACCAATGTTTTTTTATTTTCCAGAAGCTCAATTATCCCTTCTAAATCCTCGATTTTATCAAAATTTTGGGGTTTCAGCATATTCTGGGTGCCGGAAACATGGACTCCTTCGTATTCCTCCGCTTGGAATAGTTTCAAAATAGAACGGCTAAAAATCCGAATGGGCTGGTGGAAATCTGGCTTGAAATCGTACTGTAAGCCAGAAATAACAAAATCGTTTAATTTTGAAACATCTTTTCCGGCTAATTTTTCGTTTAAAGCCCGATTTATCTTTTCCAGCAAGTTAAGAGGAATATCCACACTTAATTCTACAAGCATGGATCGAACCAGCCCTCCCGATATGGATATCACTACCATTACCTTGCCTTCGGCCAAAGGCACCAAATTTATTTGCTGAAGCACGCCCATTTTCAGGGCAAAAGGAGAAACGGCTATGCCTACTGAATTCGTAATTTGGCTTAAAACCTGGGAAGTAAGGTGCCAGATTTCTTTTTCGGGTTCCGTTAAGATCAATTGAGATTTTAAAAAACCCTTTTCTATTTCACTGAGTTCGGAAAGATGCACTAAAAAATCAATATAATAGCGATATCCCAAATCCGTGGGTTGCCTTCCCCCTGAGGTATGCTTTTGTTCCAAAAAGCCCAATTTTTCCAGACGCATCATGATATTGCGAACGGTTGCGCTTGAGGCGTTTATACCCGGTAATTCAGAAATTAATTTAGAGGAAACAGCTGCCCCACCACTAATATATTCCTGAATAATAGCCGTTAAAATCAGCCTTTCTTTTTCGGATATTTTGGTGTTTTCAAAAGTGCTCATAGTGATTTTAAAAAAAAGGCTCCCAATGTTTAAAATGCATTGGGAGCCAGATAAAAAGTTTAATGGGAAAAGGGGGATTACATCATACCGCCCATACCGCCCATACCACCCATACCGCCCATGCCACCCATATCAGGAGCACCAGCAGCTTTTTCTTCTTTCTTATCTGCAATGAGACAATCGGTAGTCAGTAACAATCCGGAAATAGAAGCCGCATTGGTTACCGCAGTGATAGTCACTTTTGCAGGGTCAATTACGCCGGAAGCAATAAGGTTTTCATAAGCATCGGTACGAGCATTGTAACCGAAGTCATCCTTACCTTCTTTTACTTTGTTTACAACAACAGAGGGTTCGCCACCTGCATTGGAAACGATTTGACGCAATGGCTCTTCCATGGCGCGACGCATAATGTCCACACCAATTTTCTGATCGCCGCTTAATTTTAAGTTATCCAAAACTTTAATAGCGCGAAGCAGAGCCACGCCACCGCCAGCAACCACACCGGATTCAACAGCAGCACGGGTAGCAGCCAAAGCGTCTTCCACTCTGTCTTTCTTTTCTTTCATTTCAGGTTCAGTAGCAGCGCCAACTTTAATTACAGCTACGCCACCAGCCAATTTGGCCAAACGTTCCTGCAATTTTTCTTTGTCGTAATCAGAAGTAGTTTCTTCGATTTGACGACGGATTTGAGCTACACGACCTTTAATGTCTTCGGCACGGCCAGCACCTTCAACAATTGTGGTGTTTTCTTTATCGATGTTAATGGTTTTAGCAGTTCCCAAATCATCGATAGTTACATTTTCCAGTTTGTTTCCGATTTCTTCGGAAATAACACGGCCACCAGTCAAAATAGCGATGTCTTCCAACATAGCTTTTCTTCTGTCGCCAAAACCGGGGGCTTTAACAGCGCAAATTTTAAGAGTGCCACGCAATTTGTTAACCACCAAGGTAGCCAAGGCTTCGCCGTCTACATCTTCGGCTATTATCAAAAGAGCTTTGCCAGTTTGAGCTGTTTTTTCCAAAATGGGAAGCAAGTCTTTCATGGAGCTGATTTTTTTATCGTAAATCAGCACATAAGGGCTTTCCAAATGGCATTCCATGTTTTCGGCATTGGTTACGAAGTAGGGAGATAAATATCCTCTGTCGAATTGCATACCTTCAACAACATCCAAAGATGTTTCCATGCTTTTGGCTTCTTCAACAGTGATAACACCATCTTTTTCGCCTACTTTTTCCATGGCTTGTGCAATCAAGTCACCGAATTCCTGTTCGTTGTTAGCAGAAATAGCGCCAACCTGGGCGATTTCAGCAGTGCCCTTAATGGGTTTTGCAATTTTTGCAATTTCTTCCACAATGGCTTTCGCGGCAGCATCGATACCTCTTTTGATTTCGATGGGACTTGCACCAGCAGTTACTGTTTTAAGACCTTGAGTGTAAATACTCTGAGCCAAAACTGTAGCGGTGGTAGTACCATCACCAGCAACATCAGAAGTTTTGGAAGCGACTTCCTTAACCATTTGTGCGCCCATATTTTCGTAGGCATCTTCCAATTCAATTTCTTTTGCAACGGAAACGCCGTCTTTAGTTACAGATGGGGAACCGAAGCTTTTTGCAATTACTACGTTGCGACCTTTGGGGCCCAAAGTAACTTTTACAGCATTAGCTAATGCATCTACACCAGATTTAATCTTGTTTCTTGCGGCAGAATCAAATATCAGTTGTTTAGCCATGATTTAATTTCTCCTTTTTAAAATTTTTCCTTATACAACAGCGAGAATATCGCTTTCTCTCATAATCAAATAGTCTTTATCATCCACGTTCACTTCTGTTCCGGAATATTTTCCATAAAGAACGGTGTCGCCGGTTTTAACTTCCATTTGAATGAGCTGTCCAGTTGTTTCAGAAGCTTTGCCTGGACCAACCGCCACTACTTTACCCTTTTGAGGTTTTTCTTTGGCATTATCTGGAATATAAATGCCCCCGGCAGTCTTTTCTTCGGCGCCCAAGGCTTCCACAATCACTCTGTCAGCAAGTGGTTTGATTGGCATACTTGTCTCCTTTATAGTAAGTATTTTGACTTTTTTTAAATATTTTCCGATTTTAGCACTCTCAATCAAAGAGTGCTAATTTTTGCGAGATTAATCTAATACAAAGAAAATCAAACGACAAGGTTTTTGATTAGCTAATTTTTAAAGAATGAGGGCTTTTTTAATACAAGCGCAGGACTTAATTAGGCTATGAAGGCAGTTTTTGGAAGCCCTCTAAAAAATTTCCAACCCATTTTATTGGGTTGGGCTCTGGGTGCTGCTCTGCTGGAAGCCTTATTTGTGCTCGCCCTGCGCAGTCTTCTAATAAATACAAAACCACTTTGGTTTGCTGAAACCAGTTTAAAATTCTCCATGGCCAATTCTTTCTTGAGCCTTTTACTTATTGTGGGGCTCCGCACATTTTTTCAGTGGCAGTTTCATAATAAGGCTGTGTTTTTATCTGTAGTGGGAATGCAAAAACTACGAAGCAAAATTTTATCTCGCAGAATCAAATCTTCAGAAGCCCTTTACCGCTCCCCCTTGCTGGAAAAATTTCAAAACGAACTTTTGCGAAAACTTCCACTGGTCCAAAAAGGGTATTTGGCTTATTACCAGTCTCAAAATGCCATGTTGCAACTTCTATTATTTTGCGGCCTTCTTCCTATTTTTCCTGCCCCCTATTTTCTTGGGCTTTTATTTATTGCCCTTCCAGCTCTTTTGATATCCAAGTTGAGAATTGGTTATTTGCGAAAGAGCAATGAAAGTTTTCAAAAAAGCGCCTCTCAATCTCTAAATCTGATGGAAAAATTTAGCGCAAAGCTTGAGTTCCTAAAGCCTAATGGCTTTTTGCAGGGAGAATCCCAAAAGCTGCAAAGTTTTTTACAAAGCAAGGAAAAGCCATTGCTACATTGGGAAAGGGCACATGCTTTTTTTCCTTCCTTAATGGAGGCCCTCTACTTTTTAAGCCTGGGTCTAATTTTTGGAACTTTGTTTTTTCTTTCTCCCCAAAGCTTTAAAAATCCCGAAATTATAGCTTTCGGAGCCCTTATGTTATTGATGTACAAACCTTTAAGGGAGTGGACCCGAAATTATCCTCTTTGGGTGCAAGCAAAACAAATTGAAGGAGAGTTTTACCAAGAAAACAACAATTTACCGGAGCCTTCTATCCCTGTTTTTCATGAAGATAGCAGTTTTCGGATATCTCAATTGACCTTTGCTTATCCCGGAAAAAAAGCCATTTGGGAAAACCTCAATTTAAATTGGGACGCGCGGCAAAACTGTTGTTTGAGTGCGCCAAATGGTTGGGGAAAAAGCAGTTTGCTAAAACTGTTGTGCCAATTGGAAAATCCGCAACAGGGAAAAATCAACTACCCCAGTTTTTTAAAAAAAGGGAAATTGCCATCTCTTTTTTATCTGCCCCAAAAGGCCCAAATCACTCCGGCCCACCTCAGCGTTTTAAAAGAATTTTCAAATATTTTCCCCGAAGGCTACATGGAGCTCTGCCAGATACTGGATGTTAAGAATTTACTATTTCAGTATATGGAAAGCCCGGAAGAAACATGGGAAGAATGCTGGCATTTTCAGGATAAATTGTCGGGAGGCCAAATCCAGCGCATATGTCTGGCCACAGCTTTTGCCTGTCCCCAAAGTTATTTGCTATTGGATGAGCCCACCACCTGGTTGCCCGGAAACAAGAGAGTCCGGATAATGCAGGATTTGCTTCATTTCAGAAAACAATTTAGCCCCTCTCCGAACAGTACAGGGTTGCTTTGCGTAACTCATGAAGAAGATTTAAAAGAAATATTTCCCCATAAAATTCTTTTGAATTCTAAAGCTCAATTAGACCATTAACATGAATCCTTCCCCATTTATTTTCCGCCAACGGGGCTTGCTTATGCCTGGAATAATGTTGGGAATGTTTACATTGAATTACCAAAACCCTACTCCCGTAAATTTCGGAGGTATTGCTTTTGCAATCTTATCCATTGCCATTCGCTTTTTGGCCGCTGGGCAGATATTATCGAACCCTAATTCTTTAACCATTCAATCCAGCGGTTTAAGCCACCAGGGAATATATGCCATGTGCAGGCACCCTTTGTATTTATCCAATATTCTGGCCGCCCTGGGTTGGGTTCTTTTTTTTAATCCCTATGTATGGACAGCTCTTCTGAGTGTTTTTCTGGTAGTTCTTTTTTACCATTATATTGCTCTTTTGGAGGAAAAAGAATTAAAGCAAAATTACCCCAGTGAATATTTAGACTATGTTAAAAAAACCAGACGCTGGGTTCCCAACCTAGGTTTTTTGGGCCAGACATCCTGGGAAAAGATAAAACCCTTGCCTCAAATTTGGAACCAGCAACAAAAAAACTTTTTATGGCTAACTCTCTCCTACAGCAGCGTTCCTGTATTTAAACTTTTGCAAGATGTTTTTTAAAATATACAACAGCCTCTGGGGTATAAGTCTTGCTCTTGCAAAAATTTTAAGTTTTTTTTCTCCAAGCCTAAAAAAAGAACTGGAATCCCGAAAGCCAGTTACTCCCAACCCGTACAGTAAAATGTTTTGGACCTGGTTTCATTGCGCCTCTCTCGGTGAGGCAAAAGGAATGTTAGGAGCCTTACATTCTTTGAATTTGAGCCGATGCAATGTATTAATCAGCTGTACCAACATTTTAGCCGTGGATTTTTTAAGACAGCAAAAAGAGCTGCTTGTAAAATGCCAAAACATACACATACAGCTCGCTCCCTTGGATTTTGTGCCTCATTTGAACAGATGGTTTGAGGTTTTTCCCATAAATCAGCTTGCGATTTACGAAATGGAGCTTTGGCCCAATCTATTAATGTACTGCAAAAAAAATAACACCCCTGTTTTCTGGATGGCGGCGCGTTTTACTCCACGGGCCCGAAAGCTGTATTTTATTTGGCGGCAATCATTTCTACAGATGTTGGACTCCATAACATGGGCTCAAACCCATAATAACCCGGATACTTTACCTCTAGCATCCGAAAAAATTTCCAAAGCTGTGGATTATAAAACAATTTGGTTTTTAAAGAACTCCCAAAATTTCAAAAAACAAACGGTTCAAAACACTGAAAATATTTCTGGCATCGCTTTTGTATCCCTGAGACTTGAAGAGCTGAAGCTGTGTCTTCCTGCCATTGCAGAATTAGCGGAAATCTATAACATCATTATTTTTCCAAGATACATAAATACCAGCTCTCAATTTTTGAAAAAATTATCTTCTCTGGGATTTAAACTCCACAGCAAAAAACCAAACCATTCCATGTTAGTGGTAGACAGATTGGGCAAAATTCCTTTTTTATCAGAACGTTTTGAGCTGAGCATTATTGGCGGCAGTTTTTGCAAAACAGGAGGACACACTTTATGGGAAAGTTTTAGCTTAAACAAGTTTTGTTTGTGCGGACCGAACTACTCTTCCCAAAAAACAGCTGTGGACTTTTTAAAAGGTTTTGGATTGGCCAAGGGAGGTATTCTTCCCGCACAACTTGCACACATAGTGCAAAATCAAAAATGGCCTAATTACTCTCAATTTGAAAAAGCCAGGACCAAATTGGAAGAACAATTTAACCAATCCTGCAAAGAATTAGCTCAAAAACTGGGGTTGCAAAGTAATTCACAAGGCAACGGCAAAAATCCCCAAGACGATACAAAAGTATTACAAGCCTAAAGAAATTAATTTTCTATAATTCTCTCCAAAATCAAACGAATTTTATTGAAGGAAAAAACTCATGAAAATTTTAGCAATTTCCCTAATCACTCTCAGCATGGGTTTTATGGCCTGCCAACAGGAAAAATCCGGTGGATCTTCGGCCAAGCCTGTGGATCTAAGCAATGATTCCACAAAATTTAGCTATGCCTTAGGTCTTGAAATTGGGGGCTCCATTGAAAAACTAGGAGCTGAAATCAATATGGATGCATTTGTTAAAGGCCTTAACGACACTCTTAATGGAGTAGCCGCCTTGCTCACTGCAGAAGAAGCTCTGGAAATCAAAAGACAATATTTCCAAAAACTCCAGCAAGAAAAACAAGCCGCCGCCCAAAAAGAAAGCAATGATTACCTGGCTGCAAATAAAAAGAAAGAAGGAGTCATTACCACTGAATCTGGCCTGCAATACGAAGTTTTACAAGAAGGTACTGGCGATGCCATGCCCACCTTAGAAGACCAGGTTAAGGTACATTACACCGGCACTTTTTTAGACGGAAAAGAATTCGACAGTTCCTACAAACGTGGCCAACCCACCACCTTTCCAGTAACCGGAGTTATTCCCGGATGGACAGAAGCCCTCCAACTTATGAAGGTGGGCAGCAAGTTTAGAATTGTGGTTCCACCCAATTTAGGTTACGGAGAAAGGGGCGCTGGTCGCACTGTTCCCCCAAATTCTACTTTGGTTTTTGAAATGGAATTGCTGGAAATTCTCCCTAAAGAAAAGGGCTAATTTTAGCAGATAGTTGGCTTTATCCCATTTCAGGACATAGGTTTAATGGAAATTTTGTTAGCAAAACCCCGGGGATTTTGTGCCGGGGTGGACCGGGCTATTAGCATTGTAGAACAGGCCATTTCAAAATATGGCCGCCCCATTTATGTTCGCCACGAAATTGTGCATAACAAGGCAGTGGTTTCCAACCTGAAGAAAAAGGGCGCTATTTTTGTAGAAGAATTGGAAGAAGTTCCAGATGGTTCAGTGGTTATTTTTTCGGCTCATGGAGTTCCCACCCGCGTGGTGACAGAAGCCAGCCAGAGAGGGTTAAATGCCATTGACGCCACCTGCCCCCTAGTTAAAAAAGTCCATTCTGCTGTTATCAATCACGATAAAAAAGACGTTAGAGTAATATTAATTGGCCACCGTGGCCACCCCGAAGTAGAAGGTACCATGGGTCAATTGCCAAAGGGCAAGGTTATTTTGGTTGGCTCTGTGAAAGAAGCCAATAGCCTTGAGCTTGATGCCGAAAAGCTGGCCTACACCACCCAGACCACCCTTTCCATAGATGAAACCAAAGACATTATTGATGCTTTAAAATCGCGGTATCCGCATATATTGGGTCCGGATCAGGGAGATTTGTGTTACGCCACAACCAACAGGCAAAAAGCGGTCAGAGAACTTATTGGCGAAGTGGATATGATATTGGTAATTGGTTCTTCCAATAGCTCTAACTCCAACAGGCTACGGGAAATTGGCAGCGAAAACAAAAAACCTTCTTATTTAATTGATGGGCCTCAGGATATTAATCCGGAGTGGTTTAAAAATTGTTCCGTTATTGGAATTTCTTCAGGCGCCTCCGCCCCTGAAGATTTGGTGCAAGATGTTATTAAATGGATTAAGTCCCATTTTCCTGGAAGCCATGCCAGGGAGTTTGTTATTATGGAAGAAAATGTCCACTTCCCCATTCCCAAAGAATTGCGTTCAGCTTAGAGTTCCCCTTATTTCTCTGTGAGTTACATAGCTTATTTCATTTCCGGTCACGGCTATGGGCATGGGGTGCGCAGCACTACTTTAATTAATGCCATGCCCAAGCAATGGAATGTTAAAATTTACAGTTCGTTGGAAGGGGCGTTTTTTAAAAGGGAAATCAAACGCCCCTTTGAATATCAGAACATAGAATTGGACTGCGGCGCCATCCAAAAAGACAACCAATCGGTGGAAGAAGAACTTTCCCTCATAACATACGGAAAAATAAATGGAAACCGTAACGCCTTAATAGAGCGAATACAAAACTTCTTAAAGGAAGACAAAATAAATTTGGTACTTGGCGATATTCCCCCTTTATGCTTTCAGGCGGCAAGGAACCTGGGAATAATATCTATTGCTCTGGCCAATTTTACCTGGTGCGATATATACGAGCCTTATTTAAAAAACTTCCCCCAATATTCCCCTTTATTATCTCAAATGGAAGAAGACTATAACCAGGCCAATGCCAGTTTGCTGCTTACCCCCCACATGGCTTGCCGGGGGCTTCTTAACAGACAAACAATGCCCTTGTTAGCAAAGGGAATATTAGGCAACAAAGAGGAATACGCCGCCGCCTTAGGGATTCCCGAAAACAAACATTGGGCTCTGATGTATCTTGGCCACCAAGGCGCTGGCAAACAAAACTGGAAACGCTTAGAGGAGTATCAGGACTGGATTTTTTTAGGACTGTACCCCATGGAAAACCCAGCGGCAAATTATCATTTTATTAAAATTCCCCAAAGCTTAAGTTACTCTGGACTTTTATCTAGCTGCCAAATGGTGCTGGGAAAATTAGGTTATGGATTAATTGGCGAAGTGCTTTGCCACAAAACGCCGCTGGTTTACAGCTCCCGAAGCGGATTTGCCGAATTTGAAACCCTTAAGGACTACTTATCCGCGTTTAAAATTTCACGGGAATTAGTGGAAGAGGATTTTCAAAAACTGAGTTTAGCAAAGTACCTGGACTGGGCCCTCAATTTAAAGCCAGCCTATGCTTCAGTGGATTTTGGTGCCAAGGCCTGTTTAAAAGCCATTCACTCTTTTTTAGGTTAAGGGGTCACCCGCTAAAACCGGCTAAAATTAGCAATTTTTAGTTTTTTTTATCTTTCTTTAAGGTATTTCCTCCACAGACCCAATAAATGGGCTGTTAAATTTGGTAAATTCCAGCAGGGATATTATATTTTTCGCCCTGAATTTGAACAAGGATTTTGTATGAGTGTTGTTTGCGATGTAACTGGTAAAAAGAGGCTAAAAGGCCGACAGGTTTCTCATGCCATGAACCATAGCATTAAGTTTTCCAAACCCAATCTTCATAAGAAGAAATTTTGGGTTCCCGGCGAAAACAAATGGGTTACTTTAAAGGTTTCCAATCACGGCATGCGCACCATCAATAAAATTGGTATTAAGGCTGTACTAAGCCGCCTTGCAAAGAAATCTGGTAAATAAGCCAAGCTTTTTTTAAGAATTGGGCTATCTGGACTTCCAGATAGCTTTTTTTTTGGATTCCAATGGATTCTAGTTTTTTGCGAAATTTTATCAATTTAAATTAAAAATTGCACTTTTTGGCTTTGGCGTGATACAATGGCATTGGGGCCTAAAAAACCCCATTATCATGCCTGAATTGAAAAGTCAAAAATACCATTTAGTAGAGCTGCCTCCTAAACTGGATGAAGCCCAGGCTTTGGATTTTATTGAAAAATCTTTTGCCAGTTGTCTTAAAAAACAGCAGGATCACTTGATTCTGGATATCAGTCAGGTAAATGATTTTGAGCGGGGTTACACCAACTTGCTCACTAAATGGATTCGCAATTTAAAATCCCTTTCCGGATCTTTAATTTTAACAGGAGTGGATGAAGACAAACACTCCATGTTAAAAACCACCCGATTAACCAGCTTATGTGATGTATATAAAAGCCTGGAGGAATTTAAAAGGAATAACGAATCGGCCAGCGTATTTTCCCATGAAGAGGGAGAAAAAATTACCATTGAGGAAAGTCCTGCGGCAGGAAATATCTACGCAAAAGAAGAACCAGCCAAGGCCATTGCAAATGAAATAGAAGAGGAAGGGCAATCCGAAGACATTGATGAGGAGCTTCCTGATTCCAATGACGATGCGGTCTTAGAAGAAATTGAAAAAGAAATTTCAGAGCTTGAGGATTTGGATGCGCTTGATGAAGGACAAGTTACCCAAGAAGAAGACAACAAAACTGAAAGCGAGCCAATAGAAGAATTGGAGCTTGCCCCGGAGAACTACGGCTCTTTAGACAAATCTGCGCAAGAAGAAAATTTAGGGAGTGAAGAACCCGCAGCTGATGGGGAAGAAAAAAAGACCAATTCTATTACGGAAAAAATTGATATCCGCAAGTTAGAAGAACTGAACAAAGACAGCGATGTTAGTGACAAACTCGATTTTTTAAATAAAGAAGATGGGGAGCTTATTGAAGAAAGTGTTTCCCATGAAGCTGTCGAAAACCGGGAAGAGGTGGAAGAAAATCTGGAAGTATCCGAGGAAAGAAGCAGCGATTCCTTTTATAACATCATGGGAGATTCCGCTGACAGGGATTTAGACCTGGCCTCTAACATGCTCGAAGAGCTTGATGATGTATCTGTAGATGAAGATTTATTTTCCGAAGAGGAAAGTGAAGAAGTTGAAGAAGATTCAATTGAAGCAAATAGGAGCTTAGAAAGTGCTAACCTAGCTGAGGAGAACCCAGACAAAACTGATTTATCAAATCAAGCAACGGAAACTGCGGATGATTTAGATGGGGACGAGGAAGAACAACAAACTGACCCATTAAACCAAAATAATAGCGAAGAAACAACACGAGAAGACCAGGGTAACACTGAGGAAGAGAAATTTGAAGGGCCCGCCACAGAAGAAAGTGAAACTTCAGAAGTACGCACCACAGAATCCTATTACAACTTAATGGGCGATACCGCCGAATCCGGAGTGGATGAAGATTTACTGGGAAGTCTCGATTCTGTGGAAGTAGACCCCGAGTTGTTTGAAGAAGAAGGTGAAGGGGCGGATGTTGTTTCCCAAGCTAAAACTCCCTCAAATAAATCCCAGGAAAAACTTGAACCTTCCAGTTCCACAGCAGTTGCCCAGAAAGAATCCCCACAAGCGGAAGACGTTTTAGACGATGAAGAAGAGTTTTTAGATGTTCCAGTGGGCGAGGTTTCACAGATAATAGACTTTAGCGGAGAGTACCAATGCCTTGGCTGCGGGGAACTGGATTATTTTTTGAAAGGCGAACGTTTCCATGTTTGTAACAACTCTGCTTGCGAGGGCAAAGAAGATGGATGGCATTTGGTCTGCTTAATTTTTTAAAAGGTAAAATTTGGTTTTTAGAAATAAAAAAATAATTGCCGTAGGTGGAGGGAAAGGCGGAGTTGGTAAATCCTTTGTGGTGGCTAACCTGGCCACGGCGTTATCTCAATCTGAAAAAATTGTGACAATGGTGGATACCAATGTGGGCTCTTCCAATTTGCATACTTTTTTAGGGGTTCCCATGCCCAGACGAACTCTTAAAGATTTTATCTACGATAAATACGCCAACCTGCATTCCATACTTTTAACAAACCCGCATACAGAGGCTCTGTTAATAAGCGGGGCCTCGGAAGTTATGGGACTTACCACGCCCAACTACAATCAAAAGCAGCGCTTATTTCGAGGGTTAAAATCCTTAAATTGCGATTTACTCTTTTTAGACTTGCCCACCGGATCAAATACCGAAGTAGTAGATGTGTTTATGCTATCTACCACCGGCCTTGTTATACTGGAGCCCCTTTCCACCACATTGGAAAGTTCCTTTTTGTTTTTGAAAAGCCTGGTTTTCCGAATCATATCCCGCCTATTTAAGAAAAACAAAGAAATATTAAATTTTCTGGAAAGCGCCTTTAACCATATTAACAAATCCAATTTCGAAACAGTTGAAGAAATATTGCAGGAATTGGAAAAAATGGATTCGGAAAACACTTATAAAGCCAGAAAAGATTTAGAAGTTTTTACGGTACACGCAGTTCTTAATAACTGCCATTCCAAAGACGATGAAGTTGTGGTAGAACCCTTTATTAAACTCGCAAAAAAATATTTATCCCTGGAAGTCAATTACCTGGGAAAGATTCAACATGACACAAATGTTTTAGAATCCATAGAAAAAAGAACCCCGCTTATTTTACAATCCCCGCAATCCCCGGCTTCAATGGACTTCAAGGAGCTGGCCCAAAAAGTACTAGCGTGTTAAAAGTATGCCTCATATATTTTTTTTTATTTTTGGGCAACTGGGGATACTCAAAGAATACGGTTATTGAAAAGTCCGTATCCTGTTATGAAGAAAACATAAGGGTATATATAAACATACCCGAAAAGCGCAATTGCATATTATTCTTTTTCATTCCCGCAGGCGGATATATGGATGGCAGTGGCCGACATAATTCTTCCAACCCTCCTCTATTTGAGTATTGGAAAACTGAATTTTTAAAGGAGGGGTTTTCCACCCTTCAATTTGACAAACCCGGGACCGGAAAAAGTTCTGGCCGATTAGATAATTTTACAGAAGATATTATGTATTGCCTTTTTACCCGGCTAGATTCGATTGTTCCCAATTACAGTCATAAAATTTCCTTTGTTAGCTTTGAATCCGGGTATACTTATTTAAAACGTATTTGGGACGCCTTCTCAAAACAAGATAAATCTGAAAATGTTGTCTCCATAATCAGTTTAAACGAACCTGTAACTCAGGTGTTTAATTGGCGGGATCAAGCCATTATTCATTTTCAATTATTAACAAAAGCTAAAACAAACAATCACAAACTGCTGGAAAATAAATGGGCCTTTTCTGATTTGGATAGTAATAAAAACCAAATTTTTTATACAGAGACAGGTTGTATACTAAGCAAAGAAGAATGCTCAAATTTGAAAGCCGATTTAGCAAATTTTCAAGAAAGAATAATTGAAAGTCATAAATACCACTTTACCTGGGTGGAAAACATGATTTTAGAAGAAAAAAGACAAGATTTACAAATTAAGCGCGGAAAACAACAAAAAATTAATCTGGAAAAATTATATTAATATCTAAACTTCCTGTTTAATTATTAAAAATGGAAATAAAACCACATATTGATCACGAACGCAAATTTATTCGCCTTGAAATTTCTGGCGACTTAAATTTTGATTTTTCTCAAAGCATTGGGAAAGAAGGGCGACATTTAGCCCAGGATATGGGCTACCCCATTATTTATGATATTCGCTTTGCTAAGTTGCAAATGTCTGTGTCCGAGCTTTTTTATCTCCCCCGCCATCTGGATGAATTAAACCTTCCCCGTTCTGAAAAAGTCGCGTTTTTAGTATCAAAAAAAATTCCAAAGGACACTTTGGAATTTTATGAAAATGTGACTAACAATATTGGTATTCCTTCAAAAGTATTTTTTGATGTTGCTGAAGCTGAAAACTGGATATCTTCTTCCTCAGACGAATAGGCATAATACATCTAAATTATTGGATATATTTTTTAATCTTCTTTTCACCTGTCCATTTTTTGGAATTGCTTTCTAATTCGATTAACTCCATATTTACCTGATAAAATACTACCGAATTTTTTCCTTCTTTATCTGTAATCGCGTTTAAAGTTCCAATTAACATCAACTGAGCTCCCAGCTCTTCTCCCCTCGACTTTGCTGTTTGAGCTGAGGCATTGGATTGCATATCATTTACTTCACCCCTCAGTTGCTGCCGTTCTATTTTTCCAGCTACAAAATCCACTTTTCCAGAATTGAGCAAAGCTCTTTCCATATCCCTTACAAAGGTTTCAACAGAAATATGTTCATGACTTTTATTTCTTATTTGCCCAATAATTACCCTGGGATTTTGTTTGTTTTGCTGAAAGGGATAGAGCCAGGGTTTTGACAGACAATCCTCCACCATGGCTTCGGCTACCATCCTGGAATCGGCATCATTCCATTTTCCGGATAAATCAATGGTGGAATCCGTTTCCACGCGGCTTACTTTCTTGCCACAATGGTTAAGCGAAATGGCAATTAAAGCTAAAAAGAAAAATTTAAAAATGGCGTTTAACATAATTCACCTCTTATTGCACAGTACTGCATTTTGACTTTTCAACCAATTTTCGGCTTGTAACATAACATCATAAACAGCTCCATCTTCTGTGGAAAAATAATATTTGCGTTTGGACCTGCCTGCAAAGATGTCCCCATTTCCAGAACGGGAACTGAATTTTTTATTTTTCATCAAGCTCTTTTCTAAAACCTTAAGCTGAGGTTCGCCATCTATTATTTTAGACCCAGGGACCACTAACAGCTCTTTTTGCTTAACTTTATAGCTCAAGTTCAAAACAGCAGAATAAGTATCCCAAAATCCATTTTCCTCCTTGTGCCCATTCACTTCTTTTAAATATATAGGGGCTTTTTCCACACTGGGGCTTAAGCCTGAAAGAGTGGGAACCATTTCTATACATTCTTCCAATAAGCGGGATTGAATGCTGTCGTTTTGCGAGGAAACAGCATTGGCCCGCACTATGGTTATTCTTTTGTCTTCTTTTTCAGAAGCAAAGAGGCCGCAAACAAACGCACCAATTAAAATTATTTTTCTTGTAAACATAATCTTGCTCCTTAATTACAAATCTTTCCAACTAATTTTTTGAACATGGCGCAGACCATCTGAAAAAACAAAACCTATTTGCAATCCAACGCTATTATCCCTATCTACATTTGTGGTTATGGAGTAAGGAACCTGAATCAATACGCTCAGTCTATCTCCTATTTCCATAAACATCCCAAGTCTGGCGGTAACCAAAGCTCCAATATTTTCTCCAAAATCCTGGTATTTGTCAAAATATTGAGCACCTACCCCAAACCCCATAAAAGGTTTAAAGCTTCCCTGGAACAGATAAAAATCAGCACCCAAATCAAATCCGAAGTTGTTACCCGGCAAATGCCAATTAACATCAGCCACCACGTCTACCTGGGGGGAAACGCTGATTCGGTTATCAAAATTGAGTTTTAAAAATTGCTCGGAATAGTCTCTTAATTCCGGGTTAAGGGAGTATACAGATCCAAATAATACGCCGCCCCGATACACAGAAAGGGGGTTATAGGCTGTTTTTGGGTTAGCCATTAGGCTTTCAAGGCAAAGGCCCAACATTAAAATCAGCCATTTTTTCATAATTTCCTCACTTTTTAGCCGTTTGTTTTTATTCTGATCTTAAGACGCTAGCTAGCTTAAAAAACGCTCACTGTTTTGCAGGGAAATAAAAATGTGATCTCGCTCAAACCTCTCTTTTGCTGTGATAGAGATCACGAAATTTTAATCAGGAGTTTTATAGATTCATTAATATGAACACGAACAATAAGGAAAAACTGGAATCAAAAAACGAGCTGAAATTTTTTCCTGAGCTTTATTGTTTTCCCTACCAACCAAGCCTTAAACGGATGTTATTGGAAGGGAACGAAATTGATTTATATGTATGGATTGATGAAAATTTCCAACTGGATTCTTTTCAAATAATTTTGGAAGATGCGTTTATTTTAAGCTATAAATTTGGAAAGAAGCTTGAATTGGGTGGTATCGGTCGTTTGCCCATTAATAGGGGCGCCGCAATTATTAATCGCGCAACCACCCAGCTGCGGGTTTTGGACTGTCTGGCCATGCACAGCTGTCCAAAATTCCCGCAGCTTTTTGAGAGTATTTTAAAAATTACCGAGGGTGAGTTAAGCCAACCCGTATTTTTATCTGACTTTTCAGAAAAAAAAGTTTTTTCTGAGGCGGTAGTTTGTTAGCGAATTATTTAAAGCCCTTTAAGGCAAAAATTCAATATTCCACTTTGCTATAATTAAGATCCAAATCCACTTTTAGGGAATCGCAATAATTTGCTTTATATCGGAGCCGTTGTATAAAAATATTTTTTGTGGATTTAGAAGGAATAACATCTTGATTAGCTAATTTTCCCCCGCAAATTTTTTCAACTTTTTTTAATTGAGCATCACTATAGTTTTCAAAGCTTGAAGGATTATTGTGATATTCTTCGCAATCAAGATTGGGCTGGGTGTAATGTATGCCAGCCACATCTTTCTCTTTGCATTTTAAGGAAAAGGAAATTACGGAATTCTTGTCGTATCGAATTGTTTTATCGTGTTCTTGCTCGTTGCTGATTTTCAGGAATAGAAATATGCCATCATCCCGAATTTCATAAGCGGGAGTAACCTCCTCGGCTCCATAGCTCATGAAAATGAGGGCGCAAAAGGTTGTTAAACATAGCCTGAGCATACTCAAAACATAGCCAGATTTAATCTTTTTTCAATTCATAAAATGGAATTTTTGAATTGTACGCCCTAAAAAAGCTCAAACTATTCTCAAATTTTTAAAAATAAAGGCTAAAAACTGGCCTATGCAGGTCAACAATTATGAGTTACAGGCCATCCAGGGAAAGCAGGGTAACCCCAATTGTATAGGAATTTAAATCCCCTATATTGTATTCTCCCCACACATCAAAATTTAGTACGGAAAGCCGGGCCCCTATTTGGGTTTTGGGGCTTCTTTTGGGTTCCATACTCAATTTAAAGCCTGGCAATCCAGGAAGCCCTGATAGCTTTTTCACTTCAATATCCATGGAATTGCTTTCGAAACCAGCACCAACATAGGCACCAATTCCTAAAACCAATAAAAACTTGAAGTCCACGGAGGTATGCAACATAGCATTCCAGCAGTTCAAATCCATTAGTACATTATCCACATCAAGGCTGATGTTATTGGATGCGAAAAACCAGGATGTGTGTAAGAAACCAAACTTGTTCAATACTGGCAAGAACGGAGTAAATTCATGCTGGATTTTATAACTTAAATAATTGAATTTAACAGTTCCCAAATGCTCCACTTCATCTTCAAACTCTGGAATATAACTTAGTCCAATTTGAATGTTATCTATAATTGGCAGTTTGGTTAAACCTACCGTGATAAAATTAATGTTAGGTAAGGCAGCCCAATAATCTGTGGGAATAATGCCTATAAAGGGTAGGGGAAGCCCCGATGCAGCCAATTCGGGATTTATCTGTTCTATGGTTTCATAGGCCTCAGGGTATTCTTCCAGTAGTTCTGCAATGGTTAGGGACTCAGGCTCAGTGGCCCCGAAAATGGTGGGTACGTTATTTTTTTCGAATTCCACAGTTTCGGGAAAGGCTTCTAAAATGCTGTCCTTCATGTCCTGGGATAAAAAAGCGAACTCTTCTTCTATCTGGCTTTCCACAATACCCCGAATGTACAAAGACCCAGAAAAATCGAAGGTTTTCATGGATTCTGTAACTTTCCCCCCTGTCAATGCAAAAGAGGCCGCACTAATGCCCACTGGCAAACCAAACATGCTTATTTTTTTGGATGATTTGTACCATCCATTGTTTAAGCCTGTGCCAATAATTTCCATAAAGGGCAACATATATCTTGGCGCGGCATCTGCCCCGATAGTTAAAAGCTGCTCCTGTAAATCCTTATCCTCTTCCTGAGAATAAGTGGAAGCAGTTAAAAGCAATACTAAAATAGCCGCTATTATTTTTCCCGATTTATTACGCATAGTTTTACCATTCTACAATTTAACAGTGCTAAAATAAAGAATAATTCCATTTAGAAGAAATCGGGGAAAAATGAACAGCTTTTTAAATATCCAGGACCAGAATTGTGTTCAAAAATGCTATTTTCCTTCGTTCCATGGAAAAATTCGAGTTAAATACTGAATACATAGAGCTTTGCAAACTCCTTAAAGCCTGTGGCTGGTGTCGCACCGGTGGACAAGCCAAGCAAATTATCGAAAACCAAATGGTAAAGTTAGACGGAACAATCGAAACCAGAAAACGATGTAAAATCAGGCCGGGACAAAAAGTAGAATACCAGAACGAAGCTATTTTGGTTACAGTGAAGTCAGATACATAAAAGATTTCATTGCTGACAATATCAGTAAGCTAATGTGTAAATATTTCTGAATTTACCTAAGTACATTAAGTTTACTTGTACGCCAACAGCTACGGCAATTTCGTCACGGAGATCTAAGTTTGAAGTCAGTCCCAGATTCAGATCAAAAGACGAGTTAAGAGAAATTGTGTAACCCAAAGCCGTGGCGATACCGGGAAAAATTTTATTTTTGTCTCCAAAATTTTTGGTAAAAAAACCCAAGCCAAGCCCCAAATCAAAATAGAAGTTGTCATAGCCAGTGGATAAACCCCATATAAATCTCATTTTATTTTCGGGATATAAATAATCGAGCCATGCCTTCACATCAAACTCCTTATTCACATAATACCCGCCCGCAGCCTGAAAATGAAGATTCAATTTTTCAGATAGTTCCTCTTGGTTAACAATTCCAGATGTTCCCAAGGCCCCTCCCACACTCCAGCGGGAAAGAGGCTTTCCGATTTTTTCAATTTTTTGCTCTAATTCGGGACGGCTGCCTTTAAGGCGGGTCCAATCGGAGGGACTTAACTTTAAATTTTCATTATAGATATTCTTTTTTTCTTTGGGCCCCAAAGTAAATTGATAAAACTTGGCTTGGCTGCCATCAGATTGAATCAATACATAATCCCCTTCTTTTAGAGGAATAAACATATTACTGCCCTGTTTCTTATGAAAGTCAGCTAGAATATCTGAATAATCCTGGCTAAGTAAAAGATGGGCCCCTTCCATGGGCTCTGTTAACATAACCCCCTGAGGGGCCTTATTCATTTGCGTTAGGATAATTTCTCCACGACCCTGGATTTTAAATTCGTAAGTGGGGTGCTGTATTTTTCCTCCCAAAAGGGCTGTGGTTTCCACTGTTTTTCTATAGGCATACTGATAGGCTTCAGATAATGTAACGGCCCCATCTTCGCTAAAATCAGCACTTCCCCGGAGCCCATTTAACCAATGGTGAGAAAATATGGAGCTTTTAAGCGATTCTGATTCCTGAGCCTGCTCCGAGGCCGAGCTTGACGCAATCAGAATCGTACCTTCCACAGGGTCCTGGTTTTCTAAATAAAAAGGACGCCCGGCTTTAGCTCCTTTAGAACGAGTCAACACCCCACTTTGGCAGGCATCAAAAATTCCAATTCTTACCTTTGTGGGTATGTTATTTAATTCGGATTTTAACAATTCAAAGGAATAGGATTCCGAGCTGAGTTGAAGTCCGTTTCCATCGGCATGTCCCGAATAATAAAGCAAAAACATATCTGCCTCGTCGGAATTTGTTTTCGCAATTTGTGTTTTCAGCTGAGTTAGCTTCTCTTTCAACTGCTTGGGAGTGGGAGCTAAAAGCAGGTGAATATCGTCCTTTAGAAAACCTGCTAACTCCTGCAAAACTTGGGCAAAACGGCTGGCATCGGCTTGGCCGTACCGCAATGGAGTGGTATCTTCATTTCCCAGATTATGGCCCACCACCAAGGCATATTTATTCGCCATAGAAAGGGATGCCAGTCCAAGCAAAAAACTTATGAATATATGCTTAATAAACATCAATTATTTATCCAAAGCTACAGTCAGCAATTTCAGATGCTCCTCGTCCACCAGGGACTTAACCTTTTCTTGAATAACCTGGGGGTCTTTATTGTTGTTAAATACATCCATAATTCCAGATACCCATGTATCCAGACTAATTGCACTGTCGGAAAAAAGTAAAAATGCAATTTCAAAGCCAGGGGCATCATCCAGTATCATTGTTTGGGGAAAGGGATAGCTGGAGCTGGAACTATCCATTATGTCCGAGAGTCTTTCAAAGTCGGGCGGGTATTGAGAGAGCACACCAAGACTATCCAAACTTAACATCATCTGATATCGGTATTTCAAATAGGATTTTGGAACCATAAACTGGACTTCATCTCCCCCCTGAAAATGATATTTATCACCCGCTGGAAAAATATCCGCCCCTCGGCGAACTACCAAGCTTAAGTTTTCTTTTCCCTTGTATATAATATCCGGTGTATTTTGTTTTTCAATTTCTACGCGGGTAGGCAATAAAAACAAAGCTACCACAATACTGGCGGCCACAGGCACTGCCCAATGTTTCCAGCTCCACTCCCTGGTTTTTTGCTTGTTTAAAAATTCCGGATTGTTTTTGGTGAATGAAGCAAAGGAGTGTTTTAATAAAAAGTCCTGTTTTTCCCGTTCCAATTCTACGCGATAAGCCTGACAGGCTTCACAGTGATCCAAATGTTCCGAAAATTCTATGTATGCTTCTCCCTGGATTTCTCCGGAAAGCCAGCGTTCAATTTTTAATTTTTGAGCATTTTTGCAATTCATCCTAACCCTCCAAATACGCGATATCCAAATTTTTCGAAAGCCTTTTAAATTTGGTAAGATACCTGCGCAGGGTGGATTCGCCCACCCCCATTAGTTTTGCACACTCTTCCTGGTTATACCCATCGATGTATATATATACCACGGCCTGGCGAACCTTTTCATTCCAAGGCTTCATCAGTTTTTCCATTATTTCCTTTAGCACAAGTTGCTTTTCTCCGGAATCGGCTTTACTGTCAGGTATGTTGGGATCCAACTCAATGGCTGACTTTTTACGCAACCGACTAATACACAGATTCGTACTAACTCTATACAGCCAGCTTAAAAGCGCCGCCTTTTCCTGAATTTTATTGTAGTGTTTCCATAGTTTCATAAAGACCTCCTGGGTGATGTCCCAGGCTTCATCTTCGGATTTCAGAATAGCATAGCAACGACGGTGTACTAATGAGGCATAGGCTTTATAGGCCTCCTCAATCGCCTTTTCGAGACTGGTACTATTCATAATCCGTTAAATATAGAACGCTTTGGCCCAAAAAATCCGCTCATTTTTTTTGGAGAATCTGCAAAAAACGCTTCCAGGCCATTATACATCGCTCTTTCAATCGCCAAAACCCTCATTTACCGGAAGTAAACTTTGGCCTTTAGCGGATAGAAGAAAGAAAAACAAAGCGTTTTTGGCCTTTTTTAACTTGGATATTTTCAAAGGTTTTGCTGCTCAGAACTCCCGATTTGCTATGGGCTTTAACTTCAATTTTGTGAAGCCCGGGTTCTACTGGGATTCGAAGCATTTGCATGGTTTTTGGAATTAAAAAACAGCTTCTGGTATCCGCCTTTTCCAATTGGTCAGCCATAATATCAGTTCCAATACTCAACGCCAAATTAGCCAGGGGATTATTTGTGGTCAAAGCCCCTTTTGTTTTTTGCGCGGAAATAGTTCGCAAAACCACGCGTATAACAGTCCTTAATAAGGTGGCGTTTTTAGTGTCCTCCATATTTTGCAGAGCCAGTTTATCGTAGTTATTTAACACTACGGATTTTTGGGGCTTAGAAAAAGAGGAGTGGTTGACTGTGAAATATTCCGTAAGAGAGGGGCGTATTTGCAATTGAGGCATGGAAAACTTAATGTGAAAAGTAGTGCCCGACAAAGTTTTTTTCCCCTTTTGAGCCTTTTCTATTTCCTTTGGGGGAAGCCCAGGTGCTGGCAATGACATTGTTTCATTTTTCCCATCTGGGCCAGTATGGTTCACCACTAAAAGCCCATCGCGCACATAGGTCCCCCACCAAACTTCTTCCTGCAAAACAGGGCCTTTTCCCGCATTGCCAATAAAAATGATTTCTGTTTGTCCGTTATCGATTTTTGGCAACGGACTTTTACCTTGCGCCGAGCCGATTTTTAAGAGTTCCACATCTGATTCCCGGTCGTTTATTTTCAGCATTCGGGCGGCATTGTCCGATACATAGTTGGGAAGGGAAACAACTCCTTTTTGATAAGCTTCCACCGCTTTAAAAAGAGAAATCATAGCATTGTCTGTTTCGCCAATCGCATCGTAATTCAAATAAGAAAGATAATGGAACATACCATCACTGTGGTACTTCTCCCCATCCTTATATTTTCTGTCAAATTCATTGAACAAAAGCTGGGCTCTTCGGGTTTCCACCAATGCGGCCTCCGCATCTCCAAGAGCCTGATAATTCAGAGCCTTTACCATGTGCACCAATATTATTTCATAAGGCTTGCTTCTATAAGGCCGTATGTTGTCATTGGTAATAAGAGAGGCCGCCTCATTAGTTATGGACTTAGTAAAAAGCTCATCATAAGTTTGGAGCGCTTGTTCCAGATATATGTTGGAGGAGTCGTATTTCTCATCGTAATGAAACAAAATACCTATGTCCATGTACCAAAGCAGGCGATTTGTTTTCCCATACAAATCCTTTTTCTTTTGAACAGTGTTTATGGCCTTGGCATAATTTCCAGATTCTGTAGCTTTTCCCAATTGCTCAAATCTTTTTTGCGCTCTGGTGGCACAGGAAACAAAGAACAACGACAGAGCTATGAATAACCCTGCCAGCCGTGCTTTTTTAAAAACAAGCGCCATTTTTTTAATCCATTGCGATTGGGATAATGGAAAAGCCCTAAGGCTAATCCATTTATCAAATATTTAAAATTTGGTGCTGGAGCGTTCTACGTACTTTTTGATTTTCTTTTCTCCAATCCATTTTTTTGAATTGCTTTCCAATTCTATCAGCTCCATATCCACCTGATAAAACAAAACCGCTTTTTTACCTTCCTGGTCCACAATTGTATTAATGGTTCCAATTAACATTAGATCTGCGGCCAACTCTTCTCCTGCGGATTTTGCTGTTTCGGCAGAAGCGTTACTTTGCATATCCGCCACTTCTTCACGCATTTGAGTTCTTTCGTTTTTACTGGCCACAAAGTCCACTTTTCCGGAATTGAGAAGGGCCCTTTCAATATCCTTTGCAAAAGTTTCCACGCTAATATGTTCGTGGCTTTTATTGGATATTTTCCCAACTATTACTCTTGGATTGGTTTTATCGGCGGCATACTTGTTCAACCAAGGTCTGGATAGGCAGTCTTTTATCATTTCTTCCGCCACGAGACGGGAATCCGTGTCATTCCATCGCCCCGATAAATCAATAGTGGAATCGGACTGTACCCTGGATACTTTTTTACCACAACCCACAACCAGGCCCAGCAAAAGAATTCCTGTTACAGTTTTAAACATTACCTGGCGCATTTATCAGCCTCCTTAAGTAAAATGGGCACGTTTTCATTAAAATTGTTTTGAATTCAAAGTTTAAATCCTGTTCCAAGCAAAACTCATCCTTCCTATGGCAAAATATAAATAATTTTTGCAGACTCCCACCTGGAAGGGCTATTTTAACTACATTATTAACGGTGTTCTTGGAATAAAAAGGCCCTTTGCAATATGGCCGCTTTTCTTATTTCTAAACGAGGTATTTATATGCGTCAAAATCTAAAATCCATCGCCATTATTAGCCTGGTTTGCTTTGGCATTGTCCCAGGTATCCAAGGGGAAACTGAAAAGAAAAAGGTTACCATTATTAACGCTCAAACTTCAGCCGATGGAAAGTCCAGAGTGAGTAAGGAATTGCTGGAAGAGTGTATCGAATCTTTGCCCGATGCTTCTTCTCTGGTTGCCGATGTAAAGGCCAATACCCAATTTTTAAAAGGCATCAATGGCGACAACAATAAAAAGGATCATGTTCGCACATACGAGGCTACTATCGAAATCAATTACATGCTTTATCAAAAAGAGCTAATCGTGGTCACTACTAACTCTGTGGAAAGCACTCCTCCTGTTATGGAAGAAAAAGAAAGGCGAATTCAGCAATCACAAATTTTCAAATCAAAGTCTGAAAATGGAGATCTGTTTGCCGGTCGTTCTAATCGAAAATATTACTTCAGCAATGAAGAGGCTGCCATTGCTGACGTAAAAAAAACGGCCACGAATTGGCTTCAGCAAAAATCCGCTGTCCTTTGTAAATAAGGATTAGCGGTAGTTTAACTTCTTAACATGGCTCCATCGGGAGCCAAACAAAAAAGAAACATCTAAGCCTACCAATTGGTCTCGGGGCGAATTCAAAACCAAATGGTATGGAACTCTAACTCTAATTTTCATGCCTTCAGTAAGACCCATTTTAAAGCCGGCATGTGCTGTGATAGAAGCCCCCACTTCTTTACCAAAAGGCTCGCCTTTATCAAAATGGTTAGCCCCTACTCCGGCTCCAATAAGGGCTTTGAAGTCTTCGGAACCTACTAAAAAATCAAAACCCAATTTCGCTCCAAAATTATATTCAGGAATAAACCAATCCGCATCAATAAAAACAGCCATATTATTGCGCACGTTTAGATAGTTAGAAAAACTGATTTTCAAAAACTGTTCCGATTGGTCTCGAAGCTCGTCATTCAAAGCATAAAACGCTCCTGCGCTAATTCCGCCCTCATATATGCTAAGTGGACTGGTCGCCACCCCAGCTTCCGATGCATCGTTACCGGACGCAAAAATTGGAGACAGGCTTAGAAGAAAAGCAGCCATAAAAAAAGCTTTATTAATCATTTTGAACCCCTCGAGTTTAAGATTGAAAATATAGAAAATTTAAGTTGGATACCTTAGGGTTTGTATTGCCATATGTTCTAATTTGAGATATGAAACAACTATTTATGAAACATTCCCCATTTTTGAGCCGGTAATAAGGAAAAACGCTTAAAAATGCGCCCTAAAAAAATGGCACAGGCTTTGCGTTTTTGACTTTTCAAAACAAACCAATAAAAGGAGCAAAAAATGTACGTAGCATGCGGTCACCCTAATGTAAGCAAAGTTTATAGAGATAGTTCTACTGAAACATCCGTTCTCTATCCCCGTTCACAGGCAGTGGATAAAGAAGATAAAGTGGATGTTTATTTGGAAATTCCAGGTGTGGAAAAAGAAAACATCGAGGTCAACGTTTCCAATCAGGTGTTAACAGTAGTAGCTAAAAAATCGCCTGTGGATAGCAATGGTGAAAATGAATATTTCAATGAAATCGCCTATGGAGAATACAAACGAAAATTGAAATTAGCCCACAATCTGGACGCATCATCCATTGAAGCCAAATACGCAAATGGAGTCCTCAAACTTTCTATTCCCAAAAAACCAGAGGCTAAAGCCAGAAACATTTCCGTATCCTAAAATTCTGAAATAGCTAAAGGCGGATTTTTTTCCGCCTTTTTACCATTAACTTTTTTCTTTGAGAAGGTTTTTTCTTAATTTGATAAGTATCAATTTTTAATAGTATACCTTTCGCGGAGTGAATTATGTTTAGGAGCAAATCTATATATCTAATCTCAAGTCTTGCTGTTGTTTTTATGGCTGGCTGTGAATTCGGAAAAACAGAAGACCATAGCAAACTCCTGAACAAGTTAAAAGAGAACAACCAGGAAGAATCCCAAAATCCTGAAGTTGAAGCCGCCCCCGCAGCCCAATTAGATATTCGGGAAAAAAGCAATTTGGTTGTCTCCGTAGTTAAAAAAGTTATGCCCGCGGTGGTATCTATACATTCTGAAAAATTAGTAGACGTACCTTACCATCAGTTTTTCAACCCCTTTGAGGAACTCTTCGGTTCACCTAAGGATAAAAAATCCCAAAAATACAAACAACAGGGCTTGGGTTCTGGAGTAATTATTGATTCAGAAGGTTACATCATCACAAATCACCACGTAGCTGGGGAAGCCGATGAATTGATGATCACTCTATCCGATGACAGGCAATTTGAAGCTAAAATAATTGGCACAGACAAATTATCCGATGTTGCTGTTATAAAAATAAAAAGCCCTCCTGCCGATTTACCCGTAGCCGAATTGGGCAACTCTAATAACATGGATATTGGTGAAACCGTTCTGGCTATTGGAAACCCTTTCGGATACTCCAACACTGTGACCATGGGAATCATCAGCGCCAAAGGGAGAACTGTTGGCGTTAATTCCTACGAAAATTATTTGCAAACCGATGCTTCCATTAATCCGGGCAACAGCGGTGGCGCCCTGGTAAATCTGGACGGCAAGGTGATTGGAATTAATACGGCAATAGCCTCCCGCACCGGAGGAAGTCACGGCATAGGCTTTGCCATTCCCATTAACATGGCTAAAAAAATTATGCAGGATTTGCTTGACGACGGTGCTGTCACCCGTGGTTATTTAGGCGTGTATCTCCAGGCGCTGGATAATAACATAGCCTCGGCATTAAATCTGGACAACACTAAAGGAGCCTTGATTTCCAGTGTTATAGAAAATTCCCCCGCCGAAGAAGCCGGCCTTCAGGATATGGATGTTATTATTAAGGTGGATGGAAAAGACATTAAAGATGTAAATCAGCTGCGAAATGTTGTTGCCCTATTAAAACCTTCTCAAAGCTACCCCTTTGAAATCATTCGCAATGGAAAAATCAAAAAGGTTGACATAAACATTGGCGAAAGGGAAGATGAAAAGGAAGCAAAAAAGCCGACTAAAGAACCAGAAGATGATTTCGGGCTTAGCCTTAGAGACTTGGATTACCACAGCGCCAAGCGCCTGGACATAAATTCTGCAAACGGTGCTTTAGTTATGGATGTGGAACCAAATTCTTTAGCCGACAATTCGGGGTTAAAAAAGGGCGATGTTATTGTTGAAGCCAATAGGCAGGCTGTCAAATCCGCAGAAGAGGTATATGAAATTTTAAATAGCGTAAAAGGAGAGGTTTGCCTGCTCCATGTTATTCGCAACGGTGGTGATCTATACGTTGGATTAAAACTGGACTAACACCAGTTGGTTTTTATACAGGCTTTTAGTTATTTAAAAGACTTTGAGAATGCAGATTGGGGTCAGGGGTTTCTTGCGGCTCCGATCCCAATACAACCTGGTACAAAATAAAAGCCAGAAAAAAAGCATTCACGACCAACACCATTTTTTTGACCCAATCTAATTTTGCTGAATGACCCATAATTAGGGAAAATTTTCCTATAAATAGGCTGCCTTGTCCAGTTATATTCAAATAAATTTCAATATTCAGGGATGTACAAAATAAACCCCATGTTTTTGCGAAGTATCAGGCGTTTTTTAAAAATTGGGATATTTTTAATTAATTGGGTTTTTTGCGGTTTAAAGGCTATTCCGCTTTTGTGGACACAGGAAGCATGGGGTTAATAATATCCACGGACAACCCATTTTCCCTTAAGTTTTGCAGGCCCAGACTGTCGGAATAAACTTCGATGGATAGACTTTTTTCTTCCGGCTCCAGGTTTAAGGAAACTGTACAAAGGGGGTAATTCGAACCTTCCGCTGGCTGAGGAGGAACCCTAAAGCTCCTTTCTCCAAAAATAACATCCTGGGATATGTTTGCACTTAATGGAGCCAAAAAGTTAAGACTGAGGGAGTTCTCCAATTTGGATTTTGAAAGGCTGTCTTTGGCCATCAAAACAGCTATTTCCAATTCTCCTTCCATACTGGAGTAACTTAAAGTCCCTATGTATAATGGATCTTCTTCATAAATTTCAAGATAGCTGCTGGCGCCGGATTTAAGGCCCAAAAGCCTTTTTGCGCTTCCATCCACAGCTTCTAATTTTAAATAGCTGTTGGAATAGCTGATAATTTTTTGACCGCTGGTAAGATTATAAAGGGCATAAAGCTTTCCGAGGCCACAACATTCCTTGCGTTCAACGCGATAAAAGCCATTAAAAATTTCCCCGTTGATTCCAGGCGCTTCCATTTCCCAAAGCACATCACCCATCCTTCCTTTGGAAAAGGAATATGCTGTGGTTTTAATAGAGGGGATTTGCAATTCTCCCGCCCCGGAAACCACCTGAGTGATTACCTGGGAAAGGACTGTTTCTAAGGAATCTTTGGTAACAGGCGAAGGGCGAAAGGCGTGGAGGTAAGAGTGGTTCCGCAAAATTTTGTCGTAATTATCGCCATGTTTTACAATTCCCAGCTTAGAATATGAGCTATCGGTCCAGCCTGCATCTTTTAATACACCGGAAGTGGAAATGGAAGCCGGTAATTTATCCATGGAAGGCTGGGTGATGTTACTTTCTTCACAACTTTGCCAAAGCGCAGCCAATAAAACGGCCCAAGCAGCAAAGCTCGCTATATTCAACAACCAGGAACCCAAAAAATCTCCATTAAGCCAAATCTTTATGGCTTATTACAATCCCACTACTGCCCGCTATCTTGACTAAGATATACAAGATTGAGGTATCTTTCAATTTTTCTTTGGATTATTTTTCTGACAAAATTTCAGGCAACCAAACCTCAATACTTTTACCACATAAATGTAACTTTTTTACATTAACAAAGACCAATAGACGAAGAGGAGAACATAACCATGAAATTTCAGTTTCTATGTCTGTTGATAATGCAGCTTTCGCTTTTGAGCTGTCTGGGAAAAGAGCAAACTATAATTTTCAAATTGCCTGAACCTGAAAACTTTAAAAAGTACTGGTACCACAAGGGAGCCGAAATCACTCGTTTTGACTTAAGTCAAGCTCGTTATGGAGAAAACCACAAGGGCAGTGCCGTTCATATATTTGTGACAGAAAAGTTCAACCCCGAAAAACAAGTGAAAGCGGATTACCCTGATTCCACTTCCAAGCCCATTTTAAAATTAAATGCCTATAAGAGATTTTATACTGGGATTTATCCATACACCATTATGACTTCCAGCTTTAACAATGTTAATGCGGACAAACAATTGCTTCCCTATAAAATCAGCACCAGCGTATCGGAGTGGTGTGGCCATGTATTCAACCAATTTAATTTAAGAGAAAAGAATTATGAGGTGGAAGTGCGTTCCTATTTTGAATCAGAGGGAGATAAAAATTTTAACCTCCCCGCCAATTTTACAGAAGATGGGTTGTTTAGCACTATTCGCTTAAACCCAAACAAATTACCACTGGGTGAAAGTAATATAATCCCCTTTAGTTCTTACATCCGCATGGTTCACAAGCCGCTTAAGGCATATACAGCAAAGGCAAGCCTAGCTAAATCCCAGGAAAAAAACGCGGAGGGAAAAGAGCTGGTGGCTTATACTCTGAGCTATCCCGAATTAAAAAGAGAACTCATTGTTTATTTTGAAGCTAATTTTCCATTTGAAATTCACAAATGGACCGAAAGCTACCCAAGTATTAAAGGGGGGGAACCCCTTACAACCAGTGCTGTAAAAACCCACCAATTACATAGCGCCTACTGGGGAAAAAACTCCGACAAAGATAGGGCCCTGCTCAAAAAACTTGGCTTATCTGCGGAAAATTAAGATGGCTTTGGATTTTGCCGGGCAATATGTTAAGGCATTTGAAAGACTTCAGGCAGATTTTAAAAAGCACAGCAACAAACACAAGGCCTCGCAAATGGAGGCCTATTTAAAAAACAAATTTTCCTTTTTTGGAATAAACGCCGACGAAAGAAGACAATTGTTAAAAAAACATTTTGCTGTTATTGCCTTTCCCTCTGAAAAAAGCCTTATCAAAATGTCTAACGACTTCTACAAGCTTCCCGAAAGAGAATTCCAATTATGCGCAGTGGATTTATTAATTTCTCACAAATCTTTACTAACGCCCTATTTTTTACCCCAGCTCAAAAAATTAATTCGCTCTAAATCCTGGTGGGATACGGTGGATTTTTTAAGCAGCTATATTCTGGGGCACTTAGCAAAAAATCAGGAGCTAAAACAGTCCCTTAATAATTGGATAACAGATAATAACATGTGGATTCGCCGTTCTGCCATTTTATTCCAGCTAAAATACAAACAAACAACAGATTGGGAGATTTTAAAAAACTTTATCTTGCAGGAGAGGGAATCTAAAGAGTTTTTTATTCAAAAAGCTATGGGCTGGGCTTTGCGGGAATATTCCAAAACAAATGCAAAAACCGTTGTTCAATTTATCAAATCCCAAACATTACCCGCCCTGACCAAAAGGGAAGGCTTGAAGTATATAAACAAACAGTAAGAATATTCAGGAAGCCGTTTTCTTTTTTGGGCTGCTCTTCAAATAGGGGTTCCTAAAAAATACCTTGCTGTAAAACCCATTTTTATCCGCCTTTAAGATTTTGGAAAACCCATCTTTGGTGATTAAAATAAGGCTATTCTCTAAAACTTCCAATTTAGCTCCGGCCATGTTATCCGCAACGACTCCGCGAGCCGTTTTCCATTTGGCGTCGAATTCCACTAACATATCCCGGTAAAAGATAAAAACACTTTTGCCGAATTTTATTTTTTCGTGGGAACCATCAAATGAAGGGGGGGAGTAAAATTTTTCTTTGTCTTTTTCAAATTTGACTAAATGACGTTTTTCTTTACCTGTCTCCAGATTTACTTCGTAATCCAGCAACATATTTCCCGAGTAATGATCCAGGCTATGTATTGCAATACTATCTTTATTTAAATCCACAATGCGGCTTTGTTTGAATCCATCCCGAGTAATATTGCCCATTACGGCTGTGTGCACAAAATGGCATTGGTTTACCTTGGAAATGGAGTTTGAGTAGTTTTGGCCCAAATGGTTGTGCCCGGAAAACCAAAGCTTAATGTTATCATATTGATGAACCAGCTCGATAAATTTTTCGGGCGACTGGCTATGGTTAACATAGGCATTGGGAACTCTCAAATGCAAATTTTGCAGTATTTTTAATTGAGAGGCAAATATGGGACAGTGGGAGAATACCAATATTTTTTTATCCGTATTATTTTTCAAAACATTTTGTAGCCATTCAAATTGCATATCGTCCACATATACTTCATGGCAACTGTTTGGATTGCTTCGATAAGCTGTGGAAGATAAAAACACCAACAAGTAGCCTTCCATTTCAACTTGCTGATAGGGCAAAAGGTAATCAAATACCTGGCACCAGGCTTCAATGGATTTTTCGTCGGTGCTAAATTCTTCCCCTTCTAAATCATGATTTCCCATAAGGGTATAATAGGGCACTTCAAAGCGAGACAAGAAACTTTTTCCGTCCACAAAAGATTGGAAGGAACCGGAATAACTGTACCCCCCAATATCACCTAATTGACACACAACATGGGGCTTTTGTTTTCTTATTTGCTCGAAATAGCTATCAAAAGACAAGCTGTCTTTTGGTTCGTAATGCAAATCCCCTATAACTGCCAAACGAAGCATAATTTTGATTATAGGATCATTTTAAAAAAAATGCATCTGAAATGCGAATTGCGTAACAGGCAGCCGTTATTTATTTAATTTATCTCCATGAAATCAAAGTGGCGACAAACTCTACATACCGTTATCTATGAGGCAGACACCCCTATGGGAAAAGCCTTTGATGTGGCCCTTTTGGGGGCAATTGGAATTAGTATCCTTGCGGTGATGTTAGAAAGCGTAAAGAGTTTTAACCTGGCCTTTGGCAGGGAACTGCGTATTTTAGAATGGGTAATCACTATTTTGTTTACCCTAGAATACGGCCTGCGGATTATTTCCATTGAGCGCCCAAGCAAATACATTTTCAGTTTCTATGGAATTGTAGATTTGCTGAGTTTGCTGCCAACATACCTAAGCCTGTTTCTGCAAGATTTCCATTACCTGTTGATAATACGCGCCATTCGTTTAGTTAGAATATTCAGAATATTTAAGCTGGGGCGTTACTTAAAAGCAGGTCAAATTTTAACCAGGGCCTTGAAAGCAGCCAGTCCAAAAATCACTGTGTTTTTAATTGGTGTTCTCACTTTGGTTATTATAATCGGAAGCCTGATGTATCTGGTAGAGGGTGAAAAAAACGGTTTCACTTCTATCCCAAAAGGCATATACTGGGCCATAGTCACTCTCACCACTGTGGGTTATGGGGATGTCACCCCTCAAACTGTGCTGGGGCAATTTTTATCATCAATAGTAATGGTAATGGGATTTGGAATTTTAGCTGTTCCCACAGGGATTGTGTCTGCAGAGCTCAGCCAGAGCAAACAAGATTTTATTTCAACTCAGGCCTGTCCAAGTTGCAGCTATGAAGGCCATGAAATAGATGCCTTCTATTGCAAAAAATGCGGCGCAAAACTATAAAGGGTTGGCAAAAATTCCCTTCTTCGGCTTAGGGCTTTGTTGCCTTATTTTGGAATCCACTGGCCAAATTGAGGACGATTGGGATCTTTGGATTTGGGCCTATACTTGGCCACTTTTAAATTTTTGCCCTTAAAGCTTTTCAAGTTTAAAGCTTTAATGGCTCTCTGAGCGGCCTCTTCATCTTCCATGGTAACAAAACCCCAGCCCTTATTGTAACCGTCTTCTTCAACCAATCGAACTTTGGAAACTTCTCCAAATTTACCAAATAATTTTTCCAAATCTTCTTTAGATACTGTATACCCGATGTTTGCGACATAAATTTCCATAAATCACTCAGAGGTTGATGAATAATGGTATATTAACCATTTCCATGCTTTTGTTCAATAATAACCCCAGAAAAGAATGCAATTAGGCAAATGAATTTGGGCCCTTTTAGAATTTTAAGTTTTACTTTAGTACTGGGCCTTGTAGCCCTAAGCCATAGCGAAAATACGGATGAACGTCTTTTTTTAAATATCAACGATCCCGGCCACCCCCATTTAGACTGGCTTTCCACAGGTATTTATTATATGCAGGTTGTAAGCCCTATCGCCCTTTGCTATACATATGGACTTGGAAGCAAGAGTAATAATGACTCCTTAAAACACGCCGCCTATTATGGATTTTATGGTTTAGCTGCCAGTTTGACAATCAATCAGATTTTAAAAGCTTCTTTTAAAAGAAAACGACCAATATATGCCCTGGAAGAGGCAAAAGGCCGTCATTCCAATGAAGGTTTTGTTACGGATTTAGTTCCTTCTGAAAAATACAGCATGCCTTCATTATCCCTGACATTAATAGGTTTTAGCGCCCATTATTTTTCGGAAATAACAGGATATAAAGCCATATGGTATGGATATGCTGCAACATTAGCCTGGTCCCGAATATATGAAGCTGGGCATTACCCCGCAGACCTATTAGCGGGAGTCATTCTTGGAACCACTATGGCTGAAATATTTAAACATTTTGGATCTACCCATAAAAATGGTCCGTCAGAAAAAATGAAGATTGGGTATCTTAGCCCCATTTTTTTTTCAGGAAGCACAGGAATTCGATATAGCTTCAACTGGTAAAAATCTGTATGTTTCCAAGCACTGCAATGGAGGTATTTCTGGATTGTATCCCATCAATAAATTATGTTTAAACAAAACCTTTGAATAAGGCCTTTGAGCATAAATGGATTTTATCAAGTTAATAAAAAGTTTCAAATATGCGGCTAATGGCATATACTTGGCCATTCGTGAAGGCCAGAATATGAAAATTCATCTTTTGATGAGTTGCATTGGACTTTTATTATCCTGGTGGCTAAAAATTTCCAGAATAGAGTTACTATTTGTTATTTCGGTTATTTTTTTTGTTATATCCCTGGAAACCATTAATACTTCCATTGAAAAAATTGTGGACGAAATTTCTCTGGAAAAAAAGCCTAGCCTTGGCGCCATAAAAGACATGGCCGCAGGAGCTGTACTACTTGGGGCTATTTTATCTGTTATTCTGGGAATTTTTATTTTTATTCCTAAAATATTATCTATGTATTGGTAGGTGTAATTATGACTTTGAGAAATCAATCCGATCATTTGGGTATTCGCCATGCAGCTAACATTGTCTCGGAAATTTTAGCGGAGTTAAAACACAGAGCCAAAGCGGGCGTCACCACCAAAGAGCTAGATGATTACGCCGCTTCTCTATTTAAAAAATACAAAGCGGAATCCGCCCCCCAACTTTGTTACAAGTTTCCCGGTTACACCTGCATAAGCGTGAATCAGGTGGCCGCACACGGTATTCCCAGCCACCATGTCATCCTTGAGGAAGGCGATTTGATAAACATCGATGTATCTGCCAAAGTAAACGGCTATTTCGCGGATACCGGACATTCTTTTCAAATTCCTCCCTTTACAGAGGAAATCCAGGACCTTTGCAATTCCACCTACGAAGCTTTAATGGGCGCTGTGGAATTTATTGAATCCGGAACTCCCCTCAAAAAAATCGGGGCTCATTTTGAAAATTTCGCCCACCAAAAAGGCTACCACATAATTAAAAATTTATGCAGCCATGGGGTGGGAAAGTCGTTGCATGAATATCCAAATGAAATACTTCCCTTTTACTCTTCAAAAGAAAAGAGAGTGCTAGGCACAAATATGGTAATAACTCTGGAACCCTTTTTGGCTGAAGATGATAATTTTGTAATTGAAGGCAAAGACGGCTGGTCCCTGAGCACTGAACATGGGAGTTTTGCAGCCCAACATGAACATACCATGATTGTGGGGGAAGACAAATGCATTCCCATTACCCAACTTCCTTTTTAAAAGCCTATGCCAAATAGTAACCCTTTTATTTTTTCTTGTTTTTTGGATGCAAAGGGAGGAATGCTTTCCCTCGACGCAGAACATATTACCCAATATCACCCTTGGGAAGGAATTCTATGGATACATTTAGATTATTCCAATCCTGATGCAAAAAACTGGATATTAAAACATCCCAATCTGGACGGCATTTCCAAAAGCGCCCTCTTGGCCGAAGAAACACGCCCCCGAAGCCACGGCACAGAGGATTATCTATTGCTAACCTTGCGGGGGGTTAACTTAAACCCCGGAGAGAACCCGGAAGATATGGTTTCCCTTCGCAGCTTTATTTCCAACAACTTAATCATCACCTCCCGCAAACGGAAAATGTTATCTATCCAGGATATTTTCCAGGCTTTAAAAGAAAACAGGGGCCCGAGAAACTCAGGAGAATTTTTGGTGGATTTGTGTTTCCGATTAACTGTCAGAATGGAAAATACCATTGAAACCGCGGAAGAAAAAATTGGAGACCTGGAAGAAGAAACTCTAAATGGAGTTACCAGCCAAATTAGGGACGACTTATCCCAAATTAGGAAAAAAGCAATATTATTGAGGCGTTACTTACATCCTCAAAAAGAAGCCCTTTGGAAGATATTATCAGAGGAAATGAGTTGGATGTCTCAAAAAGATAATTTTCGCCTGAGGGAAATTGTGGATCAGCAGACCCGGTACCTTGAAGATTTAGAATCCATAAGGGAAAGAGCAACGGTAATCGCAGACCAAATAAGCAACCAATTAGCCGATCAACTAAACAACCGCATGTATGTACTTTCCATCATTGCGGCGGTTTTTCTTCCATTGGGTTTTTTAACGGGCATGTTAGGCATTAATGTGGGCGGAATACCTGGAGCGGATAACCAGTGGGCTTTTTGGATTTTTTGCCTTATTCTTACCCTTGTGGTGGTTGGCCAGTTGTTTTTATTCCGCAAAAAACATTGGATTTAGTTCACAAACACCCTTTTCATTTGAATTTTTGTAATTTCCTTTAGGGGTGCAAAAATGAAATTTAAAGAATCTCTCTTTAGCTATAAAAATTCAGAACCCTTGCTTCTTGCTATCAGGGCTGTTTTGGGAATAAGCTTCATTGTTCACGGCTATCCGAAAATAATAGGCGGTGTCCCAATGTGGGAAAAGCTTGGAGGAGCCATGGGAGAATTAGGTATCCATTTTTTCCCAGTATTTTGGGGATTTATGGCCAGTTTTGCCGAATTTGGAGGAGGCATTTTACTGCTCCTGGGATTATTCACCAGGCCAGCGGCAGCCTTAATTGCTTTTACCATGTTAGTCGCTTCTATTAAGCACATTAGCCAGGCAGACGGGTTTAATAAATTTTCTCACCCCATTGAATTGATGGTAATGAGTCTTTACTATGCTTTTTCCGGTGGGGGAAGGCGGAGTTTAGATCAACTCATTTTAAATATCCGTAAAAAATAAATAGGGGGAAAATAATGATTTTTGATTTAAATGAATCTGAAACCCAACCTGGTTCCGCCCAAAAAATGGAATTGGACCAGATATATATTGCCTTAAAGGAACTTCCTCAATGGAGTTTGTTTCAAACGGATGAAATTCCTTATATTCAGGCTGGATTTAGCTTTAAAGATTTTAAAACGGCCCAAAAGTTCAGCAACGAAATTGGCAATCTGGCCGAACAGAATAACCACCACCCCCGAATAATATTGGAATGGGGAAAAGTGGAAGTCTCCTGGTGGACCCACAGTCTTAAAGGAATACAAAAAAAAGATTTATGGATGGCTCAAAAAACTTCAGAAATTTATAAACACTACCCTGATTGATTTTATTTTGAAGCCAGATTGAAAACTTCTCAAAAAATTGGCTGGTTACTTGGCCCATCGGGCTTTATAATAATCCTCTTACTTCCGCAACCAGAGGGCTTAAGTGCAGCTGGCCAAAAAACCGCCGCCTGTGCCTTTTTAATGGCTGTGTTTTGGGTTACCGAAACCATTCCAATGGCAATAACATCATTATTGCCTTTAGTCCTGTTTCCTGTTTTAAAAATTGCCGACTCTAAGTCAGCGGCCGCTCCTTACGCCAATCACTTAATATTTCTTTTTTTAGGTGGGTTCATCATTGCCTTGAGTATTGAAAAATGGAATTTGCATAAAAGAATCGCCCTTACCACTATAAAATGGGTAGGTAGCAGCGGCCCCGGGCTATTACTGGGATTCATGGGAGCCTCGGCCTTTTTATCCATGTGGATCAGCAATACAGCAACTGCCATGATGATGTTACCCATAGCTCTTGCAGTGGGCAACAAAATGGCAACCGTGGGGGAAAATAAAAACACAAAAATAAGCATCGGGCTTATGTTAGGTATTGCTTACGGAGCCTCCATTGGAGGGGCCGCTACCTTGATAGGGACTCCTCCTAATATTTTCTGGGCAGGATATGTTCAAAAGCATTTGCATTTTAACATAAGTTTTATAAGCTGGATGTTAGTAGGACTGCCTTTATCCATAATAATGTTGATATTAACCTGGCTATATTTATGGAAAACTCAGTTAAGGGAAATCTTCCTGAAACCCGGACAATTGAACGCCTTAATACTAAAGGAACTAAAAGAATTAGGCCCCATTAGTAAGCCCGAAAAAATGGTGCTTGCTGTTTTTACTCTGGTCGCCCTATGTTGGGTTTTTCAGGGCTTTTTAAAAAATTGGATCTCTCCATTAATGAGCGATGCCACCATAGCCATCTTCGGGGCCTGCCTGTTATTTATTTTACCTGTCTCCCTAAAAAAACAGGAGTTTCTTATGGTCTGGGAAGATACCATATCTTTGCCCTGGGGAGTTTTGATCCTGTTTGGAGGCGGACTTAGCCTGGCCAACGCATTTTCAACTTCAAACTTAACTGAATATATTGGCGCTCAATTTTCTTCCTGGAATTTAAGTTCGGTTTCCTTGATATTGTTAGCCATTATTCTTACTACAATTTTTTTAACCGAAGTCACCTCGAATACAGCTACCGCAAGCATGCTCATTCCAATAATGGCCGGACTTGGCTATCAAAATCAGCAAGATTCCATTCTTTTTACCAGCGCCGTAGCTTTGGCTGCTTCCTACGCATTTATGCTTCCCATTGCCACACCTCCTAATGCTGTAATTTTTAGCTCGGGACACGTATCCATAAAAAAAATGGCAAGTGTTGGATTTGCGTTAAATCTATTGGGAATTTTCCTCATTTTCGCGGTTCTGCGCTGGCTAGCCCCAATTTTTTGGAAATTAAACGTTTAATTTTTTTTGAATTTTTAAAGGCCCTTCCTAAAAAACCTTTGCAAACCCAACCGGGATTGTAATACCATGAAAAAAATCGTTAGAGAATATTTTGCTTCAAAAATTGAGTGTATCAATGAAATTTGCAGGCATCATCCAGTGGGCCTTTTTTGCAATAATCCTTTTTGCCCCGGCTAATGGCCAGGAATTTAAAGTTAAAAATGAGGATAGAAGCAAATACGAAGCCCAATCTCGCAAAGCCTCCCACTACTACGAAGTTCTAATAAAAGATGTTCTCAGCAAATATTATGATGAACGGACTTTTTTAGTAGATGCCAATGTGTTTCTGAACGAGTCTGAAGAAATTGATCTGGAAGGGGATTTGGATGATATATACACCCTGCCGGGGCTGCCTGTGTTGCCCAATGACATGAAGGAAGGGGCGGCAAAAGCCAGGGCTGGGAAAAAACAAAGTGACTTTTCCATTAACCATGTGGAAGTGGAAATCATGGTGGATACAAGCTATGAAGATAAAGACTACTCCTTTATTAAAAAGCTTATTAGCATGTCGGCAAATTTAAATGAATATCGGGGAGACAGGCTGGATATTCGCTCCGGAATTTTCCCAGTCCAGAAAAAGCCTAATTCGGGATATCAATTGGCTGAAAACATGGACCCAAAAGCCTTACCCAGCAGTAAGGCGGATTCCGAGCTGTTGGAAAAAGAGGAAAAATTAAACCCCTTCAAACCTTTGGTGGACAACCTGGCTTCTTTAATACCCCTACTCATCATTTGCATTTTTGTTTTGTTAATTGCCGTTATTGTTTCCCGAGCGTTTTCTAAAAACCGGCAGCGAAGCAAGGTCCAGGATTCCTATACTAACATCATCAACGAACTCCAGGAAATTAAAACAGCTCCCGAAAAAGAAAAATCTACAGAGGCTAATAAAGAAGAGGACAGTGGGAATAACGAACTCCGGGAAATGCGTTCTTATGTGTTAAGCGCCTTTATTGGGGACACAGCCTCCAGCTCTCAGGTATTAAAGAAATGGATTCAGCAAAAAGGTGAAGAAGGACATCAGGAAACAACAAAATTAATTAAGGCAGTTGATGAAAGAATATTAAAAGTTGTTTCCACAGAACTGGGAAAAGAAGAAACTAAAAATATCGAAAATAGGTTAAAACAATTGGAACCCTTGGCGGGGGAAGAAGTTTTAGCTGTGTATAAGCAATTCAAAGAAGATTACCAAAACCAAACCAGCTCCATAATAAACGAAAGCGAATATGCAGATCTCTTTGGGTTTTTGCGCCAGATGAACGAACAACAAATCCTCCACCTGTTAAAGGAGGAATCTGAAGGAATCATTGGCATGGCTTTAGCCCAGGTGGAACCGTCCAAAGCAAGCTCCATACTTCAAAAATTGGATAAATCCAAGCGCACAAAAATTCTTGCGGGAATGGGAAAAATTCAAAACATCCCCCTTAAAGTATACAAGGAACTAGCGGATAGATTGTCTGCCAACGCGCTTGAAGTTATAAACATGCGCTATGTAGCTTCTGATGGCATTGAAAGCGTACTGGATGTTTTAGACAGCCTTCCCATTTCTGTCCAGGGAGAATATCTGAATTCCATTGCAGAAGTGGATTTAAACCTGGCGGAAAAAATCAAAAACAATTTTATCACCCTACCTGAAATCACCAGCCTTCCCGACAAGTTTCTCACTAATTCTGTTAGAAATGTAAACCAGGATGTACTTACCAATGCCCTTGCCGGAGTAGAAGAAGACATAAAATTAAAAGTAATTTCCTTACTACCTGAGCGGATGCAGCTTATGATAAAATCGGGTTTGGAAACCAAAACCGATTTAAAAGCTGAAGAAATTGAAAGCGCGCAAAAAACCCTTTTGCAAAAAATCAGGCAGGATATCAAAGCCTATGGCGGGAGGCCGGAGGCATGAGAATACTAACATTATTGGGGTTTCTATTCGCCTTTTCTTTCGGGGACAATGTAACGGAAAACCTACCGGAGAACCATCCCTTTTATGAAACATCCTCCGGAATCAAGCAAATTGAAAAAATTATTGCTGAGCTAAAGGAAACATTAGGGGATATACCTCCCTCGGTGGAAAAAATCGCCATTTACCAAATCAGAACGGATTCCAAAGGTTTCACAAAAGGGGAGTCCAGATACATTCAAGGCCGAATTGAAACTACATTGCGGGATGAAGGCCGCCGTACGCTAGTATCTCCCCCCGAACTAAAAACCCTGAATATTATCAGCACCGATACCTCCTTTAGCATGTCTAACACCATTCCTACTATCGAAGAGCTTTGGAAGCTTGGCGATAAATTAAGAATTGACGCTTTTATTGAAGGTTCTTGCAGCAAGTCCAAGGATGGCGATGTAATGTTAAATCTAAAATTAGTGAAGCACCGAACTGCTGAAATATTGTGGTCTGGAGATTTTATCGCAGGACCCAACAAGGTGGAGCCTAGCATATTCGACTTAAAATGGTCCGCTCATGTACCTATTCGAATTTTTTCCATGGAAAAGTTTGAGGGACAAAGCGGCATAGACAAGGAAACCGGGTTTAACCAAGTCGCCATTGAAGGGAGTGTCACTGAAGCCTTGACCAAAAACCGAAGGTTGTGGTTTAACATCAACGCAGGTGTATCCCGCATGGCAATCTCCAAAAAAGACAGTATTGAATTGGGCTACAGCGGCATATACACCATGCAAATTGGAGTTGGAGTTTGGGCCGTGTTAGTTCCCAAAGGAAACCGGGACAGGGGCCATTGGTTGGGGACCTATTTTAGCGCCTACTATTATGTTCCTTTTTTATTTACAGGCAGCATTCCGGTTTTTACCTATGGATATAACGCTCAACTCTCCAAACATTTTGGAGTATCCATTGGGGTAAGTTACATAGCTGGAGATCGGTTTATCACCGGTTCTTTGGGAGATGCAGTGGGGCACAAAATCACCTTTGAGAAACTAGCTTATGAAGTGGACATCCTTAATTATACCTTCTAGCCTGATTTACATAGCCCTATTGGGAGCTATGGGCTGCGCCTCCTCAAAGGCAGATAAAAAAAGCGCGGATACCCGTGCAGAGAATAACCAGGTTTCTTCTCCAGCGCCAAAAAATAGCAATGAAATGAAAATTTCATACACTAACAAGTCTTCAAATGTAACTATGGTTGTGGACATAAACAGCCAGGATGTAAATTTGGTAATGTCAGGCAGCCCGGTTCCCCCGCCTTCTCCTGTCGCCCCTCAAGTCCAGCAATCCAGCAAAAAAACCTCCGTAGACTCTGCCGCTAAAGAGGAAGAAGAAAAAGACAAAAAAGAAAATTGGGATGATGTTATGGATATAGCCAAAGGCAATGACCTTACAAAAGGCGATATGCAGCAGGTCTTGGCGGAAATTAGAAAGGCGCAGGAGTTTTTCTATCAGAAAAGATTTCCGGAAGCTTTGGACATGGTGAAATTCAGTTTACAAAAACAAGAAACGTCAGATGGATACGCCCTTATGGGAAGCATATTATACATGATGGACGATATGCCCGCCGCCAAAGAAGCCTGGTTGCAATCTCTTAGATTAAACCCTGATATGCCAGCTGTTATTCAAATGTTGAATAAGCTTAAAAAAGCCAACAAAAGTTTGGAGCAAAATTAATGTTTCTTTCCCTTTCCACCGTATTCGGTGTTATTTTTGGTGTGGGAATTGTTTCCTGGGGTGTTTTAAGCGCAACTAATGACTGGAGCATATTTATCAGCGGTCCCAGCGCTTCCATTGTTGTTGGAGGTACCGTAACATCTGCTTTTATCGGGTATCGCTGGCGCTATATTTTTGTAGCTCTTTTATCTATATTTAAAGTTTTCGTACGCCAGAAAATAACTCCAAAATCTCTTATGCAGGATGTGGGAATGGTTATCAGCTGGTCCAGGCGTGTATCCCAAGACGGAATCAACGCTTTTGAAAACATCGGAAATGAGACAAAAGATGATTTCGTGAAGTATGTTAGTTCCTTAATCAGTACCGGCTATTCCAAAGATGAGGTGGCTGAGTTTACCGAAACCGCCATTGAAGAGCACTACTTCAGACATCTATCCGAATCCAACATATTAAACACAATGGCCTCTGCCGCTCCGGCTTTTGGCATGGTAGGCACCTTAATTGGATTAATTGTAATGTTAAGCAAAATGGATGACCCCTCTCAAATGGGACCTGGTTTGTCTATTGCCCTCATGACCACATTATATGGGGTTTTATTCGCCAGATTTATATTCCAACCATGCTCCACCAAAGTAAAGCAAATTTTAGGAATCCAAAGGTTCCGGGAATATCTAATCCTTGAAGGGTTTATGTTAATACTGGAAAAGAAAAGTCCATTTTATATTCAGGATAAATTAAACGCCTATTTGGACAGAAAAAATAAATTTCAAATGGATGCTGAGCCCAAAAAATAAGGCAGCGATTCATGGCTTTAAAATCCCATAAAAACAAATACAGACTAAACGAACCTGAAGAGGTGAATTTAGATGACTGGATGAATACCTACGGGGATATGATAACCCTTCTTATGGCGTTTTTTTTAATGTTAATATCCATTTCAAAAGTGGATATGAGCTTATGGGAACAAATGAAATCTGGAATCATTTCGGAAATCAAAGACGAGAAGATAAAAACTCCCTTGGCTGATATTAAGCGGGCTCTGGACTCGTTATTGGCTGATGAGAAAGCAGCCCAGCAGGTTAATATAAAGCAGGACCAAAAAAACATAATGTTAAAATTTGCAAGTTCGGCTTTTTACGCTGGCGGGAGTGCCGACATAAGCCCAACAGCACAAAACCTGATTGATAAGGTTTCACAAGCCATTAAGCAGGTTGATTATTACCCCTTTGTAGTGGATGTGGAAGGACATACAGATGATGTTCCCATTAACACCATTCGTTTTCCCTCAAACTGGGAGCTTAGCGTTTCCAGGGCAACAAACATTGTTAAGTATATGATAGAAACTGGCGTGAATGGGGACAGGCTTAAGGCTGCAGGATATGCAGATACCAAGCCTGTTGCTCCCAACAGGGACTCCAACGGCAAGCCCATTCCAGAAAACCAAGCCGCCAACAGAAGAATTGTAATTCGAATCCACTAAGCAACTATTCATTGTGCTATATTGCAATTAATGAGTATGAATACAAAGATTCATCTTTTATTATTTTGCCATTTGTTTTTCTTTCTGGAGAATTCTTTTTCCTTCCGGGACTCCATTTTTCAATTCGGCTCTGAAAATGTTTTCTACGGCGCCAGCTTTCCTTCAAACATGACCTCGGCCAAAGGTATTATCATCTGGTTTCATGGCGGCATGAATAGTCCCATATCAGACAAAGGGAAACAAGCCTTAACAGGCATATACCCTCTTATAAACAGAAATGATTATATAGTATTCAGCCCCTCAGCCAATAGAAACTTACATTGGCTTCACCCGCAACTAATGACAAACATAAATAGTTTTTTAAGGGAATTTATCGCCAAACAGCAATTGGAAAAATTGCCGATTATTTTATTTGGTGTTTCGGATGGCTCTTTAGCCGTGATTCACTTTAGTATTAACAGCCCCTTTAATATAACCAAGAGGCTTTTATTTTCCAGCGCCCCTCAAATTATTTTAAATCAAAAAAATTACAGTCAAGATGGGTTTCAAAAAGGGCATTGGCACTTTTTTCAGGGAGGAAACGACAGACTCTTTCCAATTGAAAAAATTGAACCTGTTTTTAAAGAATGGAAAAAACAAAATCCAAACACCAGCCTGTATATTTTCCCTGATGGCCTTCACGATTTTTCTTATTATCTCGATAATCACAAAAGCACAATATTGCAAATATTATCCGGCAACTGATTTTAAAAATTCTTCCACATCTACGGGAGAATTCAAAGGTCTTTGGCATGTTCTATTTTGGCAATAATAAAAGGTTACATCTCCTTCAACGACTCGTTGTTGTTTGGTAAAAGGAGCTATTTCAAATATGGCTGATTCACTGTGTTCAGGAACATGAATTAATATTTGGTTTATGGATGGGTATTTTTTTACCAGGCTCCAAATTTTTTTAAAGGATTCGTTTTCTTTATTTCCGGATAAAATAATTTCAGGACCGGGATTATAATACATATCCAATGCGGATAAAAAAACAGGATAGCTGGAAGGATAGGTATTAATTTGAGGGCCAAAAAAGGAAATCATTTTTTCCAATATGTTTTTGTATTCCTCATTTGCGGTAATGCGATATAGACGAGCACATACCTGCGCCGCCACACTATTTCCGCTGGGAATAGCTCCGTCATTGAGTTCCTTGGCATTTTTTAAGAGCATGCTTCCATCTTTAGGAATAAAATAAAAGCCACCGTCCTTGGAGTCCCAAAAATTTTCAATCATCTGGCGGGCTGTAGCCACAGCCTCCTCAAGGTATTTTACTTCGAAACTGCTTTCATACAAGTCCAATAGTCCATTGGCAAAAAAGGCGTAATCCTCAATAAACCCTGCGATGTTAGAAGGCCCTTGCCTGTAACTTTTTAAAAGCCGGTTATCCTTATCTCTTAATTCTTTTAAAACAAATTCGGCCGCATTTTTTGCCATATTAAGGCTATTTTCTTTTTTATATATATCGCCCAGCGAATCGGGCAAAGCCTGGGCTGCCTTGCTTAACGCCGATATAACTAAACCGTTCCAGTCTGTTAAAATTTTATCGTCCAAATGAGGCCGGATTCTTTGGCTTCTTGCGGCCAAAAGCCTGGAATTCATTTCCTTTATTTTAGCTTTCAACCCGTCTTCATCTTTTCCATACTTTTCCGCCAACCATCTAATAGTATGTTTACGGGTTAAAATATTTTTTCCCTCGAAATTCCCATGCTCTTTTATATCAAACCAATCCATTAACATTCCAATATTCTCTGGAACTAATTCCTTGAGTTCCGATATTTCCCATAAATAAAAAGTCCCTTCTTCTCCCTCGCTATCGGCATCTTCAGCCGAATAAAAACCTCCCTTTTCATCCAACATATCTCTACGCAGATACTCAATTGTTTCCGCTACAATTTCTGCATAGCGGCTATTTAAGGTATTGCTGTAGGCATTGGCATATGCAGTAATCAAAAGCGCCTGGTCGTATAACATTTTTTCAAAATGGGGCACCAGCCATTCCCTGTCTGTGGAATAACGATGAAACCCCCCTCCAATTTGATCGTAAAGCCCGGCCGAAGCCATGTTATCCAAAGTGTGGGTTATTCTATTGAGAAGCACTTTGTCTGGATTTCTTTTTTCGAGCAATATCAAATAGGAAAGTGCGTGACCCATAGGGAACTTTGGAGCTGAAGAAAAGCCCCCATACGCCGGCTCATACATAGAAGCTTTTTCTAAAATCGCCTTTTGATGCAACGCTTCAATATTTACAGCTGTGGGGGTTACTTCATTTTTTTGATTGATATATTTTAGCACCCCTTTTTCTGTATCTAAAATTTTCTGAGGTTCGCTTTCCCACATTTTTGCCACAGTTTGAAGCACATATTTAAAACTTCGCTTACCATAAGCATCTTCCGGAGGAAAATAGGTGCCCCCGGTAAAAGGAACCTGGTCGGGAGTTAAGAACAAATTAAGGGGCCAGCCTCCCCCAACCCCTAAAGCTTGTGCTAATCCCATATACAAATTATCTACATCCGGGCGTTCCTCTCTATCTACCTTAATACTTACATAATATTTGTTAAGGATAGCTGCCACATCCTCTTTTTCAAAAGATTCTTTTTCCATGACATGGCACCAGTGGCAAGTAGAATAACCAATGGACAATAGTATTAGTTTATTTTCTTTTTTAGCTCTGTTAAACGCTTCCTCACCCCAAGGATACCAATGGACCGGATTTTTAGCATGCTGCAGGAGATAGGGGCTTTTTTCATTTCGTAATTTATTTTCCATTTTTACACTTCCATTTTGCTTACAGGAAAATTGCAGAGATAAAGCAGACAGCAGCATTAAATATTTTGCTGCTTTTACAGCTACTGGAATTTCCATGCTGAAAAAATTAACCAATTCCTGGTTATTAAGGATATTTAATCAGAATTCCACTGAATATCAGTTGAAACCGGGGCTATTAAGAGGGCTTAAGTTTTGTAGACGTAAAAATTCATCCAATTCTTCTTTTGAAAAATAATTTAAGTATTCTTCAACTTTGTCCCCGTAGGACTCGCACTCTTCCTCTTTTTTTTGTTCTGATCTGTTGTAGCTGATTTCAAGTTTTTGCAGTTCTTTATACAGGCTACCGCTATTTAACTTTGCCTTAAGTTCAGCAACGTTCTCAATTTCTTTTTGACAATTAGAATGGGATTGTTTGATTTTTTGCTCCAACTGGGCTTTTTCAACAGCTGTATACATTTTGCTCAAATCCACCCTATCTCCACCTTTAGTCCACTTCTTAACACTTTCCGCAATTTTTATACCCCGATTGTATTCCACTTCCAACTTTATCTGACCATGAGTATAAAACTCCTGGTATTTCCCATGTTTTACACCTTCCTGAAAACTAGCTACAGATTTCTTTTGTCCTATAGGGTAGCAACTGATCACCTGGCCATTGAGCTTACCTTCACTGTAAACTGCTTTGGACTTTAATGTACCCGATTCAAACCACAGCATTGCTGTATCGCTGAGTTTGCCATCAACGTAATAAAATTCACTTTTTAATTTACCATTTGGGTACCAGTTTTTTACAACTCCATTTAATATCCCTGTATCATAGTTTTCTTCACTTTTTTGAAATTCACCATTTGGATACCAATGTTTTTCCACGCCATCTTTTTTCCCAACCTTCCAGGGAATTTCTGATTTTTTTAAACCATTTTCGAAATACCAAATTTCCATTCCATTTTTTTTTCCGAAATCAAAAGAAATATTTCGTTCCAACTGCCCGTTGTCATACCATTGCTTTAAATCTCCATGTCGAATTTGGTTTCCATCAGGATCTAAAAAATAGCTAAATTCCTCCGCCTTTTTTCCAGGCTCAAACTCGATTGACATTTGTTTCAACTCTGACTCGGGAATGTATGTTTTAACGCTATCAAGCTTTCCACTTATCCAAAACCTTTGGGAATAAACATCTCCATTATCATCCCATATATTTTCTATCCCATCTTCTAATCCGTTAACAATCATCAATTCTGATTTTTTCTTTCCATTAGGATGCCACACTGTTTTTTGTCCTTTGGGGCGGCCGGTTTCAAAAGCCATTTCTTCAGCCAACTGACCATTTACATACCATTTCTTAAAAACACCTTCTTCCTCTCCAAAAATCCAGTTTCCTTCCATTTTTTTATTGCCATTTTCATACCACTGAGTTTGAACCCCGTGGAGAATACCTTCATTCCAATTTGATTCTTCGGCGAGTTTTCCCGATGGATACCAACGGCTGTATTTTCCATCCCAGATTTCCAAACCGCCTTCAGCCAGGTAATAGCTATATTTTTCTTTTATCGCTCCATCAGGGTATTTTATTTCTTTTGTTTCAATCTTTACGCAACTTGAAACCAAATAGGCTGAGCACAAAAGCAGCCCTATTCTTTTCCAAAATTTATGGATTACCCGCATGTACCTAATTATGGTCTTCTTTTCCCCTAAGGGCCATACAAAAATAAATCCGGCATTTCCCTGGATAAAGAACATATACCTTTGCTGGATACGATAATATGATCTAGGATGGGTATTTTTAATTGAGAACCCAAACTCACCAATTCCCGAGTCACATCCAAATCTGCCCTGGAGGGTTTGAGGCTTCCAGAAGGATGGTTATGGCATAAAACTAGGTTTACAGCTCTATCTACTATAGCAGGAGCAAAAACCTCTCGGGGATGAATGGGGCTTTGGTTCACCAAACCTTTTGTAACTGCATGGGATTGTATAAGCTTATTTGTTGAATCCAGCGTAAAAACCCAAAACTCTTCCTGGTTGGCAAATTTTAAGGGTGCTAGTAGCGGAATAAAATCCTCTGGGCAATTAAGACTAGCTCTTTCTGCAAATGGTATAAACCTTTTGGAAAGCTCCAAAACAGCTAATATTTTGCAAGCCTTAGCCTCACCAATTCCCTTTATTTGAACCAATTCTTCAAGATTAGGATAACTAGAGTTGGCAGAAATACCCTCAATGATATCTTTGGAAAGTTCCAGAATACCTTTTCCTGGGTAACCAACCCCTAAAACTACAGCAAACAACTCCCATACCTCTAACTTTTCCACCCCAAAACGCATTATTTTTTCTCTGGGCAGCATACCAGAACTTATTTTGTCCATTTATCACCTATTTTTTAACAGTATCAAACAGTATTCGCCGACTATTTGGCAAAAAAATCTAGTTTTATAGATATACTTCACTCATAACTATATTGACTATCTCTAAAATTAGCGAATATTTTTAAAAGTTAATATTATTTTCAAAAATGTACTGGAAAAACTGGTAAAAATTAGTAGAATTACCACAGTAAACCAACACCCAACCAAATAAATGGTATAATTATGAGTAAACTTACAAGAACTGGAGCTCAAGCACTAATAGATGGGCTAGAACAGCATGGGGTTGAATATATTTTCGGCTACCCGGGTGGCGCAAGCATTCCTATTTTTGACGCCATAATTGATTCTCCAATCAAATTAATTCTTTCCCGCCACGAGCAGGGAGCCACTCATATGGCAGATGGATATGCCAGAGCCACAGGCAAGGCAGGTGTTGTTCTGGTCACTTCCGGTCCCGGGGCCACTAATACCATAACAGGAATTATGACAGCTCACATGGATTCAATTCCTATGATTATCATTTGCGGGCAAACAATAACAGCTAATTTAGGTTTGGACGCCTTCCAGGAAGCCGATGTATCCGGAATCTCTTACCCGGTTGTAAAACACAGCTACCTGGTTAAAGATGTTACGGAAATCCCAAAAATAGTTAAAGAATCTTTTTACCTTGCCGAAACAGGACGTCCAGGACCCGTTCTCATAGACTTGCCCAAGGATGTTTCCTCTACTCCATTCGAACCCGATTTTTCCGTGGAAAAAAATCTTCCTGGTTACACTATTCCTGGCAGAGGAGAGTTTGAGGACATCCAGGCTGTGGCCACAGCATTGAACAACGCCAAAAAACCGATTTTGCTATTAGGGCATGGCGCTGTTATCAGCAACGCTTCCAAGGCTATTTCCAATTTAGTGGAAAAAATGAAGATTCCCGTGGTAAATACTCTTTTGGGAAAAGGGGCTTTTCCGGAAACCCATCCTTTAAACTTAGGGATGTTAGGTATGCACGGAACGGCATACGCCAATTACGCTGTAATGGATTGCGATTTAATAATGTCCATTGGTTCCAGATGGGATGACCGTATTGTTGGCAAACTGGATGAATTTTGTAAAGACGCTGTAAAGATACATGTTGACATAGACCTATCCGAAAATGGAAAGATGATTCAACCCGATATCTTTGTTTTAGGAGACGCCAGATTGGTGGTTGAAGAACTCAACACCATGGTAAGACCTGGAGATACAGAAAACTGGGTTAAGCAAGTTCAAAAATGGAAAAAGCAATACCCTCTCAAGTACAAAAAACAGGGGGGCTTAAAATCCGAATATGTAATTGATGAACTCTACCATGTAACCCAGGGCGGAGCCATAGTGACTACCGATGTAGGGCAGCATCAAATGTGGGCGGCCCAATTTTACAAAGTAAATAAAAGAAACTTCTGGATATCTTCCGGTGGTGCCGGCACGATGGGATTTGGATTCCCTGCCGCAATCGGCGCTCAATTGGCTATGCCAGAAGAACAGGTAGTAGCTATTGTTGGTGACGGCGGTTTTCAAATGACTTTGTGCGAAATTTCTACGGCTGTTATTCATAAACTTCCCATTAAAATACTGGTAATAGACAATCGGTATTTAGGCATGGTTCGCCAATGGCAAGATATCTTTTTTGATAACAGATATTCCGGTGTAGATATGGTTGGAAACCCCAACTTTGTAAAACTGGCTGAAGCCTATGGCTGCAAAGGCTTTCGCATTAAAAGAAATGCTGAAGTAAGAAAAGTGCTGCAAGCGGCTATGGAGTATAACGAAGGTCCTTGTGTGATTCACGCAGAAGTAGAGAAGGAAGATAATGTTTTCCCAATGGTTCCCGCGGGAGCTCCCTATTCAAAAATGATGCTGGAACGTCCCAAAGAAGCTGTGGAAAAACCAAAAGGGAGTACTTAATATGAACAGTCAAAAAATGGAACAATATCCAATTAGTCTTTTGGTAAATAACCGACCAGGTGTTCTTATTCGCATCGCCCTGGTTTTTGCCCGCAGGGGTTTTAATATTGAAAGCGCTGTAGTTTCTCCGGCTCACGATCCTAATTTTTCCAGAATGAGTCTGGTTGCCAGTGGCGATCCCTTAACATTCGATCAAATCATCAAACAACTCAACAAATTGGTGGACGTTATTCACGCCCAACACCATTCTTCCGAAGGAAATATTGAAAAGGAGCTGTTGCTTATCAAAGTCAATTGCAATGCGGATCAAAGATCGGAAATTCTGCAAATTTCAAAACATTTTAAATGTCAAACTGTGGATTTAACAGAAGAAAATCTGATTTTGCAAGCTACCGGCAATTCTGACAAGCTAGACGCCCTTCACCTTATGCTAGACAAGTTTGGCATTATTGAGTATGTTCGATCCGGTAAAATCATAATGACCAGGGGGTCAAGGCCCACCTAGGCCAAAAAATGCCGGACAAATGCAAAGCAAAAAAGATTTAACCCAGGGCAATATAATCCCCCATATAGTCCGCATGGCACTGCCCATGTTTCTGGGGCTAGTAGCTCATATGGTGCTCAATATCGCCGACGCCATGTACGTTTCCAGATTGGGTACACAGGCATCTATGGCCGTTCTCAATTACGGCTTTCCCATGTTCTATGTGCCTTTCGCCCTTTTTAACGGACTTAACTCTGGAAGTTCTGCCATACTCGCCCAACTTTTAGGGGCAAAAAAAGTTAAAGAGGCGGAACAAACATTAGCGCAAACCGTTCTCACTGCTTTGGGAGTATTTGTAGTTTTAATTATACTCATTCCATTTATTTTAAAATTTTATTTGGCCGGATTAAAAGTAGACCCCATAACTTCCGGCCTGACCCAATCCTATGTGCTAATTGTAATGATTGGGTTTATGTTTACCTCCTCAGCTCTTGTTTTGGGAGGCGCATTGAGGGCCGAAGGAAACATGCGAACCCTATCCATGGCTATGTTCTATGGAACCATTTTAAATTTGATTCTGGACCCACTTTTTATTTTTGACAGTTTTAAATTTTTGGGAATGAATATACAGGGCCTTGGTTGGGGAGTACCTGGAGCAGCTATTGCAACAGTAGTGGCAAACTTCACCATGTCTTTAGTTATCGTAATGTATTTCCTTAAAGGAAAAAGCGCTTTAAAATGGCCCATCCTCCCAAGCTGGTCGGACACCCAACATTTAAAAAGCATTATCAGAGTTTCCCTGCCAGCATCCGTTAGCCAATCCATGTTCGGTGTAGGGGTAACACTGTTAACCGCCCTGGCTACTCCATTTGGCTCTTCTGCAATTGCCGCATTGGGAATTGGAATGAGAATAGACACCATTGGAGTTTTTACCTCCTTATCCATCATGTCGGCCATTGTTTCTTTGGTGGGCCAAAACTATGGTGCGCAAAATATTGAGAGAGTTCGGGAATCCATTGTAAAAGGCCTATTATCCGTTTTTATCTGCGCTTCATTGGTTGGAGTCATCTTATTTTTGTTAAAAGGTCCTTTACTGGGGTTATTTAACCCGGAAAAACAGACCCTTGTTTCTGCTATCCATTATTTATCCTGCGTTAGCTTAAGCTACGGCTTTATAGGAATGGCCATGGTTGCCGGCGGCGCCTTTCAAGGCCTGGGAAGGGGAACTCCCAGCATGTATATAACTATATTAAGGATTGCAGTCGTTAATTTTGCTCTGAGTTATATTTTATCCAAGCATACCACGCTTGGCGAATACGGCCTTCACTACGCCCCTATGCTAACTAACATGTTAATGGGTAGTATAGCCACTATCTGGATATTAACCGCTTCTAAAAAAAGCGTTCCAAATGCCGCATAATGGAACACCCCCATAACCCACATTTCTTTAATATAAAAATCAGATATGCAGAAACGGATGCCATGGGCTTTGTCCACCATGGAAATTACTATACCTATTTTGAAGCGGCTCGAATCGAAATTTTTGAAGATTTAGGGTACCCCTATCAGGAGATGGAAAAAAATAACATTCTCATTCCTGTGATAGCTTCCCAAGCTACCTACAAAAAACCTGCTTTTTTTGGCGATACCATCACAATAAAATCTACCCGATATCTTGTTGGTAAAGCAAAAATTAAATTTTGTTATGAGGTTCAAAAAAATGGCAATACGATTGCCACAGGGCAAACGCTGCATGCCTTTATACATCCAAAAGGGCATCCCATAAAACCTCCGGTTTTTATTTACGATTTATTCCCCGCTGAATAATTTTTGGGCTTATGTTAACCTGTTAACGCCCTCGAATCAAAAGCACTGACAAAACAACTACAATCCCAAGCAATGTCGCCGAAATCACTTTCCAAACAAGTACAGGGTTTCGTTCCAATAAAGGAATAAAACGCATATCAGGCAAAACCTTTTCTGGATGTTCCAAATCATATAGAACTTCTGAAGCAGCTTGATACCGTGAGTCAGGATCTAAGTGCAAACATTTAACTACCACCGTAGAAAGCCAGCTAGGTACTTCCGGGTTTAGTTCTTGTAAAGAAACAAACTCAGTATTCTTATAACCTTTTCCAGCGTCTATCTCCCCATATGGCATGGAGCTTGTTAACAGTTCATACATGGTGACACCAAGGCTGAATATATCCGTGACAGAATTCCCCCTACTGTTTTTGAACATCTCAGGAGCCATGTAATTGGGACTTCCCATCCATGGAGCGTTGGCATTTGAAGTTAAAGATTTTAAACTACCAACTTTGGCTATGCCATAGTCGATTATCTTAACCATACCGTCTTGACTCCAAATAATACTATCAGGTTTAATATCCCTATGGACAATTTCCATGTGATGAAGTTCTGTCAACCCTCTGCATATTTGTTTAGCAATTTCAACAACATCATTATGACTAAAATGCTTACCACTATCCAATTGTTCCCGAAGAGAAAATCCCTTACAATACTCCATTACCAAATAATGGTATTCCATGCGCACATGACTCGGATTCAGCACTTTCATCAAATTTGGATTGTGAACTCGCTGGCCAATCCATTCCTCCCTTAGGAGCCTTTCCCTGAAAATAATATCCTGTTCAAATTCTTGTCGGGGACACTTTAAAGCCACCACTTTATCATTCTTAGAATCGTAAGCGGAATACACTATCCCCATAGCTCCATAACCTAGTTCTTCCTGAATTTCATAAGAATCCACAAAAGCACCCACTTTCAAGGGAGGGGGGAATTTCAAGTCACGGGAACGTTGATAAATTTCATTTTTTGTCGACGGAGGAAGGTGTTTTATGTTAATTATTTGACAGCTTATGTTATCAGTACTTCCCTCACGAAGAGATGCCATTGTTAATGCTTCTGAAGCCACTTGAGGAGCTGCAAACTTATTTAAAAAACCTGTGATTTTATCATCAGATAAATAATTATGCACGCCATCCGTCATCATAATAACAGAAGAATCTGGTTCCAATATCTCCTGTGTATAATCGATGTAAACATTACTATCTAACCCCAATGCCCGAATTATTTGATTTTGGCCGTGATGAGCCCTATGATCCTTGGTGAGCCTTTTTAATTTATTTTTTGCTTTTAAATAAATTCTTGTGTCTCCCACATGGAAAATATGCAGAGTGCTTCCACATAAAATAGCTGCAGAGAAAGCCGTCATAAGGCCACTATCCCCAATGTTGCGTTCTGACTGGGAGTACAACCAACTGTTAATGGATTTTATCACCTCTTCCCCGGATCGCTCTATGCTCCAAGAATCGGGAGTACTGAAATATTCTGAGAAAAAAGTGCTCACCGCATAACGGCTAGCCTCTTGTCCATAACCCGTATCTCCAACACCATCCGCAATTACTGCTGCAATACCCTTGTAATTTAAAGTCGATACCTTTTGCGGCTTAATACATGCATAAAAATCTTCATTACGCTCCCTAAGACCAGTCAAACTGGATTGACCCAAAACTATTTCTAGCTTGTGATTATTGCGTTCTTGGATGGCTATCATATTTATTATGAAAGAGCAACACTTGTACCAAAAAAGAGACTCTGTGAAACTCATATATTTAGGGGTTAATATACAATGTCAAGTATTGTCAGAAAATTGTATGACAATTTATTCCAGCAACGCTCCATTTTCCTTATTTTTTAACAAAAAACAAGGTTTGGAGATGGTATAGGTTTTGCTTTCACGTTATTAGTTATCTCACAAAACCGATTAGTAAGTTATGGAAATGAAAAATTTAATTGTTATTGGAAATGGAATGGTTGGCCACAAACTTTGCGAAAAGCTGGTGGAGAAGGCCTATCATATTAAGTATAACCTCATTACTTTTTGCGAAGAACCTAGGCCAGCTTATGACCGGGTTCAATTGACAAAATTTTTTGAAGAACGTTCTGCCGAACCTCTTATGTTAGGAAGTTTAGATTGGTACAAAAAAAACAAGATTGAACTGCATGTAGGAGACAAAGCCGCCAAAATAGATAGAGAGAAAAAATTAGTATTAAGCGAAAAAGGGGTTTCAATTCCTTATCATGCAATTGTTCTTGCAACAGGGTCATCTGCCTTTGTTCCACCCATCCCAGGTGTAGACAAAAAAGGCGTCTTTGTATACCGAACTATTGAAGACTTGGAACAGATAATTGAATACTCAAAAAGCAGTAAGAAGGCAGCGGTTATTGGAGGTGGGCTTTTAGGCTTAGAAGCAGCCAAAGCAGCCTTAGATCTTGGGCTCAAAACTCATGTAATTGAATTTGCGCCAAGACTTATGCCCCGCCAAATTGATGATATGGGAGGTAGGTTACTCAAAAATAGTATCGAATCCTTAGGAGTTAAAGTTCATACAGATACTCAAACCCAAGAAATTCAAGGAAACGGCAAAGTACAAAAAATGTTGTTTAAAAATGGCGAAGAGCTAGATGTGGATATGATCATAGTTTCCGCTGGGATTCGCCCCAGAGACGAACTCGCCAAAGATTGCGGTCTTGATGTGCATCCAAGAGGAGGGGTCATAATTAACAACAAATTGCAGACTTCCGACCCCGACATTTATGCTATCGGAGAGGTGGCACTGCATAACGGTTTAATTTATGGTTTAGTAGCTCCTGGCTATGAAATGGCTGACGTTTTAGCAAGTAATCTTCTAGGCGACAGGAAAGAGTTTAAGGGTGCCGACACTCCCACAAAGCTAAAGCTAATGGGAGTTGATGTAGCAAACTTTGGAGATGCTTTCGGAGAAACTCCTGATTCCAAAACAATGGTATATCAAAACGATCCCAAAGGAGTATACCAAAGACTTACCCTATCAAAATATGGAGACTATTTACTGGGAGGTATGTTAGTAGGGGATGCTTCCCTATACAATCAACTGCTACAAGTTATGAAAAACAAAACAGCAGTTCCTAAAGATCCAGAAGAGCTATTACTTGGCAAAAGAGGCGGAGAAGGTGAAAACCCCATGTCAATAGCCTTTTTGCCTGACTCAGCGCAAATTTGCTCTTGTAACAACATATCTAAAGGGGATATCGTAAATGCTGTTCGAGACGGCGTTACTGAAATTGGCGCCCTCAAAAACTGTACAAATGCTGGAACTGGCTGTGGAGGCTGTCTACCAATGGTTCAGGACATTTTAAATGCCGTCCTAGAATCTGAGGGCAAAGCAGTTTCACACTCCATTTGCGAGCATTTCCCTTACTCCAGACAAGAACTATTCGACTTGATTAAAATCGGGGAAATTAAAAGTTTTTCAGAACTTCTTTTAAAACACGGACGTGGAGAGGGCTGTGAGGTATGTAAACCTGCCATTGCTTCTATATTCGCCAGCGTGTGGAACGAAATGATTTTGGAACAAGACACATTGCAAGACACCAATGATAGATTTTTAGCCAACATACAAAAGGGAGGGACTTATTCAGTGGTTCCTCGTGTTCCCGGAGGAGAAATTCTTCCAGAGCAGCTCATTACCATTGGCAGTGTTGCAAAAAAATACAACTTGTATTGTAAAATCACTGGTGGCCAAAGAATAGATCTTTTCGGAGCTCAATTACATGAACTTCCCAAAATATGGGAGGAATTGATAGCTGTTGGGCTTGAAAGTGGTCACGCTTATGGAAAAGCCTTGCGCACCGTTAAAAGCTGTGTCGGTTCAACTTGGTGCCGTTACGGCGTTCAAGACTCCACAGGATTTGCTATCCGCCTTGAAAACCGTTATAAAGGAATTAGAGCCCCGCATAAGCTAAAAAGTGCCTGTTCTGGATGCGTAAGGGAATGTGCAGAAGCTCAATCAAAGGACTTTGGAGTTGTGGCCACTGACAAGGGGTGGAATTTATATGTATGTGGAAATGGCGGAGCCAAACCTCAACATGGAGTTTTACTTGCAACTGATATTCCAGAAGAAACTGTGGTGCGTTATTTAGATCGATTTATTATGTATTATATCAAAACGGCAGACAAATTGACGCGCACCGCAACCTGGTTTAATAAACTCCAAGGTGGATTAGACTATTTAAAAGAGGTTATTATAGAAGACAAGCTCGGAATCGCCGATACTTTAGAAAAAGATATGCTGCATCTAATTGACACTTACCAGTGCGAATGGAAATCCACTGTTGAAAACCCTGAAAAGCGTAAAAAATTCCGGCATTTTATTAATAGTAATGAAGGTGACGATAACATACAATGGATTTATGAACGGGGACAAAAGCGCCCTAACCAATGGATCGTTAATGAATTAGAAGAGGTTAAAGCATGATTGCTCAGCAAAGCACTACTTGGCATAAGGTTTCTGCCGTATCAGATTTCCCAATGAATGGAGGAGCCTGTGCAAAATTAAAGGGCAAACAAATCGCCATATTTAATTTTTCTAATTACAAGCACTGGTATGCTTGTCAAAATTTATGTCCTCACAAAAGAGATAATGTATTAGCTAGAGGCTTAACCGGCACAAAAGATGGTATTCCAAAAGTTGCCTGTCCCCATCATAAAAAAACATTTTCTCTAACCAATGGGGAGTGCTTAAGCGGTGAAAACTATAAAATTCAAATCTATAATGTGCGAGTTGAAAAAGGCTTTGTTTATATCGGACTGCAGGAATAATTAAACTTTTAAAAGGGGCAGCAACAAAGTCCCCGATAAAGATTGCCACTTACTTATTTGAGGATCTATCAAATTTCCGTGCCATCGCAAAGCAAATCGAAGTGGAATGTAAATTGAGCTCGACTATAAGGGCCACTTAAATAGAAATATCGGAGTAGAAACATCAAGAGAACGTTTTCTACTCCGGTGGTTAGGCGACTTCAAGCATTTCTATTGTTCCATCGGGCTGCACTTCCATTATCTTGCCTTTAGGATCTTTTAGCGCCAGGCTACTGGCTAATGAAATGAGGCTAAATCCGGCAATAGAATAGAAAAACACCTGCGGGCTCGCTAAACTATAAATTGTGAGAAAGCAAACTCCTCCCACATTACCGTAAGCCCCGACCATACCTGCAATTTGGCCTGTTATGCGTCTTTTTATTAAGGGAACAATGGAAAACACCGCTCCTTCGGCGGACTGAACGCAAAAGGAACACAGCATAGTTAACATGATGGCAAAAACCAGGGGCCAACTGCTATTTAAAAAACCCATGCCAATATATGTAAAAAAGAGGCAAGAAAACAAAACTAACAAAGTGCCCCTGCGGCCAAATCTATCTGAAAACACTCCTCCCATAGGTCGCGCTAACAAGTTCATGAAAGCAAAACACGAACCTATAATTCCGGCAGCCGCCACAGAAAGCCCAAAAGTTTTCTCAAAAAACGCAGGTAACATTGAAACCACAGCCAATTCCGAGCCAAAACTAGCCGCATAGGCGATATTCAAAACTCCCACTTGACGAAATTCATATTTATCTGCTTCGTGGATATCTGATTTTAAATGAGGCAAATTTACTTTTAAAATCTGCATCACCTGGTAGATGTATAATGCGCTGAGTAATCCATATAATACATAGGAAGTATTAGAGGAAATAAAGGCGACGCCGGGCGTTTGTAATTTCCAGACTAAAATCCCCAAGCAAAGTACCATGGGTAAAGTCATTATTATTAAGGCATACATGGCTGGATAAGAACTTACTTCCAAAGCCGATATTTTTTTGGGAGAAAAATAGGTTTTACCGGAGGGCGTATCACGTACTGCTCTATAATAAATGGGGGCAAACCCTAAACATAATGCTCCAGAAAAACCAATGGCGAGCCGCCAGCCATTAGCATCAGAGAACAACAGAGCCAAAGAGGGCAAAGTAAACGCAGCTGCTGCCGAACCAAAGTTGCCCCAACCTCCGTAAATACCTTCAGCCATTCCCACCTCTTTGGGCCCAAACCATTCGCCTATCATACGGATACCTATCACAAATCCTGAACCGATGCAGCTCAATAATATTCTAAGAATTACCATTTGCTCAAAGCTTTGCGCCATGGCAAAAAGAAAGCACGGAAAAGACATTGTCACAAGCAAAGTGGTATATGTTTTTCTGGGGCCAAACCTGTCCACCAACATTCCTATAATGATACGAGTGGGAATGGTTAGAGCAATATTGCAAATTAACAGTGTTTTAATTTGTTCGGATGATAAGTTTAGAGCTTTTTGAATAGTTGTAGCAAATGGGGCAAAATTAAACCAAACAAAAAAACTCAAAAAAAACGCAAACCAAGACATATGCAAGACTTTGTTTTTTCCTTGAAAAGACCATATGCCTTTAGAACTTTGAGACATTCTTTCTCCTTATAAATTGAATCGAGTTTACAGTCTAGCGCAAAATGTAGGCCAATACAAATAGACTACATTCCTTCTGAATCTTGTAATTTTAGAAACTAAGAAGCTTTAATTGTCATTTCTCATACCTTACATAATATTACAATTCATGACAGATACATACTGTTGTTGACAGCCAAAAACTCCAAGTAAAATTTATCTGAGAGGGTAGCCTTCTGCAAACTCGGGGAGAGCTCGCAGAAGGCTCGGGGGGTTTTGGAATAGGTCCAACATTTTTGCCATTTGGCAATAAAACTTTTGGTGATACATAGGGAACCGGCTCTGTAAACTTTAATTGCTGGCGTTTCCCGGCACCCTTTGTAACAACCTACACATAGGTGAAAGCAAAGTATAGGCCAATATGAAAATTTTGGATTTGGCTTAAAATCAACGGTATTAGTTTTGATATGCCCATAATTGTCACTTGTTTAACATTGGCAGTTATTACAATTCATGACAGATAAAATTTTAGGCTCTTTCACTGATTAAATTACGGGATTAACTTGCTTCTTTTGTCTGGTATAAGATTTGCAGTTTCCAATTTTATCTGAGGTACCTACCTCGTCTTATTTTTATGCCAAATAATAATCTATCTCTAATTGATGAGTACATCAACAAGCAACAAGAACTGTCTGCTGTAGAAATCTTTGCCAAAGAACATGCAAAGGCGAGTTTTCCCAGACAGGAAAAATTTTACAAGTCCTTGATACCATCTGGACTTCCCAATGAGGGTGAGCAATTCGCCTTTGAAGTGGATTTAGATAAATGCTCAGGATGCAAAGCCTGTGTCACGGGATGCCATAGTAGAAATGGATTAGACGAAGAGGAAATCTGGAGAGAAGTCGGCCAATTATCCACCGTACAATACGCCAAAAAAGCAGAAGTGAGCAATGGTGCCTTTGATTTCTCTTATTTGCAGCATATTACCACAGCTTGCCACCATTGTCTGGAGCCCGCCTGTTTGGAAGGCTGCCCGGTTATAGCTTATGAAAAGGATCCTATTACCGGTATTGTAAAACACCTGGATGATCAATGTTTTGGATGTCAATACTGCACTTTAAAATGCCCTTATGGGGTGCCAAAATACAATAAAGAAAAAGGCATCGTTCGCAAATGCGATATGTGCACAGACAGACTAAAAGATGGAGAGGCGCCTGCCTGTGTCCAAAGCTGCCCCAACGAAGCCATCCAAATTAAAATAGTTAAGGTTAATGATGTAAGTGCTGATGCCAAAGAGCATTTTGGTTTAAAAAACAGCCCCGATGCCGATTATACAAAACCCACCACCAGCTATATATCCAAAAGCAAATTACCAGGGAATGTTCCCAAGGAAATGACTCCTAAATTGCAAACCCAACATTCTGAATGGCCACTTGTGGTTATGCTGGTATTTACACAGTTTTCAGTGGGCGGAGCATTGTGGGGATTAGCCTCTGGAAACACAAATTCTTTTTCCCAATTTTTTGTGGTTGCAGCCATGTTTGTGTTTGGAGCTATCGGGCTGGCAGTAGCCCCCCTCCATCTCGGTCGGCCTCATATGATGTTCCGTGTCGTTTTGGGCTGGAGAACATCCTGGCTTAGCCGCGAGGCCATGGTTTTTGGTGGGTATATGGGAACTTTGTCCGCTTGGTTAGCTGCATCTTCCATTCCTCTTTTGCAGGAATACCTTCCTGTTCTAAAAAGTTTTGGAAAGCTGGCCCAAATGCTTTCCATTCCGCTTGCCATAAGTAGTCTTGTTATTGGTTTGATTGGCGTATTTTGCTCGGCTATGATATATAAAGATACTCCCCGAGAATGGTGGAACCATCCCAGAACTATCGGGAAATTTATGCTGAGCTCTTTTATGGGTACGGCCCTTTTTAGTTGGGTGGCTTCCCCATTTAGTCAAAACAGCATTCAGTGGAATGCTCCTTTTGTAGTTGTAATTATTACTTCCTTAAAGTTATTCGTGGAAATAAACACTCTAAAAAACAATAACTCTCAAAGCTTGGTATCGTTAACTGCAAAAATCATGCTTCAACTGCAAAGGTCAAAAACCTGGGCACGATTTGGCTTAGGCGCTTTGGGGGGGATTATTTTGCCAGTTATATCAATGTTATACCCACCTCTTTCCTTGCCTCTTTCTATTGTGGCTTTAACCTGTCTTTTGGTCGGAGAGTTAATAGAACGCTCCCAATTCTTTAGCGCATCGGTGCCGCCCAGAATGCCCGGGCTTTAACTTCGTTTAGGATTAATCATGTCGCCTCTTAATGCCATCCAACAGCTCATCCACCAAAAGGATGGACCATTAACCCGTGAACTAATACAGAACCCGAATGCCTTTGGGCTTGGCAGGTTACCTCAAAAACTGACTCCCGTTACTGCAACAACAGCAGTGTGCGGATTTTGCTCAACAGGCTGTGGTTTAGAAATACATTTAAACGAAAACAAAGAGGCTATCAATCTAACTGCCACCACTGAATATCCGGTTAATTTAGGGCAAGCCTGTCCAAAAGGGTGGGAAGCTCTTTCTCCTTTGGAAGCCCCAGATAGGGCCACAAGCCCCATGAAAAAAGAAAATGGAAAACTTGTTCCTATTCCCTGGGAGGAAGCATTAAAGCTGTTCGTGAAGAAATTTAAAGGGATACAGGATAAACATGGCAAAGCCTCTCTGGCTTTTTTAAGCACAGGCCAGATATGCAACGAAGAAATGGCTTTACTGGGAAGTTTAGCCAAATTTGGGATGGGCATGATACATGGTGATGGAAATACCAGGCAATGTATGGCTACAGCTGTTTCGGCTTACAAACAATCTTTTGGGTTTGACGCTCCTCCGTACACCTATGAGGATTACGAAGAAAGCGATGTTATAGTATTCGTAGGAGCCAACCCATGCATAGCACATCCAATAATGTGGGAACGGGTTTGCAAAAACCCTCACAATCCCACAATTATAGTTTTGGATCCCAGAAAAACTGAAACAGCCATGCAGGCTGATTATCATTTGGCTTTAACTCCCCGCAGTGATTTATACCTGCTATATGCCTTGTGCAATGTCTTAATCGAATTGGATTACCTGGATAATGAATACATAAGCGCAAACACAGAAGATTTTGAGGAGTTTGCAAACCATGTTAAGACTTTTTCCCCTGAAACCGTGGAAGAAAACACGGGTATTTCAAAAACGATGCTTTATGAAGTAGCGCAAAAAATAGGCAGAGGAAAACGGGTTTCTTTTTGGTGGACCATGGGAGTAAACCAGGGCCACCAATCTACTCGAACAGCTCAGGCTATTATTAACATGGCGCTAATGACAGGGAACATGGGGAAACCAGGCACCGGGGCCAATTCTATTACAGGACAAACCAATGCCATGGGCTCCCGCCTAGTAAGCAACACCACCAGCCTTTTAGGAGGCCGAAACTTTACCCATGAAGAAGATCGAAAAGAAATCTCAAAAATTCTAAACATCCCACTTGATAAAATTCCCACGCAAAACAGCTATGCCTATAACGAAATTTTCGAGGCAGTGGAGAGGGGAGAAATTAAGGGACTATGGATAATTGCCACCAACCCCGCCCACTCCTGGATCAACCGAAGTCAGTTGGATAGCCTAATTAAAAAACTGGATTTCTGCGTAGTTCAAGATATGTATTACTCCACCGAAACATGTGGTTATGCAGATTTAGTATTGCCAGCTGCGGGCTGGGGAGAAAAATCGGGTACCGTTATCAACTCTGAAAGGCGCTTTGGCTTATATCAAAAGGTAAGAAAAGCCCCGGGCCAGGCTTTGAGTGACTTTTACATTTTTAAGTTAATTGCCGAAGAGTGGGGTGTAGGAGAAATGTTTCGGGAATGGGAAACCCCTGAGGCCACGTTTCAAATATTAAAAAAAATATCCAAGGGAAAACCCTGGGACATTACAGGAATAAAAGACTACGAGATGTTATACCGCCATGGGGGAATACAGTGGCCTTTTAGCCAGGAAATGGCGGAAATGGGACCTCCCCAAACACATCGGAGATTGTTTGAAGACGGCCAATACTATCATGAAGGCGGCAAGGCTAAATTTATTTTTGATTATATTGCAGACTTGTACGAACCCACCAATAAAGAATACCCTTTCACCTTGCTTACGGGTAGAGGGAGCTCAGCCCAATGGCACACGTTAACTCGTACAGGAAAATCAAAAATTTTAAACAAGTTGGCTCCAAAAGAATTGTATGTGGAAATCCACCCCTTCGACGCTGAGGAAAGAGCCTTTGAGCAAGGACAAAAAATTTGGGTGTTTTCACGGCGAGGAAAGGCAAACGCTCTGGTAAATATTACCCCAAATGTTAAGCCCGGCGAAGTATTTATGCCCATGCATTTTGCGGAAACTAATTTGCTCACCTACCCCATTTTTGATCCCCACAGCAAACAGCCTTCTTACAAGGCTTGCGCTGTGCAGCTGTCCCGGCAGTAATTTTCAAATTCCCAAAATTTGGGAAAAAAATAGAGGCGTATTATTTTTATGTCATTATGAGTGATGCTTTTGATAAATTTCCAATTGAAACAGAACGAGAACTGTTAATAATAGGCGACAGGGTGCTTATAGCCCCGGATATGGGAAATAATAAAACCGATGCCGGCTTATATCTTCCTGTAGGATTAAAAGAAAAAGAAAAAGTGCAATCTGGCACCATTATCAAAGTGGGTCCAGGATACATTTTGCCCTCTGTTCAAAGTGAAGAAGAACCCTGGAATCCGGGAAATTCTCCAGAGCCCCAATATATTCCTCTCCAGGTAAAAGAAGGGGATTACGCCATATTTTTAAAGGGCCATAGCACCGAAATCGAGTACCAGAAACAAAAATATCTTATTGTTCCCCAGGCGGGTATTTTGGGCGTGGTTCGGGAAAAATTCAATAACCCCCTGGCTGATCTTTAAAAGCGCCGGTTACAAATAGCCTTTAAATTCCTCGGCCAGAGAAAGCAAAGCTGTGGCTGAAGCTTCTCCAAAAGATAATTCGGGATATTTTTCGTAGGCATAATTAAGACCAGAAGACAGGTTTATTAAATGTCTGGAAGCATCGCCTCCTCCATCCTGAATGGCCTTTAGGGTTTGCCCCAAAGAAGCGCCCTGGCCTCCGGATACGCCTGGCATGGATACTCCCGGTATTAAGCATGGCACTTCAAACCCCTGGGAAACCCACATAGAGACTAATTCCGTTAATTCGGAAGGAGCCGTTGCTCCAACCACTGCGCCTAAGTTTCCCTTATTCCACTGGATTAATTTTTGAGCTACCACTTGGTATAGTTTTTTTATCCCCATGTTTTGATTTTGAAAATCCTCAGCGCTGGGGTTAGAGGTGCGCACCAATACATACATTCCCTTTTCAGGATAGTTTTTTTGGAAGGGTTCTATGGAATCAAGGCCCATGTATGGGGCTAATGTAACTGCGTCGGCAGCATATACATCAAAAGCCATTTTGGCATAAGCCGCTGAGGTCTTGCCAATATCCCCCCTTTTAGCATCCAGCACAACCAAAACCCCTTCTTTTTGATAAAGGGAAATTAAGTCTTTGAGCACAAAAAGGCAGTCTATGGAAATGGCTTCATAAAAAGCAATATTGGGTTTAACAGCCACGGGCATGGCATTTTTTTTCACCATGGCATTTAAACTCTCTTCATAAAATTTTCGGATTTTTTCTTCGGGTTTTCCCTCCAAAGGAATTTTTTCCAGAACCGGGTCCATCCCCATGCAAATGCCATGACCCAGGGATTTGGCCCTTTTAGAGAGCTGGCTGATAAATTGATTGTCCATATCCTGGGGAAAGATAAAATGAAAGGCGATGCCCTTCAAAAGAAAGGCTTATTTTGATAGCCGGCAATTGGCATCACAGGCTAGGATTGTATATTTATTTCCTATGAAACTCACGAAAAATTTGAAATTAGAAGAGACTTTGCGCAATGAACTGGCCAAAGCCGCTCTTTTGTACATGCTAATTGAGCGCAAGGCGGATATTGACAAGGATTTGACCGGAGCAAACCGGGCTCTCAAAGAAATTATTGCGGATGGTGAAAATGATTTGTGGGAGCTTGAAAAAAAAGTGTATATCCCCACCCGAAAAGGCGAGCTTATTTGGGAAAACTGGAAAGCCCGCTGGTGGGATTTCAAAGTGAATTACGATATATTCGCCGGGGTGGATTTGCTCAATGGCGAATTCGCAGGGCCCGATGCCGATTTTGATGCCATAGATGAAAATGGAAATTTGATTTGGGAAGATTTGAGAGTAGCTGTTTGCATTCGCAAAATCCAGTTGGCTAAAAAAGAGGGAAAGAAAACAGCTTTAAACCCCTGCACCATTACATTTTTGTCTCTACTTTCCGAAGGCAGATTGGATGACAGTCGGGAGTGGCAATTTGATATCGCTTTTGAATCCATTTTCTGGAACGAAATTGAAAACATCGTTAATTCTAACATCTGGCCTGAAGAATTGGGTTATGAGGATGTTTCCTGGGAAGAAGTGATGGACGATATTATTGTGCAGGGAACAGAAGAAAGCAAAAACCGTTGGAGCGAAGACTACTTTGATAAACAAGAGGGCTATACCCCGAGTCGAGGCTTTACTAATGAAAAAGAAGTGGTGGAAGAGTATTCGGAAGATTTAGTGGCCTACCCTTACCCGCCGGGATATTTTACCTACACTCCCCATTGGGGACTGGGGCAGGCGGCCATGACCGCTGGAGCCATTGGCCTTTGCTGGATGTTGTTTTAGGATTGGGAGGGTTAGAAATTTAAATGAAATTATTTATTGGTGCCTTTGTAGGCTTGCTCCTTGTATCCTTTGCCTTTAAGCAATTTGGAAAAAAACAAAGTTATGCTGTGGGTGTGGCTAAGTCCGAAGTCAGCGCAAAAATTGATTTGAGCGACAAACTCAACCCTCAAATACTTCCCGATGTATTAAGAGAGGTGTTGGCTTCTATCCAGGTGGATGGAACTCCAGATAAAAAAGAATTCCAGCAAAAGGTAGTTCAAAAGTTCAGCCAGAAAATTATGCAGGACCCCGATATTAATTACAGAGTGGATTTAAATGAAGATGGGGTGATAGACCCTTTAATGGTGGTTCCCGAAAGCGTAGATGGAGAGGCCGCAGTTTACTCCCTGAGGGTGCCTGACCCGGTGAGCTACCCGCAAGACCCAGGTAGCAACGCGGACTGGGATGCCATCGCCAATAAACAAAGCCTTGAACTGGTGGAAGTTTCGGTAACATTTGATCCGAATGCAAAAGAAGTTTTAATTGCTTCCAGCCCCAATCAAAATGTTTATGAAAATTCGAACTCCCATTACCAGCAAAGCTATAACTCTTCGGGCCACAGCTGGATAGAAACATATTTTCAGTACAGACTTTTTAGCATGATTTTATTTGGCCCATACGGATGGGGATACGGACCCTTCTTTGGGGGGTTTTACAACAGTTGGTATAGTCCCTATCCAGCTTCCATGCGATCGGCAAATATGGCCAACAGCAGATATTCAAAAGCCGCTGCCACCAACAGGGGGCCCAAAACTCCTTCTGGAAAAAATATTAGCAGCAGCCAGCCCAAGTCTAACCCCAGAACTATTCAAAGCATGAAGTCTAAAAGGGCTATGTCTTACCGCAAAGAACAAAACGCCATGCGCCAGGGAGGTTTTGGAGCCGGAAAGAAAAAATCTGCCGTATCCAATAACAGCAATAGGTCCGGCAGCCGTTTTGGAGGTTTTGGCCGTTCACGCTCCATGAGTTTTGGAGGTGGGGGAAGCAGGGGGTTTGGAAAATGAATATGGAAATGTTTAAACTATACCTCTGGAATTTAAAAGAAAATGACCTGTCCCAGTTCCCCAAAAACCTGGCCTTTTTTCTCTGTGCACTAATCCTTCTTTTTATCGCCAAGCTGGCCAGGGATATTACCACTCAAGGCATTGACGACGATGCGGAAATTACCCAAAAAGATAACCAGGCCTTTGGAATTTATACCGCAGGCTATTATGCGGCAGTGGGCCTTAGTTTTGTGGGAGTATTTTTAGGAGAAGGACGAGGTTTTGTTTCAAGTTTAATTGAATTATTTCAGTACGGAATAACTGGAATTGTATGCCTGGGAGTTTCTTATGTGCTTACCGATAGGGTCTATTTAAAACAGGTAAAACTCATGGAATCCCTGGTGGCTGGAAATAGCGCCACAGCCTTAGTGGCAGCGGGTCGATTTGGGTTTTCCGGATTGTGCCTTCTTTCGGCCATTCATGGAGAAGGGGCCTGGTTCCATTCCTTTGTTTATTTCATTCTGGGGGAAATTGGATGTTACATTGGTTTTTTAATTTACCTCAAAGTGACTCCTTATGATGATATAAAAGCAGTGCAGGAAGGCAATCGCGCGGTGGGAATGGTGTGTGCCGGTTTTTTGCTTTCCCTGGGGTTGTTAGCTCTCAATGCCATGTGGGGAGATTTTTTAGGATATGATGTACTGCTGGTCAATTTTATCATATGGTATTTTGGCGGGATTGTTTTATTAATGATGGTTCGAACTCTGGGCGCCCGCATATTATTTCCCAAATCCTCTTTGCTGCAGGAGATTTACAAAGATAGAAACCTGGGAGCCGGAGTTATAATGTCCGTTGCTTATCTGGTTATGTCCACTGTGATAGTTCTTAATTTTTAATCTTCCTCACTGGGAAGCATCACCATCTAAACACATGGTTTCCCTGCAAAAAAGTCTGCTTTTATTTTCCCTGCTCATGTCGGGCTTTTCGGGAATTGTAGCCGAACTCAGCCTATTTAATATTGCAAACTCCCTGTTGGGAGGAATGAATATTGTTTTAAGCTACACTATGGGTGTAATGATGTTTTGCATGGGGTTAGGCTCTTTCTCCATAAAATTTTTCCCGGAAAAATGGCTTAAGCCCACAGGGTTTATGTTAATTGAATCGCTACTTTCGGTTTTGGTGGCCTTTTCCGTTAGCTTGATTTTCTATTTAAGTGGGCTTTTCCCAGGACTTACCTTATTCTGGGTGCTCAGCTTTTCCGCAGCAATTGGGTACTTAATCGGGTTTGAAATCCCCCTCATATTAATCATAAATGATTCTTTAAAGTCTCCATTAAAAGACAACAGCGCCACCGTATTATTTGCGGATTATTTGGGTTCTCTTTTGGCTTTTATGTTTTTCTCCCATTTTATGCTATCCCACTGGGGAATTTATGGCTCCGCCTTATTCGGAGGGGGAGCAAACTGGCTGGTGGCTTTTGTAGCGGCCATAGTTTTGTGGTTTGGAAAAAAAGAACACAAAGGATTTTTATTGGGATGCTTGTTTAGTTCCCTGGTTTTGCTGCTTGGGTTAATTTACTTCCAACCCAAACTTTTAAAGTACGCCAACAAATTACATTACCGTGACCCAATTATTTTTCAAAAACAAACGGAGTATCAAAACCTGGTTCTCAGCAAGGGTTCCAGAAACCCTCAAAGTATTTCGGATTGGGACGAAAAACGCAACCCCGGAAAAATTTTATGGAACGAAACTTTGAAAGACGGAAATAAAATCCAATTAAAAAAGTACAAATCCAGTTTCAAACAAAAAGATATTAGGCTTTTTATTAATGGCGGCCTCCAATTTTCCACTCTGGATGAATACTATTATCACGAGTTACTTGTTCACCCGGCTATGTATTTATTGCCCCATGCCGAAAAAATTTTAATCGCAGGGGCTGGAGATGGGCTTGCCTTAAGAGAACTCGTTAAATACCCCACAATAAAAAAAATAGATTTGGTGGAACTGGATCCTGAAATGACCCAGTTATTCAAACACAACCCTCTTCTTTGTGAATTGAATGATTCTTCACTTTATGATTCCAGACTTATTATTTATAACCAGGACGCCTTCAATTTTATAAAGGAAGGAAAAGAAAAATACGATTTGATAATCTTTGATTTTCCCGATCCCCATCACGACAACGTGGCTAAACTGTACTCTTTGGAAATGTACTCGCTGGCTAAACAACGCTTAAAAGAAGGGGGAATTTTAGTAACCCAATCCACTTCTCCTTTTTTTAGCCGTAAGGCCTTTTTATCCATTTACAAAACCATGAACAAAGCCTTTCCAACAGGGGCTGTACCCCTGCATATTTCTATGCCTAGTTTTGGAGAGTGGGCGTTTTGTATGGCCGCAAATGGCAAAAACAGCGACAGCTTGTTTTCCCATTTGGGCAATTTCCAGCCAACACAACCCATGAAATACCTTTCGCAGGAAGTAGTGCAAGCCAGCCTATTGTGGAGCCCCATGTTATTTGAGGGCCTGGGGGAAATTCAAATAAATTTAGTCTCCCGCCCTATATTAGCGGAATACTACAATCGGGAATAACGAGCTCCCAGACCGGAACCTCTTGTCTCATTTTTTTGAGGTTAACTTATTTTGACTGTAAATAATCGCGATAGGATTCCAGGTAAGCCCCAAGCACATCTTTATTTTGATCTTTTTTAGTCCAGTCGGCGTAACCGGTTTCAGCCAATTTTGAAAGCAAAAATAACCAGTCGTCATGATTCCAAACCTCGTGCTCACGAACCCATTTATTTACATAACGGGTTGGAAAGCTTGATTTTACGCCCTTGGGGGCTTTTGGCGCTTTGGGTGCTTTAGTTGCTACAGCCATAGTGTTTCCTCCATATTACATATCAAAATCTAATTTTTGAAATGTTGGTTGGAAACATTATTCTTATTTAATTAAAAAAATTCCTTTGAGGCCGTCCGAATCTCTTATGAAATGGGCATTCAAGCCACGAATACTCAAAAAGTTGCGTAAACTTTCCCAAAACACATCCATGTATATGGGTTCTATCAGGAACAATTGACCATTTGGCAATAGCCGCTCCAGCAAGGGGGTTATTTTTTCCAAAAAACCATAATGGGATTCTATTAACTCTCCCCCTTCTGGCCTTTTTTCCATTAATGCATTTTTAAGGCTTTGGTCTTCATCGCTATTGCACTCACCCAGGGAATCCAGGCACAGTACCAAGTCCAGTCCCTGTCCACCTTCGTCCCATTTAAAGCCCAAAGATTCCAAATGGTATTGAAAATCCGGGCAGATATCCCAAACCCAATAGTTTTCTGGATTCAATTTCCTTTGAATTGCCAAAGACAAAAGCCCTGAACCAGCTCCCCAGTCCAAAACGCTTTGGGAAGGTGGTATATATTCATCCAGTAACTGAGCTATTGTTTCAAGCCTGTTTCTCCGTGGGATATTCACTTCATAAATACCGCCGCTACCCAAAATCAGGGAATACATCTTTTTTAAAAGAGCCGTACTTTTGTATTCGCTAAAACGCTTTTGGGCTGTCTTAATTTTTTGAAACACTTCCGTCCCAGAAATATCTTTTAACCGGACTTCCCAATCCGCCTGGTCTTCCATGTGCCGGTCCTCAAAAACTCGGAGAAGCTCGCTGTGTATTAAACCCATATGTTATTGAGGAACCCTTCCCAATTCCAGCAATTTTTCCATTTGATCCAACTCCAGTAATTTTGTTTTCTCAAAGGGATTCCAAACAGGGTTAAAAGAAAGGTTTAACTGCCAGGAAGAAAAATACAGAATTTCATTCCAAATATCCCCCAAAGGGTAATTGCCGCTTAGCAAGTAGGCCAAAAACTCATGTGGCAAAGGAAAAACCGAAGCAGGTGAGGGACCTAGCAGCCCAACCCAGTTTCCAGTCTGTTTGGAAGAGTTTGCAATTTGAGAAAAGCAGGCCGGGTATTCTATTTGGCCACTATGGGCAAATTGATATATGCTAAAATTTTTCCAGTTATCCGGCCATTGGTTGATACATCGCTTCGTCAGAAACCAAACAATGGTAGCGCTGTCTTTTTCCAGTTCCTCAGGAGAATAGTTTTTCCCAAAATATTGGTAACCCACTTTAAAATCCAGTTGGAGGGAATCCAAAAAAGAAATCGCCTGTTTTGCAGAATAGATAATAGGCTCTAATTTGGAGTCTTTTTCCAAAACGCTATCCAGCACAAACACAAACTTTTTAAATGGAATGGCCTTTTCATTTTTTTGGTTTTCCAGCTTCATTTGGATATCAATAACATCCTTGCCATCTAGTCGGGATACGAAAAGGCCTCTTGATTTGATTTCACTTTTTTTGCCGAATCGTTCCCGCCATCCAGACTTTAACCCCAGTGGAGAAAAAATATCTAAAAGCTCGCTTTCTAAACTTGCCCCATCCTGTTGATAAAAAAGCTGGGGCTTGCTTAAAGCCATGTTATTTTCTCCCGTAATTTGCAGGGGAAGGCCTTTGGCCAATATCAGATATTTTACATCCACCAACTCTTCTAGTTTTCCCCGAAGGGGCTCTTCAATTTGAGAATTGTATTCGTCTCGGTCGATAAAGCGAGAAGAAGGGCAGCTTAGTGGGATCATATGGCTGTTGGGAATTTTATAAAATTCCTGAATTAGCCTGGCGCTGGCTTTTGATTCCACATTGGCCACATTATAGGCCAGGGCCCATTTCATATTTTGGAAATCCGGAGGATTTGCTACAGCCCACAGGCTGCAAAGAATTGCAATTAGCCCGGTTTTAAAGAAATTTCCAGAGTGGTTCACTTATGCATTATACCAATCTTTAAGATTATTTTAAGCTAGGTTTCCTTAACCTGGGGTCAAATAATTATTTTGATAAAATATTTTTATAAAACGAACCCTTAATTTACAGTAAAAACCATGAATAACTTTGTAATAGTGGGCAATATTTCCGACGATCCTTTTTCTCTGGATATTGGCCACCTCTGCGGACAACTAGAAGATATTTCAGATGTTATTTCCCTGAAATCTTTTGCCAACTCGGAATTTTGCCCTCGATTTTTAATTCACGACGAAGAAGAATTCCAAAAAGTTGGAGAGGGGCTCAAAGGAAAAACGGTAGTCATATGCTCCACGGCCCATCACCTGGTTCAAACCAGAAACGCCCTTGCTATGCGCACTTTTATCATTGCCAGCGCCGCCAAGGAAAACGGAGCAGAAAAAGTAATTTTAGTGGAACCAGATTTATTTTTTAGTGCCCAAGATAGAGGGCCTCATCGCGCCGCGGGAGAAGAGGGCCGCACAGATAAGGATTTAAAAAAGTTCGACGGACAACCCTTCACTTCCCGCTTGTATGCTAACTTGTTAAAGTTAGCAGGAGTAGATATGGTGGTCACCATCCACAACCACTCCGAGGGCGTGCAAAAAGTTTTTAACGACACTTTCCAGGGTCAGTTCCACAATTTAATTCCCGATTTTCTCTATGCCGATTACTTAAAAAGAAGCGACATGGTGGTCACTGGCAAAGAGGGAAGTAATTTGGTTTTGTGTGCTCCAGACAACGGCGCAGTTCCCTTTACCAAGCAAGTGCAAAAAGCCCTTAACCTATCCAAATGCCAAATCATTAAAATGAGCAAAGAACGCTCGGGAGAGCGATCTGTAGAAGTTAAAGTGGCGGCCGACTCCGAATTGCAATTAAGCGATTTAGAAGGCAAAGATGTAATTGTGCTGGATGATATGGTGCGCACAGGAACTACCATTGTGGAATGTTGCAAAGTTTTAAAGCAGGGCAACCCCAATAAAATTTGCTTTGGAGTAACTCATTTTTACTCTTCAGCCGAAGGCCGCGATACTTTGAACCACAAAGCACTAGATGAGATTTTAACTTTAAACACCATTCCTTCCATCTTAAACAGAGATTTGCAGGGTAGGCTCCGTAAAAAAATGGTGGTGCTAAAAGTGGAAAAGTGGATGGCTAAATTCCTATTGGAAAGCATGGGCCAACCAGCCCCCCATCTGGAAAAAGATTTTTACACCATCGATATGAGTTCAAAAAACCCACGCTGGAGACCCACCGCCATTTTTTAGTGGCCTTGAATGGAAAAGTCCAACTTTTTAATAGTCCATCGGGGCGCGTTGGGCGACTTTATTTTAACCTGGCCCTGCCTGGTGGCTCTTCGCTGGCATTTTTCCAACCACCATTTTATTGGGTTAGGCCGACCCGAATATCTGGAACTTGCCAAATATTTTGGGCTTTTGGACGAATGCCTGGACAGCGAAAGCCAAAAATATCTGCCCTTTTTTTTGGGAAAGCTACAAGCGGATTTTGGAAAAAAGCCCAGGGGAATTGCCTGGATAGAAACCGATACCGCTCTGGAAGAAATGCTGAAAAAAAATGGTATGGACCAATTCTTTTTTCACCCCCCCTTTCCCAAAACGGGGAAACACGTGGCCCTGCACCAATTAGAAGCCCTTAGTTATTTTAATTTACCCACTCCCAGCCTCCCGCTTTTTTTTACCATGGGCATTAAACCCGAGCGCAGTTGCTTAATCCACCCAGGCTCTGGCAGTGAGAGAAAAAATTACGACCCGGAGTTTTACATTTTTGTGGCCAACGAAATAAAAAACCGCGGTTTAGAACCCCGCTTTGTGTTAGGTCCCAACGAAAGCCGCCAAAAAGAAAAATGGTTAAAATCCTACCCCTGCCACGAGCCAAAAACTGTATTGGATTTGGCCAAATTAATTTCCCGCCACAAACTATTTATTGGCAACGACTCGGGGGTCTCTCACTTAGCCGGAGTTTTAGGAGTTTACACTATTGCACTCTACAAGGTAACTAAACCCAGCCAATGGGGAGTTAAAGGTATTCGGGTTGAAAACCTCGAAGCTCCCACCGAAGCTCAAGCCATGGCCCAAATCCAAAAAGCCCTTTCCCGCTCTAAATGGGAAGAGGAGTTTTCAGCTACTCCCGGTTTTATTGGAGGTTAGGGGTTCCTTGCTCAGATATTAGAAATTCTAAACTTCCATTTTTATCTGTCCTCAAGACCTGGCTGCTGTCTTTAACTACGGCATAAATTCTTTCCAAAGTCTCTGGCGCGGGATGCCCATAAACAGAACTGTCACAACTGGCAACAACCCATTTAGGCTGAACTTTACTAAGAAAAATAGATGAGCTGGAGCCAGAAGAACCGTGATGAGCCAATTTTAAAACATGGTAATTTTTTTGGTTTGCCAATAAGGGCAATAGTTTTTCTTCAATTGCAAAATCTATATCTCCCGTTAAAAGCATCTGGACTCCTCTTAAAGACAAATCCAGAACATAAGAACTGGCATTGCCCTCTAACTTTTCTGTGGGAGGCGGCCAAAGCACCCTGGCCTCAACAGAATTCAACAAGCGAATATTTTCTCCCTGAAAAAGGCTGTCTACCGGGATTTTTTTTTCTTTAAGAGTTTTAAGCAAGTTTTCCCAGCTGGGATAGGGGTTTGAATCCAAGGGTAAATACAGCCTTTCCACTTTTATATTCTGGATAATTTCCAAAGCACCCCCATAGTGGTCAAAATCGGCATGGCTGATAATTATCCAGTTGAGGCGCTTAATAGAGTTTTCCTCTAGCCATTTAAGACTTTGTCCATTAGCAGGCCCCGCATCCACCAATCCGGATTCCCCAGACCCATTTTGAATAAAAATGGCATCTCCCTGCCCGACGTCGATAAAAGCCAGCCTGGCCTTATTTTTGTCCGTGGCTGGAGAATCCAGCACACGGCATCCTAAAAACAAGAACCCGGCCAAAAACCAACAACAATAGTTTTTCCAATACCTCATAATTTCTACATTCCTAAACAGGAGTTGCGCTAGGTCTTAAAAACTAGCAAGTGCGCCAGGGGCTGTCAGGGAAATTTAGTGTTTTGCAATAAAAAATTTTGTTCTATATTTCCTGGCTTCAAAAGATTAGATTGGTTGACTGAAGTGAGATACAATATGACTCAGAAATTTCTCAATATCGCAGCTATAATACCGGGATTATTGCTTGTGACATCTATTAGTTTTGGTAGGGTTCAGCTGTTTGAGCGAGGAGAAAATGGACTTGTTATACCCATTGCAGGTGTGGTTGCAAGCCCCGAGGTAGTGGCGTGGAACGCTGGCTTTGAGTACACCATTGAAAGCCGCTCCAGTATTGGACTGTATGTATCCCAACCTGTTAAGGACACCAGCTTTGATGCGGAGTCTGGATATAAATCTCTTTCCATATACCCCATTGCCAGCTTTGAAATATTTGAACCAGACAGAGAATTCCCCTTAAGCGCCAGCCTTAATTTAAAATACGAGTTTCATTCGGGTTCCAAGGAAGATGCTAATGGGACTACCATTATGTCCAGCCGCGAAGCTTTTTATTCAGGGGGACCTGAAATTGGAGGGCGTTTTTACATTGGCGAAGTGGGTTTAATAGCCCCGGCTGTAGGTTACGATTTTATATACTTTCGCAAAAACATCAGGGCTGCCACCGAAATCCAAACTACAAATGGCCGCAGAACTGTGGCAGGCGCTCCTGACGTTTCCGATGGATTTTTACATGATGCCAATATTGAAGTCATCTTTGGTTACATGTTTAACGAAATTTGGGGCATTAGTGCCGATCCTAAATTTTCCATGAGATTTGGCGGCGAAAAAACCGTAGAATTTTTTGGCGGATTAACTATTGGCCTTCAAATAAAATTTCAGTAAAATAAGCTCAAAATAATGGTCGAGGAAAACTTAAAGAAAAAAACAATTGCTGGTATCAGCAATTTGCCCACACTACCGGAAGTGGCCACACGCCTAATGCAAATGGTCAATGACCCGGATACATCTGCTGCAGATGTTGCCAAGGTTATATCCAGAGATGTGGGTATCACTTCCAAGGTTTTGCGCATGGCAAATTCCGCTTTTTACGGTATCCCCAGAACTATCACCACCGTTCAAAACGCCGTGGTGTTGTTGGGAATGAAAGTGGTGAATAGCCTGGTATTAAGCGTTTCTGTTGGAGAAATTTTTCCCTCAAAAGACAAGTCTATTCGGGAAGGAAGACGGGCTTTTTGGTCTCACTCCCTATCCTGCGCTGTGGCCAGCAAATTAATCGCTCAGAAGATTAAGCGCCCACATTTACTAGACCCCGAAGAATCCTTTTGTTCCGGTCTTTTACATGATATTGGAAAACTGGTATTAGACCATTACTTTACCGAAGAGTTTTTAAAAGCTAAAGAAATGGCCCGTGATAAAAGCATTCCCCTATCCGAAACAGAAAAAGAATTTTTTGGATACTCACACACCGATGTTGGCGATTGGCTCACTTCCAAATGGGAATTGCCCCGGGATTTGAGAACCCCCATTATTTACCACCACAACCCTTCAGAAGCGCCTTCTTCCAGAGAACAGTCCTATTTAATTCACTGTGCTAATTTTATCAGCCATGAATCGGGCTACCATCTTTTGGACAAAGAAAAATACCAGGAATTGGATCCCAAATTTTCAGAGGTGCTGGAAATTAGCATGGAAGATCTTTTGGCCATTCAGGCGGAAATTCCTGAAGAGGTAGAAAAACTTCAATCATCTTTTAGCTTTTCCTAAGGCTAAAATTTCTTTTCGGCTTTAAATTTTTTAAAAGAACCAGCATGGTTTTTTTTCCCTATTAAACGTCCGCTCGTGCCACAGGGTTGTTTTTGGGAACGAACCAAAAAAAAAGCTATAGTTATGGTGGTATGAATTCAAACTTTGGCATAAATATCGAATTAAAAAAAGGAAGCCCAAATAAATTAATGGGCAAGCTTATAGCCTATGCCACGGTGGATACCGATGGAAATAACGATGGAAATATGAAATCCATGGTTCAAAATGGAATTTTGGCTGTGCAGGCCAACTACGTAGACCAGCGCACTATTCGCGATTTTTTCCAGGCGGAGTTCGGGCTTTCACTAGAAAAAGGTTTGGAAGAAATAATTGGACAAGCCAAAGAAACTGGTGGTTTAGAAGGAGCCCTGGACCCCGAAGCTGTTCGCGATAAGCTTGACTCCATGAAGAACATGGAGTTCATTCCCATACCCGCCAAAATTATTTTTTTTGAATCCGAAGCAGAAATTTTAGAACGGGATGAGGATATATATTACCTGGGGCATTTTAAAATAATCAGCCATGCCCATTTATCCGTAAACTCATTTCCTATATTGTACCAGGCTAAATTCCGGGAACAGGAACATGACCAGGTTTCTCAGGAAATTGAGGAGATGTTATCGAACTTTGCGGAAGAGGAATCCGAGTCCGCCGTGAATATACATAATTTTGAGGGAAATATAAAAGAGCATTTATTAACCGAAATTATTCCTAAAATGTTGTATAATATCGAAAATAAAGCGGAGTATGAAAAAGCCGAAGATCAATTTTCTAATTTTATGGAAAATTTTGCTTATCCCGAAGATACCCAGGAAATTATAAATCTTATTAAATCAAACTTGAAAAATGATTCAAAAAAACTAAATCAACTTGAATTAATGGTGGAAAAAATTCAAGCTCTGCAAAACGAAAATTACGAAGAGCTAGATGCCATCAAAAAAAAGTTAAAAGAGTTAAATGACTAACACCACGACTATATCCCTTGGCTCCAAGCTTTCCTTTAAGGAAACAAATCAGTTTGTAAAAACCGTAGCCGAATCGGTGGAAAGCGGAGTTGATACTGTATACATTGATATGCAGTTCTGCCAATATTTAAATTCCATTATGCTTTCTGGTTTAATCCGCGCATTAAAAACCTGCGAAAAAGCAAAGCGAAACCTGGTTTTAAAAAAAGTGAATGCCTCGGCTATGACCTTATTTGAAACTACAAACGTGCTCAATTTATTTTCCATTGAAAATGAAGGCGACTTTAAAAAAGAAGAAAGCTCCCTGGAATTAAAATTAAATTCAGACTACAACGGAATCGGCTATTTTGAAATATCCGGCAGCCTGAGCACTTTGGATCATTGCACCCAATTTAGAGAATTCTACGAAAAACATCTTATTGACTACGAAAACTGCATTTTGGATTGTTCCAAATTAATCCATTTGGGAAGCTCCGGGGTTACAGAAATGTTCCGTATCCGGGGAATGCTTCAGGAAAAACAGGGGATGTTGGTTATTTTAAACCCAACTGATTCTGTGGAATCCGTATGGCGAATGATGCATTTGGAAACCCTAATTCCCCGTGCTGAAACCATGGAAGAAGCCAAAGCGCAATTCAACCACTAAGCTAAGGCTTTCCAACTTTCAAAACATTCTTTAAGTTGTTCCTTTAAAGGAGGAATGTTTATTCCACTTTCCATGATTTTATTTGCGGATAAACTAACATCCTTCGGACGGGGAGCGGGAAAGGCGAGGGAGTCCTGCAAAACTCCTTTGATGTTGCCCCTTAGCCCAAATAACTTGTTGATTTCTTTACCCAGTTCATAGCGGGATAACCTTTCCCGAGAGGCCACATGAAACAGGCCTTTCTGTTTTCCCGTTAACTGCAATATGATTTTTGCCACATCCCGTCCATACATAGCTGTACGGTATTCATCCGTAAAGAGCCGAACTTCCTTTGTCTTTTGCAAAGACTGAATTAAAGCCCGCAGGCCATTGTTTTTTTCCGGCCCCGGTTCTCCAAACATCAACGGAACCCGCAATACCAGGGAATGGGAACACATTCCTAAAATCGCATCCTCCGCTTCAAGTTTTTGCTTTCCATATATACATATGGGCTTTGCCTTGTCCGACTCCCTATAGTTTCCTTTTGCACCATCAAACACCAAATCGCTGGAAACAAAAACAAAGGGAATAGAATGTCTTTGACAATAGTTAGCCAGATTCAAAGAGGAGTCTACGTTAATAACATGGGATTCAGAAGAGTGGGTTTCACAAAAATTTGCGTTGGCCTGGGCCGCGCAATGGATAATGGCGTCGGGTTTTAACTTTAAAAGAGCCGATTCCAACTCCTTTGCCTGAGTTAAATCCAGTCGCATTGAATTTAACCTCGGGTGGGATAAACTATTGGATAAAAAAGAGCCCCAAATTTCAAAGGAAGACTGAGCCTCCTCAAAGATTTTCCAGCCCAAAAATCCGCTGGTGCCTGTCAAAAAAAGCTTTTTCATTTAACTGTAACCTTTAAATAAAAAAAAATGACCGAAAATGGCGATTTTTAAAGATTTTGGCCATTAATTGTGGTAAGGTTCTATTGATTTTTAGGTTTTTTAGCTGTATTTTACAAGCACGGGCAAAATAAGGGGTGCCTTGGAATTGTCCCATTTTTATATGCAATTTTTTAAAGCTATTATCACAACTCGCATTTTTCCTGGAGGAACAGTTATGGTTAAAAAATGGTTTTTAACAGGGCTTCTTGTTGCCCTTGCCACTTTTGCATTTGTAGGGGCCGCAGGTGAAATTTATAAAAAGGGAATAGCAGCCCAGGCCTCCCAGGATTTTGAAAAAGCTGCGGAATTGTTTCGCCAGTCTATTGAGTCCGAAGGCGAAACCCCAGAAGCCTTAAATAATTTAGGCTATTGTCTGAGTAACATTTCAAAAAATTACGCTAACGAAGCCTACAAGCAATACAAAAAAGTTTTAAAATCAAATCCCAATAATGAAGAAACGTTAGGCTACCTAGGAGAGCTTTATATTTGGCAAGGCAACATTATTAAGGCCAACCAAATTCTTGCTCAACTCAAAAAATTGGAAAGCACCGAGGCCGAAGCCCTTGAACAAAAGTTGGGTAAAATTGTGGCCCAACTCAAAACTATTGGTAGATAATTTTAAAACCCGCCCTTAAATATTTCAGCCTTAGCAGCTTTACTTTTTTAATTTAAAGGCACTATGAATAATTTGGTCAAAATATTAAGCTCCAGCACGCTTAAAGATCACGATATTCAAATGTCCTTACTGGAAGTGGAATTTCCTGTTTTAGCCAAGGCATTAGTTGGTCTTAGTGATTCTCAAAGAAAAATATTCTTCCGCAATACCACCTATAGCGCCAAAAAGCAGCTATCAAAAATGTTAGCCTCTTATCACGAATTAGAGGAAGAAGAAATTGCTTCTGCCCAAGAGGCTCTTGCCGAAATCATCAATAAAAACCAGCTTCAGGCAAGCCCCATTGAAATGCCTAACATCAGGGATACAAAACCTGTTAGAGTGGAAACCCGAAACAAGCACGAAATTTTTGCCAGCCTTTTGGATATTTCCCAACTAGTTCAAAAAGAGGGGCTTCCCAGTCTGGAAAACACCATGCATGCCATTAACGAGAAATATCTGGAAAACTTTGTGTTAAAAAAAGGTCTGGAATACATACTCACCGGCCGCGACCCCAAAACCAGCCAGGCCCTGATGGACAACCTTAAAAAGGCCATGCTTAAAAACATTGAAGAGCACTTGAATATGATTTTGGAAGGCATTGAGCAAATTCATAAGGGACATTCCACAAAAGAACTGGTGCGCATCCTGAAAAATTATTTGTAGTACACAGGAATTTCTTAAAAATTGAGGATCGCAACTTAAGACGAGACGCGTGAAGAGGAACCGAGAAGCCTGGATGTAGATACTTGTCGAGCTTGAAGGGGCAACGCGACGCCCTATTTTTACCGGCTGCTTTAATTACATTGTTTAACATGGAAAAAGCCCTTTTTGTATCTGACCTGCATTTTGGTGCAAATGCCCCATCTGCCATACCCCAGAGAGAAAAGCACTTTTGCGATTTTTTGCGTGAGGAAGCAATTAGGGCCAGCCATTTGTTTATACTGGGAGATTTGTTTGAATTCTGGATGGAGTACAAATATTACATTCCCAAAGAACACTTCCAGGTTTTAAGCGCACTCAATCAAGCTGCCCAACAAGGGGTGGAAATACATTATCTGGCGGGCAACCACGATTTTAATTTGGGAAGCTTTTTTAAACAGCACCTCAATATACATCAGCACCAAAACGAATTTATCGTAAATTTGCAGGGCAAAAATTTGTATTTGCACCATGGGGACGGCATGGCAAAAACAGACTGGAAATACCGGATAATGAAAAGGATTATCCGCCACCCCTTCTCCAATTTTGCTTTTAAACTCATCCATCCCGATGGGGGAATGGCTCTGGCCAAGTGGGTGGGGCACACTTCCAGGCAAGTGCCCCGGGAAAATAAAAAACCAGAATACAAGGAAAAAGCCCTATCACTCCTTCAGGATTTTGATGTGGTGATGCACGGCCACACGCACTGGAGTTTTTTGGAAGAACACCCCAATGGATTGCACATAAACATCGGAGACTGGTTTTTTAATATGCATTACGTGGAAATGTCAGCGGGCAAGTTCGAAATTAAAAAGTACTTGCCCCAATCCCCCCAATAATATCCCTGGTTTTTTCCAAAAGAAAATTCGGGGCCATGTTATTCATAAATTCCTCAAGTACCGCCTTGGGTTTTTGTAAAAGGCCTTGCAAATTTTTGTCCAGCCAAATATTATGTTGCTTGCCTTCCCCATTGGCCAAAGCTCCAAAACAAAAGAGCTGGTGCTGCTCGGCCCCCAAAGCTTCATAATCCAATTCTGTAAGCTCCCTCTTTAAACGCTCTAAAAAAAACTTTCCCTGTTCAGAATAAATTTTATCTCCCACAATTGGGCATCCCATCAATGACAAGTGGGCTCTAATCTGATGCTTGCGCCCTGTCACAGGAAAAGCCAATATACATGAATTTTTTCCATCGCTTTCCAATAATTGGTAATAGGTCGTACTGGGTTTTCCCAAAGAAACATGGTGCATTTGGCAACGGATGGCCGAATCCTCCAAAGTATCCAGGGGAAATTCGATGTACCCCTCTTCTTTTTCTGGCCTCCCCCATACATAAGCCATGTACCATTTATGAATTTTTATTTTTTTTATCTTGCTCCCAGCTTCATTTTGGAAAAAAACCAGGCCGCCTGTTTCCTGATCCAGGCGATGTATAGGGCTTAATCCCGGATTGGAGGTTTTCTCCCGGACCAAGTTAACCATGGTGTTAAAAAAAACGCGACCGGTTTTGTGAACGGGAAGTCCCATTGGCTTGTGATACACCCATAAATCTTTTTCCCTGGCCAAAAGCTTTATATCTGTGGGTACCTCTGGTTCCTGATAATCCACCACCTTAAAACAAATAACATCCTCATTATGGATAAGGCTATGGGGTGAGGAGGTTTTTCCCTCCACAAAAGCCAGCTTTTCCTCAATTAGCTTTTCCCATTCCTCCCTGGTTTTATAGGTAAAACGAAGGGATAAGTATTCCAAAAAAGCCATCGGCTGGTTTTTGGGCAGCTTCACCTTGGCTTTAAATTGGGAGTTAAAAACTGGCAAACAAAAGTTATTTGTCTATTCGACCAGAGGCAAACAATTCTTCAATAAGACCTGGAGTAACATCTTCTTTAAAATGGCGGAAACGGATGTATTCAGCCCTATCATTCACGGCGAGAATCAGTGGTATGGAACCCGTGCCATAGGGATTTGAAAATTTTCTCTCGGAATCGTGAAAGACTGGAATATCGCAATTAAACTGCCTAATAAATTGCCTTATATCGCTTTCCGAATTGTTTTTAATGGCTATTCCAATGGAAGAGACGCCCTGGGCTTCCAATTTTTTTGCCAGCTTTTGTACATGGGGAAATGCCCTTTGGCAATGGACGCATTTTGCCGAAAAGAAAAAAATCAGTAACTTGCGATTGGCAAAGTGAGAGAATAACATATCCGGATTTGAAACCGGGGGCAACTCTAAACCAAAATCTATGTATCGCCTTTTTTTTGTGGAGTCCTTTTCAAAATCGGGAATACTGTTATCGTCCTGGGCTGATTGAGCCATAACCTGCGTACCAAAACAGCCAAAAAGAAAAAGGGTCGTAATAATTCGGGTAACTTTTGCTAATCTCATAATCCACTCATATTTTTTGGATAAAATACAAGATTCTGAAAAAAAACCAGCTTTTTTGGAACTTTTTTACAAAAAGCTGGTGAATAATAAAAATTACTTCCAGCAGGATTGAAACTCATCTTCAGAAAAGCCAACAGTGGATGTTTTGCCATCTGTGACCAGGGGGCGTTTAATAAGTTTCCCATTAGCCGCCAGCAATTTTACCGATTCAGCCTCGTTTAATTTTGGCAGCTTGTCTTTAATTTTTTGTTCCCGATAAACCTGCCCGCTTGTGTTAAACCATTTGTTCATGGGTTTTTGGCTTTGGGATAAAATTTTTTGCAATTTTTTAGCTTCTGGCGGTTCCTGAGTAATATCTATAAACTTGTAATCCAATCCCTTTGCCTGAAGCCACTTTTCCGCCTTCTTACAAGTGCCACAATTTTTATATCCGTAAAAGCTTATCATGGGTTTTTCCTATTATTAGATAATCAAAAAATTTTATGATAATTTACCAAATTGAGAGAAGAATAAAAGTAAAGGAATACAAATGGAAACCCTAAGCGGCGTAGTCAAAAAAATGCATACAAACGGGGAAAGCCAGGTGGAATACCAATGGGTTAGCGGAGAATCCAAGATGCCCTTAAATCCCTTGCTGGGCAAAAAACTAAAGCTGGAGTTTGCCGGTAAAATTAGCTGCATCCACTGCCAAAGGCCCATAAAAAAATCTTTTAATCAGGGTTATTGCTTTCCCTGTTCTCAAAAATTAGCGGCTTGCGATATGTGTATTTTAAAACCGGAGTTGTGCCATTATTTTAACGGGACTTGCCGGGAGCCTGAATGGGGAGAAAAACACTGCATGATTCCCCATACAGTGTATTTAGCCAATTCATCAGGGCCAAAAGTGGGCATAACCCGTAGCCACCAGCAAAAAACCCGCTGGGTGGACCAGGGAGCCAGCCAGGCCATAGTGTTAGGAGTGGTGCCTAACCGGAAAATTTCCGGCGAAATAGAAACATCCCTGAAGTCCCAAGTGGCAGATAAAACCAATTGGCGTAAAATGTTGCAAAATGCCCAGCCTGAGTTAGATCTCCGCCAACTAAAACAGGAATTGCTAAAGCATTGGCCTTCGGAATTGGCCGGGAGTATTGCTAATTCGGAAGATGGAAATAACATATTTGAATTCAACTACCCTGTTTTAGAATACCCCACTAAAATTTCCTCTTTTAATTTGGATAAAAAACCAATTGCCGAGGGAAGCCTAATGGGAATAAAAGGGCAGTATCTGATTTTTGACACTGGGGTTATTAACATCCGCAAATATACCGGATACGAAATAACCCTTGAATTTTAATTCATATAATTTTTACAGCCTGCCTGGCCTTAGCCATAGCCTTTTCCAGGGTTTCGATACTAAAGGGCTTGGAAAGAAATATTTCATTTTCTTCCTCTGAGGTTTTAGACATTAAGTCTTCTTTTCTGTACCCACTCATATAGATAACTGCAAAATGGGGAATGCATTTTTTAAGTTCAGATACAATTTCTGTACCTCTGTGAAAACCAAGTATCATATCACATATCACTGTTTGTATACTGCCTTTGTGGGCCTGGGCTATTTTTAAAGCAGATTCCATTCCCTTGGCTTCCAAAGTGGAATAGCCCAAAACTTCCAGAGAATCCACTATCATTTCCCGGATAGAAGGTTGGTCTTCGATGACTAGTACAAGTTTTTTGTTCATATTAACGCAAAAATGCCGGACTAACTAATTATCCCTCAATATAAGGCCAAATTCAAATTTACAAGGGACACAATTTTAAAAAATTGCTGAATACGGGGCGCAAGCTATAGATATTTTAGAAATTTGGGTTAAATTTAAATTTAAATCAGCTTTAAATTTTAAGACAATTAGGAACGCAATCCTTTATTATGAAACTTAAAATAGCTCAAATTTCGGATATTCATATAAGCGCGACTGCAGAGCCCTACCGCGGTCTCAAAGTGCGCCCAAATTTTTTAAGAGCCTTGGGACAAATAAAAAAGTTTAACCCAGATATTATGATTATAAGCGGTGATTTAGCGGCGGAGTATGGAGAGCCCGGTGCTTATAAATGGGTAAAAAACCAACTTGTTAAACTCCCCTTTAAAACATATTTGATTCCCGGGAACCACGACATACCGGAAAATATGGATAAATTTCTAGGGGAATTCAGGCCGAAAAAAGCCAAACAATGGTTTTACAATTTAAAAACATCTGGATATAACCTTATATTTTTAGACACTACAGACAATGTGTTACCCAAAAATCAAATGGAGTGGTTGTCTGACCTTAAAATAAGCAAAACATACAACATCCTATTTATGCACCACCCTCCTTTAAAAATGGGCTGTCAGTTTATGGATTCCAATTACCCCCTTAAGAATATTCCCCAAAGTTTAAAGGCGCTAGAATCTGTTCCCAATTTAAAACATGTATTTTGCGGGCATTACCATACTGAAAAAAGCGCCTTTCACAAGAGTATTGGAATACATATCTGCCCTTCTTCAGCCTATCAGATAAACCAATTTGAAAGCAAATTTCAGATTGAAAGTTATTTGGCGGGTTGGCGTTCCATTATATTAGATGGGAAAACCATGCAAAGCGCCAGCCATTATGCATAGGTCTTAATGATTAGTCCTGCACAATACGGGCTATTTTTTTAACGGATTCGTAAATTTCCGCAAAACATTTAAAACTGTCACCTGGCAAATCCAAAGGGCTTGACATCCAGGAGTGGATGTAATCTAAGGGAACCTTTTCCCGTTTCACAGCGTAATACAATTTATTTCCCAATACATAACCCAACTGAGTCGCTAACATCACCGAGTATTTGGATTCCACATCTGCCCTAAACTTGCTTTTAAAAGAAAGCATGCTTTTTTTATCCCGTAGGCTGTGGAGTTGTCCTAACATTCCTCTGGCAATGGCTTTCATTTCCTTTTTATCTTCACTTAGGTTTTCCTGCTCATCCAAATTGCCGATTATTTTTTTTAGAGAAGCCTCTGTCTGGGCCTTGCGCTTTTCGTTAATCAACTTGCTGCCAAAAAAACCCAGGCATTCGGTGACCGCAACCCGGTAAAATTGGTCAAAAGGAGGAAGTTCATATTTCAAGGGCCCCCTCATGGCCACATTGATAAAATGCATGGCTTCCTCACTGGCCATGTTAATGTTAGTGTTGGGCAGGTATATTAAAAACTTACGGGTGGTGCCGGAAAAATAGTCCAGCAAAAAGCCTTCTTCCCGCTTCATTTTGTTCTTAATATCTGGGATATAGGCGTGTAATTCAGGAATATCATAGACTACGTCCATAAAGTCCAGGTTAGCTGCGTAATAAATTTCCAATTGAGAAAAAATCTCCGGATTTAAATCGATTTTCAAAAGCTGGCAAATTATTTCCACCATTTTTTCTATGGTAAGCCCCTGGCCTTCGTAGGCCTCATCATCCCATTCCTGAGTCACAGGGTAATATGCTTCCTCGGAATATTCCAGCCAGTTTAAATAAGACTGAATTTTATTGGCAGGCATAGTGTTCATAATGCAAAAGCTTTCGCCATCAATTCTGAGTACATGGGACTCTTCCAGCCCTTGCCGGCACAAACTCCAATACAGATTTTCTGCATTTTGATAGACGATAGTACGGGAATATTCCATCCCCATATGTTTGCATAATTTATCCAGTTGCCGGGGCAAATGGTTGGGAGATATATGAAAATCCCCATCCACAACATAGATTAAATGTTGGTCGTATTTTATCATTTCCCTGGCGATAACCTGGGCAGCAAACAAGTCCCGCTCCGGCAAACTCTGGGCATTTTCTCCCGTTGAGCAATTAATCCCCACCACTCTGATTTTATTCAGTCGGCAAAAATCCAGAATAGGCTTAAAATGCTCCCAGGGGAACGGCCACTTTTCCTGATAAGAGATTTGCTCTAAAAACTTTTTTTCACTGAGCTTTCCCGCCATATATTTGTCCAGCGAGGCCTGATCCTCACCGTGAATCATTTCCATGGCCAAAAGCAATTCTCTTTTATCTGCTACTTCCCTTAATACCCGCAAAATGGAACGCTGGGATTGTCCCAAAGTGTGGTAATCTCCGTGAAACACCACATCGCTTTGCAATATTTGCCGAATCAGTTCTGATTTTGAAGATATCTCCAAATAGCGGCGCAGGTACTTTTGATACTCCGCCTCATACTTTTTCACACGGGCATTATGGCCTAAACTCTCCTGCACCAGCTGCAAATTACGCTCGTAATTGCGCTTTTGGATTTTAAGTAACTGTTGCCTTAAATTTGCCATAAATTATTTTAGCAAGGCTTTTATATGGATTCCATATTAATATCTTTACTCAATATATTGTTGGTACATAAAAATCGGAAGAAATTATGATTATCCCTATTCCAAATCGACTTACAGAAGAACAAAGTCAGGAACTTTTTGCTACAGCCGATGAATTTGGTGTTAAATTGCAACCCATTGTGGGCCATGCCCGCACCATTTACGCTATTATTGGCGACGAACGTTCTCCTCTTCTGATTAAGCGAATTGAGGGGCTTCCCTATATAGACAGAGTGGATACCATTCAGGTACCCTACAAACTTTTAGCCAAAGACAACAATCTTTCTCATCACGAAATTAAAATCGGCAAAAAAACTCTGGGAAAGGAACTGGCCATAATCGCCGGCCACTGCACCATCGACCCCAACGAAAAAAATCTTTTTTTAGAAAGCGCTCACGCCTTAAAAGAGCAGGGTGTAGATATGTTGCGTGGAGGCGCCTGGAAACCTCGCACTTCTCCTTATAGCTTTCAGGGGCAAAACAAAAGCATTGAAATACTATTGGAAGCCCGCAGCCAAACCGGGCTTCCGGTAAATACCGAAGTTATGGACATGGAACAAATCCAAATTTGCGTGGAAGCCGGAATTGACTGCCTGCAAATTGGAGCACGCAATGCCCTTAATTACAAACTTCTGCAGCAGGCTGGCCAAGCCACTCAAGGGACAGCCACTAACATTATCTTAAAAAGAAGCATCCATGCAGGGCCGGTGAATGAATTTATCCTGGCGGCCGAATACATTGTGGCCCAGGGCAATCCCAATGTTATTTTAAGCCCCCGGGGAACTTTTCCATCCATTGAAGGTTTTAGAAATTTTCCGGACGAGAGTATAACCGTCCTTTTAAAAGAAAGAACCTGGGCTCCCGTGGTGGTGGACCCCTCCCATAGTGTGGGAAAATCCGTTTATGTTCCCAATGCCTGCCTGGCAGCTATTGGCTATGGGGCCGATGGCCTTTTAATTGAATCTCATTGCCAACCTAAAAGGGGCATCGGGGATGATCCCAAGCAAGCAGTGACCCCCGAAACTGTGGGTAAAATCATTGAGGATTGCACCGAGCTGTTTGAACGAGCCAAAAAATACCACCATCATTTTTAGAGGTGCCCTTTAGTTATGTCTAAAGACCCTTGGTCCAGCTATGGCCTGTCCAAATCAGCCCATAATCGACTCAAGCAATTACAATTCAAGAAGCCTACTCTAACCCAGGAAAGCTGTCTAAAATCTTTGTTAATGGGCCAATCTATTTTTGTGGTGGCTCCTACGGGAAGTGGAAAAACCCTGGCCTACCTATTGCCCATTTTTGAGTCCAGCCTGCAGAAAAAAAGTACCCAGCTGATTTTGGTCCCCACCCGAGAGCTCGCTTACCAGGTCTCAAAAATGGCCCAGGCCCTGTGGGGTATACATGAAAAGGGAAATAAATTGGATTTTCCCCAGTTGCACCTGCATATTGGGGGTCGGAAAGAAAAGGAATCGCAAGCAGCTTCCAAAAACACTCAGATACATATTGGAACTCCCGGTAGAATTCTGGAACTATGCCAAAATAACGGCGGGGTTTTTAAAAATTGTTCCAAGATCATTTTGGATGAATACGACAAACTTTTAAAATTGGGATTCAAAGAGCAGCTTTTGGAATTAAAAAAATTTTTACCCGCAAAGTTGTTAATCCAAGGCTTTTCCGCTACGGCCCCGAAAGAAATTAACTACGAATATTTCTTCCATAAAATTCCAATTTTAAAGCCAGAACAGGGTGATAACATCAATTCCCGTAGCGAATATTTTTGTTACTTGAAAAGCCCGAAAACAAAATTTCGGCTGTGCCAGAAGTTCTTAGAAGCCAGCCAAAACCAAACCATTATTTTTGTGGGCAACGTGGAAAAGGCCAACCACCTTCAGGGCAGCTTAAAGTTAAACGGCTACAAATCCAAGGTCTTTCACCGAAAGCTAAGCCAAAAAGACAGGGATAAAGTATACCAGATGTTTATGGAAAAAAAATTCCCCATATTAGTGGCCACAGATTTAGCTTCCCGGGGTCTGGACACTTTATCTGTGGATACCATTATCAATTACGATATCCCTCCAACCGCTGAAGACTACACCCACAGGGTAGGCCGTTCAGGTCGTCTCCAAACTACAGCCCAATGTTTTACCTTTGTGGGCCCCGAAGACTATGTGGCCCATCGAAACCTTGAGAAAGGGCTGGACTATAGGATGCTACCCCACCCCGAATACTCCAGCAGGGATAAATGGCTTGAAGGCGCAAAACGCAGGCATCAACAACAATTGCGCCGAAACGAAAAAACCCTGAGTATAAAGCGCGCCCAGGGTTTAATTGAATAAATTTTAAATAAAAATTTTAGGCAGCCTTAACCGCCGTAAGATTTCATAAGCTGCACTAACCCGTCAAAACTTCTGTCTCTTACTTTTTTACCATTTGCAAATAATGTGGGTGTTCCAGAGACCCCGATTTTTACTCCTAAATCTTTGTCTTTGTCAATAATAGATTCCACATCTTTGGTAAGTGGCATATCCTTTTTAAACTCCTCCATATCCAAGCCAATTTCTTCGGCAAGAGCGATGTATACAGAATCGTTTAAGTTGCGGAATTTAGATGCCAACTTGTAACGGTAATCAAAAAAGCGGCCTTGTTTTCCTGCGGCAAGAGCGGCGGCATGGGCGGACATGGCTTGCTTGTGAAAGCTAAGAGGAAAGTGTTTAAATACCACTTTGATTTTTTCGGGGTAAGTTCTAACCAAAGAATCCAAAGTCGGTGACAACTGGGCGCAGTAAGGGCATTGAAAATCAGAAAATTCCACCAAAGTCAACACGGGTTTTTCCGCACCATGGCTATAGGAACCAGCCAGGGGAATGTCTTTTGGCAGGGTATCTTCCGGAGGACGCCAGCCCACTTTATAAGCAATAAAATTAGTTTGATCTTTCATGGTATTTAAAATGGCAATAAGCGAATCCTGTTGTTGGCGAACCGCCTGGATTTGCTGCTCCAATTGTTTTTGTTCCTTGGAAGAAACACAGCTCACCATGCCCCCAAATATCATTAATGACACTAACATTAGCTTTAACATAACATCTCCTTTAGTTTAATCTTTTAATAGGGCCGCAGCATCCTCATCCAGCAATACCAACGGTTCCCGGTGGCCCTTTAACGCAAGGGTTGCAGGAAGGCTTTCGTCTCCTTCCAATAACCGTTTTACCATGGAAGCTTTTGCGCTCCCAGTGGCAATTAACCATAATTTTCGGCTGGCCCACAAGGCCCTTAATCCCAGACTCACCCGATTTGCGGGTGCCTTGGGAGAAACACTTTCCAAAACCCAGCTCTCCTTATCCAAAAGTTCGGGCCCGCCAGGGAAAAGAGATGCTGTATGGCCATCATCCCCCATACCCAAATAAAGCTCATCAAAAACTGGATCTCCTCCAAAAGCGGTTCGCAATAATTGTTCATACTGTCTTCCTGATTCGGCCTGGTGCTCTACCTGACTTTGTGCCGATATCGGAATTAAAAATTCTTTGGCCGCTACACCCCAATTATTGGCCGGATCTTCAAAGGGGACACGCCTCTCATCCACTGGAAAATACTCCAGTTTGGCCAATTCCGCTTTTTCTTTCCAGCTTTTGAAAAGTGCCTTAAAAGTACTACCCCCGGACAAAGCCACTTTGGGGCCTTTCATTTCCGAGGCGCAAAATTCTGCAATATGCTCTACTGTGGGAAAAATTTTTGTGGAAAAACACAAATTTGGGCTTATTTTATTCATTTCAAACAATATACAAATACCGGGCTAAAATTTACTCTGGGCCTATTTTAACAAAATTTTTGCAAAAACCTTGATCTAGATGCCTAATTGCATAAATTAATGCCGGTAGAACTAAATTTCGCTGATTTTCTTTGAAGGAGATGAACTATGGCTGAAACTGAAATGGCAGAAAAACTGGAGTTCCAGGCTGAAGTAAAACAGGTTCTGGATTTGGTTATCCATTCCCTATACAGCAATAAAGACATTTTTTTAAGGGAGCTGGTATCCAATGCTTCCGATGCGATTGATAAGGCTCGCATCGAATCTCTCACTAACATAGCGCTGTTGGGAGACGATCAAAATTTTAAAATTAAAATTGAAAGCGACAAAGATGGAAAAACCATTACCATAAAAGACAATGGTATTGGAATGACCCGTGAAGAAATAATCACTAACATCGGAACCATTGCAAAATCCGGCACCAAAGAGTTTTTGCAAAAGCTAAAAGACAATAAGGGCGATGCCAGCCTTATCGGACAATTCGGCGTTGGCTTTTATTCGGTCTTTATGGTTGCGGACAAAGTCACTCTTAAAACAAAAAGACTAGGGTCCGAAAACCCAGCCATGAAATGGGAATCCAACGGGGATGGCAGCTACACCCTGGAAGAGTGTGATAAGCCAAGCCGCGGCACTGAAATCACCCTGCATATTAAGGATGAAGACAAGGAATACCTTGAGAATTACAAAATCCGTTCCATTGTAAAAAAATACAGCAGCTTTGTGCCCCATCCCATTGCAATGGATGAGGAAACAGGAGACGATAAGAAAAAAGAAGTCAAAGAAGAAATTTTAAACGACAAGCCTCCCATTTGGCGTCGTTCCAAAACAGATATTAAAAAAGAAGAATACGAAGAATTCTATAAACATATCAGCTTTGACAGCGAAGCCCCCCTGGCTTATTCTCACAACCAGGTGGAAGGCACTTTGCAATACACCACTTTGATGTATATACCCGCCAAAGCTCCATATGATTTATGGATGCCAGAAAAGCACAACGGACTAAGCCTTTATGTGAAACGCATATTTATCATGGAAGACTGCAAAGAACTGCTTCCCAATTACTTGCGCTTTGTAAAGGGCATTGTGGATTCCGAAGACTTGCCTCTTAACGTCTCCAGAGAAATCCTGCAGCAAAATGCCGTCTTGTCCAAAATCCAGAAGGCAGCCACTAAAAAAGTACTGGGCATGCTGGAAACCATGGGCAAAAAGAACCCCGAAGACTACAAAAAATTCTGGAAAGAATTTGGGAACGTACTCAAAGAGGGCTTCCACATGAACTGGGAAAACCTCGATGAACTTAAAAAATTGCTTCGTTTTCAATCCACAAAAACTGCCGATGGCGAATTTCGCAGCCTGGATGAATACATCAAGGACATGAAGGAAGGCCAGGAAGATATTTACTTCATAACAGGTGAAAATCGCAAAGCCGTTGAAGCCAGTCCTCATTTGGAAGTTTTCAACGACAAAGGCATCGAAGTGCTTTATTTAATCGACCCCATTGATGAGTGGGTCGTACAAAGCGTTACCGAATACGAAAGCAAAAAGTTAAAAAGCGTGGCCAAAGGCGATTTGGATTTGGGCAAATTAAGTGCCGAAGAAAAAAAGGAACAAAAAGAAGGCAAGTCCAAATTTAAAAAACTCAGCAAATTCATTCAGGAAAGCTTTGCAGATACCTTAAAAGAAGTGCGGGTATCCACTCGTCTTAAGGGAAGTCCCACTTGCCTGGTGGCGGACGAAGCGGATATGGGTGCCAACATGGAACGGATTTTAAAAATGGCCAACCAGTCTGTTTCCGAATCCAAGAGAATTCTGGAAATAAATCCAAGCCATCCTATTTTGAAAAACATCAATGAAAAGTTTGAGGCGGATTCCAATAACCCTCAAATCAAAGAATGGTGTGAAATTTTGCTGGATCAGGCATTGCTTGCCGAGGGTTCTCCCATAAAAGATCCACAAAGTTTTGTTCGAAAAGTAAATGGCCTTTTAGAACAGGTTTCCAAGTAAAAAAACCTGTTTAAAAAATTTAGGGCGCCCTTCAAAGGGCGCTTTTTTTATTAACTCTAAAAATTGAAAAACGCTTAAAGGCTTGGTACAACTCCATACTTTTCCCTATACTCGAGCATTTTAGGTAAGTACTCCGACAATTGACTGCTGGCCTTTTCGTCTTGCTTTAAAAAATCCAATAGATCATTAAAATCAATGATGCTGTGGGTTTCGATGCCGAATTCTTTTTGCAATTCGACCAAAGCGGGCAAATCTCCTTTTCCTTTTTCCATTCTATCCACAGAAACCACCAAACCTAATACTTCCGTATTGGGATATTTTAATATGCCTGGTAGGTTTTCCCGAATGGAAGTTCCGGCGGTGGTTACATCTTCCACAATCAGCACCCTGTCTTTGTCCTCAGTTTTCCCATAGCTGTGACCCAAAAGCCAGCCACCTTCCCCATGGTCTTTCATTTCTTTGCGGTTAAAACTCACTGTGGTTTCTAAGCCGTATTTTCGATAAAGGGCTTCACTAGTGGAAGTGCCAATGGGAATACCTTTGTAAGCTGGGCCAAATATGTTTGTAATATTTTTCGAAGCGTAAACTTCCCAAATTTTATCGGCGTAAAACTCTCCAAGCCGAGCCAATTGCCTGCCTGTTTTATAGAGCCCAGTATTTATAAAATAGGGAGTTTTTCTTCCGCTTTTTGTGGTGAAATCGCCAAATTGAAGCACCTGGCATTCTAGCATAAATCGAATAAATTCGCTCTTTTGGATCATGGCGAAAAATTAATAAAACTAAGGAAAAAATTCTGAAAATTTTGCCCTTTTAGCTTCTATAAAAGGCAGGAGAATTTAATTTGAAGATAGGGAAATAGGAGCCGTGGCTGCGGAATTCTATATTACTTGAAATTGTTAAATTAGCCCATAATTGGGTAGTCTTTAAAATTTTGAATTATTTTTTCAAAGCTGTCACAGCTAAACACTTGATTTGTGGGTCCAAATAGGAGCATGATTAACTCATGAACCCCAAAGTTTTTACTCTGGCTTTCAGTGCCGTAATATTTTTATGGTCTCTTTCCAGCGCAGCTGGTATAAGAAAGTTAACGGATAAATTCGGAACAGAACGCACTTATTTAAACGGCAAGCTTCACAGCGAAAAAGATGAGCCCTCCGTTAAAAAGGTAAATGGCCACAGAGAATGGCACAAAAACGGCAAACTCCATCGCGATGATGAAAAACCGGCTATCATATACGCTGACGGGGGCAAAGAATATTATATAGAAGGCCAGTTACATCGCAAAAAAAAACCTGCGTTAGAGTGGAAAGACGGGCGCGTAGAATATTGGGTCCACGGCAAGCGACACAGAAAGAAAAAACCCGCAGTTATCATGCCCGATGGGCGAAAAATGTGGTACTGGGAAGGCAAGCTCCACCGCAAGAAAAAACCTGCTATTGAATGGGCCAATGGCAATTTTGCCTATTTTAAAGATGGCTTACTCCACCGCTCCAAAGGAAAACCAGCGGTTAAAAACGACGATGGATTTGAATGGTATTTTGAAGATAAACTGCACCGCCTGGATGATTTGCCTGCAATCGAGTACGACAACGGGCATAAAGAATGGTGGATTAATGGTAAACGCTCCCGTCTTAATGGAAAACCGGCAGTTATGGTACCCGGGGTAGTGGAAGAGTACTACTTGGATGGAAGGCTCCACAGGGTAAACGGACCTGCCATTGACAGCACCAATGGCTACAAGGCCTGGTATGTGTACGGCAAACTTTCAAGGCGTGACGGGCCGGCTATAATAGAACCCGATAATACCATGAAATGGTATTACAAAGGCAAATTGCACCGGGATGACGGGCCGGCTATTATGCACCCATATGGAAAAAATGAATTTTGGAAAAACGGAAAAAGAATTAAGTAAAACCCGGTTCAGAATTTATTTTCAGATAGCTTCGAGTATTTTCTAAATCATTAAACCCCATTTCATTTTTTTTTTATTTTAGCAGTCCATGCCCAATGTTATGGACAATTCAAATTCTATGGTAACTCATTACGAATACAAGCGCACAATCGGAGATGCGGGCCTTGAGTTAATTAAAAAAATCATCTCTAATCCAGAATCCCGCCATGATTTGCTGCCCTTGTACGCACATTTAAAAAGCTTAATTCCGCCAAGGCACTTTGCGCCTCAAAAGCTGGAAAAAACCCTTCAATTTAAAGACCGTTCCATGCCAATTACTATGGCCTCCCCAATAATTTTATCGGCAGGTGGGAATAAAGCTGGAAAAAATCTGCGTTACTTTCCTGCGCTTGGATTTGGAGGCGTTACTGTGGGTTCAGCCACCATTAATCCCCATTTAGGAAATCCTTTTCGGCCCCGTGTTAGAATGTTGCCCGAAGACTTTGCCATTAATAACTCTATGGGCCTCAATAACCCCGGTATTGAGGCCATTGCCCATGCAGTGGATTTTAACCTGGGACTTTGCCACCGCAGAAAAATGTCTCTGGGAATCAGCATCGCTGAAACTCCAGGTTTAACTCAAAACGACCAAATGATAAAAGATATGCTAGCAGCATTTCGCAAAGCTTACCGGGCCGCAGACTATGTGGAAATAAATGTGAGTTGCCCTAATACCGGAGTAGACAGAATTGATTTGCACAAGGGATTTTTGGAAAGCCTGCTTAAAGAAATTATGAGCTTTCGCAAATCCCTGGCCCCTCGTAAAGCTGTGTTTGTAAAGCTATCCCCTGATATGAGTCAAAAACTATTGCAGGATACCCTGCAAATAATCGCTGACAATGAAGTCACCGGATTAGTGCTTTTTAACACCTTTCCGGCGGGAAGGGCAAAATACCTGGAAATGAATACTCCCGAAGATAAAATACTGCCTGTGGCAGCGGACGGCAGAAAAGGAGGAATATCCGGGCGTATCCTGTATAAAAACACCCTTCCGGCTATTCGATACATTAAAAAACAACTGCCCCAACTCTCTTTACTGGCCGTGGGGGGCATTGACCATGGAGAGAAAGTGCTGGATTTACTAGAGGCCGGTGCGGATGCTGTCCAGTGTTATACGGTTATGGCTTACCGATACAATGCCATTGCCAAAATGAATCGGGAACTTGTAATGGCCATGGAAAACCGGGGGTACCGCAATTTACAGAGTCTGGGGCGGGATAACAATTAATATGAACTTGCAAAAATTAACGCTTTCTCCCGTGCCAATGTTTATGGGAGAAGTCTCTCCTCCGGGCTCAAAATCCATCGCCAACCGGGCTTTAGCTTTATCCGCCCTTGCCAAAGGCCAGTGCCATGTGTTTAACCTTCCCGATGGGGAAGATGTTCAGCTTATGTTATCTGCCCTTAAAAACATGGGGCTTTCCATACAGCAGGAAGACGATACTCTGAGAATTAAGGGGTTGGGTGGCCCGGTACAACTGGAAAAAGATATCAACTTACATCTTGGCAACTCCGGCACCGCTTCGCGTTTTTTAACATCTCTGCTTTGCGCAGGTAAAGGCCGGTATACATTGGATGGAATTCCCCGCTTAAGGGAAAGGCCCATTAATGACCTGGTGGAAGCTTTGGAACATTGGAGTCCTGTGGGAAAAACCCCTATGGTGCGTTTTTTGGAAAATCCAAAAGCCCTTCCCATATGTATTGATACTGAGGGAATTTCAGGAGGGTTGACCAAAGTCAGGGGAAACCTATCCAGCCAGTTTTTATCCGCTCTCTTAATGACCATGCCCTTAACCCAAAAAAGCAGCGAAATTCAAATTGAAGGAGAACTGGTTTCCCGGCCTTATATTGATATCACCCTGGATGTTATGAAACAATTCGGGGTGGATGTTCAGGAGAAAAATTCCAATCATTTTGTTTTAGAAAAGCCTTTTGGGTACCAAAACCCCGATAGTTACTACATAGAACCAGATGCTTCTTCAGCCAGCTATTTTATGGCGGCAGCAGCCATCGCAGGAGGACAGGTCACTGTTCGGGGAATCGGCAGCAAAAGCCTGCAATTTAAAAGTGAAGGCCGTTTTGCCTTGGCTTTAAAGGACATGGGAGCCAAAGTACAAATAGAGGAAAATTCAATAACAGTTGCCAAGGCCCCTCTTAAGGGCATACGTCACAATGCGGATAAAATGTCGGATACAGGCATGACCCTAGCCATTGCTGCCTGTTTTGCCAAAGGAACCAGCAGAATTGAGGGCATATACAATTGGCGTCTGAAAGAAACAGACCGTTTAAAAGCCATGTCCACAGAGCTTAAAAAGATTGGCGCTAATGTGGTGGAGGGCGAAGATTTTATTGAAATCACTCCTCCACAGCGATTTTTAGAAGCTGAAATTGAAACTTATAACGACCACCGCATGGCCATGTGCTTTTCTCTTGTCGCCTTGGGAGGGGTGGCGGTTCATATTCTAAACCCCCATTGTGTATCAAAAACCTATCCAAAATACTTTGAGGATTTTGCGGCCCTATCGCAATCTTAAGTCCATACATGATCAAAATTTTTTCAGTCTTGTTGTTTTCTGTGGTCCTTGGTTTTGCTGGAAGCGGTCGGGAAAAACTAATGGGCGAATACATGCGTTTGCAGGAGAAGTTCGATTTAGGTGGACGCTTGGGGCTTTCCCTGTATTCTTTCAAGCAAAAAAAATGGATTGTGAATTACGAAGACAGCTCCTTTTATACGCCCGCTTCCTGCTTAAAAATTATCACCACGGGGGCCGGCTTCCATTACCTCGAACCGAACTATTTTCCCAAAACAAAAATCAATGTTTACGGTAACATCCAAAACAAAATTTTAAAGGGTAGCATTCAGGTTATAGGCGGAGGAGACCCCAACATTTCCGCCCGTTTTTACCCCAACGAAAATTATGTTTTGGACTTGTGGGCCAGTAAAATAAAAGCTTTGGGAATAGAAAAAATTGAAGGCGATTTTATTTATGACGAAAGTTATTTTGGAGGTTATCGAAAATCGCCCCATTGGAAAAAGCGGCACTTTAACCATTGGTTTGGCGCTGAAGTTTCAGCTTTGAGTTATAATGACAATTGCTTTACCGTAAAAATAAAACCAGACAGCAGTCTTCAGGGAAAAGTCCAGGTGGAAATTATCCCTGAGGTGGGATACATTAAAATTGAAAATGAAGCCATCACCGTTTCTGGGCATAGAAACCGGGTGCAATACGGATTGTCCTCCGAAGACAACATTTTAAGTATCACTGGCCAAATGGGAATAGACAGCCCGGAAATGTCCCGTACTTTACCCGTTCGCGACCCAAAAGCGTATTTTGGGATTGCCTTTGAAAAAGCCCTGGAAAAAGCCCGCATAAAAGTTGAAAAATCAGAATCGCCATTTGATAAAAAAACAAAACCTATAAAAACACTGGAGTTGCAAACGGTTCCCATAACCAATGTTATGGAAGATATAAACCAGCGCAGCCAAAATTTACACGCCGAAATTTTACTTAGGCATGTCTCCAAAAGCCAAGGGGGCGATGGCTCTGCAGAAGACGGAATATTACAAGTGAAAAAGTTTCTTCACAGCATGGATTTAGACAGCAGCGAATTTCAATTACATGACGGAAGCGGGCTTTCCCATTTAAATCGCATAAAGCCTCGTAACATGGCCATGTATCTTCACAAAATGAGTTCTCAACCCTATTTTACCGATTACATTAAAAGCCTCGCCACTCCCGGAATTCACGGCAACCGTTCCTACAGATTAAACGCTTTAAACGGCCTGGTTAAAATGAAAACCGGATATATCGACCCCGTTCAAGGCCTGTGCGGTTTTGTTTTTAGCGATGACAACGACACACTTAGTTTTAGCTTTTTCATCAATGGCTTCAGGGGCTCGGCTAGAAAAGCAGGGCAACTCATTGATTCCCTCATTACCGCTACGGCAAGCTGGGCCAATTCCGAACGGGCAGGGTACCAAAAAGCAGCTGAACTGTACCAGGCCAAAAAAATCCCAAAAATGTATATGGACCGCTTACAATATTTTTCCAAAGTTTTAATGGGGAGCCCCTATTACCTGGGACCAACAGGAGAAGGCCGCAATGGCGTTATTGACGACAAGCCCCTTATGGATTTAAACCGCTTTGATTGCGTAACCTATATTGAGTCTAGCATGGGCCTTGCCATGTCCAAAAACCCCGATGAGTTGCTGCTAAATATGCAGCGCATCCGATACATGGGAGACAGCGTGAGTTACATTAATCGTAAACATTTTTTTATTCAGGACTGGGTTTTAAACAGTCCCCAATATGCGCGCATATTCCGCTTTCCCGGCAAAGATGAATTGCAAACCAGAACTATGGGCAAAAAAAAGTTTTTCAAAATGAAAGATTTGGAATATCCCTTGGCAGACCCCGCAGTGCAGGTTCCCGTGGTGTCCATGGAAAAGGCTCAGGAAATTGCCAAAAACTGGAAATACGGAAAACGCTTTTTAGGAGTGGCCTTTGTGACTAAAATCGATTGGCTCTGGGTAAGCCACACCGGTTTTCTCGATGTAACAGACGGCAAAAACCCTATTTTAAGGCATGCCAGCAGCAATCATAAAAAAGTTTCAGAAGAGCCCTTTCTGGATTACCTTAAATCAAGGGAAGGCAAATGCCCCGGAGTTATCTTCTTTGAATTTAACCACCCGGAATAAAAAATTGTAACATTATCCCAAAACTTAGGACACAGCTTCTAGGAAGGAGCCAGCATGAGCCATTATTTTGAATCTGAAGACTTAAAAAAATTCAAAAACATTTCCAGAGTGAATAAAGCGTTGGGTGATAAATATTTTGACTATTACCGAAGCGTGATGAAAGAAGGAGCTCTCAGCGCCCGGGAAAAAGCCTTGATAGCTTTGGCTGTTTCTCACGCCTTAAAATGCCCTTATTGCATTGACTCCTATTCCACTGCTTGTTTGGAAAAAGGGGCAGACGAAGAGCAAATGAACGAAGCGGTCCACGTGGCGGCTGCCATGTCCGCAGGCATTACCTTAGTCCACAGCGTGCAAATGATGAACCACATTGATGACCTAAACATGTAGGCGGGAATAGCAATATATTGGATATAAACATGGATGCCAACGCCTTAAGAACCACGCAAAGCCAACTGGAATACCTTTCCCAGTTTGAACCGGCTTTTGAAAAACTACCGGAAACGGAAAATGGCCTGTCTGCCCTTACCTTGGAAACAGTGCAAATCAATTTGGGCAAGCAATGCAACCAAAGCTGTAAACATTGCCATGTGGATGCCGGCCCCACCCGCACGGAAAGCATGAGCGAAGAAACCGCCCGGCAGTGTCTTGAAATTATAAAACTGCCCAATGTAAAATGCGTGGATATAACTGGTGGAGCCCCGGAAATGAACGGCCAGTTTAAATTTTTAGTGGAAGAATCCAAAAAAATGGGAAAGCATGTTATGGACAGATGCAACCTCACCATTTTGGAAGAACCCGGATACGAATATCTTTACGAGTTTCTGGCCCAGCACCGGGTGGAAATAGTGGCGTCCCTTCCCCATTTTGCGGCTTCCACCACCGACAGGCAAAGAGGTAAAGGGGTATTCGACAAATCTATTTTAGCCTTAAAAAAATTAAACGCCCTGGGTTACGGAAAAAACTTACCCCTTCACCTGGTGTACAACCCCGCCGGTTTTTTTATGTCCGCGCCGCAGTCAGAATTAGAGCCCGAATTTAAAAACAAATTAAAAAGCCAATACGGAATCGAATTTAATAATCTTTATTGCATACATAACATACCCATCAACCGTTTTCTAATGAGCCTGGTGGCCCGTGGAAAATTCGAAAGTTATATGGAAACCTTAGCCAACGCCTACAACCCTGCAACCTTGGAAGGGCTCATGTGCCGCCATCAAATTTCCATAAGCTACGAGGGCTATGTATACGATTGCGACTTTAACCAAATGCTGGATTTAAAAGCAAATGGGCAAAACCATATTTCCCAATTTAATTTGCAGGGTTTTCTCAATCGCAAACTAGCCATCAACAGCCATTGCTACGCCTGCACCGCAGGGGCGGGAAGCAGCTGCGGAGGAAATTTAAGTTAAATGGGCCCAAGCCTTTTTTTAATAGGACTCCATGGAATAGTCTCCCTGGCTTTGGGTTCCTTTTTTGGGATGTTAGTATATCGGGCTCCCCGGGGCGAATCCATTTTAAAACCGCCCTCCCATTGTCCCCAGTGCAAAACACCCTTAAAATGGTACGATAACATTCCCATATTTTCCCTGCTCTGGCTTGGTGCCAAATGCCGGCACTGCCACGCACAAATCAGCCTCCATTACATCTGGATTGAGGCCCTTAGTTTTTTTTTGGGTACCGCCCTTGCCGCAGCCCATTTTCTGTGGGGTTTTATTCCCTCCCACAGCGCCTTTTACAGCTTTTTTATTTTGGTTCTCTGGACCCCTCCCCTAATGGTCACGGATTTTAAACATTTTATGCTGCCAGATTTTTTAACCTATTCTGGCGTTTTGCTGGGTCTTGTCCTAGCTCTTTTTCCTGGGGGTCTTGATTTTTATATGGCCTGCCTATCGTCTTTTGGTATGGCTGTGTTTATCTTCCTTTTAGGCTGGATTGTGGGCAAAATAACCCAAAAAGAGGCTTTAGGCCTTGGCGATGTAAAACTTGTGGCCATGACGGGGGCCTTAATGGGCTGGTTTATTGCCCTAAGTGGGTTAATGCTGGCCTCTGTGCTGGGACTCTTATTCGCAATAGGAGCAAAAGCTCTTTCTTCCCGAGATTTAAATGCCCAGCTTCCCTTCGGGCCCTTTATTTGCCTGGGGACTCTGATTTGTGCTTTTTTGATTTTTATGCGTATTTTATAACTGGGGATTTTTTTTTATCTTTGCCCTTTTCTCACCGACGATTGTCAATTTTTGACTAAAACAATAAGGATTAAATATGAGTATTCAATGGAATGTTGAAGGTGATTGGGAATTTTGCTTCGAACCTGACGATTCAGGTATGTTAGATGGTTGGCAAATGACCATCCCCAGTCAAGCTCATAAGGTCAAATTGCCCCATTCCTGGGCTCAGGAAAAAAATTGGTCCAATCAAAACGCAGCCTATTACTACAAGGCTTTTGAAGTAGACAAGGCCGAATCTCCCAAACGCTTTTATTTGCAATTCGATGCCATAGATCACTATTCAGAAATTTGGCTCAACGGCGAACTTTTAGGTAAACGAATGGGTGGCGGAATTCCTTTTCGCCTGGATGCATCCAAATGCGTTAAAGTAGGTGAAACAAATTTCTTAGCTATGCGCGTGGAATCCCCGGGTAAGGCAAAAGCCATTGGGGACAGAAATGTAAATGAACTCCCAGTCGGATCAATGTATAAAAAAACACCTTTTGCCGGATTGCGCGGAGGCTTTCACCTTCTTATGGGAGGCCGTGCCGGTATCCGTCATATCAATTGCTTTCCCGATTATGAAGCGGATAGAGTGACTGCCGAAATAAAATTTTGGAATCCCAAAAATTTTAAGGCCGAGATGGAGTTCACTTTAACAGCACCTGACGGCACCAGGGGAACTCTTCCTAAACTGGTAAAGCTGGAAAAAGAAAACGACACTTATAACATCACCTTTGATATTGATAAAGCCGAAATCTGGACTTTGGAATCACCAAAACTCTATCACTTAAAGGTGGATTTACTGGGTTGTTACAGCCGTGAAGTGCGTTTTGGACTTCGCCGTGTGGAAATTGAACGTTGCATGATCAAGCTCAATCACGATGTGGTGCGTTTAAAAGGTGTAACTTACACCCCCATTTTCCCCTACCTGACCTCCATTGCCCCAATGGATTTTAGCTATAAAGAAGATTTGCTCAATATTAAAAACGCAGGGTTTAATTTAATTCGCTCCGGCGGCACGCCTTTAACCAACGAGATTCTGGATTTGTGCGATGAAATAGGATTGTTGGTTATTCAGGAATCTCCCTCATACAATCAAAAATCCAATAAGGACAGTCTGGAAGAATTGAAAAAAATTCTAAAACGCATGATGGAATACCACGGTTATCATCCATGTATAGTGATGTGGGCCATTGGTTCTGAAAATGGTTCCATGGCGCTAGAAAACGGCAACAAATTGCTGAGGTTTTGTTCGGACATCGACCCCTACCGCCCCATCGCTTCCAACCTGAACTCTGTGCATCTGGACAGTATGGGAGTTGGTAAAATTGATATTGGTAAAGTTTACAACCCCACCGAAACAAAAATTGAAACCTTTGAATCACACAGTCTAAAAATGGCTGCCCCACTACCTGTTAAAACCCAGTACTTAATGGCCAACTACTGCACTTCCAAAGAGGCAAAAACGCTGAATGACAACAAACATGGAGGCAAGTCTTTCTGGGAACGGTATAACTACTTAAAAGACGAACTAGGTGGAAAAGTTTTGGTGGATGGAATCGGCATGGGAGCCCCCAGAACTTTGGATAACATCATTGAACATGATGTATCTAAAAAATTTTCCAAATCCAGGGAATACAAATGGCTTATACGCCTTAAAGAAGAATTGGAAAATGAAATCCCCAAAATTGGCATCTGGAAAAAAGTTTCCGACTTTCTCGAAGAAGCTGAAAAATTCACTATTGATAGCGTCGCCAAACATGTAGAATCCCTGGGAATGAATAATCAAATTTCCGGATTTTTATTTGAGAAATGGAGCGATTGGGGCCTTGAATTTGGGGGCCTTGTGGATCATTTTCGCCAGCCCAAGCCCATTCTCGAAGAAGCTAAAAAAATGAATGCCCCCATAAAAATTATGAGCGAAGCCGAATTGCGCACTCCATATCAGGGAGCTTCTGCAGCCATTAAAATATTTTTGCTCAATGAAGATAACCTGGGAGACTACGGGCTTTTGGTTCGGGTTAAAGGTCCTAACGGCAGAATCTGGCACCAGGAATCCATGCCTGGAAAGGCAAAACGGGGCCTTAACTCCATTGGCCGTTTTAAATTCCCTGTGGGTAATGAAGTGGGTGAATTCACTTTTGATTTAGCTCTAACAGAAGGCAAAAAAGAAATTGCTAAAAAGGAAGAAGTATTTTTTGTTCCCCAAAAGGTGGAACTGGATGACTATTTGAAAAAAGTGAACTTAATCGGAAATTTCCCCAATACTATTAGCTATGCTGCGGGGAAAGAAGAGAAAAACCACCTTATCACAAACCCCGCTTCCATGGATAAAGAAACTTTATCCGGTCTTTTTGAAAAGGCTGCCAATGGCGATAGCTTAATTTTTGGGGCACTCACTCCTGAAGACGTGGAACAAATTAATAACCTGAAGCTATTGGATTTCCCACTCGAACTAATTCGAAATGGTGGCGGAGCCTTTGGTTATTTTAACTACTGCTTGAACCATGCTTTTTTTGAAGGGCTGCCTAACCAAAAATTGGCTGGAGAAATTTACGCAGACCTTTTACCTCTTTGGTCTTTCCTACCCGTGGAAAATCCAGAAATCGCCTCAGGCGCTCTAATTATTTCGCAGGACCACCGAGACAACAATCTGGTAGACCAAGTTCTAAATAGCTTTTCTATCCCCTACAAATCCGGAAAAATAATTTTTCACCAGTTTTTAATATTTGATAAATTGGGAAAAAATGCCCTTTCTGATGTTTTATTCGCCAATTTGGTGAAAAGTTTGGGATAAGAAAAAAAATCAAAAAAAATATTAAAGTTTTTCCAGGAAGCTCCGATATCCTTACTAGGAGAAATTTTGAACCGTTCATAACGGGAAAGCAGTAGTTTCGCAGCCGCTTCTTTCTCCAGGTCCAAGCTAACTCCCACTTAATTGGTTTTAAAACCAGCTAAGGCAAAACAAAGGATTGTTTAGTCATTAACGGGACATGGAGGTTTCCGATGCGTATAAATCATAACATTTCAGCAATGATGGGCGAAATGTCCATCAATCGCAGTGAACGCCAGTTGTCTTCTTCACTGGAAAAATTATCAACTGGTCTTCGTATTAATAAAGCCTCGGATGACGCTGCAGGGTTAGCGGTATCAGAGACCCTCAGAACCCAGGTTAGAGGCAGCAGCCAAGCCATTCGCAACGCCGAAGAAGGTATTGCCATGCTGCAAATAGCTGAAGGGGCTGCCGGTCAAATTTCCGATATTCTGCAAAGAATGCGTGAATTGGCCATTCAAAGTTCAAACGACACCCTCACGACCACAGAAAGGGGATACACCAATCAGGAATTCCAAAACCTAATGAGCGAAATGCAGAGAATTTCCACTGGCACCCAATATAACGGGGTAACTCTTTTGGACGGTCAGTCTGGAAGTTTCGGAGCTGATGGAAGCGCCTCTTCGGTTTTGCATATTGGCGCCAACAATAACGGAGGAAACTTAAACGGCACCACGGATTCCATTACCGTAAGCATCAGTGCCGTAACTGTTGGCGCTTTGGGACTTACTCTTTCTGGAAGCGGAGCCAGTGCCATCACAGGCCAATCCTCAGCTTCAGAGGCCATTACTGCCATCGATGGAGCCATTGGTTCAGTAAATAACATGAGGGCGGGTCTAGGCGCCGTGGTAAACCGTTTGGAAAATGCCATAGAAAACCTGGCCAGCAATGAATTTAACATGCAGTCCGCAGAATCACTTATTCGTGACGTGGATTTTGCCAAGGAAACCACAAATTTTTCCAGGGCGCAAATCCTAACCCAAGCCGGCACCGCAATGTTGGCTCAGGCCAATGCCGCACCGAATAGTGTAATTGCATTATTGCAATAGTCCTTGCCGCAACAAGGATATTAAGCCCACAAAAAGCGGTGGATGTGAACCTCCACCGTTTTTTTGCGTTTTCCCAAAAGAAATATGGGCTAAACTAAGCTATGTTTTTTTCTTTTTTTTAAATTTATGCCTTCAATAAAATCAAACCTTTAACCTGGCCAAGTCTATGTATTTTCAGGATTTAATTTTAACCCTTCAAAAATATTGGAATGAAAAGGGCTGTCTTTTAACCCAACCTTATGATGTGGAAAAAGGAGCGGGGACATTCAACCCCACTACTTTTTTACGAGCTTTAGGGCCAGAACCTTTTAGTGCCGCCTATGCAGAACCATGCCGCCGCCCGGCGGATGGCCGATACGGGGACAACCCCATTCGCATGCAGCACTACTACCAATTTCAGGTTATTTTAAAACCCAACCCCAAAGACATTTTAGATCTATACATCGGCTCTTTAAAAGCTATTGGAATTCAACCCGATGAACACGACATTCGCTTTGTGCACGACGATTGGGAAACCGCCGCTTTGGGAGCCTGGGGCCTTGGTTGGGAAGTTTGGTGCGATGGCACTGAAATTACCCAGTTTACATATTTCCAACAGGTCGGAGGTTTGGAGCTACCCACTATCACCGGAGAAATAACTTACGGTTTAGAGCGCATATGTATGTTCCTGCAAAAAAAATCAAGCGTATTTGATATAGAGTTTAATGAAAAATACAGCTATGGCGATATCTTCCATCAAAACGAGGTTCAATTTTCCAAACACAATTTCGAATTGGCTGATGTATCCATGCACTACAAATTATTCGAAGCTTTCGAAAAAGAATGCGAAAACCTCTGCGAAGCAAAAAATCCAGCGCCGGCCTTAGACTATGCTATGAAGGCTTCCCATTCCTTTAACATTTTAGATGCGCGCAATGCCATTTCTGTAAATGAACGACAAGGCTATGTTTTAAAAATCAGAAAGTTGGCCAAGCAGGTGGCCGAATGTTGGCTGGAAAATAGGGAATCCTTAGGCTACCCTTTATTGGGAAAAGTTGCCGCTTCCCAAGATAAGGCTCTGTTAAAATCATTTCCAACTCTTAAAGAAGAAAAAGCGCCCCTTTTAATTGAGTTAGGCGTGGAAGAAATGCCGGCAAAAGTATTTCCCGGTTTAATGCGAGACTTGCCCCAGCTTTGGAAAAAACATTTCGCAGATTTAGGCTTGGAAAGTTCTGAGGCAGAATTTTATTACAGTCCAAGGCGTATTTGCATTAAACTGCAAAATCTTCAAACAAAGCAGCCTGATAAACATTTGGTTTTAAAAGGCCCTCCCGCAAAAATTGCAAAAGACAAAGAAGGAAACTGGACTAAGGCGGCCTTGGGATTTGCTGCAAAAAATAAATTGAACCCTGATAACCTAGAAATTAAAACCATAGATGGAGGCGAATACCTTTACGCTGAAACCATGGTTAAAGGTAAAAATACAGTAGAGCTATTATCCGAATTTATCCCACAGCTTTTTAGCAAAATTCACTGGTATAAAACCATGCGTTGGGGCCTTGGAGACAATACTCCCTTTGTACGGCCGGTTCAGTGGCTGGTCGCTTTATTGGGTAAAGAAATTATTCCCACAGAATTTGCAGGGGTATCGTCCTCTAATAAAACCATGGGGCATCGCTTTATGGCCAATCATGAAATTGAAGTTAACCATGAAAATTACTTCGATACATTAAGAGAACATCATGTATATGCCAATCATTTGGAACGCCGCAATGTCATTTTGCAAAAAGTGGAAGAATGCGCCAAGTCCAAAGGTTTAAGCTGGAGGCAGGACTCTGACCTTTTAGATGAAGTTAATTTTTTAGTGGAAAACCCTATTGTAGTGCTGGGCGAATTTGACGCCAAGTACTTGGAAATTCCCGAAGAGGTGGCTGTTTCTGAAATGAGAGAGCACCAAAAATACTTAGCTTTAGTGGACTCCAATAATAAGCTTCACAACAGCTTTATTGCAATTTCTAACACCCAATGCAAAGACGAAGAAGTGGTTAAATCGGGCTATGAGAATGTGCTGGTATCCCGTTTGTTTGACGCCGAATTTTTCTTAAAGGAAGATCAAAAACAGCCCTTAATAGAAAGAGTAGCAAAACTATCACAAGTAAATTTCGAAGAAAGCCTGGGAAGCGTTTTGGACAAAACCCAGCGCATGGATAAAACAGCTCTTTTTCTTGGGAATAAGCTAGAAAGCTCCAATTCAAAATTGAAAAAGCAAATATCAGAAGCCTGCAAACTTTGCAAAACAGATCTAACCACGGCTATGGTATATGAATTCCCTGATTTACAGGGAGAAGTGGGCCGCTTTTACGCAGAAAAACAGGGCCTTGATGCCGAGGTATCCACAGCCATCAAAGACCATTACTTACCTAAAAACGCCACCGATGATTTAAGCCCCAGCCTGGTAGCCTCCTTGGTGGGCATTGCAGACCGAATAGATTCCATTGTGGGCTTATTTTCCGTGGGCAAAGGCCCCACAGGTTCGGCCGACCCCTACGCCATACGCCGGGCCTGCCTTGGCTGTATTTTAATTATTAGAAAACACGAACTTGGCATAAACATCAGCGAATTAATCGATGAATCCATCAAAAGTTACGGCAGCTTAATTGAGGAAAAATCAAAATCCGATTTGAAAGCAAAAATTTTGGATTTTTTCCTGCAAAGGCTTAAAAAATTATTACAAGAACCCAAACGGCCAAATATTGATGTTGGGGATATTCCTCCAGACATTATCCAAAGCGTGGTACAAGCCAATGTAAGCTGGGACAACATCCACAATTTTATCGACAGGGTAAAAGCCATGAACAGCTTTCGCCAACATGCGGACTTTGGCAATGTATCCACCACCTTTAAACGTGTCTCCAACATTTTAAAAGAAACCATAAATGGCGAACCTAAAAGCGAGGCCTTTGTTTGCGCCGAAGAAAAAGAATTGTGGGAGTCCTCCAATAAAATGGAGCCTGCCATTCAATCCCATTTGGCCAAGGGTGAGTTTGTGGAGGCTTTAGAATGTGTGGCTGGTATGAGGCCTTTGGTAGACAACCTCTTTGAAAAAGCCATGATAAATGATCCCGACCCGGCTATTAAAGAAAACCGGCAACGACTCATCCAAAAATTAAAATCTCAGGTAAGTCAGGTGGCCGATTTTTCCGCCCTTCAAGACTAAATAAAGTGACTATTTCAACCTAGTTTGGGTGGTAAAATCAGCTCATTTTGGGGACTATATGCGTAATTTACCCAATTAAGCGCTTATTATTGAATAATTTTACACGCTTTTATGGCCTAAGCCAATATTTTGTTGTATAACAATAACAACGGGTCCTTGTTTGGCATCAGCCAAATCCAAGTTTCCCACAAACTGGCGCAAAGGAAAACATTATGAATACCCCCCCTGAGAGAATTCAGACCTCTGATCCTAGTCTTAAACAATTACTCGCCGATCAAACTCGGATGTTAAAGCGCATGGAAAACATGGATACCCGAATCGATAATCAGATTCAAAAAATTAAAAACAAGATCAACCAGCTTTAATAGCCTTTATTTGTTTCCCAGCTTCACTAGAAGCTTATTAAAGAGTTTTTCTTTATTTGCAAATATTTGCAGATAATAAATCCCAGGAGCCCAGTTTCCCCCCAATTTAGGATTCCTATAAGGCTTTACCCTAACATTTGAATCGCGGATTTGTTCAATAACATCTCCTTTGGCATTGTATATCCGTATTTCCAAATTCTGAAGTTCAGAAACCCGTATTTTAAGTTGTGTAAAATCTGTAAATACAGTTTGCGGGTAAAACTCAATTAAATTTTGAAACAAATTGGGAGATAAAGACACAGTTTTTGGAGCATTAACAGATAAAGCATAATATTGTAATGGAAAATCGCTTGTATCCTTTTGGCCATTTACTGCCTGAACATTCCACAAAAAAGCGGAATCTGTGCGAGAGTTCCAAAAATCCAAAAACTCGGAAGTGGAGAGTGGATAATAAAGTTCCGAGGATTCAAACTGAATTAACATGGTACTGTCGATAATACTGAAGATGTTAATGATATATGTTACAGAATCCGCAAAGTTCGAATCCGGTGAAGGCATCCAAAATAAACTGTCTGACAAACTTACAATTTCCCCGACTCTTGTGCTGTCTGGCACGGGTGAGTTGTTGTACGCCAATATTTCAAGTTCCCAAAACACCATGGTGGAAGAATCACCGTCCGAAACAAAAAGTTTTAAGCTATCCGTCCCTTCCGTATTAAATTCAAGTTTTAATAGGCATTCCTGCCCCAGGCATACGCTGTCATTTTTAAATACCCATATGTATTCAAGAGGATTGCTTCCATTTAAATTTAGAGCATTGGCATAAAAATATAAAGCGTCGCCTTCCTGAGCCATTACGGGAGATTTAGGATACAGACTATCAATAAAAGGAGGTTTAATTACCTGCTTAACATTAAACCTTACCCATTGGGAATCTGATTTTTCTGAATTGGAAACCACAAACAGCACATCAAAACTGGAATCCGCATTCACCACTGGAACCCAACTGAAAAGAGCTGAGTCTTTACTTATAGAAACCAAACTTGACGAATCCGGCAATTGAGGGGATTCAAAAATCAGGGAATCTCCATTTAAATCCGAGGCCGAAACAAACATATCAAATACATTCCATTCAGAAATATCTTTATCTGGTATACTGTCTAAAACAGGGGCAAAACGAGGCAACCTGGCCAAACCTGCTCCATATACAGAATCTGGACCTGTTATACCTTTATCCACTGCTTCTGTAGTTATAAAATTTTTTATTTCCGCCGCCGTCCAGCTTGGATTTTGAGATAAAAGCAAAGCGGCAAGCCCAGCAACATGGGGCGAAGCGAAACTAGTTCCAATGTTACTGCCCGAAGCTAAAGAGCTTTGAGCCCTATCCGGCCCCATTATATCAGGTTTTTGCCTGCCATCTGGGGTTGGACCCCGGCTGGAATACCACTCAACAGAGGAATCTGTTTGCCACAAAAAATGGGAAGCCGCCCCAACCGTCATGGCTTCAGAAGCGCAAGAAGGATCATATACAATACTTCCCCCTCCATTTATGTATTCCAAAATTTCTCCCTGAACCGCTTGCACAACTATTTTAAGGTTTTGGATGTTACCGGAAAAACGATTAACGGACAGTCCATAAGGAGCCAAAGTGGAATCATATTCAAATTCCAAATTTTCAAGAGAAGTTCCCGCGCCACCCGTTTGCCTATTTGTAGAACTAGCCACAACATTCCCATCTTTATCACTAACCAGCATGTCCAGGTCCGTTACTGCGCCATCAAATTGATCCCATTTAATATAAACATGACTGCTTTTTTTAAAGTCCAATAAAGGATCGTTTAGAGAAAACTCGTGGAGATTATCTGCATCGCTATCATTAAAAAACCCTGTCCATACATTTTTGGCGTCATTACCCGCTGAAACCGCCCAAAATACATTGTGGTTGTTGTAGGAATCATTTACACCCTGGCTAAAGGGACCCGTATCATCTCCAAAACTATACAGCGCCCAGCCCATGGAAATGTTAACCACTTGAATTCCCTGGTTATGTATATAGTCCAGAGCAGATTCAAATTGAGGTATGGTAACAGCTTTAAGTAAATGTAAATGGATATCCGGAGCAATATCCGTTAGCTGTTCGGCCACCCGGGTTCCGTGGTCCGATTTAAGGCCCATTCCATCTGCCGTAAAATCCACACTATCTAAAAGAGCGGACAACTCACCAGCCTCAATGGAAGCCGCTAAGTCCAAATAGTCACCATCTATAACGGCCACTTGGATTCCTTGGCCGGTATATCCCGAATTCTGAAACCCCTGAGCCCCGAGCAATGTTAATGCCTCACTGAAAATTTCCCCCTTGCCAATTTGATGGTACTGGGGCTTATAATGCGGCAAAATTTGAAATTCGGAAAGACTTTCGTTTAACTCCAATAATTCCTGTAATGTTAAGGATACATTTGCATAATTTTTTCCCAATTCGATTACTTTAGCCTTTAAGCCCAACTGGTTTTTAAAAAAAGCATCCCAGCTTTGAGAGGGTGGCTTTCTGAGCAAAAACTCCTGTGAAAAACCGTTCAAAGGAGCCTGCTGATTCAATGTGCCTTGATTTTTGATTTTGTTTAGCCTGCCTATCAGTTCTGGAGCTAGCAACCTCGAAGCAGATTCAATGTTTTTTTTGCCTGTCGCAAGATACAGGGAATCCCATTTTTCTTTTAACTGGGAGCCTCCCATCGCGATAGCTTTGCCCAGACAAAGGGATAAAACCATTAAAATGATCCGCTTATTTTTCATTTAGCCTTTTGCAAACTGGTCCCCTGTTTTTAATATAGGGAGATAAAAGTAAAAAGGCTAAATCTGAAAGGCTTTTATAGCCGTCCTCAGTTAAAATGCTATTTTATGGTCTGCCCTTAATAAATTGAAGGGTAATTTTTAATTTTTTGCTGAAAAAACGGGTATTTACCCCCATTGGCTGGATTTTAACTTAAAAAACAAAAGGAATTCCATGGCAAACGCAATTGATAATGTGCTCAAGGAAAACAGAAAATTTGCTCCCTCTGCTGATTTTAGCTCCAAGGCCCTCATCAACTCCAAGGCTCAATACCAGGAAATGTACCAGGAGTCCATTAACAATCCCGAAAGCTTTTGGGGGAAAATCGCCGAAGAATTACACTGGTTTAAAAAGTGGGATAGAGTTCGAAATTGGGACAACCCTCCCTTTGCCAAATGGTTTGAAGGAGCCGCCACCAACCTTTCTTACAACTGCCTGGATAAACATTTAACGGGCCCCAGAAAAAATAAAACCGCCATCATATGGGAAGGCGAACCTGAAGGGGAACAAAAAATCTACACCTATGAGGAACTCCACAAAGAAGTTTGCCGTTTCGCCAATGTTTTAAAAAAGCAAGGCATTCAGAAAGGAGACACGATTGCCATATACTTGCCTATGATTCCCGAACTGGCCATTGCCATGCTAGCCTGCGCCAGAATTGGGGCCGTTCACTCCATAATTTTTGCAGGGTTTTCCGCGCCAGCCATTACAGATAGGGTCAACGACGCCAACTGCAAAATGGTCATAACATCTGATGGAGGGTTTAGAAGAGGTAAGGTTCTGGCTTTATACGATATAGTAGCCGAAGCTGTGGAAAATACTCCTAGCGTAAATAATGTATTGGTGGTAGAGCGGGCAAAGAATAAAGTTCAGCTTAAAGAAGGACGGGATCATTGGTACCATGATTTGGCCAAGACCGTAGATGAAAATTGCCCTGCTTTGGAACTGGATTCCGAAGATCCTTTATTTATCCTTTACACCAGCGGCAGCACGGGAAAGCCCAAAGGTATCCAACATACAACTGGAGGATACATGGTGGGAACTTACCTCAGCACCAAATACATTTTTGATTTAAAGGAAGAGGATATTTACTGGTGTACCGCAGATATCGGCTGGATTACCGGCCATAGTTACATAATTTACGGCCCATTAAATAATGGCGCCACAACAGTTATGTATGAAGGAGCTCCCAATGCCCCCGATGAAGGGCGTTTTTGGAGGATTATCGAAAAATTAAAAGTCAACATTTTCTATACAGCACCCACGGCTATCCGAGCATTTATGAAATGGGGAGAAGAACACCCCCAAAAAGCCGACTTATCCAGCTTACGTCTTTTGGGAAGTGTGGGAGAGCCCATTAACCCCGAAGCCTGGATGTGGTATTACAAACATATTGGCGGCGAATGCTGCCCCATTGTGGATACCTGGTGGCAAACAGAAACCGGAGCCATTATGATAACTCCATTACCCGGTATAACAGAAGCCAAGCCCGGTTCCGCCTGCATACCTTTTTTTGGAGTAGAACCCGCTGTAGTTACAGAAGATGGGGAAGAATTGGGCCCAGAACAGGGCGGTATCTTAGTTCTTAAGCAACCCTGGCCCTCCATGTTAAGAACTCTTTATGGCGATAAAGAACGTTTTGTTGATGTATATTGGAAAAAATTTGAAAAACAAGGATGGTACCTTGCAGGAGATGGAGCTGTTAAAGATAAAGATGGCTATTTGTGGATTTTAGGACGAATTGATGATGTTATCAATGTTTCCGGCCACCGTCTTTCCACCATGGAAGTGGAAAGCTGCATGGTTGCTCATAAATCTGTGGTGGAAGCAGCTGTGGTTGGTTTTAATCATGAAATTAAAGGAGAGGGCATAGCCGCCTTTATCACTTTAGCCCCAGGAAATGAAGGAGACGACTCCCTTAAAGCAGAACTTACCCGCCATGTACGCGCCGAAATTGGACCCCTGGCGGCTCCAGACCAAATTCATTTTACAGACTCCCTTCCAAAAACCCGTTCCGGCAAAATAATGCGTCGCCTGCTTAGAGATGTGGCCAATGGAGTGGAGTCAAAAGGGGATATGACCACTCTTGAAGATGTTAATGTTCTAGCCAAACTTCGCAGTAGCGAAGAGTAAAAATTGATTTTAAAAGCATACTTCTTCGTTGGAGTGTTCCGAATTAAACCTCAATGTACAAATAGTACAATATCGGTTCATTCGTCACACTCCGCCTTGAATTATATCCTTTAAAATCAATTTTTTGTATCATTATTTCCTGCGGCCTTGTCCTGCACTCTTCAATTTAATTTTTATTGAATAATTCTAAATTCATCCACAGCGTGCGCATGAGCACAAATTTGGTTTATTTTTTAAGGAATTTGTTCTAGCTCTAAAATTTGATCAAAGGTTTGAGGTTTTCGGATAACCGAAATTTTTTCTCCCTCAATTAATAATTCTGGAGCCAGTTTGCGGGTATTGTAATTGGAGGACATTACAGAGCCATAAGCTCCTGCGTCGTGAATAAGCAGTAAATCCCCCACCTTGGCTTCCGGTAAATTTCGTTTTGTTACGAAGCCACCTTCTTCCTGGGTAAATACATCGCAAGATTCACACAAAGGACCCGCCACTACGACTTCTCTTTCCCCTTCTGGATTTGCATCTTGGGAGAGAATGCTAATTTCATGAAAGGCCCCATACATAGCCGGGCGTATCAGTGTGTTAAAGCCAGCATCCACCACATAAAAGTCTGTGCCCCCCGTATTTTTAACGGAGCATATTTTACTGAGTAGATAGCCGCTCTCGGCCACCAAATAGCGCCCCGGCTCCACTTCCAATTCAACTTTAGTATTTAGTTCAGCTTCAATTTTTTTACGCGCTGCATCCCAGGTTTGATAATACTTTGCCACATCAATGCGGTTTCCATTTTTTTGATAGGGAATGGGCAACCCTCCTCCAGCGCTAATGACTTTAAGGCCAGAACCAAATTGCTTGGCGGCAGATACCATTGCATCGCACACAGTTGATAAGTGTTCAAAATCAGAACCTGAACCAATATGCATATGTAAGCCAACTATATTCAGGCCAAGCTGTTTTCCAAGAGCCATACAATCTGGAATTAAGTCGTGCCAGATTCCATGTTTAGATAAGTTGCCACCGGTATTCACTTTTTTCGAATGGCCGTGTCCAAAACCGGGATTAATGCGAAGAACCACCTCGGATTTGGGACTAAATTCTGCCAATTGATTCAGCATGTCCATGGATCCCACATTCACTGTTATTTGATGTTTGGATATTAGTTCCACGGCATCGTCATCAAAAATATCCGCCGTATAAACTATTTCACTTAAGCCTGGACCTGTTTTAAAACCAGCTCGCATGGCCCTTACAATTTCACCGGCAGAAACAGCATCTACTACCGCCTTTTTTTGCCGCACAACAGACAATATGCCTATGTTGCTTAACGCTTTTTGGGCAAAACGAACAACATCGAAATCTTTTAAATCATCAATGCGGGATTCTATGGTTTTTCGGTCATAAATGTAACAGGGAGTACCATAATTTTTGGCAATATCAAAAAAAGGAAAATTTGGAATTTCTTTAGACATGAAAATTATTCTTCTCCGTACACCCTTAATAAATAGCCTTCAATGTCTTCCAGCATTTTATTGAGTGAACTTTCTATACGTGATAATTGGAAATAAATACTGAATAAAAAAGCGGTAATGCACAAGGCAATAACCAGCAAAATAAAATTCAGCAAAACAGCTCCTCGGCAATTTGGATGGCGTTAAGGGCAGCACCCTTGCGGATTTGATCACCTGTTAGCCAAAGCTCAAGAGTATTTTCCTGGGTTTTGTCCTGGCGAATGCGTCCTACATATACTGGATCTTTTGCCGAAGCATCTAAAGGCATGGGCCAGCGGTTCTGAGGCCTGTCTTCTAAAACTTCAACGCCAGGCGCCTGACGCAATACTTCATAGGCTTCTTCCACACTCACCTTATTTTTAAACTGTATATTAAGCGACTCAGAATGGGCACGAAGTACAGGAACCCGTACACAGGTAGCGGTCACTTTAAAATCGGGTTCTCCAAAAATCTTTTTAGTTTCCTTAATCATCTTGGTTTCTTCTTCGCAGTAACCATCGTCACCCATGGGCGAATTATGGGGAAATAAATTAAAAGCATAAGGATGGGGGATAACAGTTGGCTTAAAGCTTTTGTTCTGCAAATAGGCCTCTGTTTCTTTTAACAATTCTTCCATAGCAAGAGCCCCAGCACCACTGGCAGCTTGATAAGTAGACGCCACAACTCTCTCTACGCCAAATTTTTTATGCAGTGGCCAAAGGGGTAAAAGCATCAAAATAGTTGAACAATTTGGATTGGCAATAACCCCTTTGTGCTCAGAAATTTTTTCTGGGTTAATTTCCGGAACCACCAAAGGCACTTCTGGATCCATGCGGAAAAAAGAGGTGTTATCCACCACCACAGCTCCTGCTTTTACGGCAGAAGGGGCAAACTCCTTGCTGATTTTTCCACCAGCAGACGCTAAAACTAAATCTATTCCGCCAAAGGAATCGTGTGTTAGTTCTTCAATTGTATAATCTTTGCCTTTAAAGGAAATTGTTTTGCCAGCAGAGCGTTTTGAAGCCAAAAGGCGCAATTCGCCCAAAGGAAACTGTCTTTCTTCTAAAAGTTGTAAAAGTTCGGCACCAACTGCGCCAGTGGCACCCATTATTGCGGTATTAATATTCTTTTTCATAGCGCCCTAAATATAATAATTGTTAAAAATAAACCACTTCCAATCCGTTTTTTAGCTTTTATCAAAAAGCAAAAAAATCATGCAATCCAACCTGCAAATAGCTAGCTTTCAGAACTCTGAGAAGCCTTTTTTTCAAGCTTCCAGAGCCATTTCATCCATTTTACTTAGGGAATTTTACAAACATGCCTGGTCATTTTGAGTTTTTTGAAAAGCGACATATTGGTCCCCGGGAATCAGACCTTGCCCCCATGCTTTCTGAAATGAATTTAAATTCAATAGATGAACTCCTGGAACAAACCATTCCTTCCTCCATTCGCCTTAAAAAGGATTTGGATTTACCAGGGCCTCTTTCCGAAATTGAGTTTTTGGAAGAGTTCCAAAATATCAGTCAAAAAAACCAACTGGCTAAAAACTACATCGGTCAAGGCTATTACCCGTGTATCACTCCAAGCGTCATATTGCGCAACATCCTGGAAAATCCAGGCTGGTACACCCAGTACACCCCCTACCAATCCGAAATTAGCCAAGGCCGTTTAGAGGCGCTCATAAACTTTCAAACCATGGTGATGGATTTATGCGGAATGGAAGTAGCGAATGCTTCACTTTTGGATGAAGCCACAGCTGCTGCGGAAGCAATGTTTATGCTGTATAACATTGCCCAAAAAAAACCAGCTCTAAAAAACGCCAAAAAGTTTTTGGTAGACGAATATTGTTTCCCCCATACGCTGGATGTTCTTAAAACAAGGGCCAACCCTTTGGGAATCGAGATTGTAAGCCAAAGTGTTGAAGACTTTACTTTTAACAAGGATGTATTTGGCATCCTGGTCCAATACCCCAACCGTCAAGGTGCTTTGTGGAATTGCGAAGAGTTGATAAAAAAAGCCAATGACGCCAATTGTCCCTCGGTGGTGGCGGTGGATTTATTAAGCCTTTGTCTTTTAAAACCTCCTGGTGAATTTGGAGCCCATATAGTGGTGGGCAACAGCCAACGCTTTGGAGTTCCCATGGGTTTTGGCGGACCACACGCTGCGTTTTTTGCCACCCGAGAAGAATACAAACGCTTAATGCCCGGTCGGATTATCGGGGTATCCAAGGACGCAAAAGGCAACATTGGCTATCGCATGGCTTTACAGACCCGTGAACAGCACATCCGTCGTGAAAAAGCAACCAGCAATATATGTACAGCTCAGGTGCTTTTAGCCATTATGGCCAGTATGTATGCTGTTTACCACGGTCCAAAAGGCCTTTTTGAAATCGCCCAGCGGGTGCATTACAACGCCATGTTATTATTAAATGCGCTAAAGGCCGGAGGATATAAAGTCCTCCACCACCAAGTTTTTGACAGCATTGCCTTAGAAGTTAAAAAGTCCCAGCATTCTGAAATAACCCGCAAAGCCAAAAATATGGGAATTAATTTAAACAACCACATTGGCGAAAATCTTTTAGGCATTAGCCTTGACGAAACTACTTCCCCAGAAGATTTAAAAAACCTGGCCTACCTTTTTGGCGTAGAAGAAAAGTTGGATTTTTCTCAAAGCTCTACAGTTCAACTTGATTCAGAAATTCAAAGAAGCAGTCCTTTTTTAACCCATCCTGTATTTAATAGCTACCATTCCGAAACAGAAATGATGCGCTATATAAAAAAACTGGAATCAAAAGATCTATCTCTTAACTGGTCCATGATCCCTTTAGGGTCCTGCACCATGAAACTAAACGCAGCCACTCAAATGATACCTGTGTCCTGGGCCAATTGGAATCAGATACATCCCTTCGCTCCGGCATCCCAAACTTTAGGATACCAGGAGTTAATTGAAAAACTGTCCCGTGCTTTACAAAAAATCACCGGGTTTGAGGCGGTTTCCCTGCAGCCTAATGCCGGAGCCCAGGGAGAATATACCGGGTTACTTGTCATTAGAGCTTATCATGAAAAAAACGGCCAAACCAATCGCAACATAGCTCTTATACCCTCCTCTGCCCATGGAACTAATCCGGCCAGCGCGGCCCTGGCGGGAATGGAAATAGTGGTGGTTGCCTGCGATATCCATGGAAATATTGATATGGATGATTTAAAATCCAAGGCCTTGGAGCACAAAGAAAATTTATCCTGTACTATGATAACATACCCATCCACCCACGGCGTGTTTGAAGATGAGATTAGGGAAATCTGCCAAATCATTCACGATAATGGCGGACTGGTATATATGGATGGAGCCAACATGAACGCTCAAGTGGGCTTAACCAGCCCAGCTGAAATTGGGGCTGATGTATGCCATTTAAATCTCCATAAAACATTTAGCATCCCCCACGGCGGTGGCGGACCAGGCATGGGCCCTATTGCTGTAAACCATAAATTAGCTCCCTTTCTTCCTGGCCACAGCTTAATTAAAATCGGGGGGTCTGAAGCTATAAGTGCAGTTTCAGCTGCGCCTTACGGCTCAGCTTCCATACTGGGAATTTCTTGGGGATATATAAGAATGCTGGGGGCCAAAGGTGTTCGTAGAAGTTCCGAAATCGCTATACTGAACGCCAATTACCTGCTGCAAAAACTAAAAGATCATTACCCGGTTCTTTATACAGGAAAAAAAGGAAGGGTAGCTCACGAGTTTATTTTAGATTTTCGTCCCTTTAAACATTCCGCTAATGTTGAGGTGGTTGATATTGCTAAAAGATTAATGGACTATGGTTTTCACGCCCCTACAGTTTCTTTTCCTGTAGCAGGCACATTAATGATTGAACCCACGGAAAGCGAATCCAAAGAGGAGCTGGACAGGTTTGCTGAAGCGCTTATTTCCATTCGGGCTGAAATTAGCGAAATCGAATCCGGCAGCGCGGATAAAAATAATAATGTGTTAAAAAATGCGCCCCATACAGCAAGAACCTTAACTGAAGATCCCTGGCCTTATCCCTACAGTCGAAAAAAGGCTGTTTATCCCTTAGGCTGGGTAGAGGAGAATAAGTTTTGGCCTGCGGTTTCCAGAATTGACAACACCTATGGTGACAAAAATCTGGTTTGCAGCTGCCCTGGTGTGGAAAGTTATGCCACCCAGGTTAGCTAACAAATAGTACCATTGGCAAAATAATTAGTTAAGGAATTAACAAATACCGGGTGGATGCGCGCCCTTGTTCCTTTAACTGCACCAAATACATGCCTTTGGAAAGGCCAGCGGTTTCTAGAGTCATTTCCCAGCCGCCAGCAAGGCTCTTTTCCAATAGCTTGGTTCCCTTTAGGTCATAAACAGCAGCTTCTCTGGTAAGCTGAGGTTCCTTTTCAAAACGCAATACATGAAAACCATCTCTTTTGATTATCTGCCAGCTTGCTTTTAGCTTTTCAGGTTCACCTAGAGAAACCGGGATTACAGGCTCGTAATCTGTCCCAGGGCCAAATTTGTTCAGGGTATACATGGCAAAATCAGTCCACAAATCGCTACCGTCTTGTGCCTTGAGGTTGGAATTAATAACAAATTTTACAACCCGACCAGTCTGGAGACCATTGATGGTCAATGTTACCTTATTGGAGTTAACAGTAGCTGAACTGACAGAAAGGTCTTGCTGGTTTTCCATTTGACCTCCACCATATTCTTCAACAGGGTTATTTACCCACTGTTTAACACTGTAGAGGTTAGTTTGATTGGCGTTGCTGCCCACTTCCTTATTGAATTCCAATTCAAAACTGTTGTTGCTTAAAGAACGAATAGCCATAATTTCCAAATAATTGCTGGAATTGTTAGGACGCATTACATCGAAACCTGAATACATGTTGCTGCGGGGGCCCCAACAACAATTGCTTCCTAGTATTCCAAGATAAATTTGTCCGTCTTCGCCTTCTTTTATACGGTAAACACCTTTAGTAGTGGAACCCTTAACAAACGGAAGGATAACGCCTTGCAATTCCCCGTCAATTTCTTCAATAAATACCCGCACCACATTATTTGGGTGGCCAAAAACAGTCTCCCCTATCAACACCTGACCGGCATAGGGGCCATGTTTCAGTACCACAGGGTTTCCCCAGGAGCGTCCGGTTGCATGAGTATTTCCATCTGCAAAGTTCCCCCAAACCACAGGAGGCGATTCCTGGTTGTTGTTTTGGGTTTGACATTGGTTAGTAGGGTTTGTCCTGTGGCCATAAAAACGTCCTTCCCGAACAACAATAAGCTTGGAGGCGGGTAGCCAGGAGCCCTGGTTATCAGAAACAAATATATCCTCTCCATTGATGTCCATTCCATTGGGGTTTCGAAATCCACAGGCAAAAGCGGTTGCTGTTCCATCGGTTTCTAATTTATACATGGCAGAACGCCCAGCCAAAGCTGGAGTACCTAGCCAGGAACTGGATCCCCAGTCATATCCTCCTGTGTGCACATCAGAAGAAAGGGCGGCATAAAATGCCCCCTCCATATATCCCACGTCAAAGGACAGGTTAAGCATATTGGTATTGGAGGGAAAAGCTTGATTGATGCTGTTAAACTCATCGGCTCTCCCATCGTCATCCACATCCACAAGCTGGGTTAAACCTTCTTTTTCCATAACATAAATGGTGTCCTTTACGATTTTCAACCCCATTGCGCCGTTTAACCCCCTGGCAAAGCGGGTCACTGGAACATTTTGAGAACTTTGCTCAATTTCATTTCCGAGAATAAATACAGAGCCCGGCAAACCCCACTCCACAAAGGCCACCCGGCCATCTGGAAAAACATCCATACCTCCAACCATGGGACGATTGGCATCCCGGCTAGGTGGTGTAAATAGATTAGAGTTTGAAAAATTGATTTCTTCCCGATCATATCCTGGATGTGATGGGTTTTGAGCCAAAGATAATCCTGCCAGAGAAGCAAGGAAAAATAAGGATTTGCTAAAATACTTCATAAATTTCTCCTACCAGGATCCGTTAAGGACCGCATCGCCGTTGGTGTTAATAGTAAAATATTCCCCAGAAACAGTTCCCCCGCTTTCGGCGGTCCAGGTTTCATTACCGCTAACCTGTCCGGAGATACTCAGCCTGATGCTCTGACCATCTGGAATTCCGTCCACTGTAAACATCCTCTTTATACCGCCGCTACCGCCGCTTATGTATTCAGGGGTCTCAGATATGTTAATGCTGTTATCGCCCGCCACTATTTTATATCGGATAGCTACCATGTTTGGAGTATTGCCGCCAGATAATGTATAGCCTAGGTACTGCGTTTGTGATGAAACTGCATTATTGCCATCCATTAACTCCCAGACTGATTCAGAGGGGTAATTTCTATGTAATACGTTGCCCCCGGTAAATTTCAACACGCTACCGTCATGCTGATGGGCATAAGTATTATTGCCATCCTGAGCCTGACCGGTCCGAGTCATATAAAGACCGCCTTTCACTGTGCTGTATAGCGCAGTGAAATTCGAGTTTAACAAAACGGCCACCACACGGTCACCTTGAACCGAAGGGTTATTTCCTTGCCAAATAGCCGCCCTAAAAACAAAGGGATCACGTGGCCTATTTTGGGCGAAAGCAGCTCCCCCAAGGGAAAAAATTCCCAGCACAACTATCCATTTTTTCATAGTCATTTCCTTTACTGAACTGATTCAATTTTAAATTTTACGTTACGAGCTTCTAAAAGCTCGATCATTTTCATTTTAGGATCCTCTTGCCCAGATTCACCTGATTCCAAATCTACAACCCCACTTCTGAATATAACAATTAATGGTAATAAATAGTAATAAGTGGTATTAATTATTAAAATTTATGTAAAAAAATCAGGCGCCAATTAAAGCCTGATAGGCGGAGGCGTCTATCAATTCGCCTTTAAGCTCTTCAAATTCCATTTTAATAATCCAGCCTTTACCATAAGGGTCTTCGTTAATAATTTCTGCCGCATCTGCTAGTTCGGAATTGACTTCGCTTACTTTTCCCTGAATGGGAGCGTATAAATCAGCAACTGTTTTAACCGCTTCAATGGTGCCGAATTCTGAGTCGGGCTCCAATTCACGTCCAACTTCAGGAAGCTCCACAAAAACAATATCACCCAATTCGCTTTGGGCGTGGTCGGTAATGCCAATGGTAGCTGTGTTGCCTTCAATACGTACCCATTCGTGGGATTTGGTGTATTTTAATTCCTCTGGGAAATTCATATCCTGTTCCTATTATTGTAGTTCCTGTTCAGACTGGCTTAAAATATCTTTGGCCTGCTGAATCTTGTATTTAAAGATATTAGCAATATCCTGCTCTTCTTGCGAATTTTCGGCTGTGTAATAACGGCGCATTCTTGAAGTGGCAGTTGCTAAAGTTTCCAGTCCCTTTAAAAAATTCTCCTGGGCTTTGGCCATATCCTCAGGGGCGGTTAAGGCTTTGGCTTCTTTTAAAATCCGGCGGGACTCAGCCAAATAATAATTGGCTTTTTTAACGGCCTCTTCGTACTCAGAGTCTGAGCCCACAACAAGCTTATAACCTGTGAGACGGCTAGCTACTTTTTGGCCTTTTAATAGTACAGAGTAAGCTTCTTTTTTATAATCTGCAATGGCCTTAGCCTTTGCCGCTTCTTGGGCGCTCTGCTCGGCTTCTTCCTTCATAGTTTCTTCGAGGGTTTGTTGCATTTCTTCCACTTTTTGCTCCAGGGCCTTATTGGACTCTTCAAACTTAAAAGCCTTGGCCTGAGACATATTGCTAACATATTGGCCAATCAAAAAACCAGTACCAGCCAGGCAGATAAAAGCCAGCAGGTAGGAAAAAACCATTTTAACCGTGCCCCTGGAGTTAATGGCTCCAATTAAAGCTGCGCAGCTTATAAAAAGCATAATACCTAGGGAATAAATTTCCTGGTTCATGATTGGGCTCCTTGTTGGGTTATTAAAACCTTTTCTATCCTATTCGATTTGGAGCTTTCAATGTAAAATTTCCAGCCCTCCACCACAACCCAATCCTTTTTTTGCAAGACTTTACCTGTAACATTCAACAAAAGCCCGGATACCGTATGGTAATCCCCTTTGGGAAAGCTGCACTTTAAAAAATCCTCTAAAATAGCCAGATTAAGGGACCCTTCCACCAGCCAGCCAGGATTTTGAACCTGAATTTCAGGAGGAACAGAATTGGATTGGGGCTGGACCACATTATTGACCAAAAAATTTTCAATTTGCTGATAAGACAAAATTCCAATGTAGGCTCCAAATTCATCTACTACGGCATAAATCCGGTTGGTGGAAAGGCCTATTATTTTAAGGACCCATTCAAACACATTAACATAGGGAACAAATCGGGGAGGCCCCATAACATCGGATACTTTTCCCTGCGCCTTATTTATTATAGCCTTTTCTGCATTAAAAATCCCCACCACAGAGTCTTTTTCCCTATCGTATACCAGATATTCCGTTTCGGAATTTTTGGCAGCCAGATTCAAAGCCGTTTGCACGGAATCATCCGGGGAAAAACTGACTACAGAGGAACGGTTCAAAATAAAATCTTCCACTGGCGCGGTTTTCATACTGAGAACTTTTTCGATAATAGAAGCTTCTTCCCTGGATAAATGGCCCTCTTTAAGACCTAAATCCACAGCCACTTTTATATCTTCGGAATTGGCAAATTCTTCCCGATCGCCAAAAATTTTTCGAATGGCCAGGAGCAAATTGCGATTCACCAGCGCCAGCGCCTTTTGGACCCCCAGCTTCACCATGAGGTTGTTGAAAAAATAAAAGGGGTAAATACTTATCCCCGCCACCGACTTTGCATGGTGGAGAGCAAAGTTCTTAGGAAAGATTTCACCTACCAGCAGCAAAACCAGGGTTAACAATGCAACCTCCACCAAAATAGCCAAATGCAGGCTTTTTTCCTGGATGCCAGCAATAAAACCCATGTCCGAAATGATGTGAGAGGCCTGGAGCACAAATAAAATATTTATGCAATTGTTACCCACCAAAAGGCTGGTTAAAACCTGATTGGGGTGACGCAAAAGCTGGTAAATTAAGCGGTGCCGGGGGTTTTGAGAGTTTTTAAAACCAACCAGTTCGGGCCTGGAAAAAGAGAAAAGGGCGGTTTCCGTGGCTGAAAAAAATCCGGAAAATATTAGCAGGACAATTAAAACAGCAAAGGAAACCAAATGAAATTTACTCTTTTAGAACGGTAAATCATCCTCGGGTGCAGGGGGCATATTGCCGCCGCCAGATTCCACACTGGAGGGTTGAGAATATGGCTCTTGCTGATTAGAGTAATCAGAGCCTCCGTATCCAGAATCGCCAGAAGGTCGACCGCCAAGCATTTGCAGGTTGTCCACGACAATTTCGGTGGTGTAGCGCTTTTGGCCAGATTGATCGTCCCAGGAACGGGTAGAAAGCTTACCTTCAAAGTAGGCTGTAGAGCCCTTTCTTAAATATTTTTCAGCAATGTCTGCCAAACCACGCCACATAACCATGCGATGCCACTCAGTTCTATCCACTTTTTGTCCGTTTCTATCGGTATAACTTTCGTTGGTAGCCACAGAAAAATTGGCCACCTTGGCCCCAGATGGAACTGTTCTGATTTCCGGGTCTCTTCCTAAATTTCCAATTATCATCACTTTGTTGAGTGAACCTGACATGCTAATGCTCCCTATTCAAAAAATCTGATTTTTGTCCTTGTGTAATTTTATTTTTTCAGAATGAAAGATAAATACCTTTCCACTCGCTTACCCATAGATAATTTAGCAATTTGGCCAAAGCATCTAAGGGGTTGTAAATTAGGAGCCGTGCTCCACCCAGCTTCCGTTGGCCAAAACTACCGCCATTCCTTGAGTCTTTTGGAAGAAAAAAACGGTGAGCTTTTTCAGCTTTCCGCCCTGTTTGGCCCTCAACACGGAATTTTGGGTCAAACCCAGGATAACATGATTGAATGGGAGGGATACAGCGACCCCAGATTAAAAATTCCCGTTTACAGCCTTTATGGCGAACATCGGGAACCCACGGAATCCATGTTGGAGGGCCTAGATGCCCTTTTAATAGACCTTCAGGACGTAGGAGCCCGTTATTACACCTTTATTTGGACCTTATATCTGTGCATGAAGGCCTGTGAAAAAAAGGGGATAACAGTGGTGGTTTGCGACAGACCCAACCCCATCAATGGAGTAGATGTAGAGGGGCCCATTTTAAATCCGGATTACCGCTCTTTTGTTGGACTACACCCCATTCCAGTGCGTCACGGAAAAACAATAGGTCAACTGGCCGAGCAGTTCAAAAAAGAGGCTTTTCCTGACTGCGAACTCATTGTGCTTCCCATGGAAAATTGGGACCCAAAATTGTGGTTCGATGAAACAGGTCTTCCCTGGGTTTTACCCTCACCTAATATGCCCACGCTGGATAGCGCCATAGTGTATCCGGGCATGTGCCTTTTGGAAGCCACAAATATTTCCGAGGCCCGGGGCACCACAAAACCCTTTGAACTCTTTGGAGCTCCTTTTATTGATTCCCCGCAAATGGTGGATTACCTGACCCAGTTAAAGCTCCCCGGAGTTATTTTTCGCGAGGCCTATTTTCAGCCCACATTTCACAAATTTGCAGGAGAACTTTGCAACGGGGCTCAAATCCATGTAACAGATAGAAACCAGTATCTGCCTTACAAAACCACCATGGAAATTTTAAAGTATCTATTAGAAGTTTACCCCAAAGACTTTAAATGGAAAGCCCCCCCTTATGAATACGAGTACAACAAATTGCCCATAGAAATTTTATTGGGCGGCCCTTTAAAATCTTTTTTCCCAGATTAACATGACTGCAAAAATAGGCGTTTTATTTTTATGCGCAGGTTTCGGCACACGCCTACAACCCTTAACCAAACGCATTCCAAAGCCTTTAATAACATTTGAAGGCAAAACAGCTCTTAAAATTAATTTGGAAAAAGTGCAAAAATTACAGCCGCATAAAATAGTATGCAACAGCCATCATTTACATCGGCAAGTAGAAAAGGAAGCAGAAAAATTGGGAATCACCGCTATCTACGAATCGCAAATTTTAGGTACTGCAGGGCCATTATCTGCCTTATCCAGCCATTTTGCAGATTGCGATTATGTATTAGTACACAACGCAGATATATTGCACAACATGGATCTTGAAAAAATATTCGCTGATAATATGGGCGATGAAATAGGCATACTGCTTGGGATTAACATACCCAGTCTCAACACCCTTTGTTTGACAGATAACAGCATGTTGGAAGGGGTTAAAGACTACAATGGTTATCTTCCCGTTGGAAATAAAAAAGCCTTGACCATGAGTGGCATTGCGCTATACAAAAGGGAATTTTTAAACTATTGCCCCAAAGGTTTTTCAGACATTAAAGAAGCCTGGACAAAATCCCTTTCCCAAGGAAAGGGATTAAAAGTGGTAGACGTATCCCATTACGCCTGGATGGATTTTGGAAACCCGAAACAGTTATGGGATGCCCGTTGCTGGTTTCAAAAAAACGGGGGGGGGAGCGGGATCCAAACTTCGGTAAAATCTGCCCAAAACAGAGTATTTAATGAAGCCAATTGGAAACATTGCCCCCCAGAGGCAAAAAATCTGTTAGTTTATGAAATTCCGACTAAGGGAACTGATTTTGACTTTTCCGATGATAGAGCTCAAATTATTGGCCGTGATTTTCTCTGGGAAATTGATTTGAATGCAGCTTAGCCTTTTTATGAGGCAACTCTGATAACAGGAATTGGCCTGGGACATTTAATTATTAAATTATGAGGACCTCTGAATATTAAAAAAAGGTACAACAAGAATAATGCAAATTATAAACATATTTAAAAACAATTATAAATACATACTTGCCATTGTCGCTTCGGGCTTATTTCTTTTTATTCCCTTCCTTTTTTCAGACAAACTTTTATTTGCTTCCGATCAGGTCTCAGCCCCAGCCTGGAACTACTTTTTTAACGCCCTTAAATCAGGGCAATTCCCCCTTTGGAACTATCTGCGCTTCGGCGGTTTTCCCACTTACGACGCCTCCTGTGGAGATTGCGCCTATCCTGTATTTTTGTTTATGGGTCTTATTTTTGATACTCAAAGATTAATTGGCTACAGTTTTGTTTTGCATGTATTAATCGCCGGTTTTTGCAGTTACATTTTGTTTAGACGCTATTTTCGCTTAAGCAAATTGTTTTGCCTGTTTTTGGCTATGGCATACATGCTAAACACCAATTACATCTCACACATTTATGCAGGTCATAGCGGCAAATTTTATATTTTGTCCTGGTTGCCCCTGGGCATTTTCTTTTTATTGCGTACTTTGCAAAAAGATTCTAAGTGGTATCATTTGCTGGGTCTTTCTCTTTGCCTGCAAATGTTCTTACTCACCGTGCATTTGCAATTTACTTATTACGTATTGATGGGATTCTTTGTAATTTGGGTTTCCACTATTACCCCCCTAATCCGTCAAAAAAAATTCAAATCGCTGGCCTTAAACACAGGCAAATTTTGGACGCCCATATTATTGGGCTTGGGAGTTATATATGTGATATTGACCCCACCTATGAAATACAATGAATTGTATTCCGTAAGAGGCGAGGGGTCCAAAACAAGCTTTGAGCACGCCACATCCTGGTCTTCCCATCCTGAAGAAATATTTTCCCTTTTAACAGTTCCTCAATTTGCCGGAATCAACCAAAACTATTGGGGTAGAAACGCTTTTAAACTTAATTCCGAATACCCTGGAATCACTGTCGTATTTCTGGGGCTTTTAGGTTTAATGCTATTCAGAAGCCGATGGCACTACGTGTGGGGAATCATTGGAGCATTAGCCATCTTATTTTCCCTTGGAGCCCATACTCCTTTTTTCTCTCTCATTTTTCATACCATACCGGGAATGAAATATTTCAGAGCACCTAGCATGATGTTATTCTGGCTGGCCACCTCTTTGATAATGATGTCGGCCACCACTCTTATTTATCTGTTTTCCAAACAAGGGGCTGTACAAGGCTTAAGCGAAAAGAAAAAGGATTTGACTTTTAAAATTTCTTTGGGAATAGGCGGCTTACTTATTTTGTTTGGAATTTTTCCAGATATGTTATATGGCATTTGGAATTCCGTTTTTTCGACAGCTGAAATCTCCAATTTCAAAAAACAGTCTATGGCCCTTGCCGATTTCAGGTTAGGCGCTTTTATTAATGGAGGAATCATTATTGCCATCGCATTCTCTCTGAAGCATTGGGCTCTAAAAGCTTCCAAGGAAAAAAACCTGGCCCTTGTGCTAATTGCCACCACTCTTCTGGATTTATTTATTGTGGATTCTAATTTTGTCAGCACTCATAAATTCGAGCAGTATTTTCCCAGCGAGCCTGCCATAGAAAACATAAAACGGGACGATTCTCGATTTAGGGTGTTTGCGCTTACCCAAAGAGATTTGGGAGGCTATTTACAATACCATAACATATCCAGCATTTCCGGATTTATCGACCATGAATACAATCGCTATCGAAAATTTAAAGGAGAGCCTCATTATCAAAATCCAAATTTTCTAAAAGGGTTGCTAAACCAGCCTGATGGCACTGTGGGGGGGAGTAAATTTTTAGACCTGTTAAATGTTAAGTATATCTTATTTCAGGCACCCAATTCTCCCAGCCTGCAAATTGCCTTAAATAAAACATTTATGCCAAGAGAGTTTATGCGGTACGAATGGGAGTTTATGCCAGATTCTCAATTAGTGGAAGGCATGTTGTCTGAGACATTTAATCCAAGGACAACTGTTTTACTTCCCAATTACCAAAAATCCCTTCTACCAAAGCCTTCTGGGTTGAGTGCTTTACCAAGCTCAAAAACGGAGAAAATTAAAAACATAAAATACAGCAATAATGAAATTGTATACGAAGTGGAAAATTCTGAGCCGGGCATTTTTGTGGCCTCAGAGGTGAATTTTCCACATTGGCATGTGGAAATAAATGGGGAACACAAAGATATGCTAATGGCCAATTTTATTTTGAGAGGCGCCTACTTAGAAAAAGGAAAACATAACATTCGGTTTTATTACAGTTCTCCCTGGATAAACAAAGGCTGGATATTTTCAATTCTTTCACTAGTTTTGTTAATTGCAGTCGTTTTTGTTTATCGCATGTTTTACCCAAAATTAAAAAACGTTCAAGATTAGCTGTTTTTTATTATGCTAAGCCAAAAATCCGAGAACTTAAAACGGATAGTATTTTATTTAAAAATTTTAGTTACCTTAAGCTTATTAGGGCTAGTCATTAGCAAAATAGATATTAAGGGGCTGTTGCCTGTTCTTAAGAACTGTAATCCGATATATATATTAACAGCTTTGGGCATCGGCTTTTCCAATTCCATTTTCCAAGCGCTTAGATGGAAAATCCTAATTAACAACAAAAACATTAAGTTTTTTAAATACCTGCACTTCATATATCTGGGCTATTTTTTTAAAATTTTTATGCCAGGCTCCGTAACCGGAGATCTTGCCAAAGTTTATTTGTTTTCTAAAAAATACAATGAGCCCATTTCCAATTCCACCATGATTATCATTTTTCAGATAATGGGGATTTTATTTCAATGGGTAATCGGCGTTATTGGATATTTTATGTATAGAGATATTTTTAACCTCTCAAAGATCACAAGTCAATTAAACGTTCGTTGGGGCATTGTTGTTATTGTTGGACTGATTATGCTGGCGATAATTTTCTTGGCGATAAAACAAAAGAAACTTAAATCCAATCTATTTTTAATCAATATTAAACAAAGCTTTTTAAACCCAAAGCTCATTAGCTATTCCTTGGGAATCACCTTTATTCTGCAATTACTATCTTTCTCCAATGCTTTTGTTATTATGAAAAGCGTAGGAATTGATATCCCGTTCTTTCTCCTCGCTGGAATTTTGGCCATAATCAACAGCATTTTAATAATCCCGGTTAGCATCTCCGGAATTGGAGTGGTGGAATACTTTTCCCTCTTTTTCTTTTCGGATATTTTACTTTTTTCAAAAGAAAAAATATTTTCATCGAATATTTTAGGTTATGGAATCATCTTATTTTTCGCCCTTGCGGGTGGTGCCTGGTACCTATTCCGAAAATTATCCAGCGAAAGGGAGCTGGTAAAGTGAAATTTTTATTTACCTTTGATGTTTTATACCTTAAAAAATTATGACAAATTCAATACAAGAACACTTTAATCAAATGGCCATCAATAGGGATGAAAACATTTCAACAGATGTTATTTTAAATTACGAACAACAGTTAAGAGCGAAATTAGTGTTGGGTTATTTGTCTCCTGCAAAAGATGAAAAAATTTTAGAAGTCGGCTGCGGAAATGGGAGAGACTTGTTGGAAATTGGGATAGCGGGTTCTCAATGTATTGGAATTGATATATCCGAAAACATGCTAGAAGGCGCGAAAAAACAACTTGCCGATAATAATATTAAAAATGTGGAAATTAAGTATGAGGATGTAACAAAATTGACCTTTCCCACAGACAGTTTTGACAAGGCATTGGCTAGCGAGGTTTTGGAGCATATACCCGATTATAAAAAAGCCATTTCCGAAATGTCCAGAGTTTTAAAAAGAGGGGGTGTAATGGTGATAAGCACTCCCAATTGGATTAGTATGCATGGCTTGGACAGATATTTTTTCTACAATCTTTTAGGCAAAAAAGACAATCATCCCTACGACAAATGGAAGAGTTATACTGTCTTAAAAAACGCATTGGAAGAAAACGGTATGAATATAATAGAATATAAAAGCGTATGTTTTATTCCAGGTTTTGTTATCGTGAACAGATTGCCGCTTTTTCTTAAGAAAATTATTGTGGGGTTGACTTCTCTTATGGAACCCATGCTTCAAAAGCTATTTCCAAAGAATGGCTACATTATTTCATTTAAAGCCGTTAAGAAATAGCGGAATGAAAAGCAGCCTCGTAAATGGCAGCCGTTTTATACCATGAAAACCTTTTCAAGTTATCCTTTGCATTTGCGCAAATTTCATTCACATAGGATGCCGATTCGCAAACATCGTTTATGGCCTTCGACCAATTCTCCGCTGCAAAATCCACATAAATAGCGGCGTTACCTCCTATTTCCCGCAAAATGGGAATATCCGAGCAAATTACGGGGGCCTCAACAGCCATGCCTTCCAAAACAGGAAATCCGAACCCTTCATAGTTAGTGGGAAAAACCAGGGCTTTTGAATTTTTAATCAAGGCCATTAATTTGGATTTTTCAATAACACCCGTTTGAACTATTAAACTACCATATTTTTCTAATAGTTGATTGTAACTAACATGCACATTGCCTGTAAGCACAAGTTTTAACGGAAATTTTTCATTCGTTTTTTCCAAAGCCTGTAAAACCAGGTCCAACCGTTTTCTGGGACGATGCGCCCCTAACATTATTAAATAATCAAATTCATATTGTTGCTTTATTTCTTGGTTATCTCCATCATTTGGAGCGTACATTTCATAGCCTAATAAGGCAACTTCAACTTTTTTTGAAACATTGGGAAATAATTGAAGCAATCTATCTGCCGAAGTTTTTGAATCTGTTAAAATTTTATGGGCTTTTTGAATAGATGAGGCAAATCTTTTTTGGAAATATTTAGCTCCCCTTTGATCATTTGGGTCATCAAAAATAAGCAGATCGTGAACTGTGACTACGCTGGGCTTTGATTTTGCATATAAAGGTAAAAATAAATTAGTGCCCCAATATACATCAAATGGATCAGCCCAAAAGGGGCCCAGCTCAAACAAGGCTTTGTTTAAAATTCCCATATGGGGCCAGCATTTAATATTTAATTGCGCTGCATCGGGAAAATAATTGGCAATTCCCTGGGTAATACATTCTTTAGGCAAGTGCTCCAATATTTTGGAAGTTACCACTCCAGGCCCCCAGTGCCTGGTTTGAGGCTTTAAGCTCCTGGCATCGTATAAAACCCGAATTTGTGTCACAGGGTTGGCAACCACTCAATCACTTTTCCCATAAGAATGTTATGGGAAAACTTACTTTTAAAATCGGAAATAATATTAGGGGCCATTTGTCCAATTAAATGCTGGTTTTTATAAACATAGTGTATTTTTTTAGCAAATTTATCAGGATTATTATCCACTAAAAACCCAGTTCTATTATTGCGAATAATATTTTTAGGTTCACCAAAATCCGAAGCTACAATAATTTTTCCCATTGCCATGTATTCAAACATTTTAGTACTGCTTCTGCTTGCGTCTATATAGTTTTCGGGAAATTCATCGTTTAAATACAAAAGACAGAGGCTAAATTCCTGCAAATAATTGTTTACCTGATCATGGGAAACCTGGCCCGTAAGCCTTAGGTTTTGACCCACATTTAAACTCTCAATTTTTTCACACAAATATGGATAGTCATCCCCTCCGCCAATAATAGTGAACTCAATTTTCTCCTCTATTTTTAATGTGCTTTGAATAATTTCACATAAAAAATCTATTAATGGCTTGGACTTAAAGGAGCCTACATAGCCCACTTTGAATTTTTTGTTAGCATTGCTTATCAGGCTTGCAGAAATTTCACTTGCGCCCAGGGGAATCCAAATATTTTTACCGGAGGATTTATTCGATAACTCCAGTTTTTTAAGGGATAGCCGGGAGCTGCAAATATTTCCATTTGCTATTACAGGAATATGTTCGTCAGAAAGGGTTGCTAATAATTTATTTACGGTGGAATCAGCCTGGCGAATGGTAGCCATTCCCCCTACCCCTTCCCAATCATCAATGATGGAAATAATTTTGCCTCTGTAAAATGAAAATTTAAGCAGATACATATACAATAACCCAAGGGGCAAGGGTTTGTGTATAAACACATAATTGGATTTCCTCAAAAATCTTAACCCTCTAGAGAGTTCCCACATAAACACAGGAATTAACAGCAATTTTTTAATTCCAGATTTGGGGGATTCAAAAAAAGAAGAATATATATCCACTTTCTGATAATTCGGATTGACCCGTTCCAATTTTCCCGGCAATTTTTTCTGGTATTTGAACGGGTGATGTAATAAGCATACCGAATGGCCCAGAGCAATTAGGGCCTTAGCTTTTCCATCCATGTGAATTCCACAAGCTGTGGGACGCTCAAATTGGCACAAAATGGAAAAATTCATGGTTCTGACCCTATGTTTTTTTATGAAATAATATGAAAAAAATAACTCGTATTTGCAAAACCAAAGCTTTATTCAGGATTTTTATTCAGTTTTTTTGGGAATATCTATATATTTAGCTGAAAATGAATAGTGTGTTGCTTTATTTTAAAATTTTAAGACCACACCAGTGGACCAAAAATTTTTTCGTTTTGGCGGGGATTCTGTTTTCCGAAAACTGGAATTCAACCTCCAGTCTAAAAACAGCCCTTATTGCATTTTTTGGCTTTTGTTTTGTGTCCAGCGCTGTATATATTTTTAATGACCTCATTGATAAAAATAAAGACAAGCTCCACCCCTTAAAATCAAACAGACCCATTGCAAGCGGCAAAATAAACATAAAGGTTTCTATTAGCCTGATGGTTTTATGTACTCTAATTGGAAATGCCTTAGGTTTTATAATGAGCACAAAATTAGGTTTGGTGCTATTTAGTTATCTCCTACTTAACATTGCATACTCCTTGTACCTTAAACATCAGGCCATTATTGATTTATTCTGTATAGCCCTGGGATTTTTATTTAGAGTTTTAGCAGGCAGTTGGGCTATTGGGATACATCCTTCTCCCTGGATTTTGCTTTGCACATTTATGCTTAGCCTTTTTCTGGGGGCTAATAAAAGGTACTCGGAGCTTATAAGTTGGAACTCAGATAACCGCCAGGTACTACATGCTTATTCTTTAGACTTTTTAAAAGCCATGATTATCCTTTGCGGAAGCACTTCCCTTATTACCTACAGCCTCTATACCTTAAGTCCCCATACTATTTCAGTCCATGGCGGCATTGGCTTATTGTACACTGTCCCCATTGTGGCTTATGGCCTGCTACGATATATGTATCTGGTTTTTGATAAAAAAGTTGGAGAAGACCTAGCTAAAGATTTGTTTAAAGACAGGGCCCTCCTCATCTCTATTTTTTCTTATTTGGTTTTGGTAGCAATTATCATGAAGTACCAATAATGGCAAAACCAAATATTTTTTACAGTTGGGGAAATAATTTAAAAGTAAAACGGAATTTCGATAACATTGATAAACTTGAAAAATATCAAAACCAGCATTATACGGGAATATGTATTCGGGGAGCTGGCAATAGTTATGGAGACGCCGCTTTTTCCCCTAACAAGGGAACTGTCATCCTTAGTGAAACAAAAGACAAAGTAATACATTTCGATAAGGCTAATGGGGAAATAACCCTGGAACCGGCTGTTAATTTCCGGAAAATTATAGAATCCGTTTTACCTTTTGGCTTTTTCCCCCCAGTTACACCTGGAACTCAATATGTAACTATTGCCGGGGCTGTGGCTAGCAATGTACACGGAAAAAACCACCATGTGGATGGGAGCATTGAAAAATATGTATTAGAGATTAAAGTAGCCACTCCAAATGGAGATGTTGTTTGCTCAAAAAATAAAAACAGGGAGCTATTTAACTGCACCCTTGGGGGTTATGGATTGACCGGAGCCATATTATATGTAAAACTTAAACTCTTGCCCATTACCAGCTCAGCGATAGTCCAACACACTATAAAATCAAAAAACCTAAAGGAAAGTTTATCTTTGCTTTCAAAGCCAAATTCCGAATTTTATTATTCTGTTGCCTGGATTGATATTAATGCGAGAGGAAATAAGTTAGGCAGAGGTTGCATATATTTAGGCAAGCATAGCCAAACAGGCGAAAAAAATTTAAGAAATCCTCTAACCTTTCCGGCAAGTTTTAAGAAATATTTTGGAAAATTAAAATTGCCCATTTTTAATAACTTGAGCATTCCGCTTTTTAGCCAAATCTTATACTCTATAAGTAAAAACGGCTTAAAAAAAATACATTGGTTGCCTTATTTTTATCCATTAGATAGTTTACTAATTTGGAACCAGATGTATGGAAAAGCTGGGCTCATTCAATACCAGTTGTGTCTTCCCAGTATTAATGCTGAAAGGGGGTTAGAGGAGATATTAGGGAAATGCCAAGAATTAGGTTTAAAAAGTTTTATATCCATATTAAAACAATCCGGTACAGACGAAAATTTTTTGCCCTTTTGTAAAACAGGATACACTCTGGCTCTTGATTTTCCAAACAAAGGAGCAAAAACACTTCGCAATCTTGAACAACTTGATGATATTGTTATAAAATATAAAGGCAAGGTCTATCTAACTAAAGATTCACGTCTTTCTCCCACTACTTTTAGAAAAATGTATCCAGAATATAAGGACTGGATGAACACCGTTAAAAAATTCAATCCAGATAAAATGTATAATAGTGAAATGGCCGAAAGGTTAAAGTTATGGGATCTATAATTATATTCGGCGCCACTGGCGGTATTGGAAAGGCTTTAGCCCTGCAGTTCGCTAGCGAAAACAAGGATCTACTTCTTTCCGCATCTAATCTGGAAAAACTCAAAATTTTACAACAAGAAATTCAAAACCAGTTTTCCTGTTCCTGCCCAATATTCCAATTGGATTTTAGCAATGTGGACGGTAGCATAGAACAGCTAATGGTTTTATTAAAGGAAACAAATATATCGGGAGCGGTTTTTGCCCAGGGAATTATGGACTCACAGGATAATTACCAGAGCGATATAAACAAAATTAAACGCATGTATCAAGTTAACTTGTTTGGAATAATGCAAATTACAAATCTAATTCTTTCAAAACTTCCAAACCAAAACGATAGTTTTGTTTCTTTTATATCCTCTGTGGCAGCCATGCGGGGAAGAAAAAAGAATTTTTATTATGGAAGCTCCAAAGCGGCCTTGAACATTTTTATTGAAGGCCTCAGACATCAATATGGGCAAGGCCAAATTCTTATTCAAACTGTTCTACCAGGAATGATAAAAACAAATATGACCAAAAACCTTCCTGAATCAAGGCTTATGGCACTTCCCGAAAATGCGGCTGCTGATATTATTAGGGGAATTAAAAAGAAAAAAACCGTTGTTTTTACCCCTTGGTATTGGAAATATATAATGCTCCTTGTCAAAAATATTCCTGATTTTATATTTAAACGTCTAAACTTTTAAAAAAGAATTAAAAAATGGCAGTGTTAATTACAGGTGGAACAGGCTTTGTCGGGGGATATTTACGCAATTATCTGGAAAAGGATTCTGAAGTTTATGTAAGCTCCCGATATCAGATGGGCCCCCATATAATTCAATTAAATCTGCTGGACATTGAAGGCTCCAAAAAAATTCTGGCTCAACATAAATTTGATAAAATTTTCCACTTAACTTCCCAAAGCAGTGTGCAACTTTCTATCCAGCGGCCCTTTGATACTATTTTTGATAATGTTAATACCACAGTAAATTTATTGAAAATTGTCCATGAAATGGATTATGAGTGTAAAATTGTTTTAGCCAGTACTTCCGAGGTTTATAAAGGCAGCACTCAACCTTTGACAGAAGAAAATGGCTTTGAACCCAGGCATCCCTATGCCATTAGCAAAATCGTTACAGACTATCTTGTAAGAAATTTATCTACCAACATAAAGCTTAACGTAACCTTGTTGCGTTTGTTTAACCATACCGGACCCGGACAAGCCGATTCTTTTGTCCTTGGGAGTTTTTCCAGGCAAATTGCAGAAATCATGTTAGGGTTAAAACCGCCAGTTATTAAGGTTGGCAATTTAGACGCCCAAAGAGATTTTGTGGATGTTCGTGATGTATGCAGAGCTTACGATTTAGCGGGAAATAAAAAAGAACATGGAGAAGTTTATAATGTTTGTAGCGGAAAAGCCTTTGCCATATCCGAACTATTAAATAAGTTAATTAATTTTTCAGGAATTAAAGTGGAAATCGAACAAGATCCCAATCGATTGCGCCCTTCGGACATTCCCGTTTTTCTGGGAAATTACAACAAAATCAAAAACAGCCTGGGATGGGAGCCCGCAATTCCCATTGACCAAACCCTTCAGGAAATGCTTAATTGGTGGGTGGAAAACCTAAGAAATTAATTGAGATACATTATCTTCAATAGCAGGTAACAAAAGCTTTTCCAGATTATTTAATTGCGCTTCTTTTAAAATTCTCTTTAAAGTTTTATAAGCGGGCAGTATATGCTTTGCAAAACCTGTTAATCCTTTTTTTTCTGACAAAAAGCAGAAAGCCCCTAAGGCTTGCATAACCCTTTGTGAACCAGCCAGCAAAAAATGAGAATAGGATTCATCCAAACTCAAAGAACTTAAAGATTTCCCGTGATAGTAGGCAAACAATTCTTTGATATACCCTTCTTCAAGTTGTTGATAGGGATCCAAAAGCAATGAAGCCATATCGTAATAACGGCTGCCCAAGCGACTGCCCTGATAGTCGATAACCCTTATTTTCCCCTCACAAACCATAATGTTTTGACTTTGAAAATCTCGATGCATAATGGTTTTAGGCTGGCTATCTACTGTTTGCGCCAAATTATCAAAAGCCGAAAAAATTTTATTTTTATCTTGTTCAGAAAATTTTAAGCCAAGTTTTGATAGCAAAAATTCTTCAAAAAAATAATTAGTCTCCCACCTCAAATCATCAAAATCAAAAATCCGGGATAGTATATCCGGGCTTTCATAATGTTTGGCAAAACACAGAGTTTGCAACTCAATCAAAGTATCTATGCTTTTTTTGTATACCGGTAGAAGAGGATTTTGACTTTGTTTGGTATAATCATACAACCTTACATCTCCTAAATCCTCCAACAGCACCTGATAGCTTAAATCATCTATGCAAAAAATCTGGGGCACCGGAAAATCCAGCAACCTGTAAAATTGGGTGAGACGGGAAAATTTAGCGAAGTCAGAATCGCTTTTCGGGGAAACCAACAATATATAGGATATAATCCCTTTTTCAAGCCGATAGTAGAGACGTTGGGAGCCAGCAGTTCCGGCTAAATAAATGCTAAAATTTTCCTTAAAATCTTTGCTACTAAGGAATTTGCTAATTAAGGGTGATATATCCTGGTATTCCATAGGAATTTTAAAATAGCTTATTTTCTCCAGGCAAAGTGATGATTTTAATTTCCTTTTTGTCCTCTAAATCTACCCAGCGGATATTGAAATTTTGGTTTTCTTTTGATTCAAACAGTATTCCCAGCCTTTTTTGATAAATAAAGGGAATTGGGTTTGTTTCACTTCGAAGCTGTTCCGCATTGTTAGAAAGTTTCGAGTGGACTTTAGTATTTATATCATAAACATTTATATCATAAAAATTAACTCCAGTACTGTAATATATTTTCTCGCCGTAAGGTCCCCAGCAATAGCTATGTATGGATATGTTAGTTGTTACATCAATTATTTGGCCATCGGCAAGATTAAACAATTTCAAGCTTTCATCATTTCTGTCATTTGGGTTTCGCTCCACAAAAGACAGCCAGTTTTCTGTAACATCCCATCCTGGTTTAGAAGCGTGTTTTTCCTGAGAACTGATTCTTAAAGGAGTTTCAAAATTCTTATCTACAAGCCATAATTGATCCCGGTCAAATTGCTGTGCTATAACTGCAATTCTCTCAGCATTATTCCCCACATGGAAATCTATTATTTTGCCCAATTTTGTACTTGTTAACCTGTCTACCTGATTGCCGGTGGGTGTAAATTTAAACAATCCGCTTTCAAGATTGTTAGAAGCTGCCGCGAATATCCAGTTTCCCGATAGGCCCCATTGAAAACTGCTGACATCCATGTTATCGGGCGAAATTCGTATTCCCACTTTCGAATCCACTTGCTGGGAATAAAGCACCGAAATGTTATTTTCCTCACATAGATATAAAATCCGTTTTTTGGAAAACTGGAGTTTAGGAGAATGGCAATCCAAGCCTTTTTGCTCAAAGGAGTGATCGAGATTTTTTTCCACATTTTTCAAATAAATTTTACGGCTTTCTCCTGACTTTTCCCTTCTAACAAAAGGAAAAAACTCCTGGTATATTTCTTCCTCTTTTCCTTTTTGAAATTGCCTTACTCCCCTGTTGGGATCCGCGGCGAAAATTTTCGCAATGGAGGGGTCATCAGATACATGCCGGTTTAACTCAATAAATTCATTGCCAAAAGATTTTATTTTATTTTTAACATTAAGATTCAACCTTAAAAACCCAAGGTTTCGCCCCATGCTTCCCGGTGAAACAATAATGGTATTCCCCACCACCACGGGAGGGTCCAAAGTTTTGGGATGGTTCCCCAAAACAATTACATCAATATTCTTATAATTTTTAGCAATGCTTTTCGCCTTTTCCAGGTTTCCGTAATAACATACCACCCAAATATTTACACTATCCCTTTGATTGATATTAAAGGAATTTAATGGGATTTCGGGTTCCTTTAAAACATATTGGTAACTCAGGGAATCGTCCAGGACCAAGGGATCAATCACCCCCGAAACTCCTAAATTCAGCCCCCCTCCCTTTACTAAAATTTTGTGGCTGGCCACCGCATTAGACCATTCCAGGTTAGATACATTTCCAGATACATATGGATTTCCTGTCAATTGGTAGTTGTTTTTTAATTTTAGCGGAAAAGTTCTAAGTTCTCCCAACCCAAGATTAATAACATCGTAATTTATTTTTCCATAAGCCTCGTGTAACTTTTGGTTCATGCTGTCCGCAGAACCCAGCAAGGTAATTCCACCTGCATCCACCAGCAAAGATGTTTTAAACTTATCCCTGTACTTTTTTAAAACTGTGGATCTTCTGAATATGCCACCTAATTTTTTGTCATTTTCATATACCGGGTATACCTGGCCCCAGGTATTGGCGGTATAAAAAATGGATAGGGTATTACCCTTTTCTTTTTCCAGCTCTTTTAAAATTTTGGTTTTTAAGGAAAGGGCGGTCCATTGTTTGCTATTCCTCCTTAATATATTTTCAACTATTATTAAGGCTTCCTGGTAATTCCCATTTTTGTATTTATCCTTGGCTCTAAGTAAAAGTTCTCTTTCGCTGTAATCCCCTTTTCCCTTCTGGGTAAATCCCAAAGTAAGATAGAAGTAGTTGCCCAAGGGAGGCGCTAGTTTTAACCCGGCATCAACCTGGAGGCCATTTCTGACTACTCCCACGCCCACGGAGCTGCCCGAATAAAACTCCAACTCATTATCGTCCAGTTTTTTTTCATAGCCAAGATTAATGCTAAGAGCGTTAAATAAAAACAATTGGCCTCCGCCATACATGATTTTTTTGCCGGAGTTATGACTGCTCGCCCCCAGATTCCAGGCAAATTTGCCAAGGCCTTTTCTTTTTCCCATTTCAACACTCACAAACTGAGGAATATCCTCTAATTTGTTGCGACGGGTGTCATAACGCACACCGTGGGACAAATGGTGAAATGTTGTTGCTAACATTAAATCCCAACCTATAAACCAGGAAAGGCCAGATGTTATTCCATAGCCAAAAGTGGAAGCATCGTCAATTTGCCCTCTTAAAACTTCCAAACTGATTCCGGCCGAAACAGTTCTGGCTAAAATGTACTTACCATAGCTTAAGCCCAAAGCCACATCCAGTTCAGAAAAAGTTCCCAGATAACTGTCATCCGCTCCGTATTCGGGAATAGCGCCGCTGGTCAATACATTAGCCCCTAAGCCTATCGATCCCATGTTACGAAGGGGAAGTACGGCCCCAATGTATTCATGCCGAAACTCTCCCAGGATTTCCCCGTGGCTAAATCCATAGAGATAATTTTTATTTTTAGCGAGATTGGCTGGATTGCTAAAAGCCATTGTGGCTCCTTCATCCAAAGTAAGCCCTCTTCCACCCAGAGATATATTGGAGGCGCTAACAGGCAATTCCAAAAAATACAAAGTTTGTGTTCCAGCGTATTCGTTTCCAAACTCGTATAAGCCCGATTGCCCAAAGCAAATGGATATGGGCAAAAAAATGGAAAATACCATTTTAAGGCTATGGAAGCATTTTATCCCCATCTATACATTTTATCGAATTTTTATCTAAAAAAGCTCAAAAGAATTGCATGGAAGAGCTATTCTGCATTTTTGAGCTTCCACAGGTCAGGATTTTCCCTATCCTCCCAGAGAAATTTCGCCTTAGCCAGCCAATTTTCTGCTGAGCCGGTTTTCACGGTGGGAACCGTTTTTTGTTTTTCCCGAAGTTCCGCCAATAATTTGTCTAAAACCTGGATATAATCATAAGCCTGTTTTTCGTCTCCCAAACGCAAAAATAAGGCGACAATCACATAAATCACCTGGTTTTCCAAATCCTGACTGGGAATATTAGATTCCCTGAAGCATTGAGTTAAGTATTTAAGGGCTTCCTTTAAATCTTCATCGTCATCCAGTCCATCCTGTCTGCAAATCAAAGCCTTTTTCAGGCAATAGGCCCCTGCTTTATACAAGGAGTGAGGAACATCCATATCCGCTTCAATTTTAGCGCGCAACACCGCAAGCTGGTAACTAGCCAAGGAGGCCTCAGTCTCACGGGGTATGGAAAAATAACCATTAGGCTCTTCAACATGGCGCATTTGGTCTTTGCGTTGGGGAATAGTTTCCTTCAACCTGTTAATCACAAGTGCGTTGAGCTGAGGACGCACTTCCATGCGGCTGGTTAAGGAATAGGTGATAAAGTCCTTTTTATCCGGCGAAGCAAAAAAGCAACGAGGACAAACTGCAACTGCCACCCGGCTGTAATCCACGGTTCTAAAACCCGAACTGCCCTGAAAAATGGGGGTCATAAAAGGATCAAAGGTAACCGATTGGGATTTGGCTTTTAGTTCGGCGCATTCAATATTCGGCTGGTGGCAAATAGGACAACGCACTTTTATTTTAAATACGGGATCTTCTCCTTTTTCCACCCTGGCCTTTCCAGATTGTTTGGGGGCAGCCGTTTTTATCTGCTTGATGTATTTGATGTTTATTTCCGTACCAAATTGACGGATATACTTTTCCACCAGAGTTTCGTCTTCCAGAAGAGTATTCAACTTTTTTTTGGCTAACTGGATGCTTAAACCCATGGTTACCTTTTTTGCTGACTATTAATTCATTGAAACGATTATTATTATCCCATAAGCATGGCAAAAAATCAATTTCTAAGTAAAATTCTCTGGTTTCCTGCAATTTGCGTTTACAATTTGGCCTCATCCCTGGACCAAAAACGCCGAATCTTATTTTCCAAAAACTTTACTCCTCCAAAAACGCCCCTAGTGGTGGTGGGAGCCCTAAAAGCAGGGGGCTCGGGAAAAACCAGTTTAACCATGGAATTGGCTCAATTTCTAAAAAGTAAAAATCTAAAACCGGTCATTTTATGTAAGTGGCTCAACAAAAAATGGCAGGACCAAAATTTATCCGAGGTTCAGGAAAACAATGTGGAAAAATATTCCGATGAAGCAGTCCTCCTTAAATTAAAAACCAATTGCGATGTGTATGTGTGCGCTAACAGAAAAAAAGCCTGGCAGGCTCTGGACCAAATGCAAAAATATTCCGTCATATTATCCGATGATGGATTCCAGGATTGTTCTTTAAAAGGAGCTCAATTTTTGCTTTTGCAAGAGGCTTTTAAATCTCCTGGCTTTTGGGACTTGCTTCCCAGGGGAAATTACCGGGAAAAAGCCAATGCCCAAAAAAGAGCTCACAGTATATTCGCCGAACCCAATTTATCTCAACAGGCAGATAAAAACCCCGGGCAAATTTTTCGAAGCCTGGTAAATCTCCAAAAAGTTGTGGAGAGCGGGCCTTTTATAGGGGTATTTTCTCAGGGAGATCCCCAAAAATTTTTTTCAGAGCTAAATGCGTTAGGCATACATTTTTTGAGCCTTGTGTTTTTAAAAAATCACCAAAAAATCCCACTGGAGCTGTTGGAAAAACAAAGAGAACTTTATCCCGACGCTCCATTTTTAATTACTGAAAAAGAATGGGTTAAATGGCCCAAGGCTCCAAAGTTTTCAAATTACCTGGTAATGCTTCAGAAACTGGAAATTCCGCCCCAATTTCTATCTTCCTTTTATGAACAATTGCGGCATAAGCTTTCTAAAAACCTCCCTTAAGCTGGAAAGAGTCCGCCATTTTTTGGAAATTCTTTAAATCCCTGAAAAATTGACCTTATAAATGAAAACAAAACTTTTTAACATGCGCTTCATATTTATTGGAATACTGCTTTTTTTAATTGGAAACAATTACGCCCTGGTTGGAGATTGGTCCAGCTACACCTATTTAAATCGGGTGAAAGATTTAATTAGCTATTCGGGAAATGTGTACATGGCCACCAGTGGCGGAATTCGCATTTTAAATTCCAATGGGAGTGAAACCGTTTTAAACAATCCCCAAGACGGAATTTTAGATGTGGATGTTGTGGGTTTCACCACAGATAGCAAGGGCAATTTATGGGCTGTTTCCAATTCCGGCATTATTTATGAACTCAGCGCTGCTGGTTCCAAAAACACTCCTTATTACAATCGCAATTTTTCAAACTATGCAGGCAGAGTAAACGAAAGGGCCTTGGCCACTGCGGGTTCTTTTTTAATAATGGGTTCTACCAAAGGCCTGTCTTTTTTTCTGTTGGAGGATGTGGGGGATTTTGAACGAGGAACTTTTTACGAAACCCTTTACGATTTCGGAAACGCAAAAAACCCCTCTGTTACAGCCATACATATAGACGGACAGGAAATTACCATTGGAACCAGCGCGGGCATATTTCAAGCCGATATATATTGGGACAACCCCAAAAGCCCTCCGGAAAATTTTTCGGAAAAATATGGACGGCTGTTAAATCCTAACATATGGAAGGGAGTAAAAGCAGATTCTACTTTGGGATTAACCAGCGAATCGGAAGTAGGGGCCATATGGAAAAATGGCAATAACATATTGGCAAGCGGTCCAGGAAAATTATTGAGCAGCAGCCCTCTATTGTTTGTGGAAAAGGGACAACCTTTGGTATATAAGGGAACAAGTTACGCCTCCAACCTTTCCGCAAGCTCCATAGCCGAAGCAAATGGCACATTGTATTTGGGCGATACCACCGGGGCTTATGTTCTGAGCTCGGGAAAGTTTAAAAAAATATCCAATGCGCAAAGCCTGCCAAAGGGGCAAATAATTAACGTAAGCGCCTTAAATGGTAATGTATCTATTTGGAATCTGGATTATTTCAGCTCCATATTAGGTTGGACAAATATTTTGAACCTGCAAGGCAGAAAATGGGTTTCCTCTCCAAGACTGGACTACCCCCATATTATCGAGCCAATCGCCAAAAGACTAAATGTTTATTTCCAAATTAAAGAAGACGTCCACTTGATTGGCAATTGGGGCTATGGCATACAAAAAATTGAAAACGGAATATCCAGCTATGTTAATTCGGCTAACTCCTGCATGGAGGGCATTCCCGCCGATCCTAATTTTGCGGTGGTGCGTTCCATGAGCTCCTATGGTGATAAAGGGGCCTTTTTCACCCAATATACAACCACTATTCCCTTAAACATCGGTTATTTGGACTACGATAATTTTTCGGTGAGTTGTTACCCAAAATCAATCCTCACAGATGAACTGGCCGCCTTTGCCCAGGACATTAAGGTTGTGGCCGAAAATTTTTTGTTAGTGAGCACCAACAAAAGCCTGGAGTTATTTGAAATTATTAACCCCAGATCCTCAAGTGGCATTAGTCCCGTTAAAAACGCCTACATAGAGGCATCGGGAAGTCCGGAAATACGGGCGGCAAATATGGATAATTTTGGAAGGGTCTGGGCTGTAGCCAATGCCGGCATTTATTTTGGCGAAAACTTTATTGATAGTGACGATGACTCCCTGGTGTTGGTGGAAAACATGGAAGCTCTGGAATGCAACTATCTTAAGAAAGACCCTGCGGGCAACCTCTGGGCGGCCTGCCGCAATGGACTTTTGCAAATAAAACCAGAATTAGAAAATTCGGAAACGGAAATTATTTTCCACAAAAATTTAAACGGGCTGCTTTCTGAAGATGTGTTTCATATAGATATAGATCCTTCCAACGGCCATGTATGGATTGTGACGGAAAAAGGGCTTAATAAATTTGAGGCAGAAGGTGCCCCTCCCCTTTCCAACAACAACGACGCCCAAGTTTTCCCAAATCCGTTTTTAGCAAAACATGAATTCGCCATTTTTTCAGAACTCAACAACAATTCAAGTATTAAAATATTCAACCAGGGCGGGGATATTGTTTTCCAAACCCGGGATGGAGAAATTGAAGGAGGCCAGTTTAAATGGAATGGCGCCAACAGAAGCGGAAATAGGGTAAAGGCTGGAGTATATTATTATTCCATTGTGGCAGATGGAAAAATAAAAAAAGGCAAGCTTATTATTGCCCGCTAATTTTCTTGTAGCAACTCCGTATACAACCTTTCCAGGTTATTGTTGAGTTTTTTTATATCGTGATGCTCTTCCACAAAATCACGCCCCTCTTTAGAAAACCTTGCCCACTGATTGGAATCCTCTATTATTTTTAAAATGTTATTGGACAAAGCGGCAGCATCAGCTTGTTTGGATAAATAGGGATGGTAACATTTTGCAACAATATTGGGAATGTCATCATGGAATGTGGTAATAACCGGCAAACCAATAGCCTGGGCTTCCAGCAATGTTGTGGGAGCTCCTCCTTCACAATCGCCATCCTTTGCCATTTGAGAAGGTTGAATCATAAGGTCTTGTTTGCCCATTAACTTTAGCAGTTCTGTAGGAGTCATAAAACCGGCAAAGGATACATATTCTTCCAATTGATTTGATGTTATAAAATTTTGCGCTTCTTCTTTTTGCGGGCCGCCTCCTACTATAGTTAGCTTAAAATTTATTTGCTGCTTAATTTTTAATAAGGCCTCCAATAACACCAACAGCCCCTTTTTTTCAACCAGCCTGCCAATAAACAAAAAATTTATTGGATTTCGCTTATCCCAATTCGGCAGCCTGAATAGGTATTTCTCCAAACGTATTCCAATTCGGTGTATTACAATTTTATGAGGAGGAAAACCTAAACTTACCAGCTTCTCGGCCATATTCTCACCTTCCACCAAAAAACGGGCGCCGATATTAAACAATGCTTTATATTGTTTTTTTGCACGCCCTAAAAATTTGTGGTGGTTTAAATCAAAACCATAAAATTGAGTGACAAGAGGAATATTATATTTTTGTACTTCCTTAAGACAAACTATAGCCCTGTAACCGTAATGGGCATGGGCTACCAATTTATGGTTTGCCAAAATATTTGAAATGGAAGTTGGAAAAAATTGTTCACCATATTCCCCTTTTAATTTTGCAAAGGCCTTTTTCAACTTACTGCTTTTGAAAAAATGCGGCTTGATTTCTGGATTGGGAAGTGGAAACACATCCAAATTTTGCAAAGATTCCGTAAAAATAATGGGCTTGAATTTTTCGAGCCCCGAAAGGGTGTTATAAATAAAGGTTTCGGAAAGTGGAAGGTAGGAGTTTAATAGATGCAGACTAGCCTGATTCATTTTTCGTATTCAACCTTAAAAAGTTATAAATCAATCTATAAATTTGAATTGGAAGATAGTTTAAAAAAGCCAATTCCAATTTTAATTCCTTGCGCTAAAAGGAAAAGAAAACAATAGCCGCTAATTTTTGTAATTTAGCGAGACAACTTTTTGGCTTAAAGGGTAACATTGAGTTTTAAAGCTTCTCCAGTTTCTAAAAATTTATGGCAGGAATATTGTCATCTCGACAAATCGGCCACCATTTATCAAACTCCCGCCTGGATGGATGTAGCGTGCTCTTATTTAAAAATCGAAGCCAAACCCCTGTTGCTAGAGCTTGATGGAGAAAAAGCCGTTTGGCCCATTGCACAAAAAAACTCGAAACTTGGAAAAGTATTATATCGGCCCTTTGGCTATTACGGTGGATTCATTTCAGAAACTCAACTTTCCCAAGATTTTTTAAACCAGTTTCAAAAACATTTTAGGGGCAATACCATTAATGAAACCTTAAACCCTTATAGCCAAAATTCTGCGAGCTTAGGAGAGGTTTTTTCTCTGCCCACATACATATTACAAATGAATGGTATTTCCGCAGATAATATTACGCAAAATTGGAAAAGTGGGCATAAATACAATTACAAGGCAGCCCTTCAAAAGAAGCTTACAATAAAACAGGAAGACCTAAGCTCAAACCTGGAAGCTTATTATACATTGTATAAAAAGACTTACGAACGATGGAAACAAGCTCGAAATTTCATTTTGGACAAAAAACTGTTTAATTCCATTGCCGTCCATTCAGATCTTAAAAAAAACACCACTTTTTGGGGATGTTATTTAAATGGAAAATTAATTTCTGGAACTGTTATTTTTTACCACAATAAAAAAGCCCACGCATGGCACGCATCCACAAATCCCGATTATTACAAATATTATCCGGGACAGTTTATCCAATACCACATAATTGAACATTGTCTTCAAAATAATATAGATGTATATGATATGGGACCCAGCCCAGGCTTAAAGGGAGTTGCAGATTTTAAATTGGGGTTTGGAGCCAAGGAACTTCCCAACCAGCATTATGTAAACAATAGCCTTATTCGGAAGCTTTTACTACCCTTAAAGAACGTTTTAAAGGGTTAACAAGTATAAGGCTAACTCCCAGCAAACAAAAAAGACTCAGGCCAATGGTAAATATTTTCCCATCCCAGGGAAAAAGGGATACATTGTGGTGAAAACTCGAAAGAAAGCAGAAAATGGCAATTCCCATTAATTCTTTTTTAACTAAGTGCTTTTGGCCGAATTGAGCTAAGAACAAATACCAAATAGGAAAAATAGGAGCCAACAGGCGTTCGTTATTGCTTCCCAATAGACAAGACAGGCAAATCAACCCTAAAAAGAAAAAATTTTCGGGCTGGCTTTTAAAAAATTGAATGGCCTGTTTATAAAACATAAAGGGTAGAAGACTTAAAGGCAAAAGAGCATTTATGCCCAACCTATACCAGGTTTCGGGAATAAAAATTTTTATCCAGTATTTCGAAAAGGCCTCTAACAAGCCCGCTCCACCCTGAGTGGGAATAACAACCCTTAAGGCAATAAACAAAAGGCAAGCTGGAAAAAGGGCCCAAAGAATTTTTCCAAGCTCCCTCTTTTTATTTCCTTGAAAAAAACCGTGCAACATAAACACCGGTACAAATACCATTGTGGTTTCTTTGGCTAATAGGCTTAAAAATAAAGTTAACCCCAGGGTAATGTATTTTTTCTTAAAAAAAAAGATCCAGATTAACACAATAAAAAAGCTGGATATGTTATCTGCCAACTGAAAATAATTCCAATTATGAAAACCAAAAAAATGAACATTAGACAGATATAAAAAGCAAGCCCATAAACTAAACATGGAGGGTACTTTGTATAGCCTTAAAAATTCAAATAACAGTAAAATAGTGGCCAGAGAAAAAACCACAGATAAAACCTTAAACCCCAAAACAGGATTAAAACTAAAACTTCCCGCCAGCCAAGGGCCTAATATGCGAAAAGCAAAGGGTTTGCTGGTTTCCAAATTAATGGCTGGCCAGCTATTAGCCATGGATAAATATTTATGCAAATCGTAATCAGCAAACTTTTCGCTTTCATAGGGAATCCAGCCGTAATGAAAAGCCATGATGGCCCAAGTAATAAACAACAAATACTTGTATTTAAAGGAACCTTTAAAAAATGCACCTTGCTTTGTTCCATCAATCTTTAATTGTGATTGCATAAAGTTTCAATTATTTAAAAAATCAGCAAGAACCTGCTCATTTTTTTCCCAAATCAGAAGCTCCCGCGCTTTCAAACAATTTTCGTAATAAAGGGCGTAATTTTTTGAAATTTTTTCCACGGTATTTTTTACATCTTCTAAACTTGTGGGATTTACAATTTCACCTATGGCATATTTCTCGTTAAGAATTTTGTTGGCAGTAGTGTCGCTCATTAACACAGGAAGACCTCTTTGGATATAATCAAAAACTTTATTGCTCCAGGTTAAATCCGTATTCCCTTCTTCAGATTTTTCCAGAAATACTCCTATGTTGCATTTGTCGCCGTATTCTAAAAGTTTATCAAAGGCTATGGTTTTGGTAAAATAAACTTTATCACTCACTCCCAAATCCTTTGCCAGAGATTCCAGTTTTTTTCGAGAAACACCATTTCCAATAATAGTAAATTGAAAAGGCAATGTTTGTACGGCTTCAAGCAATACATCCAAATTTATTTTTTGCCGTAAATGCCCGATAAACAAAAAATGAAGAGGGTTATCATCCAGATTATTTTTTTGATTCTGCAAATTATGTTTATAGGGATAATTAGGTATAAGAGCGTATTTTTTTGCATTCAAGAATTTTTGATAGTACTCTTCAAACAAAGGGCTCACTACAATTATTTTTTGAACCCATTTTAAACCCATATTTACGGTAAATTTCCAAAAGTTTTTTTCAAGAAAGTTTTTTTTGGCTACGGATGTTTCCAGGGCCAATTCATGGGAATCATAAATAACATTGGCTCTTTTCAATTTTCCCAACAAAGCGGTTATAAATAAGGGGGGATAATCTTCCACAATCCAGATTTTAGATTTGGTAGTCGCTAAATACATCATTAATTTAAAACTAAAAATCAGGTAGGCTAACTTTAAGCTTTCCATATGTGATATGGGGCATATAATTTTTACATGCAGGCCATTCCATATTTCTCCGAGAGGAGTAAAAGGCTTTTCGCATAAAATAACAGGTTCATAACCCAGGTTTTCCAGGGATTTAGCCATTTTATAACATCTGTAATCGGTGCTCAAATTGGTTAATATGGGCAGCAAAACTTGCCTGTTCTCTCTCGAAACCTTAGCTTGCGGATTCATTTAGAGCTTCCCTTTACAAATCCAGCCTCTCCAAACAGCCTTCTTTTTAGTTCCTCTAAATATTGTTTTTGGCTTATTATGTTTATGAAAAGGTATAACATAACACCTAATAAAATAAGCAAAACCAATTGCAGAGATAAATACCAGGAGACAACTAATAAAGAAGCCGCCCATACCCCAATTCCCATAGCGCTGGCCCGAATTAAATTAGGCAGCCAAATTTTGGTAAAATGGCCGGGGGAAATATCCAGAAATTTGGCCCCCAGCCAGTAGTCCAGAGAAAAAAGCACTATACAATTGTTAAACAATAGAGCATAGGCTATACCCTCAGCCCCCCATTTTACTCCAATCAAAATTGCCAGCAAATTTGTGATAAAACCAAAGATGTTAATACCCAAACTTAAGCCCGGTTTTTTTAATGCTAAAAGCAAACTTCCTGCAGGATTACCCAAAGCCACCGCTAGTCCGATAAATACCAATATGCGAAATAATTCTTGGGAAGACTCCCAACCCCGTCCAAGCCAAAGTTCCATTAAGGGGTTGCCTAATACAAACAAACCAATATATAGAGGCGCCCCTAAAAAAGAAACAAACTGCATTATATCCAAATAGGCTTTTCGAATTTGCTTTTTATTGGAACTCACCTGGCTTAAAACAGGGAAACCCACTTTCATTAACACCGGACTCAATAACATCACAGGTCTTAGGGCCAGCTGCATGGCCACAGAATAATATCCAAGCTCAAGTACGCCCAAAAATTTTGCCAAAAGAGCTTTATCCACTTGCCCTTTAAAAACATTCACCACCCGCTCGACCAATTGAAAGGCCCCGAAATGCAAATGCTGGGAAATCCCTTTAAAACCCCCAATGGCGGGCATGCCAATGTTAACAGGCCGCAAGGTAATTAACAAAATGGAGCGCACTGCAATAATCATCATGTATCCACCGGTAAGGGCCATAAGACCAAGGCCCGAAATGGCTGCCCAAATGGCAAAGGCCAATCCGCTTAAGGCCCCCATTATTTCACAAAGGGCAATCCGCTTAAATTCCAATTGCTTTTGCAAAATAGCCATAAAGGGTTGGGAAAGAGATATCAATATAAAATAGGGAGATATCCATTTTATGGCATAAGCCAGAGTCCCATTACCAAGTATACGGGCCAACAATCCTGCGGAAAGATAAACAAGGCAGCTCAACACAAAACCGGAAAAAATGCCCAGCCAATATACATGGGTCATTTCGGTTTTGGAATATCGGTCATGAGCAATTAATGAATTCCCCATACCCAAATCGGAAAAGGCATGGAGCACATTTATTACTATTAACAAAAGAGCCATATTTCCAAAATCTTTTGGAGATAAATATCGGGCCAGCACACCTACTTGGATTAACTGCACCAGAAATAGTAACATTTGGGCGGAGCCAGTCCATTTAACGCCGGATACGGCTCGTTTTTTAATTGATTGGGGAGAGTTTACCGACAAATCATTCTAATCGGATAAAAAAAGGGCAGCCATTGGCTGCCCGGATTTTAGCAAATTTATTCTTTACTGGCTTCTTCTTTAGCCGTCTTGCATTCAATGCACATTTTAGCAGTGGGAACCGCCTCAAGTCTGGCTCGGGGAATCAGCTCATTACATCCGGTACAAATCCCAAAGGTACCATCTTTAATTTTTAAAAGAGCTTCTTCCAGAAAGTTCAAATATTTGCCTTCGCGGCTGGCCAAACGAAAAGCTTGTTCGGTATCTTGAGCATCGCTACCCTGATCCGCCGGGTGATAAGCAACCCCGGACAAATCTCCGGAACCATCCCGTTGAGAAACGCGCAACGCATTATTTTCCAAATAACCAAGTTCTTTCAAAAGAGTTTCTTTTTTATCGTTAAGGAGCTCTTCAAAAAAATCCAAATCTTTCTTCTTCATTTTAGGCATAATCGTTTTCCTTTCTAAGGCCTATTCCAGATTCAATATTATTCAAAAATTAACCCAATTTGACCACTTCAAATGACACAAAATTTCCATTATGCTCCACTCCAAATTCCGAATTCCCCGCAGAATCCACCAATTCAAATTGTTCTGCCAAAACTTCAGAGTTAATATACTCCCGATTTGAGTTGAGCATCTCTTTTAAATCTTCCGATTGGGTCTGGGCCCGCAGAATTATTTTATCGGTAACTGCATAACCGGACTCTTTTCTCATATTCTGAATTTTATTCACACATTCCCGAGCAAGGCCTTCGTACAACAACTCGTTGCTGATTTGGGTGTCCAGAGCCACCGTTAAATTTTCGCTAGATTCCACCACCTGGCCTTCTTTGGTTTCCCGCTGCAAAACCACATCTTCAATGGAAATATTGCCTTCGGGCCATTCCAAAATTTTTCCATTCTGCAATTCAGACAATTCGCTATGGCTTAGAGCTGCAATTTTAGCTGCCACAGTTTTCATGTTTTTTCCCATTCGTTTGCCTAAGGTTTTAAAATTGGCTTTGGCACTCAACTTTACCAACTCCGATTCGTCCAGGGAAACATCCAGTTTTTTCACGTTCAACTCATCTAAAATCAATTCAGAAAGAGAGTTTATCCATTCCTTGTGTTTTTCTCCCCGCACTACAATATTCATATGGCCCAAAGGCTGTCTGTTTTTCAAATTGTTTTGAGCCCGCAATACACGTCCCAGATTCACAGCTTCCCGAACCAATTCCATTTTTTCCACCAAGTCCGAATCCTTTAAACTTTCTTTAGCTTCCGGAAAATCGCAAAGATGTACCGATTCGGGGGAGGAAGGTACAATTTCTCTGGCTAATATTTGATAAATTTCTTCTGCCAAAAAGGGAAGAAAGGGGGCCAACACTTTGGAAAACTCCACCAACACCGTGTACAAAGTAGCATAGGCCTGGTTTTTATCGCTGTCGTTTTCCGACTTCCAAAAACGGCGGCGGGAACGACGAATATACCAGTTGGTTAAATCATCAATAAAACGCACCACCGCAGGCACAACATTGTGCAGCTGAAAGGCTTCCATGTTTGTTTGGATGCTTTCCAACAATTCCTGCAAATCCGATACTATCCATTTATCCAATAAATTTTGGGATTCTACAACATCACCGGGTTTCCAACTGAGCTGTCCCTTGGCATAATCCGCATTGGCGTAGGTTACAAACAAGCTCAGCGAATTCCATAAGGGTAAAAGAACAGCCCTGGTCATCTCGCGAACGCCCTCTTCAGAAAATTTTAATTCACCTGCTTTAACGGCAGCGGAGTTAATCATAAACAAACGCACCGCATCGGCTGAAGTGGAATCAATTAAATGGTTGGGATCGGGGTAATTTTTTAACCGCTTGCTCATTTTCTGACCATCTTCGGCCAGGATAATGCCATTGATAACAACATTTTTAAAAGCGGGCTTTTGAAATAAAGCTGCCGATAAAACCGTTAAGGTGTAAAACCAGCCACGGGTTTGATCCAAACCTTCGGCAATGAAGTCCGCGGGAAAGCCAGCCTCAAAAGATTCTTTATTTTCAAAAGGATAATGTTTTTGAGCATAGGGCATAGAGCCCGATTCAAACCAGCAATCCAAAACTTCTGGTGTGCGTTTATAAACTTTTCCATTTGCATCAAAAGTCTTTTTGTCGCTGGTTTTGATTTCCAATACATCCACAATATGTTTATGCAAATCCGAAACTTTGGAATTGGTTAATTTTTCCAACTCTTCCACGCTGCCCACACATAACATATCCCCATCATCGGCCATCCAGATAGGAATGGGCGTACCCCAAAAGCGATTTCTGCTTAAGTTCCAGTCCCGGGCGTTTTCCAGCCACTTTCCAAAGCGTCCGTTTTTAATATGGTCAGGCACCCAGTTTATTTGCTGGTTAGACCACAACATCCATTCTTTTAAGGTTTTAGTTTCCTCTTCGGCGGAGCTTATGGGGTGATCCAGTTTTAAGAACCAGGTCTTTAAAGCCCTGTATAACAAGGGCACATCGGTGCGATAACAATGGGGGTAGCTGTGCACAAGAGTTTCATGCTTAAACATGCGCCCATTGGTTTTGAGAGTTTGGATAATGGATTTATCGGCATCCTTGGCCCCAATACCTTTCCAGTCGGGCACCAAATCCGTGAATTGGCCTGCAGCATCAAGAGGGTCAAAAAGGCCCAGGTTATGTTCCTGTCCTAATTGAAAATCTTCTTCACCAAAAGAAGGAGCAATATGCACCAAACCAGTGCCATCTTCAATGGATACGTATTCCGCCGATAATATGCTGTATTGTTTGTCCGATAGCTGAGGTGCAAAAGTAAAAAGAGGCTCGTAGTTAAGACCCACTAAATCCTTGCCTTTTTTCTTTTCCAGTGTTTCAACTTCTTCTTTAAAGTAAGCGCCCACTCGGGACTCGGCCAGCCAATATACATCGCCCTTGCTGTCTTTAATTTTGACATAATCTATTTCAGGCCCAACCGCCACAGCCAGGTTACTGGGAAGGGTCCAGGGAGTGGTAGTCCAAACTAAAAGTGAACCATTACCTGATGTTAATGGCATGGTAATGGTGATACTTGGGTCTTGCCTGTCTTTATAACCCTGGTTGGTTTCAAAATTAGAAAGAGGCGTGGCTAGGGCCGGGCTATAGGGTTGTATACGATGGCCCTGATATATTAAACCCTTATCAAAACACTGCTTAAAAACCCACCAGACCGTTTCCATAAAATCCAGATCCATGGTTTTATAGTCGTTTCTAAAGTCAACCCAGCGGCCCATTTTTTTAACAGTTACTTCCCATTCGCTGGTGTATTTTAACACCGAGGAACGGCAGGACTCGTTAAACTTATCCACGCCGTAATCCTGAATTTCCTGAATACCAGCTAATTTCAATTCATTTTGAATTAAGCTTTCAATGGGAAGTCCGTGGCAATCCCAACCAAAGCGCCTTTCGGTGCGGTAGCCCTTCATGGTCCAATAACGAGGTATAATGTCTTTAATGGTGCCCGCTAACAAATGGCCGTAATGGGGAAGCCCTGTGGCAAAAGGAGGCCCGTCAAAAAAGATAAATTCCTTTTTGCTTTTATCCGCAGACACAGATTTTTCAAATGATTTTTCCTTCTCCCACTGCTCCAGGATACTTTTTTCGATAGAGGCAAAGCTCTGATTTTTATCTAACTCTCTAAACATAGGCTATGCAGTTGTACTTTAAATTTCTTTTAAAAACTGGGTTATTAATTTCACCAATTTAGGCTCAGCCGTTCCGGCTACCTTAATAATTTCATCTAAATCTACTGGCCTTAGGGCATCGGGTAAGCAGGAATCTGTAATAACACTTAAACCCAAAACCTTCATACGGGAGTGAACCGCCGTAATCACCTCGGGCACCGTGGACATTCCAATAACATCGGAGCCAATAATGCGCAACATTCTATATTCGGCCGCTGTTTCCAGGGAAGGACCGGACATGCAGGCATACACCCCTTTTTGCACGGATATTTTTTGCTGCAAAGCTATATCCAAAGCCTTTTGAACATAAGCTTTGGTGTAAGGTTCGCTCATATCGGGAAAACGGGGCCCCAGTTCCCGATAGTTTTTGCCGATTAAAGGGTTTTGACCCAGTAAATTAATGTGGTCTGTCATTAACATAATATCGCCGGGAGAGTATTGAGGGTTTAAGCCCCCGCAGGCATTGCTCACTATTAAGGAATGAGCGCCCAGAGCTTTCATCAGGCGAACAGGAAAAGTGATTTCGGACATGCTATAGCCTTCATAAAAATGAAAGCGGCCCTGCATCACCATAACTTTTTTGCCATTAATTTCCCCCAACACCAATTGCCCGGCGTGAAACTCCACAGTGGATTCCACAAAATGGGGGATATCCTCATAAGGAATGGAAACAGGGTTTTCCACGGATTTTACCAGGGAACCAAGTCCGGTTCCTAAAATAATTCCAAATTCGGGCTGGTGGGCCCATTTTTGGGCTACAAAGGCCTTAGCCTCTTCGATTTTTTCCAGTAGATTTTCCATAATATTGTGAGGGCCAAATTTAACTTTTTTTTCCCTGATTTGGGATTTTGCAGGCTTGTGGCCGGGATTCCCGTAAAATGATTTAAATTTATGTGCTCTATTCATCCACCTAGGACATTTTTTAACTGTTTTAAGCAAATTTTACATGAGAACCGGCATTTCCACCCACCCTTTGTTCCAGAGGCATTTTTTATCCTCCCTGCACCCCGAATCCCCACTTAGACTTTCCACTTTGGAAAAAAAGCTTTCGGGCAGTCAGATAAAAAAAGAATTGATGAATCTTAGCCCCCTTTCCGATTCACAGACACATATATTAAAAATCCACAGCCAAGAACATTTACAAAGCATTCAAAATCTGCCTTCTGACAAAAACACAGCTCTTAAAGCTGTGGACTATTGCTTGGGAGCCGCCAAAGCCATTTGCGAAAACAAAGTGGAAACAGCTTTTTGCGCCGTGCGCCCACCGGGCCACCACAGCATGAATAACGGTGCCCATTACGATGACCGCAATCATGGCGAAGGATTTTGTTTTTTAAACAACATCGCCATTGTGGCCAAATACCTCCAGGAAGAATGGAATAAAAAGAAAATTTTAATTGTGGACTGGGACTACCACCACGGCAATGGCACCGAATGGGCCTTTTACAACGATCCCTCTGTGCTTTTTTTCAGCACCCACCAATTAGACGCCTACCCCGGAACTGGTTCTGCAGATAGGAAAGGAGAAGGGCCCGGAGAGGGTTACAACATCAACGCCCCATTGGGAGCCTTTTCTGGAGACAGCCAGATTTTCAGGGCCTTTGAAGAAAAGCTTTTGCCCGAGGCCGAAAAATTTAAACCGGATTTTGTTTTAATTTCCGCCGGCTTTGACAGTGGCAAGGGAGATCCCTTGGGAACTTTTAACATTAGCCCCGAGGGTTTTGCCCAACTGAGCAAATATTGCCTTGAGCTTGCTAAAAAATATTCCGGGGGTAATTTACTGAGTATATTAGAAGGGGGGTACAATCCCGAGGCTTTATCCCAAAATGTGGTTTCTCATTTGGAAAGCATGTTGTCTTTTAATTAGAATTTAAAACATGATTGACGAAAAAACAGCAGCCCAATTGGTGGATTACCTAAATCAATTAAGCGCAGATAGCGAAATAAAATCTTTAGACGATATATATTATCTGCCCACCCGCGAGCTGCTGTTGATTTTGCAAAAAGTGGATAAAAACCTGTTGCCCCTTTTGGTGCAAATATTAAAGGCAAGTCCCTTTAATCAGTTTGAAAAATTAATGGGTGACCACGACCCGGACAACAAAACATTAGTGGACGATTTTTTTAACCGTTACATGTCGGCCACTTTAACAGAAGGCTGGCAACCTAAAAATTTTAATCCCCTGTTATTTTATCTTCCCGAGGAAAGCCTTTCGGATTTAGCCTTTGTGCAATCGCGGCAGGCCTTTTTTGAAAGGCAAACCATGTATACCATTAGGGAATATTTGGAATCTTTATTTGGAGAGGGTATTCCCCAATTTAAAGAGGAAGATCAAAACAAGGCCTGGAACTTTTTTTGGAAAAAGCTAATAAACCTTTAATTTGCAGTATCTTAGTTTTTAAAAGCAGCCATGGAAAACGCCAATCCTGAATTAGACATTAAAACCAAAACCAGCCCGGTGTTCAAAACGGTTTTGTACAACGACGAAACACACACCTACGACTATGTTGTGGAAATGTTAACACATGTTTGCAAACTTTCCAAAGAAAACGCCTTTCGCTGCGCCGTGGAAGTGGACACCAGCGGCCGCACCATTGTGCATTATGGAGCCCTTGAAGATTGCAAACATATTGCCCAGCAAATACTAAGTTACGGGCCCGACCACCGCTTGCCCCATAGTTTAAAGTCTATGGAGGCGGATGTTGAGAATTAGGGCAGCGCCTTAATTTAAAAAGCGATGGCTAACATTTTTTTCGGGCACATAGCAAGCCGTTTTTTTTCCGAAAATTTTAAACCGGTTTTTAGCAATAAGTCGGTAAATAGAGAGGGCTAAAAAGTGGGGCACAATTCTGGCTGCAAAACCCAACTGCCTCCAGGGAAATTTTAAATATCCCGAAATTCGAAGGGCCGCTTTGTCTTCCGCATACAAAACGCCGTTTTCCAAAAACAAAACCGAATCGCGGCTTCGCAGCTCATATACATGAGGGGCTAAAAATTTTTGGGAAGCTTCGGATTGCAAAGAGCAAAAAAACAGTTCCTCATTTTTTTCTCGTTTTAAAATAAATTCAACGGAAAAACTACACAAGTTACAATAACCATCAAACAACACAAGCTTGTCGGGGTTTATTTTTTCCATTAACCCCGCACCAATTTTTTGTATTGAATACGATGTGGGGTATCGTCTTTAATACCCAGTCTTTCCTTGCGGTTGGCCTCGTAACTTTCGTAGTTGCCACTGTGAGAATAAACCTGGCTATCCCCTTCAAAGGCCAAAATATGGGTGGCCACCCGGTCCAAAAACCACCTGTCATGGGAAATAATAACAGCGCAGCCTGCAAACTTTAACAAAGCCTGTTCCAGTGCCTGCAAAGTTTCCACATCCAAATCGTTGGTGGGCTCATCCAATAGCAATACATTGCCGCCCGTTTGTAAAAGCTTAGCCAGATGCACTCTGTTTCGCTCACCGCCCGATAAAGTAGCCACCTTTTTTTGTTGATCGCCGCCATGAAAATTAAACTGCGCCACATAGCCCCGGCTTTGTACTTCGGTATTGCCCAGCTTTAATACATCGTTGCCCCCGGTAATTTCTTCAAAGACCGTTTTTTCGCCATCCAACTTGTCGCGGTTTTGATCCACATAACTAAGTTCAACCGTATCTCCCAGTTTAAAGCTGCCCGAGTCGGGAGTTTCCTGCCCGGTAATAATTTTAAACAAGGTGGTTTTACCTGCGCCATTGGGCCCTATTATTCCCACAATACCGCTGCGGGGAAGTTCAAAATCCAAATTTTCAAAAAGCAATTTATCGCCATAGGCCTTGCTGATTTTATCGGCCCGCAACACCAAATCGCCCAGGCGCGGCCCGTGGGGGATAATGATGTTAGCGGTCTGCATCATATCATTGCCCGATTGGTTCATAAGCTCTTCGTAGGCATTTAACCTGGCCTTACCTTTTTGCTGCCTGCCTTTTTGCGACATGCGAATCCACTCCAACTCGGTTTTCAAACGCTTTTGCCGCTTGCTCTCGGATTTTTCTTCCTGAGCCATGCGAGAGGTTTTTTGTTCCAGCCAACTGGAGTAGTTGCCCTCCCAGGGTATGCCAGCCCCCCTATCCAATTCCAAAATCCAGCCCACAACATTGTCCAAAAAATACCTGTCGTGTGTCACCAGAATAACCGAGCCAGTATATTCGCGCAAATGGCGCTCTAACCAGGCCACAGACTCGGCATCCAAATGGTTGGTGGGCTCATCCAATAGCAACAAATCGGGTTGTTCCAAAAGCAAACGACACAGGGCCACCCGCCTTTTTTCACCCCCGGAAAGCTCGGTCACGGCTGAATCCGCCGGAGGCAAGCGCAGGGCTTCCATGGCAATTTCCATATGCCGGTCCAATTCCCAGGCATCGCTGGCGTCAATTTTATCCTGCAACTTGGCCTGTTTTTCCAAAAGCTTGTTCATTTCCTCATCGGACATTTCTTCGCCGAATTTTAAGGAGATCTCGTTAAACTCTTCCAACAACCTTCTGGTTTTTTGCACCGCCAGTTCCACATTTTGCTGCACCGTTAAATTGGGATCCAATTCGGGTTCCTGAGGCAAATAACCCACGGTTCTACCCTGTTCCAGCCAGGCCTCGCCCTGGTAATCCTTATCCATGCCCGCCATAATTTTCATAAGCGTACTTTTACCCGCGCCATTCACCCCGATAATTCCAATTTTGGCCCCGTAATAAAAAGAAAGGTTAATATTCTTTAAAATTTCTTTAGAATTGGGAAACTTTTTGCTTAACCCGTGCATGTAATAGACAAATTTTTCGGCCATGTGAACCCTTGATTAATGGTTTAGGTGGTTAAAAATAGCAAGAAAATAAGAAGAGAAGCGCAAAATTTATTTTACCGATTAGGCTTAAATTTCTATTTCCAAAACACCCATTGCTGGTATCCAAAAAGGATGATTTAGTGAAATTCAGGTACAATTCCCCCGTAATACTTTCCTTTACGCTCCTTAGCACCATTATAATGTTCGCTTCCGATATGACTTTGGGCAATTTTGCTGGCAAATATTTTGTGGTGTACCCCAGCATGGATTTTAAAAACCCTTTGGATTATTGGCGTCTTATTTCTCATGTGGCCGGTCATCAAAATTGGAACCATTTATTAAGTAACTTTTCTTTTATCTTACTCTTAGGTCCGATTTTAGAAGAAAAATACGGCTCGGGCAAAAT